>NZ_CP107907.1:5316540-6645675 GCF_041434015.1 Streptomyces sp. NBC_00454 | reverse complement strand
CTGCTCCCTCTTTCATCACCTGCTCCGACCTGTTCTTCGCCTGGCCCGACGGAACCCCCGTCTTCGAAGGCTTCCAGCTGACGGTCGGACCCGGCCGTACCGGCCTGATCGGGCTCAACGGCTGCGGGAAATCCACCCTCCTCAAGCTCATCGCCGGGGAACTGGCCGTCTCTGACGGTCAGTTGACCACCTCGGGGACGGTCGGCTACCTCCCGCAGACCGTCACCCTCGACACCGCCCTACGGGTGGACGAGGCCCTCGGAATCCACGCCACCCGGGCCGCCCTGCACGCCATCGAGGCGGGCGAGGCCACGGAGGCGAACTTCGCGGCCGTCGCGGACGACTGGGACGTGGAGGAAAGGGCCCTGGCCACGCTCGACCAGCTCGGGCTCGGACGGATCGGGCTCGACCGCACAGTCGGCGAACTGTCGGGTGGCGAAGGTGTGTTGCTGCGCCTGGCCGCCCTGCTGCTGGCCCGCCCGGACGTCCTGCTGCTGGACGAGCCGACCAACAACCTCGACCTGCGGGCGCGCCGAAGGCTGTACGCCGCGGTCGAATCCTGGTCCGGGGTACTGGTCCTGGTCAGCCACGACCGGGAGCTGCTGGAGCGGGTCGATCAGATCGCCGACCTCCGGGACGGCGAAGTGCGCTGGTACGGCGGCAACTTCACGGAGTACGAGGAGATGCTCGCGGCCGAGCAGGAGTCGGCCGAGCGGCTGGTCCGGGTGGCCGAGGCCGACGTACAGCGCCAGAAGCGCGAACTGTCCGACGCACAGATGAAGTTGGCCCGGCGCAAGCGGTACGGCCAGAAGATGAACGACAACAAGCGCGAGCCGAAGATCGTCATGGGCGCCCGCAAGCGCGCGGCGCAGGAGTCGGCCGGCAAGCACCGCATCATGCACGCCGAGAAGCTCGCGCAGGCCAAGGAGCGCCTCGACCACGCGGTCGAGGCGGTACGGGACGACGCCGAGATCCGGATCGAACTCCCCGCCACCCGGGTCCCGCCGGGCCGCCGCGTGCTCACCCTCAGCGGGCTGCGCCCGGTCCACGGAGCCGGGGTGGCGGGCGAGTGGGAGCTGCGCGGTCCGGAACGGATCGCGCTGGTGGGCCGCAACGGCTCCGGCAAGACGACCCTGCTGCGGACGATCGCGGGGGAACTGGCCCCGCTGTCCGGCGAGTCGAAGACGCACGTGCCCACGCGATTCCTGCCGCAACGGCTCGACGTGCTGGACGACGACCGCTCGGTCGTGGAGAACGTGGCGCGCTTCGCCCCGCACGCCACGAACAACCTGATCCGGGCCCGCCTCGCGCACTTCCTGTTCCGGGGCGCGCGAGCGGACCGGGCGGCCGGCACCCTGTCGGGCGGCGAGCGGTTCCGGGCCACCCTGGCGGCGCTGCTGCTCGCGGAGCCCGCTCCGCAGCTGCTGATGCTGGACGAGCCGACGAACAACCTGGACCTGGCGAGCGCCCGGCAGTTGACGGACGCGCTGGATTCCTACGAGGGCGCGCTCCTGGTGGCCAGCCACGACGTGCCGTTCCTGGAGTCGATCGGCATCACGCGATGGCTGCTGCTCGAGGGAGACGGCGACGGAAGCGGAGACGGCGACAGCGACGGCCGGATGCGGCCGACCACGGCCGAGGAGGTGCGGGAGTCCCTGTGGCACATGTGACGGTCTAGGTCGTCTAGCGCGAGATCGGCAGCGGAAGCGGCAGTAACGCCCAGGACTTGGTGCCCCCCATGGCCGTGAGGACGGGGGTCAGGCCCCAGTCCCCGCCGCACGCCTCGACGACCGCCGAGAGCAGCCACATCCCGCGGCTGCGCCGCCGCCTGCACTCCTCGCTCGCCGCGGGCGAGGAGTGCGCCGGGTGCTGGTCGTAGACGACGAGCCGGAGCGCGTCGAACTGCCAGCGCACCTTGAGCATCATCTCCTTGTCCGGCGTGAACCGGTGGGCGCAGGTGACGAGTTCGGAAACGGCGAGGGCCGCCGTGTCGCACAGGTCGGGCAGCCCGTGCCGGGTGAGCAGGGACCGTACGGCGCCCCGGGCACTGCCGGCGCAGTAGGCGCCGCCGGGCAGGCCTATGGAGTAGCTCAGTCTCTCCGCCTCGGGCGGGACCTGCCGGAACTCGTGGACCGACCGCAGGCCGCGGAGAGTGCCCGTCATCGTGCTGCTCCAAGGTTCTGAATGCGTGGGGCCTGAGGCCCGCGGCCCGATCAGGAGCCGTGTGGTCGTACGCCCCGTGATCAAAGCCGTGTGGTCACAGCCGTGTGGTCATACAAGGCCTCGAGGTCGCCCCGTGTGAGACTTGCGCTACCGACCGTAGCGCAACGGGGTGCACAGTGCTACTACTTGTATGACGACTTGATGTTTTCTCATGGCATTTCCGGATTCGTGGGGCCCTCCCGCACGCCCCGACCGGAGGAGAGGGGACCCGTGCCACCGAGGAGTACGCCGACCGCGCGACAGCAGCGCCTGGGCTGCGAGCTGCGAAGACTCCGCGAACAGTCGGGCACGACGGTCCAGCAGGCCGCCGCGCTCCTGGGCGTGGACCGCACCCGGATCCCGAACATCGAATCCGGTCGGATCGGCATCAGTGCCGAGCGTGTCCGCACCCTCGCGTTCAACTACGACTGCCCCGACACCGGGCTGGTCGACCTGCTGGCCTCGATGGCACAGGAGCGGGACAAGGGGTGGTGGGAACAGCACCGGGGGATGCTGCCGCCCGCGCTCCTGGACATCTGCGAACTCGAGCACCACTCGGTCGAGTTGCACACCGCCGTGACCACGCACATACCCGGACTGCTGCAGACCGAGGCGCACGCGCGGGCCGTCTTCGACACCGCCGACCCACCACTGCCGGAGCCGGATCTGCAGGCGCGACTGGCGCTGCGGATGCAGCGCCAGCGGGTGTTCGCCCGCGAGGCGCCGCCGCTCTACGAGGCGGTCGTGCACGAGGCCGCGCTGCGGATGCAGTTCGGCGGCCCCAAGGTGGCCCAGGCGCAGCTCGAGCACATATTGAAGCAGTCGGAGCGGGCGCGTACGACGGTGCGGGTGATTCCGTTCACGGCCGGCGGGTTCCCTGGCGCCGGCCAGTCCTTCACGTACGCCGCGGCCGTGATCGGCGAGCTGGACACCGTGCAGCTCGACAGTTCGCACGGCTCGATGTTGCTGGATTCGCAGATGAAGCTGCTCCGCTACCGCGGGCTGCTGGAGCGGCTGCGCTCGCTGGCGCTGCCGGCCTCCGAGTCCCGCGATTTCATCCATGCCATCGCACAGGCCCTCTGACCGGCTGACCGGCTGACTGACCACCTGACCGGATCCGACGAGGAGACGAGAGAACGACATGAGCGCGACCACCACACCCCTGACCACTCCGGCGGCGGCGCCGGCGGCCACCCCGGCGGCCGCCATCGCGTGGGGCGAGGCCTTCTGCAGCGAAGGAGCGAACTGTTTCCGCTTCGGGCTCGACGCCGAAGGGAAGGCCTACATCGGCACCACGGAGTCCGCCGCGTACGTCACCGACTCGATCGAAGCCCTCCGGGCACTCATCTCCGCCGTCAAGGCGGGAGCCGCGGACCACCTCCTCGCGTGACTTTGGGCCCTCCGAAACCCTCTCTGAGCCCTTTTAAACTGCACAGATAACGGGATGTAACCGGACATATGCCTGGGTGGGGCTTGGCTGGCCTTGATGTCGCGCTTAACCTACGACTCCGTAGGCTACGGAACCGTAGGTAATTCGCTTTGCACTCAGGAGTACCCGTGACGATCACCTCTCCCCACCTCGGCAGCTCGGAGGCGTGGACCGACGCCAAGCTGCTGTTCGCGCTGGAAGAGGTGGTCGAGAAGGAACTCAACCGCCATCTGAAGGTCACCAAGGACTGGATGCCCCACGAGTACGTCCCGTGGAGCGACGGCCGCAACTTCCCCGGCTTCTTCGAGGACGGCGAAGCCTGGGACCCGCAGCAGTCCAAGGTCACCGAGATCGGCAAGATCGCGCTCGTCGTGAACCTGCTGACGGAGGACAACCTCCCCAGCTACCACCACGAGATCGCCTCCCTTTTCGGCCGCAACGGCGCGTGGGGCACCTGGGTGCACCGCTGGACCGCCGAAGAGGGCCGCCACGGCATCGTGATGCGCGACTACCTGCTGGCCTCGCGCGCCGTGGACCCGGACAAGCTCGAAGCATTCCGGATGCAGCACATGTCGGAGGGCTTCGAGTCCGACAACCGCCACTCGATGCTGCACTCCGTGGCGTACGTGGCCTTCCAGGAGCTCGCGACCCGCATCTCGCACCGCAACACCGGCCACCAGTCCGGTGACCCGGTCTGCGACCGCATGCTGGCCCGTATCGCGCAGGACGAAAACCTGCACATGATCTTCTACCGCAACCTGCTGGGCGCGGCCTTCGAGATCGCCCCGGACCTGACGATGCAGGCCGTACGGGACGTCGTGGTCGACTTCCGGATGCCCGGTCACGGGATGCCCGGCTTCGAGCGGATGGCCGCGCAGATGGCGATCGGCGGGGTCTACAACCTGCGGATCCACCACGACGACGTACTGAGCCCCGTGATCCGCTTCCTGAAGATCATGGACATCGACGGTCTCGGCCCGGAGGGCCAGAAGGCCCAGGAGGAGCTGGGGCTCTTCATGGACGGCCTGGACTCCGAGGCCCGCAAGTTCGACGAGCGCCTGGCCGCCCGCGCGGCGCGCATCGCGGCCCGCAAGGCCGCCTGACGGCACCAGCCGTAGACCACAGCCGTACCGACGCGAAACCCCGGCAGAGCACCGCTCTGCCGGGGTTTCGCGTCATCTGGCGTTATCGCGTCCCGCCACGGCGGCAGCGGCGGCGATCAGGGACGGAGCGGGCGCAGGGCCTGGCGCTCGGATTCCGAGAGGCCGCCCCAGACGCCGAAGCGCTCGTCGTTGGACAGGGCGTACTCGAGGCAGGCCTGGCGGCCCTCACACGCACCGCAGAGCCGCTTCGCGTCGCGCAGCGAAGAGCCAGGCTCCGGGAAGAAGAACCCGGGCCCCGTCTGAGCGCACAGGGCGAGCTCGTACCAGGCGGGGGCGGCGAGGGTGGCGGCGTTGTTCATCGACATGCCGCAGAGCCTGGTCGGCCGCGATGGACGTCCGATCAACGACTGATCAACAGCCGTTCACGCGGCGACCTCCGACACCAGCCGCCCCACAGAGTGCACGACCGTGCGTTCGATGAGTTCGGTACGATGGGGGTATGGCAGACGGACGCGTGGAGCGCGGAAACCAGACGCGGCGAACCGTCCTGGACCGGACGATGAGCATCGCCTCGACGGACGGCCTGGAAGGCCTCTCCCTGGGCAGGATCGCCACGGATCTGGGGCTCAGCAAGAGCGGCGTCTTCGCCCTCTTCGGCTCTAAAGAGGACCTGCAGCTCGCCACCGTGCGGGCCGCCAGGGCCGTCTTCGTCGAGCAGGTCGTGCGGCCGGTACGGGACGAGCCCGCCGGAATCGCCAAGGTCTGGCGGCTCTGCGAAAGCTGGCTGGACTACTCCGGGCGCCGGGTCTTCCCCGGCGGCTGCTTCTTCTACTCCGCCTCCGCCGAGTTCGACTCGCGCCCCGGGCACGTCCGCGACGAGGTCGCCAAGAACCGCGACGACTGGACGCGTTACGTGGAGGGGCTGCTGGACGAGGCCCGGCTGGCGGGCGGGTTCCGCGAGCCGGCCGAGTTCACGGACGTGCAGCAGCTCGCCTTCGAGATCATCGCCCTGATGGAACTGGCCAACGCGCACTCCGTACTGCACGAGGACACGGTGGGCTACGGGCGGGCCAGCCGCGGCATCCTCTCCCGGCTGCGTGCGGCGACGGCCGCCCCGGAGGAACTCCCGGAACGGCCGCCCGCCATCGATTTCCCGCTCTTCGGCGCACCCGCCGTCGGCGTTCCCGCCGTCAGCCCCCCTGCCGATTCGGGCCGCTGACGCGCATCCAGCAGCCCGCGAGCGCCGCGCCCAGCGCGGTCAGCGCGGTGAGCAGGAAGACTCCGCGCCAGTGGTCCCCGGCGCCCGCCCCCGTACCCGTACCCGTACCCGCTCCGGTGAGCAGGGCCGCTGTGGCGGCGACGCCGAGCGCGCCGCCCAGCTGCCGGGCCGTCATCAGCAGGCCGGTGCCGGCCGCGAAACGACCTGGCGGAAGGCCGGCCGAGGCGGCCGTGGAGAGCGCGGTCACGACCACTCCGATGCCGAGTCCGCCGAGCAGTCCGGCCGGCAGGAAGATCTGGGCGTACGAGGACGAGTCCTCGACCCAGCCCCACAGCAGCAGGGCGTTGGCGGCGAAGAGCAGTGATCCGACGGTGACGGCCGCCCACTGGAGGCGGGCGGGGACCCGGCCGCCGACGACGAGCGCACCGACCATGGCGAACACCGCGCCGGGGGTGACGCCGAACCCGGCCTGCAGGACCGAGTAGTCCCAGCGTCCGATGAGGTAGGACGGCCCGGTCAGCAGCCACGCGTACATGGCGGCGCCGAAGAGCAGGGCGCCGATGTTGGCGCGGGCGAAAAGCGGGTCCCGCCACAGGTCCCGGTCCACGGCCGGGGCCGGATGACTGCGCGAGCGGCGCAGCGCGAGGCCGCTCGCCAGGGCGCCGCCGACGACGAGGACGAGCACCTTCGGGTCGGTCCAGCCCCACTCGGCGCCCTGGGACAGCCCGGCGACCACTCCCCCGATGCCGAGGGCGAGTGCGACCGTACCGATGGGGTCGGGGAGGCGGTGGCCGGTACGCGGCTCCTTGGGGATGACCCGGGCGGCGGCCCAGCAGAGCGCGAGGCCCAGCGGCACGTTGACGAGGAAGATCGCGCGCCAGTCCCACCACTCGACGAGCAGTCCGCCGATGCTGGGTCCGACGGCGGCCGCGAGACCACCGGCGGCCGACCAGGCTCCGAGGGCCGCGGCCCGCCGGGCGGGCGGGGTGTGGGCGAGTACGAGGCCCAGCGCCGCCGGGATCATCCCGGCGGCGGCCGCCCCCTGGAAGGCGCGGGCCAGGACGAGCAGATCGGCGCTGGGAGCGGCGCTCGCGGCGAGCGAGGTGAGGGTGAAGGCGAGCGCGGAGCCGATGAACAGCACGCGCCGGCCCAGGGTGTCCGCGAGGCGGCCGGCCGCGGCGAGCAGAGCGGCGAACAGCACGGCGTAGGCACTGACCACCCAGGTCAGACGGGCCAGCGGCACCTCAGGAAAGGCATGCCGCAGGTCAGGGAAGGCAACGTTGACGACGGTCGCGTCGAGAAAGGCGAGGAAGGTTACGGCGGAGGCCAGCCCCAGAATCCGCCCGGCCCCGGGCGCATCCGCGGAGGCGGCGTCGGCGCCAACACCCGGAGCAGGAACAGAAGCGGCAACAGGAGCCATGTCGACGTCGGGCCGGGTGGCGGTCATCGGGCGCCCGCCGAAGTCCCGGTCGGGGCCGAAGCGGGGGTAGGTACCGCCTCCCCCGCGAGGAAATCGGCGGCGGTGGCGATGATGTCCGGATCGGCCAGGATCCGCCGGTGGCCGAGCCCTTGTGTCTCGATCAGGCGGGCCCGCTCCCCGTAGGCCGCCGCGAGGGCGCGGGACTGCGAGGGCGCGACGGTGTCGTCGTCGACGTCGTGCACGAGCAGGATGTCCGAGGGGATCTCCCCGGGGCGGCGGCACGCGTCGAAGCGGGGCCAGACATCGGGCTCGGCAGGGAAGAGGCGGCGCTGGACATGGCGCCTCAGCGCGTCCTCGACGGCCTGGTTCACCCCCAGGTTGGCGCGGAACTGCGCGGCGAGGTAGTCGAAGTCGGCCACGCCCCCGATGCCCACGATCCGGTCGGCCCGGATCCCGTCCCGCAGGGCGAAGAAGGTGGCGACCACCCCGAAGGAGTGGGCCACGACGGCCGAGAAGTCCCCGTACTGCGCGTGCAGTTGCCGGATGATCTCGCGCTGCCGCAGGATCGTTGTGGCCCGGCCGCCGGACTCGCCGTGGCCGGGGGCGTCGAAGGACACGACGGTCCGGCCCTGCGCGCGCAGGGCCTCGACGAAGCCGGTGAACCGCGAGGCGCGCGAGGTCCAGCCGTGCACGACGAGGACGGGTCGCCCGCCCTCGCCCCAGCGGTAGGTGGTGACGGGTATCCCGTCCACGACGATCCGCCCGGTCACGGCCCGAGCCATGACCTCCGCTTCGCCGGCCCGCACCCGCGGCCGTCCGAGCGGCCGCACGAACAGCGCGAACGCCATCCGCCCGACCGGGCCGGGGGCTACCCGGGCAGTGATGTTGAGGGTGGTGCTCAGGAGTGAAGCCATGGGATGCATGTCCGGTTCTCCGGATCTCCTCAGAGTGGCCACAAGGATGGCGAGGTCAAGATGGTGACAAGATATTAGCACGACCGTTCGTGTTCTTTTTTGGCTCACGGCCGCCCCGTGCGACGATTCGCGTTGACCAGGGGGGATGACCGTGAGGCACACGCTGAACTTGTGGCGTCAAGGGCTCGGAGAGGTACCCGAGTCGGTCTGGGATCGGACCGAGCTCCAGGTGCTGATCCTCGCGGACAACGGACTGACGGCCCTACCGCCGGAACTCTGGCGGCTCCACCGGCTGAACACCCTGGACCTGGGCCACAACGCGCTGACATCGGTGCCCGAGGAACTCGGCGGGCTGACCGGGCTCAGCGACTGCCTCTACCTCCACGACAACCAGCTGACACGACTTCCGGACTCAGTGGGAAGCCTGACCCGGTTGCGCTACCTCAACGTCGGCGAGAACTCCCTCACCGCCCTGCCGGAGACCATCGGCGGGATGCGCGGCCTCATCGAGTTCAGGGCGCAGCACAACCGGCTCACCACCCTGCCCGATGCCATCGGCCGGCTCCGCAGCCTGCGTGAACTGTGGCTTCGTGGCAACGCGATCGAGCACCTGCCCCCGTCAGCCGCCGAGCTGCACGAACTGCGCCACCTGGACCTGCGCGAGAACTCCCTGGCCGGGGTGCCGGAGCCATTGGCAGCCCTCCCGCGGCTGCGCCACATCGACCTGCGGAGCAACCGCCTCGGCCGGCTGCCCGACTGGCTCGCCGAGATGCCGTCGCTGGAGAAGCTGGACCTGCGGTGGAACGAGGTCGATCCCTCCCTACCGCTCCTCAGCGTGCTGGAACGGCGGGGATGCGTCGTCTTGACCTGACAGAGAGGACATCCCCTCGCGCCGGCCGGAGCATCAGCGTGCGGATGTCGAGGAGTTCGCAGGAGGGGCCGGGTCAGTCCTCGTGCTTCGCGCGGCTCGGCTGGACGCGTTTCGGTTCGCCCGGCATCTTCGGGTAGTCCGGGGGGTACGGCATGTCGCCGAGGCCGTGGTCGTGTTCGTGGCGGTCGGCCAGTTCCAGGGCTGCGTCCAGGGAGAAGGCGTGGTCGTCCATGTCCGCGTGCAGATCGCCCAGTTCCGCGAAGCGCGCCGGCATCGTCACGATGTCGAAGTCGCGCGGCTCCGCCGCGTCCACTTCGTCCCAGCTCAGCGGTGCCGAGACGGGGGCGTGCGGGTGCGGGCGGATGGAGTAGGCCGAGGCGATGGTGCGGTCGCGCGCCGTCTGGTTGTAGTCGACGAAGATCCGCTCGCCCCGCTCCTCCTTCCACCACGCGGTGGTGACCTTCCCCGGCATCCGGCGCTCCAGGTCACGGCCGATCGCGATCGCGCACCTGCGGACCTCGGTGAAGGTCCAGCGCGGCTCGATCGGAACGAAGACGTGCAGGCCGCGCCCGCCCGAGGTCTTGGGCCAGCCGCGCAGCCCCAGCTCTTCCAGCAGCGCGCGCAGTTCGTGGGCGACCGCCACCGCGTGGTGGTAGTCGGTGCCCGGCTGCGGGTCCAGGTCGATGCGCAGTTCGTCGGGACGGTCCGTGTCGTCCCGGCGCACCGGCCAGGGGTGGAAGGTGAGGCAGCCCAGATTGGCGGCCCACAGGACGGCGGCCGGCTCGGTCGGGCAGATCTCGTCGGCGGTGCGCCCGCTGGGGAAGGCGATGTGGGCGGTCGGGATCCAGTCGGGCAGGTTCTTCGGGGCCCGCTTCTGGAAGAAGGACTCGCCCTCCACCCCGTCCGGGTACCGCTCCAGGGTGGTGGGCCGGTTGCGCAGGGCGCGCGTGATGCCGTCCGCGACGGCGAGGTAGTAGGAGGCCACGTCCCTCTTGGTGAGGCCGCGCTCCGGGAAGTACACCTTGTCCGGGCTGGACAGCCGGACCGCCCGGCCACCCGCCTCCAGCTCGATCGCATTGCCCGCAGCACCCATGTCCGCCACGGTAGGCGGGCCCGCCCGGGCCCGCACACCGAGCGGGTCCGGGCGTACCACCGCAGAATCGGAGGCATGGATCTGCCGGTGATGCCGCCTGTGAAACCGATGCTCGCCAAGTCCGTGGCCAAGATTCCGCCGGGCATGCAGTACGAGGCCAAGTGGGACGGCTTCCGCGCGATCGTCCACCGCGACGGCGACGAGATCGAGATCGGCAGCCGTACCGGGAAGAGTCTGACCAGGTACTTTCCCGAGCTGGTGGGAGCACTCAAGGCCAATCTGCCCGACCGCTGCGTCGTCGACGGCGAGATCGTCCTCATCCACGGCGGGCGGCTCGATTTCGACCGGCTCAGCGAGCGGATCCACCCCGCCGCCTCCCGGGTGAAGATGCTCGCCGAGACGACTCCGGCCGCCTTCGTCGCCTTCGATCTGCTCGCGCTCGGCGACGAGGCGCTGCTCGACACCCCGCTCGCCGACCGCCGTACCGCCCTGACCCGGATGCTCTCCACTTCGCGTCCCCCCGTGCATCTCGCGCCCGCGACCACCGACCCCGCGCTCGCGCAGGAGTGGTTCGAGCGATTCGAGGGCGCCGGGCTCGACGGGGTCGTCGCCAAACCCCTCGATCTCCCCTACCGGCCCGATGCCCGCCTCATGTTCAAGATCAAGCACGAGCGTACGGCCGACGTCGTCATCGCAGGATTCCGTTTCCACAAGAGCGGTCCGATTGTCGGATCGCTGCTCCTGGGCCTGCACGACGCCCACGGAGTCCTCCAGCACGTGGGCGTCTGCGCCGCCTTCCCCATGAAGCGCCGTGCCGAACTGATCGACGAGCTCGCACCGCTCCGGATGCCCGACCCCGAGGGCCACCCGTGGGCCGCCTGGGCCGAGGAGGCCGCCCACGAGACCGCCCGGCTGCCCGGGGCGCAGAGCCGCTGGACGGGCAAGAAGGACCTGTCCTGGGTACCGCTGCGCCCCGACTGGGTCTGCGAGGTGGCCTACGACCACATGGAGGGCGACCGGTTCCGGCACACCGCGCAGTTCCGCCGCATGCGGCCCGACCGGGCGCCCGCGAGCTGTACGTACGCCCAGCTGGAGGAGGTCGTCGGCTACGACCTCGCCGAGGTGCTCGGGCCCGCTCGGCCCGCTCCGCCCGCCGCCGCCGGCTGAGCGGAGGCGGGGCGGGGCGGGACGCGGGTGCCGGCGCGGGCGCGGGCGCTCAGCCTGCCGTCAGTTTCTCCCACTCCGCCCGGCTCGGGCCGGCCTCGTGCGGAGCGTAGTCGGGGTGTTCCGACAGCCAGCGCGCCACCCGCGCCCTGATCTCCGGGTCCGCGTAGGCCCGCTCGGGCGGGTCTGCCAGGTGGCGGACCCTGGCCCGTGCCCGCATCACCTCCGGATCCTCCAGCGCGCAGTCGAACAGTGCCGCCACCTCCCGGGCCGTCCCCGTCCGCCCGGCCCGGGTCGCGAACCGTTCGCCGATGGCCCCGTCCGCGACGACCTGGAAGTCGAACCACGGCTTGAGGGTGCGCACCGTCCACCCGTGGTACTCGGCCGCGAACCGCTCCGATCCCGGGTCCTGGTGCGCCGTACGGGCCACCCGGTGCGCGGCCCACAGCGTGAGCGAGGTGCCCTGGCCGAGCGTCGGGTTGGTGTGGGTGACGGCGTCGCCGACGGGCACGAACCCGGTCACCACCGGCCCCCGCTCGTCGACGAGCGCACTCCAGCGGTTGTCGAGCCCCGCCGTGGCCAGTACGTCCGACAGCGGTTCGGCGCCCAGTCCCAGCCAGGCCGCACCGGGCGGAAAGGACCGTGCCGCGGCCTCGAAGACGGCGGGGTCGCGCAGCGCGGAGCGCGTGGCGTCCGCCGTGTGCACGAACAGCGTCACGGCGAACACCCGGTTGTCGGCCGGGAAGACGGCGCATCCGGCGAAGCTGCCGCCGGTCACCGCCCAGGGCCGCCGCGGCCCTTCCTCGCAGCCCTCGGGCAGCCGGTACCAGCGGCAGAAGTAGGCGAGGCCGGTGCGGTGCCGCTCCACGGTGCCGGGGCGGCAGCCGATGGCCGCCAGCCAGCGTTCGGCTCCGCCGCGCCGTCCGCCCGCGTCCACGACGAGATCCCCCTCGTACGTTCCCTCCTGCGTGGACACCCCCGTCACGCGCACCCCGGAACCCCCGCCCCGGGGGGCCCGGCCCCCGCCGGTTCCCTCCCCCGCCGCGATCAGCCCGCTCACCGGTTCCCCGTACCGGCAGACCACTCCCGGTTCGGCTCTCAGGGCCGTGGCCAGCGCGCTCTCCAGCACGATGCGCCGGGCCTGGAGCATCACGAGGTCCTCGTCGCCGGGCCGGGCGGGCGGTCGCACCTCGAACCAGTCCAGCTCGTGCCGCTCGCGCGCGCCCAGCCGGAGCATCTCGGCGTGCACGTCGGGCAGTTCCTGGCGCAGCACGTTGCGTGCGGCGCCGAGCAGCGCGTGCGGCTGGTTGGCCTGCGGTACGGTCGGCCTGCGCCAGCCGAAGAAGTCCCGGTCGAGCGCGGTGCCGGGGGCCCTCGTATCGCGTTCGAAGAGCTCGGCGGTATGTCCGTGGCGTGCCGCGAGCAGCGCGGTGGCCAGCCCCCCGACTCCCCCGCCGACAACCAGCACATGTGCCATTGCGCCCCCCCCTGAGCCGATGAACGTACGACGATCAGACCGCCGGAAGCCTGCACGGGCGGGGCCTGACCGAAACCCGCACAGTTGTCCTATCCGAAGGCCGCGGCCACCCCGACACCCGAAGGGCACCCATGAGCCACAAGATCGCCCGCTGGGCCTGGTTCGCCTCTGCCGAGCTCCCGGCCGACCTCTACGACGCGTCCTGCGCGGTGCTGCGGGTCCGGCGGCCCGGCCTCGCACCGACCCTGCCGCACGCAGCCTCGTACGACTATCCGATCACGAGCCTTTGACCGTTACGGCCGCCCCGCCATCGCGCGCGGCGCGAAGTTGCCGTCGCCCAGGTCCTCCGCCAGCAGCCGCTTGGCGATCGCGTCCGCCGCCGCCCGCAGTTCCGCGCTGCGCGGCCGGCCGCGGTCCTTCTCCAGCTGGTCGCCCAGCCACTGCGCCCACGCGGCCGAGATCACTCCCGCCTCCCGCTCCCCCGCCGGGGTGTGCGCGTAGAAGCCGTTCTGCCGCGTCAGGTAGCCCTCCTCCACCATCCGTTCGAAGACCGGGACCAGCACCTCCGGGGGCAGGTGGCGGCGCGCCGCCATGAATCCGAGGCTCGCGTGGCCGACCGTACGGGTCATCAGGTCCACCTGCATGACCGCCCACGCCCCCGCCATGTCCAGCCGCGTGTCCGAGGCGTCGACGATCCCGCGCGCCGTCTCCGCCCCCATGCCCCGCACCAGCTTGCCGACCGCGAGCTCCAGCAGCTTCGACGAGTCCCCGGATGCGGTGGCCGGCGAGCCGAAGCCGTCGCCCATGTCCGTGGAACCGGCTCGGGCGCTGTCGCGCAGCTTGACCTGCTTGAGGAACAGCGCGACGACGAAGCCGACCAGCGCCACCGGCACGGTCCACAGGAACACCGTCTGCAGGGTGTCCGCGTACGCGCCGATCACCGGCCCGGCCGCCGTCTGATCGAGCCCGTGCACGCCCTGCGGGCTCTGCGCCGCCTTGCCCAGGGCCTGTGGATCCTGCCCGGTGGTGCGTGCGGCCTCCGCGACCGCCGAGGTCAGCGCGGGCTTGAGGGTGTTGGCGTAGATCGTGCCGAAGACGGCGGTCCCGAAGGCGCTGCCGAGGGTACGGAAGAAGGTGACGCCCGAGGTGGCGGTGCCCAGGTCGACGTAGTCGACGGTGTTCTGCACGGCGATGGTCAGCACCTGCATGCACAGGCCGATGCCCACGCCCAGCACGAACATGTAGAGGGATTCCAGCCAGGCGTTGGTCTGCGGGCCCATCAGGGACAGCAGGTAGAGCCCGAGCCCCATGACGGCGCAGCCCACGATCGGGAAGATCCGGTACTGGCCGGTCTTGCTCGTGACGTTGCCGCTGAAGACCGACGCGATCAGCAGGCCGATGACCAGCGGCAGGGTCCGTACGCCCGACACGGTGGCCGAATCCCCGTCCACGTACTGCAGATACGTCGGCAGGAAGGTCATCGCGCCGAGCATCGCGAAGCCGACGACGAAGCTGAGGACCGAGCAGACCGCGAAAACGGGGTTGCGGAAGAGCCGCATCGGCAGCATCGGCTGCTCGGCACGGCTCTCCACCAGGCAGAACAGCACCAGTGCCACGACGCCGCCCGCGAAGAGACCCATGATCAACGGCGAGGTCCAGGCGTACTCGTTCCCGCCCAGGCTCGTGGCCAGGATCAGCGCGCTCGCGCCGATCGCGACCATCGCGATGCCCAGGTAGTCGATGACCGGCTTGCCCACGGCCCGCACCGAGGGGATCGTCCTGGCGGCCGCCGCGACCACCAGGATCGCGATCGGGACGTTGACGTAGAAGGCCCAGCGCCAGGTCAGGTGGTCGGTGAAGAGTCCGCCGAGCAGCGGCCCGATCACCGTGGCGACGCCGAAGACGGCGCCGATCGCGCCCTGGTACTTGCCGCGTTCGCGCAGCGGGACCACGTCGGCGATGAGCGCCATGGAGGTGACCATCAGTCCGCCGGCACCGATGCCCTGGACTCCCCGCCACACGATGAGCAGGGTCATGTTGCTCGCCAGGCCGCACAGGAACGATCCGGTGATGAAGACGATGGCGGAGAGCTGGAAGATCAGTTTCCGGCCGAAGAGGTCGCCGAACTTGCCGACGAGGACCGTCGCGACCGTCTCCGTGAGCAGGTAGGACGTCACGACCCACGACATGTGGTCCCCGCCGCCGAGGTCCGCCACGATCGTGGGCAGCGCGGTTCCCACGATCGTCTGGTCGAGCGCGGCCAGCAGCACGCCCAGCATGATCGTGCCGAAGACGACGTTGCGCCTCCGCCGGTCGAGCACGGGGGGCGCGGTGGCGGGTACCGCGGAGGCAGTGGTCACATCTCGCACTCTCACAGCGCGCCCGCCCGGCCGCATGCGGCATTGGACCGTACGGGTGTACGGGGCCGGGTGTACGCGGCCAGGTGTACGAGCCAGGCGTGCAGGTCTACCGGCGCCCCGTCAGCGCAGGTACCCCAGCCCCCTGTGCTCCGCCGCGTACCCGTCCATCAGCCGCCGGGCCACCCCGACCGAGTCCACCAGCGGGTGCAGCGCGAAGGCCTTGACCGCCGACGCCCTCGATCCGCTCGCCGCGGCCTCCAGCACCTCCCGCTCCACGGCCTTGACCGAGGTCACCAGTCCCACCGCGTGCAGCGGCAGCGGATCGACGGCCACCGGGTGCGCCCCGTTGGCATCGACCAGGCAGGGCACTTCGATGACCGCCTCCGCGTCGAGCGCCGCGAGCGTGCCACGGTTGCGAACATTGAGGATCAGCGTGGCGCGCTCGTCCCGGGCGACGGCCCGCATCAGGGCCAGGGCCACCTTCTCGTAGCCGCCCGACTCCAGGTCGCTCTCGTCGCGCTCGCCGACCCCCGCGACCTCGCGGTTTTCGGCCATGTACGTGGCTTCGCGCTCGGCCCGGGTCCGGTCCCAGGCGCTCAGCGCCGCCCCGGCGGCGAGATCCGGCCGCCCCGCCTCGGCGTAGAACCCGCGCTGCTGGTCGCGCAGGAACGCCCCGCGCGTCTGCTTGACCTCCTGGTACGCCCGTACCGTGTCACGGTTGAAGTAGTAGTAGTGCAGGTACTCGTTGGGGATCGCCCCGAGCGAGCGCAGCCACTCGGCCCCGAACAGCCGACCCTCCTCGAAGGACTCCAGCGCCCTGGTGTCGGCCAGCAGCCGCGGCAGCTCGTCGCGCCCACCGATCCGCAGCCCGCGCACCCAGCCCAGGTGGTTGAGGCCGACGTAGTCGATCCAGGCCTCCTCGGGCCGGGCGCCGAGCAGCCGGGCGATGCGCCGCCCGAGCCCGACCGGCGAGTCGCAGATCCCGATCACCCGGTCCCCGAGCTCCTCGGCCATGGCCTCGGTGACCACCCCGGCCGGGTTGGTGAAGTTGATGACCCAGGCATCGGGGGCGATGCGGGCCACCCTGCGCGCGATCTCACGGGCCACCGGTACCGTCCGCAGGCCGTACGCGATCCCGCCCGCGCCCACCGTCTCCTGGCCCAGCACCCCTTCGGCCAGGGCGATCCGCTCGTCCGCGGCCCGCCCTTCCAGCCCGCCGACGCGAATGGCCGAAAATACGAAGTCGGCTCCGCGCAGGGCCTCGTCGAGATCGGTGGTGGCCGTGACGGCCGGGGCGTCGACGGCTCCGGAGGCGGCCGCCTGGTCGGCGAGGACCCGCGCCATGGCGCCGAGCCGGCCGGAGTCCTCGTCGTAGAGGGTCACGTGCGACACCCTGCCTTCGGCGTGGTCGCCGAGCAGGGCTCCGTACACGAGCGGTACCCGGAAGCCGCCCCCGCCGAGGATCGTCAGCCGCACGCCCTTACCGCCCTTCGCAGTGCCACGTTTCGTGGCACCAGTGTCCCCCGCCGGTCAGTCCACCGGCGAAGGCACGGCCCGCAGCCGCGGCGCCTGGTGCGCGGTGACCCCCGCGGAGCCCCGGACCGGGCCCGTCGGCAGGCCCTGCGGCGCCGAGAGGATCAGGGTCATCCGGGTCAGCCCCATGCTCTCGAGCATCCGGCTGGATTCGGCCACCATCCGGCAGCGCACCAGCCCCCAGCTCGGGTCCGGGTGGCGCACCGAGCGCACCGCCCCGTCCTGCTCGGCGGCCTCGACCCCGTTGGTGGTCAGCCAGTGCGGCACCCCGTAGCGGTAGGCCGCCTCCATGAACGGGTCACGGGCCACCTCCTGGCGGATGCTGCGCAGCCCCTCGTCGTCCGGGGACGCCATCAGCGCGGTCGCGAACCGGGCCAGGAGCGGTACGCACCAGGCCGGTTCGTGGTCCTCCAGCACGGCCGCGGCGTCCGGGTGGAACAGCACGAAGCGCAGGAAGTTGTCGTCCGGCAGGGCCGTCGGGTGGGGGCGCACCGACTGGAAGAGCCGGTCGAACGCCGAGTTGGTGAGGGCCACGTCCCAGCGGTGGTCCACCAGGAAGCTCGGGTAGGGGACCGACTCCATCAGGGCGGCGTAGTCGCACAGGTAGTCGCGCTGGGCCGGGTCCTCGGGCAGCCGGTTGTCCTCAGCGGCCCGCCAGGTGTGCGGCGGGTCCCGGTCGACCATGACTCTGAAGAGCCAGAAGCACTGCCGCTCGCTCATCTCCAGGGCCTCGGCCAGGGCGAGCAGTTTGCGGTCCGTCCACTCCTTGACCAGGCCGCGTTCCCAGTTCCCGTACGCACGTACGCTGATGCGCAGACGCGCCGCCAAGTCCTCCTGGCTCAGCCCGAGTTCTTCCCGGCGCTGGCGCAAAATCTCCTTGCGTCGCTCCGAGCGTACGGCGCCGCGTGCGGATTCCTCGCCCGCCTGGCGCTCTCCACCGGCGTGGGCGAGGCCGTCGGACAGGCCCACCGCTGCGAGATGTGGCACCGAGAGCTCCCCCTCTTAATACGGTCTGGATCTTCATTTCCGTGTGGCGATCCTGCTACCGACTTCATTGGAGTGTCAACTATTGTGGCAATTCCAGCCTCTTGACAGCTCATTCCCGCCACAGCTGTGGCAAGTTCTAGCCCTACGGAGTGAGAGCGGATAGATTCCAGAAGCCGACCCACGTGCCCGCACCCCGACCTCGCGCGATCTAGGAGAACCACTGGTGACAGACGGCTTCCCGGCTCCCGTCGCGGTGGCCAACGCGCACCTGGCAGCCACCGTCACGCGCGTCGCCGAACTCGCGGGCAAGATGGGCCGCGACCTGAGTCAGGTCTTCGACCTGCGCCGCCTCTCCGAGGCCTCCGGCGTACCCGCCGACGTGGTCCGGACCCTGCTCGACGGCCGGCCCGCAGGTGAACCCGATCTCCAGACCCGGTTCCTCCAACGGCTCGACCTGCTGCGGCGCACCCGCGTCAAGTCCAACGGCCGCCGCTACACGCAGCAGGAGATCGCGGACGGCGCCGCCATGTCGCGCCAGCAGGCCGGGGCCCTGATCAACGGCGACCGGCGGCCGACCATGGAACACTGTGACGCGATCCAGCGGTTCTTCGGAGTGCACGCCGGCTTCCTCACCGCCCACGACTCGGACGCCCTGACCGACGCGCTCCAGCGGACCGAGCAACAGCTGCTCCAGGACTTCGCGGGAAGAGCCCGGGAAACCGTACCCGTCACGCCGGCTTCGACCGGCGATCCGCTGGCAAGACTTCTCCAGAACCACGGCGTACGCGGCATCGCCTGGCGGGCCGCCCAACTGCCCAGCGACAAGCACCGGGACAAGGTGACCGAATGGCTGGACATGCTTCTCGAAAGCGTCAAACCGAACGAATCCTGACCCAGTCGAAAGTCTGGGTCTGATCCTTGAGTCCTGATCCGGATCCGCGCCGACGGGGAGAACGGTGAGCATAGGCAGAGAGCAGCGGCGGTTGTGCGGGGAACTGGTGGCCGGCATCACGCTGACCGCGCCCGTGGAACCTGTGGACCTCTACGCCGCCCTCTGCGAGGGCATGAGCAAGCACCGCGGCCGCCGGGTTGAGTTCCGGATGGCCTCGTTTCCGCCGGGAACGGCCAGCGGTCTGTGGCTCGACATGGCGGACCGCGATCTCGTGGTCATCGAGGAACGCACCGCACCCGACCATCAGCTGGTGATCCTCGGTCATGAGCTGTGGCACATGAAGGCCGGCCACTGCAGCCACCACGTCGACGGCGCCGCCGTCGCCGCCCGGCTGCTGTCGGACGAGGCCGACATCGGCGAGACCGTGCGACGCGTAGCCGCGCGCACGCGCGCCGACGTCCAGGAGGAGACCGAAGCCGAAACCTTCGGTTTACTGCTGGGCAGCAGGTGCCGTACGTGGCTGGCCGGATCGGCGAGCCACCGGGCACCGGCACAACGTGATCAGCTGGCGGGCCGCATCGAGGCATCGCTCGGATACCGGGGGCACAGGAACGACCGTTGAACGGCCAGGATTACTACATACCGGCAGCCGCCATGGGGACGGCGCTCGCCTTCAAGGTGCCGGCCCTGCGCAACAACTGGCGCGACCCGCTGCTCCGATCGGTCTGCGCCCTGCTCACCCTGGCAGCCGCGGTCTTCACCTTCGCCGCCCCGCCCACCATCGAGGCGGTCAACCGCTGGACGGGCATCCCCAACTTCTCCGCCCCGCTCGTCTACTGTCTGATCACCGCCTTCAGCGCCGCCTGCCTCGTGCTGATCGTCAACTGGCGCGGTGGCCCGCCCGAACAGACCCGGCGCTTCTCGCGCCGCTGGATCCTCGGCTACTCCGTCGTGATCGTCGCGCTCACCCTGCTCTTCGCCCTCGGCGAGGCCCCGGTGGAGCGGCTGCGCGACTTCGACACCTACTACGCCAACACCCCGTACATCCGTGAACTCATCGCGCTCTACCTGGTGGCGCACAACGTGGCCGCCTTCGTGATGGTCGCGATGTGCTGGCGGTGGTCCCTCCAGGTGCGCGGCTGGCTCCGCGCCGGCCTGATGATCATCGTCGTGGGGTACGTCTTCAACCTCAGCTACGACGCCACCAAGATGACCGCCGTCGTCGCCCGCTGGAGCGGCCACGACCTGGACTGGCTGAGCACCTCGGTGGCCCCGCCCCTCGCCTCCGTCGGGGCCAACATCAGCGCGATCGGCTTCGTGCTCCCGCTGGTCTGCCAGCGGGTGTCGGACAGCCTGCGGCACTGGACCACGTACCGGCGCCTCGGCCCGCTCTGGAACGAGGTCCGCACCTCCGGGTCGGACGCCCCCGTGAGCGTCCGGATGTCCTGGTGGTCCGCCGCCGACATCCGGGTGATCCAGCGCGAGTCGGACATCCACGACGGGTTCCTGCACCTCGGCCCGTACTTCGACCCGCTCCACCGGGACGAGGCCCTCGCGCGGGCCCTGTCCCGCGGCGCCGACGAGGAGGGCGCGCGGGCCGTCGCCGACGCGGCCATGGTCGCGGCGGCCGTACGGGCGCGCCGCGCCGACCCCGAGGGACGGGTCATCGGAGCCAGCGAGGAGGGGGCCCCGCCGGCCGCCGACGGGCCGCGCGACCTCGTACGGATCTCGCACGCCCTGCGGAACTCGCCGGTGGTGGCCGAGTTCCGGCGGCAGGCGGCGCTGTCGGGGGTCTGAGCGGGAGCCTCCGGGTTCGGGTTCAGCTCCCGGCGGCCGGCGTCAGCCCCCGGCGGCCATGCTCAGCCCCGGGAACAGGTCCTGGAACGGCGCCGCCGAATCGATCCCGTCCCGGCCGAAGGGCGCGTCGAAGCTCCACACCATGAACAGCAGGAACACGATCAGCGCGCTGAACAGCCCCGCCAGCAGCAGCTCCCGCCCCGACCGCCGGATCTGCAGGGTGAAGATCAGCCCGACCGTGACCAGGCCGCCCACCACCAGCCCGAACCACACCACACCCGGCAGCGTCGACTCGTCGCTCTGCGTCCGCTCGTGCCGGGCGTCGTCGGCGGCCGCGATGTGGTCCAGCAGCGGCTGGTAGGCCTGGGCCTGGAGTTCGTTGCCCGGGCTCTGGTGGGTCACGTCGCCGCGCAGCTTGCCGAGCAGCTCGCCGCCCTCCGGGGAGGCGGGCGCCCCGGCGATCAGCCGCGGCCAGTCCACACTGACGGTGTGGGAGACGTACGCGTTGACCTCGCCCCTGATCCGGTCGCGGACCGGGGCCGGGTAGACGTCGGCCCGCTGGGTGACCTCGTACAGGGACTGGGCCTCGCGGCGGACGCTGTCCTCGGCGGCGCCGCGCGCCTCCCAGACGCCCGCGATGGCCAGGCCGAGCACGATCGCGTAGACCACACCGACCATCATCACCATGTACTCGATGACGTCGGGGGTCTCGCTGGTGTCCTCGTCAACGGCGACCCGGCGGTGCCGGAGTGCGGTGAAGGCGAGGACGAGGGCGCAGACGAGCGCCATGGCGATGGCCAGGACCAGCCATTCGGACACGAGGGTTCTCCGTAGGTTCCGTAGGTTGAATGAACGGACGAAACGTTCAGCTGCGGCTCTTGGAACGCGGTCGCAGCGCGACGGCCGCGAGGACCGCCGGGGTGGTCACGACGACCATGAGCATCACGGTGGACATACCGTCCGGGCCGCGTCTGGCCAGTGCCGAGGAGTGGTACGGGCGCACGTGGAAGCGGCTCGCCGGCCCGGCCAAGGCTGCGCCCCGGACCGGAGCCGCCCCTTCGCCCCGCGCGGCCTCCGCGACCCCCGGCCCATCCACCGCGACCTCCGGGGGCTGCGCCACCCCGGCCGCTGCCTCCGCCGTCGGCCCGGGCGGGAGCTGCGCCACCCCGCCCGGCTGCGGTTGCGCGCCCGGCCGTGGAGCCGGTACCAGGAGCGGGCTGCGCCCCGGATGGAGCACGGTCGGCGCCACCGCGCCGGGCAGGGTCACCCGTACCGACGGCCGCGCGGAGGGCTCCACCGCGGGCGGCGCGGGCTTCGACCCGGCCGGAACGCACAGGTCGACCCGGGCTCCGTGCCCGCCCCGGCCGTCTCCGGCGACCTCCACGTGACCGTGCAGCGGGCAGAGCGCCGCCACCAGGCCGGCCCCGGCGAAGTACTGCCAAGCGGTCACCGCACGTTCTCCCGATTCCGCAGCAGGGATGAGGGTTACGCCTGAAGAAACGATCAACGCGGGGGTTCGATACGCGGTAGACAGGTCAAGATCCCCCCACGAGGGTTCAGTTCGAGCCACCCCCACCGCCCGGCACGCGCTCCGGCTCGCACCTCCTCCCGTACCCCCGTCCGCGCCCCCGGCCCGCGGCGGCCGCCTCACCCGTCCGGCCCAGTCCGCCACGCGGCCGCCGGGGCCCCGCCCCATGATCGGAGAACCGATTCCGCGGCTCGGCGGGGTCTCCCCGGGAGCACAGGGACGGTGGCGGGTGAAAACGGACGGCGCGAACGGCGGCAGTCACAGCGGCGAGAGCGGGCAGAGCGGCTCCGGCCGGGATCTCGAAGGCCAGGTGGACGCCCTGATGGACGGCCTGCGGGCCGATCTCGAACGGCTGGCGTCGATCCCCTCTATCTCCTTCCCCGGGTATCCGCCGGAGCCCGTGGAGGAGGCGCACGACCTGATCGTCGCCCTCCTGCGCGAAGCCGGCGTCCCCTCGATCGAGCGGATCGACCTCCCCGACACCGCCCCGGTGATCTACGGCGAGATCCCGCCCCCGCACCCGGACGCCCCGACCGTGCTGCTCTACGGGCACTACGACGTCCAGCCGGCCGGCGCCGCCTCCCTCTGGCTCTCCCCGCCCTTCGAACCGACCCCGGTCCCCGGCGGACTGCGGGCGCGCGGCATCGCCGACGACAAGTCGAACGTGATCGCGCACCTGGGCATGTTGCGGGTGTACGGCGGCCGCCCGCCGGTCGGGATCAAGCTGGTGATCGAGGGGCAGGAGGAGTACGGCAGCCCCTTCGACGACTACCCGCCCACCGATCCGGCACGGTTCGCCTGCGATGCCATGATCATCGCCGACCTCGGCAACCTGCGGCCGGGCACCCCGACCCTGACCACCGGTCTGCGCGGGGCCTGCGAGGTGACCGTGGAGGTGCGCACGCTCGCCGAGCCGCGGCACAGCGGGGAGTTCGGCGGCGCCGCCCCGGACGCCCTGCTCGTCCTGCTCCGCGCGCTCGCCACCCTGCACGACAAGAACGGCGACGTCGCCGTGCCCGGACTGCGGCGCGATCCCTGGGACGGAACGACCTACACCGAGGAGGAGTTCCGCGAGCTCGCCTCGGTCCTTCCCGACCTGCCGCTGATCGGCACCGGCTCGCTCGGCGAGCGGCTCTGGAGCGGTCCGGCGATCACGGTCATCGGTCTGGACGCGCCCAGCGTGGACCATGCCGCCTCGGCCGTCGTCCCGTACGCGCGGGCCAAACTGAACCTCCGCTTCCACCCGCACCAGGACCCGAGGGAGGCCCGCGCCCTGCTGGTGGCGCACCTGCGGGCGCAGGCCCCCTTCGGCATCCCGCTCACCGTGACCCCGGGCGACACCGGCCCCGGCTTCGAAGCCAGGACGGGCGGGCCGGCGTACCGGGCGGCGCTGACCGCACTCAAGGAGGCCTGGGGCACGCAGGCCTCGTACGTCGCCACGGGCGGCTCCATCCCGCTGGTGAACGGCCTCGCGCAGGCGGCCCCGGGCGCGGAGGTGCTGCTGTTCGGCGCGCAGGACAGCATGTGCAACCTGCACGCGCCGAACGAGCGGGTGCTCCTGTCGGAACTGCGCAACACGGTGGTGGCGATGGCCGCCTTCGTACGGGAGTACGCGGCCGACTTCGAACCGGCCCCGCCCCCGGCCCCGCCGGCGCCCCACGACCCGGCGGCCTCCGGAGGCGCACGGTGACCACCCCGGCCCCGGCGCCCGCCGCGCCCGCTCCGGAAGAGGAGCCGCCGGCGAAGAAGTACTCCTTCCCCAGCGCCCTGACCGTGCTGGCCGTCGTCACCGTCGCGATCTGGCTGCTGGCCTTCCTCGTGCCGGCCGGCCAGTACGACCGCAACGACAGCGGCGCCCCCGTCTCCGGCACCTACCACCGGGTCGACGACACCCAGAGCTTCACGGACCGCCTCAACGACCTGTTCCTCTCCCCCGTCAACGGCCTCTACGGCATCCAGGACCCCACCACCCACCAGGTCGGCCCCACCTTCAGCGGTGACCTCTACGGCAGCGCGGGGGTCTTCCTCTTCGTGCTGGCCATCGGGGCGTTCATCACCGTCGTCTTCGCCACCGGAGCCCTCGACCGCGGCATCGCCCGCCTCGCCCACCGACTGCGCAACCGCGGCGCGCTGCTGATCGCCGCCGTGATGGTGGTCTTCTCCATCCTCGGCACCGTGGAGGGCTTCGCCGAGGAGACCCTCGGCTTCTACGGGCTGCTCGTGCCGATGATGCTGGCCCTGGGCTACGACCGGCTGGTCGCGGTCGGCGCCTCCATCCTCGGCGCGGGCGTCGGCGTGCTCTGCTCCACCGTCAACCCGTTCGCCACCGGTGTGGCCTCCTCGGCCGCCGACATCTCGCTGGGCGACGGGATCGGGCTGCGGTTCCTGATGTGGATCGTGCTGACGACCGTGACCGTCCTCTACGTCATCCGGTACGCGCGGCGGGTCCAGAAGGATCCGTCCAAGTCCCTGTGCGGGTTCCTGCCCGGCGACCGGGAGCAGAAGGCCACCGGCGAGGAGGAGGCGGAGCCCGAACTGACGGGCCTGCACAAGACGGTGCTGGTCCTGCTGGCCCTGGTCTTCGCCTTCATGATCTTCTCGGTGGTGCCCTGGTCGAGCGCGCTCACCGGCAAGGCGGACGCGGCCCCGTACTCCTGGGAGCTGGACTGGTCCTTCGCGCAGCTCGCCGCGCTCTTCATCTGCGCGGCCGTGCTGATCGGCCTGGTGGCCCGGATGGGCGAGGCCAAGCTCAGCTCCACGATCATCCAGGGCGCCGCCGACTTCATCTCCCCGGCCCTGGTCATCATGCTGGCGCGCGGTGTCACCGTCATCATGAACAACTCGAAGATCACCGACACCGTGCTCCACTCCATCGAGGGCGTGGTCAAGGGAACTTCCTCCGGCGTCTTCGCGATCCTCGTCTTCCTCGTCAACCTCCCGCTCGCCTTCCTGATCCCCTCCACCTCCGGTCACGCCACCCTCACCATGCCGATCCTGGCCCCGCTCGCCGATTTCGCGGGCGTCTCCCGCGCGCTGATGGTGACGGCCTGGCAGTCGGCGAGCGGCTGGATGAACCTCTGGGTCCCGACCACCGCCGTGACCATCGGCGGTGTCGCGCTGGCCAAGGTCGGCTACGACAAGTACCTGCGCTTCGTCTGGCCGTTGCTCGGCATCCTGTTCGTGCTGATCTGCGGGTTCCTGGCCCTGGGCGCCGCGCTGTAGCGCCTAGGGTGGGGCGTATGTCCGAATCCGAGGATCCGCCCGTAGCCGTGTGGGCCGCCATGCGGCGGCCCGTGCGCTTCCTCCTGCGGTCCTGGTGGCCCTGGCGCTGCTGGGGGTACCTCGGGACCGGGTTCCTGTTCGGGTACCCGGCCCTGGTCGTGCTCGCCGTGCTGGTGGGGCTCGGGGTGCTGACGGCCGTCGCCGGGATCGGGCTGCTGCTGCTCGTCGGGGCCGTGGCCGCGGTGGTCCCGCTCGGGCGCCTCGAGAGGCGCAGGCTGCGCTTCGTGGAGCCGCTGCCGGTTCCGGATCCCCACACCTCCCTGGCCGGGGCCCGGCCGGCCGCGTGGCTGCGGACCAGACTGCGGGAGCGGGCGACCTGGCGGGAGGCCGGCTACGCGGCCCTGCTCGGGCTGGTCTTCGCCCCGGCCGGGTTCGGGGTCCTCACCCTGGTCGCCTTCTCCCTGATCCTCGTCGCGACCCCCGTCATCGCCTGGGCCATCGCCCCCGACCAGGTGATGCTGATCCCCGGCGAGCCGGTGTCCGGCCCTCTGGAGGCCCTGGGCGGAACCGCCGCCGGGCTGGCCGGGCTCGTCCTCGCCGCCTACGCGGGAGCCCTGCTCGCCGGATTCCAGGTGAAGACCGCCCGGCTGCTGCTCGGTCCGCGCGAGGAGGACCACCGGGTGCTGGAGCTGACCCGCTCGCGGGTCCGGCTCGTCGACGCCTTCGAGGCGGAACGGCGCCGCATCGAGCGGGACCTCCACGACGGGGCGCAGCAGCAGCTGGTGGCGCTGAGCATGACCCTGGGGCTGGCCGAGTTGGAGCTGCGCAAGGTTTCCGGGGCGGCCGCAGCCGCCGCACTGGTGGCCCGCGGCCGTGGCGAGGCCAAGCTCGCGCTGAGCCAGCTCAGGGACCTGGTCCGGGGAATCCACCCGCAGGTGCTGACCGACCACGGGCTCGCGGCGGCCGTCGCCGAGGTGGCGCTGCGCCATCCGGTGCCGGTGAGCGTGGACCTGGCCGCCGTGCCCCGACTGGCCGACTCCGTGGAGATCACCGCGTACTTCACGGTCACCGAGGCGCTCGCGAACGCGGCGAAGCACAGCGGCGCCTCGCGGGTGGCCGTCGCCGGTAGGGTCGAGGGCAACCGGCTCACCCTCACCATCAGCGACGACGGCCGCGGCGGAGCGGATCCCGGCGCGGGGGCGGGCCTGGCGGGTCTCGCGGACAGGGTGGCGATGTTGAAGGGCAGGCTGGTGGTCTCCAGTCCGGTGGGCGGACCGACCGAACTCCGGGTGGAGGTACCGTGCTCCGGCTGATCCTCGCCGAGGACTCGGTCCTGCTGCGCGCCGGGCTGAGCGAACTCCTCACCCTCGGCGGCCACGAGGTCCTGGCGGCCGTCGGCGACGCGGACGAACTGCTGCGCGCGGTGGCGGCGGAGCGGCCCGACGCGGTCGTGACCGATGTCCGGATGCCGCCGGGCTTCCGCGACGAGGGCCTGCGGGCCGCGCTCGAACTCCGGGAGCGGGACCCCTCGTTGCCCGTACTGGTCCTCTCGCAGTACGTGGCCACGGCCTACGCGACCCAGTTGCTCACCGCGGTCTCCCCGGCCGGCGGCTCCGCCGGGCTGGGATACCTGCTCAAGGACCGGGTCGGGGAGGTGGCGGAGTTCCTGGACGCCCTCCAGCGGGTCGCGGACGGCCAGACGGTCATCGACCCGGAGGTGGTGCGCGTCCTGCTGAGCGCCCAGAACGCCGACCGGCCGCTGGCCCGTCTGACCCCGCGGGAGCGGGAGGTGCTGACCCTGATGGCGGAGGGCCTGAACAACCAGGCCCTGGCGGCCCGGCTGTTCGTCACGGAGGCGGCCGTCGTCAAGCACGCGAGCAGCATCTTCATGAAGCTCGACCTCGACCCGACGGAGGGCAACCGCCGCGTCCTGGCCGTCCTCGCCCACCTCCGGGGCGCGCGGACCCCGTAATCCGGCCCGGGGGGCTTCAGGTCCGGGTGTAGGCGGCCGTGTCGCGCACCTCGCCGAACCTGGGGAAGATCCGCTCGACGGTGAACTCGTGCTCGTCGGCGGCGAATCCGGACATCGCGTCGGCGACGAACTCCACCTCGTAGCCGTGGTCGCTCGCGGCCCGCGCCGTGGACTCCACCCCCATGGTGGTGACCAGCCCCGCGAACACCAGGGTGTCCACGCCCAGCTCGCCCAACCGGTCGTGCAGATCCGTTCCCTGGAACGCCCCGACGGCCCGCTTGACGACCGTGACGTCTCCGGGCCGCACCAGCCCGTCGGCGAAGCCGCTGCCCGGCGGCTGCTCGGCCACGTTCGGCCGGTCCACCCGGACCAGGACCACGGGACGCCCGCCCGCCCTGAACGTCTCGGCCAACCGGCGGCAGCGTTCCAGTACTTCGTCACCGGAGTGCGGCGCGAGGGGCAGGGCGATGATGCGCGGCATCAGGTCGACGAGGATCAGCGCGGAGTTCATGGGAGCGATGGTAGGCCAGGGCCCGGGGCCGCTCCGGCACGGTGAACGAGCGGGCCCAGAGGCACAGGAGCACCGGGAGGGCGAGGTAGCCGAAGCGGGTGGCCGGGGCCAGGGTGAAGGCGAGGGCGAGGCCGATCGCGAGGCGGTCGGCGGCGGCCACCACCGTGCGCGGCGGGCGCACCACCAGGGACAGCGCGACCGCGAGACCGCCCGCCCCGAGCAGGGCCACCGCCATGTACCAGCCCCACGGGCCCAGTTCGGCCAGCAGGTGCCCCGGCAGGGGGCTGCTCGCCGGGGTCGCCACCTCGGCCCGGCCCGTGGGGAAGGCGAACACCTGCCGCCACAGCTCCGCCGGCTGGAGCAGCGCGCCCGGCAGGATCAGCGCGGCGGAGCCGAGCACCGCCACCAGTGCGCAGCGCACCGCCGCGCCCCGGCCGCTGCGGACGGCGAGCAGCGCGACCGCCACCGCCACCGCGGGCAGCGCCGTCCACTTCAGCGCGCACGCCCCGGCGAGTACCGCCCCGGCCAGGACCGGCCGTCCGGCGCCGGCGGCCGCCAGCGCCAGGCACAGCAGCCCGGCCAGCGGCAGGTCCACCCCGCTCACCACCAGCGGCAGGGCCACCACCGGGGAGGCCACCAGCAGCGGCAGCCGTCCCGAGGCCGCTCCGCCGAGCAGCCGGCGTCCGGCCCACATGCCTGCGAACAGGGCGGCCGCACACCAGAGCCGGGCATCGCCGAGGGGGCCGCCCAGGAGGGCGTGCGGAATGCCGAAGACCGCCATGCCCGGCAGGTACGGGGTGTACTCCTCGACCCCGGCCGGGTGGTCCACGTAGAGCCGCCCGGACTCCAGCAGGAGCCGGCCGGAGCGCTCGATGACCATCACCTCGGACTGGCCCTGCCCGCTCAGCACGAGCCAGAGGAGCGGGACGGCGATGGCGCCCGTCAGCGCGGCGGCCACGGCGGCGTGCGGCCGCCGTACGGCGAGGGCCGCGGCGGCGAGGTATCCGGCGGCGGCGCACCAGCCCCAGAGCCGGTGCGGGCCGAGGGAGGAGAAGAGCGGGAAGGACAGCGCCCACGCGGCGGCGAGCAGCAGCGGGCCGACGGTCCGCCAGGAGGCGCGGGAGGGGAGGGATGCGACGGGAGGGGGCATGCCTTCATTGCAGCCGCCGGGCCCCCGCCCGGTCTGCACGGTCAAGTGGACGGTCCGCGGTGGGGTTTCCCCTACCGTGGCCCCTACTGCGCCCCCTGTCGTGCGGGGGAACGCCGCAGGGGCGCGACCCCAACGGGTCGCGCCCCTGCGTCAGTTCGCTCGGTGCCGTCCGGCTCCGGGGCTCAGGCCTCCGGGTTGCCGCCGAACCGCTCGCGGTAGGACTCCAGGTCCTCTTCGGTGACCCTCGCGAAGAGCACCGGCGGCACGGTGAAGGGCGTTCCCGTCGGCACCGCGTCCAGGGACTTGGCCTGCTCCGGGGTGACCCACGCCGCCGTGTCCCCGTCGAGGGCGAACGCGGAGCGCATGGCGCGCGCCGAGGCCGGGATGAAGGGCTCGGAGACCACCGAGTAGAGGTGGATGAGGTTCATCGCGGTGCGCAGGGTGAGCGCGGCGCCGTCCAGGTCGGTCTTGACCTCCAGCCAGGGGGCCTTCTCGTCGAGGTAGGAGTTTCCGGCCGACCACAGGGCGCGCAGCGCGGCGGCCGCCTTGCGGTACTGGAGGGCCTCCATGTGGCCCTCGTACTCCGCCAGCAGCTCGGCGATCTGCTCGCCCAGCTTGGCCTCGACCTCGCCGGCCGGGCTGCCCGCCGGGACCTCGTCGCCGAAGCGCTTGAGGGAGAAGGTCAGTACGCGGTTGACGAAGTTGCCGAGGGTGCCGCCGAGGTCCTTGTTGACCGTGGACGCGAAGTGCTCCCACGTGAAGGAGGAGTCGTCGGACTCGGGGGCGTTGGCGATGAGGAAGTAGCGCCAGAAGTCGGCCGGCAGGATTTCGAGGGCCTGGTCGGTGAAGACTCCGCGCTTCTGCGAGGTGGAGAACTTGCCGCCGTAGTACGTCAGCCAGTTGAAGGCCTTGACGTAGTCGACCTTCTTCCACGGCTCGCGGGTGCCGAGCTCGGTGGCCGGGAACATCACCGTGTGGAACGGGACGTTGTCCTTGGCCATGAACTGCGTGTAGCGGACGTCGTCGGCCTCATACCACCACGACTTCCAGTCGCGGTTGGCCGGGTCGGCGTCGGCCCACTCCTTGGTCGAGGCGATGTACTCGATCGGGGCGTCGAACCAGACGTAGAACACCTTGCCGTCGGCGGCCAGTTCGGGCCACGTGTCGGCGGGGACCGGGACGCCCCAGTCGAGGTCGCGCGTGATGGCGCGGTCGTGCAGGCCCTCGGTCAGCCACTTGCGGGCGATGGAGGAAGCCAGCTGCGGCCACTCCTCCTCGTGCTCCGCGACCCAGGCCTCGACCTCGCCCTGGAGCTTGGACTGGAGGAGGAAGAGGTGCGTGGTCTCACGGACCTCGAGCTCGGTGGAGCCGGAGATGGCCGAGCGGGGCTCGATCAGGTCCGTGGGGTCCAGGACGCGGGTGCAGTTCTCGCACTGGTCGCCGCGGGCCTTGTCGTAGCCGCAGTGCGGGCAGGTGCCCTCCACGTAGCGGTCCGGCAGGAAGCGGCCGTCGACCGGCGAATAGACCTGCCGGATCGCGCGCTCCTCGATGAACCCGTTTTCCTGGAGCTGGCGCGCGAAGTGCTGGGTGATCTCGCGGTTCTGCTCCGAGGAGCTGCGGCCGAAGTAGTCGAAGGACAGCTCGAAGCCGTCGTAGACCGCCTTCTGGGCGTCGTGGGCCTGCGCGCAGAACTCGGCGACCGAGAGGCCGGCCGCCTTGGCGGCGAGCTCGGCGGGGGTGCCGTGTTCGTCGGTGGCGCAGATGTAGAGGACGTCGTGGCCGCGCTGGCGGAGGTACCGGGAGTACACATCCGCCGGAAGCATCGACCCGACCATGTTGCCCAGGTGCTTGATCCCGTTGATGTAGGGAAGCGCGCTGGTGATCAGGTGTCGAGCCATCCTCGGATGCTCCATTTCATATATGCCGGTTACAACGTGACGTGCGGTTCATCGTATCGAACCGCCGAAACGCCACGTGCCGCATTTCTTCGGGCGTGGACGGGGGTGGCCGCGGGCGGCCGTAACGCAAAAGCGAGGGTGGTGACCTCTGCGTCACGGCCCTCGCGCTGCGGCCATGGTACAGCGGGGACAGGTGGGACCCGACCGCCGTCCAAGGGCCGGCGCTCCTGATCGTGCTTCAGTCCCTGCCGCCCGCGCCGCCGTCGATCGCGGTGATCCGGGCGCCGCTCGCCAGGCTGCCCGCCAGGGCGACGGGAGCGCTCTGCGGACCGGCGAGGGGCACGGTGAGGAACCGGCCGCTCGCCTCCGCCCGGACGGCGCCCTCCGCCGTGATCCCGGTGACCTCGCGACTGCCGGCCGCCAGCAGGTACCAGCGGCCGGCGGGCGAACGCCACCGGGTGCCCGCGAGCAGGTGCTGGCCGAAGCGCCCGCACGCGGCGGTCGAACGGGCCCGCGCCACGTCCTGCGGGGGCCCGGCGGGCGGTCGCAGCTGGACCAGGACGTCGCCCGGACCGGCCCAGCCGGAGGCCCGGGTGCAGGACCAGACCGCCCGCCCGGCGCCGTCGGGGAGCTCGGAGTCGGCGAAGTCCCAGATGTTGACGGCCCGCACGGCGGCGCCGCGCAGCTCCCGCAGCCGGCAGGCGACCGCCGCCCAGGCCGCCCGCGCGGCGGGGCCGGTGGCCTCGCGCGGCTGGCGCGCGGCCACGGCGGCCGGGCCGTCGGGCAGCGGTGTGTAGGTCAGGTGTACGGGGGTCAGGGCGGCGCCCGCGTCGGCGAGGACGAAGGAGTGCTTCTCGACGATGCGGGCGGAGGAGGTCAGCTCCAGCGCGGGCCAGGAGTCGCAGGCTCCGCCCGTACGGGGTACCGCGGTCTCCTCGGTGACCCCCTCGGCCGATACGGCCAGGGGCCCGGCCTCGTCCCCGGCCCGGAGCAGGTCTCGGGTGGCGGCCTTCGCGATCCACGGCGCGAGCAGGTACCGGGCCCGGCCCCCGTCGCCGCCGGACCGGCCCAGTACCAGCGCGGCGGCGGTGGTCACGTCGGCCCCGTCGGTACGGGCGAACGCGAGCTCCCGGCCGCGCGGCCCGTCGGCGGCTTCGGCGTAGCGCACCACCCGGTCCGCGTCGAGCAGCAGGACCACGGCCCGCCCCGCGGTGTCCCCCGCGTACAGGAGCTGCGGCGCGCGGCCCGGCAGGTCGGTCGCGGTGCCCGGCGCGGCGGTGACCGCCACCTCGCGGGGCCGGGCCGCCCAGGCGGCCAGGGCGCGGGCGAGGAGTGGCCGGTCGGCGGTGCGCCCGCCGCGCGTGGGCCAGGCGGTGAAGTCGACCCGGGCGGTGTCCGCCCAGGCCCCGGCGGGCACCCGGACCAGCCGGGCGGGATCGAGCGCCCCGGCGACGGCCGGTCCGGCGAGCGGGGTCGCCTCGGGGCGCGGCGGCGACCCGTCGGCGGCCAGGATCCCGGCGGCCAGGACCAGCGCGGCCACGGCGGCCTGGGCCGCGCGGGTCCGGCGGCGCCGGCGCAGCAGGTCGGTGGGGCGGGCGCTGACCACGCTGGCGTCGAACTCCGGGCTGCGCGGCGCCCGCAGGAGCGTTTCGCCGAGGACTCCCCCGGTTCCGGTCCCCTGCGGACCCGGCCCGCCGGCCCACCCGGCCGCCTGACTGCCGGTCCAGCCAGCCGCCCCGCCGCCGGTCCAGCCGGCCGCCTGACCGCCCGTCCAGCCAGCTGCCTGACCGCCGGTCCGATCCCCGGCCCGGCCACCGGACCGATCACCGGACCGGTCGGCAGTCCGCCCGGCTGCCCAGCGGCCGGGGTCGGCCCCGGCCGAACCGGCGGGTTGCCCGCCCGGCCGGTCCCCGGTCCGGCCCGCAGCCCGCTCGACCGCCCACCCCTCGCTCCCGGCCCCGGACTCCTCGCCGCTCCGGCCACCGGGTCCGTCGGCGGCCGGGGCATCCGCTCCATCGACAGCCCGGGCTCCACTGCCACCGGCGGCCGGAGCACCGGACCAGCCGCGACTCCGGCCATCGCTCCGGCCGTCACCCCGGCCTCCGCTCCCGCCGTCACCCCGGCCACCGCTCCGCTCACCGGGCCGGTCGGCGTCAAGGCCTCCGGCCGGTTCGCCGGTCCCGCCGCCCGGCCGGGCCGCATCGCGATGCGCGGGCAGGCCTGCCGACCGACCGCCGCTCGGGCCACCGGACCAGCCGGCAGCCCGCTCCGACGTCCACCCACCGGTGCCGACCCCGGCCCCGGCCCCCGCTCCGGACCCGGCGTCCGGCTCGGCGCCGATCCGGCCCCCGCCCGGGGCGGTCCCGGCTTCCGGTCCCGCCCCCGCCGGAGGCACCTCCGCGCGGACCGCCAGCGCCTCGCGCATCGCGTCCGCCGGGTCCGTCACCCCGGCCGTGCCGAGCAGCCGGACGGCCGTTTCCTCCGGCAGGCCGTCGATGCGGTGGAGCACGAAGGCGGCCCGGACCGGTCCCGGTGCCTGCCCCAGCAGCCGGGCGGCCTCGTCGATCCCGCCCGCCGGGGGCCACAGCCGCAGCCCCCACACGAAGGGCGGGACCGGGGGCCACCCCAGCGCGGCCGCGGTGACGCGGGCCCGGCCGGTCGGGGCCAGGCTCGCGCGCAGGACCCGTACCCGCACCTCCGCGAGCGGGCTGCCCGGGCTGTCGGGACCGGCCGGGGCCCCGGTGCTGCCGCGCCCGCCGCGGGGCAGGGCACGCTGGACGGCCTTGTGCGCCAGGAGGACCCGGGTATGGCGGCCCAGGGAGACCGGGAGGGTCACGTAGGCGAGCCGCACCAGTTGGGGGTACTGCTCGACGAGGACGGCCTCGGCCTGCTCCACGGCGGTGGAGCGGAATCGCTGTGTTGTGCCCACGATCCGACAAACGAGTGAATCTTGGGATGGTCACACGCTGTGCCCCTGCGACGGAGGTGCGAAACGGGCGCACGGGATTGCGGCATATGCGTTTGCGCTGGTTGGACGCACGTGCGGTCGCCTTCGATCACCGACCGATCATCACCGAACGTAATTCCTCCAGCTTTCGTCTCTGCGCCCTCCGAGTGCGCCCGCGCTGATTTCCTTGGGCCGCGCACACGGGATGGGGTGGAGCGGTGAGCGATGGCAGCGGACCGGAGGAGTCCGGTGGCGGGGCCGTGGGTCTGCCGAGCCGGCGAAGGCGGCCGACTCCCATGACCCAGTGGGATTCGACGGCACGCCTGTCGTACTGGGCCTTCCACGCCGACCGGCGCCCGGCCTACATGCGGTTCGCGTACCTGCAGCTGGGTACCGACGCGGCGGCCGAGGAGGCGGTCGACGCGGCCTTCGACTCGATCATGGGCGAATGGCTGCGGATGCTCCACATGGACCGACTCGACGCGTACGCCTGGACCGTGCTCAAGCAGCGGATAGCCGACCGCCAGTACCGCCGCACCCCCTGGCCCGAGCCGATGGACATCAGTGCCTTCGAGGCCGCGCTCAAGGAAGCCCCCGTGGAAGCCGACCAGTACGAGGTGCTCACCGACACCATCCGGTTCTACTCCGCCGTCTCCCGGCTCGCCGAACGGCAGCGCGACACCGTGCTGTTGAGGTACGGGCTCCAGTGCACCCCGGGCGAAGCCGCCGCCATGATGGGCGTGGACGAGGCCACGGTCCGCTCGCAGCTCGGCCAGGCGCAGCGGCGCCTCGCCCGGCTGCTCGACACCTCGGCCGAGTCATGAGCCGGGGCAAGAGCCGCGGGACCAGGCGCGAGGACGGCGGACTCCCGCGCTCCCTGGACGACTTCCTGGCGCGGGCCGGCGTACGCGACCGCTATCCGCACTACGACCTGGGCGCGGCGGAGGCCCGGCTGCTGCGGGGCGACGGTGGCGGCCGCGGCGACCGCTCCCTGGCTCCGGCGTCACCGCAGCCGGTCCCCCGGCGGCGCGGAACCCACGGCCGGCGCCGGTCGTTGGGCTGGTGCGACCCGGCGCGCGACGTGCCGCTGGACTCCGAGCGGGCGGGACACGACCTCAAGGCCGCCTGTCTGGCTTCCGTTTGCGCGCCCAAGGCCCGGGAGCGGCTCGACGCGTTCCAGACCGGCGGCCACGCCGATCTGCCCGGAGCCGTGGTCTTCGGCTGTCTGCTCCACCTGGCCGGACTGCGCGAAGGGGCCCGCTTCTGGTGGCAGTTCGCGGCCGGGTCCGGCCGGTCCCGGACCACGCACGCCGCGTACTGCCTCTTCCTCGACCACTCCCGGCGCGGAGAGCACCACGACGCCCGGATCTGGGCCCGTGAACTGGGCCGCCGCCGCTTCCGGCCGGGCGGTCCCCGGGACCTGCGGGAGGTACGGCTGTGCGCGCAGGCGGCCGTCCTGCGCTACGTCGACCAGCTCGACGACCCCGACCTGGGCCCGGTGCCACTGCCCAAGCCGGGGCTGTCCCGGGTGCTGGAGGCCTTCCTGCCCCCGTCGGCCGCTCCGGTGCGGCCGCCCGAGGACCGGCCGGCGAAGAGCCCGGGCGCGGGCCCGCTGCGCCACCCTTCGCTGACGGCCGCGGCCCGCGGCACCGTCGTACAGCCCGGCGGCGGCGAGGCCCTGGCGCAGGCCCGCCGCGCCCTGGCCCTCGTACGCGTCCTCGAACGCCGGCCGCTCGGCGTACGGACCGGCCGGCTGGGGCGGGAGGCCGGCCTGGCGGAGGCGGAGCTCGGGCCGCTGCTGTCGATGCTCTGCGAGGAGGGGTACGCGTACCGGCCCGGCGTCGGGGTGTACGCCCCCGGACCGGCCCTCGGCCGGGGCCTCGCGGGTCAGCTCCAGCACACCCTGTCCCTGGCCAGGGACAGGGCGGGCGCGGCCGTGTACCTCAGCCGGTACGCGGAGGGGGAGGTCCGCATCACGCAGATGGCGGACGGGCCCGGCGCCCCGCCCGTGCGGGAGTGGGTGGACTTCCGGGACGCCGCGCACGCCAGCGCAGTGGGCAAATGCCTGCTGAGCCAGCTCGACCACGACGGCCGCGCCGACCACGTGGCCCGCCACCGGCCCGCCCGGCTCACCGAGCGGACCATCACCGACAGCCGGGCCCTGTTCACGGCGCTCGACGCGGTGGCCCCGGGCTCGCCCGTCTTCGACCTGCGCGAATACTCCCCCGGCGTGGTCTGCGCTGCCGTGCCCCTCGCGCTCGGCGACACGGTCGGCAGCCTCGCACTGTCCCTGCCGGGCGCCCACGCGCACCGGCTGCGGCCGGCCACCGAGGCGCTGCGGCGCAAGGCCGTCCCGGTCCTGCTGGCGCTGCTGCTGGCGGGGGCGATCCCGCCGGATGCCGCCCCCGGAGCGGATCCCGTCACGGACCCCGCCGCGGACGCCGGACCGGGGCGGGACGCCGGCACCGGCCCGGGCGCGGACCCGGACGCCACGGAGCCCCGGGAGCCGGGGCCGCAGCCCGCGGCGGAACCGGTGCCGGTCTCCGCGGAGACGCTGCGCCACCTGCGCAGGCTCTTCCGGACTCCGCTGACCCGGGCCGCCCAGGAGGCCGACGGGCCGCACCTGGTCAGCGACAGCGCCTCGGAGGCGGCGTACCTCTTCGACGCACCTCCGGACGGGGACTTCCCGGGCCTGGCGCTGCCCCGCACCTTCGCTCCGCTGGTCCCGGGCAGCCTGCGGACGGCCGAGGGCCTGGTGGTGCTGCGCACCTGAGCGGCCGTCAGGGAGTTGTGGAACCGGGCGCGGCCGGGGCGCCGGGGGTGAAGGTGGCGACGAGAGTGTCGAACTGGCGCTTCACCTCGGCGCGTTCGCTGACGGGCCCGGAGACCCAGACGTCGTACATCCGGCCGTTCTGGTCCCAGCAGAGGTCGTAGGTGTGCCGGGGCCCCTCGGCCGCACTGAAGCCGTTCCAGGTGAACTCCCATAGCGCGGCGGACTGTCCCTGATGCGTCGTGGAGACGACCTTGCCGTCGCGGTAGCCGGGGTTGGTGTCCGGGCCGTTCGTGTGGGACTGCCGCATCACGCCGAGCGGCCCGCCGGGTACCGGCATCTTGACCCGGATCCCGATGCGGAAGGCGCCGTCCGGGGAAATGTAGAAGACGCGCTGGTCGTCGGTGGCCCGCTGGTACCCCTCGGGTACGGCGACGCCGAAGCCCTGCGGGTCCCGGACCGAGTGGTACCCGGCGGGCAGCGCGCCCGGCACCGTACCGGGCTGCGGCGCGCTCAACGCCGGGCTCCCGCCCAGGCTCGCGCTCGCCGCCGGACTGCTGGAGGGCGACTGCGGCGCGGACGCGCCGGGGACCCCGGTCGGGACCTCCCGCGCGGATGCGGCATCCGGCTTCCCGTCACCGAACAGCGAGGTGGCGGCCACCGACCCGGCGGCAGTCAGGACCAAGGCCGCCGCGATCAGTCCGAAGCGCAGGACAGGGCGGGCGGTCGCGGGCTGGCGCAACGTCAACTGATCAACGGCCGGAGCCTGTTCGGAGGTGTCACGGCCAGTGAGCGCCTCGTCCACGGATGCCCGGCCCACGGCCGTCCGGTCCGCAGGCACCCGGTCGGCGGTCGCGAGGCCGCCGCTCCCGCCGGCCAGGTAGGCCGACAGCAGCCGCTCCGCCTCGGGCCCAGTCGTCCGGCGCTCCGGATCGCGTTCCAGCAGGCCCCGGATGACCGGGAGCAGCGGGCCGGCCTGCGAAGGCGGCCGGATCTCGGCGGACACCACGGCGTGCAGGATCCCGCCCAGCGAATCGCGGCGGAAGGGCGACTCCCCGGCCATCGCGGCGCACAGCAGCGTGCCGAGCGACCACAGGTCGGAGGCCGGGCCGGCCTCGGCGCCCTGCATCCGTTCGGGGGCGGTGTATTCGGGTGAGCCGACGAAGCCGCCCGTCTCGCTGATCGTGGTGGCTCCGGAGAGGCGGGCGATGCCGAAGTCGGTGAGCACCACGCGGCCGGTGCCCGCCTCCATGAGGACGTTGGCCGGTTTGACGTCGCGGTGGAGGACGCCCCGGCCGTGGGCCGCGGTCAGGGCGCCGAGCAGGGCGAGCCCGGTCCTGGCGGCCTCGATCGGGGTGAGGGTCTTACCGGCGGAGATCAGGCCGGCGAGCGATCCTCCGTCGACCAGTTCCATGACGATGCAGGGGCGCCCGTCGTGCTCGATGACGTCGTGGACCACGACGACGTGGGGGTGCCGGACGAGCGCCACGGCGCGCGCCTCGCGCAGGGCGCCGGCCGCCGCCGCGCCGCCGTCCTCGTCGTCCTCGCCGACGTGGAGCACCTTGACGGCGACCGGCCGCCCGAGCAGTTCGTCGGCGGCCCGCCAGACCGTGCCCATCCCGCCCCGGCCCAGCCGCTCTTCCAGGCGGTACCGCCCGGCCACCACGACACTGCCGCGCGCCTCGTCCTGTGCCACCGCTCCCCCTCACCTGGTTCCGGGCCCATGATGCCGCAGCCCGCCCCCACTCGGCCCGGCTCTGCGCACGCGTATCCGCCGGTGGGGCGACATCTCGGCACCTTAAGATCGTGCGGGCACCGATCACAGCTCTACGGGGGGCACACGTGGAACCCACAGCCATCGGACTGAAGCTGGCATCGTCCGTCATCGGCCCGCTCGTGAAGAAGTTCTTCCTCGCGGACGCCCCGGGAGCGGGCCTGGTCGACAAGCCGATCCGCCTCAGCGGCTACGTCTCCTTCAAGGGCGAGAAGCGCACCCTCACCGAGTCCGACGTGCGCGGCCTGGCGGCCACCCTCGTCGAACAGGCCCTGCGCACGGGCGAAGGCCGCATCCCGGCGGACGAACGGGAGGCCGTCACCGACGCCCTCGCCGCGACGCTGCACGCCCTCGGCGACCTCACGATCACCGATGTGGACGCCGTCCGCCTCGGCCCGGAGGCCTTCGCCCGCGAACTGCGCCGCGCGGGCGGCCGGCCGGAGCGCCACCTCTCCGCCGACGCCACCCACTTCTACGAGGCCCTGCTCGCCCTCGCGGCCCGCCACATCCTGGAGTTCTTCACCCAGCGCAAGACGTTCGTGGCCCACGCGCTGGTCCGCCAGACCCGGGATCTGGACGAACTGACTGCGAAGACGGACGAGTTGATCCGGCGGACGCCGCTGCCCGACGCCGCGGACCTCGCGTTCGAGGCCTCGTACCTGCCCTACGTCGCGAAGAAGCACGGCAAGCTCACCATCTACGGGATCGACCTCAAGAACTCCCCGACCCGGTGGCCGCTGGACGTGGCGTACCTGAGCCTGGAGGCGGCGCCCCTGGGCGGGGCGGCGGCCGACTCCCCCGAGGACGTGGAACAGGGCGCCCGGCTCCTGATGCACCGGCCGCCGGAATCCCAGCCCGCGGACCAGGTGCTGGCCCGCAAGCACCGGGTCCTCCTGCGCGGGGAGGCGGGCTCGGGCAAGACGACGCTCATCCAGTGGCTGGCGGTCTCCGCCGCACGCGAGGAAGAGGGGCAGCCCGCGTACCTGCGCCACCGGATCCCCTTCGTCCTGCCGCTGCGCACACTCTCCCGCCACGGCGGCCCGCTGCCCACCCCCAAGGAGTTTCTCGGCGCGATCGGCTGCCCCCTCGCCGGCACCCAGCCCGCCGGGTGGGAGCACCGGGTGCTCGGCGCCGGGCGGGGACTGGTCCTGATCGACGGCATCGACGAGATCCCGGAAGCCGAGCGGGCAAGGACCCGGCGCTGGCTCCGCGATCTGACCGAGACGTACGACGGCGACAACCGCTGGCTGGTCACCTCCCGGCCCTCGGCCGTGGGCCAGGACTGGCTCGCCGAGGACGGGTTCACCGAACTGGCGCTGTCCTCCATGGGCCCGGCCGACATCGCCGCCTTCATCCGGCGCTGGCACGCGGCCGCCCGCACCGGGACGGCCGAGGACGCGGACCTCGACGGGTACGAGGCCCAGCTACTGAGAGATGTCCGCAGCAAGCCGGACCTGGGCCTGCTGGCCACCAATCCCCTGATGTGCGGGCTGATCTGCGCGCTCCACCGCGACCGGCACGGCTATCTCCCGCACGGGCGCAAGGACTTGTACGAGGCCGCGCTGTCGATGCTCATCAGCCGCCGCGACCGGGAGCGCGACATGCCGGTCCCCGACCTCCGCGAAGAGCCCCAACTGGACCTGCTGCAGCGGCTCGCGTACTGGCTGGTCAAGAACGGCCGGACGGAGATCGACCGTTCACAGGCCGAGGACATCATCGCCCGGGCCCTGCCCGCGATTCCCGAGGCGGCCGCCATGGGCGACGCCGTGGCCGTCTTCGACCACCTCCTCCTGCGCAGCGGCCTGCTCCGCGAACCGGCCCCCGGGACCGTCGACTTCGTCCACCGCACCTTCCAGGACTTCCTCGGAGCGCGGGCCGCCGTGGAGGAGGGCGACTTCGGCCTGCTCACCGCCCACGCCGCCGACGACCAGTGGGAGGACGTCATCCGCATGGCGGTCGCCCTGGCCCGGCCCCGGGAACGCGTCGCGCTCTTCCAGGATCTGCTCTCCCTGGGTGACCGCACCGACGACCGGCGGACCCAGGCCCGCGTCTACCTGCTCGCCGCCGCCTGCCTGGAGCACGCCACGACGCTGGATCCGGCCGTTCGGGAGGCGGTGGAGGAACGCATGGCCAGGCTGATCCCGCCGCGCAACGAGATCGAGGCCCGGGCGCTGGGGGAGGTGGGTCCGCTCATCCTCGGCCTGCTGCCCGGCCCCGAGGAGCTCGACCCGCTGGACGCCTACTACTCGGTGATCGCGGCCTCGCACACCGGATCGGACACGGCCCTGGATTTCCTCGGCCGGTTCGCCGAGCACCCGTTCCTCTCGCTCCGCAGCCAGCTCATGTGGGCGTGGTCCCGCTTCGACAGCGCCCGGTACGCGGACGAGGTCATCGCCCGGCTGGATCCGACCTCGCTCGACTACACGGTGACGTCCGACGAACAGCTGCAGCATCTGGAGCGCCTGGGAGTCCTGCCGGGCCCCCTGGACGTCAGGGCCGGCGTTTCCACGGACGCTCTGGGCTCGTACCTCTCCCGGCACTCGGTGACAGATCTCAAGATCGCCGACCACCCACTGACGGATCTGGGGTTCCTGGCCGGACAGCCGGGGCTCGAATCCCTCGAGCTCTCCGGCTGCCAGCGCCTCGTCGATCTCTCCCCTCTTGGGGGCCTCCCGCTCCGGGACCTGACCATCGACTCCTGGGCACCCATGGATCTGCACGTATTGGCACGGCTGGCGGAGCTTTCGAGTCTGACGGTCAACGACTCGGCCGACATGAGCTGGTCCGTGGAAGCCCTGCATCCGAGTGCGCCGCTCCGGCACCTGCGGCTGCTCGGGGCGGTCGGCTCCGAGGAAGGCCTCCGGGGACTGAGCCGCTTCACGGAGCTCACCTCCTTCGGCATCGGGTTCGGCCGGCTCTCGACCGAGGACTGGCAGGAGCTCGCCCGTCTTCCCAGACTCCAGATCCTGACCCTGGACGCGACCTCGTTCGCGACGCTTCCCGGTGGCACGGTCCTGGCCCACGTCGTCGCATTCCACCTCAGTGACATCCACGGGACACGGGTCACGCAGCAGGCGTTGAACCGGCTGCCGCGCGCCTTCCCCGCCCTGCGCTCCTGTCGGTTCATCGGCGACATGACGGACGGGGGTTCCATCGACGTCTCGCCTCTGGCTGAGCTCCCCGGCCTGGAGTGCTGGATCGAGGCCCCCCGGTCCCGTCTCGACGGTCTCGACTCCCTGCCCCCTTCCGTGAGGGTCGAGACGGTCGTGTGACCCCGCCGCCCGCGACTACGCCGCCGGCTTCCCCGGCTCGTCGTGCGTGGAGCAGTGGATCCCGCCGCCGCCCGAGGCGATGGTGTCGATCTTCACCATGACGACCTCGCGCTTGGGGAAGTGCTCCTGGAGGATGCTCTTCGCGCGGGCGTCCGCCTGGGCGTCGCCGAATTGCGGCATGAAGAGGGAGCCGTTGGCCACGTAGAAGTTCGCGTACGTGGAGACGAAGGCGTCGCCGCGGCCGGTGATCTTCTCCAGGTCGGGCTGGGGGAGGTCGACGACCTCCAGCTTCTTGCCGCGGGCGTCCGTCGCTTCCTTGAACACCGAGCGCGCCTGGTCGGCCGCGCGGGACCAGACGTCCGGCGGGGAGTCCGCGTGCGCCTGGTCCAGCAGGACCACGCCGGGCTCGGTGAACCGTACGAGGCTGTCGACGTGCGCGTCCGTGATGTCCTGGCCGCGGACTCCGGCGAGCCAGATGACCTTCTTGATGCCGAGGGTGCTCTTCAGCTCGGCTTCGATCTGGTCCCGGCTCTTTCCGGGGTTGCGGTTCTTGTTGACCACGGAGCTCTCGGTGACCAGCAGCGTGCCGACGCCGTCGGTCTCGAAGGAGCCGCCCTCGGCGACCAGGGGAGCCTGCACCCGCTGGATGCCGTACTTCGCGAGCAGCAGCTTGCCGACCTGGCCGTCGTTGCGGTGTTCCTGCTTGTTGCCCCAGCCGCTGAAGTTGAAGTCGATGCCGAGCAGTTTGCCCGGCTCCTCCACGAACACCGGTACGGTGTCCCGCGCCCAGAGGTCGTCGACCGCGAGCGGAATGACCTCGACCTGCGATCCGCAGGCCTTCTGCGCCGCGGCCACCTGCTCGGGGCGGGCCATCATCACGACGGGCTCGTACTCGCCGACCGCCCGCGCCACCCGGGCGATGTCCTCGCGGACTCCGGGGAGCATCTCGCCCCAGACCCGTTCCAGGGCCGGCCAGGACATGAAGGTGCGGGCGTGGCTCTCCCACTCGGCACCGAAGCGCCGGCCGTCGCCCGTGTCTCCGGGGGCGGGGCTGTTCTCGGCCTCGCCCGGGTCGGAGGGAGCGCAGGCGGCGGCTCCGAGGGCGATCGCTCCGCCGATTCCGGCGAGGGAGCGCAGTGCGGTGCGGCGGGACATGGGGGGATTCAACACAGGAAGCTCCGGCATGCGACTGGGGGCTACAGGGGGCGCTGGGGGACGCCACTGAGCAGGCTGTCCGTCCGTGGGTGCGGTCGGCCTAGCTCTAGCGTGCGTGCGCAGCGGACGGGCGGCGACACGGCCCGTGCCTCGAAAACGGATCTCGAAAGTGGATCTCGAAAGCAGGATGCGGAATGACGGAATGCGGCATTTGCCGATCCGACCGGCCCCACTGTTGCACTGACTAGATATTCAGTCAATCCACCCCTCACCCGAGGGGCCGGGCTGCGGGTAGGGTGTCGGATCGTGGCTGACCGTCGAACAGCAATCATGGAAGGGGCCGCGCGGGTCATCGTCCGGCGCGGCGTCCGAGGCCTGCGCGTGGAGGAACTCGCCGCGGAGGCCGGGGTGTCCACGGCCCTGATCTACTACCACTTCAAGGACCGCGCGGGAATCCTGCGCGCGACGCTGGAGTTCATCAACGACCGCGCGGCGCGGTACACCACGGAGCGCGATCCCGGCGAGGAGCCGCTGGACGCCCGGGGCGAGCTGGAGCAGACGCTCCTCCTGGAGCTCCAGGACACACCCGGGGTGCGGGAGAACAGCACGGCCTGGGGAGAGCTCCGGGCCAGTGCGGTATTCGACCCCGACCTGCGGGAAGACCTCGCGCGGGCGACGCTCGTATGGGTCCAGGAAGTGGGCGAGCTGCTCGGCCGCGTCCGCCCCATGGCCGGGGCGGCGGCCCTCGCCGGCACCGCCGAGCGACTGACGGCCCTGGTGGAGGGCCTGAGCTCGCGCTGGCTCAGCGGCAGCCTGCCCCTGGAGCACGCCCGCGAGCTGATGTCTTCGGCCATCGACGCCGAGCTGGACCGCCTCGCCCGGACCTGATCCGGCCGCCCGCCCCTGACGGGCACACCGGCCGCCCCGCGGCGGCCCGGCAGGGCTCCGCTCCCCTCGCGATCCCGCCGATCTACGCCTTTCCACGCCGCTCCCGCCGCTCCCGCCGATCGGCCGCCGCCGATCACACCCCCACCAGCCGCCCCGGGCCCATCCACGTCATGAAGCTTGACTGAATTTTCAGTCAGTGACAGAGTGCGAGCCGTGGCCGAAACCGGCACGCACCCCTGATCTGGAGAAATACCGATGAGCGACTCCCCCGGCGCCAGCCGCTCCCTCGTCAGCCGGCTCTTCGGAGCCGCGCCCTCCCGTCGGCGCGTGCTGGGGGCCGCCGGCCTCGGTGCGGCGGGTGCGGTGCTGGGCGGATCGGCGGCCTCGATGGCCTCGGCGGCGCCCCGGCCCGCGAATCCGGCGCTGCCGCGCTGGTGGGTGGACCGCGACGACGTCCCCCACGCGCGCACCTGGATGTCCTGGCCGTCACGCTCGTCCATCTGGGGCGGCCGCGCGCTCAGCGGGGTCCAGGAGGACATCGCACTGATCGCCAAGACCATCGCGCGCTACGAGCCCGTCGTTATGTGCGCGCCGGACTCCTACACGGCCGCCACCGCCCGTTCCTGGTGCGGCCCCGCGGTCACGGTGCTCACCTCGATCCCCACCGACGACCTCTGGATGCGCGACATCGCCCCCGTCTTCCGCCGGGACGGCCGCGGCGGGCTCGACGCGATCGGCCTGAACTTCAACGGCTGGGGCAACAAGCAGACCCACGCCTACGACGCCGACGTCGCCGAACTCATCGCGCACGACGGGTACCTCCCCTTCAGCAGGACCGACTTCGTCGGCGAGGGCGGTGCGATCGAGACCGACGGCGACGGCACCGTGATGGCCACCGAGAGCAGCCTGGTCAACAAGAACCGCAACCAGGGCATGAGCCGGGCCCAGATCGAGGAAGCCGTCCTGCACGCCTACGGCGCGGACAAGATGATCTGGGTGCCCGGCATCAAGGGCAAGGACATCACCGACGACCACATCGACGTGACCTCCCGGTTCATCGGGCCGGGCGTCGTGATGGTGCAGGTGCCTCCGGCGGACCGGGACGACGTCTGGGCGCGCGACGCCCGCCAGCAGCTGTCGATCCTCTCCGAGGCCACCGACGCCCGGGGCCGGCGGCTGAAGGTCGTCCAGGTGGCCGGACCGGACACCGTGCGGTCCAAGAACCCCCAGTTCGTGGACTCCTACCTCAACTTCCACGTGGTCAACGGGGCTGTCATCACCGCCCAGTTCGGCGACCGGGCGAAGGACGCGGCGGCCAAGCAGACCCTGGCGGCGGCCTTCCCCGGCCGCACCGTGGTCCAGCTCGACGTGGACCGCCTGATGGCCGGCGGCGGCGGCATCCACTGCTCCACCATGCACGAGCCGCTCCCGTAGGCCCTCCAGGACCGCGCCCCGCGGCCGGACCCCGGCCGCCCGATCCCTTCACAGATGAGGCCGCATGCGACTGACACCGACCGAGCGGGACCGGCTGCTGATCTTCACGGCGGCCGAGCTGGCTCGTGCCCGACGCGCCCGGGGCGTGAAGCTCAACGTTCCCGAGGCGACCGCGCTGATCACCGACACCGTGTGCGAGGCGGCGCGGGACGGCCGCAGGCTGGCCGAGGCGATCGCCGCGGGGCGCCAGGTGCTGAGCGCCGACGAGGTACTGCCCGGGGTGCCCGACGTGGTCACCTCGATCCAGGTCGAGGCCGTTTTCGACGACGGTACGAGGCTCTGCGTCATCGACGACCCCTTCCGCCAGGAGGGTTCCCTCGGGCCCGACGCCCCCGGCGCCGGGCTGCCCGGGGACGGCTCCGGCTACGAGCCCGCCGAGGCCACGATCCGGCTGCGCGTGCGCAACACCTCCAGCGTGCCGATCAGCGTCACCTCGCACTTCCACTTCTTCGAGACGAACCCGCGCCTCGCCTTCGACCGGGGCGCTGCCTACGGCTCCCGGCTCGCCGTGCCGGCGGGTTCCTCGGTCCGCTTCGACGTCGGCGCCACCGTGGAGGTGGAGCTCGTCCCCATCGGCGGGGCGCGCGTGGCCATCGGTTTCGCGGGGCTGGTCGACGGCCCCCTGGACGCGCCCGGCGCCCGCGAGGCCGCCCTGGCCAAGGCCCGTGCCACGGGGTACCTCACCGAATACCAGGAGGAGCAGCAGTCATGAGCGCCAGCGTCTTCGACTCGGCGGGCTGCCACGGCCGTCCGGGCGCCGCCCCGGCCGACAGCACCGATCCGCACGACTACATGGCGGTCCACGGCCCCCGGGCCGGGGACCGGATCCGGCTCGGCGACTCCGGGCTCATCGTGCGCGTGGAGTCCGATTCCCAGAAGCCCGGGGACGAGTTCCTGGCCGGCTTCGGCAAGACCGCCCGCGACGGCCTGCACCTCAAGGCCGCCGCCGTCCGCGACACCTGCGACATCGTGATCAGCAACGCCCTGGTCATCGATGCCGTCCTCGGGATCCGCAAGACCAGCATCGGCATCCGCGAGGGCCGCATCCACGCGATCGGCCGGGCCGGGAACCCCGACACCCTGGACGGGGTGGACGTGGTCGTCGGTACCGGCACCACGATCGTCTCCGGTGAGGGCATGATCGTCACCGCCGGGGCCATCGACACCCATGTGCACCTGCTCTCCCCGCGCATCATGGAGGCCTCGCTGGCGTCCGGTGTCACCACGATCATCGGCCAGGAGTTCGGCCCGGTCTGGGCGGTCGGGGTCAACTCCCCGTGGGCGCTCAAGCACGCCTTCAACGCCTTCGACGCCTGGCCCGTCAACATCGGCTTCCTGGCCCGCGGTTCCTCCTCGGACCCGGCCCCGCTGATCGAGGCCCTCGCCGAGGGCGGCGCCTCCGGCTTCAAGGTCCACGAGGACATGGGCGCCCACACCCGCGCCCTGGACACCGCCCTGCGCGTGGCCGAGGAACACGACGTTCAAGTCGCCCTGCACACGGACGGGTTGAACGAGTGCCTCTCCGTCGAGGACACCCTGCGCGTCCTGGACGGCCGGACCATCCACGCCTTCCACATCGAGGGCTGCGGCGGCGGACACGTCCCCAACGTCCTGAAGATGGCCGGCGTCCCGAACGTCATCGGCTCCTCCACCAACCCGACCCTGCCCTTCGGCCGGGACGCGCTGGCCGAGCACTTCGGGATGATCGTCTCGGCCCACGACCTCAAGGTCGACCTGCCCGGCGACGCCGCCATGGCCCGCGACCGGATCCGCGCCGGGACCATGGGTGCGGAGGACATCCTGCACGACCTCGGGGTCATCGGGATCACCTCCTCGGACGCCCAGGGCATGGGCCGCGCGGGCGAGACCGTACGCCGCACCTTCGCCATGGCCGGGAAGATGAAGACCGAGCTGGGCCCCCTGGACGGCGAGGGTTCGTACGGCACGGCGCAGAGCGGCGACGACAACGAGCGCGTGCTGCGCTACATGGCGAAGCTGACCATCAACCCGGCCATCGCCCACGGACTCTCGCACGAGGTGGGCTCGATCGAGGTCGGCAAGCTCGCGGACCTCGTCATGTGGTGGCCCCAGTACTTCGGTGCCAAGCCCCAGTTGGTGCTCAAGGGCGGTTTCCCGGCCTACGGGGTCACCGGCGATCCGAACGCCTCCACGGACCGCTGCGAACCGCTGGTCCTCGGCCCGCAGTTCGGCGCGTACGGGGCCACCGCGGCCGATATATCCGTGGCGTTCGTCGCGGAGGCGGCTGTCCAGAACGGCGACCTGATGCCCACCCGGCGGCGTCGCGTCGCGGTCCGCGGCACCCGGGGCATCGGACCGAAGGACATGCTCCGCAACGCCCGTACCGGCAGTGTCGACGTACACCCCGACACGGGTCTGGTGTCGCTCGACGGCGAACCGCTGGTCTCGGAGCCGGCCGACTCCATCTCGCTCAGCCGCCTGTACTTCCTGTAGGTCATCGCGTTCAAGTGGGGCCGTCGAGGCCCCACTTGAACCAAGGCACCCCAAGAGCCCTACGGGGTCCGGCGGAAGTCCAGCATGCAGAACACCTTGTCGTACCGCCGTTCGCCGACGGCCACGAAATCGGGCAGCCGCCCGTACTCGGTGAAGCCCAGCGAGGCGTAGAGCCCCAGGGCGCGCTCGTTGTCCCCGCGCGCGTCCAGGGTGAGGACCTCGATGCCGGCGGTCCGGGCATCCTCGATCAGGGCTGCCGTCAGTGCCCGGCCGATGCCGCGGCCGTGGATCCCGGGGTCGACCGCGATCTTCTCCAGGTCCGCGTGCGGCCGGTGGGTGGGGCGGGCGTAGCGCTGCCAGTACCCCAGCCCGACGAGCCGGGGTCCGAGGTAGGCGGCGCGCAGGGCCGCGTCCCCGGCCCGTACGGCGGCTACGAGGCGTTCGAGGAGCTCGGTGACCTCTTCGGGCGCGGGCGGCTCCACCCAGCCCAGGGCCGCTCCCCCGGCCACCAGCTCGGCCAGGATCCGGTGCGCCTGCGCGCCGGACCGGGCCGCCCGCTCCGGCTCGGAGGCCAGTTCCAGGGCGTCGAGGAGGATGAGCTCCTCGGGCCCGTCGGTCGCTGCGGGCATCAGGCGTCCAGCTCCGCGTCGATCGCGTCGGCGAGGAGGCGGCGTGCGTGTTCCAGGGGCAGGGAGCCGCTGAGCCAGCGCACGCTGAGGCCTTCGAGCAGGGCCGTCAGGCGTTCGGCGGCGGCCGCGTGCTGCGGGGCGGTGCCGGTGGGGCGGGCCTGGGCCAGGAGGTAGGAGATCTCGTGGACCCAGCTGTGCGTGGCCTTGGCGACGTCCTCGCGCAGGTCGGGGTCGAAGACGGCGCTGGCCCTGAGCTCACCCCAGGCCGTGCTGTTCTCGCGGACCTCCGGGGTGTCCTGGAGTTCGAGGAGGAGGACTTGCGTCAGCTCGGCTCGGGGGCTCTCGGGCTCGTCCAGGCCCGCTTCGCGCTCGGCGGTGTAGCGCTCGGCGCGGTCGCTGATGAACTCCAGGGTCCGGCGCAGGATCCCGGCGCGGTCGGTGAAGTGGTAGTAGATCAGCGAGGTGGACACGCCCGCCTCGGCTGCGAGCTCCCCCACGCGGAGCCCTCGCACGCCGCGTCGCGCGATCACTCGCGTGGCGGCTCTGAGTATTTCTGTTCGACGGTCTGACACGAGGGGTCACTCTACCCGTCGGGTCCGCCACCTGGGGCTTTTTCCTGACCGTAACATCAGGGTCGATATTTCCGGTGAATATGTCGCGATCATGCGCATTCACATCCCCCTCCCCCCTCACCTCCCCTCCGGGTGGGAGAGGGGGATCGGCCCGCCCGATACCCGGCATGGCCGATTCCGCATCAGCTTGGCCAGAACCATTGACTGAATTTTCAGTTCGGTGGAGGATGCGGGCACATCATCACACCTCTTGCCCGCGGCGATCCCGTGTCCTCGTCGCAAATACTGACTAAATTTTCAAACAGGAGAAGATCATGACTACCTTCCGGATGCCGGCCGAGTGGACCGACCACGAAGGCTGCCTGATGGCCTGGCCGACACGGCAGGAGCTGTGGGGCGACGTCTTCGCCGAGGTCAAGGCGGAGTACGCCCGGGTCGCCTCGGCGATCGCCGAGTTCGAGCCGGTCACCATGGTCGCCCTGCCCGGCAGCGGCGCCGAGGCCCGCGAGCTGTGCGGCGAGGGCGTCACCGTGGTCGAGTTCCCGATCGACGACTCCTGGTTCCGCGACTCCGGGCCGATCTTCGTGCTCGGACAGAACGGCGAGCGGGCGGGCGTCGACTTCCGCTTCAACGCCTGGGGCGGCAAGCACTTCCCCTACGACACCGACGACAAGATCGCCGGCGCCCTGCTGAACCACTTCGGCGTGGACCGCATCGACTCCCGGATGATCCTCGAGGGCGGGGCGATCACCGTGGACGGCGAAGGCACCCTGATCACCACCGAGCAGTGCCTGCTGCACCCGAACCGCAACCCGGACATGACCAAGGAGGAGATCGAGGCCGAGCTGATCGCCCGCCTCGGTGTCACCAAGGTGATCTGGCTGCCGTACGGCGGGCTGCTGGACACCGAGACCGACGGTCACGTGGACGGCGTCTGCGCCTTCGTCGCCCCCGGCAAGGTCCTCGTCGCCCTCCCGAGCGACCCCGCACACCCCGACTACGAGCGCATGCGTGTGAATCGCGCCGTCCTGGAGTCGGCCACCGACGCCGCCGGGCGTCCGTTCGAGATCATCGACCTGCCGCAGAGCAACCTCGTCGAGGTCGACGGCCGGGAGACGGAGGTCGGCTACCTCAACTTCTACATCGCCAACGGCGGGGTCGTCGTACCGGTCGCCGACACCCCCGAGGACGAGGGCGCGCTCGCGGTCATCGCGGCCGCACTGCCCGGCCGCAAGGTCGTCGGGGTCCGCTCGCGCGTGATCGCGTACGGCGGCGGCGGCGTCCACTGCATCACCCAGCAGGTACCCTCCGCCCACCCCACCGCCTGACCGGCTCACCCCCCTTCGCCGCGCACGGGCCGGCGGCCCGCACCCGAGTCCCCTCCTCGCCCCGGTCGGCCGCCCGCCCCGTACCTCCCCCGCCCAGCATGGAAGAGAGAGCACCGATGCCCAGATCCCTGCCCTGGTCCAGAGCCGCCAGCTCCACGCGCAGCCAGTCCGACGGCGCCCCGTCCGCCGCCACCGGGTCCCCCCGTACCGGGTCCGCCCGTGCCCGGTCCGCCCGTCGCCGGTACGCGCTGCCCGTCGCGGCCCTGGCCGCCGTCAGCCTGGTGGCCGCCTGCTCCGGTCCGCCCAAGGGCGGCGCGTCCGCGAACGACGCCGCCTTCAAGCTGTCCGCCGGCACTCCGGCCGCCGCCGGTGAGCTGGACTCCTTCACCTGGGCGCTCTACGCGGAGCCCCCCACGCTGGACTACATCTCGGCCTTCGACTACCCGCAGAACACGATCCTGTCGAACGTCTGCGAAAGCCTGATGAAGTGGACCCCGCAGCTCACCATGGCTCCGGGCCTGGCCGAGAAGGCCACCAATGCCACCCCGCTGACCTGGGTCTACGATCTGCGCCCGAACGTGAAGTTCCACGACGGCTCCACGATGACCGCCGACGACGTGGTCTTCAGCCTCGGCCGCCAGATGAACCCGGACCTCGGGGCCGCCTGGAACAGCAACTTCGCCAACGTCGAGTCGATCAAGAAGACCGGACCGCTCCAGGTCACGGTCACGCTGAAGACGACCGACTCGCAGTTCCCCCAGTACATGGCGACGGCCGCCGGCGTGGTGGCCTCGAAGGCCGGCGTGGAGAAGGCCGGCGAGAACTACGGCACCGCGGGCAGCCTCGACTGCACCGGCCCGTTCAAGCTGGGCACCTGGAACAAGGGCCAGTCGATCGAGCTCCAGCGCTTCGACGACTACTGGGGCACCAAGGCGAAGTCGAAGAAGGCCGTCTTCACCTTCCTGACCGACCCCTCCGCCCGGACCAACGCCATGCTCAACGGCGAGGCGGACGGCGGCTACCTGATCCCCACCGAGAGCTACGACCGGCTGCGCAAGAGCGGCGCGGGCACCCTCTACTTCGGCGAGGGCCTCAGCACGGTCAACGTCAACGTCACCAGCATGAAGGGCGCCCTCGGCGACGTCCGGGTGCGCCGGGCCCTGTCCCTGGCCCTGGACCGCCGCGGCTTCGTCAAGGCGGGCCTGGGCGGCGCGGGCACCGTCACCACCTCGCTCACCACGAAGGGGGTCTGGGCCACGGCCCCCGAGAACCTCCGCAAGGCCGCCTTCGAGGGGCTGCCCTCGGCCGACCAGAACATCGAGGCGGCCAAGAAGATGATCGAGGAGGCGGGTGCCACCGGCAAGACGGTCACCATCGCCACCAGCTCGATCGGCCAGGACGTCTCCCTGCTGGCCACCGCGGTCCAGGACGCCGGCACCAAGATCGGCCTGAAGGTCGAGCTGAAGACCATCGCCCCCAACGCCTTCACCTCGCTGTTCACCGACCCCAAGGCGCGCGAGGGCCTCGACATGTTCCCGGAGACGTACTACGACTCCATCACCGACCCCATGGACATGCTGAGCAACTTCCAGACCGGGGCCTACCAGAACTACGCCGAATACAGCGACGAGGCCTACGACTCGCTCGCCGACAAGGCCCGCGCCGAGTACGACCCGGCCAAGCGCTTCTCCGCGGCCGTCGAACTGCAGAAGAAGGCGGCCGACCAGCTGCTGTGGATCCCGGTCGCCGAGTGGCCGACCGCCGTCTTCCTGAACAAGCGGATCACCGGCGCACCGACCACCATCTCCTACCTGTACTACCCGTGGGCCGCGGACGTCGGGGCGGCCGCGCGATGAGTTTCCTGCGCTTCGCCGTACGGCGGCTGGCCGAGATGGCAGCCACCCTGCTCGCGGCCTCCTTCATCATCTTCGGCGCCCTGTACCTGGCCCCGGGCAATCCGGCGAGCTTCCTCCTGGGAGGCCGATCGGCCTCCCCTGAGGCCCTGCAAGCGATCAACGAGCACTACCACCTGGACGACCCGTTCGCGGTCCGCTACGGACGCTGGCTGGGCCAGGTGCTGCACGGCGACTTCGGCCGCTCGATCACCTACCGCACCGACGTGTCGCGGCTGCTGGCCGACCGGCTGCCCAACACCCTGATGCTGATCACGATGGCCCTCGTACTGGTCCTCGTGTTCGGGCTGATCCTGGGCTGGATCGGCGCGGTCCGCGGCGGGCTCCCCGACTCGGCGATCCTGGTGAGCACCACCTTCGCCATCGGCACCCCGTCCTTCGTCGCGGCGGTCATGCTGCAGGGCCTGTTCGCGGTGAAGCTGCACTGGTTCCCCACCGGGGGCACCGGTGACGGGTTCGCCTCCATGCTGTGGCACCTGACCCTGCCGGCCGTCGCGCTGGCGCTCTACCTGATCGGCATGCTCGCCCGGGTCACCCGGGCCGCGATGCTCGACGTCCTGGGCCAGGAGCACGTCACGGTCGCCCGCAGCCGGGGCGTGTCCGAACGCCAGGTCATCCGGCGCCACGTGTTCCGCAACGCCCTGGGCACCGTGCTCACCACGGGCGGGCTGATCGTCTCCACACTGCTGGTCTGCACCGTCCTGGTGGAGTCGGCCTTCAGTGTGGGCGGCATCGGCCAGCTCCTCGAACTGTCCACCACCACCAAGGACTTCCCCACCGTGCAGGCCATCTCCCTCATCATGGTCGCGCTGTTCATGACGGTGAACCTCGTCGTGGACCTGCTCCATCCGCTGGTCGACCCCCGGGTCGCACTCGGCCCCGCGAAGAAGGCCGCGTGAGCTCCGTCCTGGTGCGCCGGCCGGGCCTGTCCCGGATCCGGACCGCCCGCGCCCCCCTCTCCCTGCTCTGTCTGGGCTTCGTCGCCGTCGTCGTCATCGTCGCGGTGTTCGCCCCCTGGATCGCCCCCTACGATCCCAACGCCATCGACCTGGGCAACGCCCTCGCGGGACCCTCCGCCGACCATCTCCTCGGGGTCGACGCCTCCGGCCGGGACACCCTGTCCCGGCTGGTCCTGGGAGCCCGCACCTCGCTCCTGGGCCCGCTCGGCGTCGTCGCCTTCTCCACCGTGGCCGGTGTCGCGATCGGCACCACCGCCGCCTGGCGGGGCGGCTGGCTCGACTCGGTGCTCTCCCGCAGCACCGAGCTGGTCTTCGCCTTCCCCGGCATGCTGCTGGCCATCCTGATCGTCTCGGTCTACGGCGAGGGGCTGCTGGCCCCCGTCATCGCCCTGGCGATCGCCTACCTCCCCTACGTCAGCCGGCTCACCCGCTCCCTCGTACTGGCCGAGCGCGCCCGCCCGTACGTGGAGGCGTACCGGGTGCAGGGCCACTCGGGGCTGCAGATCTGTCTGCGCCACGTCATCCCCAACATCGCGCCCATCGTGCTGGCCCAGTCCACGATCAACTTCGGCTACGCCCTGATCGACCTGGCGGGCCTGTCCTTCCTCGGGCTGGGCGTACCCGCCCTGACCCCCGACTGGGGCCGCATGGTCTTCGACGGCAACGTCGCCATCCAGTCCGGCTACCCGCTCTCGGCGATCGTGCCGTGCGTGGCCATCGTGCTCACCGTGGTCGCCTTCAACGTGGTGGGCGAGCGCTGGGCCGACAAGGTCGCCAGGAGGGACCGATGAAGACGCTGAACACCCTTGACATCCAGGGGCTGCGGCTCAGCCTACCCAACACCGTCCGGCCCGTCCTCGACGGGGTCGACCTCACCGTCGGCGCCCGCGAGACCGTGGCCCTGGTCGGCGAGTCCGGCTCCGGCAAGACCCTCACCTCGCGCAGCGTGCTCCGGCTGCTGCCGGAGAAGGCCCGGACGGAAGGCACGGTCCGGGTCGTCGGCGACGACGTCCTGACGATGACCCCGGGCCAGCTGCGGGTGCTGCGCACCAGTACGGCGGCCATGATCTTCCAGGATCCCCGGGCGGCCATCAACCCGATGCGGCGCGTCGGCGACTTCCTCACCGAGAGCCTGCGCCTGAACGCCAAGATGGCCAAGGACGCCGCCGAGGAGCGGGCGGTGACGATGCTGGAGGCCGTCGGCCTCACCGGCGGGGCACTGCGCAAATATCCCGGACAGCTCTCCGGCGGCATGCTCCAACGGGTCATGATCGCGGCCGCGTTGATGGGCGATCCCGCCCTGATCCTCGCGGACGAGCCCACCACCGCGCTCGACGTCACCACCCAGGCCGAGGTGGTCGCCCTCCTCGGTGATCTGCGCGAACGCTTCGGCACCGGGCTGTTGTTCGTCACGCACGACCTCGGCCTCGCCGCCGCGATCAGCGACCGCGTGTACGTGATGTACGCGGGCCGGATCGTCGAAACGGGCCCCGCCGACGACCTGTTCACCCGGCCGCGCCACCCGTACACGGTGGCGCTCCTGAACTCCACGCCGCGCCTCGACGCCCCGCGCGGGCGGCTCGCCGCCATCGAGGGCAGGCCGCCGAGCCTGCGCGAGGAGCTCACCGGGTGCCCGTTCGCCGCGCGCTGCGTGTTCGCGACCGACGTGTGCACCCGGCAGGCCCCGGAGCTGCTGCCGTTGGCCACCGAGCCGGCCCGCCTCGTCTCCTGCCACCACAGCGACGAGGTCGCGGCGAAGGAACGGAAGGAACTCCACCCATGACGACCACGACGAAGACCGTTCTGGAGGTCTCGGGCCTGCACCGGGCCTACGGGAGCGTCCGGGCCGTGGACGACGTGTCGTTCACCCTGCCCGAAGGCGGCTCCCTGGGCATCGTCGGCGAGTCCGGTTCGGGCAAGACGACCACCGCGCGCATCGTCGTGGGTCTGGAGCGGGCGGACAGCGGCCGGGTCCTGATCCACGGCCGCGACCGGGGCGAGATCCGGCGCGGCAAGGCGGGACGCCTGGAGCGGGCCCGCGAGATCCAGATGGTCTTCCAGGACCCCTTCCTGTCCCTGGATCCCCGCATCACCGTGGGCGGGGCCATCCGGGAGACCCTCAAGCTGCACTTCCCCGGCACCGACCACACCGGCCGGATCACCGAACTGCTCGACCAGGTCGGCCTCGGAGCACGCGAGGCCGACGCGCTGCCCCGGCAGCTGTCGGGCGGACAGCGCCAGCGCGTGGCGATCGCCCGCGCGCTGGCGGTCGAACCGTCCGTCCTCGTCCTCGACGAGGCGGTCGCCGCCCTGGACGTCTCGGTGCAGGCGCAGATCCTGAACCTGCTCTTCGACATCCGCGAACACACCGGTATCGGCTACCTGTTCATCACCCACGACCTCGGCGTAGTGCGCTGTGTCACCGACGACGTGATCGTCATGCGGCACGGCCGGATCGTCGAGGCGGGTCCGACGGCACAGGTACTCGCCGACCCCCAGCACCCTTACACGCGCCTGCTCCTGGAGTCCGTACCCCGCCCGGGGTGGGACCCGCGGAGCATCGCCGCCGCGCGCCGCGCCCTGTGAGGGGGGCCGTGGGTGCGTCGGCGCCCACGGCCCATCGGTTCACCACTGCACGCATTCGCGCATCCACGCATGACTGATCGGAGATCAGAGATGAACGAGCACGTCGTACGGACGCTGGACAGACGGGGTTTCCTGGCGGCGGCGGGCCTCACGGCCGCCGGCGCCGCACTGGCGACGGTCGGCGGGCAGGCCTTCGCGGCCGTCCGTCCCTCGGCCGCCGCCGCGGGCGGCTTCGCCGTCCCGATCGACACCGTCCGGCACACCCGGACCTGGATGGCATGGCCCGACTCCTCCGCCATCTGGGGCAACAAGCTCTCGGGCGTGCAGGCGAACATAGCGCTCATCGCGAAGACCATCGCGAAGTACGAGCCGGTCGTGATGTGTGCCAACTCCGCGAGCGTCGCCAAGGCGAAGAGCGCCTGCGGTTCGGCGGTCACGGTCATCAGCACGATCCCGGTCGACGACTGCTGGATGCGCGACACCGGTCCGGTGTTCCGCACCAACGGGGCGGGCGGCCTGGACGCGATCGGCACCAACTTCAACGGCTGGGGCAACAAGCAGGCCCACGCCAAGGACGCCCTGGTCGCCGGCCGTATCGCGGCCTACGCCGGGGTTCCGTTCAGCGCGGCCGGGTTCGTCGGCGAGGGCGGCGCGGTGGAGACGGACGGCGCCGGCACCCTCATGGCCACCCGCAGTTCCCTCATCAACTCCAACCGCAACCCCGGCAAGACCCAGGCCCAGTTGGAGGCGGCCCTGTGCGCCGCCTTCGGCGCGTCCAAGGTCGTCTGGTTCAAGGGCATCGTGGGCAAGGACATCACCGACGACCACGTCGACGCCACGTCCCGCTTCCTCGCCGAGGGGGCGGGCCTGGTGCAGATGCCGCTCGCGAGCGACACCGACGCCTGGTCGAACGACGCACGCGCGCAGTACCAGATCCTGTCCACCACCGTCGACGCCCAGGGCCACACGGTCGTGGTCACCAAGCTCCAGGGCCCCGACTACAACAAGATCCGCTCCACCAACCCCGACTTCGTCGGCGCGTACGCCAACTACTACGTGTGCAACGGCGCGGTCATCTCCCCGCAGTTCGGCGACTCCACCGCGGACGCGGCGGCCAAGGCCACCCTCCAGCGGGCCTTCCCCGGCCGGGTCGTCGAGCAGCTCAACATCGACAGCCTGGGCGGGGGCGGCGGCGGCATCCACTGCGTGACCCAGCAGCAGCCGGTCGCGTAACGGTCCGGCGGACCGCCAGGCCGCCGGACCGTGGAAGAACTCCGGCCCCCTGCTCTTCGCAGGGGGCCGGAGCGGCTTGACCCCGATCGGCCCGGCTCCCCCGGCCCAGCCCGCCCGCCGGTCAGTTCTGGCGCAGGGGCGGCATCGGCAACGGGATGGAGTAGGCCGTCGCACCCGCCCCGACCCCGCCCTCGCAGGTGTTCGGCGGCTGGGTACCGGTCCCCCGGGTCGAGGGCTTCTCGGCGGCCCAGAACATGTAGCCGAGCAGGCCGGCGGTGGTTCCCGCCCCCTTGGGCGCCGCGGACTGGGTGAAGGAGCCGGTCGACTTCTGCAGGGAGCTCGCGAAGGAGGTGCACTCGGGAAGGGACTTCGACTGGTCGCTGATGTACAGCCCGCCGGTGAACTTGGCGGGAGCCAGCGGCGGCACCGGCGGCGAGTAGGTCGACTTGCCGTCGATGTGCTCCTGCCAGTTGGCGATCGCGCCGCCGGCGGAGGGCTGGCGGGCGGGGACCATCGCGTTGGCGTAGTCGAGGGCCGGGACGTCCGTGCGCAGCCAGTCGGCGGTCGCCTTGCGGTTGATGCCGATCAGCCAGCGGTCACCGGCGGCGGTGTCGATCGTGAGCCGCGCGGTGCGGTCGGTCCCGGAGGCGTCGTAGGCGTGCCGGGAGCGGTAGGCGTCGATGAAGGCCTGCAGGCCCGTCAGGTTCGGGTTGGTGTTCTGCTCGTAGTCGATCTCGATGCCCACACCGAGCCGGGTGGCGGCCTCGGCGGCGTTCAGCCCGAGCTGCGTGGCGTTCTCGGTCAGCGCCGCGTCCCATGCGTCGGTGTAGGTGATGCCGCCGATGGAGAGCATCACGCGGATGCCGCGCGAGGTGAAGTACTGCACGATCTCGGGGGTGATCCCGCGGGGGATCCCGTCGACGGTCGTGGCGTCGTTCGTGCGGTGCAGCAGTTTCTGCGGTTCGACGAAGCTCAGGACGACCAGGTTCACCGAGGGACGGCCGTCGCCGCGGTCGATCAGCCAGTGGTTCATGGAGTCGAACTCCGCGAGGGTGCGGACCCTGCCCCAGATGCAGGCGTCGTCGCTGCAGTGCCAGGCACCGTAGACCTGCGGACCGGTCGCGGCGGCGCTCGCGGTCGCGACGGGGGCGGGGACGGACATGACAAGACCCAGGAGCAGGATGAGAACACCGAGGATTCTCTGACGCATCAATGCCTCCGAGGAGGGAGCGGCCCGAGTGGGGGGTGGCGGCCGAGCGTCAGAGTGGCAGGTACATACCAAGTACGGCAAGGGCTCGGCCACGGGCCCCGCCCCCGGTCCGGCAGCGCGCCGATCGCAACGTTTGCGCAAGTCGGTCACCGCCGGATCATGGAGGAATGACAGCAACCCTGATCACCGGAGCGAACAAGGGTCTCGGGTTCGAGACCGCCCGCCAGCTCATCGCCGCCGGCCACACCGTCTATCTCGGCAGCCGGGATGCGGAACGTGGGCGACGGGCCGCCGAGCAGCTCGGCGCGCGGCCGGTTCAGCTGGACGTCACCGACGATGCGTCAGTCCTGGCCGCAGTGCGGGTGATCGAGGCCGACGGAGGACTCGACGTGCTGGTCAACAATGCCGGCGTCCAGAGCGAGATGGGTGAGGACAACACCATGATCAGCGCCTCGGACGTCACCGCCGATGTCATGCGGAAGACCTTCGAGACGAACGTCTTCGGCCTGGTGCGCGTCACCCACGCCTTCCTCCCGCTGCTGCAGAGGTCCTCGAACCCGGTCGTGGTCAACGTCAGCAGCGGTCAGGGCTCGCTGACCCGGTCCAGCGCCCCGGGCGGACCCGCATCCCCGTCCGTCGCCTACTCCTCGTCGAAGTCGGCGGTCAACATGATCACGGTGCAGTACGCCCTGGCACTTCCCCACCTGCGGATCAACGCGGTGGGGCCCGGATTCACCAAGACCGACCTGAACGGGCAGACCGGTACCCAGACCGTGGAGCAGGGCGCCGGAGTCATCGTGCGCATGGCGCAACTGGACCCCGACGGCCCCACCGGAGGCTACTTCGACGCCCAGGGCCCCCTTCCCTGGTAGGCGGCTATTCCTCGTACTGGATCCCGTAGGGGGCGGCGATGAGGTTGAGCTTGGCGGGGTTGAAGGTGCCGTCGGGGTTGTGAGCGGCGGGTCCGGCTTCCATCACGCCCTCCTGGTAGCACTCCCAACCGCCGGGTGAGGAGATCTGCAGCAGGCGGGGCGGTGTGCCGGTGGCGCGGCTCAGCGCGTGCGGGATTCCCTTGGGCAGGAGGATGAACGAGCCGGCGGGGACGGTGAGGTCTTCACCCCGTCGAAGTACACGCCGAGTTCGCCCTCCAGGACGTAGACCATCTCGTCCGCGAGGTGGTGGGTGTGGCGCGGAATGTCACGGGCCAGAGTGACTTCGAGCAGCGACAGACGGCCTTCGGTGTCCTCGCCGCGCGCCTTGACCTGGAGGGGCGGCGGCAGGGCGATGCGGCCGGGCCTGCGCTCGCCGGGCAGCAGCTTGATGAATCGGTCCTTCGACACGGCGGGTGCGGGTGATAGGCCGGACGTACACGGACGACGACGCGCACGGGCTGGCCCAGCGCCACTACCGCCTCGCGTACGAGCTCGCCGAGATCGAGCTGGACCGCGGCAACCCGCACGCCGCGAGGGCCGCCTACCAGCGCTGCCTCGACCAGCACCACGTCCACCGCTCGCCCTCGGCGGCCCGGCAGCTGGCCCGGCTCCGAAGCCGTCTGGTCCCGCTCACACGACCTGCCGACAGGTAGTCACCGCACTCCCGTGGATGCCCCTGCGCCACAGTGGCCGGTTTCAACACCGCGCAACTTTCAACGACCTTCGCCGGATCAGCGGCTCGTCCGAAGCCTCCGCACCGGGCCTAATCGGAGAACCGACGGCGCGGGGGCGGGCCCGCAGCCACCCTCGCGATCCGTCGCCCCAGGTCCGGATCCCGATCCTCCATGGAGGTACCTCGTGACAGTCCTGTCCGTCCTGCGCCCCGCGGCGTCCACGCACCGCTCAGCCGTCCGCTCGGTGATGGGCACCCTCACCGCCGCGGCGCTGACCGCGTCCGCGCTGCCCGACCCGGTGAGCGCACAACAACAGAGCCGACCAAAGCGACTTCCATCGCTTTGACCGGCTCTGTTCGGTCCGTAGACCTTGGTGTCCGAGGGGGGACTTGAACCCCCACGCCCGATAAAGGGCACTAGCACCTCAAGCTAGCGCGTCTGCCATTCCGCCACCCGGACCAGGTGGTCGGCCCCGGTTTCCCGCGGCGACATGGACAACAATAGCAAAGGTTCGGCGGGGTTCCGACCAGGTATTTCGCCGGGACCGAGTTCGACGCGCCGCGCTGACCTGCGGGCATGCCCGGGGGCGGGCCCGCGCGACATCGCGAGACGGATCGTCTCGGCGGCCTAGGAGCCGGCGTTGGCCCGCTCGCCGTTCAGCAGGTCGTCGCCGTGCTGCCAGGCGTAGAGCGTGTGGCCCTCCAGGTAGCCGTAGTAGGTGCCGCAGCGATGGGTCGCCCTGCCCCGGGCGTCCTCGGGGAACCAGTCCGCGCGGAGCTGGACCTCCTTGGCATTGCCGGCGGGCAGGGCCGTGCACTGCGCGGGGAGCCTGCCGTCCGGGAGGGCCGCCTCCAGGAGGCGCTCGCCGCCCGTCGTCTTCATCGAGTACTTCACCGACTCCGCGTCGTCCGCCAGCCAGCGCGGGACGGAGGCGCGCGCCTTCTTCGCCTCGGCGCCCGTGGCGTAGGAGCTCGTCTCCTGGTGCCGGTTGTCGCGCCACTCGTTCGCGGCCGGCACCGCGATCGCGGCGGCGACCCCGAGGGCCACGACGACTCCGGCGGTAATCAGGGCGACGGTCTTGCGACTCATGTGAAGGTTGCTCCTCATTGGGCTGATTGCGCTGGTTTCCATCCGGTTGCCTGGTTCCATCCTCCGGGCCGCCGCCTGCGAATCCGTCACCCCTTCGGCCGGGATCGGCGTACCTCTCAGGTCTCACGGCCCTGAGGGCTCCCGGATGCTGATACCGGCTGGACACCGGGGTCCCGAGACGGTCGGATGGGCGCCGCATGTTCGAGTACAGGGGGGAACCACATATGGAAACCGAGCATCGCGTCAGCACGCTCGAGCTCTTCTTCGACCTCGTCTTCGTCTTCACCATCACCCAGCTGACGGTGCTGCTCTCCGACGACCTCACCGTGCGGGGCGCCGGGCGGGTCCTGCTGATCTTCACGGTGCTGTACTGGATGTACGGCGCCTACGCGTACCTGACCAACCAGGTGCCGCCGGACCGGCCCGTGCGGCGGATCCTGATCCTGCTCGCGATGGGCGCCTTCCTGGTGTGCGCGCTGGCCGTGCCGACCGCCTTCGGGGACGGCGGCGTGGCCTTCGGGCTCGGCTACCTCGTGGTCGTGGTGATGCACAGCGTCCTGTACAGCCAGGCCTACGGGCGCAGCGTGCTCTGGTTCGCGCTGCCCAACGGGCTGTCCGCCCTGTCCGTGACGGCCGCCGGGCTGTTCGACGGGCCGGCGGCCCTGGGTCTGTGGGGGCTGGCGCTGGTGTTCCAGTTCGCCACCCCCGTCATCTCGCGCTGGGCGGCGGCCGGCGGGGCCGAGGCCTCGGCCGGGACCACCATGGACGACCAGCTCGGCGGGATCGGCGCCGCGCACTTCGTGGAGCGGCACGGGCTGCTGCTGATCATCGTGTTCGGCGAGTCGGTGATCGCGATCGGCATCGGGGTCGGCTCGCTGCCGCTGACCTTCGGGATCGCCGGGGGCGCCTTCCTGGCGCTGGCGGTGGGGGCCACCCTGTGGTGGATGTACTTCGTGCGCGACGAGGGCCGCGCCGAGCACGTTTTCGCGAACACCCCCACCGACCGGCGTTTCAAGCTGGCTCTGCGCGCGTACTACTACGCCTTCATCCCGATGCTGCTGGGCATCGCCGGGTTCTCCGCGGGCGTGAAGAAGAGCATCGGGCACCTGGGCGAGCAGCTGCCGGCCGGGCCCGCTTTCGCGCTCGCGGGCGGGGTCGCCTGCTATCTGGCCGGGGACGTCGCCTTCCGGCTGGTGCTGGGGATCCGGCCCGTACGGTTCCGCGCGCTCGCGGTGGTGCCCGTACTGGCGACCGCGGCGGCGGGGATGCGGCTCGGCGGCGCCTGGCAGCTGACCGGGCTCGTGCTGGTGCTCCTGGCCTCGCTGACGGCGGAGGCCCGCAGCTGGGGGCGGACGTCCTCGGGTGACACCCCCGCCGGGGTGGCTCCGGAGGAGCCGGAAGGCTCCGCCGGAGCTGCCGCCGGGGTTACGGGCAGCGGATGACCTGGCCCGCGTAGGACAGGTTGCCGCCGAAGCCGAAGAGGAGGACCGGCGCCCCGGAGGGGATCTCGCCGCGCTCGACCAGCTTGGACAGGGCCATCGGGATGGAGCCGGCCGAGGTGTTGCCGGAGTCGACGACATCGCGGGCGACGACCGCGTTGACGGCGCCGATCTTGGCCGCGAGCGGCTCGATGATCCGCAGGTTCGCCTGGTGGAGGACGACCGCGGCCAGCTCCTCGGGGGTGACCCCGGCCTTCTCGCACACCTTGCGGGCGAGCGGCGGGAGCTGGCTGGTGGTCCAGCGGTAGACGGACTGGCCCTCCTGCGCGAAGACCGGCGGCGAGCCCTCGATGCGGACCGCGTGGCCCATCTCGGGGACCGAGCCCCACAGGACCGGGCCGATGCCGGGTTCTTCGCTGGCCTCGACCACGGCCGCACCGGCTCCGTCGCCCGTCAGGACGCAGGTGGTGCGGTCGGTCCAGTCGGTGATCGCGGTCATCTTGTCGGCACCGATGACCAGGGCACGGGTGGCGGCGCCGGCCCGGATCGCGTGGTCGGCGGTGGCCAGGGCGTGCGTGAAGCCCGAGCAGACGACGTTGATGTCCATGACGGCGGGATGTCCGCCCATGCCCAGCTTGGCCGCGACGCGCGCGGCCATGTTGGGGGAACGGTCGATCGCGGTCGAGGTGGCGACGAGGACGAGGTCGATGTCGTCCGGGCTCAGGCCGGCGCTCGCGAGCGCCTTGCCGGCGGCCTGGTAGGCCAGCTCGTCCACCGGCTCTTCGGGACCGGCGATGTGGCGGGTCTTGATCCCGACGCGCGAGCGGATCCACTCGTCGTTGGTGTCCACCATGGCCGCGAGGTCCTCGTTGGTCAGCACTTTCGCGGGCTGGTAGTGCCCTAGCGCCACCACGCGTGAACCGGTCATGGGCGGGGTCCCCCCTTGTAAGGCAGTCAGGATGTTCCAGCTTTGCCTGCTACCGGTGGGTACGGGGGCGCGTGACCCGACAGGTTCGGTGCCCTGAATTTGGAGCTTCCCGAGGATCGTCCAGCCGGGACGGGGCCCGAAGCGGATCCGGGAGAATGGGGTCGTCAGGCGTAGGACGAAGACAGAACTGGTGGGCTGATCACATGGGACGGGTCACCGAACGCCGTCGAGTCGTCCGGATCCGGAACGGCGTCGCGGGCACCCGGGCGGACACCCTGGTGGCCGAAGAGCCCCTGGAGATAAGGCTGAACGGCAAGCCGCTGGCGATCACGATGCGCACCCCGGGCGATGATTTCGCGCTCGCGGTGGGCTTCCTGGCGAGCGAGGGCGTGGTCGCCTCGGCGTCGGACGTCCAGGCCGTGACCTACTGCGAAGGCGCGACCGAGGACGGAACCAACACCTACAACGTGGTGAACGTACAACTGGCCGCCGGCGTTCCGGTGCCGGACATCACGCTGGAGCGCAACGTCTACACCACCTCCTCGTGCGGTCTGTGCGGGAAGGCCAGCCTGGACGCGGTGCGCACGGCGACCCGGTACCCGGGGCTCGCGGAGGATCCCGTACGGATCCCCGCGCGGCTGCTCGGGGAGCTTCCGGATCGGCTGCGCGCGGAGCAGAAGGTCTTCGACCGCACGGGCGGGCTGCACGGCGCCGGGCTGTTCTCCGCGGAGGGCGAGCTGCTGGACGCGCGGGAGGACGTGGGCCGCCACAACGCGGTGGACAAGATCATCGGGCGCGCGCTCCAGGCCGGCCTGCTGCCGCTGGCGGGCTCGGTGCTGCTGGTGTCCAGCCGGGCCTCCTTCGAGCTCGCACAGAAGGCGGTCATGGCGGGCATCCCCGTCCTGGCGGCCGTGTCGGCGCCGTCCTCGCTGGCGGTGGACCTGGCGCGGGAGTCGGGGCTGACGCTGGTCGGGTTCCTGCGGGGCGGGGACATGAACATCTACGCGGGCGAGGAACGGATCGTCCTGCCGGGGTGACCCCCGGTGCGGGGCGGGCTCCGCGGAGGCGGGCCCGGGGAGGCGCGCCCGGGGAGGCGCGCCTGCGGAGGCGGGCCCTGCGGGGGCGGGCCCGGGTGCGCAGCCCGGGTGTGCCGCCCGCCCCCGCGGCGGATCACTTCGAAGCCACGGCACCGGCGGCGGTGTGCGGGGTGCCCGGCTTCGCCTGGACGGTCTGGCTGGCCGGGTTGTCCTCGGACGCGGGCCGGATCCTGTGCCCCGCCACGTGGTCCGTGCCCGGGGCGGCCTCGATCGTCTTCTGGTAGGAGGCCTTGCCCTTGTCGCCATTGCCTCCGTGGCCGCCGCCGTCCGCGGCGTGGGCGACCCCGCCGCCGAGGGCGAGGGTGCCGAGCAGGAGGGCGGCCGAGGTGGCGGCGATGCGCTTGCTGATCTTCATGAGGGGCTCCTTCGTCGGGGGTGCTTGGCTGACACCCCTGAAGCTAGGAGAAGCGGGCATTTCGCCGCTCTAACGCTTTGCGGGCCCGCGCGCCCCTCCCGCTTACCCCGCCCCGACCGGGGGTCCGTGTGCCCGTTCCCTGTCAGCGCCCGCGGCGGCCGCGGCGGGAGGCCGGGGGCGAATCCTTCGGGGCAGGGGGGTCGATGCGGTGGAGGTCGAGGGTCGCCGGGACCGGGGTGGTGCCGGGGCCGCCGGATTCGGCCCAGGCGATGATCTCGTCGGTGGCGGTGTCGTCCAGGGCCCAGCCGAACCAGGCCGCGCGGGCGCCCCGGCGGCGGGCTTCCGTGGTGGGCTGCACCACGATCACGTTGGCCTGCGCACACGGGCCGAGACAGTCGGTCGTACGGACGGCGAGGCGCCCCTCGGAGGCCTCGGCGGCCTCGCGCAGCCGGGCCAGCTGACCCGCGTGGTCGGTGCCGGGGTTCTTGCGGGGGTCCCCGCAGCAACAGCCGCGGCAGACCACCAGGGTGCAGGGGCGCGGGGCGTTGGCGGAGTGCGGGCGTATCCAGGTCACCGCCGCACGTTACCGGGCCTGCGGGGCGGGGTGTTGAGCGGTGCGGGAGACCTCCGCCACACGGTCGGCAGGGAGTTCGGCGGCTTCGGCGGCCTGCGGGTCCTGCGGGTCCTGTGCGCGGCGGCGGGCCAGGACCGCGCAGACCATCAACTGCATCTGGTGGAAGAGCATCAGCGGCAGCACGGCCAGGCTCGCCTGCGGACCGAACAGCACGCTGGCCATGGGGAGTCCGGCGGCCAGGCTCTTCTTCGACCCCGCGAACTGGATGGCGATCCTGTCCTCGCGGGTGAATCCGAGGCGCTTCGCCCCGTACCAGGTGACCAGCAGCATGACGGTGAGGATGACCGCCTCCACCGCCATCAGCGCGCCGAGGCGCGGAACGCTGACCTGGTGCCAGATCCCGGCGACCATGCCCGCGCTGAAGGCGGTGTAGACGACGAGCAGGATCGAGCCGCGGTCCACGTAGCCCAGCACCTTCTTGTTGCGGACCAGGAAACCCCCGACCCAGGGGCGCAGGGTCTGGCCGAGAACGAAGGGCAGGAGCAGCTGCAGGACGATCTTCAGCACCGAGTCGAGGGAGAACCCGCCCCCGTCGTTGCCGAGCAGGACGGCGGCGAGGACCGGGGTGAGGAAGATGCCCAGGAGGCTGGAGAAGGAACCGGCGCAGATCGCGGCGGGGACGTTGCCCCGGGCTATCGAGGTGAAGGCGATCGAGGACTGGATGGTGGAAGGGACCAGGCAGAGGAAGAGCAGGCCGCTGTAGAGCGGGGGCGTGAGGAGGGTGGGGACCAGGGTGTGGGCGGCGATGCCGAGGAGGGGGAAGAGCACGAAGGTGCAGGCGAGCACGGTGAGGTGGAGCCGCCAGTGGCGCAGCCCGTCCAGGGCCTCGCGGGTGGAGAGCCGGGCACCGTAGAGGAAGAAGAGCAGGGCCACCGCTCCGGTGGACGCGCCCTCGGCCACCGGGGCGGCCGCGCCGCGGGCGGGGAGCAGGGCCGCGAGCCCGACGGTGGCGAGCAGACCCAGGATGAAGGGGTCCACGGGGAGCCAGGAGGGTATGTGCGGGCGGCGGCGCATGGGGGGCTCACTTGCTCTGGTCGGGCGTCGGGCGCGGAGGGGGCGGGTCGAGACGGCCCGGGCCCCTTCCCATCCTCGGGGGTGGACGGTGATCGGGAAACCTGCACACCGAACTGACTGTCATCACGGAGCACGATAAATACCGCTCCCGGCTCTAGGCTGGACCGCATGTACGACCCGGTTCAGCTGCGCACCTTCCTCACCGTCGCGCAGACCCTGAGCTTCACGCAGGCCGCAGCGCGGCTCGGCGTGCGGCAGTCCACGGTCAGCCAGCACGTACGACGGCTCGAGGAGGCCACCGGCCGGCCGCTCTTCCTCCGCGACACGCACAGCGTGGAGCTCACGGAGGACGGCGAGGCGCTGCTCGGTTTCGCCCGCACGATCCTGGAAGCGCACGAGCGCGCGGCGGCCTTCTTCACGGGCACCCGGATCCGGGGGCGGCTGCGCTTCGGCGCCTCCGAGGACTTCGTACTGACCCGGCTGCCGGAGATCCTGGAGGGGTTCCGGCACGAGCACCCCGAGGTGGAGCTGGAGCTCACGGTGGAGCTGTCGGGGACCCTGCACGAGCGGCTGGACGCGGGACGGCTGGACCTCGTACTGGCCAAGCGGCGCGGGGACGGGGACGAGCGGGGCCGGCTGGTGTGGCGGGACCGGATGGTGTGGATCGGGGCGGAGGGGCTGCGGGTGGATCCCGACCGGCCGGTTCCGCTGATCGTCTTCCCGCCGCCGGGTATCACCCGGGCCCGCGCGCTGGACGTGCTGCAGGCGGACGGCCGGCCGTGGCGGATCGCCTGTACGAGCGGCAGCCTGAGCGGTCTGATCGCGGCGGCGCGGGCGGGTCTGGGCGTGATGGCCCACACCCGGGGGCTGATCCCGCCGGGCCTGGTCCGGGTGGGCGGGCTGCCGGAGCTGGGGCCGGTGGAGTTCGCGCTGCTCCAGGGCCGGCGCCCGACCCCGGCCTCGGACGCCCTGGCCGCCGCCGTCCTCGCGGGCGGCGACCGCCTCAGCCGCCCGGCCTGACCGACGGCACCCCTACCCGGCCGCCCGGCCCGACCGGCTGGACCCCGGCCTGCCCAGCCAGCCCGACCAGCCCGCCCAGTCGTCCCCCCGCCCAGCTCGCTCGGCACGCCCGGCCGGACCGACCGACCGGACCGACCCGACCGCCCGGACCGGCTCCTCCCCCCACCCAGACCGGCCGGAGGCCCGCGCATGGAGTCCCGGTGCGTGGCTCGCGCAGATCTCGTGGAGATCGACAGGCCGCCTCCCCGATCGCTGTGGGCACCGCCCTGACCAGTGGTGATGTGTTCGCAACGGATGTGCCGACTGCCCCCCGCCGGGCTCCCCCGTGGGGTAGCGTCACGGCGCCGCGCGGGGCGTAGCCGCGGGGAGAGGAGCGGGCTTTGCGCGAGTTCAGCGTCCCATCCGTGGTCACGGGCGCGCCGGTCGGCGGGCTGGCCGACGTGGTCTTCCAGCATGCCCGGCAGGACCCGGACCGGGTGGTGCTCGGGCACAAGACGAACGGGGTCTGGGGGGACGTGACCTCCCGCGAGCTGGCCGAGGAGGTACTGGCGCTCGCGAAGGGGCTGCTGGCCCAGGGAATCCGGTTCGGGGACCGGGTCGCGATCATGTCCCGCACCCGGTACGAGTGGACCCTGTTCGACTTCGCGCTGTGGGCGATCGGCGCCCAGCCCGTCCCCGTCTATCCCAGCTCCTCCGCGGACCAGGTGCACTGGATCCTGTACGACTCCGAGTGCACGGCCTGCGTGGTCGAGGACGAGGACCAGGCGATGACGGTCGGGTCGGTGATCGAGCGGCTGCCGCGGCTGCGCCGCCTGTGGCAGCTCGACGCGGGTGCGGTGGAGGGTCTCGTACAGGGCGGGCTCCAGGTCGCCGAGGACGTGGTGCACCGGCACCGGAGCGCGGTGACCCCCGACGCGACGGCCACCGTCATCTACACCTCGGGGACCACCGGCCGCCCCAAGGGCTGCGTGCTGACGCACGGCAATTTCATGTTCGAGGCCGACACCATGGTCAACCGCTGGGAGTCCGTGTTCCGGGCGGGGCCCGGCGAACAGCCCTCCACCCTGCTGTTCCTTCCGCTCGCGCACGTCTTCGGGCGGATGGTGGAGGTGGCGGCCGTCCGCGCCCGCGTGAAGCTCGGCCACCAACCGGTGCTGGCGGCGGCCGAGTTGCTGCCGGACCTCGCCGCGTTCCGGCCGACGTTCGTGCTCGGGGTCCCGTACGTCTTCGAGAAGGTCTTCGCCGCCGCCCGCCGCAAGGCCGAGGCGGAGGGCCGGAGCGGGCCCTTCGACCGGGCGGTGGACGTGGCCGTGCGGTACGCGGAGGCGCGCGAGCAGAAGGCCTTCGGCATCGGGGGCGGCCCCTCGGCCAAACTGCGCATGGAGCACCAGCTCTTCGAGAAGCTGGTCTACGGCAAGGTCCGCGACGCGATGGGCGGCCGGGTGCGGCACGCCATGTCGGGCGGCTCCGCGATGTCGCGCCGGCTCGGGCTGTTCTTCGACGGCGCCGGGATCACGGTGTTCGAGGGGTACGGGCTCACGGAGTCCTGCGCGGCGGCCACGGCGAACCCGCCCGGGGCCACGAAGTACGGCACCGTCGGCCGGCCGATCCCCGGCAGCACGGTGCACATCGCCGAGGACGGTGAGGTGTGGCTCAGCGGCCGCCACATCTTCGCCGGGTACCTGAACGATCCGCGCGGCACGGACGCCGTCCTGCAGGACGGCTGGCTGGCGACCGGGGACCTGGGGCGGCTGGACGAGGACGGGTACCTGACGATCACCGGGCGCAAGAAGGAGATCCTGGTGACCTCCAACGGCAAGAGCGTGGCGCCGACCGCCCTGGAGGAGCGGGTGCGTTCGCATCCGCTGGTCTCGCAGTGCGTACTGGTGGGCAACGACCGGCCGTTCATCGCCGCCCTGCTCACCCTGGACATGGAGGGGGTCGCGCACTGGATGGCGATGCGCGGCCGCCCGCAGCTGCCCGCGGCCGATCTGGTGCTCGACCCCGACCTGACGGCGGAGGTCCGGCGGGCGGTGGTGGCGGCCAACACCCTGGTCTCCCAGGCCGAGTCGATCCGCACCTTCCGGGTGCTGGGCGAGCAGTTCACCGAGGAACGGGGTCTGCTGACGCCTTCGCTGAAGCTGAAGCGGCGGGCGATAGAGAAGGCCTACGCGAAGGAGGTCGCGACCCTCTACCAGTCCTGACGGGCAGCCGCCCGCGCGCACCTCACCAGCCCGAATCGTTATTTGACGGGCCGTCACTTTACTCGCCATTGATATTGACGATGCGTCAGGTCGCGCACAGAATGCGGGGATTCCGACCGGAGGGGATCCACACATGTTGCGACCGATCCGCACCCTGGCCGCCGCGGCGGCGGCGCTCGCGCTCGTCTCCGCCTGCAACTCCGCCTCCAAGAGCTCCTCCCCCGACAAGCCGGGAGCCGCCGGCAACTCCCGCGGGGTGAGCGCCGACTCCATCAAGGTCGGCGGCATCGTCTCGATGACCAGCGCCAGCGGCTACAGCAAGAAGGACACCGATCTCGGAGCCAAGGCCCGCTACCTGAGAGCCAACGCCGAGGGCGGGATCAACGGCCGCAAGATCGACTACGTCGGTGCCGAGGACGACGGCCAGGACCCCGCCAAGAACCTGGCGGCGGCCCGCAAACTCGTCCAGCAGGACAAGGTGTTCGCGGTCTCCCCCATGAGCTCGGTGACCTTCTCCGGCGCCGACTTCCTCGAACAGGAGAAGGTGCCCACCTTCGGCTGGGGCACGCTCCCCTCCTTCTGCGGCCCCAAGTACATCTACGGATTCAACGGCTGCCTCGTCCCCACCCCCGGCGGCACCCTCAACCAGACCTGGCCCGAGGGCATCGGCAAGGTGCTCGGCGGGGCCCAGGGCAAGACGGTCGCGATCATCGCCAACGACAGCGACGCCGGGAAGTTCGGCATCCGCACCTTCCAGCAGGGCTTCACCAGCGCCGGTTTCAAGGTCTCCTACGCCAAGGCCTCGGTACCCGCCACCGCCGTGCCCAGCGACTGGTCGGCGTACGTCAAGGAGCTCCTCGCCGGCAGCGACGGCAAGGCGCCCGACGCGATCGTCTCCGTCATGCAGACCCCCAACAACATCGGCCTGTTCACCGCGCTCAAGCGCAGCGGGTACAAGGGGCTCCTCTCCGACCCGACCGACTACGACCCGGGCCTGCTCGCCAAGGACGCCACCAAGCAGGCCCTCGACGGCGTGCACGTGCTGCTGCAGTTCGAGCCGTTCGAGTCCGCCGACCCGAAGATGGCCCAGTTCAAGGCCGACATCAAGGCCGCCAACGGTGGGCAGGACATCCCCCTCAACATGCACATGATGACCGGGTACATGAGTGCTGACCTGTTCGTGTCCATCGCCCAGAAGGCCGGCAAGAACCTGACCGTCGAGTCCTTCCAGGCGGCCGCGCAGGGCTACTCCGACACCGCCACCCTGGTCGGCGACCGCTCGGAGCCCAAGGGCCAGAAGGACAGCTTCGGCTGCGGGGCCCTCGTCCAGCTGAAGAACGGGGCGTACGAGGTCTCCGTACCGTTCAAGTGCTACGAGCCCATCCCCTTCAAGTAAGGGAACGGGAAACGGCATGGGAGATCTGCTCGCCTTCGTACTGAGCGGTCTGGTGTCCGGCGCCCTGTACGCGCTGCTGGCCACCGGGCTGGTGCTGTCGTACTCGGCGTCCGGGCTGTTCAACTTCGCGCACGGGGCCACCGCCTACCTGTGCGCGCTCACCTTCTACGAACTGCACTCCGGGCTGGGCTGGCCGGCCGTCCCGGCCGCCCTGCTGGTGGTGTTCGTCCTGGCGCCCGGGCTCGGGTGGGCCCTGGACCGGCTGATGTTCCGGCGGCTCGCGCAGGTCGGCGAGACGGCGCAGATCGTGGCCACCATCGGGCTGCTGGTGGCCCTGCCGGCGGCCGGGCTGTGGGCGGTGGAACTGCTGGAGGACGCGGGCGCGCCCGTGAAACCGGCGGAGAACCAGTTCGGGCTGCCGGGGGTGGGGCCCAGCCCCGCGAAGGCGTGGCAGCTCACCGCCGACGTGGGCATCGACTCCGACCAGCTGATCACCTGGGTGGCGACGGCCGTGGTGGCCGTCGCCCTGTGGGTGCTGCTGCGGCACACCCGGCTGGGGCTGCGGCTGCGGGCCGCCGTGGACAACCGCTCGCTCACCGAGCTCCGCGGGATCGACGCCGACCGGCTCTCGTCGGTGGCGTGGATGATCGCCTCGGGGCTGGCCGGGCTCGCGGGGGTGCTGGCGACCCCGCTGCTCGGCCTGTCGGCGCACGACTTCACCCTGTTCCTGTTCGTCTCGGCCACCGCCGCCGTCATCGGGCGGTTCGCCTCCGTACCGCTCGCCTTCGCGGGCGGCCTGGGACTGGGGGTGCTCCAGAACCTGGTCGTCGGCTACGCGTCCTTCGCCGACTCCATCACCGGATTCAGGACGGCCGTGCCCTTCCTGATCCTCTTCGGCGGGCTGCTCGTACTCGCCCGGCGGGCGCGGGCCGCGGGGACGGCGGCGGTGGACGTGGCCCCCGTGGACCATCTTGCCGGGGCCTCGTGGGCGCGCAGGTGGGGGGTGTGGGCGGGCGGCGGCGCCGCGCTGTGTGTGGCCCTCTACACCGTGACCACCCCCTTCTGGAGCGGGCTCCTGGCCCAAGGGCTCGCCCTGGCCCTGGTGTTCATGTCCTTCACCGTGGTGACCGGGCTCGGAGCGATGGTCTCGCTGGCCCAGGGCACCTTCGTGACGGGCGCCGCGCTGGTCGCGGGGCTGCTGATGAGCCACGGGTGGCCGTTCGTGGCCGCGCTGGCGGTCGGCACCTGCGTGGCCGCCGTACTGGGGGCCCTGGTCGCGCTGCCCGCGCTGCGGCTGGGCGGGCGGTCCCTGGCACTGGCCACGCTGGCGCTGGCGTTTCTGGCCGACCAGGTGCTGTTCCAGATGCGGTGGCTGCGCAACGGCGACTCCGGCTGGTCCATCCCCCGGCCGGTGTTCGGACCCGTGGACCTGTCCGACGACCGGGCCATGGGGGTGGCGCTGGTGATCCTGGTCGCCGTGGTCGCCGCCGGGCTCAGCGCGCTGCGCGACTCCCCGTCGGGGCGGGCGATGCTCGCCGTACGGTCCGCTCCCGCCGCGGCGATGGCCTCCGGGGTGTCGGTGCTGCGGACCAAACTGCTGCTCTTCACGCTGTCGGCGGGGCTGGCCGGGTTCGGGGGCGTGCTGTACGCCTCGTACAACACCCGGATCACGGCCACCGACTTCACGGCGATGACCGGGCTGGTGTGGCTGGCGGTGGTCGTGGCGGCGGGGGTCCGGCGGCCCCAGTACGCGGTGGTGGCGGGGCTGGTCTTCGCCGTTGCTCCGCGGGTGATGGCGGATTACGTGACGGAGTCGGCGCATCTGCCGGTGATTCTGTTCGGGCTGGCGGGGTTGGCCTTGGCCAATGACCCGGATGGGTATTGCGCGGCGATTCCGGTGCGGGTCGCCAGGCGGCGGGCCGCAGCCGGTGCCGGTGCCGGGGTGGGCCCTGCGGGGCCTTCCCCCACCCCGCCCCTTCCCGAAACTGGGGCTCCGCCCCAGACCCCGGCCCTCAAACGCCGGGCAGGCTGGAATTCCCCGGAGGGCAATCCAGCCCCGCCGGCGTTTGAGGCGCGGGGGTACGGGGGCGGAGTCCCCGAAAGGCCCGGGGGTCCGGGGGCGCAGCCCACGGTTTCGGGAAGGGGCGGGGTGGGGGAAAGCCCCGCAGGGCCCGCACCCGTACCCGCGCTGGAGCTGCGCAGCGTAACGGCCGGGTACGACGGGGGGCTCGTGCTGCACGGGGTGGATCTCGTCGTGCGGCGCGGGGAGATCCTCGCGGTGCTCGGGCCGAACGGGGCCGGGAAGAGCACCGCCTGTCGGGTGGCGGCCGGAGCGCTGGCCCTCACCGGCGGGGTCGTCCTGGTGAACGGGCGGGATTCCAGCCGCGACGGGGCCGTGGGCCGCTCCCGCGCCGGGGTGCTGCTCGCGCCCGAGGGGCGGGGGATCTTCCCCGCGCTCAGCATCGAGGAGAACCTGGCCCTGTACCTCGCGGACCCCGCCGAACGGGACGCCGTCTACGCGCGGTTCCCCCGCCTGCGGGAGCGGCGCGGGGTCGCCGCCGGGGCGCTGTCGGGCGGGGAGCAGCAGATGCTGGCCCTGGCGCCGCTGCTCCAGCGGCCGCCCGAGGTGCTGATCGCGGACGAGCCCTCGCTGGGGCTCGCGCCGCGCGTGGTGGACGAGGTGTACGGGCTGCTCACCGAGCTCCGCGACGCGGGGACCGCGCTCCTGCTGGTGGAGGAGAAGGCGGCCGAGATCCTCGGGATCGCCGATACCGTCGCCTACCTCTCCCAGGGCCGGGTCTCCTGGTGCGGCCCGCGCGCCGAGGTGGAGACGGACCGGCTGACCGAGGCCTACCTGGGGATGGGCGGATGAGCACGGGTACGGGTACGGGCGGATACGTGCTGGAGGCCGCCGGGGTGAGCGTCCGGTTCGGCGGGGTCAGGGCCCTGGACGGGGTCGATCTCGGGATCCGGGCCGGTGAGGTGTGCGGGCTGATCGGGCCGAACGGGGCCGGGAAGACCACCCTGTTCGACGTCCTGTCCGGGATCCGGCGGCCCGACCGGGGCCGGATGCTGCTCGACGGGGCGGACATCACCCGTCGCTCCCCCGTCTGGCGGGCCCGGCACGGGATGCGCCGGACGTTCCAGCGCCAGCAGTTGTTCGGGCAGCTCAGCGTGGCCGACAACGTGCTCGTCGCACAGGAGTGGCGGGGCGGGGGCGGCGGCTTCGCCGCCGATCTGGTGGCGTCCCCGACCCGGCGCCGCCGGGAGCGGGAGCGCCGGGAGCGGGCCGCGCGGGTGCTGGCCGACTGCGGGATCGGCGCGCTCGCGGCCTCGTACGCCGGTGGTCTGCCGGTGGGTCGGGCCCGGATGGTGGAGCTGGCCCGCGCCGTGGCCGATCCGCCGCGGGTGCTGCTGCTGGACGAGCCCGCGTCGGGCATGTCCGCGCCCGAACGCGAGCAACTGGCGGTGGTCGTGCGCCGGCTCGCCGAGGAGGAGGGCTGCGCGGTGCTGCTGGTCGAGCACAACGTCGCCTTCGTGATGGACCTCTGTACGCGCGTGGTCGTCCTGGACCTGGGGAGCGTGCTCGCCGAGGGCACGGCCGCCGAGGTACGGGGCGACGCGCGGGTCCGGGAGGCGTACCTGGGGGCGTAGCCCCGGCCGTGGCTGTTCCCGCCGTACGGGTTTCACCCGTTCGGCGGGAATAGGCCATGCGGGAGTCCGGTTGTCGCCGGTCGTACGGGTGCCCGCACGCGTGCCCGTACCGACGACGACCCGACGACAACCAGAGGGAACGACCCGACGTGAACCAGGTCCCCGGCATCAAGCTCAACAACGGCACGATCATGCCCCAGCTCGGATACGGCGTCTGGCAGGTCCCGGACGCGGAGGCGGAGCAGGCCGTCGGGACCGCGCTGGAGGCGGGCTACCGCAGCATCGACACGGCGTCCATCTACGGCAACGAGACCGGCACCGGCAAGGCCATCGCCGCGTCCGGGGTGCCGCGCGAGGAACTGTTCGTCACCACCAAGCTGTGGAACGGCAAGTCCGAGACCTGGGGCCGGGACAACGTGCTGCGCGAGTTCGACGCCTCGCTCGCCAAGCTGGGCCTCGACGACGTCGACCTCTACCTGATCCACTGGCCGCGCCCGATGCGCGAGGACTTCGTCGCCATCTGGAAGACCTTCGAGGAGATCGCGGCGAGCGGCCGCGCCAAGGCGGTCGGCGTCTCGAACTTCCGCCCCGCCGATCTGGAGCGGCTCGGCGCCGAGAGCTCCCTGGTCCCGGCCGTGAACCAGATCGAGCTGCACCCGCTCCTCCCGCAGGGCGAACTGCGCGCCCTGCACGCCCGCCACGGCATCGCCACCGAGGCCTGGTCCCCGCTCGGTCAGGGCAAGGACCTCCTCACGCTGCCCGCCGTCGCCGCGATCGCCGCCAAGCACGGCCGTTCCGCCGCGCAGGTGGTGCTGCGCTGGCACCTGCAGCTCGGGAACGTCGTGATCCCCAAGTCCGTGACCCCGTCGCGGATCCGCGAGAACCTGGACGTCTTCGGTTTCGAGCTCGACGCCGAGGACATCGCCGCGCTGGACGCGCTGGGTGCCGGCTCGGCGGGCCGCCGGATCGGTCCCGACCCGGCCGAGTTCGACTTCTGAGCCCCGCGATGACGGCTCCGGACGGCGTGTACCTGGTCCGCAACCTCGCGAGCGGGCTGCTGCTCCAGGTGGAGAGCGGCAACCGGGTGTGCGTCGGTCCGGCCGACGGGCCTGAGCCGGCCCGGCAGTGGGAGATCACGCCCGTCCACAGCGGCGGCGGGATCTTCCACCTGGTCAGCGTCCACAACGGCAAGCGGCTCGACGTCGCGAACGCCTCGACCGAGAGCGGCGCCCGGGTCCAGGTCTGGAAGGCGAACGCCTTCGGGGCCCAGGAGTGGGTCGTCGAGGAGCACCTCGACGACCCCGGTGTCGTCTCCCTGATCGCCGCGATCAGCGGTCTGCCCCTGGAGGCCGACGCCGAGGGCCGGGCCCGCCAGGCCGAGGACACCGACGCGCCGTCCCAATGGTGGCGCCTGGAGCGCGTGCACACCTGAGGGGCCGGGCCACCGCGCCGCGCGAGGCCAGGTGGCCGTCGCCGTCAGTCCCGTACGAAGCTGCGCAGGCGGTACGTGGGGTCCGCGCGCGGGGAGTCCGGAGCCGGCAGGCGTGCCAGCCGGTCCGCGAGCTCCTGCGCGGTGGTGCCGCGCGGGCGGACCCGGGAGGCGTAGCGGCCGGCCAGCAGGGCGGCGGCGCTCCGGCGCGGGCTCACGCCCTGGCCGTGGCCGGTGAAGCGGGCTTCGGCGCCGGGGCGCAGGCCTGCCGCGGCCGCGTGGGCGGTGACCTCCGCCGTGGAGTCGGCGGGGTCGCGGGTGAGGTGCGGCGCGAGCAGCGCGTCGATGTCGCTGCCGACGTCGTGGGCGGAGTCCTTGTCGACGGTGGCGACGAACACCCCGCCGGGGCGCAGGACCCGGGCCGCCTCGGCGACGACGGCGGCCACCGCGCCCGGTTCGCGCAGCAGGTGCAGCAGCCAGACCGCGGTCACCGCGTCGAGCGAGCCGGACCGGACGGGGAGCCGGGTCGCGGAGGCGAGGACCACGGGGATGCCCCGGGAGAGGGCCATGGCGGCCATCCCGTGCGAGGAGTCCGCCCCGGACACCCGCGCCCCGGGGCGGCCCGAGGCGATCCGGGTGGTGACGATGCCCGTGCCGCAGCCGAGGTCCAGCAGGGTCTCGGTGGCCGGCGGGAGGAGGCCGAGGACCGCCGCGGCGGCGGCCTCGGCGCGCGGGACCCCGCCGCGCGTGGCGTCGTAGGCCTGGGCCTCGGCGTCGTAGTCGAGCAGGGACTTCGGTACCGCCATCAGGCGGCGCCGTGGGCGGGGGCGAGGGACTCGACGCGCTCGGCGAGGGTGAAGTCGGCCTCGGTGACGGAGTCTCCGGCGTCGTGCGTGTTCACGGACACGCGGACGGTGTTGTAGCCCAGGGTGAGGTCGGAGTGGTGGTTCAACTCATCCTGCACGGTGGCGATGTGGCTGACGAGGGCGCTCGCCGCGAAGTGGCTGCCCAGTCGGTAGGTGCGGATGATCCGGTCGTCCTCGAAGGCCCAGCCGGGGAGTTCCCGCAACCGGTCCTCGATCTCCTTCTGCGAAAGCGGCTCTCTCGACATCCGCAGGCTCCTTCCCCGTAGTGCGCACGCCCCGGCGTACGCGGCTGCCCGATTGACCTGACGTGAAGTCAAGGTTCCCACAGCAGACGCCACGGGGAAGGTTTCGCGCCATAGTGCGTGCGGGTACTTCCGCGCCTTCCGTGCCCACCGCGCCGCCCCTATGCTCCTGCGCCGGACGTGACTGTTACCGCCGGTAATACCGCTGGGTACCGCCGGACACCGAGGGAGCATCATCTTGACGCGCACAGGAAACTCCAGGCGCACGTTCATCGCGGGGGCCGCGGCCACCGCAGGCGCGTTATCCGCCGCGGGGGCCCTGACCGCCCCCGCCGAAGCCGCCACCGAAGCCACCGGACCCGCCGCGGCCGGACCGTCCCGCCGCGTCGCCGTCCTCGGCGGCGGGGTGGCCGGCCTCACCGCCGCGCACGAACTCGCCGAGCGGGGCTACGCCGTCACCGTGTACGAGCGCCGGGCGCTCGGCGGCAAGGCCCGCAGCATGGACGTACCCGGCAGCGCGCGCGGCGGCCGCCGCCCGCTCCCCGCCGAGCACGGCTTCCGCTTCATCCCCGGGATCTACCACAACCTGCCCGACACGATGCGGCGCATCCCCTTCCCGGGCAACGCGAACGGGGTCTGGGACAACCTGACCGCCCCGCGCGAGATGATGTTCGCCCGCGCGGCCGGACGCGAGGACCTGCGGGCGCCCATCCCGTGGCCCGCCCACTCCCCCGCCGAGCTGACCCCCGACGAGCTGCGCCGGGCCCTCACCGGCATCCTCCAGTCGCTGGTCCGGCTCCCGGCGCACGAGACGGCGTACTTCGTCGACCGGGTGCTCGTCTTCCTCACCAGCTGCGACGAACGGCGTAACGAGCAGTGGGAGAACACCCCTTGGTGGGAGTTCACCCGGGCCGCGCGGATGTCCAGCGAGTACCAGCGGATCCTCGCCGTCGGCATCACGCGCAACATCGTGGCCACCAAGGCCGAGGAGGCCTCCACCCGTACGGTCGGCACGCTCGGCGAGGCCTTCGTCTTCAACCTGCTGGGGCGCGGCGCGGACGGCCCGCCGGACCGGATCCTGAACCTGCCCACCAACGAGGCGTGGATCGGGCCCTGGGAGACCCATCTGCGCTCCCTGGGCGTGGAGTTCAAGATCGGGTGGACGGTGCACGAGGTGCGGTACGGGGACGGTCGCGTGAGCGGGGTCGTGGTGGAGGACCCGGCCGGCGCGGCTTCGACCGTCACCGCCGACCACTACGTCAGCGCACTGCCCGTGGAGCACGCCCGCCGCACGTGGAGCCCGGCGCTGCGGGCGGCCGACCCGATGCTGGGGCGCTGCGACCAACTGCAGACCGACTGGATGACCGGCATCCAGTTCTACCTCACCGAGCGCGCGCCCCTCGTCCACGGACACCTCAACTGCATCGACTCCCCCTGGTCGTTGACCGCGATCCAGCAGGCCGAGCACTGGCCGGCACGGAACTTCCCCGCCGACTACGGGGACGGCGCGGCCGTGGACTGCCTGTCGGTGGACATCTCCGAGTGGGACAAACCCGGGATCCTGTACGGGAAGACGGCCAAGCAGTGCACGCGCGAGGAGGTGGCCCGCGAGGTGTGGGCGCAGCTGAAGGCCTCGCTCAACGACACCGGCCGGACCCTGCTCTCGGACGGCAGGCTGCACTCGTGGTTCCTGGACCCGGGCGTGGACGGAATCGGCACCCCGAACCCGACCAACCAGGACCAGCTGCTGATCCACCCGACCGGCACCTTCCACAACCGGCCGAGCGCGGGCACCCGCATCCCGAACTTCTTCCTCAGCGGGGACTACGTGGCGGTCGACATCGACCTCGCGACGATGGAGGGCGCCAACGCCTCGGCCCGGGCGGCCGTCAACTCCCTTTTGGACCAGGACGGTTCGACGGCGGCGCGGTGCACGGTGAAGCCGCTGTACCGGGCTCCGGAGGTGGAACCCCTCAAGCGGCACGATCTGTGGCGCTACCGGCTCGGCCTGCGCAACGCCTTCGACCTGGGCTGACCCGGCCGCGGGCCCCGGCTGGGCTAACTTCATGTCATGACGACTGTGACGGTGGGCGCCCTGTTGCGAACGTGGCGGGAGCGGCGCGGGTTCAGCCAGCTGGAGCTGGCGGGCCGCGCCGATTCCTCCTCCCGGCACATCAGTTTCGTGGAGACCGGCCGCTCCCGGCCGAGCGAGGAGATGGTGCTGCGGCTCGCCGACCGGCTGGACGTGCCGGTGCGGGACCGCAACGCCCTGCTGCTGGCCGCCGGTTACGCGCCCCGGTACGCGCACACCCCACTGGACGACCCCTCGATGACGGTGCTGCGCGAGGGTCTGGAACGGCTGCTGACCGGCTACGAGCCGTATCCGGCGCTGGTGGTGGACGCCGCGTACAACGTGGTGGCGGCCAACCGCGGCATCATGATGCTGATGGACGGAATGCCCGAGCACCTGCTGGCCGGGCCGCTCAACGCCATGCGGCTGACCCTGCACCCCGAGGGCCTCGCGCCCCGGATCCGCAACCTGCGGGAGTGGCGGGGGCACCTGCTGGCCCAGATGGAGCGGCAGATCGCGCTGGCCCGCTCGGAGCCGCTGCGCGCCCTGTACGAGGAGGTGGCGGCGTATCCGCTGCCCCCGGCCTCGGAGCAGCCGGGCGACAGCGAACCGGACGAAGCAGTTCCGTACATCGCGCTCCCCCTGCGGATCGAGCACGACGGGCACCTGCTCTCCTTCGTGTCCTCCATCTCCACCTTCAACACCCCCATGGACGTGACGGTCGCCGAGCTGGCCATCGAGACCCTCCTGCCGGCCGACCCGGCGACCGTGAAGTACCTGCGGTCACTGGCGCCCTGAGTCCGCGCGCAGCGCGAGCTGCTGGAGGAGGGCGAAGGAGGCGACGGTGAGCGCCTGCGCCGGGATCCACACCGCCCCCGCGGTGGTGGGCGTGAACCAGGCGACGAGGGCGACGAGGCTGAGCGCGGCCCAGGCGTAGTTGGATTCGATGACGAGCCGGACGGGGAAGACCGGGGGCTGCCGGCGCGATGCGAGCAGGCCGACGCCCGCCCCGTAGAACACCAGGAACGCCCCGAGCCCCAGCACCAGCCCCTGCCCGAGGCCGAGCAGCCGGCCGAGGGGCGCGGAGAAGGCGGCGTAGGCGAGCCCGTTGCCGGTGGTGACGACGGAGTCGAGGGCGAGGAAGCGGCGCAGCGCGGCCTGGGGGACGGCGGTACGGGCTACGGCGGTGAGCAGGGTTGCGGACATGGCGGATCAGCCTCCATCGAGGGTCGTTTGCGCTGGTGGAGTACGGATGACCCGGGTTCCGGAGCCGAGTGCGCGGCCCCGGAACCCGATGGCTCCACTGTGCCGCCGGAGCCCTTGCCGGGTCGATTACCCCAGGAGTAATGGGCGCTCTGCGGCAGGCGGGGGGCCTCGCCTTCGGCCCCACATTTTTTGAGCCTGAGAGAAGGAAATGTTGGGGGCGCCCTGTTCCGCCACGGAACCGGGGGCTACGCTTCACGCAGAGCAACCGATTCGAACCTTCTCTCTACTGACGGAGAAACACCCGGTGCGTGCCCCCGCCCGACCCGACCTCACCGCGGCCTGGGGCCGTGTCGTGGCGTTGGCGGAGCAGCGCGGCCAGGATCCGGAGCACGTGCTCGCCGTGGAACGGCTGAGCCACCTGTCCGGGGTGGAACCGGCCCGCATCCCCCGGGTCCTGGCCGGCACCGCCGCCGAACTGCCCCTGTACGAGCGGGTGCACCAGCGCTTCCTGCGGCTTCGCACCACCCGCCGCGACAAGCACGGCCGGGAGTGGCCCCTCGCCGCCATAGCCGAGGACTTCGACGCACCCGGCGCCTCCCTCGGCCCGCTCAACGCGGGCACCGGACTGCCCCGGCTCGGCCACGCGGCCGGCGTCCAGCGGTTCTTCGGGGTCTACGCCGGCTTCCTGCTCGCCGACAGCAAGAGCGCGGTGGAACGGGCCCTGGCCACCACCGGAGGCGGACCGGCCGGCTCCGCCACCGGCGGCACGGACGACCTCGAACACCTCTCGTACCTCACCGGCATCACCCCGCAGGCCATCCGGCTCACCCTCGACGGCAACCCGCCCCGGATCCCGCTCAAGGAGCAGGTCCGCCTCCGGTTCGAGCACCTGCGCCGCACCCGCCCCCGGGAAGACGGCCAGCCCCACTCCCTCTCCGCCATCGCCGGCTCCTTCGACGCCTCGGGCCAGTCCCTGACCCGCCTCGCACAGGGCGAGGGGCTGCCCAATCTCGCGGCGGCCGCCGGGATCCAGCGCTTCTACGGGGTCGAAGCCGGTTTCCTGCTGGCCGACGACGCCGAAGCGCTCGCCGGCGCCCTGGCGGGGATCGAGCGCGAGCTGGAGTCCGCGGAGCGGCCCGCGGAGAACCCCATGCTCGCCGTGATGCGGGCCCACGACGTGCGCAGCATCGTCACCCGGGCGGGCAAGCTCTCGCCGGGTGGCTGGAAGTCGCTGGCAGACCACCTGGACGACCTGCTCGCCCGCGAGGGACAACTGGGCCGCCCGACCGAAGGGGAAGCGCCATGAGGACCACACGCGCCATGCGCAAGCTCGGCGCCGACCTGGTGGCGGCCGCCCGCCTGACCCCGAACACCGAGGCCGCCGACATCATCGCGAAGCTGTGCGGCGCCTACGGCCGCGGCCGCGAGCGGCCGGTGCTGTTCCGGTTCGCCGCCTTCCCTCCCGACACGGCCAGTGGGCTGTGGCTGGAAATGGAGGACCGCGACCTCCTCGTCATCGAGGAGCGCACCCGGCCCGAGCACCAGCTCGTCATCGCCTGCCACGAGCTGTGGCACATGGACGAGGGCACCTGCGACCGGCACGGCTCCGGCATGGCGGTCGCGGCCCGGCTGACGGAAGGCCACGGCAGCCTGGCGGAGCTGCTGCGCTCCGACGGCGGGCTGAGCTCCGTCGTCCGGCAGGCCGCGGCCCGCGCCGACCGGGAGGATCCGGCGGAGATCCGCGCGGAGACCTTCGGGCTGCACCTCGGACTGATCCTCAAGACGTTCCTTCCACCACCCCGGGAAGAGCAAGTCCCCGAAGCGATCGAGCGCATCAAGACCTCGTTCGGCTGGGGAGGTTGAGCGCGGCCCCGGTGTCCGCACCCGGCGGCCGGCCTCCGCCTCCCCGCCGACGCACTTCCTCCGCCGATGCGTTTGCGCACGGCCCTGACAGAGAGCACCACACGATGACCCAGTCTTCCCCGCCCCGCCACGCCGTCGTCATCGGAGGCAGCCTGGCCGGCCTGCTCACGGCAGCCGTCCTCGCCGAGCACGCGACGGTCACGATCATCGAGGCGGACACCCTGCCGGAAGGCCCGGAGCCGCGCCGCGGACTCCCCCAGGCCCGGCACACCCACCTCCTGTGGTCGGGCGGCGCGCGCGCCATCGAGGAGATCCTGCCCGGGATCACCGATGACTGGCAGGCCGCCGGGGCCTTCCGCCGCAGCCTGCCCAGCGACCTGGTCAGCAAGACCGCCCAGGGCTGGCTGCCGCGCCACGGCGAGATGCAGTTCAACATCTCCTGCAGCCGCGACCTCCTCGACTCGGTGATCCGCTCCCGCGTCATCGGACTGGCCGGGGTCACCACCCTCCAGCAGAGCCGGGTCCGCGCCCTGGAGGGCGGCGCCGACCGGATCACCGGGGTCCGTGTGGACACCCCGGGCGAGGAGAACCGGCTGGTCACCGCCGATCTCGTGGTCGACGCGAGCGGCCGCGGCTCGCGCGCCCGCACCTGGCTGGAGGCGCTCGGCGTGAGCGACCTCAAGGAGGCCGGGGTGGACTCCGGCCTCGTCTACGCGACCCGCATCTTCGAGGCACCCGAAGGCGCCCACGCCATGGGGTTCCCCATCATCAACGTGCAGTCCGACCCGCGGGTGCCCGTACCCGGCCAGACGGCGACGATCGTCCCGATCGAGAACGGCCAGTGGCAGGCCACCCTCTCCGGCACCTACGGCGGCCAGCCCACCTCCGACCCGGAGGCCTTCATCCCCTTCGCCAAGGGGGTCCGCGACCCGATCGTCGGCGAGCTCCTCGAGGGCAAGAAGCCGCTGACCGGCGTCTCCGTCACCCAGGGCACCGCCAACCGCCGGATCTTCTTCGAGAAGGCCGAACTCCCCGACGGCTTCTTCGCCGTCGGGGACTCGGTCGCCACCTTCAACCCGCTCTACGGCCAGGGCATGACGGTCGCCGCCCAGGGCATCCTCGCCGTCCGTACGCTGCTGCGCGCCAAGGGCCTGGCACACCCCTCCATCGGCATCGAGGCGCAGCGCGCCATCGCCCCGCAGGTGGCCGTCGCCTGGGACCTCGCCACCTCGCAGGACATCAAGTACCCGGGTGCCACCGGCATGAAGCCGCGCGCCGGGGCCGGAGTGCTCAACGCGTACGTCGACCGGCTGATGACCGGCGCGACCACCAAGGAATCGCTCACCGCCGCCCTGCTCCAGGTCATCACCATGAACCGGGCGCCCACGTACTGGGTCCGCCCCGCCGTGGTCTGGGAGGTGCTGCGGGCCTCCGAGCACGGCGCCCTGAAGGCGGCTCCGCTGACCGCCGCGGAGCGGGCGGTCGCGGGCCTGGACCTGGACGGCCCGGCCGCGCCGGAAGCGCCCGCCGAGGCCGCCCAGGCCGCCCAGGCCGCCGAGACCGTCGACACCGGGACCTCGGACCCGGCCGACCCCGTCGGACGGGCGCGATGACGGAAAGCCTCGTCCTCTACGTGCCGGGCGCGGTGATCGCCACGGCACTGATCGTCAAGGCCCCGACGTTACGCCGGGGGTGGGACCAGCCCCTCATGCGCGCCGTGTGCACCCTGCTCGTGGTGGGTTCGCTCGCCGTCTTCCTCTCGGCGCCTCCGACCATCGTCGCCGTCAACCGGCTGACCGGGGTCGTCAACTTCTCCGCCCCCCTGGTCTACAGCCTGCTCACCGCCTTCTCGGGCGCCTGCATCGTGCTGATCCTGCACTGGAGCGGCCCCGCGACCCCGGCCGTGCGCCGGGCCACGCGGCTGACCGTGGCCGCGTACGGCGCCGTGACCGTGGCGATCGTCGCCCTGTTCGCCAAGGGCGAGGCACCGGTCGAGCAGCTGAGGGCCATGGACACGTACTACGCCAACACGCCGTGGCTGCGCGAGATGATCGTCTGCTATCTGTCGGCACACACCGTGGGCAGCACCGCGCTCACCGTGCTGTGCTGGAAGTGGCTGCGCCGGCTGGATCCGGCGATGCGGCCGCTGCGCACGGGACTGGCCCTGCTCATGTTCGGCGGAGCGTTCGACCTGGCCTTCCTCGTCGTGAAGTGGACCGCCGTCGTCGCGCGCTGGCGCGGCGGGGACCTGGACTACCTGTCCACCTACGGGGCACCGCCGCTGGCCGCCGCCGCGGCCCTGCTGGTCGGAGCCGGGTTCATCGTGCCGCTGGTCGGCGGATCGGCGCCCTGGCGGGACTACAGCCGCTACCGGCGGCTGCGGCCGCTCTGGGCGGCCCTGCGCGGATTCTCCCCGTGCGGAATGCGGCCCGTGCCGCTGACCTGGTGGTCCCCGGTCGGGATCCGACTGATCCACCGCGAATCGGTGATCGACGACGGGATCCTGGCGCTGGTGTGCTGGTTCGACCCCGCCGTGCGCGCGGAGGCGTACGAGGCCGCGCGCGCCCAGGGCCGGCCCGAGCGGCACGCCGCCCTGGTGGCGGACGCGGCCATGCTCGCGGCCGCCTGCCAGCGCCGGGCGGCGGCCGAACGGGCGGGCGGGCGCGGGAGCGAGGCGGCGCCGGGCCGCGAGGCTCCGTACCGCCTGGACTCGCGGCCGCTGACCGAGCTGGCCCGGGAGTTCGACGCCTCCCCGATCGTCGCCGAGGTCCGCCGCCAGGCCGCGGGGGTCTGACAGAAAGCTGTCGCTCCCTGCAGGCTCCCTGCGGGCTCTCCGCGGGCCTCCCCGCCCCGACAAGGCCCCCACAGGCCTCCGCAGGGCCCCGCCGGGGTGCCAGAGGGTGTCAGGCGGCCACCAGGGCCTGCTCGGGGCTCTGTGCCCCCTTGGCGGCCTCTCCCGTCAGCACCTTGAGCCGCTTGGTGAAGAAGACCATCACCGCGCCGGCCGCGATCACCATCGCGCCCTGCCACAGGAAGTTCCAGCTCTGGCCGATGACCGCGTCGAGCCGGGGCAGCTGCGCGCCGATGGCGTCTCCGGTGGCGGCCGCGAGGAACCAGACGCCCATCATCTGGTTGGTGAAGGCGCGCGGGGCGAGCTTCGTGGTGACCGACAGGCCCACCGGGCTCAGGCACATCTCGCCCATCACCTGGATCACGTAGACGCCCACCAGCCACATCAGCGAGACCTTGACGCCCTTGGAGGCGATGGCGGCGGCGCCCGACATGACCACGAAGGAGGCGCCGGTCAGCAGCAGGGCCAGGCCGAACTTGAACGGGGTGCTCATGCGCTTGCCCCGGCGGACCCAGAACACGGCGAAGAGCGGGGCCAGGACGATCACGAAGAGGGAGGGCAGCGACTGGGTCCAGCTGGCCGGGATGTGCCAGCCCAGCAGGGACAGGTCGGTCTTCTGGGCGGCGAACAGGTTCAGCTCGTTGCCCATCTGGTCGTAGACCAGCCAGAACAGCGTGGCGGCCAGGAACAGCCAGACGTAGGCGCGCAGCCGGGTCCTCTCGACCGCGTCGACCTTGGGACTGCGGTACATCGAGAGCAGCACTCCGGCGGGAACCACCACGGCGACGATCGTGAGCACGAAGGTGATGTTGTCGATGCTCAGGGCGTGCGCGGCGACCAGCAGGCCGATCAGGACGGCCGTGAAGACCAGCCCGTACGAGGAGGTCCTGCGCACCTTGGCGCGCTCGGCGGGGGTCAGCCGGACCACGGGCTCCTCGCGCAGCTGGCCCGCGAGCCTGCGGCCGCCGAGGACGTACTGGACGAGGCCCAGCGCCATGCCGACGGCGGCGGCGCCGAAGCCGAGGTGCCAGTTGACCTCCTCGCCGAGGTAGCCGACGACGAGCGGGGCGATGACGGCACCGAGGTTGATGCCCATGTAGAAGATCGAGTAGCCGGCGTCGCGGCGCTGGTCGTCCTCGGGGGCGTACAGCCGGCCGACGAGGGCGGAGATGTTCGGCTTGAGCAGGCCGGTGCCGATGACGATGAGGACCAGGCCGGGCCAGACGAAGACCGGGTTCGGGACGGCCATCAGGACGTGGCCGGCCATGATGACCACGCCGCCCCACAGGACGGCCCGGCGGGCGCCGAGGAACCGGTCGGCGATCCAGCCGCCGGGCAGGGCCAGCAGCGAGATCATGGCCATGTAGACGCCTTCGACGGCCTCGGCGGTGCCCTCGTGGAGGCCCATCCCGCCGTGCCCGCGGGAGGCCGCGAGGAAGTGCACGAGGATGGCGACCATGCCGTAGAGGCTGAAGCGCTCCCACAGCTCGGCGAGGACCAGGGTGGCGAGTCCGCGCGGGTGCCGCTGCCGCTTCTTGTGCATATCCATCGATGCGTTCACATATTCATTGCAACGGTGGTGCGGGCGGCCCGGATCGGTCTTTCGGCCCGTTACCCGCGGAAACGGAACACCCCGGACCGAAGGGCCCGGGGCGTTCGTCGTACGGTCGCACCGCCGCGGCGGGGCAAAGGTCGCTCAGAGGTCGGCGAGCGCCAGACCGGCCTGCGCGGCGGCCGCCTGGACGGTCTGCTCCAGCAGCACCGCGATGGTCATCGGGCCGACACCGCCCGGCACGGGGGTGATCAGCGAGGCGCGGGCGGCGGCCGACTCGAAGTGGACGTCGCCGACGTTGCCCTCGTTGTACCCGGCGTCCAGGACCACCGCGCCCGGCTTGATGTCCTCGCCCCGGATGAACTCGGCCTTGCCGACGGCGGCGACCAGCACGTCCGCCTGGCGCACGATCGACGGCAGGTCCACGGTGCGGGAGTGGCAGTAGGTGACGGTGGCGTTCTGCTCCAGGAGCAGCATCCCGGCCGGCTTGCCCAGGATGGCGCTGCGGCCGACGACCACGGCGTGCTTGCCGGTCAGGTCCACGTCGTAGGCGGCGAGCAGGCGCATGATGCCGCCGGGGGTACAGGAGACGAAGCCCGGCAGGCCGAAGCCCATGGCGGCGAAGGAGTGCATGGTGACCCCGTCGACGTCCTTGCCGGGGGCGATGGCCTCGAAGGCGGCGCGCTCGTCGATGTGGTGGGGAACCGGGTGCTGGAGCAGGATGCCGCTGATCTCCGGGTCCTCGGAGAGCGCGGTCAGGGTGGCGACGAGTTCCTCGGTGGTGGTCTCGGCCGGCAGCTCCACGTGGCGGGAGGTGATCCCGGCCTTCGCGCAGCGGTTCTGCTTCATGCGGACGTAGGTGACGGACGCGGGGTCCTCGCCGACCAGCACGGTCGCCAGACAGGGTGCGGTGCCGGTGCGCTCGGTGATCTTCGCGGCGTACTCGGCGGTCTGCTCCGAGATGCGGCGGGCGAGGGCGGTGCCGTCCATCAGCCCGGCGGTCCGGGTGTCCACGGTGGTGGTCTGCGTGTCCGTGGCCGTGGTCTGCGTGTTCACGGTCGTCTGGGCAGTCGTCATGGGGTCTCCTGAGCGTCGCTGCGGGATCGCGGTTCGCCCAGGCGCGCGGCAGTCGACGTACGGGAGCACGCCGGGCCGCTCCCCGGTGGTGATCCACCCGAACGCCAGTCACGGCCCGCCGCCCAGTGTAGGCGAACCCCCGCCGGGTCCATCGGGGCCCCCGGGCCGTGCCAATCCAGTGGATGAGCCGCGCCCGAGCTGGGAGGATCTAGACATGACGCGCACTTTCGACCATCTCGTCGCGGAAGCCGAGTCCGTATCCGTGGACGGCTGGGACTTCTCCTGGCTCGACGGCCGGGCCACCGAGCAGCGGCCCTCCTGGGGCTACCAGCGCCTCCTCGGGGAGCGCCTGGCCCGCGTCCGCTCCGCCCTGGACATCCAGACCGGCGGCGGCGAGGTGCTCGCCGGAGCCGGGCCGCTGCCCCCGCTGATGGCCGCCACCGAGTCCTGGCCGCCGAACATCGACAAAGCGACCCGGCTGCTGCATCCGCTCGGCGCGGTGGTGGTCTCGGACAGCGACGAGCCCCCGCTGCCGTTCGGCGACGAGGCGTTCGAGTTCGTCTCCAGCCGGCACCCGGTGACGATCTGGTGGGAGGAGATCGCGCGGGTGCTGCGGCCCGGCGGCACGTACCTCTCCCAGCAGGTCGGTCCGGCGAGCGTCTTCGAGCTGGTCGAGTACTTCCTGGGCCCGCAGCCGGAGGCGGTCCGCCGCGGCCGCCACCCCGACGACGCGGTCGCCGACGCCACGAAGGCGGGGCTGGAGGTGGTCGATCTGCGCTCGGAGCGACTGCGGACGGAGTTCCACGACATCGGAGCCGTGATCTACTTTCTACGGAAGGTGATCTGGATGGTGCCCGGCTTCACGGTCGGGCAGCACCGGGACCGGTTGCGCGAGCTGCACGAACAGATCGAACGCGAAGGCCCGTTCATCGCGCACACCGCCCGATTCCTCATCGAGGCCCGCAAAACGGGCTGAGAAATGGGCGGACGCAGCCACCGCCGATCGGTTGCCCGGTCACAGCGTGGCGCAGGTCACTCAATTCAGCGCGTAACGAATCTACTCGGGCGTGCGATGAACCGACAGGTGTCCTCGTGCGGCTCGGAATACAAACCCCCCTCGGGTCTGTTTCCCGAGTTCGCGCGATGATGTCCCGCCACCCCTTATCTGTTCGCAACGAGAGGCTCCTTGTGTCGCTCAGCCCGTCCCGTACGTTCCCCACGGAGATCGCCGAATCCGAGGCCCTGGTCGCTCTTGTCGAGCGCGGCCGCGAGCAGGGTCACATCAACGGTGATGACGTGCGCCAGGCCTTCGAGGCCGGCCGCATCCCGGTGGACCAGTGGAAGCGGGTCCTGCGCAGCCTGAACCAGGTCCTCGACGAGGAAGGTGTCGCACTTCACGTCAGTGCGGCGCCCGCGACGAAGGCTCCCGCCAAGAAGGCGCGCAAGGCGGCCGCCGCTCCGGCCCGCACCGTCGCCAAGAAGGCTGCCGCCCCGCCGCGCCTCATCGGCGCGCGCAAGACGGCCGCTCCGGCCACCGCCGCGGCGATATCCGACCCGTCGGCCTCCGGCACCGAGGAGGAGGTGGCGGCGGAAGCCGCCGCCGCACCGAAGAAGCGGACGGTCAAGAAGACCGCCGTGAAGAAGACCGCCGTGAAGAAGACGGCTGCCACGAAGAAGGGCGCCAAGGACGGCGACGAGGGCGATGCCCCCGTGGCCGAGGGCGAGGACTGGGCAGCCGAGGACCTCGACGAGGGCGACGAGAAGGAGACGCCCAAGACGGGCGGCAGCGCCGGCTTCGTCCTGTCCGACGACGACGAGGACGACGCCCCGGCGCAGACGGTCATGGTGGCCGGCGCCACCGCCGACCCCGTCAAGGACTACCTCAAGCTCATCGGCAAGGTGCCGCTGCTCAACGCCGAGCAGGAGGTCGAGCTCGCCAAGCGCATCGAGGCCGGTCTCTTCTCCGAGTACAAGCTCGAAGAGGAGGAGGACCACAAGCCCGCGTTCAAGCGCGAGCTGGAGATCCTGGTCGAGGACGGCCGCCGCGCCAAGAACCACCTGCTGGAGGCCAACCTCCGCCTCGTGGTCTCGCTGGCCAAGCGCTACACCGGCCGCGGCATGCTCTTCCTGGACCTGATCCAGGAGGGCAACGTCGGTCTGATCCGCGCCGTGGAGAAGTTCGACTACACCAAGGGCTTCAAGTTCTCCACGTACGCGACCTGGTGGATCCGCCAGGCGATCACGCGCGCCATGGCGGACCAGTCGCGCACGATCCGCATCCCCGTCCACATGGTCGAGATCATCAACAAGCTGGCCCGTGTCCAGCGCCAGATGCTCCAGGACCTCGGCCGGGAGCCCACTCCGGAGGAGCTGGGCAAGGAACTCGACATGACCCCCGAGAAGGTCATCGAGGTCCAGAAGTACGGCCGCGAGCCGATCTCCCTGCACACCCCGCTGGGTGAGGAGGGCGACAGCGAGTTCGGTGACCTCATCGAGGACTCCGAAGCGGTCGTGCCGGCCGACGCGGTCTCCTTCACCTTCCTCCAGGAGCAGCTCCAGTCGATCCTGGGCACGCTCTCGGAGCGCGAGGCGGGCGTGGTCTCCATGCGCTACGGCCTCAACGACGGCCAGCCGAAGACCCTCGACGAGATCGGCCGCGTGTACGGGGTCACCCGTGAGCGCATCCGCCAGATCGAGTCGAAGACCATGTCGAAGCTCCGTCACCCGTCGCGTTCGCAGGTGCTGCGCGACTACCTCGACTAAAAATCGGGTCCGCGCCCCTCAGGCCAGTCGGAAGACCGGCCCGCGGGGCGTGAACGGCAGGGAGGCGCCCTGCGGAACCAGGAAGGCGTGCTCGCGCCGGATCCGCAGGGTGTCGGTCCACCCGTCCGTGATCACCAGCACCGGGGCTGTGGGCGGGAAGTCCTGCGCCCGCAGCAGCAGGTCGATGCCCGGCTGCAGCACGGTCCCGCCCCGGCCGCGCACCTTCACCCGGCCCGCGATCTCGCTCGGGGGCAGATAGCCCGCGTCGTACGGCGCCGCGTCGCAGAACACGACGCGGGCGGCCGGTACGTCGCGGGCTTCGGCGTACGAGGCGATGGCGCCGAGCGCCTTGCCGAGCAGTTCCCGGCCCATCGTGGCCGAGGTGTCGAGCACCACGCCGAAGGTGCAGCGGGCCGTCTCCTCGGCCGGGAAGTACCGGCCCGCGCGCGGGATGTCCGGGGTGGAGGCCTGGCGACGGGCCGGCCGCGCGAAGCTGCGTACCGGCTCCGGGCGGGGCACGTACTCGTCGAACCAGCGGGCCAGGCGCGCGTCCCACGGCACCGGAGGGTGGGCCAGGGCCCTGATCTCCTGGATCAGCCCGGCGGGCAGCAGTCCGCGCTCCCCGTGCTCGTGCAGGTCGAAGCCCTGGACCAGGCCGCGCCGGTAGAACTCGTCGAGGTCCGTGTACGGTCCGCTCCCCGGGTGGACCAGCGGCTCGCCCAGGATGTCCCCGCGGCCCTTGCCGCGCAGGGTGGCGAGCCGGCGCATCCGGCGCAGGTCGCCGGTGATCCGGTCGTAGACCTCTTCCACGGAGAGGTCCCGCAGCTCCGGGTCGTACAGCAGCCCCTCGGGCATCTCGCCGACGCCCATCTCCACGAGCCAGCCGTTGACCACGTAGTCGGCGGCCACGTTGTGCAGGTACGGGTCACGGGCGCCGCGGCGCTCCCCGTGGCGCAGGGCGGCGTGCAGCATCTCGTGGGCCAGGATGAACCGCCACTGCTCGTCGGCGAAGGTGCGCAACGGGTTGACGTAGATCTCCCCGGCGCCCGCACTGACGGCGGCGATGTCGATGCCCTGGGCGCGGGCCAGCTCGGCGTCGGCGACGAGCCGCAGGCCCGCGGCGAGGCCGCCGAGCAGCGGGTAGGAGGAGACGAACCAGTTCAGGGCGCGTTCCCACGGCTGCGGCCGGTGCCCCTCGCGGCCGGCGGCCAGGTCCATGGTGGCGGACACGGACCGGGTCAGGGCGTGGGCGAAGCCGGTCTGCCAGTCGGGGGCGGCCTGGCTCCAGTGCGTCCAGGGCTCCAGGATCTGGTCGGGGGTGCCGGGAGCGCTCGTACCGCAGTCCTCGTACCGGTCCGGGATCCCTTCACGGCGCCAGGCTCCGGCGAGCTGCTCCTCGTCGCCGCCCGGGTACTGCTCGGGCAGCCGGTCGGGGGCCCGGCCCATGGAGAAGGTCAGCAGGAAGCGGTTGACGACCACGCAGCGGGCGGCGAGGTCGGCGCGGTCGGGCTGCGGCCGGTCGGCCTCTTTGGAGGCGGGGACGTGCCCGAAGCCGAGGTGGAGCAGGCAGTGGGCCAGGGTCCAGGCCCACTCGGCGGGCGCGGCGCGGCGGGTGGGGTGGGCGTGGATCACGCCGTTGGAGGTGACCACGGCGAGGCCGGCGGCGGTGCAGTGCCCGCACTTCGCGCTGCGGCAGTGGGTGGCCGAGACGGCGTTCAGGGCGGGGTTCTGCCGGACGGCCGCCCGCCCGGCCTCGTAGGCGAGGGTGGCGGGGTCGGGCTTGGCCTCCTGCTTGGCGGGCTTGCGGGTGCTCACCGGCGGGCCTCGACCAGTCGGGGCATGTCGCGGGCGGCCTCGATGAGGAACCAGGCGGGCAGCACCGGCTGCCCGTCGGCGTCGTCGGCGATGACGGTCTGGGCCACCTCGACGGAGATCTCGGCGAGCTGCACCAGCAGGGACTTGGCGCGGTAGGCGGTCTGCCGGACGGCGGGAGAGACGTGTTCCTTGCGGGCCGGGAGGTCCTTGACCAGGCGGCCGCGGAAGGCCTCGGCGAGGTAGTACAGCAGGTCCCGGTCCTCCAGGCGGCGCGGCCAGCTCGCCTCGCCCTTGATGACCGCCTCGATGCCGAAGGTGTGGCGGACGATCTTGGCGTAGCCGCGGAAGGAGACGGCGTGCGCGGGGGTGAGGGTGCCGTGCGCGAGCACCCCGAGGGTCTGCTCGTCCAGGTCCGGGCCGAAGGAGTGCAGGGCGTCGGAGAGCATGTGCCAGGAGCGGGGCGTGGAGAAGGGCTCCTCGCTCTTGGGCGGCTGCGACCACAGGTGGTCGGGGCGGTCGGTGAGGTAGTCGGTGACCCAGGGGTGGATGCCGTTCTCACCGGCCCACACCAGCCAGTCCTTCGCGGAGGCCTGGAGATGGACGTGGGTGAGCCGGTTGACGAGCGCGGAGGCGATGGGGCGGGCCAGGGCGTTGTCGGTGGCCCGGTTGCCCGCGCCGATGACTATGGAACCGGCCGGGAGCTCGTAGGAGCCGATCCGGCGGTCGAGGATGAGCGAGTAGAAGGCCTTCTGGACGTCCGGGCTCGCGGCGTTGAGCTCGTCGAGGAACAGGCAGTACGGCTCCTCGCGGGCGATGGCCTCGGGCGGGCAGAACACCGAACGCCCGTCACGGATCTGCGGTACGCCGATCAGGTCCTCGGGCGCGAGCTGCGTGCCGAGCAGGCTGACGCACTCCAGCCCCAGCGAGTCGGCGAACCTGCGCACGAGCGAGGACTTGCCGATCCCGGGTGCACCCCACAGGAACACGGGCCGCACGGTGGCGAGTCCGAGGAGCAGTTCGGGGAGCTGGGCGGGGGTGACGGTGACGGCAGCCTGCACGGGGAGAGTTCCTCATGATCGGGTGTGTGGTGCGCCCAGTGTGGGCGCACCGTGTGTCCCGTAGCACCCGGTTTTTCCACAGGCCTCAGGCGGCGGAGTGCTCCAGCAGGTGCTTGAGCTTCTCCTCGCCCCGGGGCATGTCCCTGCGGACCATGGGCTTGACCACGAGCGGGACCAGGGCCCTGCCCACGCCGTGGCCCTCGAAGTCGACGGCGAGGGTCACGCGGGAGCGGGTCCCGCCGTCGAGGGGTTCGATGTGGCCCCGCACGTCCGGGCGGACCGGCCCGTCCAGGCCGTGCATGTGCCAGCTCCTCGGCGGATCGAGCTCCATCACCTGCATGGTGGTGGGAACGCGCCGCTTGCCGATCTGGCGGACGATGACCACCTTCGACCCGACGTGGACGGGGAGATCGCCCATCGGAACGGCGGAGACGGCGCTGTCCTGCCACTCCGGCAGGTGCGTGGGATCCGTGATGTACGAATAGACGTCCTCGGGACTGCGATCGATGTCGATGCTCTTGCTGATCGCGGACATGACGACTCCTTGGAGCCCCCCTGGCTGTCCTCCTCCTTCCAAATTACGCCGCGGGCGCGGCGGCCGCCCCACCCTCGTGGCCACCGGGGGCGACCGGCACCTGGGGGCCGTCCGCCTCGCGGAGCCAGCCCCGCAGCACCTCGTGCACCGACTCCGCGCCCACCAGCTCCACGCCCGGCCCGGGCTCCGGCTCCGCCAGGTCCACCGGCCACATCAGGAACGGGTGCCCCTGCTCCCCGCCCAGGCCCCCGTGCGAGCCGATCTGCTCCTCGAAGGCGTGCACCGCGCCCGTCCGCGGGTCGTACGCCGAGTTCACCATCACGTCGGCCACGTGCGGGAAGGAGTCCGTGCGCCGCACCGCCCGCGCCGCCCCCGGCCCGAACTCCGCCAGCAGCTCCTCCGCCGCGCCAGGCACGTCGAGCCGCGCCTCGGCCCCGTCCGGCCCCAGCACCACCCCGTCCACCAGCAGGAACCCCACCCCGGGATGGGAGGCCAGGGTCGTCAGCAGGGCGGGGTACGCGCGCTCGATCCGCTCCCTCGACGCCCGGCCGGGCAGGTCCGGGAAGGAGATCAGCCCGAGGTTGCCGGACGCCAGCACCACGGGGTCCGGGCCCCGCCCGGGGCGTGCCTCCCCGTCCTCCTCCTCGACCGGACGGTGCAGGGCGGCCCGTACCGCGGCACGCGCCTCGGCCCCACTGTGCGTCCGGCCGGCCTTGCGGGACACGGGCAGCCCGCAGCCCGCGCGGACCAGGTCCTTCAGGGTGAGCCCGTACCGGCCGAGGAAGGTCTCCCCCGGGCTCTGGCCGTGGTCCGAGAGCAGCACGATCCGGTAGTCCCGGGGCGCGTGCTCGGCGACCCGGGCGATCAGGGCGAGGCTGCGGTCCATGCGGGCGAGCACCTGGTCGGTGTCCCGGCCGCGCGGGCCCGAGTGGTGGGCGACCTCGTCGTAGGCGACGAGGTCGGCGTAGACCGCGGCGCGCCCGGCCAGCATGTCGCCGATCACCGCCGCGACCACCACGTCCCGCTCCACCACCGTCGCGAAGGCGCGGATCAGCGGGTACAGCCCGCCGCGGCCGACGCGCGGCCGCTCCCCGCGCAGGCGGCCGCGCAGGGACTGGGTGATCTCCCGGCCGACCTCGGCGGTGAAGGACAGCGCGGTGCGCACGGAGTTGGCCGGGTCGGAGAAGTACGCGAAGTAGCCGGCGCGGGAGCGGTTCTCGGGGCCCCGGCGCGCTGAGACGGACAGGACGAGGGCCAGCTGGCCCGCGCCGCCGCTGAAGAGGTTGCCGCGACTGGCTCCGTCGAGGGTGAGCAGGCCGCCGTGTCCGGTGCGCCCGACCGCGCGCCGCTGGAGTTCGGCGGCGCTGGTGGGCCGGTTGCAGACCATGACCTCGCCGGTGTCCTTCTCGTACCAGCGGAAGGCGGGCACGTCGAAGTTGGAGCCGTGCAGGATGCCGAGCTGGCTGGCGCCGGTCTGACTGGACCAGTCGGTCCGCCAGGACCTGATGCGGTGGGTCCGGTCGAGCCAGTCGGCGACCGTGGGCATCAGGCCGCTGCCCGCGGCGTTGCGCAGCGCCTCGTACCCGACCCCGTCGAGCTGGAGGAAGACCAGGCCGGGCGCGTGCTCGCCGGCCCCCGGTGCGCCCTCGCGCCGCTGCCTGCGGCGGCGCCGGTCGGCGAGCCGGTAGAGCCGGCGGCGGTAGGCCTCGTCGTCCCGTACGGCGAGGGCGGTGGACGTGGCCGACGCCACGGCGGACATGACGGCCGCGACCACCACGGCCGTCTCCGGGGCCACATCGCCGCGCCCGGCCGGGATCAGGCTGAGGGCTATCAGCAGCAGGGAGCCGTTGAGGAAGAAGACGAGCAGGCCGAGCACCAGGGCCGGGACGAGCAGCAGGGCACGGACGAGAACCGGCCATACCAGGGCGCTCAGGAGGCCGAACGCACCGGCGGCGAGGGCCGCCGTCAGTCCTATCTGCGTGATGCTGTCGCGGTCCCCGCCCTCGGGCTGGAGCCTGAAGTCGGGAAGGATCCCCGCGAGGGCGAGCATCGTGAGGGTGGACACCGCCCAGACGATGATCACCCGCAGCGCGGTGCCGCCCGCGCTCCGCCACCGGCCTCGCAACACGCCGCACCCACCTCACCACCGTGGCCCGCACCGCGCCGCCGAGCCCCCGTCCCACTTGCTCCAGGCTCGCACAACGGGGCCGTCACGGCCGGATGACACGGGTGGCGCACGCGCGTACGGAAGGTGGCGCGCGGAGTCCGCCCGGGCTCCCGCGCGCAACGGTCCCCGTGGGGTCCGCCGGGGCGGTCTACGTACCGTCGTAGCCGGCGGTGGGCATGGAGAGCCGGCGGTGCACCTCGGCCTTCATCGCGGAGGTGTACCGCGGTTCGTCGAGACCGGCGGTTTCCAGCCGTACGCCGCGCCGCTCGCACTCGGCTGCGAACTCGTCCACGGAGCGCAGCGCACGGTCCAGGACCCGGTGGTTGGCGGCGACGAACAGGTCGACGCGGCCCGCGTCCACATCGCTCCAGAGCCCGCAGTGGTCGGGGCGCAGCCCGTAGACGAGCAGTTCGCGCGTGATGACGTACCCCTGCCCGGCGGCCCAGCGGGCGCACATGGCGTGCTGGCTCCGGGTGTCGACGGCGAAGGGATCGGCGTCCAGATCCTCAAGCGGGGCCAGGCTGGCGATCGCGGCCACGCGCAGCTCATCCATGCCGCCCGACCCTACTCCGATCCGCGGCCGGGGAGGAGGGGGCGTGGGAGTCCGGTTCCGGGCGATTGCGCCGGGCAGCCCTTAGGGTCGACGGAGACGGGAACGGGCGGGCAGGGGCGGGAAGGCGGAGGGGGAACGGATGCCGGTGCAGATTACCTGGTGGGGTCATGCCACGTGCACGGTCGAGGACTCCGGGGTCCGGCTGCTGACGGACCCGCTGTTCGCGCGGCGTCTGGCCCATCTGCGGCGCCGTCGCGGGGCGTTGCCCCCGCCGCAGGCGGCGCTCGCGGACGCGGTGCTCGTCTCGCACCTGCACTCCGACCATCTGCATCTGCCCTCGCTGGCACGGCTGGCGGCCGGGACCAGGCTGCTGGTGCCGCGCGGGGCGCGGCGGGCCGTGCCGGGGCTGGCGCGGATCGCGGACGTACGGGGGCTGGCCGTGACGGAGATGTCGCCGGGTGACGAGGCCGCGGTGGCGGGCTCCGCGGGAGAGGTACGGGTACGGGCGGTCAGCGCCTCCCACGACGGCCGGCGGCTGCCGTTCGGGCCGCGGCTGGCCCCGGCGCTCGGGTACGTGGTGGAGGGCGCGGCACGGACGTACTTCGCCGGGGACACCGGGCTGTTCGACTCGATGGTCCAGGAGGTCGGTCCGGTGGACGTGGCCCTGCTGCCGGTGGGCGGCTGGGGCCCCTACCTGGGCCCCGGACACCTGGACCCGGCGGGCGCCGCGCGGGCACTGGCCCTGCTGGCGCCGGCGGCCGCCCTTCCGGTGCACTGGGGGACCTACTGGCCGATCGGGATGGACGCGGTGCGGCCGCACGAGTTCCACTCGCCGGGCGAGGAGTTCGTACGGCATGCGCGGCGGGAGGCCCCGAAGGTGGCCGTGGTGGTGCCGGCACACGGTGAGCGGGTGCTGCTCCCGTGACCACGACCGTGACCGTGACCGTGACCGTGTCCTCGACGCTGCACCAGCTCGCGCAGAGCGCGGCGCAGGTCCCCGGCGAATCCACCCAGCAGGCCATCGGCTACCCGACGTTGTTCGTGCTGGTGGCGCTGGGCGCGCTGGTGCCGGTCATCCCGACGGGCGCGCTGGTCAGTACCGCGGCGGTGGTGGCCTTCCACCAGGACTCGCTGCCCTTCGGCCTGTTGCTGGTGTTCGGGGTCTCCTCGCTGGCCGCGTTCGCCGGGGACCTGGCGCTGTACTGGCTGGGCCGGCGCGGGGTCTCCTCCCGCAACGGCTCGCGCTGGCTGGAGGCCCTGCGGCGGCGGGCCTCCCCCGAACGCCTCGCCCAGGCCCAGCGCAAGCTGGACGAGCACGGGGTACTGGTCCTCGTGGTCTCCCGGCTGCTCCCGGGCGGCCGGATCCCCGTGATGCTGGCCTGCCTGCTGGCGGAGCTCCCGCTGCGCCGCTTCGCCCGCGGCGACGCCCCGGCCTGCCTGGCCTGGGCGGCGACCTACGGCCTGATCGGCATCCTGGGCGGCTCGCTCTTCTCGGATCCCTGGAAGGGCGTGGTCCTGGCGGTGGCCCTCACCGTGGCCATCAGCGCGGCCCCGTCCCTGTGGCGGCGCCTGCGCGGCTGACCCGGCCGGAGCAACTGCCTGCGCGGCCGACCGGTCGGCCGGAGCACGGAACGGCCACCCCCATGTCCTGAGTCCGTAACGGTTGCCCGGGGCAAGGACTCCGGCGATCGCGGCGGGGCATGAACGGGGCGGTCGACCAATCCAATCCAGCCATGCGAAGGCACACGGGGGCCACCATGCGCACTGTCCGCTCCAGTTGGAAAACCTACGCCCTCGGGGTCACGGCCGTCGCCGCGCTCCTGTCGTCGGCGGCCTGTCAGTCCGACACCCCGGGCGACGACAAGAGCCCCGCCGCATCCGGCAGCCCGAGCGCGACCCGTACGCCCACCCCCTCCGCGACCCCGAGCCCGGCGGGCACCGCGAGCCCGGGCGGCGGGACCACGCCCGGCGCCTCGCAGAGTCCGGGCAAGGGCTCGGGCGGATCGGGCGGATCCGGCGGCGACAAGAACGCCACCGTGGCGTGCAACGACAACGACCTCTCGATCGCCCTGTCGACCTACCGCCAGGACTCGGGGCAGCACCTCCTGATCACGGCCACCAACATCACCGGCAAGGCCTGCACCCTCTACCACTATCCGCGCGTCGGCTTCGGCGCCACCATCGAGGGTCCGCTCGCCGCTGTGGGGCCCGAGCCGCAGGCGATCGCCACGATCGGGCCGAAGGAGAAGGCGTACGCGGGCCTGTTCGTCTTCCGGCCGGGCGAGGCCACGGTCACCGTGACGGCGGTGTCCCTGGGCTACCAGGACCGCGCCTTGGACAGCAACCGGGACGTGGCGATGCTCGACCACGCGGTGCCCAAGGAGATCACCTCCCTCACCGTCGGCTCCAGCGCCCGGATCACCTTCTGGAACCGGGACCTCAAGACGGTCGAGGACTTCATGTTCAGGTCGGGCAACAGCTAGGCCGTCTCTTTCGGATCCTGTCGGTCAGGTCCGTGTCACAGGACTCCCGACCCGCCGATCGGGAGGTCCCACAGGTGCTCGCGGGGGCGGCCGGTGCGGGACCAGGCGGCGCGCGTGCGGTGCAGGGGTTCCATCACCGGCTCGGCGGACAGGGCGAAGGTCGCCCAGTGCATGGGGGCCATCCGGCGCGCTCCCACGTCCAGGCAGGCCTGGACGGCTTCCTCCGGATCGGCGTGGACGTCCCGCAGCCACCACCGCGGGGCGTACGCGCCGATCGGGAGCAGTGCCAGGTCGATGCCGGGATGGCGGCGGCCGATCTCGCCGAACCAGTGCCCGTAGCCGGTGTCGCCGGCGAAGTAGACCTTCTTCGGGGTCCCGGCCCGCAGGTCGGTGAGGATCCAGCCGCCCCACAGGGTGCGGCATGCATCGAGCAGGGACCGCTTGGACCAGTGGTGCGCGGGGACGAAATCGAAGCGTACGCCCCCCAGTTCGGCCGATTCCCACCAGTCGAGCTCGGTGACCCGGGTGAAGCCCCGGCGCCTGCACCAGCGCGCGAGGCCGGCCGGGACGAAGAGCGGCGTGTGGCGCGGGAGCCGCTTGAGGGTCGGGGCGTCGAGGTGGTCGTAGTGGTTGTGGCTGATCACCACCGCGTCGACCGGCGGCAGTTCCTCCCAGCGCACCCCGACCGGGGTCATCCTTGCCGGGGTTCCGAGGATCCGCCGGGACCAGACGGGGTCGGTCAGCACCGTCAGCCCGCCGACCCGCAGGATCCAGCTGGCGTGCCCGGCCCAGGTGACGGACACCGTCCCGGTGGTCGGGGCGGGCACCGGGGCGGGCTCGTAGGGCAGGTCGGGGATGCCGCGCAGCCCGTCGGGGGCGGGCCGGAAGGCGCCTTCGCGGGCGAGCCGGGCGAACGCGCGCAGACCGGGCAGCGGGGTGGTCAGCCGGTCGGAGAACGAGCGGGGCCACAGCCGGTGCTCGCCCAGCGGGCGCACCACGGGAGCCGGCGCCACCGCCGGGGCAACCGCCGAGGCGGCGGCCGGGACCACCGCCGGGCCCACCGCGGGAGCCGGATCGGACGCCGCCGGCGGAACGGAAGGCGCCGGCCGCACCGCCGCGTGACGGACGAAGGAGGCGGCGGTCCGGGCGGGCGCGGAGCCGGCGGCGGGAGCCGGGGCGGCGGCCCCGGGCGCGGCACCGGGGGCGCCCGTCTGATCCCTCATCGAGAAGTCTCCGTTCACCGGCGGGAGCCGGACGGCTCGGTCGGACGACTCAGCCAGACGACTCAGTCGGACAGTCCCGCCAGGACCGACCGGAGCCGGTCGAGCGAGCCCCGCACGTGGTCCAGTCCCAGGGGGTCGGTCGCGGTCAGCGCCGCGAGCCGCTCCTCCGGGGTGGCGCCCAGCAGCGGACCGGTGGACAGCCGGACGCGCAGGGCGACGGGTTCGTCCGCGAACCGCTGCCCGCCGGGGGTCGGGGCGCCGAGCCGGGCGCCCAGCCAGTCCTCCAGCTCCATCGCGTCGCCCACGCCCTTGCGGGCGAGCCCGGCGCGCAGCGGAGTCAGGTCGGCGTAGATGTGCCGGCCGGCCTGCGGGGGCCGGGCGAGCGCCCCGACGGCCAGCAGTTCCCGGTGCGCGGCGGCGGCCACCGCCCCGTGCAGGGCGGCTGCCGCGGCGGCGCGGTCGGCGACGGGGGCGGGCTCGTCGAGGGCGTGCGCGGCGGCTCCGGCGACGGGGCCGGCCACGAAGGCGCCGGTGGCGGTGAGCACGTCGAGGCTGCGGGCCCGCAGCCAGGTGCCGCGCGGGGTGCCGGGGAAGCGGACGACGGCGGCAGGCCAGCCGGCGGGCAGCAGCGCGCCGGAGAGGTCGAGGAGGACCGCCACGTCGTCGGGCAGCATCTCGGCGGGGCTGAGCACCACCATGTCGTGCGGCCGGTGGACCGGCCGGTGGACGGTGTCGCGCCAGGTCTCGTCGCTGACGACGAACAGCCCGGCCGACGCGGCGGCCTCACAGGCCTCCCGCAGCAGCTCGGGCGGGGGCACGGTGGCCGTCGGGTCGTCGGCGACGGAGAGCAGCAGTACGCGCGGGTCGCCGCCCTCGGCGCGCACCCGGCGCACCGTCTCCAGCAGTGCGTACGGGTCCGGTACGCCGCCGCATTCGGCCGGGGTCGGCACGTGGTAGGCCCGCCGTCCCAGCAGCCGGACCTGCGGAGTCCACCAGGCGGGACAGGGGCGGGGCAGCATGACGTCCCCGCCGTACGCGCCGAGCAGCGCGAGCAGCAGGGCGGGGGCGCCGGGTCCGGCGGCCACGTTCTCGGGGTCGGTCGGCAGTCCGCGCCGGCCCCAGTGCCGGGCCGCGGCGGACCGTACGGGCACTCCCCCGCCCGGGGGCTCGGGTGCGGAGCGCCAGGCGGCTGCCGCGAGGACGGCGGTGAGCTCGGGCAGGACGGGCAGGCCCGGCTGCGGGGCGGGCGGTCCGTAGCGGACCGGGCCCCGGCCCTCGGCCGTCGTGCGCTGGATCCCCGACACCGCGCGCCACCTCTTCCTGCCGTACCCGCGCTCGCCAACCATGCCTTTATACGGTTATTCGCCCCGCCCCGCCCGTTATGACTGCCGGGGCCGGGAAGCCCCGGACCGGGCTCAGCCGTCCCTGCCCAGCAGCCCGAGCAGCCGGGTCTGGGCGTTCGCCCCGGGCGGCACCTCCAGCGGCGCGGCGAACATGCCGCTGGCGGCCAGCCCGTCCGCGTAGGGCATGACCTCCTTGATGGCGAACTCGACGAGACCGTCGGGCAGCCGGTCGTCGGCGCCGATGGCCCGGGAGAGGTCCCAGGCGTGCACGGCGCAGTCGACGGTCAGTTCGGAGCAGTACGCCGACCCGAGCGCGGGCCCGTAGGACAGCCGGACGGTGCGGTCCAGCGCGCCGGGGGCGTTGAAAGCGGCGTGCGCGGCGACCGAGGCCCGGTCCCAGGCGTCGACCGGATCGGTGCCGAGGACGTCGCCGGAGAAGGCGTCCGCGAGCTCCTCGACGGTGCGGCCCTCGGCGACCAGCGGCGGGATCCACAGCTGTTCGGAGGTGACGTGGTTGACCAGATCGCGCACGCTCCACTCGGTGCAGGGCGTCGGCGCGTCCCACTGGGTGTCCGCGACGGCGCGCACCCGCTCCCCGAAGAGGCGCAGGGCCTGCGCGTGACGGTCGAGCGGCGAGTCCGGTACGCGCGGGTCCACCGCCTGCGGCGCCATCGGCGAACCTGCCGCCTGCGAGCCCGCCGTCTTCGAGCCCGCCGCCTGCGGGTCCGCTGCATGCGTGTCCGGCACTTGGTCCGGCATGACGCTCACCGTCCTTCACCAGGGTCGCCCCCTCCCCCGGGCTCACTCTCCTCGCACCCGCAACACCCTGCCACCGACCCACCCAACCCCCTTGGCATGCAAGGACGGTGTCCATATGTCAATACGCATATCTCATATCCCGAACTGATCCTTTACGGTGACACCATCGCTTCGACGACGAAGGAGACCCGGCCATGAACGCCGCACAGTCCGCCAACGCCCCGCACGAGACCGCCGTCTACACCCACGGACACCACGAGTCGGTGCTGCGCTCGCACCGCTGGCGCACGGCACAGAACTCGGCCGCGTACCTGATCGGCGAGATGCGTCCGGGCATGTCCGTCCTGGACGTGGGCTGCGGTCCGGGCACCATCTCGGCGGACCTGGCGGAGCTGGTGGGGCCGCAGGGCCGGGTCACGGCGGTGGACGCCGCGCAGGACGTGATCGAGCAGGCCGCCGCGTATGCGCAGGAGCGCGGCCTGACCAACATCGGGTTCGCCACGGCCGATGTCCACGCGCTGGACTTCCCGGACGATTCCTTCGACGTGGTCCACGCCCACCAGGTGCTGCAGCACGTCGGGGATCCGGTCCAGGCCCTGCGCGAGATGCGCCGCGTGTGCCGGCCGGGCGGGATCGTGGCCGTGCGGGACGCGGACTATGCGGCGATGACCTGGTACCCGCAGACCCCGGGGCTGGAGGAGTGGCTGGACCTGTACCGGCGGGTGGCCCGCGCCAACGGCGGCGAGCCGGACGCCGGACGCCGACTGCGTTCATGGGCGCGGGCGGCGGGCTTCACGGACGTGACCTGTACGGCGACGTCCTGGTGCTACGCGACCCCGGAGGAGGCCGCGTGGTGGTCCGCACTGTGGGCGGACCGCACGAACACCTCGGCCTACGCCGGCATCGCGACCGGCGGCGGGCACGCGACCGAGGCGGAGCTGGCGGCCATCGCGGACGCCTGGCACACCTGGGGCGCCTCCCCGGACGCCTGGTTCTCGGTCCTGAACGGCGAGATCATTGCGCGCGCCTGACCCCCGCGGGGGCCGCGAACCCGCGAGCCCTACGCGGGTACACGGCTCTGCCTTGCTACGCGCCCACGGAACCGTCCGCGGAGCCCCGTACGGGCAGCAGCGCGGGCCGCTTGGCCGTGCGACCGTCTCCGGAGGAGCGCCCGCGCAGCCGGCGCCCGAGCCACGGCCCGAGGAACCCGACGGCCCATCGCACCTCCCCGGCGGCCCCGCGCAGTCCCTTCGGCCCGAGCGGCGCCGGGCCGGGCAGCGGACGGGTCCAGGAGTCGTCGCTGCCCGGCAGCTCCAGCGACCGGGCGAGCCCGGCGGCGATCCGGGCGTGCCCGAGCTCAGAGGCGTGCAGCCGGTCGAAGCTCCACATCCGCGGGTCGGCCGTGGCGGGGTGGGAACCGAAGTCGGCGAGGGCGACCCCGTGCCGCTCGGCGGCCTGCCGGACGCGGTGGTTGAGCGCGACGAGCCGCGGGGACAGGCCCCTGGCGAGCGGGATCAGCCGGGTGAGGTCGGGGAAGGTGACGGTGGCGACCCGGGCACCCTGCGCGGTGAGCGCGGCGAACATCGCCTCCAGGTCCCCCGCCACCTCGTCGGCGTCGAACCCGGGCCGCAGGAGGTCGTTGACCCCGGCGACGACGGTGGCCAGGTCGGGGCGGAGCGCGAGGGCCGGGGCGAGCTGCTCCGCGCGGACCGCGCCCGCGAGGCGTCCCCGTACGGCCAGATTGGCGTACTGGACCTCCCGGTCGAGCCGGGCCGCCATCAACTCGGCGAGCCGGTCCGCGAATCCGCGCAGCCCGGTGGCGTCGTCCCCGTCGCCGACGCCTTCGGTCTGACTGTCGCCGAGAGCCACGTACCGCAGGGGGTGGCTCCGCTCATCGCTCGGCACGCGGTGCCCGCCTCTCGCTCAGAATCATGGTGGTGCGCTCGTACCAGGCACGGTTGGCCCGCTCGAACTCCAGGCCGCGCAGGCAGGTGAGGTAGGGGCCGATCCGCTCGCCGTGGCGCAGGAAATCCTCCTCGGCGCGCTCGCCCCGCATCTTGAGCAGCAGGGAGTCGAACATCTCGATCTTGGTGTCGGCGAAGGCGATCCGCTCCGTGAGCTGCGCGATCAGCGACTCGGTGTCGACGTAGCCGGCGGCCTGGATCTTCACGAGCAGGTCGTCGCGGATGAAGGCGTGCTTGGTGTCGGCGGCCGCGAAGCGTTCCAGCTCGGCCATTCCGGCGGCGGTGACCTGGAAGAGGCGCTTGTTGGGGCGGCTCTCCTGGACGACCTCCCGGCCCGCGATGAGCCCTTCGCCTTCCAGCTTGGTCAGCTCGGCGTAGACCTGCTGGGGCAGCGCCTGCCAGAAGTTGGCCACGCCCATGCCGAAGGACTTGGCCAGCTGGTAGCCGCTCAGCTCCTCGTCGAGCAGGGCCGCGAGCACGGCGTGACGCAGGGCCAACGGTCCGCCTCCTCATGTCCGTCCATCGATGTCCGTCCACCGGTGCCTGTTCACCGGGGCACGAGTCATGATAGTCAAGAATCTGACTAATCACATCGTTGACTATCCAGGAGAGTTCATGAGCACCGTGGACCGTTTCCGCGCCGCCGTCGACCACCGCGACCTCACCGCCCTGGAGGCCCTGTTCACCGAGGACATCCGGCTCTACAGCCCCGTGAAGTTCACGCCCTTCGAGGGCAAGAAGATGGTGATGGGCCTCTTCGGAGTCCTCATCCGCACCTTCGAGGACCTCCGCTACGTCGGCCGGTTCGAGGGCAGCGTGGAAGCCGCCGGCGACGGAGCCGAGGGCCCGGCGGCGGTCCTGGCCTTCCGGGCCACCGTCAACGGCAAGCAGATCAACGGCATCGACATGCTGCACCTCGACGGCGAGGACATGATCAAGGAGATCACCGTGATGGTCCGCCCGCAGTCGGCGGTCCAGGCCCTCGGCGAGGCGGTGCTCGCGGGCCTGGTCGCCGACGGGCTGGTGGCCTAGGCCGTCTCTTTCGGATCTTGCCGGTCGAGCCCGCGTCGTCCGGTGCCGTGCCTCGCAGTGCTGCCGGGGCTCCCGCGTACTGGACGTACTCGGGTGCCCCGGCAGCGCGGCGAGGTGCGGTGCCGGGCGGCGCGGACCCGGCAAGATCCGGAAGAGACGGCCTAGCGGAAGGCACCACGCCGCCGGGGTGTCGGACCCCGAGGGCTTCGCGGCGATGGGGGTCGTGGAGACGCTGGTCCACATGCACGATGTGGCGGAAGGCTTCGGGCTTCCCTGGACCCCGCCCTCCGCCCTCTGCTCGCGGGTGCTCGCCCGTCTGTTTCCAGAGGCTCCGGGCGGCGCGGACCCCTGGCTCACCCTGTTGTGGGCCACCGGCCGCGCCGAACTGCCCGGGCACCCCCGTCGCACCACGTGGCGCTGGGACTGCACACCGCGGTCATAGGAACCTGTGCGGTCACCTCACTGGCCCCTCCAGCCCTGGTGCTCCGGCGGGCGCATCCGGAAGTTGTACGGGCGCGGCAGCGGGCGGTCCGTCAGCGCGGACCAGACCTCCGAGAGGATCTCCTCGCCCTCGCGGAGGTCGGGCAGTTCGAACCCCTCCTCGAAGACCCGCCAGGCCGCGCCCACATGGCCTTCGGCCGCCAGCAGCCGGGCCGCCGCGAGCCGGAAGCGGCCCTCGTCGCGCAGGGCGGGCCGCAGCCGGTCCCACACGGCGCGGGCCTGCGGGAGCAGTCCCGCCGCCAGCAGGGCGGTGAGGGCCTCCCGGCCCAGCGCCGATTCGGCGGCCAGCCAGCCCTCGCCGCCGCGGCTCTCCCGGGCCAGGTCCTCGAAGGCCTCGGCGTACCAGCGGGCCGCCCGCGCCCGGTCCCCGGCCAGGCCGTCGGCGACCGCCAGGCACCTCAGCAGCGGCCACCGCGAAGGGGCCAGCGCCAGCCCGCGCTCCCAGCTGCGTACCGCCTGGGCGATGTCCCCGGCGTGCCACTGCGCGACCCCGAGGTGGTACTCGGTCAGCGGGTCCGCCCGGGCCGTCTCCAGCATGTCCCGCCAGTGCGGGGCGACCAGGCTCGGGCCGGGCGGCGCCACCCGGCGCGGCGCGGGGAACACCCCGCTGCGCCAGAGCTCCAGCCACGGCTCCTGCTCCTCGCCGAGCGTGTCCTCGGGGAAGGGGGTGCCGGGCAGCTTGTACCCCCCGCACCGCACCTCCAGGGCGCCCCAGCCGGAGCCGGCCGCCAGCCGCTCCCCCGGCTCGGTGTCGGCGCACCCGCGCCACGCCTCGTAGGCCGCGTCCACGGCCGCCGCGGGGAGCGCGGACTCCAGCGCCGCCCCGGCCGCGCCGCGCGCCGCCGCCCAGTCGTCCCCGTGCACGGCCGCCGGGTCCGCGGACAGCGCCCCGTAGGCCTCCAGCCAGCTGAACTCGGCCCCGGCCTCCAGCCGTACGTGCTCCAGCTGGGTCCGGGCCAGCCCGGCCTGGATCTCCGCGTACCCGGCCGTGCCCGGCTCGGTCAGCCACTCCTGCCAGCGCCGGCCGCCCTCGCCCGCGCCCCAGACAAAGAGCTTGCGGCCGCGCAGCCGGGCCGTCGAGGTCTGTACGAGGCCCCGCCCGTCCGCGTCGAGGGAGGCGATCCAGGGCCGGGCCCCGGTCTCGACCTCGTAGAAGAAGTCGGCGGGGTACTCGCTGCGCAGCGGGTACGTGCGGTCGGCGCCCTCCCAGGCCGGTACGGGGATGCGCCGCAGGGAGCGCTCGTACCCGAAGTGCCAGGCCTGGTCGGCCGGGGCCAGGACCCGGGTGTCCGGGCCCTCGGGCACGGCGATGTTGGACCACCAGTAGACGGGGGCGGGCCGCTCGTGCGGATTGCGCAGGCGGACCCCGACGTAGAGGAACTCCGACTCCTCGGGCAGCCACAGGTCCACCTGGAACGGCAGGTCGCGCAGCCGCTCCCACTCCCACAGCCGCACCATCACGCCCCCGTCGGGCGCCGGGACCAGGGCGGCGTGCAGCGGGGCGCAGGAGAGGGTGGTGTGGCCGGTGGCGCCGATGTTCCACTCGATGCCGCCGGAGAACCAGGCGCCGTTGAGGGCGAAGTTGGCGGGCTGGAACACCGGGTTGCGGTAGAGCAGTTCGCGTCCGGTCGGCAGGTGCACGAGCGAGTGGATCCGGCCGCCGAGTCCGGGCAGGACGGTGACGCGCAGATGTGCGTTCTCGATGACGATCGTCTCGATGTCCCGCTCCGCACGCCGCCGTTGGTAACCGTCCCGGATCCGGACGGGCAGCAGCGAGCGCAGCGGCTCGTACCCGATCTGGCGGGCCATGTCGCGCGGCAGGCCCTCGCGCGCCCGCTCGTCGAGCACGTGCACCTCGTCGAAGGCGCGCAGGGCGGGCAGCGGGTTCTCGGGACCCAGGGGTGCTGCGGGGAGGGTGAGTACGGAGCGGCTGACGGTGGTGGCCATGAGGAAATGGAACACGCCGCGGCGGCCGGTGCACAGGGATTCGGCGCATCACCACCGGTCAGGATTACGCAAAGCCCTTCCCGGCGCGGATCGTTGATCGACAATGGGCGCATGAGCGAACGCAGCAGAAAGGCCGAGTTCTTCGGCGGAGCCGAGGCCGAGAGCGAGTTCAGGGGACGCCCCACGACCGGTGACGAGCGAGTGATGCTCACCGCGATGCTGGGAGCACAACGTGCGACGCTGGAGCTCAAGTGTGCCGGTCTGGACGAGGAGTTGGCCGTCCGGTCGGTGGAGCCGTCCACGCTGTCGCTGCTCGGGCTGGTGCGCCACCTCGCGGACATGGAGCGCCGCTGGTTCCGGCAGGTGCTGGCCGGCCAGGAGGCTGCGGCCCGGTTCTCCTCGGCGGACGATCCCGACGGGGACTTCGACGGGGCCGGGGCGGAGCCCGCGGTGGTCGAGGGCGCCTGGGAGGCGTGGCGGGCGGAGGTGGCGTTCGCCGAGCGGTTCGCGGCGCGGGCACCCGACCTGGAGGTCTCGGGGAAGGACGGGTGGCTGGGCGAGGTTTCGCTGCGCTGGGTGCTGATCCACATGATCGAGGAGTACGCGCGCCACAACGGCCACGCGGACCTGTTGCGGGAGCGCATCGACGGCGCGATCGGGGTCTGACCGCGGGGCACCCGCCGGGGACGGGCGCCCGGCCGCCCCCGGCAAGATCCGAAAGAGACGGCCTAGGCGAACGCGCCCGCCACCAGGTCCGCGAGCAGTGCGCCCGCGCGGCCTTCGGGGTCCAGGTCCGGGTCGTAGATCGTGACGTTGAGCCCGACGCAGCGCGGGGAGCTGATCAACACCCCGAGCAGCTCGGCGAGTTCGTCCGGGATCAGACCGCCGGGGTCCGGGCTGTCGACCGCCGGCATCACCGACGGGTCCAGTACGTCGGCGTCCAGGTGGACCCAGAACCCGGCCGTGGCCGGTGGCTGCAGCCCGGTCAGGGCCGTCCGGGCCACCGGCCCGGCGCCCCGGTCGCGGATCGCGCCCACGGTGGCGGCGAAGATCCCGGCGGCGCGCAGCTCGGGGAGGTCGGGATCGCCGTCGCGCAGCCCGAAGAGCCGTACGTCCTCGTCGCGCAGGTAGGGCGCGAGGCCCTCCAGGTTCGCGAGTCCGGCCTGGCCGCGCCCGGTGGCCAGGGCCAGTTCCTCGCCGGCCGCGGCGCCGACGGGCCCGTTGACGGCCTCGTTGCCGGGGTGGCGGAAGTCCGCGGAGCCGTCGATGGCGGCCATCCCGTACCGCCCCAGGCGGCGCATGGCGAGCGAGGCGCCCAGCTGGATGGAGCAGTCGCCGCCGAGGACCACGGGGAACTCCCCGGACCTCAGGTGGCCCTCGATCCGGTCGGCGAGGGTGACGGTGTACGCGGCGAGGGGCCCGGCGTGGAACACCCCGTCCCCCTCCTTCCACTCCCCCCGGTCGTAGCGCGGCGGGACGACCACCCCGCCCTCGCGCGCGCCGAGCCGGGCCAGCAGGCCCTGTTCGCGCAGGGCCCCGGCCAGCTTGTACACGCCGGGTACCGTGCCCGGCGCGGGAGGCCGGAGACCGAGGTTGGACGGTGCGTCGAGGAGTACGAGGGTTCGCATGGATTCATCCTGTGCGATGCGGGGCCCGGGGACGAGGCATTTCGGCCGTGATCGCCCAGCGTTCGTGGTCCCGCCAGGCGCCGTCGACGTGGAGGAAGTCCGCGGAGAGCCCTTCCAGCCGGAAGCCGCGGCCGCGCACGAGGGCGATCGAGGCGGTGTTTCCCGGCTGGATGTTGGCCTCCAGGCGGTGCAGGCCGAGGCCGTCCGCCGCGAAGGCGTGGCCGAGGACCAGGTCGAGGGCTTCGCCGAGCAGCCCGCGGCCCGCCGCGTGCGCGAAGGCCCCGTAGCCCAGGGCGCCGCACTGGAAGGCGCCCCGGACGATGTTGTTGATGTTGACGAAGCCGGCGATGGCGCCGGTCTCCCGCTCGCAGACGAGGAACCCGGCCTTGGCCTTCACCCCGCCCTCGATCAGCGGGGCCGCGTAGGCCTCGTAAGCCTCGATCGTGGCGGGCGGGGACAGCCAGGGGTGATGGAGCCCCCGGCTCTCTCGCGCGCGGGCGGTGAACTCGGCGCCGTCCGCGAGCCGGAAGGGGCGCAGCCCCACCCGGGGGCCCGCGACGAGGTAAGGGAAATCGACCACGCGCCCAGGGTAGGTGTATGGCACCATCGCCGTCGTGATCAACGAAGAGAACGACGGGATACGCCTGCTCGCTGCGCTCAACAACGCGGAGTGGTGCGACGCCGTGTGCCGCGCGCACGGGCTGGAGGGCTCGCTCGGCGAGGACGTCTGGATCAGTGCGCGGCGGACCCCGCCCTACTACCCCGACGCGGTGACCCTCCGTGCGGAGGCCTCCGAGGGGGCGGTCCTGACGGGGATCGACACCGATGCCCCGGGCAGTTCGGTGAAGGACAGCTTCGCCGTCCTGGACCTGGCACCGGACGGTTTCGAGGTGCTCTTCGACGCCCAGTGGATCCACCGCCCGGCCACGGCTCCCGCCCCCGCGCCGACGCCCGGGCTCGCGCTCAACTGGACCCGGGTCGCCTCGGCCGCCGAGCTGGAGGCCTGGGAGGCCACCTGGGACGGGGAGGAGAGCACCGGCCTGTTCCGCCCGGCGCTCCTCACCTCCGAGATCGCCTTCCTCGCCGGCCGCGACCCCGGCGGGCGGATCCGCGCCGGAGCCGTCGCCAACCGCACCGGCGAAGTGGTGGGCCTCTCCAACGTCTTCACCGCCGAAGGCACCCCGGACGACGCCGCCTGGAGCGGCTCCCTGGCCTCGATCGCCGGGCTGTGGCCGGGCCTGGCCGTCGTGGGCTACGAGTCCGGTGACGACCTCGGCACCGCGATCCGGCACGGCTTCCGCCCGGTGGGCCCGCTGCGGGTGTGGCTGCGCACCAGCGAGCGGACCCATCTGCTGCGCAGCCGCACGGCCTGAGCGCTCACGGCTCCAGGACCAGCCTCGGCACGTCCGTCCGCTCGATGCCGAACACCTGGCTGTACAGGGACAGTTCCGACTCCAGGGCCCGGACCATCGACTCCGCGCGCCGGAAGCCGTGTCCCTCGCCCTCGAAGGTCACGTAGGCGTGCGGCACCGAGCGGCCGCGCATCGCGTCGAGCAGCCGCTGGGCCTGGGCGGGCGGGCAGACCGGGTCCTCCAGGCCCTGGAGGAGGACGAACGGCGCGGTGATCCGGTCGGCCAGGGCCACCGGGGAGCGTTCGCGGCTGATCCTCTCCAGGGTCCGCGGCGGACCGGCGAGACCGTCGAGGTAGCGGGACTCCAGGTCGTGCGTCTCCTCGGCGAAACCGCACAGGTCCAGCACGGGGTAGATCACCGCCGCGCACGCGTAGAGGCCGGTGGAGGCCAGTGAGGCCGCCGCCGTCCAGCCGCCCGCGCTGCCGCCGCGGATCGCGAGCCGGTCGGGGTCCGCGGTGCCCTCCGCGGACAGACCGCGGGCCACGGCCGCGCAGTCCTCCACGTCGACCACGCCCCACTGTTCGCGCAGCCGCTCCCGGTAGGCGCGTCCGTAGCCGGTGGAGCCGCCGTAGTTGACCTCGACGACGCCGATGCCGCGCGAGGTGAAGTAGGCGATGTTCAGGTCGAGTACGGGCGGCACGTGGTCGGTGGGGCCGCCGTGCGCCCACACCACGTACGGGGGCAGCTCCCGGTCCCGGGCCCGCAGCTCCGGATGGTGCGGCGGATAGACGTGGGCGTGGATCTGCCGCCCGCCCCGACCGTGGAAGGTCCGGCTCTGCGGCTCGGGGTAGTACGCCGGGTCCACCGGATCCGCCCTCCCGCCGCCCACCACCCGGGCGTGCCCGGTGGCGGTGTCCAGCTCCACCACCTCGTACGCGCTGCGCGGGCTGGCCGCGACCCCGTAGACCCGGCTTCCCAGGACGGCGAGCGTGGGCTGCCAGGCCGTCCACGGACCGGCCGCGTCGACCAGGTCGCCGCTCTCCGGGTCGAGTACGCCCAGCACCGAGGAGCCCTGGCCGTGCAGGACGGCGACGAGGCCCCCGGGGAGCGCGGCGATCCAGCGCAGTCCGGGCTTCCACAGCGGCCCGCCGAACTCCTCTTCCCGGGGGCACAGGTTGACGGCTCCGCCGGTGTCGGGGTCCACCCGGTACGGGTTCCACCAGCCGCCCCGGTCGCTCACCGCGAGGAGGGTCCCGTCACCGGCCCACTCGACCTGCGCGACGGCCTCCTCGGGTCCGCCGAGTACGGTACGGGGCTGCGCGAGCCGCCCGTCCGGGGTGACCTCGGCGAGCCTCAACTCGGTGCCGTCCCAGGGCATCCGGGGGTGGTCCCACACCAGCCAGGCGGCCTGCCGCCCGTCCGGGGAGATCCGCGGGCCGGTGGTGAACCGGTACCCGTCGTCGGTGAGCTCCCGCACCCGGGAGCGGTCCTCGGCGGCCGATCCGTCCAGCGGTACGGCGGCCAGGACCCGGCGCACATCGGTCGGCCCGGGTCCAGTGAACTCCTCGAGCACGCACCAGACTTCGCCGCCGTGCAGTACGGGGTCGGCCCAGCGCAGCCCGCCGCCGACCGCCGAGACGGGGGTCAGCGGGCGCGGGGCGGTGCCGCCGGGCGCGTCGGGCTCGTACGCGTACAGCCGCTGGTCGGGAAAGTGCGAGAACACCACCAGCGGTCCGCCCGAAGGGCGTTCGGTGCCCGCCCAGGGCCGGCCCCCGTACTCGGTGACCCGGCTGCGCACGTTCCACGGCGCGGGCAGCACCGAGACGGGGTGGCCGCCGTCGGCCGACCGCCGGACCAGCGCGCGGCGCCCGCCCTCGGCCGGCCGGGGCTCCGTCCACCACACCTCGGGGCCCACCGTGCCGACGTACTCGGGCCGCCCGTCGAGGGAGGCGGCGAGCGCGGCGTCGATGGGCGAGGGCCAGCTGCCGTAGGGAGCGGTGCGGGGCTCCATCACAGGGTGCGCAGCGCGTGGTCCAGGACGCGCACGCCGAAGTGCAGGGCGTCGACGGGGACCCGCTCGTCCACTCCGTGGAAGAGGGACCAGTAGTCGAAGCCGGGCGGCAGCTTCAGCGGGGAGAAGCCGTAGCCGGTGATGCCGAGGCGGGAGAACTGCTTGGCGTCGGTGCCGCCCGCCATGCAGAAGGGGACCACGTGCCCCTCGGGGTCGAACCGCTCGACGGACTCGCGCAGGATCGCGTAGGTCCGCCCGTCCACGGGGGCTTCGAGGGCCACCTCGCGGTGGTGGAATTCCCAGCGCACGTCGGGGCCGGTGAGCTCGTCGAGGGTGGCGATGAACTCGGCCTCGCCGCCGGGCAGCATCCGGCCGTCCACGAAGGCGGTGGCCGTGCCGGGAATGACGTTGAGCTTGTAACCGGCGCTGAGCATGGTGGGGTTGGCGCTGTTGCGGACGGTCGCCTCGACGAGGGCCGAGGCCGGTCCGAGCTCGCGCAGGACGGCGTCGAGGTCGAAGCCGGGGGCTCGCGGATCCACCGACAGCCCCTGGAGGGCGGCCAGTTCGGTGATGCAGGCGACGACCGTGTCGGTGAGGCGGACCGGCCACCGGTGCTCGCCGATCCGGGCCACGGCGGCGGCGAGCCGGCTGACGGCATTGGCCCGGTTGGGCTTGGAGCCGTGCCCGGCGGTACCGGTGGCCGTCAACTTCAGCCAGGCCGTGCCGCGTTCACCGGCGGCGATCGGGTAGAGGGGGGGCCGTCCGGGGCCGGGGTGCACGGTGAAGGCACCCGATTCTCCGATGCCCTCGGTACAGCCTTCGAAGAGTTCCCGATGCCGGTCGGCGAGGAAGCCGGCTCCGTCGATCGCGCTGTCCTCCTCGTCGGCGGTGTAGGCGATCACGATGTCCCGGCGCGGCCTGCAGTCCAGCCCCCTCTCGGCGGCCCGCGCCCAGGCCCGTACGACGGCCAGCACCATCGCGTCCATGTTCTTCATGTCGACCGCGCCCCGGCCCCAGACCACCCCGTCGCGGACCTCGCCGGAGAAGGGGTCCACCCTCCAGTCGGCGGCCTCGGCGGGGACCACGTCGAGGTGGCCGTGGACCAGGAGGGCGGGGGCCGTGCGGTCGGTCCCCTCGATCCGGGCCACCACGTTGCTGCGGCCCGGGGTGCGCTCCAGGATCACCGGTTCGATCCCGGCGGCCGCCAGCCGCTCGGCGACGTACTCGGCGGCCGGCCGCTCACGGCAGTCGCCGCCGCCCCGGTTGGTGGTGTCGATGCGGATCAGGCCGGAGGTGAACTCCACGGCCTCGTCGAGCGCCGTCCGGTCCACCGGGGAGTCCAGGACCGAGCCGGGGTTGGGGTCGGACATGTCAGCCATACTGCTCCTCCACCGCTGCCGAGACGATCGTCGTGACCGCCTTGAAGGTCCGGATCCCCTCATACATGGTCGCGCTGGTGTACGCGACCTTGCGCTCGCCCGACCGCGCGACGCCGGGTACCACCGTGGCAGCCATCGCCAGGTGCTCCGCGTCGAACTCCACCTCGACCGTGAAAGGGCCGCCGCGTACGGGTTCGTGACGGACCGCCAGGGATGCGGCCGCCTTGGCGGCGGCCCTGATGTCGGCGGCCGTGCGGGCGGGGGTGCGGCAGACGGCGGCGTAGCGCGAGACGTGGTCCTTGACGGCGACGGTCACCGCGTCGGGGGCGTATCCGGCGGCGTCCACGCAGGTCAGGTCGTCTCCCGTGACGAGCACCACGGGGACCCCGTACTCGGCGACGACGTGTGCGTTGAGCACGCCCTCGCTGGCCCGGGTCCCGTTCAGCCAGACCCCGGTGATGGAGTTGGCGAGGTAGGTGTGGGCGAGGACCCCTTCGGCTCCGGCTCCGGTGTGGTAGCCGACGAAGGCGATGCCGTCGACGTCCCCGTGCTGGACGCCCTCGACCATGGAGAGGGATTTGTGGCGGCCGGTGAGCATCTCGACGCGTGCGTCGAGCCGCTCCAGCAGCAGGTTGCGCATGGTCCAGTGGGCCTCGTTGACGAGGACCTGCTCCGCGCCCGCGTCGTAGAAGCCGAGTACGGCGGCGTTCACGTCGGAGGTGAACATCGTCCGGCAGCGTTCCCACTGCGGCGTCCCGGGCAGCACGTCGGCGGGCCAGGTGACGCCGGTGGCGCCTTCCATGTCGGCGGAGATGAGGATCTTCATCGGGCCCCCGGGCGGTCGGTAGCGCTCAGAGCCCCACCCTAACCGCCCGGCCCCACGGGACCCCGGGGCCACGCCCGACCGCACTGACGCCCGACCACACCGACGGCCGGGGCCGACTAGGCGCGGGCCCGGCAAGATCCGAAAGAGACGACCTAGGGGCCCCAGGCCCGGCCCGCCCTCACCTGCGGACGCTCACGCGGGCCGCGATCCGCCGGAGCAGTTGCGCGGGGGCCAGCTCCTGCTTGACGGAGAGCAGGTACGCGGCCGGGGAGGCGGCCAGCACGGCCTGCTTCTGCCGGCGCGCTCCGTGGGCGACCCCGGCGACGCTGAAGGCCGCGCCGAGTCCGGTGGCCACGAGCGAGCTGCCGGAGAACTGGCCGACCGCCCAGCCGAGGGCGGGAGGCAGCACGAAGGCGACGTTGGCCGCGCTGAAGGTGGTGGCGGTGTTCAGCGATCCCATGGCCTCCTCCAGCTCGGCCAGCGGGACCCGGAACCGCCGGTCGACCTCCTGCTCGACGTAGCGGCGGGCGGCCTCGGGCAGCCGGATGTCCGCGAGGTCGGTCTTCAGGGCCTCGACGGCATCCGTGACGGCCCGGCCGAAGCGGTCGAAGGCCGCCGTGTGCGTCGTGCGCAGCTCGATGATCTTCTCGATGTCGATGCCGCGCAGGTCGGCGGGGAGCACGACGCGCACGGCCAGCATCCCCACGGTGTCGAGGAGGCCGTCGTCCACCGGGTCGAAGAGGTCGCCGCCCCCGGCGAAGGGCCGCCAGACCCCGGGGTCGGAGTCGCGGTCGAGCAGCGCCCGCGCGATGCGTTCGGGGTCCCAGCCCTGCGCGGCGGTGTGCGCGGCCGCGTGGTCGGTGGTCGGCGCGTAGCCGCCGAGCCGCGCGAGCTCCTCGGTCAGCGCACACTTGTACACCCAAGCGAGCTCGGGTGACATGGTGAGGAAGCCGCCGCGGCCCACCCCGCGCAAGCTCGTGCTGTGCGTGGGAAGGGCGAACCCGCCTTCCGCCAGGGCCTCGCGCAGCCGGGGGTCGACCTCGCCGTGGTAGACACCGGCCAGTCCGAACGGGCGGATGCGGCGCGGGGCCGGTGCGCGGGACATGGTCGGCGCGCCGCGCCGTCCGTGCTCGAAGTCGGGAAAGCCGTTCGAGGCCCCGCCCGCGGTCCGGTCCCGCAACTCCTCGAAGTTCGCGTGCCTGTCGCGCAGTTCCCCGAGGAGGGCGGAACCCCCGGACAGCACTTCGAGGAAGTCCTCGGCCACGGCCCGAGCAGCCGCGGCCGGGTCCACGTCGTGGATGAAGCCCGGGAGCCCCTCGCGCAACCGCTCGACAGTCGGTGAGTCCATGACGGGGTATCCGTCCGGGACCACCCGGCCCAGGCTGGGCCAGTACAGCGCGGCGGCCTTGAGCCAGCTCTCGTCGCGGAAGTGGATGTACGGGTAGTACAGCCCGTTCTTCTGCAGCACCGGCCCCCCCCCAGGTCAGCGGTTTCACCCGATCCGGTGAAGCCGGGTTCCCGACCTCACCGGCAACATCCTTGCTCAGCCCTCGACTTCGGCGGCCAGGTTGGCCAGAACGGTGTCGTAGATACGGCCGAGACCCTTGGGCGCGAAGGTGCGCTCGAAGAAGCCGCCGATGCCGCCCGCGCCGTTCCAGACGGTGCTGACGACGGCCTTGGACTTGCCCTCGCCGGCCGGGGTGACCGTCCAGGTGGTGACCATTGAGGAGTTGAGGTCCTTCTCCACGAGCTGCCCGTCGGTGGGCTCGGTGACCTCCAGCAGGCAGTCGCGCACCCGCTTGCTGGTGGCCTGGAGCTTCCAGTGGACCTCGGTGCCCTCGCCGTCGCCGCCCTTGCGCACCTCGTACTCGCTGAAGTGCTCGGGAAGCAGCTTGCTCCGGGTCCCGGTGTAGTCGGCCAGCGCGTCGAACACGGTCTCCGCGTCCGCCGTGATGATGCGCTCCGTGGTGGCCTCGACCTGCGCCATGGCTGTCCTCCAGCAGTTGTGTCCGTCGTCGCCGCAAGCCAACCACCTCCGGGGCGGGCGCCCAAATCCGGGTCAGACGTGGCAGCGGACGTACACGAGGAGCGTGTCCCCGGGCAGTCCGGCGAGGTGGGCCCCCGCACTGCCGATCCGCCTCGTGGACGGCGGGGTGTGCGGGCAGGATCCGGGGTCGTCACAGGCACCGTGCAGAGGGTCTTCGCCCCACTCGCACCACCAGCCGTCGAGGGTCAGGACGTTCTCGCAGGCGGCGGCCCAGCCGCTGCCGTATCCGACGTACGTCTCCCGGGTGCGGAAATAGCCGAAGGTTCCGAGCGGGTCGTCGATGTCACAGAGGGCGGATTCGAACCCGTCGGCGGCCGGATCGACGGGCAGCTCGGCGACCCATCGCCGGAAGGGCGCGGCCGGCGTCTGCGCGAGGTATTCGGCACGGGCCTCGTCGCACGCGGCCTCGAAGTCGGACCGCTCCACTCCGATCCGCTCCGGAAGGAAGTCCTCCCACGGCCGGGCCGGCGGGTGTTTCCGGAGCAACTCCTGCCAGTGGTCCCAGGCGGCACCGGCCAGTTCTGCGGTCCGCTCGGAGCGCCCGCGCACCACGAGCAGCCCGCGCGGACCGCCCGCGCACCAGCCGGGCCGGCTGTCCTCTCGGGAGCCGTTCCAGCGCGGGTGGTCGTGAATGATCCGGGGGTCCTCCTCCTGACCTGGCCGGATGCGGTAGCCAGCCCCCTCCGCGCCGCCCTGGATCCGCCAACTGTCCCAGATCCGCAGGTCCTGGGAGATGTCACCGTCCCGGTCCAGCCAGAAGGGCGCCAGCGCCTCGCCGACCGCTTCCTCCAGTCGGTCCCGGGCCTCGCCCGGAAGGCACACCGTGAGTCTGTATCCCGCCATGAGGCTCAGCCTTCCACCCCCTCAACGCCCTGACCAGCGAATTCCCCGCCCCGCACGATCATGGGAACGTTTGTTCTATTCTCGGGGGCGAGCCACCTAGGGAGCCGCACCATGCGCTGGGACAGCCTGAGCAACGAACCCCCCGAGGACGGGGACGAGGAGAGCCGGCCCGCCGGACCCGCCGCGCTCTTCGGCGCCGCCGCCGTCGTCACCCGCACCTTCGACACCCCCGAGTTCCGCGGGATCACCTTCCACGAGGTGCGCGCCCGCTCGATCCTCAACCGGGTCCCCGGGGCCTCGCGGATGCCGTTCGAATGGACCGTGAACCCCTACCGGGGCTGCAGCCACGCCTGCGTCTACTGCTTCGCGCGCAAGACCCACAGCTATCTCGACCTCGACACCGGCATCGGTTTCGATTCCCAGATCGTCGTCAAGACCAACGCCCCCGAGCTCCTGCGCCGCGAGCTCGCCGCCCGCCGCTGGACCGGCGCGCACATCGCGATGGGGACCAACGTCGACTGCTACCAGCGGGCCGAGGGCCGCTACCGGCTCATGCCCGGGATCATCGGGGCGCTGCGCGACCACGCCAACCCCTTCTCCATCCTCACCAAGGGGACGCTGATCCTGCGCGACCTCCCCCTCCTCCAGGAGGCCGCCGCCGTCGCCGACGTCGGGATCTCCGTCTCCGTCGGCTTCACCGACACCGCCCTGTGGCGCACCGTCGAACCCGGCACCCCCTCCCCCGCCGCCCGGCTGCACGCCGTGCGCACCCTGACCGACGCGGGCATCGAGTGCGGGGTCCTGATGGCCCCGGTGATCCCCTTCCTCGGAGACTCCCCGGAGCAGCTGCGGGACACCGTCCGGGCCGTCGCGGAATCGGGCGCGACCTCCGTGACACCCCTCGTACTCCATCTGCGGCCCGGGGCCCGCGAGTGGTTCACGGCCTGGCTGGGCGAGCACCATCCCCACCTGGTCGAACGGTACGAGCGGATGTACGCGGGCGGCTCGTACGCGCCCACCTGGTACCAGCGCATGATCACCCGACAAGTCCACGAGCTCGCCGCCGAATTCGGCATCGGGCCGGGCGGGAGCGGGCGGGACCGCGGGACCCTCCTGCCGGAGCGGCCGGCCGAGCCCGTGCCCGCCGGACCCACCCAGCTGAGCCTGCTCTGAGGCCGCGCACGCGCGCCCGTACGACCGTACGACCGACTGAAGGGTCATCACATCGGGCCAATAGGCCGCCCAATCCCCCTTTCCGGGCGCGGGTTCCGGGACGATTCCGCCCAGAACCCTCGGCTGGGAGGCCCCATGAGCCCCGTGAACCGTCCGCCCCTCAAGAAGCGCGCCGCCGTCCTGCTGGCGGTCACCACCGTCGCCGCCGCCCTCGCGAGCCCGGTGACGGCCGCCGCGCCCGGCGCGCCCGCACCCGCGCCGGCGCCCCTGAAGTGGTCCAACTGCGCCACGTCCCGCTATCCGACGCTCCAGTGCGCCTCCCTCAAGGTCCCCCTCGACCACGACCGGCCCGACGGCCGGCAGATCTCCCTCGCCCTGACCCGGGTCCCCCACACCGCGGCCCGCTCCCAGGGCCCGCTGCTGGTCAATCCGGGCGGCCCCGGCGGCAGCGGCCGCACCCTGGCCGGCTACATCGCCTCCGCACTGCCCAAGGACGTCGCCGGCCAGTACGACGTGATCGGCTTCGACCCCCGGGGCGTCGGCAAGAGCGAGCCCGTCCTGGACTGCGGCGCCGGCCACTTCACCCCCGTGCGGCCCGACTCCGTCCCCCTGGACGAGGCGACCGAGCGCGCCAACCTGGAGCGGGTGAAGGCCTTCGCCGAGTCCTGCCAGACCAAGCACGCGGACGTGCTCCCGTACATCGGCACGGTCTCGGCGGCCCGGGACCTCGAGGTGCTGCGGGGCGCCCTGCGCGCCGACAAGCTCAGCTACTTCGGCTACTCCTACGGGACCTACCTGGGCGCGGTCTACGCCAAGCTGCACCCCGACCGCGTCCACCGCCTGGTCCTGGACTCGGTCGTCGACCCGGCCGGGGTCTGGTACGAGGACAACCTCGCCCAGGACCAGGCCTTCGACGCCCGCCACAAGTCCTTCCTCGCGTGGGTGGCCCGGTACGACTCCACCTACCACCTGGGCACCGACCCGGCGGCGGTCGAGGCCCGCTGGTACGAGATGCGCTCGGCGCTGCGCACCACCCCGGCGGGGGCCAAGGTGGGTCCGGCCGAGCTGGAGGACACCTTCATGCCGGGCGGCTACTTCAACGGCTACTGGCCGCACCTGGCCGCGGCGTTCTCCTCGTACTCCGTGGACAACGACCCCAAGCCGCTGGTGGCCGCGTACGAGAAGTTCGGCGCGGTGGAGCCCTCCGCGGGCAACAGCTACAGCGTGTACACGGCCGTGCAGTGCCGGGACTCGGCGTGGCCCAAGGACTGGAACACCTGGCGCGCCGACATGTGGCGCACGCACGCCAAGGCGCCCTTCATGACCTGGAACAACGCCTGGTACAACGCCCCGTGCGCGTTCTGGCCGACCGAGCCACTGCAGGCCCCGGACGTCACCAACACCGACCTCCCGCAGGCGCTCCTCTTCCAGGCGACCGAGGACGCGGCGACCCCGTACGAGGGCGCGGTGAGCATGCGGCGCAAGCTCGCGGGCTCCGCCCTGGTGGTCGAGCAGGGCGGCGGCAACCACGGGATCGCGCTCAGCGGCAACAAGTGCCTGGACGAGAAGCTGGCTTCGTACCTGCTGACAGGCAAGGCCGCCGACGCCACCTGCCCCGCCCAGCCGGCCCCCAAGCCGCTCCCCGCGACCCGCGCGGTCCCGCCGTCGGCGGGCGGCGCGGCGCTGCACGGCCTGCTGGGGTTCCGGGGCTAGGTCGTCTCTTTCGGATCTTGCCGGTCGAGCCCGCGTCGTCCGGTGCCGTGCCTCGCCGTGCTGCCGGGGCTCCCGCGTACTGGACGTACTCGGGTGACCCGGCAGCGCGGCGAGGTGCGGTTGCCGGGCGGCGCGGGCCCGGCAAGATCCGGAAGAGACGGCCTAGGTCGTCGGCACGGGCGGATGGGCCCCGGCCGTTGGCCCGTTCGGGCACAATCGCGCCCATGACCACCAGTAGCAGCAGCCACCTCACCCACATCTCCGAGCCGGAGGGCGTCGCCCCGGGCACCGGATACAGCCACGTCGTCTGGGGCACCGGGCGGTTCGTCGCCGTCTCCGGGCAGTGCGCCTTCGACGAGAAGGGCGAGGTGGTCGGCGAGGGCGACGCCGCCGCCCAGGCCCGGCAGGTGTTCGAGAACCTGAGCCGGTGCCTGGCGGCGGCCGGGGCGACCTTCGACGACGTGGTGAAGCTGACGTACTTCGTCACGGACGTCGCCCACCTCCCCGCGGTCCGCGCGGCCCGTGACGAGGTGATCGCCCCGGACCGCCTCCCGGCCTCCTCGGCGGTCCAGGTGGCGGCGCTGTTCCGGCCCGAACTGCTCCTGGAGATCGAGGCCTTCGCGATCGTCCCGGAGCCGAAGCGGGCCGAGACCACGACCGGGTCCGAGTCCGGGACCGGGTTCAGGACCGGCCCCGGAGCCGGTTTCGGGACCGGTTTCAAGACGGGGTTCGCTAGCTGACTTCCAGCTGCCTCAGGGCCGCGGTCGCCGCCACCGCCAGCCGCGGGTGCGACTGGGCCCGTACGAGGACCTCGTGGGCGCGCCGGTCCGCCAGCGCGCCCAGCCCTTCCACGCAGGCCAGCGCCACCCGCCAGTACGGGTCGTTCGGCGCGAGCAGCCGCGACAGGGTGCTCATCAGCGCCGGGGCGGATTCGGGGGCGCGCAGCGCGGCCAGCAGCCGGACCGGGTGCAGGGCGTAGGCCGTCCGCAGTTCGTTGGTCGCCAGGGCCGCCGCCGCGCGGGCGGTGCGCGGGTCCCCGAGGACGGCCAGCGCCTGCGCCGCGGCCTCGCAGCGCGGCGGGTCCCGGTGGTTGAGCAGCAGGACCAGGGCTTCGAAGGCCCGCCGGTCCCCGGCCAGGCCCAGCCGGTACGCGGCCAGTTCCCGGGCCCACAGCGGCCGGCCGGCCTCGGACAGGGAGGCCGCCAGCTCGTCGGGGTCCGCGGCGACCAGCGCCGCGTATTCAGCGGACCCGGCTTCAGCGGCCCCGGCCGACTCCGCCCGCAGGCGCTCCAAGACGTCGTTCACCCGGCCACCCTAGGGGGCCGCGACCACCGGCACGCGCGGTTCCCGGACTTGGGCGTCTCTTCCGGATCTTGCCGGGCCCGCGCCGCCCGGCACGGCACCGGACGACGCGGGCTCGACCGACAAGATCCGAAAGAGACGGCCCCGTCGCACGGTCCGCTGGAGGGCCGGTTGATCGATGATCGATGATCGGTACATTTGAGCGGCACAGGTCACATGTGCGCACCCTGGCGGACCAGTTACCAGCGGGTTACTGTCCCTACAACACGTACGAGGGCGGCCTGGTGACGCAGCCACCTCGTACCAGTCGGTTCTGCACGACCTCCGCACCACCTCACGGCGTGACCCCGGGACAGGGCTCCGCCGCTTGTGCCCCACGGGCCGTTCCCCCTGGACACCCTCCTCCCGGAACCTCCCGCCCCGGGCTTCTCCGCACGGCTTCCCGTACGGCATCCGCGCGCGCCGCAGCGCCGCGCCCCCTCAGTCGTCACCCTCTTCCACTGGAGTCCCGCGATGGACCTTCCGTCCACGTCCAGTCAGTCCTCCTCCCCCTCCTCCGAGCCCGCCCGGCCCGCCCTGCAGACCATCGCCGTCGTCGGCCTCGGCACCATGGGCACCGGCATCGCCGAGGTCCTCGCCCGGGCCGGCCGCGAGGTCATCGGCATCGAGATCAGCGACACCTCGGCCCGCCGCGCCACCGCGGCCCTCGCCGCCTCCACCGCCCGCTCCGTGACCAAGGGGCTGCTCACCGAGCAGGAGCGCGAGGGCGTGCTCGCCCGCTTCCGCACCTTCTCCGAACTGGGCGCCGCAGCCGAGGCCGATCTCGTCATCGAGGTCGTCCCCGAGTCCTACGAGCTCAAGCAGCGGATCTTCCGCGAGCTCGACGCGATCGTGCGGCCCACGGCCATCCTGGCCACCGGCACCAACGCCCTGTCGGTGACGCGGATGGCTGCCGAGTCGCAGCGCCCCGAGCGCGTGGTCGGGCTGCACTTCTTCAACCCGGCCCCGGCGATGAAGCTGGTCGAGGTCGTCTCCAGCGTGCTGACGGCCCCGCCGGCCGTCGAAGCGGTCACGACGCTGGCCCGTGAGCTCGGCAAGGAGCCCGTCGCGGTCGGCGACCGCCCCGGCTTCGTCGCCGACGGCCTGCTCTTCGGCTACCTCAACCAGGCCGCCGCGATGTACGAGGCGAAGTACGCCTCCCGCGAGGACATCGACGCGGCGATGCGGCTGGGCTGCGGCCTGCCGATGGGCCCGCTCGCCCTGCTCGACCTGATCGGCGTGGACACCGCGCGCACCGTCCTGGAGGCCATGTACGCCGCCTCCGGCGACCGGCTGCACGCCCCGGCCCCGATCCTGGGCCACCTCGCCGAGGCGGGCCTGACCGGACAGAAGTCCGGGCGCGGGTTCTACACGTACGAGTCCGCGGGCAGCCAGGTCATCGTCCGCGACCTCCAGACCCCGCCGGACGGCGACCTGGTCCGGGCCAGCCGCCCGGTCTCCACGGTCGGCGTGGCCGGTTCGGGCACGATGGCGAGCGGCATCGCGCAGGTCTTCGCGCAGGCCGGCTACTCCGTGGTGCTGGCGGCCCGCAGCCAGGAGAAGGCGGACGCGGCCAAGGCCGCCATCGCCAAGTCCCTGAGCCGCGCCGTGGACCGGGGCCGGCTGACCGCGGACGCGGCAGCGGCCACCGTGGGCCGGATCACGGCGGCGGGTTCGCTGGAGGCCTTCGCCGAGGTGGACCTGGCCGTGGAGGCCGTCGCCGAGGACCTGGCGGTGAAGCAGGAGCTGTTCCAGAGCCTGGACAAGGTCTGCAAGCCGGGCGCGGTGCTGGCCACCACGACCTCCTCGCTGCCGGTGATCGCGATCGCCCGCGCCACCTCGCGTCCGCAGGACGTGATCGGCATGCACTTCTTCAACCCGGCTCCGGCGATGAAGCTGGTCGAGGTGGTCCGGACCGTCCTGACCGCCGACGACGTGCACGCCACGGTCCGCGGGATCTGCTCCAAGGTGCGCAAGCACCCGGTGGACTGCGGGGACCGGGCCGGTTTCATCGTGAACGCGCTGCTGTTCCCGTACCTCAACAACGCGATCAAGATGGTCGAGCAGCACTACGCCGGGATCGACGACATCGACGCGGCGATGAAGCTGGGCGCCGGCTACCCGATGGGGCCCTTCGAGCTCCTGGACGTGGTGGGCCTGGACGTGTCGCTGGCCATCGAGCAGGTCCTGCACAAGGAGTTCCGCGACCCGGGCCTGGCCCCGTCCCCGCTGCTGGAGCACCTCGTGGCGGCGGGCTGCCTGGGTCGGAAGACCGGCCGCGGATTCCGTGAGTACGCCCCCCGCCGGTAACCGGCGGCCGGCCCCTGAGCCGGATGCGTGGGGAGGGCTGCTCGGGTCTGCCGGACCCTCACGGCAGGCCGTACCTTCCGGGCCCAGTGCGGGCCCTCCCCCGCATCCACCCCTGTCCCAGACCCCTCGGGAGCGCTCTCCGGCGCGAATGAAGTACTTTCGCTCTATGTCCCAGCCCGTCAAGACCTCGCCCCGCGCCTCCTCGGCCTCCGACGCCACGGAGAGCCCGGCCGGCACCAAGGCGGCCGCCCAGCGGCTCAAGATGCGCCGCGAGCTGGCGGCGGCCGCGATGGAGCTCTTCGCGACCAAGGGGTACGAGGCCACGACGGTCGACGAGATCGCCGCGACGGCCGGAGTGGCGCGCCGGACCTTCTTCCGGCACTTCCGCTCCAAGGAAGAGGCGATCTTCCCGGACCACGACGACACCCTGACCCGCGCCGAGGCCGTCCTCGACGTGGCCCCGGCCCACGAGCACCCGCTCGACACGGTGTGCCGGGGGATCAAGGAAGTCATGAAGATGTACGCCGCCTCGCCCGCGGTGTCGGTGGAGCGCTACCGGCTCACCCGCGAGGTGCCGGCGCTGCGGGAGCGGGAGATCGCCTCGGTGGCCCGGTACGAGCGGCTCTTCACCCGCTACCTGCTGGCCCACTTCGACGAGACCGACCACCACGACGGCAACGACGACCCGCTGCTGGCCGAGGTGGCTGCCTCCGCGGTGGTCACGGCCCACAACCACGTGCTGCGGCGCTGGCTGCGGGCGGGCGGCCAGGGGGACGTGGAGGCGCAGCTGGACCACGCCTTCTCGATCGTGCGCAAGACCTTCGGGACCGGGATCGGCGCGGGGCGCACGCTGGGCTCGGCCCAGCCGGCGCACGGTTCCGCTTCCGCGGCCGCTCCGGCCCCGGCCGCGGCCTCGGTCCGTACGCAGGGCGAGGTGCTGGTCGCGGTGGCCCGTACGGACGCTCCGCTCGACGAGGTCATGCGGACCATCGAAGAGGCGCTCAAGAAGAAGTAGCAGGACACAGCAGTAACGCTCGTCACAGCGGCCGCTCCCGTTCCGGGGGCGGCCGTTTTCGTTTGTCCGGGTTGCCCCTACTCGCGGGTAACTCTGATCGATCATCGCTCATCCGCGCAGGTCAATCGGCAAATGAGAGAAAGTTTTGGCACGCGGTGCCTTGCTGAGTGACACGGGGTGCCATACGTTGAATCTCGTCCGGATGTCCCCGCGGTCCAGCCCACTCGGCACGGACCGCGCCCCGGATGCCTGCGTCACCAGGCCCCCGCACAGCCCCACCACAGGCAACGCGCAGCAGCACCCCAGCCGAATCGACGGCGCCCCAGAACATCGCACGACACCGCTCGACCCCCTCGGCTCCGCCGTTCCACACCACCCGTTTCCCTGAGCGCACCCTCATCAGCGCATGGCCGGAGGCAACACCGTGAAGGACATCCTGGACGCGATCCAGTCGCAGGCCGCGACGGCCGCCGACTTCGCGGCCCTGCCGCTCCCCGACTCGTACCGCGCGATCACCGTGCACAAGGACGAGGCGGAGATGTTCGCCGGGCTCACCACCCGCGAGAAGGACCCCCGCAAGTCCCTGCACCTGGACCAGGTCCCCGTGCCGGAGCTCGGCCCGGGCGAGGCCCTGGTGGCCGTCATGGCCTCCTCGGTCAACTACAACTCCGTGTGGACCTCGATCTTCGAGCCGGTGTCCACCTTCAGCTTCCTGGAGCGCTACGGGCGCCTGTCGGAGCTCACCAAGCGCCACGACCTGCCGTACCACGTCATCGGCTCGGACCTCTCGGGCGTCGTCCTGCGCACCGGCCCCGGCGTGAACGCCTGGAAGCCGGGCGACGAGGTCGTCGCGCACTGCCTGTCGGTCGAGCTGGAGTCCTCCGACGGCCACAACGACACGATGCTCGACCCCGAGCAGCGCATCTGGGGCTTCGAGACCAACTTCGGCGGCCTGGCGGAGATCGCACTGGTCAAGTCCAACCAGCTGATGCCCAAGCCCGACCACCTCAGCTGGGAGGAAGCCGCCTCCCCCGGCCTGGTCAACTCCACCGCGTACCGCCAGCTGGTCTCCCGCAACGGCGCCGGCATGAAGCAGGGCGACAACGTCCTGATCTGGGGCGCGAGCGGCGGGCTCGGCTCGTACGCCACCCAGTTCGCGCTGGCCGGCGGCGCCAACCCGATCTGCGTGGTCTCCAGCGCGCAGAAGGCGGACATCTGCCGGGCGATGGGCGCGACCGCGATCATCGACCGCAGCGCCGAGGGCTACAAGTTCTGGAAGGACGAGCACACCCAGGACCCGAAGGAGTGGAAGCGCCTGGGCAAGCGCATCCGCGAGCTGACCGGCGGCGAGGACGTGGACATCGTCTTCGAGCACCCGGGCCGCGAGACCTTCGGCGCCTCGGTCTACGTCACCCGCAAGGGCGGCACGATCGTCACCTGCGCCTCGACCTCGGGCTACAACCACGAGTACGACAACCGGTACCTGTGGATGTCGCTGAAGAAGATCGTCGGCTCCCACTTCGCGAACTACCGCGAGGCCTGGGAGGCCAACCGCCTGGTCGCCAAGGGCAAGATCCACCCCACCCTGTCGAAGGTCTACTCCCTGGAGCAGACCGGCCAGGCCGCCTACGACGTCCACCGCAACCTCCACCAGGGCAAGGTCGGCGTCCTCGCACTGGCCCCCGAGGAGGGCCTGGGCGTGCGCGACCACGAGATGCGCGCGACGCACCTCGAAGCGATCAACCGCTTCCGCGACATCTGATCCTTCGCCTGATCCGTACGACCGTCTGATCCGTACGACCGTCTGATCCGTCTGAGATCGTTCAAGGGCCAAAGGGACAGCCTGAGATGACAGAGCGCCAGAAAGACCGTCCGTGGCTCATGCGGACGTACGCCGGCCACTCCACGGCCGAGGCGTCCAACGAGCTGTACCGCCGCAACCTCGCCAAGGGCCAGACCGGCCTGTCGGTCGCGTTCGACCTCCCGACGCAGACCGGCTACGACCCCGACCACATCCTCGCCCGCGGCGAGGTGGGCCGGGTCGGGGTCCCGGTCTCCCATCTGGGCGACATGCGGCGGCTGTTCCAGGACATTCCCCTGGAGCAGATGAACACCTCGATGACGATCAACGCCACCGCCATGTGGCTGCTGGCGCTCTACCAGGTGGCTGCCGAGGAGCAGGGCGCGGACATCGCCCAGCTCCAGGGCACCACCCAGAACGACATCGTCAAGGAGTACCTGTCGCGCGGGACGCACGTCTTCCCGCCCGGCCCCTCGCTCCGGCTGACGACGGACATGATCGCGTACACGGTCAACCACATCCCGAAGTGGAACCCGATCAACATCTGCTCGTACCACCTCCAGGAGGCCGGAGCCACGCCGGTCCAGGAGATCTCGTACGCGATGTCGACCGCGATCGCGGTGCTGGACTCGGTGCGCGACTCGGGCCAGGTCCCGCCGGAGCGGTTCGGCGAGGTGGTCGCCCGCATCTCCTTCTTCGTGAACGCGGGCGTCCGCTTCATCGAGGAGATGTGCAAGATGCGCGCCTTCGGCCGCATCTGGGACAAGGTCACCCGCGAGCGCTACGGCATCGAGAACGAGAAGCAGCGCCGCTTCCGGTACGGGGTCCAGGTCAACTCCCTGGGCCTGACCGAGGCGCAGCCCGAGAACAACGTCCAGCGGATCGTGCTGGAGATGCTCGCGGTCACCCTGTCCAAGGACGCCCGCGCCCGCGCCGTGCAGCTGCCGGCCTGGAACGAGGCGCTGGGCCTGCCCCGGCCCTGGGACCAGCAGTGGTCGCTGCGCATCCAGCAGGTCCTGGCGCACGAGAGCGACCTGCTGGAGTACGAGGACATCTTCGCCGGCTCGCACGTGATCGAGGCCAAGGTCGAGTCCCTGGTGGCCGAGTGCCTGGCCGAGATCGACCGGATCCAGGAGATGGGCGGCGCGATGGCCGCCGTGGAGTCCGGGTACCTCAAGGGCGAGCTGGTCTCCTCGCACGCCGAGCGGCGGGCCCGGATCGAGGCCGGCGAGGACAAGATCGTCGGCGTCAACTGCTTCCAGCAGACCGAGGAGAACCCGCTCACCTCCGACCTGGACGGCGCCATCATGACGGTGGACCCGGCGACCGAGGCGCTGACCGTCGAGCGGATCGGCCGCTGGCGCGCCGAGCGCCAGGAGTCCTCGGACCGGCAGGGCGACGGCGACCCGTTCGTCTTCCCGACGGTGATGCAGGCCCTGGACCGGCTCAAGGAGGCCGCCGCCGGGACCGAGAACCTGATGGAGGCCACCCTGGAGTGCGCCCGCGCCGGTGTCACCACCGGCGAGTGGTCCAGCGCCCTGCGCGAGGTGTTCGGGGAGTTCCGGGCTCCGACCGGAGTCTCCTCGGCCCCTGTGGCGGTCACCGCCGAGCCGGGCACCCCGATGGCCGAGGTCCGCGCGAAGGTGACCCGTACGGCCGAGGACCTGGGCACCGGGCGGCTGCGCCTGCTGGTCGGCAAGCCCGGTCTGGACGGGCACTCCAACGGCGCCGAGCAGATCGCCGTACGGGCCCGCGACGCCGGTTTCGAGGTGGTCTACCAGGGGATCAGGCTGACCCCCGAGGAGATCTCCTCGGCGGCGCTGGCCGAGGACGTGCACTGCGTGGGACTGTCCATCCTGTCCGGTTCGCACAGCGCCCTCGTGCCGGACGTACTGGAACGCCTGCGCGCGGCGGGGGCGGGCGACATCCCCGTCGTCCTCGGCGGCATCATTCCCCATGCCGACGCCATCGCGCTGAAGGCCGCCGGGGTCGCCGCGGTCTTCACCCCGAAGGACTTCGGCATCACGGAGATCATCGGCCGTATCGTCGACGAGATCCGCAAGGCGAACAAGCTCCACCCGCTCGACGGCGGCGAAAGCACCGTCGAGGCCGACACCACAGACATCGTTGCAAGCACGGAGGTCCCCGCATGACCACGCCCTCTTCCCCGGTCAACCGGCTGCGGCCGCGCCGCTCCTGCCTCGCGGTTCCGGGTTCCAACCCCCGGTTCCTGGAGAAGGCCCAGGGCCTGCCGGCCGACCAGGTCTTCCTCGACCTCGAGGACGCCTGCGCCCCGCTCGCCAAGGAGGGCGCCCGTCACACGATCGTGGAGGCGCTGAACCAGGGCGACTGGACCGGCAAGACCCGTGTGGTGCGCGTCAACGACTGGACCACGCACTGGACGTACCGCGACGTGATCACCGTCGTCGAGGGCGCCGGGCAGAACCTCGACTGCATCATGCTGCCGAAGGTCCAGGACGCCCAGCAGGTCGTGGCGCTCGATCTCCTCCTGACCCAGATCGAGAAGACCATGGGCTTCGAGGTCGGCAAGATCGGCATCGAGGCGCAGATCGAGAACGCCAAGGGCCTGGTCAACGTCGACGAGATCGCCGCCGCGTCCCCGCGGCTGGAGACCATCATCTTCGGGCCGGCCGACTTCATGGCCTCGATCAACATGAAGTCCCTGGTCGTGGGCATGCAGCCGCCCGGCTACGGCGCGGACGCCTACCACTACATCCTGATGCGGATCCTGATGGCGGCCCGCATGCACAACCTCCAGGCGATCGACGGCCCCTTCCTCCAGATCAAGAACGTCGACGGCTACCGCGAGGTCGCCGGGCGCGCGGCGGCGCTGGGCTTCGACGGCAAGTGGGTGCTGCACCCGGGCCAGGTCGACGCGGCCAACGAGGTCTTCTCCCCCTCGCAGGAGGACTACGACCACTCCGAGCTGATCCTCGACGCGTACGACTGGTGCACCTCCGAGGCCGGCGGCAAGAAGGGTTCGGCGATGCTCGGCGACGAGATGATCGACGAGGCCAGCCGCAAGATGGCCCTGGTCATCGCGGGCAAGGGCCGCGCCGCGGGCATGGAGCGCACCACCAAGTTCGAGATCCCGGAGGCCTGATCCCGATGCAGTTCGGACGCACCTACGAAGAGTTCGAGATCGGCGCGGTCTACAAGCACTGGCCCGGAAAGACGGTCACCGAGTACGACGACCACCTCTTCTGCCTGCTGACCATGAACCACCACCCGCTCCACATGGACAGCAACTACGCGGAGAACACGACCGACTTCGGCAAGAACGTGGTCGTGGGCAACTACATCTACTCGCTGCTGCTGGGCATGTCCGTGCCGGACGTCTCCGGCAAGGCGATCGCCAACCTGGAGATCGAGTCGCTGCGGCACGTGGCGCCGACCTTCCACGGGGACACGATCTACGGCGAGACCACGGTCCTCGACAAGACCCCGTCGAAGTCGAAGAACGACCGCGGCATCGTCTACGTGGAGACCAAGGGCTACAAGCAGGACGGCACCCTCGTCTGCGTCTTCAGGCGCAAGGTGATGGTCCCGACCGAGACGTACATCAAGGAGCGCGGCGGCGAGCAGCCCGGCCGCCCCACGCTGAAGGAACAGGGGAAGTAGAACCATGAGCCGACTTGCCCAGACCGCCGGCCTGACGGACGACCAGAGGGACATCCTCAAGACCGTCCGGGAGTTCGTCGACAAGGAGATCATCCCGGTCGCGACCGAGCTGGAGCACCGGGACGAGTACCCGCAGCAGATCGTCGACGGCCTCAAGGAACTCGGCCTGTTCGGCCTGATGATCCCGGAGGAGTACGGCGGCCTGGGTGAGTCGCTGCTCACCTACGCGCTGTGCGTCGAGGAGATCGCGCGCGGCTGGATGTCCGTCTCGGGCATCATCAACACGCACTTCATCGTGGCGTACATGCTCAAGCAGCACGGCACGCAGGAGCAGAAGGAGTACTTCCTCCCGCGGATGGCGCTGGGCGAGGTGCGCGGCGCGTTCTCGATGTCCGAGCCGGGGCTGGGCTCCGATGTGTCGGCCATCACCTCCAAGGCGGTGAAGGACGGCGACGAGTACGTCCTGAACGGCCAGAAGATGTGGCTGACGAACGGCGGCACGTCCACTCTGGTGGCCGTCCTGGTCCGCAGTGACGAAGGACACCCGGAGGGCACCGCCCCCCACAAGTCGATGACGACCTTCCTGGTGGAGAAGGAGGCGGGCTTCGGCGAGGTCCGTCCCGGCCTGACCATCCCGGGCAAGATCGACAAGATGGGCTACAAGGGCGTCGACACGACCGAGCTCATCATGGACGGACTGCGCATTCCGGCCAATCGGGTCCTCGGAGGCCAGACCGGCCGAGGGTTTTACCAAATGATGGACGGGGTCGAGGTCGGCCGCGTCAACGTGGCGGCCCGTGGCTGCGGCGTCGCACAGCGTGCTTTCGAGCTCGGTGTCTCGTATGCCCAGCAACGTCACACTTTCGGCAAGGCCATCGCCGAGCACCAGGCGATCCAGTTCAAGCTGGCCGAGATGGCTACCAAGGTCGAAGCCGCCCATGCGATGATGGTCAATGCAGCACGCAAAAAGGACTCCGGGGAACGAAACGACCTCGAAGCAGGGATGGCGAAGTACCTCGCCTCCGAGTACTGCAAGGAGGTGGTGGAAGACGCGTTCCGCATCCACGGCGGCTACGGCTTCTCGAAGGAGTACGAGATCGAGCGCCTCTACCGCGAGGCGCCGATGCTGCTCATCGGTGAAGGTACCGCCGAGATCCAGAAAATGATCATCGGGCGACGCCTGCTTGAGGAGTACCGACTGCAGGGCTGAAAGTACCTTTTGCGGCGAATCATCCAGTGGTTTTCCGCAAAAGAGTCACTAGCAGTCACTGGCCGGCGGTCATCGACTCGGCTTCTGGCTTGCCCAGTTGTTGCGTGCAACCGATAGCATTCCAGTAAAGCCGCCGTCACGTCCCCGTGTTTTCCGGCGCGGCATCACCCGCTACGAAGGTCATCCATGCCCCACAGCCAAACCTCTGCACCTCGCGTCGGCCTCCTCGGTGGACGCCTCGCGCGCGGAGCATCGCCGTGGCTTCTGCCGACCGTCGCCACCGCCGCCGTCAGCCTCGTCCGGGCCCGCAAGTCCGGACGCTGGGCGGCAGTGGCCGTGCCCACCACCGCTCTCGCGGCGGGCATGCTGTGGTTCTTCCGCGACCCCGAGCGTGAGATCACGCAGGGCCGGGTCATCTCCCCCGCCGACGGTGTGGTGCAGAGCATCATGCCGTGGAAGGACGGACGGACCCGGGTCGCGATCTTCATGAGCCCGCTGAACGTCCACGTCAACCGCGCGCCCCTCGCGGGCACGGTGACGTCCGTGGAGCACGTCCCCGGTGGATTCGTTCCGGCGTTCAACAAGGAGAGCGAGAACAACGAGCGCGTTGTCTGGCACTTCGACACCGAGCTCGGCGACATCGAGATGGTGCAGATCGCCGGCGCCGTCGCGCGACGCATCGTCCCGTACCTGCCGGCCGGCACCAAGGTGGAGCAGGGCGAACGCATCGGTCTGATCCGCTTCGGCTCCCGCGTCGACATCTACCTCCCCGAGGGCGTCGAGGTCGCGGTCGAGGTCGGACAGGCCACCACCGCGGGGGTGACCCGAATTGACCGTGACTGACCCCGAGACTCCTGCAACCGGCTGGGTGCCGGAGGCCTCCGCCTCCGAGGAGGAGTCCGCCGAGGACGACATGCCGCTCTCCCTGCGGCTGTCGATAGCGGACACCCTCACCCTCGGCAACGCGACCTGCGGATTCATGGCGGTGTACTTCACCACCACCGGGATCCTCATCCCGCACCTCACCGGCAGCGGCGAGTCGGGCATGGCCCGGCACAGCGCGGCCACCGCGGTGATACTGATGCTGCTCGCGGCCGTCTTCGACCTCTTCGACGGGATCGTGGCCCGCAAGCTGCGCAGCTCGCCGATGGGTGCGGAGCTGGACAACCTGTCCGACCTGATCAGCTTCGGCCTGGCGCCCGCCTACTTCGTGCTCGTCTACGGCATGGTCGCCGACGACGCGCACCAGAAGATGTCGGCGCTGGCGGCGATCGTCGTCCTGCTGGCGGTCGTCCTGCGCCTGGCCAGATTCAGCTGCGTGACGATGAAGGACGGCATGTTCCAGGGCATGCCGAGCCCCTTCGGCGCGCTCACGGTCGTCTCGATCGTGCTGCTGGAGCTGCCGTTCGTTCCGACGCTCCTCGCGATCGTCGGCGTGGCCTGGCTGATGGTGAGCCGGGTCGAGTACCCCAAGCCGCGGGGTGTCCTCGCGGTGGCGATGCTCAGCTGGATCGTCGGGGCGATGGGGCTGCTGGCGGCCTGGGCGTTCGACGCCCCGGGCGGCGCGCTGCTGCTCCAGACCGGCTGCGCGCTGCAGATCGCTCTGGCGGCGACCATCCCGCTGTTCGCGACGACCCGTCGCGCGAACACGTTCCGCCACAACCGCCGCGAGGCGAGGGCCACCCAGGCCCGCTAGCCACGGCTGTACGCGTACGAGAGGGCCCCCGGCCGCCGAAGAGGCACCGGGGGCCCTTTCGCATCCGCGGGGGTCCTCACACCCCCGCCGAAGCCTTGCCCGACTCCTCCACCGAAGTCTCGCCCCGGCCGTCCATCGCGCGCCCACCCGCCGCACACTCCGGCCCGGCCGCCCACTCCCGCCCGCCTCGGCCCGCCCGCCCCGGCCCGTAGTCTTGATGTCGGAAAACCGCCAGCCCCCCGGACCTCGCGCCGGAAGGATGGAGCCATGTACACCGACACCGAGCGCTGCGTGCGGGCCGTCCGGTCCAAGGACGCCCGCTTCGACGGATGGTTCTTCACCGCGGTCAGGACCACCGGGATCTACTGCCGCCCGAGCTGCCCGGCGGTGCCTCCCAAGGTCGAGAACATGACCTTCCTGCCCAGCGCCGCCGCCTGCCAGCAGAGCGGGTACCGGGCGTGCAAGCGGTGCCGTCCGGACACCTCCCCCGGCTCCCCCGAGTGGAACGCCCGCGCCGACGCCGTCGCCCGCGCCATGCGGCTCATCCAGGACGGGGTCGTCGACCGGGAGGGGGTCCCGGGGCTGGCCGCCAAGCTGGGGTACTCCGCCCGCCAGGTGGAGCGCCAGCTCAACGCCGAGCTCGGCGCCGGCCCCCTGGCCCTCGCCCGGGCCCAGCGCGCGCAGACCGCTCGGCTGCTGATCGAGACCTCCGAGCTGCCGATGGGCGACATCGCCTTCGCCGCCGGGTTCTCCTCGATCCGGACCTTCAACGACACCGTCCGCGAGGTCTTCGCCCTCGCCCCGAGCGAGCTGCGCGCCCGGGCCGGGAACGGCAGCCGCCAGGACGCCCGGGTGCCCGGAACCATCAGCCTGCGGCTCCCCTTCCGCACCCCCCTCAACCCCGACAACCTCTTCGGGCACCTCGCCGCTACCGCCGTCCCCGGGGTCGAGGAGTGGCGCGCGGGCGCGTACCGCCGCACGCTCCGGCTCCCCTACGGCACCGGGGTGGTCGCGCTCACCCCGCAGCCCGACCACATCGGCTGCCAGCTCGCCCTGACCGACCTGCGCGACCTCACCATCGCCATCAGCCGCTGCCGCCGCCTGCTGGACCTCGACGCCGATCCCGAGGCCGTGGACGAGCAGCTGCGCGCCGATCCGCTGCTGGCCCCGCTCGTGGACAAGGCTCCCGGGCGCCGGGTGCCCCGTACGGTCGACGCGGAGGAGTTCGCGGTACGCGCGGTCCTGGGCCAGCAGGTGTCCACGGCCGCGGCCCGGACGCACGCGGCCCGGCTGGTGGCCGCCCACGGCGAGCCGGTGGCCGATCCCGACCCCGAGGGCGGGCTGACCCACCTGTTCCCGTCCTCGCAGGCGCTGGCCGGGCTCGATCCGGAGGCGCTGGCCCTGCCGCGCAGCCGCCGGGCCACCCTCACCACGCTGGTCTCGGCGCTCGCCGACGGTTCCCTCCCGCTGGGCATCGACAGCGACTGGGAGACGGCGCGGGCCCATCTCAACGCGCTGCCCGGTTTCGGCCCGTGGACCACCGAGATCATCGCGATGCGGGCGCTGGGCGACCCCGATGCCTTCATCCCCTCCGACCTGGGGATCCGGCGTGCCGCGAAGGGGCTCGGGCTGCCGTCCACGCCCTCGGCGCTGACGGCCCGCGCGGCGCACTGGCGGCCCTGGCGCGCGTACGCCGTCCAGTACCTGTGGGCCACCGAGGACCACGCCATCAACTTCCTGCCCGCCTGAACCGAGGAGCACGAGCACCATGCCCAGCAACAGCACGCGCGGTACGTCCACCGGCCGCAGGCAGCACACCGTCGTCGACAGCCCCTACGGGGAGCTCACCCTGGTCGCCACCGACGGCTTCCTCAGCGGCCTCTACATGACCGGCCAGCGCCACCGTCCGGCCGAGGAGTCCTTCGGCGAGCGGGTCGCGGCCGGGGAGGAGCCCTTCCCCGAGGTGGTGCGGCAGCTGACCGCGTACTTCGCCGGGGAGCTCACCGAGTTCGACCTCCCGCTCCGGCTGGAGGGCACCGAGTTCCAGCGCAGCGTGTGGGAGCAGCTCGTACGGATCCCCTACGGGCAGACCTGGTCCTACGGGGAGCTGGCGACCCGGCTCGGCAAGCCGAACGCCTCGCGGGCGGTGGGCCTGGCCAACGGGAAGAACCCGGTCGGCATCGTCGTGCCCTGCCACCGCGTCATCGGGGCGTCCGGTTCCATGACCGGCTACGGCGGCGGCATCGACCGCAAGGTGCGCCTGCTGGCCTTCGAGTCGGGGGCGGAGCAGCTGTAGGGGGTCCCTTTCGGATCCGGCACGTTCCTCAGATCACCACGAGCGGGACCAGCAGGGCGAAGGCGGCTCCGGCCTCGACCGCGTAGGCGTACAGCGACGGGTGCTGGACGGGGGCCGCGAGCAGGACCACGCTCTGCTGGGCGGCGGCCGCGCCCACCCATTCGGCGTCGGCCCCGAGGCCGCCCTGGTACCAGCCCTCGCAGGAGCCGGGGCCGGTGACGGCGAGGACGTCGTCCTCGCGGCGGTAGAAGGCCTGCCAGCCGGCGGCCGGCACGGACCAGGCCTCGAAGTCGGTGAACTGGGCCCAGCCGCCGTCGCGGATCGCGGTGTCGAACATCCAGACCGGCACCCCCTCGGGGGTGACCTCGCCACCGGCCTGCTGCTCGGTGGTGAAGTGGACCATGGGCAGGGCGTCGGGTCCGTCGGCCGTGCTGGGCCAGGCGTACATCGTGATCATCTGCTGAATTCTGTCCTGCTCGGTGTAGGCAAAGGATAACGAGCGGGCGGCCGGTTCAAGAGGCCTGCGGCCTGCGGCCGTTCTCCAGTTCCGCGGCGCCCTCGCCCGACTGCAGGACCCGGTGGGCCTCTTCGATGCGCGGTCCCAGCGCTCCGAGCAGATAGTCCGTCAGTTCGGCCGGTTCGACCAGCCGCCACGAGATCAGCTCTTCCTCCTGGAGCTCGATGGAGGCGAGCTGCGCCGCGTCGAGCACGCCGCCGTCGTAGACGTACGCCACGAGCGGCGGCCGGGCCGGGCCCAGGGTCCAGTCCACGGCCAGCAGCCGGCCGAGCGGCAGGTCGAGGCCGATCTCCTCGGCGCTCTCCCGGCGGGCGGCCGTCCGCGGGGATTCGCCCCGGTCGGACTCGATGGTGCCGCCCGGCAGCACCCAGCCCTCCCGGTAGTTGGGCTCGACGACGAGCACCCGGCCCTCGTCGTCCCGGTAGAGCACGGCCGCGCCGGCCAGCACCCGGGGCAGGCTCGCGATGTAGGTGGCGTAATCATCCGTGGTGGTCACGCCACAACCCTACCCAGCCGCCCCGGGCGAGCGGGCTCACGCCTCGGGGGTGCTCCCGCCGGTCCCGCCGCTGCCGGCCGTCCCGCCGGACGGGCCGCCCGTGCCGCCGTCCTCGCGGTCGCGGTTCTTCGACTCGGCCAGGCGGCGCAGGCGCGGGTGGCGGGCCGGGCCCTGCTCGGTGATGGCGTCGCCGACCATGGCCTTGACCGCGTCGCGCAGTCCGTGGAGGGCGTGGTGGCGGACGGGGCCCGCGCCCGGGTCCTCCCGCAACTCCTTCACCAGGGCCCAGCAGAGCACCAGCATCACGATGACGAACGGCAGCGCGACCAGGATGGTGGCCGTCTGGAGGGACTTCAGGCCGCCCGCGACCAGGAGTACGGCGGCCACCGCGGCCATCAGCACGCCCCAGGTGACCACGAGCCAGGTCGGCGGGTGCAGCGAGCCGCGGCTGGTGAGCGAGCCCATGACGAGGGAGGCGGAGTCGGCGCTGGTGACGAAGTACGTCATCACCAGGGCCATCGCGATCCAGGAGGTGAGCCCGCCGAGCGGGAGCGCGTCGAGCATCGCGAAGAGCGAGGCCTCGGTGCCCTCCTTGAGCTTGGAGGCCATGTCGGCGACACCGGTGGAGTCGAGGCGGATCGCGGTGCCGCCCATGACGCAGAACCAGATGACGGTGGCGCCGCTGGGGATCAGCAGCACGCCGATGAGGAACTCGCGGATGGTGCGGCCGCGGGAGATGCGGGCGATGAAGGTGCCGACGAACGGGGCCCAGGAGAGCCACCACGCCCAGTAGAAGATCGTCCACGCCCCCAGCCAGGCGCTGTCGGTGAAGGCGCCGGTACGGGTGGCCATGGGGAGCAGCTCGTGCAGGTAGCTGCCGATGCTCGCCGGGATCACGTCGAGGACGTAGACGGTCGGGCCGAGGACGAAGACGAAGATCATCAGGGCCGCGGCGAGCACGATGTTGATCGTGGAGAGCCATTTGACGCCCTTGTGCAGGCCGGAGAAGGCCGAGAGCACGAAGGCGGCGGAGAGCGATCCGATGATGATCAGCTCGACGGTGGTCGAGTCCTCGATCCCGGTGGTGATGTTGAGCCCCTTGGCGACCTGGAGCGCGCCGAGGCCGAGGCTGGTGGCGGTGCCGAAGACGGTCGCGAAGACGGCGAGCAGGTCGATGGCCTTGCCGGGCCAGCCGTTGGCCCGCTCCTCGCCCATGAGGGGGACGAAGGCGGAGCTGAGGCGGTTGCCGCGGCCCTTGCGGAAGGTCGCGTAGGCCAGGGCGAGGCCGGCGATGCCGTAGATCGCCCAGGGGGTGAGGGTCCAGTGGAAGAAGGAGTAGTCGAGCGCCGCGCGGGCCGCGTCCCCGGTGCCGGGGGCGGCGCCGCTGGCGGGCGGCGGATTCAGGTAGTGGGTGAGCGGCTCCCCCACCCCGTAGAACATCAGACCGATTCCCATGCCCGCGCTGAACATCATCGCGATCCACGCGAGGTTCGTGAACTCCGGCTCCGAGTCGTCCTTGCCGAGCCGGATCCGGCCGAAGCGGCTGATCGCGAGCACCACGCACATGACCAGGAACACGTCGGCGGCGATCACGAACAGCCAGGCGAAGTTGTTCAGCACCCAGGCCAGGGCCGTGCTCGACGCCGTGTCGAAGGAGCTCTTGCCGAGCGCTGCCCAGGCGACGACGGCCAGGACGGAGATCACTCCGATGGTCACGACGGTACGGTCGGGAGTGCCGTCATCCGGGCCTTCGGAACCCCCACCCGGGGAATTCGGACGTGCCTGTTCCAGTGAATCCGTGCTCATGCGGCCACACTATGCAGGCGTATATCCGTATTTAGGGGCATGGCGCGCCGGGTGTGGCCCAGGCCACGCATGGGCATAGGAGGATCCTCCGGATAGGCTCATGGGTGGCGCGACTGCACTGTTCGATAGCAAGGGATTAGCAAGGTGACGGACGGAGCAGTAACTGAGACCGCGCGCGTGCTCATCGCCGCGGACAAATTCAAGGGCTCGCTCACGGCCGTTCAGGTCGCGGAGCGGGTGACGGCCGGCCTCCGCAAGGCCGTACCCGGCGTGGAGATCGAGACCCTCCCCGTCGCGGACGGCGGCGACGGTACGGTCGCGGCCGCTGTGGCGGCCGGTTTCGAACGCCGGGAGGTACGGGTCACCGGACCCCTCGGTGACCAGGTCACGGCCGCTTTCGCACTGCGCGAGGGCACCGCGGTGGTCGAGATGGCGGAGGCCTCCGGCCTCCAGCTGATGCCGGCGGGTGTCTTCGCCCCGCTGACGGCGACCACCTACGGCTCCGGCGAGCTGCTGAAGGCCGCACTCGACGCGGGCGCGACCTCGATCGTCTTCGGTGTGGGCGGCAGCGCCACCACCGACGGCGGCGCGGGCATGCTGGCCGCACTGGGCGCGGTCTTCCTGGATGCGAACGGTGAACCGGTCGGTCCGGGCGGCGGCGCGCTGGCGGCTCTGGCCTCGGCCGACCTGTCCGGCGTCGACCCCCGCATCAAGGAGGTCGACTTCGTCCTGGCGAGCGACGTGGACAACCCTCTGACGGGTCCGAAGGGCGCTCCGGCGATCTACGGCCCACAGAAGGGGGCGTCGCCCGAGGACGTGGCCACCCTGGACGCGGCCCTGGCGCACTTCGCGGTGGTCCTGGAGAAGTCGATCGGCTCCCTGGCCGCCGAGGCCGCGGTTTCGCCGGGCGCGGGCGGTGCCGGCGGCATCGGCTACGGGGCGCTGCTGCTCGGAGCCTCGTTCCGTCCCGGCATCGAGCTGATGCTCGAGGTGCTCGGCTTCGCGCCGGCGCTGGAGCGGGCGACGCTGGTCATCACCGGCGAGGGCTCGCTGGACGAGCAGACCCTCCACGGCAAGGCTCCGGCCGGTGTCGCGGCGGCTGCCCGTGCGGCCGGCAAGCCGGTCGTCGCGGTCTGCGGCCGCCTGCTGCTCACGCAGGAGGCCCTCCAGGCTGCCGGCATCCAGCGGGCCTACCCGCTGACGGACCTCGAGCCGGACCCGGCGGTGAGCATCCCGAACGCGGGTCCGCTGCTGGAGCGGGTGGCGGAGAACATCGCGGCCGACGTCCTCTGAGACGGCGGCGGCGCACGGCCGGCGGCCCGGACCCCTCTGGGGGTCCGGGCCGCCGGCGTTTCGACGACTCCGGCGTTTCGACAGACAAGGCCTCCCGTGCCCGAAAGGGCAGGGGCCGGGGGATGTCGGGGTGCCCCGGAGGGGGTTGGGGGCACCGGGGGCCCTGGCGAGCATGGACGGGTGACCAACTGCACGGTGTGCGGGACGCGCTGTGAACCCGGTGAGCAGTTCTGCGGGAACCGCGGGACGTTCCTGGAGTGGGGAGACCCCCGGAGCGCGCGGCCGGACCCCGCTCCACAGCCCCGGGCGGACCCCGCGCCGCCGCCCCCGGCGGACCCCGCTCCCCGGTCCCCGGCGGGACCCGTCGTGCCGCCCATGCCCACGCGGCCGCCCCACCGCGCGGTGCAGCCGGGCGGAGCCGAGGCCGTGGCGCCGGCGCGGCGGAGCGTGGAGCCCGGGGAGGACCCGCCGCGGCCCGGGGAGCTGATCTGCGGGCAGTGCAGGGCCGGGAACCTGCCGGTGCGGCGGTACTGCCGCCGGTGCGGGGCCGCCCTCGCGGATGCGCCCGTCGCGGTCAGGCCGCCCTGGTGGCGCCGCCTGCTCGCCCGCCGGGTCAGGCGGCCGCACGCCGCCGGGGAGAGACCCCCGCGCCGCCGCCGCTGGCGGACGCCTCGTTTCGCGGTGTGGCTCGTGGTGCTCCTGGCCGCGGCCGCCGCCGGGTACGCCTTCCGTGCCGAAGCCCTGGGCGCGGTGGAGTCCGTACGCGACCGGGTGTCCAAGCCCTAGCAGACGCATGCCACCGGGGTGACGGCCTCCAGCGCGGCCCCGGGGCACGAGGCCGCGCTGGCCGTGGACGGGGCCACCGACCGGTACTGGGCTCCGCAGGGGTCGGGGCAAGGGGAGCCCTTTGCCGTGGAGGGCGCGGGCCCGGGTCAGCTCAGGGCCGCCAGGATCTGTGCGTGGCGGCGTTCCGCCTGACGGGCGGCCGCCGGGTCGCCGACGCGGGCGCACACGACGATCTGACGGCCCGGATGCGGGCTTGGGCGGGTGAACACCGGGCCGCGCGGGAATCTGCCCTCGCGGCGGCCCGCGAGCGGCTGACGGCGCAGGGATGCGCGGTACGGGAGGGCGGATGACGGAGTCGAGCACGGCGGCCCGGACGGAGGTCGCACGTCTGCGCGGCAGCGCAGGCGGCGGGAGCGGGAGCGACGGGAGCTCCCCCGAACTGGCCGAGGCCCTGGAGCAGTTGGCGACGGCCGCCACCGGGGAGGGCGACCCCGGCACGGCGGCGGCCGCGCTGGAGGAGGCTGCCGGGCTCTGGGGCCGGATCCCGGAACCGGACCACGAGGGCTTCTACCTCCTGCTGGCGGCGACGGTGCAGCGCCTGCGCGGGGACCTCGGGGCGGCCCGGCACAACCTGGAACGGGCGGCGGCCCGCGACCTGCCCGAGGCGGTGCGGCGGGCCTTCGGGGCCGAGCGGGCCGAGCAGGCGCTGGCCCGGGGCGAGCACGAGGCGGCGTACGAGGGCTTCGGCGGGGTGCTGGCCGTGCTCGACGCCCGGGTCGACGGGCCGGTCCGGGCGCGGATCCTGCAGCGCCGGGCGGCGGCCACGGTGACCTGGGAGCAGTGGGCGCAGGCGGCGGCCGATCTGATGGACGTGCAGGAGCTGTTCACCGCGCACGGTGAGGCCGAGGAGGCGGAGGCGGCCGCGCTGGGAGCGGCGCTCTCCGTGGCGCGGGTGGATCCCTCGACGGCGGAGGAGGTGTGGTCGGCCGTCACCTCCCAGGCCCCGCGCGACGGCTCGGCGGTGGCCGCGCGCGGCGTCACGGGCGGTCGGATCGCCCTGCTGGCGGAGGACCCGCGGTTGGCGTTGGACCGCTTCGACGCGGCGCGGCAGGGCGCGTTGGACGCGACGGACCCGATCGCCTACCTGGCGGCGGTGGGCGAAGCGGTGGCCGTCGCGGAATCGCCGGGCGAGGACGCGGGCGCGTACGGGCGGCTGGCGACGGCCTGGGTCACGGTCGGCGACCTCCTGGGCGCGCCGGCGGGGCGCCAGTTGGTGCGGCCCCTGCTGCTGGAAGGACTGCGCGAACGGCTGGGAACGGAGCGGTTCTCGGCGGCTCGAGGTGCTTACGAGGCCCGGACGAGGGCCGGATCGTGAGATGGAGGGGGCAATTCCTGGGCATCATTCGACCAGTGGCCTGAATTCGCCGTTATCCACGGCCTACTGAGGGAGGATCGAGCCCTCGCTACCAGAGTCCGGGGTTCCGGATGGTCATTCACCGACCATTGGGTATGCGGCTCGGCGCGTACGAGGTACCGACCAGCCAGTATCGGAACCACATCTTCCAAAAATCCTTGTGGTGCAAGGGTGTTGACCTTTGGGCAGACTCGTGCCCGAAGGGTCGCAGGGCGTAGAGTGGCTTACGGGGCGAGCCACTGGGGCGCACGGCCCGCCGTCTCGCGCCGGACGGCGGAGGGGGGCAGAACCAGACACCACGGGGCCTGGTTCGCGTCGATTGACCGCTGCGCGATTGGCCGGTTATCACCCTGCGCCTGCAAATCAATTCGTAGGGTAACCGGGCAATATCACCTCATGGTCGCGGGCTGATTCGCAGAGTAACCAGCCAGTAGCTCTGGAGCACCGGCCTGCGCTCGGCTAACTTCTGGTTCGGCGCCGCCACACCCAGGGCACAAGGCCCTGTCGGGACTAGCGGCGCGGGGGAACCAATCACGTTGACGACTGCCATCAAAGGCATCTTCGCCGTCCGTCCCTATACCCCTCACTGCCAGGTAATCCACGACGAGGGTGACCACGCCGTCATCGGGATCTCGTCGGGGAACTCCTACTTCACGCATGATCGCGTGACGGACCTCGCCCGGTGGGGACTCGAGCACTTCCGGCAGGTCGATCTCATCTGGACCGACATGCACGTAGCCGAGATGTTCGTGGCACTCGGCTACCCCGAGATCGAAGCGCAGCGCAAGGCGGTGAAGAACCTCCGCGGAGTGCGCGCCAAGGTCACCGGCGCCGTCGCCGCCCTCGACCCCGAAGGCGAACGGCTGCGCGGACGCCCCATGTCCTCGCTCCTGGAGCTCCCCGCCTACCAGCGGATCCGCTCCCAGCTGGACGTCTTCATGGCCGACGACCCGGAGTTCCGCGAGGTCTGTGACCAGCTCGCGGCCCGGTTCCTCGCCGACAAGCTGAACGGCCAGCCGCCCACGGCACTTCAGCGCGAAGTGTGCATCAAGTACGTGTGCGCCGAGGTACCGCTGTTCCTGGACACCCCGGCCATCCTCGGGGTCAACTCCTCGCTCAACTGCTATCACCAGGCCCTGCCGCTGGCAGAGCTGCTGTACGCACGCGGCTGGGGCCTGCGCGCCTCACGCAACCAGGGCCACGCGGTCATCACCCCCGCCGAAGAACAGGACAGCCCCGCATGACCACCACCATCGACCCGACCAGCCCGGCCGCGGCCGAGGAGCTCACGAGCTTCCCGTTCGATGCGAACGGCACGCGGCTGCCCGACGTGATCTCGCACCTGCTCACCAACGAGCCGGTCAAGAAGGTCCGCACCATAGCCGGAGCGGAAGCCTGGCTGGTGTCCTCGTACGCCCTGTGCCGTCAGGTGCTCGACGACGCCCGCTTCTCCCTCAAGGACACCTCCGCCGAGGGTGCTCCCCGCCAGTACGCGTTGACCATCCCCCCCGAGGTGGTCAACAACATGGGGAACATCACCGGAGCCGGCCTGCGCAAGGCCGTCATGAAGGCCCTCAACCCGAAGGCCCCCGGCCTGGAGGAATGGCTCGTCCGCCACGCGAACGAGCTCGTCGACCAGATCGTCGCGACGGGAATCCCTGCCGACCTGCGCAGCGACTTCACCGTCCCGTACTCCACCGGTCTGCACTGCCAGATCCTCGGCATCCCGCAGTCCGATGCGCCGGCCCTGTACAAGTCGCTGCACGTCGCCTTCATGAACAGCGCGAAGAGCATCCCGGCCGCCGGCATCAACTGGGACCGCGACATGGCCCACATGGTGGACCGTCTCAACGACCCGGAGACCACCGGCCTCATGGGCGAACTCGCCGCCCTGCGCGAGGACTCCGACTACGACCACCTGACGGACGAGATGCTGGCCACCGTCGGCGTCACGATGTTCGGTGCGGGCGTCATCAGTGTCATGGGCTTCCTCACCATGGCCCTCGTGTCCCTGATCCAGCACCCGGAGCTGAAGGCGGAGCTGATCGCGGACCCGTCCCTCATCCCGGCGGCCGTGGACGAGCTGCTGCGCATCAACCTGTCGATCGCCGACGGGCTGCCGCGCATCGCCACCGAGACCATGCAGCTCGGTGACGTCACCGTGCAGAAGGGCGAGCTGGTCCTCGTCCTGGTCGAGGCCGCCAACCACGACCCGGCCGAGTTCGAGGACCCGCACACGGTGCGCCTCGACCGTCCGAACCCGAACGCGCACCTGTCGTTCGGCGGCGGCGGCCACTACTGCCCCGCCACCGCGCTGGGCAAGCGGCACGCGCAGATCGCCATCGAGGTCCTCCTCGACCGGCTGCCCAACCTGGACCTGGCCGTGCCGATCGAGCAGCTCGTCTGGCGCACCGGGTTCATGAAGCGCATCCCGGAGCGTATGCCCGTCCTCTGGTGACCCCCTCCTCCTAGGCCGTCTCTTCGCGGGTCCTCCGGGACCCGGCGAAGGGGCGGCCTGGTGCTGTTCCGGGGCGGGTTCACCGCCTCGCCGCGCCCCCGCCAGGGGCTGCGACTGCAGTCCGCTGCCGCCCGGCGGCGACACCGGGTGCAGCAGGTCCGCGAGTTCCGGGGCCACCCGGTCGGCGCCGAGCGGGTGCGCGGCCACCTGGTCGGGGACCCGCAACGACCTGCCGAGAAAAGGGCGTTCGTCTTCCTCCGCGAGCAGGAGGCCCCGTACGGACAGCGGCCCGTCGGCGGACAGCCGGGCCCGGCCGCCACCATGCGCCGATGGTAGGACCCGGCCTAGGGTGCCCCCATGGCCGATCCCCGGGCGGACGCGACCGCCACCCCCCTGCCCACCGAACGGCTGCTGCTGCGCCCCCTGGATCCCCCTCTCGCCCGGCGGATCGCCGCGGGCGCGGCGGGTCCGGGCGACCTCTGGGGGCCCGGCTACCCCGGCCCCACGGACCGCACCGGAGCCGCGCGGTTCCTGGAGGTACTGGCCGACCACGGGAATCCGTGGCCCTACGGGGCGTACGAGATCGAGCGCCGCGAGGACGGACTGGCGATCGGCGGCGCCGGCTTCCACGGCCCGGCGGACGAACACGGCCGGGTCGCGATCGGCTACGGCCTGATTCCGGCGGTCCGCGGCCTGGGCTTCGCGGCGGAGGCGCTGCGCGCGCTGCTGGAGCACGCGCGGATCCACGGGGCGGCGGGCGCGGACGGGGACACCGGCCTGGCCAACGTGGCCTCGCAGCGGGTGATGGCGGCCGCCGGGATGACCCTGGTCCGGGAGGACGACCGGCTGCGGTACTACGCGGCGACCTGGGCGCGGGCCGCCGAGAGCAGCTGACCGGTGGTGACGATCCGGGCGAACCCGCCGCCCTGGAGGTTGACGGCGGTGGCGGCACTGAGCTGGTCGGCCGTCAGCCGCAGTACGCCCGGGCCGGCTTCGGCGGACGGGTCCGCCCCGGCGCCTTCGCCCGCTCCGCCCTCCAGCTCCGCCTCGAGGTCGAAGGTGTGGGTGGCGTCCAGCGGTACGAGGACCTCGTAGCCCAGGTTGCCCGCCATCCGGGCGGTGGTCTCCACGCACATGTTGGTCTGGATGCCCACCACGACGAGCTGCCGGATGCCGGCGCCTTCGAGCCAGTCGCCCAGGTCCGGGGTGCCGTAGAAGGAGGAGTTGACGGACTTGGTGATGTGCAGGGCGGCCTGCCCGGCCCGCTCGGCGACGAACTCCTTGAAGGCGTAGCCGGGTTGGTCCGGCGCGAGGACGGAACCGGCGGTGCGCGAGGCGTGCTGGACCAGCACCACCGGGCGGCCGGACCCCTCCCACTCGTCCATCAGGGCGGCGATGTTGGCCTCGGCGGCCGGGTTGTTGCGCGGGCCCCAGAAGGCGGCGTCGTCGAAGCCCTTCTGGACGTCGATGACCAGCAGGGCACTGTTCGCGGCGATCTCGATCTCGTTCTTCATGGCTCAATCCTCGAACGCGGCAGGCTCCCGCGACAGCGGCGGCCGGGACCGGAACCGATGGGATCCTGCCAATCTGGCAGTCGGCACGGCAGCTGCTCGACAGTCGGCCGACAGCCACCCGCCGACACCGCGAAAATTCCTTCCCGGCCAGGTCAGAGGCCCTTTCGACCCCCAGAGGCCCGGAAAGTCGTGGCAGACTCACCGCCATGCACCGCGTTGCGATCGTCGTCCAGCCCGGTATCCGCGCCTTCGACCTCGCCGTCATCACCGAGGTCTGGGGTCCCGACCGGGGCCTGCTCGGAGTCCCGCCCTTCGAGCTGCGCCGGTGCGCCCTGTCCCCCGGTGCGATCCCGCTGCCGGGCGGGCTGTCCCTGACCCCGGACCGGGGGCTCGACTGGCTCGCCCGCGCCGATCTGGTCGTGGTCCCGGCCCTGGCCCGGCCCTGCGATCCGACGCCCGAGCCGGTGCTCGCCGCGCTGCGCGACGCCCATGCCCGCGGGATCGCGGTGGCCGCCCTGTGCGCGGGCGCGTTCATCCTGGCCGAGGCCGGGCTGCTCGCGGGCCGCCGGGCCGTCACCCACTGGTCCCTGGCCCCGACGCTGGCGGGCCGCCACCCCGCCGTGCACGTCGAGGAGGCCCCGCTCTACGTGGAGGACGGCGGGGTGTGGACCTCCGCCGGGGTGGCCTCCGGCATCGACCTCTGCCTCCACCTGGTCCGCGAGGCCCACGGCGCCGAAGCCGCCGCCGCCATCGCCCGCTCGATGGTGACGGGCCCCTTCCGCACCGGGGACCACGCCCAGTACCTGGACCGCCCGACCCCGGCCGCCGACCGGACGGCCGAGGCACTGGCCGCCGTACGGGCACGGGCGCTGGGGCTGCTGCGGGAGCCGCTGGACGTGGCCACCCTGGCCCGGTGGGCCGGAATGTCCCCGCGCTCCTTCGCCCGGCACTTCGCGGCCGCCACCGGCACCACCCCGCACAAATGGCTCCTCGGCCACCGTCTGGACGAGGCCCGCAAACTGCTGGAGCGCACCGACCATCCGGTCACCGAGGTGGCCCGGCTGGCCGGTTTCACCAGCGAGGTCACCTTCCGCCAGCACTTCACGGCACGCGTCGGGACGAGCCCCCGGGCCTATCGCGCGGCGGCTACCGCGGCTGGGCCTCCCCCAAACCCCACCGACAGTGTTAGAAATGGCTCATGACCGGACGTTTTGGCCCACCGACGGGCCCTGAAGGGGCGCCCGAGGGCGGGCCGGCGGACGGACCGCCGTCCGGGCCCGCCCCCGGGCCCCCGTCCGGCACGCACGAGCCCCCGTCCGGGCCCCCCTCCGGCACGCACGAACCCCCGCCTGGGCCCCCCTCCGGTCCGGGCCCGGCACGGGCCGCGCGCAGGCTCGTACGCCGGTTCACGCGCCGGTTCACGCGCCCCTTCTCCCGGCTTTTCTCGCGCCTGTCCCTCGGCGCGCGCAGCGTCGCCGGCCAGGTCTTCGCGCTCCAGGCCGTCATCGTGCTGGTCCTGATCACCGCCGCCACGCTGGCCCTGTTCTTCCAGGCCCGCTACGACAGCCAGCGCGACGCCCGCGAGCGGTCCCTGGCGGCCGCCGAGGCCTTCGCGCACGGCCCCGGCCTCCCGGCGGCGCTGAAGTCCCCCGATCCCACCGCCGAGCTCCAGCCCCTGGCAGAGGCGGCCCGCCAGGCCTCGGGCGTGGACTTCATCGCCGTCATGTCCAAGGACGGGATCCGCTACACCGACTCCCGCCCCGAGCTGATCGGCCAGCGCGCCATCGGCGACCTCTCCCGGGCCGTGTCCGGGCAGGCCTTCACCGAGACCTTCAAGGGCAAGCCGAGCGACGCCGTCCGCGCCGTGGTCCCCGTACGGGACTCCTCGGGCGCCGTCGTCGGGCTGGTGGCGACGGGCATCGAGGTCGCCAACGTCGGCGGGGTGGTCCGCGGCCAGCTGCCCCTGCTCCTGGGGGCCGCGACCGGCGCGCTGCTGCTCGGCACCGGCGGCGCCGCCCTGGTCAGCCGGCGGCTGCGGCGCCAGACCCGGGGGCTCGGCGAGGCCGAGATGACCCGGATGAACGAACACCACGAGGCGGTTCTGCACGCCGTCCGCGAGGGCGTCCTGATCATCGACGCGGACGGCCTGCTCGTCCTCGCCAACGACGAGGCCCGCCGCCTCCTCGCCCTGCCGGCCGACGCCGAGCAGCGGCACGTGGGCGATCTGGGCCTGGACCCGCGCACGGCCGCGCTGCTGGCCTCCGGGCGGGTGGCCACCGACGAGGTCCACCTGTCGGGCGACCGGCTCCTGGCCGTCAACGTACGGCCGACCAAGCCCTACGGGGGCCGCCCGTCGGGCACCGTCATGACCCTGCGCGACTCCACCGAGCTCGCCGCGCTCTCCGGCCGGGCCGCGGTGGCCCGCGACCGCCTCCAGCTGCTCTACGACGCGGGCGTGCGGATCGGGACCACCCTCGACGTGGTGCGCACCGCCGAGGAGCTGTCCGAGGTCGCGGTCCCGCGGTTCGCCGACTTCGTCACCGTGGAGCTGCTGGATCCCGTGCTGCGCGGCGAGGAGCCCACCACGGGCGGGCACACCGAGATGCGGCGGGCCGCGATGAGCGGGGTCCGCAGCGACCAGCCGCTGCAGCCCGTCGGGGACACCATCCGGTTCGTGGTGCCGACCGCGCCGATGGCGGCGGCCCTGGCCGGGGGGCGGGCGGTCCTGGCGGCCGATCTGAACTCCGCCTTCGGCTGGCGGGCCCAGGACCAGGACGGGACCCGGGTGGCACTGGACTACGGCCTGCATTCGCTGATCTCCGTACCGCTCCAGGCCCGCGGGGTGGTCCTGGGGATGGCCAATTTCTGGCGGTCGGAAACCCCCGAGGCCTTCGACGAGGAGGACCTGTCCTTCGCCGAGGAGCTGGCGGCGCGGGCGGCCGTCTCCATCGACAACGCCCGGCGCTTCACGCGCGAGCACGCGGTGGCCGTGACCCTCCAGCGCAGCCTGCTGCCGCGGGCGCTGCCGGACCTGAGCGCCGTGGACGTGGCCTTCCGGTACCTGCCCGCGAAGGCGGGGGTGGGCGGGGACTGGTTCGACGTGATCCCGCTCGCCGGGGCCCGGGTGGCGCTGGTCGTCGGCGACGTGGTGGGGCACGGGGTGCACGCCGCCGCCACGATGGGCCGGCTGCGGACCGCCGTGCACAACTTCTCCACCCTCGACCTGCCGCCCGACGAGCTGCTGGGGCACCTGGACGAGCTGATCGACCGGATCGACCAGGACGAATCCGCCGCGGACAGCGAATCCGGGGAGGGCGAATCCTCGGGTGTGACGGGGGCCACCTGCCTCTACGCGGTCTACGACCCGGTGTCCGGCCGCTGCACCATGGCCAGCGCCGGCCACCCCGGCCCGGCGCTGGTGGGCCCCGACGGCCGGGTCGTCTTCCCCGAGCTGCCGATCGGGCTGCCACTGGGCGTCGGCGGGATGCCCTTCGAGGCCGCGGAGCTGTACCTGCCCGAGCCGAGCCGGCTGGTGCTCTTCACCGACGGGCTGCTGGAGGACCGCGACCGGGACTTCGACACCGGCCTCGCCCTGCTGAGCGAGACCCTGACCCGGCCCGACCGCAGCCCCGACCAGGCCTGCGCCGACGTACTGGCCGCGATGCTGTTCCCGGCGCCGAGCGACGACATCGCGCTGCTCATCGCGGACACCCGGCGGCTGGCGGCCGACCGGATCGCGGAGTGGGAGGTGCTGCCCGACCCGGTGGACGTCTCGCGGGTCCGCCGGGCCGGGGCGGCGCAGCTGGCGGCGTGGGGCCTGGAGGACATCTCCTTCACCGCGGAGCTCATCCTCAGCGAGCTGATCACCAACGCCATCCGCTACGGGACCGCCCCGATCCGGGTCCGGCTGCTGCGCGACCGCACCCTGATCTGCGAGGTCTCCGACGGCAGCAGCACCTCCCCGCACCTGCGGTACGCGGCCACGACCGACGAGGGCGGCCGCGGGCTGTTCCTGGTCGCCCAGTACGCGGAGCGCTGGGGCACCCGTTACACGGAGCGCGGCAAGGTCATCTGGGCCGAACTCCCGCTGACGGGAACGCCGGAGCCGATGCCCCCGGCCGTCCTGGACCTGGACGCCCTGGAGGACCTGGCCTGGTAGCGGCGGTGTCCGCTGGTCGGAGCCGGGCCGCCCAACCGGGTGATCGGAGTCGGGCCTCAGAGCCGGGCGCTCAGCCGTGCCTTCGCCTCGGGCCATTCGTCGGCCAGGAGGGAGAAGTAGACGCTGTCGCGCCAGGTGCCGTCCGGGCGGCGGCGGTGGCGGCGCAGGACGCCCTCGCGGCGGGCGCCGAGCCGGGCGATGGCGGCCTGGGAGCGGGTGTTGAGGTGGTCCGTCTTCAGCTGCACGCGGCCCATGCCGAGGTCTTCGAAGGCATGGGTGAGCAACAGCAGCTTCGCCTCGGTGTTGACGGCGCTGCGCCAGTACGCGCGCCCGTACCAGGTCCAGCCGATCTCCAGGCGCTCGTCCTGCGGGCTGATGTCGAGGTACGTGGTCCAGCCGACGGCCCGGCCGGTTTCGAGGTGGATGACCGCGAAGGGAAGGTACGTGCCCCGCTCGGCGTCCTCCAGCACCGAGTCGAGCGTGGCGCCCAGTTCCTCCTCGGACTGCGGTGCGGGCCCGCCCTGCCACTGCCACACCTGCTCGTCGCGGCCGCCGGCCACGTACAGGTCGGGGAGATGGCTCCTGGTCAGGGGCTCCAGGCGGACGTGACGGCCGGTGAGCACAATGGGTGACGGCGACTTGGCAGACATGGAAGAGAAGATAACCACTCATTGCGCTAGACACAAAGCATTATTGCGCTAGTGCAATTTCCCGTTCAGCTGGTGCGGGCCAGCAGGACCGCCACGTCGTCCTGCGGGGCCCCCGGCAGCAGTCTGGCCAGGATGACGTCGCACAGGGCCTCCAGCGGCTCCTGCGCCCCCTTCAGGGCCTCCGCCAGACCGGCCATCCCCTCGTCCAGGTCCCGGTCCCGCGACTCGATCAGGCCGTCCGTGTAGAGCGCCAGCAGGGTCCCCGGGGGCAGCTGCACCTCCTCCGTGCGGAACTCCCGCCCGCCCGCGCCCAGCGGAGTCCCGGGCGGGCCGTCCAGGAACCTCACGGCCCCGGCCGGGGTGACCACGGCCGGCGGCGGGTGGCCGGCGCGGGCGATGACGCACGTGCCCGTCGCCGGGTCGTGGACGGCGTAGGCGCAGGTGGCCATCTCGTCCTCGCCCAGGTCGGCCACCACCGCGTCCAGTGAGCGGAGCATCTGCTCCGGGGGCACGTCGTGGCGCGCGAGGGTGCGTACCGCCGTGCGCAGCTGGCCCATGACGGCGGCGGCGTGGATGCCGTGGCCCATCACGTCGCCGATCACCAGGCCGGTCCGGCCGCCCGGCAGCTCGATCACGTCGAACCAGTCGCCGCCGACGTCGTGGTCGCTGGCCGGCAGGTAGCGGCCGGTCAGCTCCAGGCCGGTCACCTCGGGCAGCGCGTTGTTGGTGAGGCTGCGCTGCAGGGTCAGGGCCGCCTCGCGCTGGGTGGTGTACATCCGGGCGTTGTCGATGTTGAGGGCGGCCCGGGCGACCACCTCGTCGATCAGCACGCAGTCCTCGTGGTCGAAGGGTTCGCGCCCGCGCTCCCGGGTCACCACCACCACTCCGAGCACCTGCCCCCGGGCCACCAGCGGGACCATCCGGGCGCAGCCCAGGGTGGCCAGGTACGCGCGCAGCGCGGCCGCGCGCGGATCCGTGATCAGGGCCGGAATGTCGGCCGTGAAGAGGTTCATCGGCACGCCCTCGCTGATGACCTGCTCGTAGGCGGTGCCCACCGGGATCTGGAAGGTCTGCCCGGGGACCAGCCGGGCCGTGGGCGCGGCGGGATCCGGGAACAGGGCGGCGAGGCGCCGGAGCACGCCCCGGGTGGACGCGGCGGCCTCGTCGGGGTCCAGGACCGCTTCCAGCAGCTGTACGTCCGCCGAGTCCGCGAGCTGGGGCACCAGCACCTCCGCGATCTCCTGGGCGGTCTGCCCCAGGTCCAGCGTGGTGCCGATGCGGGTGCCAGCCTCCGCGAGCAGGGCGAACCGGCTGCGGGCCCGCTCAGCCTCGGCCTGGGCGCGCTGCCCGTCGGTGATGTCGATGAGGGAGGCGATCAGGCCGAGCCGCCGCCCGGAGCCGTCCAGCAGCGGGGCGTACGAGCAGGACCAGGTCCGGTCGTGGTCGGGGTCGGCGGGGGTGCGGCCGGTGCGGCGGACGTCCACGACGGCGGAGCCGCACTCCAGCACCTTGCGCATGAGCCCCTCGAGCGCGGTGGCGTTGACCCCGGGCACCACCTCGGTGAGGCGTTTGCCCACGTGGTCGGCGGCCGGCACCCCGTTCATCCGGGCGAGCGCGTCGTTGACCCGCAGAAAGCGCAGGTCGTTGCCGAGGGTGCCGAGGCCGATGGGTGACTGCGTGAAGAGGGTCTGGAGCGCGGCGAGGGAATCGCGCATCCGCAGGACCTCGGTGGTCTCGACGGCGATCAGCATGGCCCCGGTGCGCCCCTGCGGATCGGGGGAGGGCAGGATCCACATCTCCATGGGGACCCGGTGCCCGTCGCGGTGGCGCACGGGCAGGGTGCCGCCCACCGTCTCCCCGGCCTGGACCCGGCGGGTGAGCTGATCGGCGAGCTCACGGTTGTTGTCGGGGACGAGGACGGCGGAGCCGAGCCGGCCGAGAATCTCCTCGGGGCCGTAGCCGAGCAGGTCCTGGGCGGCCAGCGACCACTCGACGACCCGCCCGTCGGCGTCCTCCCGCCACAGGGCGATCGGCAGCAGTTCGCTCAGCACGCCCGCGTACCCGACCGCAGCCGCCGGCTGGTCCGGTACCTCGCTCGTCTCCTGGTACGTGTCCAATGCGCCGACCTCACCCCAGGGGGCCCGATTCCTACCGATTCACCCTATCCGAGGCTCCGGCCCCCGGCGCTGTGTCGGTTCGACGCCGGGGGCGCGGCGGCCCGGGTCGCGGTCCCGGACCGGTCCCCGCGTGCCAGGTCGTCTCTTTCGGATCTTGTCGGTCAGGTCGTCCGGTGCCGTGCCTCGCCGTGCTGCCGGGGCTCCCGCGTACTGGACGTACTCGGGTGCCGCGGCAGTGCGGCGAGGTGCGGTGCCGGGCGGCGCGGGCCCGGCAAGATCCGAAAGAGACGGCCTAGGCGGCCGAGTCACTCCCAGTCGTCCCACGGCGGGTCCATCTCCTCGTCACCCGGCCCGAAGAGCGATTCGCTCTCCTCCGGGGCCCGGGCCGGGGCCCTACCCGCCGGGGCGGCCACCGCCACGGCGGCCGGCGCCGCCACGGCCGCCCGTACGGGTGCCGCCACCCGCACCGGTGCGGCCTCCGGCGCCGGTGCCGGGGCCGGCACGGGTGCCGGTACGGCCGCGGCCACCCCGTCGGCGTCGTCTCCGGCTCCGGCTCCGCCCAGGGTCCGCAGGATGCCCTCGGCGTACTTGGCCAGCTTCGCCTCGCCGACGCCGCTGACCGTGCCCAGCTCCGCGACCGTGCCGGGCAGCTGCGTCGCGATCTCGCGCAGCGTCGCGTCGTGGAAGACGACGTACGCGGGTACGCCCTGCTCCCGCGCCGTCTCCGCGCGCCAGGCGCGGAGGGCTTCGAAGACCGGCAGCGCGGTCGCCGGCAGGTCGACCGGTACCCGGGCGCCCTTCCCGGAGCGGGACCCGGACTCCTTGCGGGAGGAACCGGCGGCCGGTGCGGTCTCCTTGCGCATCGACAGGGTGCGGCGGCCCCCGAGCACCTCGCCGCTGGCCTCCGTCAGCACCAGCGTCCCGTAGTCCCCCTCCACCGCCAGCAGCCCGAGCGCCAGCAGCTGACGCACCACCCCGCGCCATTCCGCCGTGCCCAGGTCCGCACCGATGCCGAACACCGAGAGCCCGTCGTGGTCGAACTGGATGACCTTGGCCGTCTTCTTGCCCTGGAGGATGTCGATGATCTGGCCGGCGCCGAACTTCTGCCGCCGCTCCTTGGCCAGCCGCCACACCGTCGACAGCAGCTTCTGCGCCGCGACCGTCCCGTCCCAGGATTCGGCCGGGGCCAGGCAGGTGTCGCAGTTCCCGCAGGGCTCGCCCGCCTGCCCGAAGTACGCCAGCAGCCGCACCCGGCGGCAGCCGACCGTCTCGCACAGCGCGAGCATCGCCTCCAGGTGCGCCGTCAGGGAGCGGCGGTGCGCTTCGTCCCCCTCGGAGCCCTCGATCATCTTGCGCTGCTGGACCACGTCCTGGAGGCCGTAGGCCAGCCAGGCCGTGGCCGGTTCCCCGTCGCGGCCGGCGCGGCCGGTCTCCTGGTAGTAGCCCTCGACCGACTTCGGCAGGTCCAGGTGGGCCACGAACCGCACGTCGGGCTTGTCGATGCCCATGCCGAAGGCGATCGTGGCCACGACCACGACCCCGTCCTCCCGCAGGAACCGGGACTGGTTGGCCGCACGCGTGCGGGCGTCCATCCCCGCGTGGTACGCCACGGCGTCGATGCCCTGCTCCACCAGGGCCGCCGCCGTCTTCTCCACCGATGCCCGCGAGAGGCAGTAGACGACCCCGGCGTCACCGGCGTGCTCGGTCCGGATCAGCTCCAGCAGCTGCTTGACCGGGTTGTTCTTCCCGACGATGCGGTACTGGATGTTCGGCCGGTCGAACCCGGCCACGAAGTGGCGGGCCTCCCCCAGGCTCAGCCGGGAGGCGATCTCGGCGTGCGTGGCCTCGGTGGCGGTCGCGGTCAGCGCGATGCGCGGCACCTTGGGCCAGCGCTCGTGCAGCATGGACAGCGCGAGGTAGTCGGGCCGGAAGTCGTGGCCCCACTGGGCGACGCAGTGCGCCTCGTCGATGGCGAAGACCGAGACCGTGGCCCGGTCGAGGAGCCGCTGCGTGCCCTCGGTGCGCAGCCGCTCGGGAGCCAGGTAGAGGAGGTCGAGCTCGCCGCCGAGGAAGGCCCGCTCGACCTCGCGGCGCTCGTCGACCCCTTGGGTGGAGTTGAGGAACCCGGCGCGCACCCCGAGGGCGTTGAGCGCGTCCACCTGGTCCTGCATCAGCGCGATCAGCGGCGAGATCACCACGCCCGGGCCTTCTCTGACCAGCGCCGGGATCTGGTAGCAGAGCGACTTGCCGCCGCCGGTGGGCATCAGCACGAGCGCGTCGCCGCCGCCGACGACGTGCTCGATGATCTGCTGCTGCTCGCCGCGGAAGGAGTCGTACCCGAAGACGCGGTGGAGCACCTGCAGGGCATCGGGGTTCTCGGCTGCTGCTTCCGGAGTGGTCATCCCAGAAGCCTAGCGACCTCTTCGGACACATCGGTCCGGATGCCCCGGCCCTGTGGACAACCCGGTGGCGTCCGCGGCGCCCCGCCGACGCCCCACAGTGGCCCGCCCGCGGCGGCGCGGCCCCTCGGCATGGAGGCCCGGGCGGTGCCAAAGTAGGGCATCTCCCCCAGCCTCCGAGAGGAACGCGCGATGTGGCAGCCCGACGGGTGGGACGTACGCGTCCGCCTCGGTGTCCTCACCCCGCACGCCGACGTCGGCCCCGAGTCCGAGCTGCGGGCCATGGCCCCGGCCGACGTCGGCCTGCACGCCGCCCGGGTGCCGTTCGGCGCGATGGGGAGCGGCGGAGCGATGGACCCCACCATCCCGCTCGCCCCGGTACGGGCCTTCGCGGAGCCCCCGCACCTGGACGAGGCCGCCGCACTGCTGGCCGCCGCGCCCGTGGCGGTGATCGCCTTCGCGTTCACCAGCTCCGCCTACGTCATCGGCCCGCGCGGCGAGGCCCACATGCTGGCCCGCCTGGAGAAGCTCACCCACGGGCTGCCCGTGGTCGCCACCTGCGCCGCCGCCGTCCGGGCGCTGCGGGCCCTGGGGGCCGGCCGGATCGCCCTCGTGGACCCGCCGTGGTTCGACGAGACGCTCAGCGACCTGGGCCGGGGCTACTACGAGGACTCCGGCTTCGAGGTCCCGTACGCCGCCCCCTGCGGCCTCCCCAGCGGGCAGACCCTCATCGGGCCCCGCGCCCTGCACGACTGGGTGGTGGCGCAGGTCCCCGACACGGCGGAGGCGGTCGTCATCGGCGGCAACGGCTTCCGCGCCGTCGGAGCGATCGCGGCCCTGGAGGCCACCTTGGACCGTCCGGTCCTGACCGCGAACCAGGTGCTCCTCTGGGCGGCCCTGCGCGCGGCCGGCTCCCCGACCACCGCCATCACCGCCTACGGCCGTCTCTTCTCGACCCCCTGAGGCCGACCACGGCGTAGGCCGCTTTCCCCGTTCTAGCGCGATGCGCCGAGAGTCTGCGCCCGGTCCCGCCAGCGGATGAAGAGGGCCTCCGGGTCGCCGCTGTACGACCACGGGATCCGCGTGGCCCGGTTGTCCAGGAGGGCGAAGACCTCCACGGACTCCTCCTCCATGCCCCCGTGGACCAGGCCGTGGGCGAGGTAGTTGAGGTCCGCGACGTCCTGGGCACAGGACCTGGTGCGCTGTGCGATCCAGTTCTCCAGCGCCGTACGCAGGTCCCAGCGCGCCCGCTCGCCGCTCCAGTGGGTGGCCAGCCCGACCGCCGAATGCCCCTGGGCCTCGCGCTCGTACCGGTACTGCTCCACGCGCGCCACCTGCGGCAGCACCGCGAGGGGCGAACCGGGCGGAGCGTAGACGGCCCCGTCCCAGGCGAAGTTGTAGGACTCCCCGTGGGAACCGTGCCAGCGGGCGGACAGGTAGCGCAGCACCTGGTGGTGGCCCTCGCGGTGGTGCGGGTCGCGGGCCCGCAGCTCCTGCCACCAGTGGCCGATGTTCGGGTCGCCGCCTTCGTACAGCCTGCCGAGGGTGACGAGGCAGACGTAGGGATGCGGATCCCGGGGCGCGAGGTCGCAGGCCCGCAGGCAGGCCCGGGCCACCTGGTCCAGGGCGTCCCTCCCGGGCATCGCCCCGCTGCTCGCGGCGGCGAACATCCGCATCACCTCGGTCTCCGCGCGCAGCAGGGCGGCGTCCGGATTGCCCGGGTCGGCGGCGTACCAGACGTCCACGGTCCGGCTGCTCGCCGCCGCGTCCGCGAGGAGCCGGATGCGGTGCGCACGCCGGTCCCAGTCCTCGCGGGGGTGTTCCGCGAGGAGGTCGCGGACCCCTTCCCAGCGGCCCATCACCAGGTCCTGGCGGCATTCCTCGAGACCGCGGTCACCGAACGCCTGGTCGTAGACCGGTGCTCCTGAACGCCGGCGCAGCCAGGCCGCCATGCACACTCCTCGATTCGGTTCTCTTCGTTGGGGGCGCGGGGGTCATCGGACCCCGGGTGCCCGGGGACCCCGGACTTCAGAAGTCGGTGAGGATCCCGTCCCGCCGTTCGGACGCGGCGAGGCCTCCGGCGGCGGAGGCCGAACCGGTCAACTCGTCCGCGGCGTCCGCCTGTTCGGGATCCAGGGGCCTGGGCCGGAAGTAGGAGACGCCCCGGAGCCGGGAGAGGGTCATCGGGATCAGGCCCAGTGCGAGCGCCCCGAGGCCGATGGCGAGGGCGCTGCCGGTCAGTTCCGGAACCGACATGACGAAGATCCAGATCATGAAGAGGGCTCCGCCGAGCGGCCACAGGCCGATGAAGAGGAACGTGCCCACGGACCTGAACAGCACCTTGCGGTAGGCGACCACGACCGACAGGCCGGCGAGTGCGTAGTAGAAGGCGATGTGCAGGCCGATGCCGCTGACCGCGTCCCGTACGAACTGCGCGCCGGAGCCGGCCGTGGCGGAGAGGGCGACGAAGAGGAGCGCCACGGCCGCCACGGTGGCCGTGGCGGCGGAGGGCGTCCGCCAGTCGCGGTGGATGCGGCCGAACACGGCGGGCACGGTGCGGTCTCGGCCCATGGCGAAGAGCGTGCGGGTCGCCTGGAGGAGGCTCGTCTCCAGGGTGGCGACCGTGGACAGCATGACGGCGAGGACGAGCAGCCGGCCGCCCCAGCCGGGCCAGACGGCGTCGCCGAGCACGGAGAGGAAGCCGTCGGGGTTCTTGCGGACCGCATCCGCACCGATGAGGACGTTGGTGGCGATGGTGAAGACGACGAAGACCGCGAAGGAGAGCGCGACGCCGATCAGGCCGCCGAGACCGAAGGAACGGGGACTGGAGCGGGTCTCCTCGTTGAGGTTGCTGGAGACGTCCCAGCCCCAGTAGGTGACGCCCGCGATCAGCGCCCCGGCGACGAAACCGTGCGACTCATCGAAGTGGCCGAAGCCGAACCAGGAGAGCGAGAAGTCCGCCGCGTTCCCGTCCTTGGCCAGGGCGGCGACGGCGAAGGCCAGGAGCAGTACGAGTTGGCCGCCGGTGAGGATCCGGCGGGTGTACGGGCTGATCCGGGCGCCCTGCGCCACCACGACCGCCATGAGCAGGAACCACCCGGCGCCGACGGCCGTGGCCAGGCCCGTGTTCGCGGCCAGGTCCGGGCTGATGAGGGCGAGCGTGGCGCTGCCGGCCGGGAGGGTCGCGGAGACGAGGAAGGCGGTCGCGGCGACGACCAGGGCCCAGCCGCTGAGGAAGCCGAGGAAGGGGTGGAGTGCGCGCGCCACCCAGGAGTAGCTCGCCCCGGCGTTGACATCGAGGCGCCCGAGGTGACGGAAGGCCAGCGCGATGCCGATCATCGGGATCGCGCAGTAGAGGAGCACCGCGGGGCTGGCGACACCGACGGTGGCGACGAGTACGGGGATGGTCGCGGCGACGGTGTACGCCGGTCCGCAGCCCGCGACCGCCATGACCACGGAGTCGAACGTCCCCAGGGAGCCGGCCCGCAGGCCGCCCCCGTCGCTACCGGCCCTCTTGCCCACTGGCTCCCCTTCGACCACACCGCCTACAGGTGCCTGATCATGCGCACGCCAGAGGGGAGACACAAGGGTTACTCTTCGGTTTCTTTTGGTGAACCTTTCATTCCAGGCGCAGCTCATCCGTCCCGAAGAGCCCTTGCTTCGGATTTCGTTGCACGGGGCGCCCTAGAACGCGTCCGCGCCCACTGCCGCCGCGAAGGCCTCGTAGGCGCGTTCGTCGAAGAGCACGAAGCGCACCTCCTCGACCTCCGTCCGGGCCGCCCGTACGGTCGCCACCGCGATGCGGGCCCCGTCGTCCATGGGCCACCCGTAGATCCCGGTGGAGATCGCCGGGAAGGCGACGCTACGGGCTCCCAGCTCGTCGGCGACCCGCAGCGACTCCCGGTAGCAGGAGGCCAGCAGCGCCGAGCGGTCCTCCTCCTTCGACCAGACGGGCCCGACCGTGTGGATCACGTGCCCGGCCGGCAGCCGGCCGGCGGTGGTGGCGACCGCCTTGCCCGTGGCCAGGCCCTTGCCGTAGTGGGACCGGCGCAGGTCCTCACAGGCGGCGAGGATCTCCGGGCCGCCGCGCCGGTGGATGGCCCCGTCGACCCCGCCGCCGCCGAGCAGCGAGGAGTTGGCCGCGTTGACCACGGCGTCGGCCTCCTCGGCGGTGATGTCTCCCCGGACGAGCGTGATGCGCGGCATCGGGATTCCTTCCTTCGCGAGTGGTGCACGGTAATCGGGGATCTCCCCGGCCGCCGCCGCATTATTCCGACCGGTCGGCGTCCTCCAACCGGGCCGCGAGGCGGGAGAGGGCGGGCAGGGCCGCGCGGATCGCGGCGCGTTCGGCTTCGGGCAGGGCCGTCAGCGCGTGTTCCAGGCGCCGTTCGTGGGCGCGCGTCCAGGCCGCCAGCCGCTCGTGGCCGATGGCAGTGGCGCTGACGGCGGCGGCCCGCCGGTCCGCGCCGTCCACCTCGCGGCTGACCAGCCCGGCCTTGACCATCTGGGCGATGAGCCCGCTCACGGTCGACTGCGCGAGCCGTTGCCGTGCGGCGAGTTCGCTGACGCGGACCGGGGAGCGCTCGGCGCAGACCTGGAGCAGTTCCACCTGGGCCATGGGGAGTTGCTCCCACGGGTATTCCGTACGGATCGAGGCGCGCAGCGCGCGGCGCAGCCGGGTGACGACGGCCGTCACCGCCGCAGCGTCGGTCGGGGCACCTGTCGGGGCGCCGACAGGTGCCCCGGCCGGGCCGCCGGCGGGCCGCGGGTCCGGGGCTTGGGGCGTGCCTGGCATACCGGACACGCTACTCGCGCTCCGCCGAGCCCGGGGCGCAGCCGCTGCTGCCGCCGCCGAGGCCCGTCGCGGTGGCGGCCATGGCGACGGCCGCGCCCAGCAGGAGCAGGACCGCGAGGCGTCCGCCGTCGCCGCCCGCGTGCAGGGCCAGGGTGACGAGGGCGACGCCGATGGCCGTGCCGAGCCCCCGGGCCATGTTGATCAGGCCGCCGCCGGTGCCGGGGGCGGCCGCCGGCACCGCCCGCATCACGAGGGCGTTGTTGGCCGGGGCGAAGAGGCCGAGGCCCAGTACCCCGAGCGCGCAGGCCAGCGGCGCGGGTCGGGGCGCCAGGAGGAGCAGGGCGGCCAGGGCGCAGGCGCTGAGCGCCGAGCCGTACAGGCAGCGCGCCCGGTCGGTGACGGCGGCGGGCAGGGCCCGGTCGCCGCCCACCGCGCCGAGCGCGAATCCGGCGGGCAGCGCGGTGAGGACCGTACCGGCGACGAGGACACCGTGCCCGGATCCGAGGAGCAGTACGGGGACCAGTACCAGCGGCCCGAAGAGGACGAGGTATCCGCACAGCGCCCCGGCCAGCCCGCCGCGGATCCCGGGGGTCCTCAGCAGCGCGGGGTCGAGCAGCGGGGCGTGGGCCCGCCGCTCCTGACGGACCAGGGCGGCCGCGGCACCCAGGGCGACGGCGCCGGCGGCCGGTCCGGCTCAGAGCGGTACGTGCAGCCCCGACAGCGAGCTCAGGGCGACCAGCAGCGCCGCGGTCGCGGTGGCGAGCCACAGGACGCCGCCCCGGTCGAAGCGGCGCGCGGGGGCGCGGTCGCCGGAGCGCGGGAGCAGGTAGTGCCCGGCGACCAGGGCGATCACGCCGACCGGCACGTTGATCCAGTAGGTCCAGCGCCAGCCGAGCCCGGCCACGAGGGCGGCGCCGACGGTCGGGCCGAGCGCCAGCCCGACGGCTTGCGCCGCGGCCTGCACGCCGAGGGCGGTGCGCAGCCGTCGGGCGGGCGTACTGGTCTTCACCAGGGCCACGCTGTTGGCCTGGAGCATCGCCGCGCCCACGGCCTGGACCGCCCGGAAGCCGATCAGGGCGAGCAGCCCCGGGGCGAGCCCGCAGGCCGCCGAGGCCGCGGTGAACAGCGCGAAGCCGTAGAGGTACGAGAGCTTGCGGCCGTGGGCGTCGGAGAGGCGGCCGACGGGGACCAACAGGGCCACGAGGGTGAGCAGATAGGCCAGCGAGACCCATTCGACGCCCGCGAGCGGAACACCGAACTCGGCCCGCACCCCCGGGTAGGTCATCGTCACGATGCTGGCGTCGAGCTGCCCCATGAAGGCCCCGAAGCACACCGTGGCCACCGCCAGCCTCCAGGCCCCCTCGCGCGAGCGCACCCAGGCGGGGCGGGGCCGTTCCCGTACGAGAAGGGCGGGAAATGCGCGGCGCGGGGCCCGGGCTCCCGGCTACACGGACCGCAGGTGCCGCCAGACCGCCTTGGCGGCGTTGTGGCCGGACATGCCGTGCACGCCGGGCCCGGGCGGGGTCGCCGAGGAGCAGAGGAAGACCGCCGGGTGGGCCGTCGAGTACGGGGACAGGGTGAGCCTCGGCCGGAGCAGGAGCTGGAGCCCGGAGGCGGCTCCGCAGGCGATGTCCCCGCCGATGTAGTTGGGGTTGCGGGCGGCGAGCTGCGGCGGGCCCGCCGTGGCGCGGGCGAGCACCAGATCGCGGAACCCCGGGGCGAAGCGCTCCAGTTGGCGTTCGACGGCGTCGGTGAGGTCGCCGTCCCAGCCCGCCGGTACATGACCGTAGGCCCAGAAGGTGTGCTTGCCCTCGGGGGCCCGGCCGGGGTCGACCAGGCTGGGCTGCGCGGTGATCAGGAAGGGGGTCCGGGGGGCCCGCCCGCCCGAAGCCAGCTGCAGGGCGGCGTCGATGTCGCGGGTGCGCGGGCCGATCTGTACGGTTCCGGCCCGGCGCGGCTCCTCGGCGGTCCAGGGGACGGGCCCGTCCAGGGCGTAGTCGATCTTGAACACGGAGGCCCCGTACCGGTAGCCGTCGTAGACGCGGCCCAGGCGCGCGATACGGGCCAGCGCGGTCGGCGAGGTGTCGAAGACGTACGCCCGGGCCGGCGGGAGGTCGTCGAGCCGTTTGACCTCGAATCCGGTGTGGACGGTGCCTCCGAGGTCGCGCAGGTAAGCGGCAAGGGCATCGGAGATCGACTGCGAGCCGCCGCGCGGCATCGGCCAGCCGTTCGCGTGCGCGGCCAGCGCGAAGACCAGGCCGACGGCGCTGGTGCCGATCCCGCCCAGCGGGGCGATGACGTGTGCGACGAGTCCGGCGAACAGGGCGCGGGCCCGGTCTTCGCGGAAGCGGCCGAGCAGCCAGGTGGACGGCGGCAGCCCGGAGAGCCCGAAGCGCGCGAGGGTGAGCGGATCGCGGGGCAGCGCGGTGGACGGCAGGGACATGAAGTCCCGGGCCAGGGTGTCCCATTTCCCGAGGAAGGGCTCCACCAGCCGCCGGTACGTCCCGGCGTCGCGCGGCCCGAAGGAGGCGGCCGTCTCCGCGACGGAGCGGGAGAGCACGGCCGCCGTGCCGTCGTCGAAGGGGTGCGCCATGGGCAGCGGGGCGTGCAGCCACTCCAGCCCGTACCGCTTCAGCGGCATGGTGGCGAAGACCGGCGAGCCGGCTCCGAGCGGGTGCACCGCCGAGCACGGGTCGTGCCGGAAGCCGGGGAGGGTGAGCTCCTCGGTCCGCGCTCCGCCGCCCACGGTGTCGGCGGCCTCGAAGACCTCCACCGAGAAACCGCGCCGGGCCAGCTCGACGGCGGCCGTCAGCCCATTGGGCCCGGCCCCCACCACAACCGCATCGAGAATCGACGGCACTTGCGACTCCTTAGTCCGGACGGCGCCACCGCCCCCAGGGTAGGCCGCCTGTCCAGACGCGAACTCAGCGGGCTTCTAGGGGGTGTCCGCAGGCCATCGGCTCACTCTCCCCGCAGCAGCTCGCGGATCCGTACCGCCGTGGCCTCGTCGCGGCCGACCGCGAACGGCAGCGCGTTGTCCCGGTCCACCCGGAAGGGGACCCGGTCCACCGTGCTCTGCGCGCCGCCCGCCTCCGCGACCAGCAGCAGCCCGGCCGCATGGTCCCAGGCCGAGGGCCAGTTGAAGGCCAGGCCGTCCATCTCGCCCCGGGCCACCCGGAGGTACTCCAGCCCCGCGGAACCGCACGGCCGGGAGGTCACCCCGGGCACCTCGAGACGGGCCAGGATCCGCCGGTCCTCCTCGGTGGTGTAGAGCGGGTGGGCGGTGGCCACGCGCAGTTCGGCGCCGGGCTCCGGCGAACCGCTGCTGATCCGCACGCCGTTGACGTAGGCGCCCTGTCCGCGGACGGCGGTGGACATCTCCTCCAGCGCCGGGGCGAAGGTCCAGGAGGCGAGTATCTCGCCCCGGTGCGCGAGCGCCACCAGCGTGCAGAACGCCGGGTCGCCGTGCACGAACTGCCGGGTGCCGTCGACCGGGTCCACGATCCACACCGGCGCGTCGCCGCGCAGCGCCCCGTACACGGCGGGGTCCGCGTGGACCGCCTCCTCGCCGACCACGGCCGAGCCGGGCAGGATCCGGGTCAGCTCGGCCGTGAGGTACTCCTCGGCCTTGCGGTCGGCGTCGGTCACCAGGTCGTGCGGACCGCTCTTCTGGTCGACCTCGTGGTCGGCGAGCTGGCGGAATCTCGGCATGATCTCGATCGCCGCCGCCTTGCGGACGGCCTCGTCGACGGCGGACAGGTCACGGGCGAGGAATTCTTCGATCATGCCTCCAGCAAAGCACGCCCCGCTGACAATCCCCACCGGCGCATCCGGCGGGTGGCGGACCCCCCGGTGGACCGCGGGTGAACGGGCAGGCCGCCCGGGACCGCCGGGACACCCTGCGCAGCCGGCCGGGGACGGAACGGAACCGGTACCACCTCCTGGTGGGCTCCACCCGCCCGTGCTAGACCGGCCGGACCGCCCCGCCCCCTGCCCAGCCGCCGCCCCGCCCCCTGCCCACCCGCCCCGTCCACGTCCCCCACCCGGGAGCCCTTCCGTGCGCCGACCGTCCCGTAGCAGTACCCCGCTCCTGCGCCGCGCCGCGGCGCTGCTCGCCACCGCGGCCGCGCTCGTCGTCGCCGCACCGGCCGCCCCCGTGGGCGCCGCCTCCGTGCTGCCCTCGCTGCCCGCGCCGAACGCCGCCGAGCTGACCCTGCGGACCTGGTCCGCGGCCCCGGGCCAGAGCGAGCGCATGGGCGACGCCTCCGTGACCACCGCCGCGATCTTCACCGCGCGCGACGGGACCCCGTCGATCAACCCGGTCCAGGTACCGGTGCGGGTACGGATCCTGCTGCCGGAGGACTACCGGCGCGACCCGGCGCACCCGTACCCCGTGCTGTACCTGTTGCACGGCGGCGGGGGTGACGTCGAACAGTGGTCGAAGACCGACGAGGGCAATGTCACCGCCGCCCTGAAGGACACGGCGTTCAAGGGGATCGTGGTGATGCCGGAGGCCGGGAGGGCGGGCTGGTACAGCGACTGGCCCGGCCACACGGACGGTTTCTTCGCCCCGCAGTGGGAGAAGTTCCACGTCAAGCAGCTGGTCCCGTGGATCGACGCCAACTTCAACACCGTGAAGTCCGCCTCCGGGCGGGCCGTCGCGGGCATCTCGATGGGCGGCTACGGGGCCCTGCGCTACGCCGGCCGCTACCCGGAGGTGTTCTCCGCCGTCGGCGCCTTCTCGCCGGGCACCGACATCTACGACCCGGGCGCGCAGAGCATCATCGCCGACTCCATGTGGACGGCAGGGGCGTCGATCCAGTGGACGGGCCTGCTCGACGGGAAGTTCCGGGTGACCGGCGACACCCCGTACCGGATGGCCACGGTCTTCGGGCAGCCGGGCACCTGGCCCGGGCAGAACCCGGTGAACCTGGCGCTCGACGGCAAGTACGCCTCGTACGGCGGGAAGCTGGCCCTCTACGCCGGCGGGGCGGGCGGCACCGGCGAGAAGGAGATCGGCGCCATGACGGCGGCCCTCCACCAGGACCTGAAGGACCGCGCGGTCGCCCACCGCTACTGCCAGGGCGCGGGCGAGCACGCGTGGCCCTACTGGGGTCCGGACCTCAAGGACTTCGTGGCCTACGCCTACGGCACCGCGCCCGCGTCCTGCCCCAACGACTGGGGCCCCGAGACCCCGTAGGTCCCGTGAGTGCGCGGCGCCCGCGGCGCGACTACTGCTGCGGGTCGGAGTGGGACAGCAGGCCCGTCTGCGGCTGCGGGTAGATGACGTCGCCGTGGGCGCCCACCACCACGTCCTGCGGGGCGACGGTGCTGTGGTTGTCGGCGAAGGCCGGTCCCGCACCGAGTGCGGCCAGCGCGAAGGCTGCGGTGGCGGCTATGGCGGTGGCTCTGACGTTCATGACGGTCCCCCCGGGTCCGGCCGGCCCGCGGTCGAACCGGCTCGGGATCCAGGCTGTCAGGCGCGGACGGCGTCGTGCAACCGGCCGGGGACGATCCGTCCGCGGCGGGCGTCGCTGGGCCGGCGAACGCGCGGTCGTCCATCGTGCCGTTCAGGTCGCCGAGCAGCACCACCCGCTCGTTCTCCTCGGCGGCGAGGGCCTCGCCGAGCGCCTGCGCGTTCCTGTCCCGCGATTCCGTCCAGAACCCTGTCCGGGGGTTCGCCCGTACGGACCCGAGGTGGGCCACGTACACCGCGAGCGGCCCCCGGCCCGTGGCCACCGTGGCGCGCAGCGCCCGGTTGTAGGCCGCCTTGGCTTCGGCCGGCTTGGTGTCCCCCAGCGGTCCGACGTCCTGCTTGAGGTCTACCGGGCGGGTGTCGGAGAGCGGCAGTTTGCTCCACAGCCCGGACCGTGCCCAGCACCGCGTGGTACGGGTACGCCTTCGCCAGCCCCTTCTCGTAGGTGCACCTGTCCTCCTCGGTCAGCTCCTCCGGTGCGAGCACGTCCACGCCCGAGACGGCCAGGTCGCGCGCAGTTCCGGCCGGGTCCGGATTCCCGGCGGCGACGTTGTGGCTGGCCACCTTGAGGTCACCGCCCGACCGGGACTTGTCGCCGAGCAGCCCGCCGAAGAGGCGTCGGCCTCGGGCTGACCATCGTCAGGACCGTCACCCGGGCACACGAGGGCACGCTGACCCCCACCCCGCGGCCCGCCGGCGGGATCCGGATCATGGTGGAACTACCCGCGCCGCCCCCGGACTCCGACAGGTGAACCCGAGATCGTAGCGGCGCCCGCACCGTTGCCCGCACGGCCTGCCGCAGCCTCGTCTAACCTGCTGCCGGTCGGGCAATTTCGAGCGCTGGAGCCTCTTATGAGTGACCGTCAGGTACGTACAGTCGAGGTGCCCGTGGGCGAGGACGGCGAGGGTTTCGTCCGCGTGCAGATCCACGAGGTGGACGAGAGCCTGATACGGGTGGGCCGCGGCGACCGGTCCATAGCGCGGGCCGAGCAGTCGCTCGACCAGATGCTGGACACCGTGCGACCCGTGGCGGACAGCTTCGTGGGGAGGTTCCGGGGGCTCGCCCACGCGCCGGACGAGATCACGCTGGAGTTCGGGGTGTCCCTGTCGGCCGAAGCCGGCGTGGTCATCGCCAGCACCGCGACGGTGGCCAATTTCTCGGTGAGTTTGACCTGGAATCGCAGTGACCGCCGTAGTGCCGCCGAGGAAAATCCGCAGGGCGATCCGGCTCGGCGGAGCCGGCAGGACGGGGGAGAACACGGTGACGGGGGACCTGTGGACGGGGGCACCGAGTCCTGACGCGGCGCTGGGCGCGGCGGTCGTCCGCGTCAGGGGTGCGGACGGGACCGTGGGCGGCGCGGGCTTCCTGGTGGCTCCGGACCTGGTGCTGACCTGCGCCCATGTGGTCTCGGACGCGCTGGGGCGACCCCGCGACGAGGATCCGACCGGGTCCGGGATCGCGGTGGACCTCCCGCTCGCCGACCTGCGAACCGACGACCGGGACGACGGGCGAACCGACGACCGGGACAGCGACCGGACCGACGCCCCGACCGAAGACGACCCCCGGCAGTGGCCGGCCGTGGTCGAGCACTGGGTGCCCATCCGCACCGGCCGCGCGGGGGACATCGCCCTGCTCCGCCTGCGCGAAGCGGTCCCCGGCGCGCGCCCGCTGCCCATGGCCGACCCCGAAAGCGTCCTGGAGCACGGGGCGCTCGCGGTGGGGTTCACGGGCGGCGAGCCCGCCGAGACCTGGTTCAAGGGCCGGTTCAGCGGAGCCACGAGCGAGGGCTGGCTCCAGGTGTCCCGGGCCGACCGGGAGTCCGCGTACATCAAGCGGGGCTTCAGCGGCAGTCCAGTGTGGGACGTCGAACTGGGCGCGGTGGTCGGGGTCATGGTGGCGGCCCAGCCCGAACAGGATGCCCAGCAGGGCTACGTGCTGCGCACCCGGACGATCCTGCGGGAGATCCCCGAGCTGGCCGTGGTCGTCCGCCCGCCCTCGCCGTTCCCCGGCCTGGAGGCCTTCCAGGAGACGGACGCGGACGCCTACTTCGGGCGGGCCGAGGACGTCGAGAAGATTGTCATGGCCCTGAAGGGGGACCAGAGGGTCGTCACCGTGTACGGCCCCTCGGGCTGCGGCAAGTCCTCCCTGGCGCTGGCCGGCGTGGTGCCCCGCATGCGCAGGGACGGGTACGAGGTCCTGACGCTGAACGCCGGGCAGATCTCCTCGCCGCGCGCCGCGCTCGCCACCGAACTGTCCAGGGCGACCCGGTCCGACCCCGACCGGGTGGAGCGCTGGCTCACGGACCTCGGCCTCGCGGACACCCTCCACCGGGTCCGCGGCAAGGCGGGCGGCAAGCTGGTCGTCGTACTCGACCAGGCCGAAGCGCTCCTGGGCGACGACGCCGAAACCAAGATGAACGAGTGCGCCGACCTGCTGTTCTCGCAGCAGTCCCCGGCCGGCGGGCTGCGCGTCCTGGTCGTACTGCGCGCCGACTTCATGGACGCCGTACTGAAGCACCCGCGCCTGGGGCCCGCACTGCGCGACGGCACGGCGCTGCCGCTGACCCCGATGACCCGGGAGCAGCTCGAGGCGGCGATCACCCGCCCCCTGGACCGGCTCCCGGCCGTCACCTACGATCCGGGGCTCGACCAGCGGATCCTCAACGACACGGGCGGCGATCCCGGCATCCTCCCCCTGCTCGGGTTCGTCCTCCAGCAGCTGTGGGAGCGCCAGGCCGGCGGCCGCCTGCTGACCTCGGAGTACGAGGCGATGCGCGGCGTGTCAGGGGCGCTCGAATCCCATTCCGAGACCGCCTGGAAGGCGTGCGTCGGCGGCCGGGAGGCAGTGGAGAAGGAGGCACTGGCGCTCCTGACCGGCCTGGTGCGGATGCTGCCCGGGGGCACGCTGCCGCTGCGGCGCAGGCTGTCCCGGCAGGAGGCCGGCGAGGAGCGGTGGCGGATCGCGCAGTCGCTGGCCGAGCGGAGGCTGCTGGTCCTGCACGGGGGCGAGGGCGAGCCGGAGACCGCCGAACTGGCCCACGAATCCCTGATCGCGACCTGGCCCACCCTGCGGCAACAGGTCAAGGCGGACGCCCAGTTCCTGGCGGGCCGGGCCGAGCTGGGCCACGACCGGGACCGCTGGGAGCGCGACGGAAGGCCCGCCGGACTCCTGCCGGGAGCACTGCAACTCCTGGTCGTCCGGGGTTGGCTCCACGGACGCGAGGGCGAACTCACCGATGCAGAACGGGAGTTCCTGGCTCATGCGCAGCGCCACAGCAAGCGCCTGCGCGCCCGGATACGCGCCGCATGGACCGCCTCGGCGCTGGTGCTCGCCCTGATCGCGGGGCTCGGGACCTTCCTCGTCTATCAGTCGGGGGTCAGCGAGCGGCGGCTGTCGGAGGGGCGGTCGCGCACGCTGGCCACCCTGTCGGACGGGATGAGCGAGGCCAATCCGGGCCTCGCGGCCCTGTCGGCCCTCGCGGCCTACGACGTCTCGCCGACCCAGGAGGCGCGCAGCGCACTGCTGCGCCGCTACGACGGGCTGAGGGACACGGCATTCCTGCTGTCCGGCGTCCGAGGAGACGTCTCCGGGACAGCGATGAGTTCGGACGGCCGGGTGACGCTGGTGACTACGGAGCGGGGTCTCGCGACTCTGTTCGTAAGAACGGCGGCGGGCAGGGTCCTGCGCAAGCAGCTGGGCCTCACGGAGAACGCGTACTCCCCCGTGGTCAGCAGGGACGGGCGGAAAATCGCCTATGTGCAGGCCAAGACCGATGCCATGGTCTGGCACGACGTGGACCCCAGCGCACCCGACATCCTCGGGCCGGGGCAGACCCTTCACGGCGGTGAGCTCAAGGAGGTCACCTTTGGGGCACTCCTGGGCGACCACCACATCGCGGCCTTCTCCCCCGGCGGCAACCTGCTCGCCGCGGTGGCATTCGACAAGCGGCTGCGGCTGTGGGACCTGAAGACGGGTCAGCTACGGCAGCTGCCGGACCGGATGCCCGATCTCGAGCAGGTGTGGTTCGGCCCGAACGAGGACACCCTCGTCGGCAAACGGAGCAACGCGGAGCCGGGAAGTCTGGACACCGCGATGGTCTCCATCGACCTCCGCACCGGCGCAACACGTGAACTGCTCCACTCCTCCTCGGCGAACCTTGGCGTGTCGGGCAATGGCAGCGTGCTCGCCGTCTGCGAAGAGTCGAAGGACGGCGATCGGTACAAGTCGGACTACCGCGCCGTCAGCGCCGCGGACGGGCGGGAACTGAACCGCTACACGCCCGAGGGGAGCTACACCAGCTGCGAGGATCCCGCCCTCGACGACACGGGCGAGCACGTCGCCGTTCACGACCAGGGCAATTGGGCGCTGCTGGACACCCGGCCCGGCAAGGAGGCCCAGCGCTTCGAGGGACCCGACCGCGTCAAGACCGGCAACCTGCCCCTGCTGGGAAGCCCGAGCGAACCCGTCGTGGTATCGCGAGGCACGACCGCGGTCACCGGATTGCGCCTGTCGGGGACGGACGGAGTGGCCGCCTACAGTCCCCCGCAGCTGCTCGATCACGGCAACAAGATGGTGGTCCGCGCGGGTAAGAACGGCGACCGGCTGAGGGTCCTGGAGACGGCCCCTCCGGGAAGGACCCTGGCCGAGGTGACGACCGACGCGACGACTCCTCCCGGTGCGAGGGATCAGGCCCTTGAAATCAACCGCTCCCAGACGCTTGTGGCCGACGTGGCCGACGAGAACCGCATCGTGGTCCGGGCACTTCCGGACCTGCACAAGGTGACGGAGTTCAAAACGGCGCCACCGCCCGCCGCGAAGGACGGGGAGAAGAAGAAGCTGGTGAGCTTCCGGTTCCTCGGCGACAACGACCTGGTGACCGACTCGGGCACGCTGGTCGAGCACTGGAGCGCCGAGACCGGACAGCGCCTCTCGCCGGCGTTCGACGTGGGCGATCTCGCCGGCGACGCAAAGGAGATGCCGGACTTCTTCGTCAGCAGACACCCCCGGCCGGGACACGTGCAGGTCACCCTGGACGGCGACCCGATCGTGCACGCATTCGACCTGGAGGCGGGCAAGGAGGACCAGGACCTGCGGATCGACCTGGGCCGTCAGGACGTCATCACCATCGCCCAGCACCCGGACGGGCGCTACGCCTTGGTACTGACCACGGGCTCCATGGTGGAGCTGTGGTCCGTGCAGTCCGGGCAGCGCCTGCACCGGATCCAGGGACCTCTGGGGCCGCTGGACTCCGACCGGTGGACGGCGGGCGCCCTGAAGAACTCCGGGTTCTACCTGGCCAACGGGAACTCCGTCCTCTTCCTGCGGGACGAGGACCCCAGCCACAACGAGACGTACGACCTGGGCGAGAAACAGGGCTTCCTCGACGGAATCGACGGCGGGATGACACTGCTGCGCACTCCCCCGAACGGCGGCCGCCTGGATGTGCTCCGGCTCGACCCCCGGCTCTGGAAGCGCCACCTGTGCGCGGTCCTCGGCCGCGATCTGACCGAGGACGAGCGCACCGGCCTGCCCCCGGGACTCCCGAAGACGATCTGCCCGGCCTGACGGTTCAGGCCGGGCCGGGAGGTCCCGTCTGGTTCAGAACCAGTTGAGGGTGAGGGGGAAGGTGGTGGTTGCGGTGGTGTTGGTGGTGTCGGTGGCGGTGGCGGTGATCTGGATGGTTCCGGTGGCCCAGGGTTTGCCGGTGATGCGGCCGGTGTTGGTGTCGATGGTGAGGCCCCAGGGGAGTCCGGTGGCGGTGTAGCGGACGGGTGGGTTCCCGCCGGTGGTGGTGAGTTGGATGGTGCAGGTCTGGTTGACCTTGCAGGTCTGCGGGCCCGGGTTGGCCAGCTTCAGGTCACCCGGAGTCGGGGTGGGTGTAGGCGTAGGCGTGGGAGTCGGCGTAGGGGTAGGCGTGGGAGTCGGTGTCGGGGTGGGATCCGTGGAGCCGCCGAACACCTCCGTGATCGGCTGGACGTTGGCCGCATTCCCCGCGTGCGTCGCCGTGCCGAACAGGTCCTCGAAGGTGCGCAGCAGGTGGTGGTGGTTGAAGGCCGTGGCGTACGTGCCCGTCTTGACCTTCGCCCCGTAGAAGACCGTGGCGATCTGGTTCGAGCCGAGATAGTTGTCCTCGTCCCACGTCAGCACCAGGAGGCTGTTGTTGGCCTTGGCCCACTGTGCGTAGGCGTCGAGGTTGCTCTTCGTCCACGTGTCGCCCGTGGCGACCGAGCAGGAGTGCATGTCGTTGCACTGGTTGGGCACCACGAACGACAGGTTCGGCAGCGCGGCGAAATTGCCCTGCGGGAACTGGGCCCAGGTCTTCCCGGTGTTCAGCGGCACGTTCTTGAAGGCGAACCACGGGTTGTGCTTCTGCGCGTACTGGCCGTTGGTGCAGGCCGTCGAACCCTCGGCGGGCAGGTCCTCGTTGTACGTCGCGAAGGTCCTCCCGGCCGCGATCAGCTCCTGGCCGAGGTTGGCCGCGGTCATCGACTGCGGGGTGTAGCAGCCGTCCCCGGTGATGCCCTGGGTACCGCCGGAGAAGAGGTTGAAGTAGTTCGGCTGGCTGGGGTGGGTCAGCGCCTTCATTCCGGTCAGGCTCGCGCCGCCGCCCGCGAGCTGGTTGACGTACGGGGCATTGGCGCTGCCGATGACCTCGCCGTACTGCTTGTTCTCGTACACGACGACGACCACGTGGTCGTAGGCCGGCAGTGCGGCAGCGCTCGCGAGGACGGTGGAACCATCCTCCGCGGCCTGCGAGTTGGCGATGGTGAAAGTGCCCAACAGGACGAGTGCGCCGGTTCCGGCGATGAACGCGGACCGGCGGACCCGGTGTCTCGCGCTCGCCGTCGGCTTCGTTGTCGAGGGACGGATGGGCATGGGTGGTTCCTCCTCGTGATGGGTGGTGTCATTCCTCGCGCCGTGCCGCACCGGACACCGCGATGTTCAGGAACCGGGGCAGGGGGCGCCCCCGGTCTCGGAAGTCCTCCGCGACCGCCGCCCGCACCGCCGTCAGCCGCGGCCCGGGCAGCAGCACCAGCACGCTCCGCCCCGGGCCCTGCCCGGGCGGCCACGCGCTCAGGGCCCCGGCCCGGCGGGCGCACGCCACGGCCCGGGCCAGGTCCCCGGTCCCGTCCGAGGGCCCGTCCCCGGTCCCGTCCGAGGGCCCGTCCGAGGGCCCGTCCGCGCCACCGTGTCCGCTCCCCGGGCGCACAGCCAGCAGCACCAGGCGGGCCCCCGATTCGGCCGGGGAGAAGACGACGTACCGCTGCCGGCTGCGCTGGGGCTCCCGGAGGCGCGAGCCGTGCCCCAGGAGGAGGGCCCTACCGGGCCGGGCGAACAGCGCCCCCCGGCGCAACGCGTCGTCGCCGTCCGGCAACGCCCCGGCCATCAGCCGGGCCAGCCGCGCGCGGTCCGGGTCCTCGCCCGCCGGTGTGTGTACGTCGGCCACCGCCAGCGCCACCGCGCAGTCGGCGGCCTCCTCCGTGGCCAGCCCGGCGGCCGGTGTGAGGGAGCCCTGGACGTGCAGGTCGGTCCCGCCGCGGCCGTACCCGGCCCGGGCCAGTGCGCGCAGCAGGGCGTACGGCCGTACGGCCCAGGCCGGGGCGGTGGGCGGCGGCCCCGACAGCGTCAGCGGCAGGTCGCAGCTGTCCGCGGGGTGGCCGAGGGAGCTGAGCCGGACCAGGCCGTCGGTGCGCGGAGCCGCGGCGGCGGCCACCGGCCAGCTCGCCGCCGCGACGAGTCCCGGGGAGCCCAGGTGGAAGGTGTACGGGGCGCTCCAGACGGCGGCCGGGGGCCGGCCGTGCGCGGCCTCCAGGGCGTAGGCGACGAGCCGGAAGAGCGGGTCCGCGGTGGCCCGGCGGGCGAGGCCGCCTCCGGTGGGGACGGCAGGGGCGGCGGACCCGGTGGGAGCGGGCCCGGTGGGAGCGGCGGGCCCGGTGCCCGTCACTGCCGGTCCTTGCGGGCCAGCAGCCGGTAGGCGTTGCCGCCGTCCGTGCGCCGGACCACAGCCGTGCGCAGCCCGTCGAGCACCGCCGCGGTGGCGAAGCACGGCAGCGCGACCACCCGTACGGCATGGGCGAGGGCACGCCGGCCGGGCGTGGCCGGGTCGGCCCATGGCCGGTCCGGGTCCGGGGCCAGCCGTGTCGCGGTCAGCGCCACCGCACCGAAGAAGTCGTTGCCCTGGTGGGCCTGCCCGTGCTCCTCGGCGAGCACGGTGAACCCCCGGGCGGTCAGCGCCTCGCGCAGGTTCGCGGCCGGGATCAAGTGTTGGTGCTGCGGCTGGAACCAGGGCAGCCAGGCCGGGCCGAGCAACCCTGCCATCCGCGATTGCGGATCCGGGAGCTCGATGGTCAGGTACCCGCCGGGGGTGAGGACCGCGGCCGCCGCGTCCAGTTCCGCGAACGGGTCCCGGGTGTGCTCCAGGTAGTGGTACATGCTGACCACCTCGTACTGGCCCGCCAGTTTCACCGCGAACTCCGGGAACTGGCCCTGGTGTCCCGTCTCCACCCAGCCGCGACGCTCCGCCCCGTGGACGCCTTCGCCCATGTCCAGCCCGTCGAACCGGGTGCCGGGCCACACGGCGCGTGCCGCGTTGCAGAAGTGTCCGTGCCCGGTGCCGACATCGAGCCAGGAAGCCGGTTCGGTGTGGGGGCGGAGCATCTCGGCGCGGCCCCGGTAGGCGGCGCCGAGCCGTCCGAAAACCGTGGCCGCGCCCTCGCCGCCGCGGCCGTCGTAGAAGTCGCGGTAGTAGAACTCCAGGCCTTCCAAGGACAGTCGGGGGTTCTGGAAGACGTGCCCGCAGGATCCGCAGCGTTCCAGGGTGAACCGGCCGGGCTTGCCCTGGAGCAGATCGGGCACCCGGACCCGGACGGACAGCCGCGGGGAGCCGCACCAGGGGCAGTCCGGGCGGCGCGGTTCGAAGAACCGGTCGGTACCGGCGGTCAGGTCTCCGCGGTAGGCGTCGGCCCGGGCGGCTGCCCGCGCCGACGGGTCCTGCGCTACGGAGCCCCCCACGGCCGGGTCTCCCGCTGCCACGCCCCTCGTCGCCGAAGCACTGGTCGCGGCGGCCGTACGCAGCGCCGCGCCGAGGGAGCGCACCGGCCGGGCGGCCGTGGCCAGGGCCAGATCGCCGGGGCGCAGCGGTGCGCCGGGCAGGCCGAGGGCGAGGTACGGCTGGATCCAGTACAACCCCGCCGCGGCGGCCCCCCACCGGCCCTGGCGTACGGCGGCACCCGCCAGCAGCGCCAGCCCGGCGAGCTGTGCCGCGGCCAGCGCCCCCGGCGGCAACCCCTGGGCCCGGAGCTCACCGGCCCGTGCCGCCCCGCCCGCTTCGGCGGGTGGTCCGCAGCTCAGGGCCGGTGCGATGGCCAGTCCCGTGGCGTCGGAGGCGTACTCCTTCAAACGGCGGGTCAGCGCGAGGAGTTCCGCTGGAGTGGAGCACGGCTCGGCCGGGTCCACCCCGGCCCGCGCGAGCACCGACTCGCGGACGAGCACCGCGAAGCCCGCGCCGCGCCCCTCGCCGAGCCGGTCCTGCCGGTAGCCGGCCGGATCCACCAGTCGCAGCAGGCCCAGCGCCCGCTCGGCGGGCAGATCCCCCGGCACCAGGTCCAGTACCCGCAGCCCCTCCCGTTCGGCGTGCGCACACGCGGCGAGGAAGGTGGCGGCGTCGGGCTCGACCCCGCGGGCGGTGAGCAGCCGCCACCCGGCGGCCCGCGGCACCCCGGCGGCCGCTGGACCGACCATGGGCGCGGTCACCGGCAGCACCGGGATCGCCCGCAGCCGGCGGGCGGCGCGCACGGTACCCGCGCCGAGGGCGGCCAGCAGCAACACGGAGATCCACCGGCCCCGGGAGGGAGCAGGGGGAAGTCGAAGGGGAAGAGGAAGAGGGGAACGGGACGGGGAACGCGTCACAGGAGTTTCTCCAACCGGTCGGCCGCGGCGGCTGCGCCACCCGCCGCGGCGAATGAGGCCTGGATCCGCCGGGCACCCCGGCGGTGGACGGGGTCGTCCAGCACGGCCGTCAGTGCGTCGCGCAGCTCCTCGGCCCCGGTCCTGGCGAACCGCACCCGCACACCGGCCCCGGCTTCCACGACCTGACCCGCGACGATCGGCTGGTCGTCGCGGATCGGCGCGACCACCAGGGGCAGCCCGTGTGCGAGGGCCTCGCAGACCGTGTTGTGCCCGCCGTGGCAGACCACCGCGTCCAGATGCGGCAGCAGCTCCAGCTGCGGCACGCTGTCGCGCAGCAGTACGTTCCGGGGGGCCGCCGCGACCAGGGAGGCAGGGGCCACCATCACCAACTGGACTTCGCCGGACAGCCGTTCGGCGGCCCCCAGCACCGCGCCGTAGAACCGGCCGCCGGCCTCCTGGTTGAGGGTGCCCAGCGATACGAGCACCCGTCGCCGGGCCGGATCCAGCCGCTCCCAGGGGAATCCGGGTGCGGGCGGCCGGGCTCCGAAGGCCGGGCCGACGAAGGCGTAGTGCGGCGGGAAGTCCTGTGCACCGCCCACGAGTTCACGGCTGGAGAACACCAGGACCAGCCGGTCCGAGAAACGCGGGTCCCACTCCGGTCCGCCGGCTTCGCCCACGGCACCGCAGTCCGCCAGCAGTCCGCCGATCTGCGCGGCCACCCACTCCCCGATCTTCGGGAACTCCGCGAAGGGCCGGGTGAGTTCGGCCGAGGTGCTGGCGGAGGTCGCCCACGGCACTGCGAGCTCGCGTGCGACCAGGGGGCCGGCCAGAGCCTGCTGATCGGCGACCAGTACGTCCGGTCCGAAGGTGTGGACCGCTCGCCTGACACCCGGCACCATCGACCTGGCCAGCGGTACCAGTGCCTCCTCCCACAGGAAGCGCAGCGCCCCGACCCCGCGCAGATCGCGCCAACGGGCGTGCAGCGCCTCGTACCCGCCGCCCGCCTCCTCTCCGGCGGGCAGGATCCGGGCGTGCTCGGGCAGCAGCCGGGAGAGCGCCCCGGCCGGGCCGGTCCAGGCGACCTCGTGGCCCCGGGCGGCCATTTCGGACCCGACCGCCACCGTCGGATTGACGTGACCCGCCAGCGGAGGCACGGTGAAGAGCACCTTCACGGGACCAGCACCCCCGTCCGCGGGCGCGCCGCCGCCTCGGCCGGCGGTTCCGTCAGCGCCTGCGCCGACACCCCGGACGCCACCCCGGACGCCACTTCGCAGGCAGCACCGGACGCCGCGTCGAGGTGGGCGAGCACGGCCGCCCGGAGCGCTCCGCTGCTCTCCTTCAGTACGTCGTGCCCCAGCCCCGGCAGGATCTCGACGGCGGTGACGTGCGGGGCGTGGCGGGCCAGCTCCCGTGCGCCGGGGACCAGTTCGGAGTGCTCCCCGCAGACGATCAGGACCGGGCAGCGCAGCCCGGCGTAGTCGGCCGGGGTGAAGGTGCGGCTCGCCGCGATGTCGTCGATGAGCGTGGTGCGGTTGAGCAGGTCGTCGGCGATCGCGGTGAGGCTGGCCGCTTTGCGCAGGCGCAGGGTGCGCAGTTCGGAGGGGACGGGGCTGTCCTCCAGGCTGAGGGCGGCGGCCGAGAGGGTGTCCACCATGTTCTCCACCCAGGCCCCGCCGAGCGGGGGTTCGAGCAGGGTGAGTCCGGCGACCCGGTCGGGCATGGCGAGGGCGACGTGCAGGGCGAGGGTGCCGCCGTAGCTGTTGCCGACCAGGTGCACCCGGCGCTGCCCGAGGCCGAGCGCGCCGAGCAGCGCGGAGAGGTCCCGTACGGCGGTGCGGCTGTCGTAGCCGGTGGCCGGCCGTTCGGTGCGGCCGTGGCCGCGGAGGTCGTAGAGGACGACCTCGTGGCCGGCCCGGGCCACGGGGACGGCCAGGGGGCAGTAGAAGGAGGACAGGTTGTCGACGACCAGTCCGTGCAGGAACACCACTACGGGGCGTTCGGGACGGTCGGAGCCGGCCGCGCCCGCGGCGGCCGGGAGCTGCTGGACGTGGAAGCGGACGGAGCCCGCGGGGACGAAGGCCATGGCGGGATCAGCCGTTCGACGCGGGCGCCGCGGCGCCGGCCGCCGAGACCCGGACGAGGGAGGCGTGGGTGATCCGCCCGATGTGCGTGACGAGTTCACCGACGGACATGGCGAGGATGGCGTCCATGTCCTTCTCGGACAGGAAACCCATCAGGTCCACGTCCGCGCCGTAGCGGTGGTGGAGGAGTTCGGCGAGGGCGACGAACTCGATGCTCTCCAGGGCGAGGTCCTCGTTGAACGTCGTCTCCATCGTGACCTCGTCCGCGAGGAGGTGCTCGTCACCGACGATCTCCACGAGCATGCCGGTGATTTCGGCGAGGATGTCAGCTGCCATGACTGGTCTCCGTGAGGTGGAAGGGGGCGGGGGACAAGGTCGCGGGACGGTCGGTCCAGGCGACGATGTGGTCGGGCGGCACGTCCGCGAGCAGGGTGGTGCGGATCGGGTACGGGTGCCCGTCCGGGGACAGCACCCGCAGCCGGCCGGAGCCGGGGTCGCCGGCCGTCCGCCAGTCGCGCGGCCGGCCGCCGAGCCCGGTTCCCGCCGCCTTGGCCGCCGCCTCCTTGGCGCACCACAGCGTCGTGAGGGCGGCCGGCAGGCCGGTGCCCTCGTGGGCCGCGAGCTGCTCGGCGAGGGCGAGTTCGCCCGGTGTCAGCGCGATGCGGATCAGCGCGTCCGGATCGGTGGTCACCGGCTCCAGGTCGATGCCGACCGGGTGGTCGCGGTGGGCGAGGGCGACCGCGATCCGGTCCTTGTGGGCGATCGCCAGCCGGACTCCCCCGGCCAGGGCTCCCCCGGCGCGGGGCCGGCCCGCGGGGTCGTTGCCCACGGGCACCTCCACCGGGAAGACCGGCCCGGCTCCTTCGTCCCACAGCAGTTGCCGCAGCGCGTCCTTGGCGGCGATCCGGCCGAGCAACCAGGGCGCCCGGGCCCTGGGCGCCAGCCGCTCGTACGCCGTGCGCTCGGCGGCGCCGAGGTAGCGGCGCATGACGAGCTCCTGCGAGGCGGGGTCGTTCCAGCGGCGCCGGGCCAGGCACCACCCCTCGGGCCGGGGTTCGCCGATGCCGCACACCTCCGGGGTGAACTTCATCGGCCAGACCCGTTCGTCGGCGCCGAACCGGCGGTACGTCCAGCCGTCGATCCGGGCCCACACCCGGCCGTCGGCCCGGCGCAGCTCGATGTCACCGCGCACGGTGACGTCGCGTACCTCCCGGATCCGGGCCGTGGCGGTCACCAGCTCGTGGGGAGCGGGCGGGGGTCCTGAGAACCGGATCCGGTCCACGGTGGCCGGGAACACCAGCCGGTCGACCGGGAGCCGCAGCTGCATCCAGTGCCCGAACAGCTGCCCCGCGGCATCGAGCAGCGCCCCCGGGTCGGGCAGCGCCCGCAGCACCCCGTGGATGCCGTCGGAGCCGACGGCCAGCACCTCGTGCACCCCGGCGAAGCGGGGGCCGTGGAACATCCACCGGTCCCGGTAGAGGGCCTCGGCGCTGACCGGGGCCGGCCGCGGGTCCCGCAGGGGCGTCGGATCGGGTTCGGGCAGCGGACCGTACCGCTCCCCGAGGAGCACGACCACGTCGGCGTACTCCCCGAGGGTCACTCGGATGCGGCCGGGACCGTCGCCGTCGCCGCGGACGGTGACTTCCACGTCGAGGGCCGGTTCGACGGGGAGCCAGCGCAGGGCCCGTACCCGGTCGTAGCCGATGACGGCGAGACCGGGCGGGGCGTGCCGCAGTGCGGCCTCGGCCGCCAGCTCCAGCATCGTCGTCATGGGCACGACGGGGAACCGGTCGGACGCCTCCGGCCAGCCTTCGGGCTGCAGGTAGACGCAGTGGTCCCGTACGTAGGGCAGCGCGGCCAGCGAGAGCCGCATGGTCTGCTTCGCCCCGACGCCTCCCCGACCGGAACCGGCGACGGGGTCCGTCGGCCGCGGCGGGCCCGCGGCGTCCGGGTGGGTGTCGGCGCGGTCCGCGTCCAGGGCCGAGAGCAGGACCGGTCGGGGTCCCGCGGCCACCGGGGCAGCGGGGGTGGCAGGGCCCAATGGAATCGGTGGGGCCGCCGGCAGGGCCGGGACCGGGGCGCCGGCCGGGGGCAGGAGGCCGCCCAGGGCGGTGCGTGCCGCCGCGCCGAGACGGACGAGCGGCGACCCGAGGTCCAGGGGCACGGAACGCCCTCGTGCGGACGGCGCGGGCGCATCGGCGGGTGCGGGCCGGGCAGGGGGTCCCGCCGGGGCGCCCGGTGCAGCGGTCAGCCGCTCCCAGCGCGGGGCGTACCCCTCGGTCCACAGGGCGGCGCAGGTGCGCCGGAGGGCGGCCAGGCCCCCGAGCCGGGGCGAGGAAGCCGACACCGAGAGGTGGGGGCGCTCGCGCAGCGTGTCCTCGACGAAGCCCGGCAGGCTTCCCGGCCCCAGGGTGACGAAGCCGCGGACGCCCGCGTCCTCGTACAGCCCGAGCACCAGTTCGCGGAACCGGACCGGCTCCAGGAGGTGGCGGACCACCAGCTCGCGCACGTCGTCGGGCGCCTGGGGGAACGGCGCGCACGTGGTCGCCGACCAGAGCGGAAGGGTGCCCGGCCGCAGCGGGAGCCGGCCGAAGGCGGCACGGACCTGTCCGAGGTAGGGCTCCCACATCGGGGTGTGGAAGCCGGAACGGAAGGGGAGTTCCTGACCGGGGACTCCATCGGCCTTCAACCGCGCCAGGACGGCCCTCACTTGGTCCGGATCCCCGCATATCACCGACTGGTGCGGGCAGTTGTCGTGGCTCACCACCACCCCGTCCAGGCCGTGGAGCGCCGCTTGTGCCCGCCGGGTCCCGCAGCCCAGCGCCGCGTAGACCAGATCGGGGACCTTGAGCGACCCCGGCCGCAGCGAGTCCAGGAAGGTGTCGGCCGCGTCCTGCGGATACATCCCGGCGGCGACCATCGCCGCCCACTCCCCCAGGCTGTGGCCCGCCAGCACATCGGCCTCGATGCCCAGTTCCGGCAGGACCCGGGCGAAGAACCGGCCCGTCGCGATCGCGTCCAGGGCCCGCTCCATCAGCTCCTCGCCCCGGCTCAGCCGTGGCCGCTCCAGCCCGAGCCGGTCCGCCACGTCGTCCAGTGCCGGCGTGAACTCCGGCTCCAGGCCCGGGAAGAGGAACGCCAGCCGGCCGCCCGAAGGCTCCGGCGCGAACCACACCTCGCCGCGCCCCCGCCAGGCCCGGCCGCGCGCCACCACCTTCGCGGCCAGCGCGAGCCGCTGGGGCGTCGGCCCCACCACGGCGAGCCGGCACGGCCCGTCACCACCGGATACCGGGGAGCCGTCCGCCAGCCGCGCCGACAGCTCGGATGCGCCGGCCGCCCCCATCAGGAGTACGTCCTCCCGCGCGGGCGCCCCCACCGGCAGCGCCGAACCGCCCAGCGGCAGGAAGCGCCGTACGGGCACGCCCCGCCGGACGGCACCGGGGGCCTCCACCAGCACCACGTGCGCGTTGATGCCGCCGAAGCCGAAGGCGTTCACGCCGGCCCGGCGCGGCTGCGGACCGCGTTCCCACGGCCGGGCCTTCGTCACCGGCGACATCCGGGTCCGGGACAGGTCCGGGTGCGGCTCCTCCAGGTGCAGCGTCGGCGGCAGCACCCCCTCGTGCACCGCGAGGGCCGCCTTGATCAGCCCCGCCATCCCGGAGGCCTGCATGGTGTGCCCGAGCATCGATTTCACCGAGCCGAAGCCGATGTCACCCCCGCCCGCCGGCGGCGCGCCGAACACCTGGGCCAGCGTGTCCAGTTCGGCGGCGTCCCCCACCGGGGTTCCGGTCCCGTGCGCCTCCAGCAGGCCCAGCGATCCGGGGGCCCGCGGATCCAGGCCCGCCTGCCGCCAGGCCCTTTCCAGTGCCTGCACCTGGCCCGCGACGAGCGGGCTCATCAGGCTCGCCGCCCGGCCGTCCCCGGCCACGCCCGTGCCCTGGATCACCGCGTAGATCCGGTCGCCGTCGCGCTCCGCGTCGGCCAGCCGCTTCAGCAGCACCACTCCGGTGCCCTCGGACAGCAGGGTTCCGTCGGCACGCCGGTCGAAGGGCCGGATGCGCTCGCTGGGGCTCAGGGCCCGCAGCTGCGTGAACACGCTCCACAGGGTGGCGATGTGGCAGTGGTGCACGGCCCCGGCGACCACCGCGTCGCAGCGCCCGCCCGCCAGCAGCCCCACCGCCTGGTCCACCGCCAGCAGCGAGGAGGCGCAGGCCGCGTCCAGGGTGTAGGCGGGACCGCGGAAGTCCAGCCGGTTCGCGGTCCGGGCGGCCGTGAAGCTCGGTACGAGTCCGATCGACGCGTCCGGTCGTTCAGGACCCAGGGAGTCCTGGAAGGCCGTGCGCACCGCCGCGATCCGCCGCTCGCCGAGCTCGGGCGCCAGTTCCCGTAGGGTCTGCGCCAACTGGTGGGCCGTACGGACCCGTTGGTCGAGCCGTGCGGTGGCCGCCCCCATGAACCCGCCGCGTCCCAGGACCACCCCGATCCGGGAGCGGTCGGCCGGCAGGCGGCTGTCGCCACCCGCATCGGCGACGGCCTCGGCGGTCGCGTGCAGGGCCAGCATCTGGTCCGGCTCGGCCCCTTCCACCGCGGCCGGCATGATGCCGAACCGGGTCGGATCGAAGGCGGCGAGCCCGTCCACGAAACCGCCCCGCCGGCAGTAGAAGCGGTCACTGGCAGCCGGTCCGGTGGCGCCGGCCGGGTCGTAGTACACCTCGGGATCCCAACGTCCGGGCGGGACTTCGCCGATGCAGTCCGTGCCGGCCAGGAGGTTGCGGCGGTACGAGGCCAGGTCCGCGGCCCCCGGGAACACCGCCCCCATTCCGACGATCGCCGCGTCGGTGGGACGCGGGCCGCGCTGGCGCCCTCGCTGCCGGTCAGTCACGTCCCTCACGCCCCTCGGCCATCAGGACCACCTGTACGTCGGTCCCGTGCGCGAGCTCGGCGAGGAACGCGGCGGTGCCGGCATCGGGCTCTATGAGCGGTATGCCGCGCCGGGCGTACGCACGGGCCAGTTCGGGGCTGACCATCCCGCCCGCCTCCGCGGCCCAGGGCCCCCAGTCCACGGACAGCACACGGCCCGGGAAGGGTGCACCGATACCGCCGGGCGCCCAGGTGTGCGCGAGGGCGTCGAGGGCGTCGTTGGCCGCGGCGTAGTCGCACTGACCCCGGTTTCCGTACACCCCCGCCGCGCTCCCGAACAGGGCGAGGAACCGGGGTGCGGGCGCCGTGCCGTGCTCGGCCGCGGCGGCGGCGAGGTTCCGGGCACCCGTCACCTTCGTGGTGAACACCTCGGTGAAGGCCTCCGGTCGCTTGTCGCGGAGCAGCCCGTCGTTCAAGGTCCCGGCACCGTGCACGATGCCGTCCAGCCTCCCGTGCCGTTCCCGCACTCCGGCCACGACCTCCCGTACCGCCCGCTCGTCGGTGACGTCCGCGCAGTGGTAGCGGACGGACGCGGCCACCGAGCCGAGGGCCGTCAGGGTGGCCCGCACCTCGCGTTCGGCGAGGATCCGCGAGGCCGCGGCCTCGATCTCCGCGGGGGTGCGCAGACCGGTGGCGATCAGGGCGGCGCGCAGCGCGACCCGGTCGCCTGCGTGCCCGAACTCATCTGCTTCGGAGGCGGGTTGGGGCGTACGTCCCACCAGCTCGACATGGCATCCGGTGGCCCGGGCCAGAGCGACGGCGGTCCGGGCGGTGATTCCGCGGGCCCCGCCGGTCAGCAGGACGACGGCTTCCGCGTCGAGGGGCACCGCGCCGTCCGTGGACGCAAGAGGCGCGGGTACGGGACGGCGGGTGACGCGTACGCCCTCGGCGGTGTACCCGACGGAGGCGGGGTCCTCCGGGGCCGCGACGGAGCCGGAGGACCCGGGGAGTCCGGAGGTCCCGGGGAGCCCGGGGAGTACGCAGCTCAGCTCGGCGAGGAGCTGCTCCGCGATCCGTCCGGGGTCCTCCTTGGGGTGGACGTCCACAGCGCGGATCAGCCTGCCGGGGAATTCGAGGGCGGCGCTGCGGGCGAAGCCGTGCAGGCCGGCTCCGGGAGTGCCGTGCGCGGTGACGAGGAGGAGCCGCTGCACACCACCGGTCAGGGCCCGCTGCAATCCGGGGAAGGCATCGGGCAGAACGGGATCCGTACCCGGCCGCAAGGCGGACAGATCGAGGACCGCGTCGAACCCGGCGTCGGCTTCGGCGAGTTGCCGTACGTCGGCCCCGTGCTCCCGCAGGGTTCCCACGAGGGCGGGCGCGACGCCCAGGCCGTCCCCGACGACCCCGATCCGCAGCCCCCGTAGGACCTCCGGGTCCGTGGAGGGCGCCGGCAGGGGCAGCAGGTCGACCCGTAACCGACCGAGCGCGGGGCGGCCGGACGCCGCCGGGTCCGCCGGACGGCTCGCCTCGGGCGCGGTGTGGGCGGTGACCCAGTCGACGATGCCGCGCAGGGTCTTGATGCGGGAGAGCTCCTCGACGGCGGACTCGACGGAGCCGCCGGCGTCCCGCGGAAGACCGATCCGGTCGGCCAGGGCGCCGATGATCTCGACCCGCTTGATGGAGTCGATGGACAGGTCCGCCTCCAGGTCCAGCTCGGGGTCGAGCATGTCCCGCGGGTATCCGGTCCGGGTGTGGACGATCTCCACGATCACGTCCATCACGTCCATCACGTCGGGCACGTCGGGCACGTCCATCACCTCCTCGGGTGACCGGATGGGGCCGCCTGGAGCGGCAGCAGGTCCCGTGACCGTGGCGGTGTGGGTGGCGGAGACGCTGGGCCACGTGCCCCGAGCGACCCCGGGGCCGGGGCCGGGGTCGGAAACCGGAGCCTCCAGGGCCGCGACCGGCTCCGCGGCAGCCCCGGACCACGCCGCGAGCGGCTCCCCCTCGGTCCAGGACCGCGCCGTGACCGGCACGGACGTGCCCAGGTAGCCCAGCATGACGTCGCGCTGCGCCTGGACCAGTTCGCGCGAGCCGCGCAGATACTCCAGGACCGCCGCCTCACGGCTGTCGGCGGCGGCCGGGTCGGCGCTCGGGGTCTGGATCATCTGGTGTCCTCCCATGTCTTCCGCCACCGCGAACAGGTGACCTCCTGCGGGCCGCTGGCCGCCCGCCGCGTGGACCCGGTGGCCGTTGACCCCGTGGCCGTTGACCCGGCCGTCGGGTAGCGCCGGAGGCCCGGGCACTGCCGCCCGAAGCGCCGACCCCGGCACCGGACCGGACCCCGCCGGAGCACCGGACACGGGCACTACCCCGGGTGCCACTGAGGCACCCGACCCGGGCACCGCCCCCGTCACCCGGCGGGCCGGGCGCAGGCCGCCGGGGACCGGGGTGCCGTTCGACGTGCGGACCAGGTGGCCGTCCACCAGCCAGCCCGGGCGGCGCGGAGCGCGCTCGGGGAGCCGGGAGGTGCGGCCCCGGAACAGGGCCTCCGGCGCCACGGGCACTCCCGCCGCCGTGAGTTCCGCCAGTGCCGTGACCAGGCGCACCAGCCCGTGCTCGCCCGGCACGTCCAGCGGGACCGCCGTGTGCGGCCGGTCGCCGAGGATGCGGCCGACCAGCCCGGACAGGACCCGGCCCGGCCCCGCCTCCACGAAGGTGCGGACCCCGGCCGCGTACATGTTCTCCACCTGCTCGACGAACCGGACCGGCTCGGCGACCTGCCGGGCCACGAGGTCCCGTACCTCCGTGGCGGTGACCGGGTACCGGCCGGCCGTCGTGTTCGACCAGACCGGGACGGCGGCGTCGGCCAGCGTCGTCCCGGCCAGTTCTTCGGCGAGGGCCACGGCAGCGCCCGCCACCACCTCGCTGTGGAACGCGCAGGCCACGGGGATCGGGTCCGCCGACACGCCCGCGGCCCGCAGCGCGGCCACCGCCTCGGCCACGGCGGCGGAGGGCCCCGAAATCACGCACTGCCGAGGTGCGTTGTGGTTCGCCACGACGCACCCGGCACGTGCCGCGATCTCCCGCACCTCCTCCGGTGAAGCCACTACCGCCGCCATCGACCCCGGATCCGCCCCGGCGGCCGTCACGATGGCTTCGGCGCGGCGCGCGCTCAGCCGCAGCAGGCTCTCCTGGTCCCACACTCCCGCCGCCCACAGCGCGGTGAGTTCGCCGTACGAGTGCCCGGCCACGCAGTCCGGCCGTACGCCCAGGGTCCCGAGCAGCAGGTGCGCCGCCGAGCCCGCGAGCCCCAATGCCGGCTGAGCCACCCGGGTGTCGGTGACCGCAGCCCGCTGCGCGGCCCGCTCGGGCGCGGTGAACGCCGCCGGAGGGAACATCGCGGAGGCCACCGCCCCCGGCGCCGTGTCCAGCAGTTCCCGCAGCGCGGGGAACGCCATGAACAACTCGCCCAGCATTCCCGGACGTTGGCTGCCCTGCCCGGGAAAGAGGAAGGCCACCTGACCGGGATCCGCCGCCTCTTCCCGTACGTGGACCCCCGCGCCCGGCTCGAAGGCCCGCGCCCGCTCCAGCCGGGCCGCCAGCTCGTCCAGGCTCGCGGCCACGACCGCGACCCGTACCGGGCCGGCATCAGCCGCGACCTCCGCGGCGAGGTCGCGCAGCGCCCAGGGGCGCCCGGCGGCGTCGTTCTCCTCCAGCCTGGCCGCCAGTCGCGCCACGGCCCGGCCCGCCGCCCGCCGGTCGGCGCCGCGGAAGCAGAACAGCTCGGCCGGCCACTCCTGCGACCCGTGCCGGGGCTCCTCCGATCCGGCGTAACCGGCGAGGACCGCGTGGTAGTTCGTCCCGCCGAAGCCGAACGCGCTCACCCCCGCGATCCGCCGCTCCGCGGGCGCCGCCCACGGCCGCGCCTCGGTGTCGAAGTAGAAGGGGCTGCTCTCCGCCCGCCAGGGCGCGACCGGTGCGCCGAGGTGCAGGGTCGGCGGCCGTACGCCCGCGTGGACCGCCCGGGCCGCCTTGATCAGTCCGGCCAGACCGGCCGCGCACTTGGTGTGCCCGATCTGCGATTTCACCGAACCGAGTGCGCAGGATCCCGGAGCGGCACCCGCCGCGGTGAACAGTTCGCTCAGCACGGCCAGCTCGGTGCTGTCGCCGACCACGGTGCCGGTGCCGTGCGCCTCGACCAGGCCGACCTCGCCGGGGCTGACGCCGGCCCGGGCGTAGGCTCGTTCCAGCGCCCGCCGCTGCCCTTCGGGCCGGGGCGCGGTCAGTCCGAGGGACCGTCCGTCGCTGGAGGCCCCGACCCCCTTGATCACGGCGTACACCCGGTCGCCGTCCCGTTCGGCGTCCGCGAGCCGCTTCAGTACGAGGGCCCCCACCCCCTCACCGAGGGCGATCCCGTCGGCGGCCGCGTCGAAGGGCCGGCAGCGGCCGCCCGGGGACAGTGCACGGACGGAGGAGAAGAGCAGGTAGTCGTTGATGCCGTTGTGGACGTCCGCGCCGCCGCACAGCACCATGTCGCTGTCCCGATCGCGCAGTTGGCGGCAGGCGAGGTCCAGTGCGGCCAGCGAGGAGGCGCAGGCGGCGTCGACGGTGCAGTTCGCGCCTCCGAGGTCCAGCCGGTTGGCGACGCGGCCCGCGATGACGTTCGCGAGGACACCGGGGAAGGAGTCCTCGGTGAGCCGCGGGAGTTGCTCGTCCAGCTCCGGAGGGAGCTCGCCCAGGTAGCCGGGGTACAGCGCGCGCAGCCCGTACGCGCCCGCCAGTTCGGTACCGGCCTCCGCGCCGAAGACCACCGAGGTCCGGGACCGGTCGAAGGCGCGGTCCTTGTCGTACCCGGCGTCCACCAGGGCCCGTGCCGAGATCTCCAGGGCCAGCAGCTGCACCGGTTCGATCCCGGCCAGCGAGGCGGGCGGGATGCCGTGCGCGAGGGCGTCGAAGGGGACCGGGCCGAGGAAGCCGCCCCAGCGGGACGGGGTGCGCTCACCGGCCCGCGCCGGGTCGGGGTCGAAGTGGAGCGCCGGGTCCCAGCGCTCGGCCGGTACTTCGGTCACCGCGTCGTTGCCGGCCAGGATCCCGGCCCAGTAGGCGGCGAGGTCCGGTGCGCCGGGGTAGGCGCAGGCCATGCCGACTATGGCGACGTCCAGCGGCTCGGGCGGCGGCTCTTCGCCCCCGGACGGAGCCAACTCCTCCGCCCGTCGGCGCAGCAGCTCGGTCGCCCCTTCGGTGACCTGCTCGTGGAGAGCCGCGATCGTGGTGGTGGCGGAGCGCAGCATGGCGGCCTGGCCGAGCATGAACAGCCCCTCGGCGTGCTGCTGTTCCTCGTCCACGGGCTGCAGACCGGAGCCGTCCGCACCGCGCCGCAGCCCCTTGCTGGCGATCCTGAGCCGTCCCAGGTTGAGCCGCTCCAGTTCCTCCCACACCTCGCGCGGTTCGGCGCCGCCGTCCGCGAGCCGCTGCCGGGTCGCCTCGAAGGCCTCGACGTACGGGGTGGCCGCACACCGCGTGGCGTGTCCGGGCGCGGTGTGCAGCAGCACGGTGTCCGCGCAGTCCACCGCCGCACGCTGGAACCGGGGCAGGACGGCGCCCGCCGCGACCGCCTCCTCGGTGAAGAGGTAGGCGGTGCCCATGAGGACCCCGATCCGGGCGCCCCGCTCGGCCAGTGGCGCCGCGGCCGTCACGGCCATCGCGGCGGAGCGTTCGTCGTGGATGCCGCCGGCGAACAGCACGTCCAGCGAGGCCGGTTCGGAGCACGACAGCAGCAGCTCGATCTGCTCCTCCCAGAGCGGGAAGGAGGCTCGCGGCCCGACGTGCCCCCCGCACTCCAGCCCCTCGAAGACGAACCGCCGCGCCCCCTCGGCGAGGTACCGCTCCAGCAGTCCCGGCGAAGGCACGTGCAGATGGGTCCGGATCCCGGCGGCCTCCAGCGGGGCCGCCTGCCCCGGGGTGCCGCCCGCGATGACCGCGTACGGGGGTCGCACCTCGGCGACGGCCGCCAGCTGCTCGGCCCGGAGTGCGGCCGGGGCGAAGCCGAGCAGCCCCACGCCCCAGGGCCGGTCCCCGAGCCGCTCGGCGGTCTCGGCGAGGAGCCGCCTGACCTCCGGTCCCTCCATCACCGCGAGTGCCAGATAGGGGACCCCGCCCCCGGCGGCGACCGCTTCGGCGAAGGCCGCCTGGTCGCTCACCCGGGTCATGGGCCCCTGCGCGACGGGGAGCGGGCGCCCCGGATCCCTGCCGCCCGCCAGCGGCCGGGCCCGTACGACGGCCAGCAGATGTCCCTCGACGGCCGCCCGGATCGCCCGCAGGACGCCGCCGGTCGTCCGGTGGCGCGCGGCCAGCCGGGCGGCCGAGGCCCCGTCCTGCCCGACCGGGAGCAGCTGTGCACGCAGGTCCCGCGCGCCGAGCAGGGCGGCCACCGGTCCCTCGGGCGGGGTCAGATCGGGGCGCGCGTACACGCGGTGGTCCTGCAGCAGCCTGGTCTCGGATCCGTCCATGGCCCGTACGGCCGCCGCCACTTCGACGGGCAGCCCGGCCTCCCCCTCCGGCGTGAGGGCCAGTTGTACGTCGACCAGCACCCCTGCGGCTCCGCCTGCGACGGCCGCGGCCGCCGTATGCAGCCCGATCCCGCCGTACGCCCGGACGGGCAACCCGATCCCGGGGTCCGCGAGCAGCTGCTGGAGGAGGACGAAGGTGGTGGCCCCGCCCACCCGGCCGCCGGCCTCGTGCCCCTTGGCGACGAGCGCGTCGACCCCGGCGGCCGCGGCGGCCTCGGCCCGCGCCAGATCGGTGACCTCGGCCCATACCCGCGGCCGACCGTCGGCCGCCGCCCAGCCGGCGATCCGTTCCGGGGTGTGCGACGCGGGGTCGGCGAGCAGCACCGTGTCCACCTCCGGCGGCAGCTCCTGCGGCCCGATCGGACAGCCCGCGGGCACCCGTACCCCGTAGCGGCCCCCGCCGAGGCGGCGGGCGAGCTCGGTGAAGGCGCGCCGCGCGGCCCCGTCGTCCCGGCCGAGGTCGAGCAGGCCGAGGGACCCGGCGCGCTCGGCGGCGATGGCGATCCGCGGATTGGGCTCCTCGAACGGGCTGACCGCGACGACGAGGTCACGGTCGGCGGCGGCGGGCCCGCCGGGCTGCCGGGCCGGCGGTGACAGCGGAAGCGGTGGGGAGTGCGGAGGTTGTGGGGACACGGACGCTCCTCTTCCAGTGCTGTGTGACATGGCGCAATGCGGAGGCGGAAGACGGGGACAGCGGCGGGCGGTCTTCCCGCAGGGGGTGGGATCCGAGGTGCGAAATGTGCGCATCGGCCGGGCGACCAACCGAGGACATACTTGAACGGTGGTCAAATTGCCGGATGGCCGCGATGCATCGTGCGGTGACGGCCCCGCACTGTCAACGGGCATCCGGAGCACTCCGCTCAGCACTCCGGGCGCCCGAGACCCACCCGCGCCGCCCCCGGTCCGCACCGGCGACGCCCTCCCGCCAACGCGGTGGCCTGCGGCGTTGCGGCCCGGGCGGCCCCGCCCGGGCGCGGGGGCCGACGTACGGTAGCCGTGCGTGCTCATGCCGTATCGGTATGGGTTGCCGCCGGTCCGGCATGACCCCCTTTGCGGAGTCCGGTACTTGTTCACCCGACGAGCTCTTACAGGTACACCCTCGCCCGGTTACCGTCCGGTCATGACCCCCACCCTCGCCCAGCTCCGCTACCTCGTCGCCGTCGCCGACTGCCGCTCCATCACCAGCGCGGCGGCCTCGGTCTTCGTCGCCCAGTCCGCGCTGTCCCGGGCCGTCCAGGCCATGGAGCGCGACCTCGGCGTCGAACTCCTCGCCCGGCGGGGAAGGGGGGTGGACCTCACGCCGGAAGGGGCCCGAGTGGTCCGGCTGGCCCGCACCGTGCTCGACGCGGTGGAAGCCATCGACGACATCGGGACCCCCCACACCCAGGGCACTCCGGCCACCCTGACCCTCGTCACCACTCCCACCCTGGCCCTCGATCTGGCCTCCCAGCTGGTACAGGCCTTCACCGAGCGGCAACCCACCATCGACGTCAGGATCCACCAGTACGACAGTCGCGAGGCCGTGGTCCAGGAACTGATGCAAGCCCGGGCCGAGTTGGCCCTCGTGGACCTCCCCGTGGACAAGGAGCTCTCCACCCACCACATCCAGGAGCGCGAGGTGGTGCTCATCTCACCGGCCGGCTCCCTGCTGCCCGACCCGTTACCGTTCCGCGCCCTCGACGGCCTGCCGATGGTGCTGCCCAGCCCCGGGACGGGCCGGCGCACCGAGCTGGAGGCCATGTTCAGCTGTCTCGGCGTGCGCCCGGTCCCCCGACTGGAGGTGGACGAACGCCTCGGCTGGGTGACCGGCGTGACCGACGGCCGCGGCTCCCTCATCTGGTACCGGGACGTGGTGGCGAGGGCCTTCGGCACCAGGGCGGAGATCCGCTCCTTCACGCCACCCCTGCTGCGTCCGGTGGGCATCGCCCACGCCCGGCGGCCCTTGAGCCGGGCGGCCCGCGCCTTCATCGCGCACGCCCGGCACAACGCACCCGTACGCGAACCATCGCGCTGACGCGTGCGTGCCGGACGGGCCGCGTGTCGCCCACTGGGGCCAACCGGAAGGCTCCCGGCGGCGGACCAGGCATGCCCACCCGGCATTGAACGATGCTCGAACAGAAGGCACTTGACCCTGGCGTCATGAATTGACGTCCCATCACATGGTGGGCATGTTCCGACTACGTCTCACACCCCCACGGGCCGTCGCCGCCCTCGCGACCGCGGCCCTCGCCACGATCCTGCCGGCCACGGCCTGGGTGGCCGATGCTGCCGGCGCCGCACCTTCCACGACCGCGGCCGCGGCGGCCGCCCCCGGGACCGGCTCCGCACTCGCCCCCGAGCGCAAGTGCACCCTCCCGGGAGGCCTGGCCGAACTCAGCGGCCTCGCCATGAGCCGTAAACACCCCGGGGTCTTCTACGCGGTCAACGACAGCGGAAACACCAACCAGGTCTTCGCCATCGACTGCGGCGGCGCCACCGGCCGGCTCCTGGCCACGTTCACGGTGGCCGGGGTGGGCAACACCGACTGGGAGGCGCTGACGATCGGAAAGGACGCCTCGGGCGCCCCCACCGTCCTCGTCGGTGACATCGGCGACAACTTCGGCGGCCGCACCGAGATCACCGTGCACGGCTTCACCGAGCCCGATCAGCTCACCAACGCCACGGTGACGCCCGTGACCTATCGCTTCGCCTACGCCGACGGCAAACACGACGCCGAGTCCCTGCTCGCCGACCCCGTCACCGGACGGCTCTACATCGCCAGCAAACTCATCGGAGCGGCGGGCCAGTTCTACCAGGCCCCGCTGCCTCCACTACCCGGCCAGCTCAACACCCTCACCGCGGTACGGCCCGGCCCGGTCTTCACCACCGACGGCTCCTTCTCGCCGTCGGGTGCCTCGTACACCCTGCGCAGTGGCGGTCCGCTGGGCGCCAACACGGCCTCGGTGTACGACACCGCGGGCACCAAGCTCGCGGACGTCGCCCTCCCCTCCCAGTCACAGGGCGAGACGGTGACGTACGCCGACTGCACGAGCCTCCTCGTCGGATCGGAGAACGACACCCAGATCTGGCGCGTCCCCCTGCCCCCCGAAGCCACCCCGGGCTGCGCCGGAACCCCCACCCCTACGCCGACACCGACTCCCACGCCGACGCCTACGCCTACGCCCACCCCGACTCCCACGCCCACCCCCACCCCGACTCCGGGTGACCTGAAGCTGGCCAACCCCGGCCCGCAGACCTGCAAGTTCAACCAGACCTGCACCATCCAACTCACCACCACCGGCGGAAAACCACCCGTCCACTACACCGCCACCGGACTCCCCTGGGGCCTCACCATCGACACCAACACCGGCCGCATCACCGGCAAACCCTGGACCACCGGAACCATCCAGATCACCGCCACCGCCACCGACACCACCAACACCAACACCACCGCAACCACCACCTTCCCCCTCACCCTCAACTGGTTCTGAACCAGACGCGGGCCCCGGCCTCCTGAAGGAGGCCGGGGCCCGACGAGCCGCGGAAGACCTGACCGGCGGCGGTCAGCCGAAGGACGGAATGATGTCGGAGCCGTACGCGTCGATCGTCGCTTCCCTGGCGTCGTGCATGTCGTAGAGGGCGAACTGGTCGACGCCCAGGTCCCGCAGGACCCGCAGCTTCTCGATGTGGGCCTCGGCCGGGCCCAGCAGGCAGAAGCGGTCGACGATCTCGTCCGGGACGAAGTCGGTGGAGGTGTTCCCGGCGCGGCCGTGGTGACTGTAGTCGTAGCCGTGCCGGTCCTTGATGTACGCGGTCAGTTCCTCCGGCACCATCCCCGAGTGCTCGCCGTACCGGGAGACCAGATCGGCGACGTGGTTGCCGACCATCCCTCCGAACCACCGGCACTGGTCGCGGGCGTGCGCCAGATCGTCGCCGACGTACGCCGGGGCGGCCACGCAGATGGTGATCGAGTCCGGGTCCCGGCCGGCCTCGGCCGCGGCCTGCCGGACCGCCTTGACCATCCACTCCGTCAGGAAGGGGTCCGCGAGCTGGAGGATGAACCCGTCCGCCTTCTGCCCGGCGAGGGCCAGCGCCTTCGGTCCGTACGCCGCCATCCAGACGGGCAGTCTCCCGTCCTTGATCCAGGGGATGCGGATCGGGTTGCCGTCGACCACCGCCTCGCGGCCTTCGGCCAGGTCGCGGATGACGTCCATGGACTCGCCGAGGCGGGCCAGGGTGTTGGGGGCCCGGCCCGCGACCCGCATCGCGGAGTCCCCGCGCCCGATCCCGCAGACGGTGCGGTTGCCGTACATGTCGTTGAGGGTGGCGAAGGTGGAGGCGGTGACCTCCCAGGTGCGGGTGCCGGGGTTGGTGACCATCGGGCCGACGTGCAGTTTCTGCGTGTTGGCCAGGATCTGGCTGTAGATGACGAACGGTTCCTGCCACAGGACCGCCGAGTCGAAGGTCCAGCCGTAGCGGAACCCGTTGCGCTCGGCGCGCTTCATGAGGCTGATGACTTGGGAGGCGGGCGGGTCGGTCTGCAGGACGAGGCCGAAGTCCATCGGGCGGCTCCTTGCGGGTTGCGCGCTTACAGGTACTGGCAGGTGGACCGGTGGATGAAGGCCCCGTGGCCGGCGCGGCCGGTGTATTCGCGCCGGTCGATGACGAGTTCGCCCCGGGACAGGACCGTGTCGACGCGTCCGGTGATCCGCTTGCCCTCGTACGCCGAGTAGTCCACGTTCATGTGGTGCGTCTCGGCGGAGATGACCTGCTCGGCGTGCGGATCGTAGAGGACGATGTCGGCGTCGCTGCCCGGCGCGATCGTGCCCTTCTGCGGGTAGAGGCCGAACATCCGGGCCGGGGTCGCGCACGCGATCTCGATCCAGCGGCGGCGGCTGATGTGCCCGTCCAGGACGGCCTGGTGGAGGAGGTCCATGCGGTTCTCCACCCCCGGCAGCCCGTTCGGGATCTTGGAGAAGTCGCCCCGGCCCAGCTCCTTCTGGCCCCGGAAGCAGAAGGGGCAGTGGTCGGTGGAAACCACCTGGAGGTCGTTCGTCCGCAGGCCCCGCCACAGCGCCGCCTGATGCTCACGAGGCCGCAGAGGAGTCGAGCAGACGTACTTGGCGCCCTGGAAGTCCGGCTCCTCCAGGTTGTCGGTGGACAGGAACAGGTACTGCGGACAGGTCTCGCCGAAGACCGGCAGCCCCTTGTCCCGGGCCGCCGCCAGCTCCGCCACCGCCTCCTCCGCCGAGACGTGGACCACGTAGAGGGGGGACCCGGCCACCCGCGCGAGCTGGATGGCGCGGTGGGTGGCCTCGGCTTCGAGGAGCACCTTGCGGACCTCGCCGTGGTGACGGGGATCGGTCTCCCCGCGGGCCAGGGCCTGTTCCACGAGGACGTCGATCGCGATGCCGTTCTCGGCGTGCATCATGATCAGCCCGCCGTTGCCCGACGCCCTCTGCATCGCGCGCAGGATCTGCCCGTCGTCGCTGTAGAAGACCCCGGGGTACGCCATGAACAGCTTGAAGGAGGTGACCCCCTCCCCCACCAGGTGGTCCATCTCCTTGAGGGTGCCCTCGTTGACGTCCGAGAGGATCATGTGGAAGGCGTAGTCGATGGCGCACTGGCCGTCGGCCTTGGCGTACCAGGTGTCGAGCCCCTCGCGCAGGGCGTGGCCGGGGGTCTGTACGGCGAAGTCCACGATGGTGGTGGTGCCGCCCCAGGCGGCGGCCCTGGTTCCGGTCTCGAAGGTGTCGGAGGCGGCGGTGCCTCCGAAGGGCAGCTCCATGTGGGTGTGCGCGTCGACCCCGCCGGGGATGACGTACTTCCCGCTCGCGTCGATCGTCCGGTCGGCCGTCCAGGTCTCGGCGGCGGCCGTGCCGTGCGCCGCGAGGGCGGCCACGCGGCCGTCCTCGATCAGCACGTCGGCGTGGAGCTCGTCGGCGGCCGTGATGACGAGGCCGCCGCGGATGAGGGTGCGGATGGTCATGTACGTCGTCTCCCCGGTAGCTAGTTGAGGATGCCGAGGGCTTCGGCGAGGATGCCGGCGCCCTCCTCCGCCTCGGCGACGGTGAGGGAGAGCGGCGGCGCGATGCGCAGCACGCTGGTGTTGTGTCCGCCGCCCTTGCCGAGGAGGAGGCCGCGGGCCCGGGCGGCCTCCAGTACGGCGGCGGCCGCGTCGGGATCGGCCTGGTCGGTACCGGGCTTCGTGAGCTCCAGTCCGGCCATCAGGCCCCGGCCGCGGACCTCCCGTACGGCGGGCACGGTCGCGGCGACGGCACGCAGCCGCTCCAGCAGCAGCCCGCCGACCCGGCGGGCGTTGCCCTGGAGGTCGTGTTCGAGGAGGTACGCGAGGTTGGCGACGCCGGCGGCCATGGTGACGGGTGAACCGCCGAAGGTGGAGATGGAGTTGGAGTCCAGGCAGTTCATCACCTCGGCGCGGGCCACGACTCCGCCGATGGACATGCCGTTGCCGATGCCCTTGGCGAAAGTGAGGATGTCCGGCGGGCCGTTCTGGGCGTGGGCCTGCCAGCCCCAGAAGTTGTCGCCGGTGCGGCCCCAGCCGGTCTGCACCTCGTCACTGATCCAGAGGATGCCGTGGCGGTCGAGGACCTCGCGGAAGGCCCCGTAGAGCCCGTCGGGCGGGGAGGTGAACCCGCCGACGCCCTGGATCGGTTCGGCGATGAGCGCGGCGAGGCCGCCGCGGGCCTGGCCGAGGACGTCTTCGAGGTCGGCGACGGCGGCCGCGGTGAACTCGGCGTCGTTCAGGTGCGCGAAGGGGCCGCGGGAGCGGACGGCGCCGTGCACGTAGTACGTCTGGAGCGGCGAGAGGCTGGTCGGGGACCAGCCGCGGTTGCCGGTGATGGAGACGGTGGAGAAGGACCGGCCGTGGTAGCTGTTGCGCATCGCCAGGATCTGGTTGGAGCGGCGGTACGTCGTCGCGAGCAGCAGGGCGGTGTCGTTGGCCTCGGTGCCGGAGGTGGTGAAGAAGACCCGGGCGTCCGGGATCCCGGACAACGAGGCGACCCGCTCGGCGAGTTCGATCATCGGCCGGTTCAGGTACAGGGTGGACGAGTGGATGATCCGTCCGGCCTGTTCGGAGACGGCCTTGGTGACCTCGGGCAGGGCGTGGGCGGTCATCGTGGTGAGGATGCCGCCGAAGAAGTCCAGGTAGCGGTTGCCTTCGGCGTCCCAGACGTGGCGGCCTTCGCCGTGGGTGAGCTCGATGGGCCGGTCGTAGTAGAGCGCGAGCCAGTCGGGCAGGACGGAGCGGTGGCGACTGTGCAGGGGGATCGGGTTGGTCACGGCTGTACGAGCCCTCCGTAGGCGTCGGGGCGGCGGTCGCGGTAGAAGGCCCACTGGTCGCGGACCTCCTTGATCAGGTCGAAGTCGAGGTCCCGGACGAGGAGTTCCTCCTCCTTGTCGCTGGCGACCTCCCCGACGAACTGGCCGCGCGGGTCGACGAAGTAGCTGGTGCCGTAGAAGTCGTTGTCGCCGTACTCCTCCTGGCCGACGCGGTTGATCGCCGCGACGAAGTACTCGTTGGCGACGGCGGAGGCGGGCTGCTCCAGCTGCCACAGGTACCCGGACAGGCCCCGGGAGGTCGCGGACGGGTTGTACACCAACTGCGCTCCTGCGAGCCCGAGTTCGCGCCAGCCTTCCGGGAAGTGGCGGTCGTAGCAGATGTAGACGCCGATCCTCCCCACGGCGGTGTCGAAGACGGGCCAGCCGAGGTTGCCCGGCCGGAAGTAGTACTTCTCCCAGAAGCCCTTGACCTGGGGGATGTGGTGCTTGCGGTACTTGCCGAGGTAGCTGCCGTCGGCGTCGATGACGGCGGCGGTGTTGTAGTAGAAGCCCTCGGACTCCAGCTCGAAGACCGGTACGACGATGACCATGCCGGTCTCGCGGGCGAGCGCCTGCATGCGCTGCACGGTGGGGCCCTCGGGGACGGCCTCGGCCCAGCGGTAGTGCTCGGGTTCCTGGACCTGGCAGAAGTAGGGGGCGTTGAAGACTTCCTGGAAGCCGATGATCTTCGCGCCCTGGGCGGCGGCCCGGCGGGCGTGCTCCTCGTGTTTGGCGATCATCGACTCGGTGTCTCCGGTCCAGGTGGCCTGGACGAGTGCGGCGCGGACGACTTGGGCCATGAGCTGCTCCTCGCGACGGGTACGCCGAGTTCTACGCACGTAGAGGGGTGCACGGCTGCGCGTAGGGAGTTGAAGGTAGGCCTCGGCACAGCGCGGGGCAAGACCGCCTTGCACGGTTGGAGTAGTCGATCAAGAGACGTCGCCGTTACGCCGGCACCTGGTCGTTATCGGTCAGGAGACGGGCAGTTTCGCGACGCGCAGTGCGTGCAGCAGATCCCGGTGGTGCGTCCGCGAGACGGCTTCGGCCGCGCGGAGCAGGCGGGGCGCGAACCACTGCGGATCCCGCCGGGCGAGGCGGGCCGACTCCTCGGCGGTGCGGACCCTGACGAAGGCTTCGAGCAGGGTGTCGGCCTCGTGGGCCCGGCCGGCTTCGCCGAGCGCGAGGGCGGCTTCGGCGATCTCCGCGGCGGGCCGGGCGGCGCCCTGGCGCAGCAGCGCCGCGCAGTCGGCCGGGCCGAGCACCGCGGCGGCCGCGGCGAAGCGGGCGGGCGGCAGCGAAGCCGCCTCCCAGAGCAGGGTGGTCCAGTCGGCCGCCAGCCCGGCCCGGACCAGCTCCTCCCCCAGCCCCGGCAGCCACTCCACGGGCCCGGCGGCGGCCTCACAGAGCAGCGCGTGCGCTTCGCCGCTCCGCCCCTGCGCGCGCAGCGCGATCAGCGCGGCGACGATCCCGCCGACGGGATCCCGCGGCGGGCGCTGCGCGGCCGCGGAGTCGGCGGCGGGACCGGCGAGGGAATGGGCTGCGAAGTCGCCTGCCGGGTGGGCTGCGGAGTCGGCCGCCGGGTCGCCCGCGGGCTCCGGGTACCTGCCGTCGGCCGAAGCCTGGTCCGGGTCCGGGCGCTCCGGCCGCGTGGGGCGGCCGAAGCGGGCCCCGCGCAGGGGGGCTTCGGCCGAAGGCGCACCCGGGGGCGGGGTGAACTCCTGGGCTTCGGGGACCGCCGCGCCCGCGTACCGGGCTCCGCCGCTCCGCCGGGCTCCGCGCAGCCAGCGGCCCTCGGCGCGGCCGACCGGAGCCTGGGCCTCGGCGGTGCCGCCGGAGCCCTGCTCGGGCCGGTCGGAGGGCTGCGCCGGCACCCCGGAGCGCTGCTCGGGCCCGCCGGAGCGCTGCGCCGGCACGCCCGCCAGGGGCTCGGCGGCGGCCGGGGCCACCATCGCCAGCCGGGCCGTCAGGTCCTCGTGCCGGGCCGCCGCCCGGGCCGCGTCGTCGCGGGTCCACGAGAGCTCCCGGGACAGGGCGTCCGCCTGCGCCGGATCCGCGGTCCGGTCGAGACGGGCCGACAGCGCGCGCAGCGAGGCCTGGGCCTGTGACCGCTGCGCGAGGGCCGCGGCCAGCAGGGTGCGCAGTTCCTCGACGCCGCCGGGCAGCCGGTCCCAGACCACGACGGCAGCCGCCCGCAGCCCGGCCGCGTACCGGGTCTCCCGCGCGATCACATCCGGGTCGACCACTGCGAGCGCTCCGGCCGGACCCGGCCGGGCCGCCAAGTCGCCGAGCAGTGACTCCAGTACATCCCAGGGCGGCATCGCGGCGCCGTCCAGACAGGCCCGCATCCCCTCGGGGTCCCGCCGCAGGAACTCCCCGTACCAGCCCGTCCCGGGATCCAGCCTCTGCGTCAACCCCCGCATGTAGCCGGAGAGTTGACCGATCACCAGCGAAGTCGCGGTCTCCATCCCCGCATTGGACCCCATCCGTGTTACGGGCGGGCTACGGGAATCTCAAAGCTGGACGGCGGTCTCGTCAAGCGTGATGGCGATCGCCTCGTGCGGTCGCTTGCCCCGCCGGGCCAGCATGGCCGGCACGTCCAGGATCCAGTACTGCCAGGTGTACTTGCGCGAGATCAGCTTCCGCACCCGGTCCAGCCCCGCCTGGTCCAGCAGCCGTGCCTGCCCCTCGGCCACCTCGGTCCCCGGCGCCACGCGGCCGCGTACGTCGCACGCGCAGACCGTGACCCGCCCGTTGTTGCGGATCCGCTTGACCTTCCACGAATCGCTGCGCGTCCACACGTACAGCTCACCACCGTCCGCCGCGGCCCACACCGGCGTCGCCACCGGTGTGCCGTCCTTGCGGAAGGTGGTGAGACTGACGTACCGCGCCCTGCCCAGATCCTCAACCGTAAGCGTCATGGGCCCGACCCTATGCGCACTGCGCAAGGCGCCATGCGCAAGCCGGGGACGCGTCAGGCTGCGGGGACCGCGGGGGCCGCCTCCCCATGACTGACCGTCTCCCAGGCCACGAACAGGTCGTCCGTACCGGCCGGCCGCATCTTCTCGACCAGCTCGCGCGTGTACGGAAGTTTCGCGCCCGTCCGCAGCTCATAGTGCTGGAGCGCGACCTCCAGGTCGGGGCCCATGGTGCGCTCCACCTTGCCCCCGCACAGCCATTCGGGAGCCTCGGCGCCCAGCTGGTACTTCGAGTGGAACTCCAGCGCCGCCTTGAGCCGCTCGCCCTGCTCCCCGTACAGGTCCACGCCCTGGTGCCACGCCGTCTCCGCGATGTGCGCGGACGCGGCGAGGGAGTAACCGACGTGCATGAGGTTGCGGCAGGTCTCCTGGGCGATGCCGTCGACGTACGCCCCCTGGCCGAACCAGTACGCCTTCACCTTGTCCGGCGAGTCGATGCCGGTGCGCGGCGGGGCGAGGGGGTGCGCGCCGTCCTTCTTGAGGTAGAAGTACGCCGGGACGCGCGCCCGGAACCGCTCCAGGGACTCCCGGAAGACGTCCTGGTCCTCCAGGAAGACGGAGATGCCCATCGCGGCATCGGTCATCGCCAGCTCCCAGTTGCCGTTGTACGTCGGCACCTGCGCGCGGACTGCCGGGAGGTACGCGGTGCGCAGCATCTCCTTGAACCGGGTGACCTGTACGTTCTCCCAGTTCGGGTAGTCGGCGTGGATGATCTCGGCGGCCCGCGCCCAGGTGGAGCCGGACCAGGCGGCCTGCAGTCCGGCGTTGTCCTCGGCGTGCCGCTTCATCACCGCCGACCAGCCGTTCATGATCTCCACGGCCTTGCGGGCGTGGGCGGTCCTGCCGTTCACGGACCAGAGCAGGGCGTGGGTGTAGGCGGCGATCGCGTCCTGGCGTTCGTCGAGGCAGGACTGCGGCCCCGAGTTGAAGGGGCAGGGCACGACGTCGGCGGGGTGCGCCGTGTAGTCGAGGGAGGCGTAGCGGCTCTTGAGGAGCGCCTGGTACGCCGAGCTCCACGGCTCCTTGCCGGCCGCGATCATCTGTTTGGCGTGCTGGAGCTGGGTGTGGCTGACGACGACGCCCGGGTGGCGGAAGACCACCTCGTCCGGGGCCTTGGCGTGGGCCCGGCCGTCGGGGGCGGCGCATGCCGCGAGCAGCAGGCCGCCCGCGAGGAGGGCGCCGACGATTCCGAGACCGAGTCGCTTGGATGCGGATGCGTTCATGTCTGGCACGCTTCACGCTTGCCCCGCGCCCCGGCCGTCCCACCGCCGATTGGGCCGTTCGGCCGCCGGGCCCGCCCGAACGGCAGGCTGAGGCGGCCGATCGGCCGAGGCCCCGGCGAAGAGGCGAAGACGCGGCGCGGCGAAGGGCGGGGCCGACCCGTCAGACCCGTCAGACCGGTCAGACCCGTCAGACCCGTCAGACCGGTACGAAGGCGCACCGCCGCATGACGTCGTCCAGCGAGAGCCCGAGGGCCTCGGCGAGGGCGGCCACGGTGAAGAAGGCGGGCGTCGGGGCCCGGCCGGTCTCGATCTTGCGGAGCGTCTCGGAGGAGAGCCCGGCGCTGGCCGCGATCTCGACCATGCTGCGATCGCCGCGGGCCGCGCGCAACAGGGCGCCCAGGCGCTCGCCGCGCTCGCGCTCTTCGGGGGTGAGAGGGGTACGGACCATGCCCCCATCCTACCCCGGACCCCCAATAACTATCCCGGTAAAGTTATACCGGTATAGTTATTGGCATGGTGAACCTGAAGACAGAACAGTCGATCGACGAGATGCGCGCCGCCGGGCGCGTCGTCGCGCACGCCCTCGCCGCCGTCCGGGACCGGGCGGACGTCGGAGTGTCCCTGCTGGAGCTCGACCGGGTGGCCCGCGAGGTGCTCCGGGAAGCCGGCGCGAGCTCGCCGTTCCTCGGCTACCGGCCGCGGTTCGCGCCGGTCCCCTTCCCCGCCGTCGTCTGCGCCTCGGTCAACGACGCGATCGTGCACGGCATCCCCGACGGCTACCGGCTGCGCGACGGCGATCTGGTCAGCATCGACTGCGGCGCGAAGCTGGGCGGCTGGGTCGGCGACGCCGCCGTCAGCTTCACGGTCGGCAAGGCCCGCCCCGCCGACCTGCGGCTCATCGAAACCGCCGAGGCCGCCCTCGCCGCGGGGATCGCCGCCGCACTGCCCGGCAACCGCGTCGGGGACATCGCCCACGCCATCGGCACGCTCTGCCGCGCCGCCGGATACGGCATCCCCGACGGCTTCGGCGGCCACGGCGTCGGGCGCTCGATGCACGAGGAGCCGGGCGTGCCCAACGAGGGCCCGCCGGGGCGCGGTACGAAGCTGCGCCCCGGCATGGTGATCGCCATCGAGCCGATGCTGATCGCGGGCGGCACCGACGACTACGCCCCCGACGCGGACGGCTGGACCCTGCGCACCCTCGACGGCAGCCGGGCCGCGCACGCGGAGCACACGGTAGCGATCACCGCCGACGGCCCGAGGATCCTCACCGCGCTCTAGGGGGTGTCTGATGGATCTCCGCGGCGTCGCGACGCCCGGCACGCGCTCTCGCCGCACCGGCCGAAAGGCCAAGTACGTCCAGTACACGGGCTTCCGGCCGGCACACCGAGAGCACGCACCGGACGCCGCTCCTTCCCCGCGGAGATCCATCAGACACCCCCTAGGGGGTGCCGCAGCCGCGAGGCTAGATCACCGGTGGGCGGCCCAGTCGGGTCATGCGCCACACCGTCCGCCACCGCATGGGGCGACGCGGCGGACACGGGACCCGTACGCCTTCGAAGAACCCGGCCCACCACGACTTCAGCCCCGCCAGCGGGGGCCGCTGGAGCAGCGTGTAGGCCGCCCACGAGGCCAGGTAGACGGGCACCAGGGCGGCGGGCAGGTGCCGCTTGGCCAGCCAGACCCGGTTCCGGGCCGTCATCCGGTAGTAGACCGCGTGCCTGGCCGGGGACGTCTTCGGGTGCTGGAGCACCAGTTTCGGCTCGTACAGGATGTCCCAGCCGCGGTCGACCGCCCGCCAGGCCAGGTCCGTCTCCTCGTGCGTGAAGAAGAAGGCCTCCGGCCAGCCCCCGGTCTCCTCCAGCATCGGCATCGACAGGGCGTGTCCGCCGCCCAGGAACGTCGTCACCAGGCCCCGCCGCATCGGGTCACCCGCCCCCAGGCGGGGCAGGTGCCGCCGCTGCGTATCGCCGCGCTCGTCCGCGATCCGGAACGAGACGATGCCCAGCCGGCGGTCCGCCTCGTACAGGTCGGCGATCCGCCGGAAGACGTCCGCCTCGATCAGCAGGCCGTCGTCGTCCAGGTCCACCAGGACGTCGACGTCACCGGATTCCCGGAGGCGGTGCCAGGCGACGTTCCGGCCGCCGGACACCCCCAGGTTCTCCTCGAGTTCCACCGCGATCACGTCCTGGGGCAGGCCCGGCAGGGCCGTCCCGTTGCCGACCACCACGACCCTGGTCGCCGGTTCGTCCTGCTCGGCCACCGAGGCCAGCAGGGCCAGCAGCTCGGGCATCCGGTCGCCCCTCGTCAGCACGGCAACACCTACACGCGGCCGGACCACGACCACCACCACTTCCCTCGGCACCAGATGAACGCCGAGGGTACCCCCGCCGAACTCGCAGCCCGGACCGTACGAGGGTGCTACGGCTTCCCGTGCGGGTGCACCACCATCGCCGCGCCGCCGCCCCGGCGGGTCGGTTCGGCCGCGGCCAGCCAGCGGCCGTCGGGCAGCCGCTGGACGCCGGTGGCGGCGCCGATCTCCGGGTTCTGCCGGAAGCCCTGGCCGAGCGCCTCCAGCTCGGCGCGGACCGGGCTGTTCCACAGGCCCGGCTCCAGCTCGGTGGTGGTCTGGTTGCGCTGGCTGGCGCGCGGCGCGGCAATGGCGTCGACGAGCGGCAGTCCTCGGTCCAGGTGCCCGATCAGGGTCTGGAGCACGGTGGTGATGATGGTCGCGCCGCCCGGGGAGCCCACGGCCAGCACCGGGCGGCCGTCCTCGAGCACGATGGTCGGGGACATCGAGGAGCGCGGCCGCTTGCCCGGGCCGGGCAGGTTCGGGTCCGGGACGCCGGGCGCGGCCGGGGCGAAGGAGAAGTCGGTCAGCTCGTTGTTGAGCAGGAAGCCGCGGCCGGGGACCGTGATGGCACTGCCGCCCGTCGACTCGATGGTCAGGGTGTACGAGACCACGTTGCCCCAGCGGTCGGCGACGGTCAGGTGCGTGGTGTTCTCCCCCTCGTAGGTGGTCGGGGCGGCCTGTCCGCCGGCGCCGCAGGCGACCGGGTGGCGGGGATCGCCCGGAGCGAGCGGGCTGGTCAGCGCCTTGCCCGGGTCGATGAGACAGCCGCGCGTGTCCGCGTACCGCTGGGAGAGCAGTTCCTTGGTGGGCACGTCCTCTGCGGCCGGGTCACCGACCCAGCGGCCGCGGTCGGCGAAGGAGATCCGCGAGGCCTCGATGTAGCGGTGCAGGTACTGGGCTTCAGAGAGCGAGCCGAGGTCGGAGCGCTCCAGGATGTTCAGTGCCTCGCCGACGGTGGTGCCGCCGGAGGAGGACGGGGCCATGCTGTAGACGTCCAGGCCCCGGTAGCCGACCCGGGTCGGGTCCTGCCGCTTGGTGGCGTAGGCGCGCAGGTCGGCGGTGGTCAGGTCGCCGGAGCGCACCACGCGGGTGGCGGCCGGGTCCACCGGGGGCTTGCGGACGGCGCGGACGATGTCCTCGGCCAGCGGTCCGCGGTAGAGGGCGCCCGCGCCCTTGCGGCCGAGTTCCGCGTAAGTGGCCGCCAGATCGGGGTTCTTGAAGGTGGAGCCGACCACCGGGAGGGACCCGCCGGGCAGGAACAGCTTCTTGGTGTCCGGGAAGTCCTTGAAACGGTCCTGGTTGAGCTCCGTCTGCGCCCGGAAGGTGGCGTCGACGGTGAACCCGTCACGGGCCAGTTTCTCGGCGGGCTTCAGAAGTTGACCCAGCGAGCGGGTGCCCCAGGCGTCCAGCGCGCTCTGCCAGGTCGCCGGGGTGCCGGGGACTCCGACGCCGCGGCCGCTGGTCTGCCCCTCGGCGAAGGGGATGGGCAGGCCGTTCTCCTGGAACAGCGTGGCGGTGGCGCTCGCCGGGGCGGTCTCGCGCCCGTCGATGGTCCGCACCCGGCCGGAACGGGCGTCGTAGTAGACGAAGTAGCCACCTCCGCCGATCCCGGAGGAGTACGGCTCGGTGACCCCGAGCGCCGCGGCCGTCGCGACGGCCGCGTCCACGGCGTTGCCCCCGGAGCGCAGGACCGCGATCCCGGCGGCGCTGGCGTCGGCGTCCACGCTGGCGACGGCCCCGCCGTACCCGACGGCCACCGGCACCTTCGCCGGAGTTGCGGCCCCCGCCGCCTGCGAGGGCGGGGCGGCGGCGCCGGTGGAGACGAGCGCACCGGCGAGTGCGAGGAGCGCTAACTGACGTGCTGCGGCGGGACGACGCATCCGTACCTCCAGTCGACGGCCTGTCAGGCCACCTGGCCCAGGCCTAGGCTGGGCACTGTAACTTCACCCCACCCCCCGCGTCAGGACAGCCTGGCACCGATTAACATCCGCGCCATGAACGACGACGTGCGCAATATCGTGCTGGGGGTGGTGGCCACCGCGGTCAGTGGTGGTTTCGGCTGGTTCTCCCGGACTTACCTGTGGCGCCGCGCGCTGCGCCGCAAGCAGGCCTTCTTCGGGCTGCCGACCGGATCCGACTGCCTGTTCGTGGTCAACCGGCAGATGGGCGGCACCGATTCCTCGCTGCACCGCAACGACGCCTTCGCCCTGCTGGAGATATCCGCCCTGATCAAGGACTGCGGGGCGAACGTCCAGATCGTCACCCACGACGGCGCCCGCCAGGGCTTCGGCGAGCGGGCCGAGTTCTGCGTGGGCGGGCCCTCCTCCAACGCCCGGACGGCGGCGCACCTGTCCTCCATGCTCCCGGGAGTGCGGATCATCGTCTCCAGCGAACCCGTGCCGGACCGCGGGGCCATCACCGTCGGCGGGGAGACGTACCGCTGGGTGAAGGGCCTCGTCGAGTACGTGCTGCTGGCGCGGCTGACGACCGGGCAGGGGTCCCGGCCGGTGTTCCTGCTGTGCGGGCAGACCGCCATCAGCAATCAGGCGGCGGCCCGTTACCTGGCCAGACGCCATCGGAAGCTGGCCGACGCCTACGGCAACGAATCGTTCTGCATCCTGCTGAAGGTGATCAACTCCGATGCCTACGGCCCCGATGTGACGGAGCTGGTCGCCGATGTCACCGGGCCGGCCCGGACACCCGCAGCGGCAGCCGTGTGATCCCGTTGATGAAGTTGGAGACCAACCGGCGGGGTTCTCCGGCCAGTTCGGGCACCGGCATCTCGGCGCGCCACTCCTCGTAGAGGATCCGCAGCTGGAGCCGGGCGAAGTGGGCGCCGAGGCAGACGTGCGGGCCGTCGCCGAAGGAGACGTGCGGGTTGGGCGTGCGGGCCAGGTCCAGGCGGCCGGGGTCGGTGAAGACACGCTCGTCGTGGTTGGCGGAGGCGTGGAAGACCACCACCTTGTCGCCGGCGCGGATCGGCCGCCCGGCCAGTTCGGTGTCCACGGCGGCCGTACGGCGAAAGCTCAGCACCGGCGGGTGGACGCGCAGGAGTTCCTCGACGGCCCGGTCCACCGGGACCCGTCCTTCGGCGATCCGGGCGTACGCGTCCGGGTCGCGGGCCAGGGCGAGCAGCCCGCCGGGCGCGGCGCTGCGCACGGTGTCGTTGCCCGCGACGGTGAGCAGGAAGAAGAACATCTCCAGCTCCGCGTCCTGGAGCCCCGCGAGCGCGAGGGCGGTCATCACGTCCTCGCCGGGGTGGGCGCGCTTGTGGGCGGCCAGTTCGCGGGCGTAGCCGAACATCTCGCCCAGCAGGGCCGGGGAGCGCGGGTTCAGCGGTTTCCCGTCCGGGCCGAGCAGGGGCGCGGGTGCGTCCTCGGGGTCCTGGTAGCCGATGATCCGCACCGTCCACTCCAGGAGCAGCCCCCGGTCGGCGGCCGGGACTCCCAGCAGGTCGGTGAGGTTCAGCAGCGCGTACTCGTCGGTGACGGACCGCACCAGGTCGGCGCTCCCACCCTCGGCGCCGTCGCGGGCGGCGCGCAGCAGCGTACGGGCGCGCTCGCGGACCCGGGCGGCGAAGGCGTCGACGCGGGCCGGGGTGAAGGCGCGGGCCACGGTCCGGCGCAGCTTTCCGTGCTCGGGGGGATCCTGGTTGAGCATGGTGCGCCGCAGGAAGGGCAGGTCGGCCGGGTCGGGGTCGCGGATCTGGGTGGCGCCCAGGTGGGAGGAGTACGTGGCGTGGTCGCGCAGGACGCGGACCACGTCGGCGTGCCGGGTGACGGCCCAGAAGCCGGGACCGGCGGGCCAGCCGAGGACCTCCGGCTCGGGCTGCCAGGCCACCGGGTGGCGCTCGCGCAGCAGCCGGTAGCGGTCGTACGGGACGCCTTCGGCGTAGACGCGGGGGTCGAAGACGTCCGGGGCTGCGGCTGCGTCCATGCGGTCCATGCGGTCCATGCGGTCCATGCGGTCCATGCGTCACACGGTGGCGGGCCCCGGGCCCGCCCCGCAAGGGCCGGTCGTGTCAGTCGTGGATCCCGCAGGCGACCCGCTCCTGCTTCCCTTCGGAGCCGACGAGGAGGATCTCGGGCTCCGGGGTCCTGCTCACCGCCGAGTCGACCGTGCAGGCCACCTGGCGGCGGGCGAGGGTGGACAGCGAGGCGATCGGGAAGGGCAGGACGACACGGACGTCCTTCCCGTCGTCGCCGACGCCGAACTTGATCACACCCTCCGCGAACCCCTTGGAGTCCGGGGCCGGGAGCTCGGTGGTCAGGCCCGCCGCCCTCGCGGTTTCGTTCGGGCCGGACAGCAGGGTCGCGAGGGTGGCGCTGACCGAGGTCTGGGGCAGGTCGGTGACGGTCACCGGCCTGAGCGCGCCTTCGGGCGAGAGGAAGTAGACGAGGGCGGACTGGGGCCCGCCCACGTTCATGGTGCCCGCCCCGCCGCTCTCGACGACCCCGGTGGTCGCGATGCCGCAGCCGGTCGCGAGGAGCAGCGGTGCGAGCAGCGCGGCCGCGGCGGCGGCCGTCCGGAGCCTGGTCACGACTCCACCTCCAGGGGCATGTCGATGGTGAAGACCGCGCCCCGGCCGGCTCCGTTGGCCGCGCGCAGGGTGCCGCCGTGCAGCCGGACGTTCTCCAGGGTGATGGCCAGGCCCAGGCCGCTGCCGGAGGAGCGGGTGCGGGCGGCGTCGGCCTTGAAGAACCGGTCGAAGATGTGCGGCAGCGCCTCGGGGGCGATGCCCTCCCCGCTGTCGGCCACCTCGACGAGCAGCCGTGCGCCGCCGGTGCCCGCGCCTCCGGTGCCCGCACCGGCGGCGGGATCCGCACCGGCATCCGGCCCCTGCTCCGGACGGGCCTCCGTGCGTACGGTGACGTGGACGGGGGCGTCGCCGTGCTTGAGGGCGTTGCCCACCAGGTTGGCGAGGACCACGTCGAAGCGGCGCGGGTCGAGCCGGGCCCGGACGCCGGGCTGCAGGTCGGTGACGACCCGGCCGTCGCTCCAGTGGCGGCGTTCCAGGGTCTTGGTGACGAACTCGGCGATGTCCACGTCGTCCGGGTTGAGTTCGGCGGCGCGGGCGTCGAAGCGGGATATCTCCATGAGGTCCTCGACGAGGACGGCGAGCTTCCCGGTCTCGGCGCTGATCAGGCGCAGCGCGGCGGCCGTGTCGGGATCGAGCCCGCCCGCGTCCTCGTCGAGGACCTCGGTGACGGCGAGCATCCCCGCGAGCGGGGTGCGCAGTTCGTGGGAGACGTCGGAGGCGAAGCGGCGGGCGCGGACCTCGGCTTCCCGGAGTTCGCTCACGGACTGTTCGAGGGCGCGGGCGGTCTCGTTGAAGGTGCGGGCGAGGCCCGCGAGTTCGTCGGCGCCCCGCACCTCGATCCGGGTGTCGAGGTGGCCCCGGCCCAGCCGCTGGGCGGCCCGGCGCATGTCCCGTACCGGCCGCAGGACGCTGCGGGCGGCGAGCAGGGCCGGGATGATCGCGATGGCCAGGCCGGGGATGGCCCCCTGTCTCGCGGCGGCGACCATGGCCTCCACCGTCGTCCGCTCGGCGTCCAGGGGCATCACGACGAAGAAGACGGCGCCGGTGGGCTCGTAGGCACCGTTGTTCTTGAAGACGGCCGGCATGCCGATGGTGAGGTAGGGGTTGCCCCGCTGGTCCTCCACCCGCTGGAAGGCTCCGTGCGGATTGGTGGACACCTGGCGGCGGAGCTTGTCGGTGATGACGGTGGAGGTGGGCTGGACCGGGTTGGTGGAGGCGCGCAGGGTCCCGTACTCCGCGAACATGATCCAGGGGTGCGGCTGGCCCCGCTTGCCGAGGTCCAGGACGATCCGCTGGAGCTGCTGCTGGTCCAGCGGCAGCTGGATGGACTGCTGGTCCATCAGGTCCCGCAGGGTGCTGACGGCGGTGTCCTGGCTCTGCTTGAGGATGGCGTTGCGGGCCTGCTGGTAGGTCAGGGCCGCCGTGCTGACGGCGCTGATCGCCGCGACCAGCAGGAAGGCGGCGATCAACCGGGTGCGCAGCCCGAGCGGTGCGATGCGTCTCACGGCGCGGGCCTACAGCGGACCGAAGCGGTAGCCGAACCCGCGCACGGTCTGGATGTAGCGGGGGCTGGAGTCGGGGTCCTCGATCTTGGTGCGCAGGCGTCGTACACAGGCGTCCACCAGCCGGGCGTCGGCGTGGTAGCTGTGGTCCCACACGTATTCGAGGAGCTGCTGGCGCGAGAAGACCTGCTCGGGCGAGGCCGACAGGTGCAGCAGGAGCTTGATCTCGCTGGGGGCGAGGGGGACGCGCTCGCCGTTCTTGGCGACGGTGAGTCCGCTGCGGTCGATGGACAGCCCGCCGTGGACATCCACGTCGGGGCGGCCTCCGGCCGGATCGGCGAGGCGGCGCAGCACGGCTTTGATGCGGGCTTCGATGACCTCGGTGCGGGCGGGTTTGACGATGTAGTCGTCGGCGCCGGCCTCCAGGCCGACGACTATGTCGAAGTCGTCGCCGCGCGCGGTGAGCATGATGATCGGGACCTGGCTGGTCTCGCGGATCCGGCGGCAGACCTGGACCCCGTTGATGCCGGGGAGCATGAGGTCGAGCAGGACGAGTTCGGGGTGGAAGCTCGTCATGAGGGCCAGTCCGGCCTCACCGGTCTCGGCGGCGCTCACCTCGTGGCCGCGTCGGCGCAGGCCCAGGCCCACCCCTTCCCGGATGGAAGGGTCGTCCTCGATCAGCAGTACGCGTGGCATCGGGTCAGTATTCCAAGGTCGTCGATCGTTTTCCTCCCCCTTCCGGCCAGGTCAGGCGGCCGGAGGCGGGATCACAGCACTAGCGGCCGACCTTACGGCGTACGGAGTCCAGCAGGTCGGTGATCTCCGTCAGGCGCAGTGGCCGGGCAAGGAGGAGGACGACGAGGAGGATCGCCGCGGTTCCCGCGCCGACGCCCGCGAAGTTCCCGAACCGGTCGGCGGCGTGCGCCGCGGCGTACCCGGCGGCGCCCGCCGGTACGCAGGCCGCCAGGAGCCGCAGGTGGGTCCGTACCGCGGTGTTGCGGCGTTCGGTACGGGTCCCCGTGCGCGGGCCGAGCCGCCGGGCGAGGACGTACGCGGTGACGGCGGCGCCCGCGGTGAAGGCGACCGAGCAGGCGGCGGCCATGCCCGTGACGGCCCAGCGCGGGGGCAGCAGGAAGTACGCGGCGGCCGAGAGCCCGGCGTTGAGGGCGGCGATGACCAGGTTGAGGAAGAAGGGGGTCCGGGTGTCGGACAGGGCGTAGAACCCGCGGGAGAGCACGTACTGCGCGGAGTAGGCGATCAGGCCGGGCGCGAAGGCCGCCAGCATGCCGGCCATGACGGCGACGTCGGCCGCGCCGGTGCGCCCGTATTCGAAGACGCTGCCGATCACCCAGGGCGCGAGGGCCGCGAAGAGCGCGGCGGCCGGGACCACGAGGGCGGCGCTGGAGCGCAGCGCGTAGGAGACGTCCGCACGGACCCGGCCCAGGTCCCCGTCGGTGGCGGCGGCGCTCATGCGGGGCATGAGGGCGGTGACGAGGGAGACGGTGATGATGCCCTGCGGGACCATCCACAGCAGGTAGGCGTTGCTGTAGGCGGTGTACCCGGCGCCGCCCGCGAGCCCCGCCTCGGCGGCGTGGCGGCCGGTGGCGGTGGAGAGCCGGGTCACGACCCAGTAGGCGAGCTGGTTGGTCAGGACGAGCATGACGAGCCAGCCCGCGTTGCGCAGCGGGCGGGTGAGGCCGCTGCCGCGCCAGTCGAAGCGGGGGCGCCAGCGGAAGCGGGCGGCGCGCAGCGAGGGGATCAGCCCGAGGGCCTGGATGACGATGCCGAGGGTGGTGCCGATGCCCAGCAGCCGGGTCTCGGCGGCGCTCAGGCCGTTGGCCGCATCGCGGGAGACGAAGAGGAACAGCCCGAAGACGGCGATGACGACGAGGTTGTTGAGGACCGGAGTCCACATCATCGCACCGAACCGGCCGCGGGCGTTGAGCACTTGCCCGAGCAGGGTGAACAGCCCGTAGAAGAGGATCTGCGGGAGGCAGTAGCGGGCCAGGGCCACGGTGGTGGACTCCTGGCTCCCGCTGTAGCCGGTGTACGCCGAGACGATCAGCGGGGCGGCGAGCACGGCGGCGGCGGTGAGGACCAGCAGCGCGGCCGTGCAGACGGTGAGCAGCCGGTCGGTGTAGGCGGCGCCGCCGTCCTCGTGCTCCTTGGCGGCGCGGACCAGCTCGGGGACGAAGACCGCGTTGAGGGCGCCGCCGATGAGCAGGATGTAGAGGATGTTCGGGACCGTGTTGGCGACGGCGTAGCCGTCGCCGAGCAGTCCGACGCCGAGCGCGGCGACGATCACGGCGGAGCGGACGAAGCCGGTGGCGCGGGAGACTATCGACCCGGCCGCCATGAGCGCGCCGCTGCGCAGCACCGAGGTCTTCCCCGGTGCCGCGTGGGCGGCTTCTGCGTGATCGGCTTCCGCGTGATCGGCGTCGGCGGGACCGGCCTCGGCCGGTCTGGTTGCTGCGACGGTCACCGGCGGGCCATGTACGCCTGGAACGCCTTGTAGAGGGCCGTGTTGGCGCATCCGTCCATCGAGGTCTCCCACTCGCCGAGGGTTTCGACGACCTGCCCGCCGGTGCCGAGCTTCCAGCGCAGCAGCCCGAAGGAGCGTTCGTCGGGGTCGAGGGTGGAGGGTACCCCGCGCATGTCGTATTCCTCCGCTCCGAGCGCGTGGGCGTCGCTCATCATGCGCCACTGCAGGGCGTTGCTGGGGCGGACCTCGCGGCGGTGGTCGGCGGAGGCGCCGGTCTGGTACCAGACCCTGCTGCCGGCCACGATCATGGTGTGCGCGGCGAGGATCTCTCCCTGGTGAACGCCCAGGTAGAGCCGCATGCGGCCGGGTGATTCGGCGTTCAGGACCTCGTACTGCTGCTGGTAGTACGCGAGCGAGCGGCCGAGCTCGAAGCCGTCGCGCTCCTCGGTGATGCGCAGCAGCCGGTAGAACTCGGGCAGGTCGCCGGCGGTGCCGATGACCGTCTCGACCCCGGCTTTCGTGGCCTTGCGCACATTGCGCCGCCACTCCTGGTTGAGGCCCGACCACAGGTCGTCGAGGGAGCGTCCGGCGAGCGGGACGCGGAAGACGTGGCGCGGCTGGGCGTCGCCGTCGTCCTCGCCCCCGCAGCGCTTCCAGCCGCGGGTGCGCAGCCGGTCGGCGAGCGCGGCGCCGACGGGGTCCACCTCGGTGGCGAGCACGTCGGAGATCTGGCGTCCGGGGCCTGCGCCGGCCTTGGCGGTGGCCGCGTCCCAGCGGCGGTAGGCGGGGGTGGGGCCGATGCGGACGGCGAAGGCGCCGGCCGATTTGAGGTGGCCCATGAGGGGGGTCAGCCAGCGGTCGAGGTCCGGGTCCGCCCAGTCGGCGACGGGGCCTTCGGGGAGATAGGCGAAGTATTTGCGGGTGCCGGGGAATTGGCGGTAGAGAACCAGTGCCGCACCCTCGATTTCACCGTCGGGACAGTGCCATCCGACCCTTTCCGAGCGCCAAAGGTCCTTTACCCGGGCCCATGACGGGTACTGGAGAAAACTGGCCCTGCCGTGCCGGGAAAGGAAGCTCAGGTATTCCGGTACGGACAGGGAGCGCACGATGAGCTCCCGTTCCCGGCTTCGGGGCTGGAGGTGCTGGGCGGGGGTAACGAGCAGTGCACACACGGCAGATCGGCCTTCCTGTACGTCCGGGGCAGGGGATGCACAGGACTCTCACAGCTGTCCATGACCGAAGTGCGCGGTGATTGTGACCGGATGATGACCGTATCGCTGCGGTCCATGTCACAAGCGGATTCCTGATCTTTTCCGCATCTCCTGCAACCTAGAGTCGTGCCGTTCGCATCTTCATTTGCGATCGACCATCACTTCGGAGGGGTTTTCGTTGAGCCGCACACGCCGGGTCTTTCGGGTTCGCAGTCGCCACGTCGCGGTGGCGGGTACCGCGCTGCTGGCCGCCGCGCTGACCGCCTGCGGCGGCGGCGCCGGGGCGGGTGGTGCGGCCAAGGCGGAGATCAAACAGAAGCCGGCCATGGCGGTGTCGGTGAACCTCACCGGCGACCAGGTCAAGGCGGGCGAGCCGGTGACCGTGACGATCGCGGACGGCAAGCTGGCCTCGGTGAAGGTGACGGACGCCAAGGGCGGGGAGCTGGCCGGGCAGATATCCGCCGACGGCAAGACCTGGAAGTCGGAGCGCAACGCCTCGGCGGGCGCGGAGTACAAGGTCGAGGCCCAGAACACCGACAGCCAGAGCGCCACGACGACGTTCAAGACCACGGCCGCCGACAAGGTCAACAAGGTCTCGATCAACATAGCCAAGGGCAGCACCGTGGGTGTGGGCATGCCGGTCTCGATCGTCTTCGACAACCCGGTGACGAACAAGGCCGCGGTCGAGAAGGACCTGAAGGTCACCACCTCGAACAACACCGAGGGGTCCTGGGGCTGGATCAAGGACTACTCGGGCAAGGACCGGGTGGACTGGCGGCCCAAGGAGTACTGGAAGTCCGGCACCGACGTGAAGGTCGACATGCACCTCAACGGCGTCGACTCCGGCCCGGGTGGCGGCATGTTCGTGAAGGACTACAGCACCGAGTTCAAGATCGGCAAGGACCGCCGGATGAAGGTGGACCTCGACACGAGCAAGATGTCGGTCACCGAGGACGGCCAGACGGTGGACACCATCCCGGTCTCGGCCGGCACCCCGGGCGGCCAGAAGGCCTCCTGGAGCGGGAAGATGGTGCTGATGCTGAAGGAGGGCACGATCCGGATGAACTCCGAGACCGTGGGCCTCGGCAACGCCTACGACAAGGACGTCGACTACTCGATCCGGCTGACCTGGTCGGGCATGTACGTGCACGCCGCACCGTGGAACAACGCCAACTTCGGCCACGCCAACACCAGTTCCGGCTGCGTGGGCATGAGCGACGCCAACGCCAAGGCCTTCTTCGCGGCGGCCCAGGCCGGCGACCCCTTCGAGGTCGTCGGCGACGGCTCGAAGGGCAACGCGGACATCGGCAACGGCTACGGCGAGTGGAACCTGTCCTGGGAGCAGTGGCAGGCCAAGAGCAAGGCGGCCGGCGCGCCGCAGAACGGCTGACCCGGCGAACTGACCATCGTTCAATCGTTACCGGCACGTAACTTACCCATGGGTTACTTCCGGTAAGCCCCTCCCGTTACCGTCGGGTCACTTTGACACCCGGCGCACGCGAGGAGAGACCGATGGCCCGCACGGTCCGCACCACCAGCACCGCTACTGCCATGGCAGTCGTCCTGGCCGCAGCCGCCCTGGGCCTGGCCCCCCATCAGGCCCAGGCGGCTCCCGCCGTCACGACCTCCGCCGTCTCGGAGGCCACGTCGCAGCTCCGGTTCTACGACATCCCCGGCTCCGGCGGCATCACCCTCAAGGGCAACGTCTTCACCCCGGCCGGAGCCGGGGCCGGCGCGAAGTACCCACTGATCGTCCTGCCCACCAGCTGGGGCCTGCCGCAGATCGAATACATTGCACAGGCCAAGCAGCTCGCCGACTCCGGCTACGTGGTGGTCAGTTACACCTCCCGAGGCTTCTGGCTCTCGGGCGGCGAGATCGAGACCGCCGGGCCGGCGGACACCGCCGACGTCTCCGCCGTCATCGACTGGGCGCTCGCCAACACCCCCGCCGACGCCGCGCACATCGGCCTGGGCGGGGTCTCGTACGGCGCCGGCATCAGCCTGCTCGCCTCCGCGCGCGATCCGCGCGTCAAGGCCGTGGTCGCACTCAGCGGCTGGGCCGACCTCATCGAGTCCATCTACGGGAACCGCACCCAGCACCTCCAGGCCGCCGCCCTGCTCGGCGGCGCCGGTTTCCTCACCGGCCGTCCGGGCCCCGAACTGCAGCAGATCCTCGGCGACTTCCTCGGGTCCCATCTGGACAAGGAACCTCAGATGATCGAGTGGGGCAAGCAGCGCTCGGCCTCAGAGCAGGTGGACCGGATCAACGCCAACGGCGCCGCGATCATGCTCGGCAACGCCTGGGGCGACACCATCTTCACGCCCAACCAGTACGCCAAGTTCTTCGAGAAGCTGACCGGCCCCAAGCGCTTGGAGTTCCGTCCGGGCGACCACGCCACCGCCGAGGCCACCGGCCTGTTCGGACTGCCCAACGACACCTGGACCAACGCCCACAGATGGTTCGACCGCTACCTCAAGGGCGAGCTCAACGGCGTGGACACCGAGGCTCCGGTGCAGATCAAGCCCCGCAGCGACGGCGGCTACGAGGGCTACGCCGACTGGAAGTCGGTCGGCTCCGGCGGCTCCGAGAAGCTGATGCTCTCCGACAGCGAGCACCTCTTCGCCAATGTCGACTCCGGCGCCAACGGCGGGATCGTGTTCCTGTCCAGCCTGCTCGACCAGATCGCCCAGGCTCCGCCCACCGCCTCCATCCCGCTCCTCCCCCGCGCGTTCGCCGCCGTCTGGCAGTCCCCGCGCTACGCCGAGGACCGCCGGGTACGCGGCACCGTCAAGCTCCACACCACCGTCACGCCCACGAAGTCCGACGGCACCTTCGTCGCGTACCTCTACGACGTCGGCCCGCTCGGCATCGGCAAGCTGATCAGCAACGCCCCGTACACCTTCCACGGCAAGCCGGCCGGCCAGGCCTTCGGGGTGGACCTGGAGCTCTTCTCCACCGCCTACGACGTCCCGGCCGGACACCGGCTCGCGGTCGTCGTCGACACCGTCGACCCGCTGTACATCGAGCACAACCCGACCGGCGCGCAGCTGACCTTCTCCTCGCCGCGCACCGATCCCTCGTACGTCTCGGTGCCGCTGCGCGAGCAGTGATCCGCGGCTGCTGCCGGGCCGGGTGTGGCTCTCGGGGGCCGGCCCCCTTCGGGTCAGATCCGGCCCGGCAGCACCGCTCCCGGACCGGCCGCCTCGATGTCGATGTCGACCGCCTTCGTCTTGGGGCTGCGCCGCTCGCGCCGGGCCACCCAGGTGGCGAACCAGGAGAGCAGCATGCACATCCCGATGTAGATCGGCGAGATGATCATCACCACGGGGATGAACGGCAGGTCGTAGTCGAGGTTGGAGGCGATCAGCTTGCCCGCGTGCAGGAACTCCTCGTAGGTGATCAGGTAGCCGAGCGAGGTGTCCTTCAGGGCCACCACCAGCTGGCTGATGATCGTGGGCAGCATCGCCCGGACCCCCTGCGGGGCCAGCACGTAGGTCATCACCTGGGTCTTGCGCATGCCCAGGGCGTACGCGGCCTCGCGCTGGCCCTTCTCGACCGAGTTGATCCCGGTGCGGAAGACCTCGGCCAGCACCGAGCCGTTGTACAGGGTCAGTCCGGCCACCAGCGCGGGCAGCGGCTGGACCTTGAGCGCGACGAAGATGAAGAAGATCATCACCAGCACCGGCATGGCCCGGAAGAACTCCACGCACAGCGTCGACAGCCAGCGCACCGGCCGGTGGAGCGAGAGCCGGCCGGTGGCGAGCACCGCGCCGAGGACGAGCGAGAACACCGAGGCGTAGGCGAAGGCCTTGAGGGTGTTCCAGAGCCCCTTGAGCAGCAGTTCCTGGATGCCCTTGTACTCGAAGGGGGTCCACTTGGCGGCCGTGAACTGCTCGGTGTCGAAGAGCAGGTAGAGCAGCCAGCCGATCAGGCCGAGGATGACCGCCGTCGAGGCGATCCCGTAGAAGAAGTGGCGGCGCCGGGCGCGCGGGCCGGGCAGGTCGTAGAGGGCGGTGGACTCCAGGTCCCCGTGGAGCGCGTGCGCGGTCATCGGGCGACTCCGTAGCGCTTCTCCAGCACGTTGAAGAGCGCGCTGATGGACAGGGTGATGATCAGGTAGCCCACGGCGATCCAGAGGAAGGTCCAGATGATGCTGTAGCCCAGCTCGTTGAGGGTCTTGTACGTGCCCAGCAGCTCGGTGACGCTGAAGGCGCCGGCGATCGCCGAGTTCTTGGCGAGCGCGATCAGCGTGGAGCCGATGGGCGGGATGACGGAGCGGAAGGCCTGCGGGAGCACGACGGTGCCCAGGGTCTGCCCGAAGGACATGCCCAGGCTGCGGGCCGCCTCGCCCTGGCCCTTGGGCACGGTGTTGATGCCGGAGCGCAGGGCTTCGCAGATGAAGGCGGAGGTGTAGCAGCCCAGCGCGAGGACGGCGAAGAGCTGGAAGGGCAGGACCAGGCCGAAGCGCGGCAGGCCGAGCAGGACGGCGAAGAAGAGCAGGGTGAGCGGGGTGTTGCGCAGGATGGTCACCCAGACGGTGCCGAAGACCCGGAAGGAGCCGACGGGGGCGACGCGGAAGGAGGCCATCAGGAAGCCGAGGACCAGGGCGACGAGCGAGGCGTAGACCGTGAGCTCGACGGTGCCGAGGAAGCCCTTCCCGTAGAGCGCGAAGTTGTCGGTGAGTACGTTCATGGCGGTGTGCTCTCCCCTCAGCTCGCCGGGTAGCGGTCGATGGCGGGCGGCTTCGGTGCGGGCTTGCCGGACAGGCCGAGGGTGGCCTCGAAGGCCTTCTTCCAGTTCCCGTTCTTCTCGTTCTCGGCGAGGGCGTCGTCGAGGGCGAAGCGCAGGGCGTTGTCGGAGCGCGGGACCCCGATGCCGTAGGGCTCCTCGGAGAAGGGCTTGCCGACCACCTTGAGCTCCTCGGGGACCTTGGCCGCGTAGCCGAGGAGGATGGAGTCGTCGGTGGAGACGGCGTCGACCTGGTAGGTCAGCAGGTTGTCCACGCAGACCGAGTACGTGTCGTAGGCGACGAGGACGGCGCGCGGGAACTCCCGCTGGAGCCGCTGGTAGGGGGTGGAGCCGGCGGCCGAGCAGACCTTCTTGCCCGCGAGGTCCTCGGGGCCCTTGATCTGCGTCTCCCCCTTGCGCACGAGCAGCGACTGGCCGGCGAGGAAGTAGGGGCCGGCGAAGCCGACCTGCTTCTTGCGGTTGTCGTTGATCGTGTAGGTGCCGACGTAGTAGTCGATCTGGCCGTTCTGCAGGGCCGTCTCGCGGTTGGCCGAGGCGATGGTCTTGAACTCCACCGTCTTGGGGTCGAAGCCGAGGGAGGCGGACATCATCTTGGCGATCTCGATGTCGAACCCGGAGTAGCTGCCGCTCGAGGGGTCCTTCTCCCCCATGTACGGCTGGTCCTCCTTGGCGCCGACCACGAGGTGGCCGCGCCGCTTGGCCTTCTCCCAGGTCGGGGAATCCGGCAGCTGGAAGCCGGTCGCGACCTGGTAGACGGGCAGGTCCTCGGGCTGCGGTCCCTTGACCGGCGGGCTGCCGGACTTGCCGCAGCCGGCGACGGCTCCCAGGAGCGCGAGGGTCAGGAGCAGCGCACGGGCACGGATACGGGTACGGGCACCCGTGCGGGCGCGGACGGACGGGCGGGGCTGGTCTGAGTGGTTCACCGGGCCGCCCTCAGTGCTTGAGGATCTTGGAGAGGAAGTCCTTGGCCCGGTCGCTCTCGGGGGCGGTGAAGAAGGCCTCCGGGGTCCGGTCCTCGATGATCTTCCCGTCGGCCATGAACACCACGCGGTTGGCGGCGGAGCGGGCGAAGCCCATCTCGTGGGTGACCACGACCATGGTCATGCCCTCGGCGGCGAGCTGCTGCATGACCTCCAGCACCTCGTTGATCATCTCCGGGTCGAGCGCGGAGGTGGGCTCGTCGAAGAGCAGGGCCTTGGGGTTCATGGCGAGCGCTCGGGCGATGGCCACGCGCTGCTGCTGGCCGCCGGAGAGCTGGGCGGGGAACTTCTCGGCCTGGTTCGCGAGGCCCACCCGGTCCAGCAGCTCCCGGGAGCGCTTGTCGGCCTCTTCCCGCTTGCGCTTCCTGACCTTGATCTGGGCGAGGGAGACGTTGGCGAGGACGGTCTTGTGCGCGAAGAGGTTGAAGGACTGGAAGACCATGCCGACGTCCGCGCGGAGTGCGGCGAGCTCCTTGCCCTCGGCGGGCAGCGGCTTGCCGTCGAGCATGATCGTGCCCGATTCGATGGTCTCCAGCCGGTTGACCGCCCGGCACAGCGTCGACTTCCCGGAGCCGGAGGGGCCGATGACCACCACCACCTCCCCGCGGCCGACGGTGAGGTTGATGTCCTGGAGGACGTGCAACTTCCCGTAGTACTTGTTGACGTCCCGCAGCTCGATCAACGGATCGACGGCCATACGCTGCCCTGCCCACTTGTCGGTGTGTCGAGGTCAGCGCAAACTATCCAGCCGCGGAAGGGCACTTCGCCTCGACACGCCTAAAAGCCGCATAAAGGGATCCGAGCTCAGCCTTCCGAGGCTTCGGCGTACGCCTGGCTGAGCTCGGGGGAACCGGTCATCGCCCAGGAGACCCCCGACTCGACCACGTTCAGCTCGCGGCCCGAGGCCAGCCGGATCATCGGCTGGCCGTTGGGCCACACCTGCCAGCCGGCGCCCGGGATGGTCCGGATGATCACGGTCCCGAGGTAGAAGCCCGCGTCGTTGCCGAGCCACGGGGTGATCTCCGGATCCCGGCGCCAGCGGGGCATCAGCTGGTCGAGCTCCTCCAACGAGCGCGGGCTCTCGTCGAGTTCGAGCCCGGCCGACCGCGCGTGGGCGCGCAGCATCTCGCATTCCGCGAACAACTCGTTGATGCCCTCGGGGTCGTCCGCGAGGGCGGCGGCGAGTCCAGCGCCCTGTTCCGTTTCGTGCCGGTTCAGCCAGTTGGCCAGGAAAGGGATGTTCATGGACCCAGCCTTACACCCGGATCCCCGGCCGGCGACAGGACGCGCCTGTTCTGGAACAGACGGGCTAAACCTCCAGGTCCACGACGACCGGCGCGTGGTCGGAGGCACCCTTGCCCTTGCGCTCCTCGCGGTCCACGTAGGAGTCGGTAACGGCCTTGGCGAACGCCGCGTTCCCGTAGACCAGGTCGATGCGCATTCCCTTGTTCTTCGGGAAGGCGAGCATCCGGTAGTCCCAGAAGGTGTACGGCCGGTCGTACTTGAGCGGGCGCGGGAAGACGTCGGAGAGCCCCAGGGCCCGCAGCTGCTCCAGCGCCGCCCGCTCGGCCGGGGTGACGTGGGTGGCGCCCTCGAAGACGGACGGGTCGTAGACGTCCTCGTCGGTCGGGGCCACGTTGAAGTCGCCGAGCACCGCGAACGGGCGCTCCCCCGCCGCGTCTTCCGTGACGGCGGCGGTCAGCGCCCGGAACCAGTCCAGCTTGTAGCCGTAGTGGTCGTGCTCGACCTCGCGCCCGTTGGGCACGTACACCGACCAGACCCGCACCCCGCCGCAGGTGGCGGAGATGGCACGGGGCTCCTGGGCCCCCTCGTACTCGGGCCCGCCGGGCAGGCCGACGACCACGTCCTCCAGGCCCACCTTGGAGAGCAGGGCCACCCCGTTCCACCTGCCGGTGGCGTTGACGGCCGACTCGTAGCCCAGCTCGCGCAGCTCCTCGTACGGGAACTGCTCCTCGGAGCACTTGGTCTCCTGGATGCACAGGACATCGGTGCCGGAGCTCTCCAGCCAGGCCAGCAGGCGCGGCAGCCGGGCGGTGATCGAGTTGACGTTGAACGTGGCGATACGCATGCCCGACAACTTACCGCCCGGCACCGACAGTCACCCGATTTCTCCCAGGATGCCCCAGGCTTCAGCCCGGGGAGGAACGGGTCCTTGCCCCGGAGCCACGAAGCGGCGAAGCACTCTATGCATCCGCCGTGACCTGCACTTTCTTGGATTGTCAGTGGCCTCGTCTACGTTGATCGCGTGACGACAGCACAGATGGCCGCCGAGGATACCGGGCACGCCCGGTACACCTACCGGCTTCGCGTGTCGTCCACCGCTCGTGCCGCTCTGGAAGCGGAGTGGGCTCGGTGCCGGTGGGTCTGGAACGAGTGCTGTGCCCGGTCGAAGAAGGCGCATGCCGAGGAGGAGGGGTGCGGTCCGGCGCGGCTGGACAAGATGCTGACCGGGGCCCGCAGCGTGAACGGGTGGCTGCGTGAGGGCAGCAGCGTTCCGCAGCAGCAGCTCATCCGGGACTTCGGCAAGTCCCGGGCCAAGGCGTTGAAGGACATCAAGGCCCGATTGCCGATGCGGCAGCGGTCCGGGATGCCGAAGTACAAGAAGAAGCACCAGGCCGACCCGAGCCTGAACTACACGCAGCGCGGTTTCCGGATCAAGGACGGACGCCTGCGTCTGGCGGGCGGCATCGCCGTGACGGTCGTGTGGTCGCGGAGCCTGCCCACGGCACCGTCCTCGGTGCGGATTTACCGCGACAGTCTCGGCCACTGGTACGCCTCCTTCGCCGTCTCCGCCGAAGTACGGCCGTTCCCGGAGACGGGCGCGGTGATCGGAGTCGACTGGGGTGTGAAGGAGATCGCGACCACTACCAGCGACGCCCACGACCTTCCCCACGCGCAGCACGGGAAGAAGGCTGCCGCCGGGCTTGCCCGCTACCAGCGGATGATGGCCCGCCGGAAGCCGGCGAAGGGCACGGCCGGATCGAGGGGCTACCGGCAGGCGAAGCGGCAGGCTGCGAAACTCCACAAGAAGATCGCACGCCAGCGTGAGGACACGGGTCGCAAATGGGCCAAGTCGGTGGTCCGGGATCACGACCGGCTCGCCGTCGAGGACTTCCGGCCGAGGTTCCTCGCCAAGTCCACCATGGCAAAGAAGGCCTCCGACGCGGCGATCGGCGCGACCAAGCGGGCGCTGGTCCACATGGCCCGCAAACACGGCCGCGAACTCCACCTTGTCCACCCCGCGCATACCACCATGGACTGCGCACAGTGCGGAGCGAGAACCAAGCACGCACTACCACTCTCGACACGTACCTACATCTGCACCGCGTGCGGAGCCGAGTCTCCCAGGGACAAGAACTCCGCACACGTCATGCTCGTCCGGGCTGGTCTCAACCCGGCTGGCGCTGATCTCGTAAGACCTGCGCGCCCGCCGGGCCGCAGGCAAAGTGAGCCAGGAATCCCCTCCCTCTAGGGAGGAGAGGATTCAAAGGTCGGTGGTGTCCCCGGCGGTGAGTCGGCCGTAGGCGGCTCCGCCGAGGTTCCCGATCTGGGTGGCGTAGATCGGCAGCACCACGTCGGTCAGACCCACGTCGTGGATGGCGAAGGCCTGGCTCGGCTTGACCTCGCGGACGTAGTCGATCACCTCGGCGATCTTGTTCCAGGGCGCGTGCACCGGGAGCATGAGGGTCTCGACGGCGGCCCCGGGCACGGTCAGCGCGTCCCCCGGGTGGAAGAGGGAGGCGTCCACGAGGTAGCCGACATTGGTGATCCGCGGGATGTCCGGGTGGATCACGGCGTGCAGCTCGCCGTGCACCTGCACGTCGAAGCCCGCCGCGGTGAAGGTGTCCCCGTGGCCCACGGTGTGCACGCGTCCCGGGTAGGCCGGGGCCAGCTTCTCGGCGACGCTGCGCAGGGTCCACAGCTGCGCGGCCGGATTCGCGTCGAGGGCGGCCCGCAGGCGGCCCTCCTCGAAGTGGTCGGCGTGCTCGTGGGTGACGAGCAGCGCGTCGGCCCCGAGGCCGGCGTCCGGTTCGCTGAAGGTGCCCGGGTCGATGACGAGGGTGCGCCCGTCCTTCTCCAGCTGGACGCAGGAGTGCAGCCGCTTGGTGAGTTTCATGATCCGAGGCTAGCGGCGCGACCGCCCGCGGTCCGGGCGAACACCGGATGGCCGAGCGACCGACCGAGCGACCGGCCGGCCGAGTGGCCGGGCCTACGGAACCGCCGTGGAGACCACGTACACCCTGGGGATGTTCGGCTCGGTGAGGTCCACGGTGATGTCCCGGGTCGGCCGGGGTTCCGCGGCGTCGAGGGTGACCCCGAACCAGGACTTCGCCGGGCTCCACACCCAGCCCGCGATCTCGGCGTCCTCCGGGGAGATCGAGGGCCCCGGGGTCAGCGCCGCGCGGCTGGTGCCGCAGTCGGCCAGGAAGACGTCGAGCTCTTCCGGGGTGACGGCGAACTGGACGTACAGGCGGCTGGTGTGCCAGTTGTTGGTCTCCAGGTACCCGACCCGCCAGGCCTTCGGCGGGATCGGGACCTCGTAGATGCTGCGCTGCACCTGGGAGGGCCAGGCCGTGCGCACCTTGACGGCGCCGACCTTGGACGCCTTGTCGCGGCCGCTCTCGCGGCTCTGCTGCGCGGAGACGGCGAGGTAGCCGGCCGGGACCCCGACCAGCAGCAGGATGATGATCGCGGTGATCCAGCGGCGCCGCACCACGTGCTTGCGGTCCTCGGCGGGCAGCCTCGCGGGGCCCTGGTCCGGGGACTGGGCCTGGTGGGGCAGGGTCGGCGGGGTCACGGCTTTTCCTGCTCTTCGGGGCCGGCGGCGTCGCGCCGGCCGAACTGCGCGTAGCGCTCGTACCGCTCGACGCGCCGGCGCGTGGCGCGGCGGAAGCGCCGGGCGACCAGCCGGGCGAGGTCGGCCGCGCCGACCATGCCGGCTTCGGGGCCGAGCTGGGCTTTGGCGATCCGGGCCTCGGGGCGGTAGCCGCGGCCGGTGAGGTGGCGGCGGAAGGCGTCGCGGGCGGGGCCGATCAGCAGGTCGTCGGCGGCGCTGACGCCGCCGCCGATGACGAAGCAGGAGGGGTCGAGGGCGGCGGCGAGGTTGGCGATGCCCACGCCGAGCCACTGGCCGATGTCCTGGAGGAGTTCGATGCACATGGCATCGCCCTCGCGGGCCAGCTCGGTGATGAGCGGTCCGGTGATCTCCGAGACGTTGCCGCCGACCCTGGCGATGATGTTGTACGCGACCGGGGAGTCGGCGGCGGCCAGCTCGCGGGCCTCGCGGACCAGGGCGTTGCCGGAGCTGTACTGCTCCCAGCAGCCGCGGTTGCCGCACGGGCAGCGGTGGCCGCCGGGGACCACCTGCATGTGCCCGAATTCGCCGGCCACGCCGTAGCGGCCGCGCTTGACCTGGCCGCCTTCGAGGATGGCCCCGCCGATGCCGGTGCCCAGCGTGATCATGACCAGGTGGTCCTCGCCGCGGCCCGCGCCGAAGCGCCATTCGGCCCAGGCAGCGGTGTTGGCATCGTTGTCCACCATGACCGGGACCGCGAGCCGGGACTGGAGGGCGTCGCGCAGCGGTTCGTCGCGCCAGGCCAGGTGCGGGGCGAAGAGCACGCGGGAGCGGTCGGCGTCGACCCAGCCGGCCGCGCCGATGCCCACCGCGTGCACGTCGTGCCGGTCGGAGAGGTCCAGGACCAGCTCGACGATGGTGTCCTCGACCACCTTGGCGCTCTTGGACTTGTCGGGGGTCTCGGCCCGGATCTTCTCCAGGATGATCCCGTCGGCGTCGACCACACCGGCCATCACCTTGGTGCCGCCGATGTCGATGCCGACGGTCGGGACGCGCGGTGCGGTCAGGTGCGACCTGCGCTCACGGGTCCCGATGGTCCGCAGGACGGTGCCTCGCGCCGCCCCCCGGTGGGCGAGCGTGAAGTCCCGGTACGTGCTCATCGACTCGTGTCGTCCCTCAGGGTGCGGTGGTGCCCGTGGTGGGGCCGGCTGTGTTTTCAGGTCGGGGCGTGCTGTCAGGTCCTGATTCTGCCACTCGCTCCAGTTCGTGGCTCAGTTCGTCCAGCTCGGAGCCGCCCGCCATCTGCCGGGTGAGCTCGTCCAGGCTGATCGAGTCGCGGGTGTGGCTGCCCGCCATGGTGCCGCGCTTGAGCAGCACGAACCGGTTCCCGACCAGGTAGGCGTGGTGCGGGTTGTGGGTGATCAGGACCACGCCGAGACCCGCGTCGCGGGCGGCGGCGACGTACTTGAGGACCACGCCGGACTGCTTCACGCCGAGGGCCGCGGTGGGCTCGTCGAGTACGAGGACCTTCGCGCCGAAGTGGACGGCGCGGGCGATGGCCACGCACTGGCGTTCGCCGCCGGACAGGGTGCCGATGGGCTGGTCCACGTCGCGCAGGTCGATGCCCATGCGCAGCAGTTCGGCGCGGGTGGTCTCGCGCATGAGCTCCACGTCGAGGCGGCGGAAGGGGCCGCGGCCCCTGGTGGGCTCGGAGCCGAGGAAGAAGTTCCGCCAGACGGGCATCAGCGGGACCACGGCGAGGTCCTGGTAGACGGTGGCGATGCCGTGGTCGAGGGCGGCGCGCGGGTTGGCGAGCACGGTCTCCTCGCCCTCGATCTCGAAGGTGCCGGCGTCGTGCCGGTGCAGCCCCGCGATGATCTTGATGAGGGTGGACTTGCCGGCGCCGTTGTCTCCGAGGACACAGGTGATCTCGCCCGCCGAGACCTCCAGGGAGACGCCCTGGAGGGCGCGGATGTTGCCGTAGTACTTGCTGACGTCGGTCAGCTTCACCAGCGCGGGCGCCTCGGCCCGGGATGCTTTGTCGGTCTCGGTCGTCGTCATTTCGCCTCCGCCCGCTTGCGGACCCATGCGTTGAGCAGCGTGGCCAGCAGCAGCATCGCGCCGAGGAAGAACTTGAACCAGTCCGGGTTCCACTGCGCGTACACGATGCCGTTGCTGGTCATGCCGAAGATGAAGGCGCCCACGGCGGAGCCGATGGCCGAGCCGTAGCCGCCGGTCATCAGGCACCCGCCGATGACGGCCGCGATGATGTACAGGAACTCGTTGCCGACGCCTTCGCCCGACTGGACGACGTCGAACGAGAAGAGGATGTGCTGCCCGGAGATCCAGGCGCACAGGGCCACGCCCATGTACAGCCCGATACGGGTCTTCACGACCGGGACGCCGGTGGCACGGGCGGCGTCCGCCCCGCCGCCGACGGCGAAGATCCAGTTCCCGGCGCGGGTGCGCAGCAGGATCCAGGTGGCCACGGCGACCAGGACCAGCCACCACAGGATGGTGACCTTGAGGGTGACCGAGCCGAAGGTCCACTGCGAGGCGAAGAGCGCGCGGGCGGAGTCGAAGCCCTCCATGTCGGCGATGGTCTTGGTGGAGACCGAGCCGCTGATCAGCTTGGTGAAGCCGAGGTTCAGGCCCGTCAGCATCAGGAAGGTGCCGAGCGTGATGATGAAGCTCGGGAGTTTCGTACGGGTCAGCATGAACCCGTTGAAGAAGCCGATCGCCAGGGTGACCAGGAGCGACACGAGGACGCCGACCCAGACGTTGGCGGTCATCTGGTAGCTGAACATCGAGCTGAACAGCGCCGAGGTGGTGACCATGACACCGGCGGACAGGTCGAACTCCCCGCCGATCATGAGAAGGGCCACCGGGACGGCCATGATGCCGATGGTGGAGGCCGAGTACAGGACCGTGCTCAGGCTGGAGGCCCGCAGGAAGCTGTCGGCGGCGAAGGAGAAGAAGACGAAGACGGCGGCCGCGCCCACGACCGCGCCGAGCTCGGGCCGGCCGAGCAGCTTGCGGACCAGGGAGGTCGGGGCGAGCCGCTCGTCGACGGAGGTGGCCGTGCTCATCGGCTGCCCCGCTTGATGAACTCCTCCAGCTTGGCGGCCTCGGCCGCGGTGACGATCTGCGGACCGGTCAGGACCGGGCGGCCGCCGCCGAGCACGTCGGCGTTGTAGCGGTTGAGCCAGAGCAGGTCGACGGCCTCGTAGCCCTGGAGGTAGGGCTGCTGGTCGACGGCGAAGCCGAGGGCGCCGGACTTCAGGTCGCGGGCCACGGAGGCGTTCAGGTCGAAGGTGTCCACCTCGGCCTTGCTGCCCGCCGACTCCTTCGCCTTGACGGCGGTGGGGGCGAAGGGCGCGCCGAGGGTGAGGATCGCGTCGATGTCCGGGTCGGCCTGGAGCTTGGCCTGGAGGGAGGCCTGGACGGAGGGCATGTTGGTGCCCTCCACGTACAGGTTCTCCATCGTCCCGCCGAAGGTCTTCTTGGCCCCGGCGCAGCGCTGCTCGTGGCCCACGTTGCCCTGCTCGTGCAGGACGCAGACGGCCTTCTTCTTTCCCCGCTTGGTCAGCTCGGTGCCGACCGCCTCTCCGGCGATCTCCTCGTCCTGGCCGATGTGGGCCAGGGCCCCGTACTCGGCCGACTGGGCGGATCCGGAGTTGACCGTGATCACCGGGATACCGGCCTTGACGGCCTTGGCGAGGACGTCCTTGAGGGCCTCGGGCTTGGCCAGCGAGACGATCAGCCCGTCGACCTTCTGGTCGATGGCGTTCTGGACGAACTGAGCCTGCTGCTGCGCCTGGTCGTCGTGGGCGTAGACGAAGTTGATGTTGTCCTTCGCCGCGGCCTCCTTGGCGCCCTTCTGGACGATGTCCCAGAAGGTGTCGCCATCGCCCGCGTGGGTGACCATCGCGAAGGTCCAGCGCGGGGTGGACACCGCGGGCCTGCCCGCCGCCTCGGCCTTCGCCCGATCTTCGGCGCGCTTGCCGCCCGTACTGCTGCAGCCCACGAGGGAGGCGCCCAGTACCGCCGCGAGCACCGCGCCCACGACGCGCACCCCTGTCCGAACCCTAGCCACGTCTGCCGCGCCTTTCCCTCGTCCTGCCGCCGCTGCCCCGGCCCGCTTGCCACAGCGTTCATGTCCGCAGCGTTCATGTCTGGAGCGGTCCTGTCTTTCGAGCCGCAGCCGCCCAGTATCCGTCACAGTGCACCATGCAAGGTCATCGGGGGCATGGCGGACCCTTCGGGACGCAGCCGGGCAGATTGACAGGTCCCCCGGACGGGGCCACGTTGAGTGCATGCGCATCGGGCTCATCGGAACGGGCCGCATCGGCTCCTTCCACGCGGCGGCGCTGGCCCGCCAGGCGGACGCGAGCTCGCTCCTGCTCGCCGACGCCGACCCCGCGCGGGCGGCCCGGCTGGCCGACCGGCTCGGGGCCACGGCCGCGCCCTCCGTCGAGCAGGTCTTCACGTGGGGGGTGGACGCCCTGGTGGTGGCCTGCGCCACCGAGGGGCACGCGGAGCTGGTCCTGCGGGCCGTGCGCTCCGGGCTGCCGGTGTTCTGCGAGAAGCCCCTCGCCCCGGGCCTGGAGCGCACCCTGGCGGTGCTGCGCGAGGTGGCGGCGGTCCGCGGGGTGCTCCAGCTGGGCTTCATGCGCCGCTTCGACGCGGGCTACGGCACGGCGCGCGAGCTGGTCCGCTCGGGCGCGCTGGGCCGGCTGCACACCGTACGGACCACGACGGCCGATCCGGCGCCGCCGGCCGCCGCGTACCTGGCGACCTCCGGCGGGCTGTACCGGGACTGCCTCGTGCACGATTTCGACATGGTCCGCTGGGTCACCGGGCGCGAGGTGACCGAGGTGTACGCGACCGGCTCGGACGCGGGGCCGCCCCGGTTCCGGGAGGCGGGCGACATCGACACGGCCGCCGCCGTCCTCACCCTGGACGACGGGACGCTGGTCACGAGCACCGGTACGCGGTGCAACGGCGCCGGGTACGACGTGCGGATGGAGCTGGCCGGGGAGCTGGACCAGATCTCCACCGGGCTGGACGACCGTACGCCCATCGCCTCGGCCGAACCGCACGGCCCACCCCCGGCTACCAAACCGTGGTCCGGGTTCCTGGAACGCTTCGCCCCCGCCTACGAGGCCGAGCTGGCGGCCTTCGTCCGGCTGGTGCGCGGCGAGGGCCCCAATCCCTGCGACGGCCCCGAGGCGCTCGCCGCGTTCCGGGTGGCGGAGGCGTGCGAGCGCTCGCGCCGGGAGCGGCGCCGGGTGTCCCTGGAGGAACTCCCCGGTCTGTGACGTCGGAGGCATGGGGCAACCCTAGGGGCGCGGCCGCCCCGCGGAGGGTCCCGTTCCGGCCAATCGGCAGGGGGTGTCTGATGGATCTCCGTCGCGACGCCGCGGAGATCCATCAGACACCCCCCTAGGCTGCGGTGCGCCGGCCCCAGGCGGTGCCGCCGAGCACCAGCACCACGCCCGCGAGGCCGGCCGGTCCCAGGTGCTCACCGCCGATGACGATGCCCGCCGCGGCCGCCCAGAGGGGTTCGGTGCCGAGCAGCAGGCTGACGCGGGAGGGCGAGGTGCGCCGGACGGCCCACATCTGGACGAAGAAGGCGAAGAGGGTGCAGAAGACGGACAGGAAGGCGAGCCCGGCCCACTCGGCGGCCCCGAACCCGGCGGCGGCCGACCAGGGGCTCGCACCGGTGCCGGGCACCGCGGCCAGTACGGCGAACACGGCGACCGCGCTGCCGAGCTGAACCGTGGTCAGGGAGAGCGAGTCGGCCTCCTGCACGGCCTTGATCCGGGCCATCAGCAGGACGTGCAGGGTCCGGGCGAGGGCGGCGCCGAGGATGAGGAGGTCCCCGAGGCCGGGGGCGGTGATCCCGCCGCCCTGGGTGAGCAGCACGACTCCGGCCACGGAGACCGCGGCGGCCCCCAGGAACCCGGCGGAGGGGCGGGACCTGCGGACGGCCGCCTCGGCGAGCGGGGTGAAGATCATGGTCAGGCTGATGATCAGCCCGGCGTTGGTGGCGGAGGTGTGGACCACCCCGTAGGTCTCCAGCAGGAAGATCCCGCCGAGTACGAGTCCCAGCACCCCGGCGCCGCGCAGCTGGGCGGGGGTGAGCGCGCGCAGCCGCCGCCGGCCCGCGATCACCAGGACCGGCAGCACCAGCGCGAAGCGCAGGACGAGCACCGCGATCACGGTGTGGGTGGCGGTGATCCCCTTGGCGGCGAGGTAGCTGCCGCCCCAGACGACGGCGACGAGCAGGACCGGAAGGTCGGCCAGCCAGGCCCTGCGGGGGGCGAGGACGGGCACGGGGGCAGCTGCGGAAACGGTGGACACCGGGTCTCCAACGACAGGGAGCGGGTGGAGGCTTCGGCGGCTCGCACGGGGGTATTGACGCTATCGGACATGATCGCCCCGGTCGAGTGGTTATCCCGGCTCCGCTCCCCGCTGACCTCGCCTTTCTCCGTTCAGGAGGTGCCCGTCCAGGAGGTGACCCGTTCAGAGGGTGGCCCGTTCAGAAGGTGCCGAAGGCGGCGCGGCCCGTCGGGCGGTAGGTGTGGATGGCGGTGCCCCGTTCGGTGGTGCGGGAGGCGAGCAGCTCGCAGGCCGTGGGCAGCGCCCCGGCCGGGAACAGCCTGCGGCCCGTTCCCAGGAAGACCGGGAAGACCAACAGGTTCAGCTCGTCGACCAGATCGCGCGCCAGCAGCCACTGGGCGAGCGCCCCGCTGCCGTGCACCTGGAGCTCGGCGTCCCCCTCCAGCCCGTCCTTGACCCGGACGATCTCGGACTGGAGGTGCTCCCCGTCGATGACCGTGGTCCCGGCCCACCCGGGCTCCTTGAGGGTGGTCGAGGCCACGTACTTGGGCAGCCCGTTGAGCCGGCTCGCGATCGGGTCCGCCGGGTCGGTGTGCTGCGGCCAGTAGCCCGCGAAGATCTCGTAGGTGCGGCGGCCGAGGAGGAAGGCCCCGGCCCGGTCGAAGACCTCCGTCATGAATGCCCCCATGCCCTCGTCGTCGAAGGGCACCAGCCAGCCGCCGTACGCGAACCCGCCGCTGGGATCCTCCTCCGGCCCGCCGGGGGCCTGCATCACGCCGTCGAGGGTCAGGAAGGTGGTGAGGGTCAGCTTTCCCATGGCTCCGCGCTCCTTTTTCGTCCGCATTCACCTGTACCCGTTCAGACTCCCGGGCGGCCCGGAACTCATCGGAGCGGCGCGCGGGAGATCAGACCAGCCAGCGGCCGTCCTTCATCAGGTCGCGGCCGGCGATCTCGTTCGCCTCGCGCCAGGCCTGGATCCACACCGGCTCGATCCGGAAGTACGGGTAGGGCGTCTTGAGGCTGCTGGGATCGAAGCCGGAGTGGGCCGCGAAGGCCTCGATCTCGCCGGGCGCGAGCTCCGCCGCCTCCAGCGCGGTCGCGGCGCCCTCCACGAGGACCACGTCGCGGGTCGTGCCGAAGGCCAGCCGGACCCGGCCGCCGTTCTCGGCGAGGTTGCGCCCGGTGGGCAGGGTGCGCCCGGTGGACACCAGGAACGTCGTGCCGTCCCACCGGAACGAGAGCGGCACCATGCACGGGACGCCCCGGGCGTCCGCGGTGGCCACCCAGACGTCGATGTCGTTCTCGAATCGGGCCATCGTGTCCGCCCGGCGCTGCTGCGGCGTGCGCGGCTCTTCGGCTGTCAAAGTCCGTCTCCTCGGGGCGTCTTCGGGTTCGTAGGCGCACCCTAACGGGGGCGCCCGGAGGGAGGCACCCGAAGGACCCGGTCCGGGAACGCCGCAGGGGCGCACCGGCGAGCGGTGCGCCCCTGCGGGCTGATGAACGCGCCCGGGGGTGTCGGCCCCCGGGGCGGTCGGCGTGGTGCGGGAGGGGTGGCGTCAGCCGCCCAGCTCCTGGTGACGGGCGGCGTGCGCCGCGGCGCCGGCCTCCGTCAGGGCGCCGTACAGGCGCAGGCGGGAGAAGCCACCGTCCGGGAAGATGTCGATGCGGACGTGCGTGCCGACCGCCGGGGCGTCGAGCACGAAGCGGTGGTTGGTGTCGGGCTGCAGGCGGGTGCGCGGCAGGAACTCCGCCCACTCGCCCTCTTCGCCGGTCTTGACGGACAGCGAGGCCCAGCCGGCCGAGTTGCCCTTGAGGTACGCGGTGTCGATCTCGACGGCGCGGATCTCGGATTCGGCGACCAGCTCGTAGCGGATCCAGTCGTTGCCGTTGTCGCGGCGACGGGCGGTCTCCCAGCCGTCGTCCATCTTGCGGGAGCGGCCCGGGTTGATGGTGTTGGTCGGCGGGGAGTAGAAGCGGTTGGACGCGTCCTGGACCGAGCCGCCGTTCTCCAGCGCGACCACGTCGAACGTGCCCAGCGCGGCGAGCCACTTGGGGTCGGTGCGGACCTCGCCGTAGACGCGCAGGCGGGCGACGCCGCCGTCCGGGTGCTGGTTGAGGCGCAGGTGCGTGAAGCGCTGCTCGACGTTGACCTCGAAGCCGTTGGCCGCGTGGCCGCCGACCGGGGTGCGCTCGACGAGGGTCGTCCACTTGACGTCGTCGGAGAGCAGCTCCGCCTCGGTCGGGGAGCCGGCCACCGAGGCGCCCTGCACCGATACGGCCTGCGGCATGTTGCCGCGGAAGTGGGCGGTGTCGACGACGATGCCGCGGATGACGCCGGGGGCGCCCAGGCGGATCAGCGCCCAGTCGTGGTCCTCGGGGGTCGGCCAGGGCTGGGTGGCGGAGATGCCGCGGCGGCGGCGGGTCTCCCAGCCGTCCATGACCTTGCCCTTGTGGCCGAAGTCCTCGGGGTCGAAGTGCGCGGCCTCTTCGATCAGCAGGTTCTCGCGCTGGGCGAAGAACTCGTCGTTGGCGGCGATGACACCGGCGCCGAGCGCACGCGCGGCCAGGTTCGCGTACTGGGTGAACGGGAAGTCCGCAGTGCGGTAGTCCGCGTACGGGTCGCCGCCCCCGTACGGGTTCGCGTTACCGGTGAAGGATTCAATCGCCACAGTCAGTTCTGCCTTTCAAGGAGTCGGCCGGTGGGCTCGGACGGGGTGCCGTGGTCGGCGATCTGCGTACCGCGCAGCCAGGTGGACTTCACGACGCCGTGCAGGGTCTTGCCCGCGTACGCCGTGACCTGGTTGCGGTGGTGCAGGTGGGCCGGGTCAACGGTGAAGGTCTCTTCGGGGGCCAGGACGGCGAAGTCGGCGTCGCGGCCGGCCTCGATCGCGCCCTTGTCCGCCAGACCGGCGAGGGCGGCCGGGGCGGCGGACATCCAGCGGACGACGTCCTCCAGGCTGCGGCCGCGCTTCTTCGCCTCGGTCCAGATCGCCGGGAGGCCCAGCTGGAGGGAGGAGATGCCGCCCCACGCGGTGGCGAAGTCGCCGGTCTTCAGGTCCGCGGTGGAGGGCGAGTGGTCGGAGACGATGCAGTCGATCGTGCCGTCGGCGAGCGCGTCCCACAGGATGTCCTGGTTGGCGGACTCGCGGATGGGCGGGCAGCACTTGAACTCGGTGGCGCCGTCCGGGACTTCCTCGGCCGTGAGGGTGAGGAAGTGCGGGCAGGACTCGACGGTGATCTGCACGCCCTCGGCCTTGGCCGCGGCGATCAGCGGCAGCGCGGAGGCGGAGGACAGGTGCAGGACGTGGACGCGCGCGTTCAGGCGCTTCGCCTGGTCGATCAGGTTCTGGATCGCGGTGTTCTCGGCGTCCTCGGGGCGGGAGGCCAGGAAGTCGGCGTACTTGGGGCCCGGGTTCTGCGGCGCGGACTCCAGGTGGTGCGGGTCCTCGGCGTGCACGATCATCAGGCCGCCGAAGCCGGTGATCTCGGCGAGGGAGTTGGCCAGCTGCTCCTGGTCGAGCTCGGGGAACTCGTCCACGCCGGAGGGCGACAGGAAGCACTTGAAGCCGAAGACGCCGGCGTCGTGCAGCGGGCGCAGGTCCTTGACGTTGTCCGGCAGCGCACCGCCCCAGAAGCCGATGTCCACGTGCGCCTTGGTCCGGGCCACGTCCTGCTTGACCACCAGGTTGGCGGTGGTCGTGGTCGGCGGCAGGGAGTTGAGCGGCATGTCGAGGATGGTGGTGATGCCACCGGCCGCGGCGGCGCGGGTGGCCGTCCAGAAGCCTTCCCACTCCGTGCGACCGGGGTCGTTCACGTGGACGTGGGTGTCGACGAGGCCGGGAAGGAGCACGTCGTCGCCGAAGTCCTCCAGCCGGGCCCCGGCCGGTACGTCGGCCTCGTACGGCAGCACGGCCGCGATCTTCCCGCCGGCGACGGCCACCGAAGCGGCACGCGTCCCCTCGGGGGTGATGACGCGCGTCGAGCGCAGTACCAGTTCCACAGCCAGGTCGGACACCGGAACCTCCCCATCTACTTCCACAGAGCGAAATTCAACGTTCTGTTGACGGAGTCTTCACCCCGATCCGGACCCAGTCAAGAGCGCCCGGACGGACCACTGACCCGCCCGCATCGCAATTGGATGTTTCCACAGGATGGAATTAAGATTTCGCTATGCAGAATGTAGCTATCACCACCGGGTGCTGGACGGGTAACTTCCCGAGGATGTCCGCCACCAGGACAAACCGCCTCTGACCGGCGGCGACGGGCTTTGCCCCGGCTCTAGGGCCGACGCCGACCGACCGGTAGGCTGCTTGCTTGCCTGCCAGCACCGAAAGGACCGCGCCGTGCCGACGTCCAGCGCCAGCACCACCGACGCCTCCAACAAGCCCACCGCCGCCAGCGGTGGCGTCCAGTCCCTTGAGCGCGCCTTCGATCTGCTCGAACGTATGGCCGACGCAGGGGGCGAAGTCGGCCTCAGCGAACTCTCCGCCGCCAGCGGTCTGCCGCTGCCCACCATCCATCGCCTCATGCGCACCCTCGTGGCGTGCGGCTACGTCCGGCAGCAGCCCAACCGACGGTACTCCCTCGGCCCCCGGCTGATCCGCCTCGGCGAGTCCGCGTCGCGGCTGCTGGGCACCTGGGCCCGCCCCTACCTGGCCCGCCTCGTGGAGGAGACCGGCGAGACGGCGAACATGGCCCTGCTCGACGGGGACGAGATCGTCTACGTCGCCCAGGTGCCGTCCAAGCACTCCATGCGGATGTTCACCGAGGTCGGCCGCCGCGTACTGCCGCACTCCACCGGCGTGGGCAAGGCGCTGCTCGCCTACACCCCCGCGGACGAGGTCCGGGCGCTCCTCTCGCGCACCGGGATGCCTGCCGCGACCGAGAAGACCATCACCACGCCCGAGGGCTTCCTGGAGGCCCTGGAGCAGGTCCGCAAGGTGGGCTACGCCGTCGACGACAACGAGCAGGAAATAGGGGTCCGCTGCCTCGCGGTCTCCGTTCCGAACTCGCCGACCGCCGCCGCGATCTCCATCTCGGGCCCGGCCGGCCGGGTGACCGAGGCCGTGGCCGAGTCCTTCGTGCCGATCCTGCAGGGCGTCGCGGCCGAACTGTCGGTGGCCCTGCAGAGCCAGAGCCCGGCGTAGGACCGCACAGGGCCGCGCAGGACCCCGTAGGGCCTGCGCGGACGCCCTGGACGCCCCGACGTGCACGAAGGCCCCGGCCGCCCCTCCAAGGGGCCGCCGGGGCCTTCGTGCGCATCCCTACGCGGCCGGGACGGTCTCCGTCAGGCGGCCGTCGGTCATGGTCGCCGTGCGGTCCATGCGCTCCAGGTGCGCGTGGTCGTGCGTGACGAGCACCGTGGCGGTGGAGCGGTCCCGGGTGAGGGTGATCAGCAGGTCGAGGACCGCGGCTCCGCGCTCGTGGTCGAGGGCGCTGGTGGGCTCGTCCACCAGGAGCACGGAGGGCTCGTTCATCAGCGCGCGGGCGATGTTGATGCGCTGGCGCTGCCCGCCGGAGAGCTGGTGGGGCCGCTTGTCGGCCTTGTCGGCCAGGCCCACCGAGTCCAGCAGCTCCAGCGCCCGCTGCCGCAGGGCGCGCGGCGGGCGGCCGGAGAGGTGCGCCATGACCTGGAGCTGCTCGACGGCGGTGAGCGAGGCCAGCAGGTTCGGCTGCTGGAAGACGATGCCGATCTTCTCCCGGCGCAGCACCGACTTCTCGGCCGCGGTGAGCTCCGCGGTGTCCTGCCCCGCGACGACGATCCGCCCCGAATCGGGGGTGACCAGGGTGGCGGCGACCGCGAGCAGACTGGACTTGCCGGACCCGGAGGGGCCTATGACGGCCGTCAGGGTGCCCGCGGGCACCTCCAGGCGGACCGCGTCGAGGGCGGTGAGCCGGGCGTCGCCGTCCGCGTAGGTGAGGGTGACGTCGTGGACGAGCAGGGTCATCGGGCGCTCCCGAGAGCGGTCAGGGGGTCTACGGCGGTGATCCGCCGGATGGACAGGGCGGCGCCCAGCGCACCGAGCGCGATCATGACGGCGGCCGGGATCAGCACCGTGGCTCCATCGAGCACGAAGGGCACGGCGCCGCCGCTGATCAGGGCGCCGAACCCGGCGGCGAGGGCGGTTCCCGCCCCCGTACCGATCGCCAGCATCACCACGGCCTGCCCGAGGGCGTCCTTGAGGAGGTACGGGGTGGAGGCACCCAGTGCCTTCAGCACGGCGATGTCCCCGCTGCGCTGGATCGTCCACACCGTGAAGAAGGCCCCGATGACGAGGGCGGAGATGGCGAAGAGGAAACCGCGCATCAGCTGGAGGGAGCCGTTCTCGGAGGTGTAGGAGCCGATCGCGCTCAGCGCCCCGTCGATGGTCTGGGCATCGGTGCCGGTGGCCTTGGACCCGGCCGCCCAGTCGACCGCGCCCGTACCGTCCAGGGCGACGACGGTGGCCACGGTGTCGATGGAGGTGCCGGGGTTGCCGACGCGCTGCCAGTCGTTCAGGTCCATCCAGACCACCGGGGTGTGGCTGTAGGCGGCGGTGCCGGAGACCGAGGCCACGGCCAGCTCGACCGGGCCGATCTTGAGCTTGGCGCCGGCGGTCAGTCCGCCGAGCTCCTCGGCGGCCTTCTCGGTGAGGACCACCTGTCCCTGGGCGAGGCCGCTCCCCCGGGGCGGCAGGGGCCCGGCCGGGTCCACGCCGAAGGCGGACACGGCCGCCGTGCGCTCACCGGAGACCGCGTTGGTGGTGCGGATGCCCAGCGGCTGGGCGGAGGTGACCCCCGGCTGTTCGCGCCAGGTCCGCCAGGCCTTCTCGGGCACCTGGGAATTGGTGAAGGAGACCTTCTGGTCCCCGGCGGGCGCCGCGAAGGCGAGGCGGGTGGTGGACGGCAGGCCGGTGATGGCCGAGATGTTCTCCCGGGCCAGGCCTGCGGTGAGCCCGGACAGCAGGCCGACCAGCAGCGTGATCAGCAGTACGACCGAGCCCATCAGGGCGAAGCGGCCCTTGGCGAACCGTAGATCTCTCCATGCGACGAACATGCATCCCACCTTGGTCTTCGGCGTGGACACAGGGCATCGCGCCACAGTAGGGATCCTGGTATCGAAGGGCGCACCCAGACATCAATCCTTTGGTTGACCGGGGCCACCGGACGCGGACTTACGCTGGTCCGGAAATGACTCCTGTTCCCCCCTCCCCGGACCCGTCCCCGGACCCCTCCCCGGACCCCTCCGCCGCGACCGTGGCCGCGGCCGGCCGCACCCTCACCCCCGTCTCCCGCGTCCTGCGGCTGTGCCTGCACGCGCTGCTCTTCGGCCTGCTCGCGCTCGCCGCGATGCGGGCCGTCACCGACTCCGCGCCGCTCGCGGGCTGGGTGGTCGCGCTCTGCGCCGTACTGGCCGCCGTGTACGTGGCCGGCGTACGGGCCCCCTCGGTGCACCGCTCGCCGCGCGCCGGAGCGGTGTGGCTGGCCGCACTGGGCGCGGCCTGGGCCGCGCTGCTGGTGGTCTCCCCCGACGGGCTGTGGATCGCCTTCCCGCTGTACTTCCTGGAGCTGCACCTGCTGCGGCTGCGCTGGGGGGTGGCGGCCGTCGTGCTCACCGCCTTCGCGGCGATCGGCGGGTTCCTCGCGCACAGCGGCGCGGTGACCCCCGGGGCCTTCCTCGGACCCCTGCTGGGCGGAGCCGTGGCGGTGGCGACCGTACTGGGCTACGAGGCCCTCTACCGGGAGAGCGAACGGCGCCGCGAGCTGATCGAGGAGCTCATCACCACCCGGGCCGAGCTGGCGACGGCCGAGCGGGACGCGGGGATCCTGGCGGAGCGCGAGCGCCTCGCCCGGGAGATCCACGACACCCTGGCGCAGGGGCTCTCCTCCATCCAGCTGCTGCTGCGGGCGGCGGAGCGGACCCTGCCCGAGGGCGCCGCGGCCCTGCCCCACATCGCGCGGGCCCGCGAGGCCGCGCAGGAGAACCTCGCCGAGGCGCGACGCTTCGTACGGGCCCTCACGCCCCCGGACCTGGAGCACGGCTCGCTCCCGGCCGCGCTGGAACGGCTGTGCACGGGCGCCCCGGGCCCCCGGGTCCGCTTCTCCCTCAGCGGCACGGCCCGCCCCCTCCCGACTCCCTACGAGGTGGCGCTGCTGCGGATCGCGCAGTCGGCCCTGGCCAATGTGGTCCGCCACGCGGGGGCCGGCCGCGCGGAAATCACCCTGAGCTTCATGGACACCTCGGTCACCCTGGACATCGTCGACGACGGCAAGGGCTTCGACCCCGGCTCCGCCCCTTCCGGGGACGGCGGGTTCGGCCTGCCCGCCATGCGCTCGCGGACCGAAACCCTGGGCGGCCTGTTCACGGTCGAGTCCTCCCCCGGCCAGGGCACCGCCGTGGCCGTCACCCTGCCGCTGCCCCTGGAGGCCTCCTGATGACCATCCGGCTGCTGCTCGCCGACGACCACCCGGTGGTCCGGGCCGGGCTGCGCGCGGTGCTGGACACCGAGCCGGACTTCGCGGTGGTGGCGGAGGCCGCGACGGCGGAGCGCGCGGTGGACCTGGCGGCCTCCGCGGGGGTGGACGTGGTCCTGATGGACCTCCAGTTCGGCCCCGGGCCCGGTATGCACGGCTCGGAGGCCACGGCCCTGATCACGGCCCGGCCCTCGGCCCCCAGGGTGCTGGTCCTGACCACGTACGACACGGACGCGGACATCCTGGCCGCGGTGGAGGCGGGCGCCTCGGGCTACCTGCTCAAGGACGCCCCGCCGGAGGAACTCGCGGCGGCCGTGCGCACCGCGGCGGCCGGCCAGTCGGCCCTGGCCCCGGCGGTGGCCCTGCGCCTGATGGACCGCATGCGGACCCCCGCCGAAGCCCTGACCAAGCGCGAGCTGGAGGTCCTCCAGCTGGTCGCGGACGGCCTGTCGAACCAGCAGATCTCCAAACAGCTCTTCCTGAGCCAGGCCACGGTCAAATCCCACCTGGTCCACATCTACGCCAAACTCGGCGTCGACTCCCGCACCTCGGCAGTGGCCGCAGCCGCCACCCGCCGCCTGATCCGCACGCCGTAGTTCGTAGCCCGTGGCCCGTGGCCCCGCCCAATCCAGCCCCGCCGGGCAAATCCAGCCCCGCCGGCGTTTGAGGCGCGGGTCCGGGGCGGAGCCCCAGGAGCCCGCCTTCAGCCCGTCCGGCGCTTGAGGACCGGGTCCGGGCAGAGCCCGGGGAACGGTGGAAGGGCGGGTAGGGGACAGCCCCGCAGGGCCCGGCCTCGGCGTCCTCGGCACGGCCTCCATGGTGCTCCAGCCCCTCGGCCACCTCCTGGACGGCGGGTCGCTCCAGGCGGCCGCCGCCCAGGCCGGCGCCCACGACTGGCTCTTCGGCGCCAGCCGGGCCGTCCACGTGGCCGCCGTCCTCACCGCCGTGGTCCTGATGTTCCGCCCGGCATCGAACGCCTACTTCCGCCGGACCGCGTAACGGCTACGCCACCCAGTACGGCCGCTCCACCGCCGAAGGCAGCGGCACGCCGTCGTGGAAGGCCTCCGCGAGGCGGCGTACCCCCTCGTCCAGCCGGTCCGCGTCCAGCGTGTACGGAATCCGCAGCCGGTGCTCGAAGGTCCCGGGATCCACCCCGAAACGGGCGCCCCGCCCGATGTGCACCCCGGCCGCGGCCGCCCGCTCCGACAGTGCGGAGCTCACCGGCTCGCCCAGGTCCACCCAGAGCGACAGTCCGCCCGGCGGCAGCTGCCAGGACCACTCGGGCGTGTGCCGCTCCAGCGAGGCGACCAGGGCCGCGCGCTGGCCCCGTATCTGCTCCAGCCGCGCCGGGAGCGAGCGTTCCAGCCCCTCCAGCAGCGGCAGGGCCACCAGCTGGTCGAGTACCGATCCGCACATGTCCGCCGCCACCCGTACCGTCGTCAGCTCGGTGATCATCTTGGCGGTGGCCCGGATCCACCCGACCCGCAGCCCGCCCCAGTGCGTCTTGCTGAGCGATCCGATGGTGACCACGTGGTCGGCCCCGCCCCTGGGTGCCAGCGAGGCCGTCGGGGCGGGCGCCGGCACGTCGAGGGCGATGTCGGCGATGGTCTCGTCGACCACCAGCCAGGTCCCGGTCCGCCGCGTCGCCGCGAGCAGGCGCAGCCGCTGCTCCTCCGGCATCAGCGCGCCGGTCGGGTTGTGGAAGTCGGGGATCACGTACGCGAGCCTCGGCACGGTCTGGCGCAGCGTGGACTCGGCGATCTCCAGGTCCCAGCCCCTGTCGGAGACGGCGATGGACCCGGTGCGCAGCCGGGCGTGCCGGATGGCGTCGAGGGCGTTGGCGTAGGTCGGGTTCTCGGTCATCACCCGGTCCCCGGGCCGGCACAGCAGGCTCACGACCAGCGCGAACGCCTGCTGCGCCCCCGCCGTGACGAGGATCTGCTCCGGCCGGGTCGCCAGCCCGCGCCGGGTGAAGCGCTCGGCGATGGCGGTGCGCAGGTCGGGCAGGCCGAAGGGGTGGTAGCCGGGGTGGCGGGCGAGCCCCGGGAGCCTGGGCGCCGCCCAGGCCACGGCCTCCGAGAGGGTGCCGTCGGGGGCGCCCATGGCGGCGATGGCCAGGTCGATGCCCGGGTCGCCGTCGGCGCGGCCGCCGGTTCCCCCGATGAGCGCGTGCGCGCCGACGGGGTCGTGTCCCTCGGGGAGCTCGGTCCAGGTGCCGGAGCCGCGCCGGCTGCGGACGTAGCCGCTCTCGCGCAGCAGGTCGTAGGCGCCGGTGACGGTGGCCCGGCTGGCGCCGACCGCTTCCGCGAGCTCGCGTTCGGCGGGCAGCCGTACGTGCAGGGCGATCCGGCCGTCGAGGATCAGGGTGCGGACGGCGTCGGCGAGGGCCCGGTAGCCGGGGCGGGCCAATACCTCGGGCGGGAGCAGCGCCGCGAGCTGCCGGCTGCCGATCGTCCTGTCCGCCGTCTGGACCACTCGCCCGTTTGCCATGCCAACCTCCCCTGATTGGCTCTGCCGTCCAGGCCAATCCAGGTCCAGACTCGCTGTATTGGCCCCCGATTGGCAAGGAGTCTCAGCGATGTTGACCGACCGTGACGAACGGGCACTGCTCGCAGCCGCCGAGAACCGCATCACCGAGCCGGTGCGCATCCGGGCGGCGCTGACCGCCGTACGGCGCCTCGTGCGGCGTGAGCGGCGCGAGCGAGAATCGGTGACATGCCACGCCACACCAGCGCCCACGGCGCCCCGGACGCCGCAGACGACACCGGCCGCACAGACCGCACGGGGCACGCAGACGCCGCAGACCGGGCGGGGCACACAGACGCCGCAGACGCCGCAGACCGCACAGAACCCCGCGCGGGCGGCGGCGACCCCGCTCCTCCCCCGCTGATCGCCGGCCTGCTCCTCGCGGCCGGCGGCGGCCGGCGGCTGGGCGGCCGCCCGAAGGCCCTGCTGCCCTACCGGGGCCGCCCGCTGGTGGAGAACGCCGTACGGGTCCTGCGCGCGGCCGGCTGCGGCCCGGTCCACGTGGTCCTCGGCGCCTCGGCGGCCGAGGTGCGCGAGCGCGCGGACCTGAGCGGCTGCGTGGTGGCGGACAACCCGGACTGGGCCGAGGGCATGGGCTCCTCGCTGCGGGTCGGCCTGGCCTCGCTGGCCGGTACGGGCGCCCGCGCGGCCCTGGTGTCCCTGGTGGACCAGCCGGGCATCGGCCCGGAGGCGGTGGCCCGGGTCCGGGCGGCGTACCGCTCCCCGGCGAGCCTGGTGGCGGCGGCGTACGGGGGCGAGCGCGGGCACCCGGTGCTGTTCGGGTCGGACCGCTGGCCGGACATCGTGGCGACGGCCACAGGTGACAAGGGCGCACGGGTGCACTTGTCGGCGCACGTGGCGGAGCTCACGCTGGTCGAGTGCGGGGACGTCGCGGAGGCCTTCGACATCGACACGCCGCCCGACCTGGCACGGCTCATCTGAGCAGGACCGGAGGCAACCTTGAGCGGGCTGTGACCGCTATGGCACTGAGGGCCACCAGGTAGCGGAATCTGTCGACCCAGAGAATCTCGACATCAACAAACCATTGAACTTCCACCATGAGGAAATTACTATCCACTGGTCAGAAGCGCCCTGAACCCCCAGACGGCGCCCGCGACCGTATCCGGAACTCTCCACACCCGACGGCACTGCGTGCCGTCCAGCGCGAGCATTCCCCGCGGCCGCCAGGCACCGCCGCTGAAGGAGTGACAGATATGTCCGCACCAGCGCCGTCATCGCTGGCCATCGTCGACGCCGAGCCCCTGCCCCGGCAGGACGAGGTCCTCACCGAAGCGGCTCTCGCCTTCGTGGCCGAGCTCCACCGGCGGTTCGCCCCCCGTCGCGCCGAGCTCCTCGCCCGTCGCGCCGAGCGCCGTGCCGAGATCGCCCGTACTTCCACCCTCGACTTCCTCCCGGACACCGCACAGGTCCGCGAGGGCGACTGGAAGGTGGCGCCGGCCCCGGCCGCGCTGAACGACCGCCGTGTGGAGATCACCGGTCCGACGGACCGCAAGATGACCATCAACGCCCTGAACTCGGGCGCCAAGGTCTGGCTCGCCGACTTCGAGGACGCCTCGGCTCCCACCTGGGAGAACGTGGTCATCGGCCAGCTCAACCTGATCGACGCCTACGAGCGCCGCATCGACTTCACCGACGCCCGCACGGGCAAGGCGTACGCCCTCAAGCCCGCCGAGGAGCTCGCCACCGTCGTGATGCGCCCGCGCGGCTGGCACCTCCAGGAGCGCCACCTGCAGTTCGAGGGCGGCCCCGCCTCCGGCTCGCTCGTCGACTTCGGCCTGTACTTCTTCCACAACGCCAAGCGCCTCATCGCGCTCGGCAAGGGCCCGTACTTCTACCTGCCGAAGACCGAGTCGCACCTCGAGGCGCGCCTCTGGAACGAGATCTTCGTCTTCGCCCAGGACTACGTCGGCATCCCGCAGGGCACGGTCCGCGCGACCGTCCTGATCGAGACCATCACGGCCGCGTACGAGATGGACGAGATCCTCTACGAGCTGCGCGACCACGCGGCGGGCCTGAACGCCGGCCGCTGGGACTACCTCTTCTCCATCGTCAAGAACTTCCGTGACGGCGGCGAGAAGTTCGTCCTGCCGGACCGCAACGCGGTGACGATGACCGCTCCCTTCATGCGGGCGTACACCGAGCTCCTCGTCAAGACCTGCCACAAGCGCGGCGCGCACGCCATCGGCGGCATGGCGGCCTTCATCCCGTCCCGCAAGGACGCCGAGATCAACAAGGTCGCCTTCGAGAAGGTCAAGGCCGACAAGGACCGCGAGGCCGGCGACGGTTTCGACGGCTCCTGGGTCGCCCACCCCGACCTGGTCCCGATCGCGATGGCCTCCTTCGACGCGGTCCTCGGCGACAACCCGAACCAGAAGAGCCGCCTGCGCGAGGACGTCTCCGTCGCCGCCGGCGAGCTCATCGCGATCGACTCCCTGGACGCGAAGCCCACCTACGACGGCCTGCGCAACGCCGTCCAGGTCGGCATCCGCTACATCGAGGCCTGGCTGCGCGGCCTCGGCGCCGTCGGCATCTTCGGCCTGATGGAGGACGCGGCCACCGCCGAGATCTCGCGCTCGCAGATCTGGCAGTGGATCAACGCCGGCGTGATCTTCGAGAACGGCAAGCTCGCGACCGCCGAGCTCACCCGTGAGGTGGCCGCCGCCGAACTCGCCGCGATCCGCACCGAGGTCGGCGAGGAAGCCTTCACCAACGGCAAGTGGCAGCAGGCTCACGACCTCCTCCTCCAGGTCTCCCTGGACGCGGACTACGCCGACTTCCTCACCCTCCCGGCGTACGACCAGCTCATCGGCTAGTCCAGAACCCCGACCGGCCCAGAGCCTCGGCTGAAATTCGCACAGCAGCCGAACCCGCCCGCGCCCCCGAAGCCCCACGGCTCCGGGGGCGCGGGCATGTGCGGATCCGGGCAGTCGGGCCGAACGACCGGTCGGTTGTTACTTGTTCGTAACTTGCCTGTACCTAGCGGTAACAACCGGGGACATGGGAGTTTTCCGGTTACCACCGGCCGGAGGTAACCCCCACTTACCCAGCCATGCACCGAAGTTGTTCCCGACTTCGGCATGGCCGACCGCAGGAGTTCCGCAGTGATCGGATTCCGCAACGACAGCACGAACCGGACCGCCCGCAGTCGAGTGCGACGACTGGCCGGCATCGGGATGGCACTGCCGCTCGCCGTCGGGGCGCTGGTGGCCGGCGGGGCCGGGACGGCCGTGGCCGGGCCCGGGAGCGGGCCCACCGCCGTGGTGTCCATGGGCGACAGCTACATCTCCGGCGAGGCCGGGCGCTGGAAGGGCAACAGCCTCACCAACAGCGGGAACCGGACCGGCACCGACCGGGCATGGGTCAGCGGGAGCACCTACGACCCCTCGAAGGTGTACGGGGCCACGGCCGGCGGGTGCGACCGGTCCGACTCCGCCGAGGTGAAGAGCGCCGGGGCGATCGCCGACGTGGCCGTCAACCTCGCCTGCTCCGGGGCGACCTCGGAGAACGTGTTCCGCGCCTCGAACGGCGGCGTCGCCTTCAAGGGCGAGGCCCCGCAGGCCGATCAGCTCGCCGCCGTGGCCGCGAACAACAACGTCAAGGTCATCGCGCTGTCCATCGGCGGGAACGATCTCGGCTTCGCCGACATCATCAAGGAGTGCGCGTACGACTTCGTGCTGTGGAACTCCTACTGCTACGACGACCAGCAGTCGGTCGTCGACCAGAAGATGGACGCCGTCATGGCGAACGTCGGCAAGTCCGTGGACGAGGTGCGGACCGTCATGCGCGGCGCCGGTTACTCCGACTCCTCGTACCGGATCGTGCTGCAGTCCTACCCGTCGCCGATCCCTCGCGGCACGGAGAACCGGTACACCCAGAGCGACTGGAGCCGGCTCAACAGCGGCGGCTGTCCGTTCTGGAACAAGGACTCGGACTGGGCGCGCGACTCGCTCGTGCCGCAGATCGCCAACCGCATCAAGGGGGTTGCCGCCGCCAAGGGCGTGCAGTTCCTGGACCTGCGGGACATGATGCAGGGCCGCGAGGTCTGCGCGAAGGCGAGCAAGCAGGTGACGACCGCGGCGCCGGCCTCGGCGAAGACGAGCGAGTGGGCGCGCTGGATCGACAGCAGCGAGACCCAGGGGCTGGTCCAGGAGTCCATGCACCCGAACTACTTCGGTCAGCTGGCGGCCGGGCGCTGCCTGGCGCTGGTGGTGGCCCAGCCGGCGAGCGGCGGATTCGGCTGCAAGAACACCGCCGGAGCCGACCAGACCGGGATGTACCTGACCCCCTCGTCCTGACGCCCTCGTCCTGATCCCTTCGTCGCTCTGATCTCCTCCTCCCGACCCCGCCCCGATATTGGGGTGAGCCGGTTCGGCGCGGGCTGGCATGCTTCCCGGCATGTCAGCCCGCGCAGCACGTCCCAACGTCTACATCTCCGTCGACATCGAGGCGGACGGACCGATCCCCGGGCCGTACTCGATGATCAGCTTCGGGGCCGCCGTGGCCGGCCGGCAGAGCGGACCTTCGTATACGGCCGCCGATCCGGAACAGGACACCTTCTACCGCGAGTTGCGTCCGATCAGCGAGGCCTTCGTACCGGAGGCGCTCGCCGTCAGCGGGCTCGACAGGGACCGGCTGCTGCGCGAGGGCGCCGAACCGGCGGTCGCCATGGCCGAATTCCGCGCCTGGGTCCGGGAAGTCTCCGCCGGGGCCCAACCGGTGATGTGCGGATACCCGGCCTCCTTCGACTGGACCTTCCTGTACTGGTACTTGATGAGCTTCGGCGGCGAGAGCCCCTTCGGGCACTCGGGCTGCCTGGACATGAAGACCCTCTACGCGGCCAAGGCCCGGATCCCGCTCCGCTCCGCCGTCAAGCGCCACATGCCCGCGCACCTCCTTTCCAGCCGCCCGCACACCCACCACGCGCTGGACGACGCGATCGAGCAGGCCGAGCTGATGAGCAGCCTGATGCTGTGGGAACCCCCCGCCAGCGGTTAGGCCGTCTCTTTCGGACCCGGCAAGATCCGAAAGAGACGGCCTAGTCCGACAGCTCCGGCAGCAGGTCGCGCAGGGGCGTACGGGCGCCCGTGCGGTAGGCCGTGCGGAAGGCCTCCGGGGTGAGGCGGGTGCGGAGGGTGTGCAGGGCCCGGGGGGCCGAGGCCGCGCGGGGGCGGTTGCGGGAGACCGCTCCCAGGAGGCGGGCTGCCTCCGTGTAGTGGGCCTGGTCCGTCTCCAGTTCGGCGAGGAGTTCCACCGAGAAGGCCGCTCCGAGCTGGTCGTCCAGCGCGAGCTGGGTCCGCAGGGCGCGCAGCAGTTCGGTGCGGGCCAGCGCCGGGCGGCCTTCGCGGCGCTGGACCAGGGCATGGGCACAGCAGGTCCAGGAACGGGCCCACAGGTCGGCGGGGTCTTGCGGCGGGCCGTCCTCCAGCGGGACCGACAGCGGGTCGGTGTGGGCCACCGCCATGGTGTGCGCGGCTTCGAGCGCTTCGCGGCCGGGGCCGAAGTCGGGATCGGCCGGCAGCAGTTCCAGTCCGTCGCGGAACTCCTCGGCGGCCTCCTCGTACCGGTGCTCCCACAGCGCGACCGTGCCCCGTACGTGCGCGAGGTAGGCCAGGCAGGTGTCCTCCCCCTCGTGTACGGCCGCGGTCCACGCCTCCACCAGCAGGGGATCGGCGCCGTCCGACTCGCCGAAGCTGGCCACGAGCCAGGCCGCGAGCCACAGGGCCCGTGCGGGCCGGGGCGCGGGGTGCAGAGCCAGGGCCCGTTCCAGGTGCCGCCGCCCCTCCGCCACCATCCCGCACGCGGACCACAGGAACCACAGGGACACCGCGATCTCCAGGGCCGTGCCCGGACCGCTGGCGGAGAGCGGGTTCATCGCCGCGCGCAGCTCGGGGAGCTCCCGCAGGGCGAGGGCGCGCGCCTCCCGCTGCGCGCCCGCGCGCCACAGCTGCGCCGCCCGCTCGGCGACCACCCGGCACCGCTCGTGGTGGCGCCGGGCCGTGGCCGCGCCGTCTCCGGTGGGCCCGTGCGCGAGCAGGCGGCCCGCGTAGGCCCGTACGGAGAGCGGCAGCCGGTAGCGGCCCGGCCCGACGTCCGCCAGCAGGCCGGGGGCCAGCCGCTGCAGCGCCTCGGCGGCGGTGTCCGGGGTGAGTTCCCCGAAGCCGCACACCTCGGCGACGGCCGCCCGGTCGAAGGGGCCCGCGAAGACGGAGAGCCGCTCCCAGAGCAGCCGTTCGGCGGGCGAGGCCAGCCGGTGGGACCGTTCGGCGTCCACCCGGGTGCTGCGGCCCGCCCCGCCCGCGAGGAAGTTCAGCGGGTCGGAACCGAGCCTGCGGAGCGCCTGCGCCGGCGCGTACTGGTGCGCACGCCCCGCTGCGAGCTCCAGCGCGCCGGGGATCCCGTCGAGCGCCCGGCACAGCGCGGCCACGGCGGCCGCGTTGCGGTCGGTCAGCTCGAAGAAGGGGTCGGCGCCGCGCGCCCGTTCCTCGAAGAGCCGCACGGCCTCGTACCCGGCGACGGCCGCCACCGGAAGCCGCCCGGTGACCGGATCCGGCATCCGGTCGTCCCTCGGCATCGACATGGGCAGGGTCATGGGCATGGGCGCCGACATCGGCGCCGGCACCGGAACCGCCGCCGATGGGTACGCCGTCGGCGGCCGGAGCCGGGGTCCGGGCAGCGGCGCGGCCGCCGGAGGCACGGAGGACGCGGAGGACGCGGAGGACGCGGAGGACGCGGAGAGCAGGGAGGACGCGGGCCCCGCCAGTGGCGGTACGGCCAGTGGCGGTACGGCGAGCACCGCCTCCCCCGCCAGCCCCAGCCGCCGCTGCGAAGTGGCCAGGATCCGCAGCCCCGGAAGGCGCGACAGCAGCCCCGCCGCGAGCCCCGGCCCCGCCTCCCCCAGCTGTTCGCACCCGTCGAGGACGAGCAGCGCAGCGCTCCCCGCGAGCCGGCCGGCAAGCTCCGTCTCCAGCTCCGCCCAGCGGCGCTCGGGCAGGGCCGCGAGGTCCAGCCAGCCGGCGTCCGGCCCGTCCCGGCGGATCAGCGTCCGCACGGAGCGCACCGCGAGCCGGGTCTTCCCGATGCCGGCGGGGCCGGTGAGTGTCGTCAGGCGTTCGCCGGCCAGCAGCGCGGCGAGGGCGGTCAGCTCCCGCTCCCGGCCGATGAAACTGGACAATTCGGCGGGCACCGCAAGGCGCATCCCCACGCCGGTCTCCCCCACGCAATCCTCCTGCGATGTCCGACAAGTACATACAACCACTCGTTCAACAGTTGAATGCACAAAGAAGGATGATCGGTTCATAATTTCGATGTCTCGTCACCGACCGGGAGAACCACCAGGGGAGGGTATGAACTCGGCCAATTCCGCCATCGACGACATGGACCGGGCGCTCGTCCACGCACTCCAGCTCGCTCCCCGCGCCAGCTGGGAGCTGCTGGGGCCCGTGCTGGGAGCGCGCCCGGACACCCTGGCACGCCGCTGGGAGCGGCTCACCGGGACCGGGGAGGCGTGGCTGACGGGGATAGGGCTGCGGACCGGCGTCCGGCCGCCCTGCATGGCCTGGGTGGAGGTCACGTGCGCCCCGGGAACCTCCCCGCCGGTGGGCGACGCCCTCGTGGCGGATCCGTACACGCTCGGCGTGGAACACACCACCGGCGGCCGTGACCTGCTGGTCTTCGTGGCCCTCCCGGACCTGCCCGCGCTGTACCGGTACCTGTCCTCGCGGGTGCAGCTGATCCCGGGCGTGATCGGGACCCGTACCTCGATGGTGACCGCGGTGCACTACGCCCCCGACCGCTGGCGCCTGGACCAGTTGGCCCCGGACCAGATCGACCTGCTGACCGGCCGGACCCGGCGTTCGGCGCACGCCACCGTCCCGGCCACGGCCCCGGTCGCGCCGCTGCAGTACGAGGACCGGCCACTGGTACGGGCCCTGGCCTCGGACGCCCGGCGCAGCGTGGCCTCGCTGGCCCGGGAGTTCGAGATGAGCGAGTCGACCGTACGGCGCCGGCTGACGAGGCTGGAGGCCGGTCAGAGCCTGCGCTACAGCTGCGCCCTGGCGTCGGGGCTGTCGGGCTGGCCGGTGTCGGCGACGCTCTGGGCGGAGGCCGCCGAGTACGAACTGGCCGATTGCGCGGCGGCGGCCGCGGGACTGCGCGAGACCCGGACCTGCATGTCCGTCAGCGGGCCCTGGAACTTCATGATCAGCGTACGGCTGCGCACCGTGGAGGACCTCTCCCGCTACACCGCGGACCTCACCCGCCGACTGCCGGGCCTGCGCATGAGGGACTCCGCGGTGTCCCTGCGCGTACGCAAGTCGGAGGCGCAGGAACTGGGCCCGCGCGGCCACCGGCTGCGCACGGTCGTCCCGGACATCTGGTCCGACCCGGACCCGGCACCTTCCGGCCCCGTCGGCCTCTGAGCCGCGGCCGGAGCGGGAGTACCAAGCCGCCGGGGCGGGCCAGTCGGGACGGGCCCTCAGGACGACGGGCCGGTCGGCGCGGGCCGGCCGGGCCGGCAGCCGCAAACGCGCACGGCGGTGCGGACGCCACACCCGCAGTGGGTGGCGTACGCACCGCCGTTCGGCACTGTCCGGCCGGGCCGGGCCCGGTCAGTGCACCGGCACCGGTTCCAGGGTGGCGGCGTCGGCCGCGCCCTTCTTGGCGCCGAGGTGGTTGAAGGCCAGGTTCAGCGCGATGGCCACGACGCAGCCGGTGCTGATGCCGGAGTCCAGGACGACCAGCAGGTCCTTCGGGAAGGCGTGGTAGAAGCCGGGGGCCGCGATCGGGATCAGGCCGATGCCGAGCGCGGCAGCGACGATCAGGGCGTTCTCGCCCTTCTCCATGGCCGCGCCGGCCAGGGTCTGGATACCGCTGGCGGCCACCGAGCCGAAGAGGACGATGCCCGCGCCGCCGAGGACCGGGAGCGGGACCACGCCGATGACGGAGGCGGCGATCGGACAGAGGCCGAGCAGGATCAGGATGCCGCCGCCGGCCGCGACGACGAACCGGCTGCGCACCTTGGTCATGGCGACCAGGCCGATGTTCTGCGCGAAGGCGCTGCACATGAACCCGTTGAACAGCGGGCTGATCGCGCTGCCGAGGGCGTCGGCCCGCAGGCCGCCCTCGATGGTCTTCTCGTCCGCGGGACGGCCCACGATCTTGCCCAGCGCCAGGATGTCGGCGGTGGACTCCGTCATGCACACGAGCATCACGATGCACATCGAGATGATGGCGGCGACCTGGAACTGCGGGGCGCCGAAGTGGAACGGGGTCGGGAAGCCCACGAAGTCGGCGTTCCTGACGGCGTCGAAGTTGGTCATGCCCAGGGGCAGCGCGATGAGCGTTCCGGCGACCAGGCCGAGCAGGATGGATATCTGCTGGAGGAAGCCGCGCAGGAACTTGCGCATCAGCAGGACGATCGCGAGGGTGACCGCGGCCATCCCGATGTTCTGCATCGAGCCGTAGTCGGTGGCGGTGCGGTTCCCGCCCTGCGACCAGTTGAAGGCCACGGGGAGCAGCGAGACGCCGATCAGGGTGATGACCGTACCGGTGACCACCGGCGGGAAGAACCTGACCAGCTTGCCGAAGTACGGGGCGGCGAAGAAGCCGAGGACTCCGGCGACGATGATCGCGCCGAAGATGACGGGGACGGCGTTGTCGCCGGCCCCCTTGCCGATGGCGATCATCGGGGTCACGCCGGCGAACGAAACGCCGTTGACGAAGGGGAGTTTGGCGCCGATCTTCCAGAACCCGAGGGTCTGGAGGAGGGTCGCGAGCCCTGCGGTGAAGAGCGAGGCGCCCATCAGGAAGGCGGTCTCGGTGGCGGAGAGGCCGACCGCCGGGCCGACGATCATGGGCGGAGCGACGACACCCGCGTACATGGCGGCCACGTGCTGGAGCCCGCTGGTGAACATCTTCAACGGAGGCAAGGTCTCGTCGACCGGGTGCTTCCCCTCCTCCGGTACTACGACTGCATCTTTGCGAAACCCAGGCGTTGCGGCCACGGCTTCCTCCGCTCGGTTGTGCACGTCGGCAGGGACGTGAGTGTCTTGGAGGTGGTGCGAAAGCGTTGCTAGTCGAGCCTTTATTGAGTTGTGGGTGACGCTCGTGGTGCTTGGCTTGGCGCTCGGCGCCGAATGCTCGTCCCAAGGGGTACGGAATTTGAGCTGGCGGTGCCGTGGCAGTGGCGCGGTTCACGAGCTGCGGAGCAAGTGTCACGAGTCACCGCCCCCGGGGGCGCCTTCGGAAAAATCCTCAGGCGCTACCCGGGAACGGCTGCCGCGGACCCCGCTCGGGTCCACGGCCGCCGGACGAGGGCCGTCCCCCGCGTCCGGACTCCGTGGGATCAGGCCTGCGCGGCCGGATCGCTAAGAATGCAGTCGCGCGAGGCGCTGGGCCTCTTCCCGGGTGGACACGGCGATCGCGTCCTCGTCGGCGAAGAGAAGACGGTTGTTCTCGACGATCTGCTTGCCGTTGACCAGCGAGAGGGTCACGGGAGCGGCAGCGCCGAAGACCAGGGCGGTGACCGGGTCGGCGATGGAGGAGTGGGCCAGCGTGCTCAGGTTCCACATCACCAGGTCGGCGCACTTGCCGACCTCGAGCGAGCCGATGTTGTCGGCGCGGCCGAGGACCTGGGCGCCACCGTACGTACCGAGGCGCAGGGCCTGGCGCGCGTTGAGGGCGCGCTCGCGGTGGACCGGGTTCAGACGGTTGATCAGCAGCGCGTTGCGCAGCTCGGTGTGCAGCTCGCCCGACTCGTTGGAGGCGGTGCCGTCCACGCCGAGGCCGACCGGGACGCCGGCGGCGAGCATGTCCGGGACGCGGGCGATGCCGGCGGCCAGACGGGCGTTGGAGGACGGGCAGTGCGCGACACCGGTCCTGGTACGGGCGAACGCGGCGATGTCGGAGTCGTTCATGTGGACGCTGTGCGCCATCCACACGTCCTCGCCGAGCCAGCCGGTCGACTCGAAGTAGTCGGTCGGGCCCATGCCGAACAGTTCCTTGCAGAACTGCTCTTCCTCGACGGTCTCGCTGCCGTGCGTGTGCATGCGCACACCGAGGCGGCGGGCCAGCTCGGCGCCCTGCTTCAGCAGCTCGGTGGAGACCGAGAAGGGGGAGCACGGGGCGACGGCGACCTGGGTCATCGCGTCGAAGGAGTAGTCGTGGTGCTTCTTGACGGTCGCCTCGGTGTCGGCGAGCGCGCCTTCGAGGGTCTCGACCGCGTGGTCCGGCGGCAGGCCGCCGTCCTTCACGCTGCGGTCCATGGAACCGCGGGCGAGGGTGAAGCGGACGCCCATCTCGGACGCGGCGCGGATGATCGACCCGGAGAGGTCGCCGGAGCCCTTGGGGAAGACGTAGTGGTGGTCCATGGCGGTGGTGACGCCGCCCTTGGCCATCATCGCCAGGGAGCCCTGGGCCGCCGTGTACGTCATCTGCTCGTCGATGCGCGCCCACGTCGGGTACAGCGCGACGAGCCAGTTGAAGAGGTTGTGGTCGGTGGCCAGACCACGCGTGATCCACTGGTAGAAGTGGTGGTGCGTGTTGACCAGACCGGGGGTCACGAGGTGTCCGGTGCCATCGATGCGACGGACTACGTTGACGAGGTTCTCGGGGGCCCTGCCCGCACCGATGGCCTCGATCCTGTTACCGGCGACTACGACATGGCCCGAGGCGTACTCGGTGTCGTTGGCGTCGACGGTTGCAATCGCACAGTTTTCGATGACGATGCGCTCTACAGCGCTGTCACGGGCTGCCGATGCTGTCATGGGACTTCCTCGTGCTTTCAGTGGCGGTACGGGCACGGCAAAACCCTGGGGATTTGAGTGCCGGAGCCGGGGGCCTTGGCAGCTGACAGTACTGCCGCCCCATGTGTTGCTTCCGGGTGCCGAGATTCACGAAGTGTGGATGTCTGACGGGCCGGGTGATGCACCGTCCCGGGGCCACTGCGGAGCCCCGGGACGCGCGTGCCACATCAGAGGTTGGTCATGTCCACGGGGATACGGGCGTCGACGCCGTCGCGGAGAACCGTCGCTTCGATCAGACCGTACGGGCGGTCCGCGGCGAAGTAGACCTCGTTGTCGTTCTTGAGACCGAAGGGCTCGAGGTCGACGAGGAAGTGGTGCTTGTTCGGGAGCGAGAAGCGGACCTCGTCGATCTCCGAACGGTGGTTGATGATGCGCGAACCCATCTGGTACAGGGTCTGCTGCAGCGACAGGGAGTAGGTCTCCGCGAAGGCCTGCAGCATGTGCTTGCGGGTCTCGGCGTAGGACTTCTCCCAGTTGGGCATCCGCTGGTCGTCGTCCGACCAGCTGAAGCGCCAGCGGGCCGACACCTGGGTGGCGAGGATGCGGTCGTACGCTTCCTTCAGGGTCGTGTACTTGTCCTTCACGTAACCCCAGAACTCGGAGTTCGTGGAGTTCATGACGACGAGGTCCTTGAGGCCGGAGATGACCTCCCAGTTCTTGCCGTCGTACGTGATCTGCGTGACCCGGGTCTCGCCGCCGTTGCGGACGAACGAGTGGTTCACCTCGTCGGAGCCGATGAACTTGGAGTTGGCGTCCGAGGTGGCGATCCGGGACCAGGAGTACTCCTCGATCCGGATGCGCGCCCTGTGGATCGGCTCCTGGCTGTTGACGAACCAACGCGCCAGGTGGATGCCGAACTGCTCGGCGGACTCGATGCCGTACTCCTTGGCGAAGGCGTACACCGTGTTCTTGGTGGTGTCCGTCGGCAGGCAGTTGGCGTTCGAGCCGGAGTAGTGGACGTCGTCCATGTCACCCGAAAGGGCGACCGAGACGTTCAGGTCCTTGATGTGGTGGGTGTCGCCATCCCGCGTGATCTTGACTACGCGGTTCTCTGCTTTGCCGTACTGGTTCTGGCCGAGAATCGTGGGCATGTCTGCTAGCTCCCTCGGTAAACGGAGTAGCCGAACGGGTTGAGCAGCAGCGGTACGTGATAGTGCTCGCCCGGGTTCACCGCAAAGGTGATGGTGACCTCCGGGAAAAACGCACCGCTGTCCCTTACGCGGGGGGCGTCCTGCTGCGCCTCGGCTTGCTTCTTGGAAAAGTACGTCTCGGTCTCGAAGTCGAGACGTACGTGGGTGGTGCCTTCCGGCAGGGCCGGCAGGTCCTTGCAGCGCCCGTCCACATCGGTGGCGGAGCCGCCCAGGGCCGCCCACTCGCCGTCGAGACCCTTACGGGCCGACAGGGAGATCGCGACGCCTTCGGCGGGCTTTCCGATGCTGGTGTCCAGGATGTGCGTGGACACCGACGCGGTGGTCTCAGTGCTCATGCTCGGTCTTACTCTCCTTCTACGGATTCCACGAGACGGGTCAGGCGAATCCGGTTGATCTTGACGAGCTCGCCACGAGCGATTTCCCGCTCCTGTTCCGGCGAGTTCTCGATCCGGACCTTGACCGCGTCCCGCATGAACTCACCGGTCGCACCGGTGGCGCAGATGAGGAAGACGTGGCCGAACTTGTCCTGGTAGGCCAGGTTCAGTTCGAGGAGCTCGTTCTTGAGCTCCTCCGAGGCACCGGCCATGCCACGCTGCTCGCGGGCGGAGGTCGGGTCTCCCGGCTTCGGGCGGCCGATCGGCGCGTGGCCTCCCATGGCCTCGGCCAGGTCCTCGGCGGTGAGCTCGGCCATGGCCGCCTCGTTCGCGGAGAACAGGGTTTCGACGCTGGTGAAGGGGCGCTGGGCGAGCAGCTTGCTCCCCCATGCCGAACTGGCGCACACCTCGTGGAGCTCGGCCGTGGCCGCGCTGTCGTCCAAGGTGTTGAACCGGGTGAGACCCGGGGTCGGACTCGAAGTCACGGTAGGCCTCCGTGGCCTTGTTGCTTTGACGGGCTGGGCATAGCTAACGCCCTCGACAACACGGCGTCAACACTTTGTTGAAACTTCCCGTACACAAAAGCCGCCGCCCGGGTGAATTGGGCGGCGGCTCGTCACTCTGAGTCAGGTCGGCTTCACGTTTGGTTCGTCTTGTTGGGTCCTTTGGGAGCATTCGAGTCCCGGTTCAAATAGTTGTACACCGTGAACCGGCTGACCCCCAGGGCTCCCGCGACCGTCTCCACGCCGTGCCGGACGGAAAAAGCGCCGCGCGCCTCGAGTATCCGTACGGTGTCCTGCTTGGTCTTCCGGTCGAGCTGGGACAACGGTACGCCGTGCCGGCGCTCCAGCGCCGCCAGGATGTGATCCAGCGAGTCCGAGAGCTGCGGAAGCCGTACGGCCAGCAGGTCCTCGCCCTCCCAGGCGAGCACGACGTCGTCGGGCTGGGCCAGGGCGGGATCCATCAGCTCCCCGCCCATCGCGTCCACCAGCGGCTTGATCGCCGCGACGAACGGGTGATCACGGGGCTCGGTCATGGGGTCTCCTCCCCGATCACGTTGACCTGGAGCGAGACGCGCGTCGCTCCGGCCGCCAGCGCGTCGCGCAGCAGCGCGGTGACCGCGGTCAGCACCTCGTCGGTCTCCCCCTCGGCCGTGTTGCCGAACGGGCCGACATCCACCGCGTCCAGTTGGGCCTTCTGGATGACCTCGCGAGCGGCCACGGCATGGGCAGGGGCCTCTTCAAGATCGAAGGGCTCGGTCGTGAACTCCACTCTCAATCGCACGTCGCTCAAGCTACCCGGCAGTCCGGACTTTTCGGCAGTCGGTACTTGACAAGTGAGACACCGGGCTTGCAGTCTTCCATCAGGCAGAAACTAACTTCCGCAATACGGAAGGAGCGCACACCCCTCATGGGATACACGGACCAGCGCTTCGATGTAAATCTTTCGATCCTCTTCACGGAACTCCCGCTCCTGGAGCGTCCCGCGGCTGCCGCCGCAGCGGGCTTCACGGCGGTCGAGCTGTGGTGGCCCTGGATCGAGACCCCCACCCCCGCACAGGAGGAGCTCGACGCTCTCAAGAAGGCTCTTGAGGACGCCGGGACCCAGCTGGTGGGCCTGAACTTCTACGCCGGCCAGCTGCCGGGTCCGGACCGCGGTGCGGTTTCGGTTCCCGGTGAGGAGTCGGAGCGCTTCAACGCCAACATCAACGTGGCGGCGGACTTCGCCGCCTCGGTCGGCTGCAAGGCGCTGAACGCCCTCTACGGCAACCGCGTCGAGGGTGTGGACCCGGCCGTTCAGGATGAGCTCGCCCTGAAGAACCTGGTCGTGGCGGCTCAGGCCGCGGACCGCGTCGGCGCGATCCTCCTGATCGAGACCCTGAACAAGCCCGAGTCGCCGCTCTACCCCCTGGTGAGCGCCCCGGCCGGCATCGAGGTAGTGGACAAGGTGAACGAGGCCACCGGCCTCGGCAACGCCAAGTTCCTGCTCGACCTGTACCACCTGGCGATGAACGATGAGGACCTCTCCGAGGTCATCGAAAAGTACGCCGCCAAGACCGGGCACGTCCAGATTGCGGACAAGCCGGGACGAGGTGCCCCCGGCACCGGCGACCTGCCTCTCGAAGAGCTGCTCGACCAGCTCCAGAAGGCCGGTTACAACGGTTATGTCGGTCTTGAGTACAAGGCCGCAGACGCCGCCGCCTCCTTCGCGTTCCTGCCGGCCGAGGCCCGCGCCGCGAAGTAAGCGGAAAAGTCCGGGCGAACAGCCAGGCACCACACGAACTTTTCGTACAAAGCATTAAGAGAAGGACCCTCATCATGAGCAACCTCCCCAAGATCGCGTGGATCGGTCTCGGCATCATGGGCTCCCCCATGGCCGAGAACCTCCTGAAGGCCGGCTACTCGGTCACCGGCTTCACGCTGGAGCAGGACAAGCTGGACCGCCTGGCCGCGGCCGGTGGCGGCGCCGCCGGTTCGATCGCCGAGGCCGTGGCCGACGCCGACGTCATCATCACGATGGTGCCCGCGTCCCCGCAGGTCGAGGCCATCTCCTACGGCGAGAACGGCATCCTCGAGAACGCCAAGTCCGGCGCGCTGATCATCGACATGTCGTCGATCACCCCGCAGACCTCGATCGACCTGGCGAAGAACGCCGCCGCCAAGGGCATCCGCGTCATCGACGCCCCGGTGTCCGGTGGCGAGGCCGGTGCCATCGAGGCCGTCCTGTCGATCATGGTGGGTGGCGAGCAGGCCGACTTCGACGAGGCCCTCCCGATCCTCGAGGCCCTCGGCAAGGTCATCGTCCTGTGCGGCCCGCACGGCTCCGGCCAGACGGTGAAGGCTGCCAACCAGCTCATCGTCGCGGTGAACATCCAGGCGTGCGCCGAGGCCGTCGTCTTCCTCGAGAAGTCGGGCGTGAACCTCGAAGCCGCTCTGGACGTCCTCAACGGCGGTCTGGCCGGCTCCACGGTCCTGACCCGCAAGAAGGCCAACTTCCTGAACCGCGACTTCAAGCCCGGTTTCCGGATCGACCTGCACCACAAGGACATGGGCATCGTCACCGACGCCGCCCGCAACGTGGGTGCGGCCCTCCCGGTCGGCGCTGTCGTCGCCCAGCTGGTCGCCTCGCTGCGCGCCCAGGGTGACGGTGGCCTGGACCACTCCGCGCTGCTCCGCGCGGTCGAGCGCCTCTCCGGCGCCCAGATCTGAGCCCGCGGCCCGCTTGCGGGCCGTAGCTCCACTCCCCTTCGGGGGACTCCCCTCCGGGGGACCTGAGTTTCCGGATGGTGCCGGTGCTGACACCTGTCCTGTCGCGCCCAAGCGCCGGCACCGTCCGGATTACCTCTCCCGCCATCTTTCTTTTCAACAAACTGTTGACGTCGAGTTCATGCCGAAATTAGGCTGTTCCGCATGACGGAAGACGAATTCCGTCAGCAGTCCCCGTACGGAAGGTCACCATGTCGAAGCGCACGCTGACGACCGAGTCTGGCGCCCCGGTCGCCGACAACCAGAACTCCGCTACCGCCGGCGTCGGTGGCCCCATCCTGGTCCAGGACCAGCAGCTCCTCGAGAAGCTTGCCCGCTTCAACCGTGAGCGCATCCCGGAGCGTGTGGTGCACGCCCGCGGCTCCGCCGCGTACGGCCACTTCGAGGTGACCGACGACGTCACCGCGTACACCAGCGCCGCGTTCCTGAACACGGTCGGCAAGAAGACCGAGACCTTCCTGCGGTTCTCCACCGTGGCCGACTCGCTGGGTGGCTCGGACGCTGTCCGCGACCCGCGCGGCTTCGCGCTGAAGTTCTACACCGAAGAGGGCAACTACGACCTCGTCGGCAACAACACCCCGGTGTTCTTCATCAAGGACCCGATCAAGTTCCCCGACTTCATCCACTCCCAGAAGCGCGACCCCTTCACGGGCAAGCAGGAGCCGGACAACGTCTGGGACTTCTGGGCGCACGCCCCCGAGGCGACGCACCAGATCACCTGGCTCATGGGTGACCGCGGTATCCCGGCGTCGTACCGTCACATGAACGGCTACGGCTCCCACACGTACCAGTGGACCAACGAGCAGGGCGAGGCCTTCTTCGTCAAGTACCACTTCAAGACGAACCAGGGCATCCGCTGCCTCTCCGGTGACCAGGCCGCCGAGCTCGTCGGCAAGGACGGCAACTCGCACCAGACCGACCTGCTCCAGGCGATCGAGCGCGGTGTGAACCCGAGCTGGACCCTCTACGTCCAGATCATGCCCGCCGCCGAGGCCGCGGACTACCGCTTCAACCCGTTCGACATCACCAAGGTGTGGCCGCACAGCGACTACCCGCTGCAGCGCGTCGGCCGTCTTGTCCTGGACAAGAACCCCGACAACGTCTTCGCCGAGGTCGAGCAGTCCGCGTTCTCCCCGAACAACTTCGTCCCGGGCATCACCGCCTCGCCGGACAAGATGCTCCAGGGCCGTCTGTTCGCGTACGCCGACGCCCAGCGCTACCGCCTCGGTGTGAACCACACCCTGCTGCCGGTCAACGCCCCGAAGGCGACCAAGGCCGACAACTACGGCCGCGACGGCGTCATGGCGCTGCGCAACGGCTCGCGCCACGACAAGAACTACGAGCCCAACTCGTACCAGGGTCCGGCCGAGACCGGCCTGGCGCTGGGCGCCCCGAAGGCCGTCTCCGGCTACACGGGCACCCATGAGGCTCCGCTGCACACCAAGGACGACCACTTCTTCCAGGCCGGTGAGCTCTACCGCCTGATGTCCGAGGCCGAGAAGCAGCGTCTGGTGGCGAACATCGCCGGCGGCCTGTCCCAGGTCACCATCGAGGACGTCATCGAGAAGAACCTGGCTCACTTCCACGCCGCGGACGCCGACTACGGCAAGCGCGTCGAGGAGGCCGTTCGCGCCCTGCGCGACGCCTGAGCCGAAAAAGCTTCACCGGGGGCCTGACGGGAGGTCAGGCTCCGGGTGACGAGCCCACACTGCGGACCCGGATGAGGGGTGGTACGCGGTGAGGGCAGACTGCGCCAGCCCTTGCGGCTGGCGCCGCGTGGGGACCGTGGCGAGCGAGCGAGCCAGTGCGGTGGTAATGGGTTCCGAGGCCCGTCTCTTGACCTGAGGGAGACGAAGCCGGAGTTCTCGTCGCCCGCCCGCCACGGTCCCAGCCAACTCCTCCTCATGTACACAGGGGCCACGCACAGAGCCCCCTGTGTATATAGGGGACAACCTCCCCCACCTTCTCCGCCCGGTGGTGCGAACGTCCTGTCGCGCCAGCCTCGTACCGTCGGGCGGTACCAAGCCAGAGAGCCGAGTCACGGACGGTCCCGTGACTCGGCTCTTTGTCATGTCCGGGTGTGTGGTGGAACGGTTCGGGCGCGGGGACAGGGCGGCAGGACGCTCGCCGAGCTCGTGCCCGGTCCCGGCGCGCTGCCGGACGGCCGGCCTTTCGGCGTGCACGAGGTGTGGCAGCCTTCGCTGGAGCGGGCCGACCGGATGGCGCCGGCCGGGCTGGCTCGTCCCCTGCTGGAACTGGCCGCCCTACTCCCCCGAGGGCACGCCCGCGGCCGCCCTCACCAGCTCTGCCGCCCGGCAGCACCTGGAGGCGTACCGCACGGCGCCTGTCCCGGACCGGGCCGCGCGCCGCCAGGGGCCGGAGTCCTCCGCCCTCCACGGCGCCCGCGAGCGCGTCGCGCACTGGAGGGGCGAGTCCGGCGACCCGGCCGGAGCCGCCGTGGCCTACGGGGCGCTGCTGAACGAGCAGGTGAGGGTGCTCGGGCCCGACCATCCCGACACCGCGGCGACCCGCCGGGAGCCGGCCCGCTGGGCACCGTGAGCGCGGGACCGGTGGCCGGAGCCGGGCGGGAGCGTTCCGCCCCGCGGGACGGTCCCGGGACCTGGGACCCGTAGGGCACGCGAAACGGCCCCCGTTCCTCCTGGAGGAGGGACGGGGGCCGTTTCGTGGTGCTAGACCAGCTTTGTGGAACCAGGCGGACTAGGCAGAGATCGGGCGGATCGCGGTCGGGGCGTGGCCCGGCTCGGTCGCCAGCTCTTCGAACTCGGTGACGTCGCTCATGTCGACCGTCTTGCTCATCGAGATGTTGGTGACGCGCTCCAGGATGGCCTCGACGACGACCGGGACGCTGTACTCGGCGGCCAGCTTCTTGGCCTCCTCGAGGGCGGCACCCAGCTCGTTCGGGTCCGTCACGCGGATGGCCTTGCAGCCCAGACCCTCGACGACCTTGACGTGGTCGACGCCGTAGACACCCAGCTCGGGGGCGTTGATGTTCTCGAACTCGAGGTTGACCTCGAAGTTGATGCCGAGACCACCCTGCGCCTGACGGATCAGACCCAGGTAGGCGTTGTTCACGAGGACGTGGACGTACGGGATCTTGTGCTGCGCACCGACGGCCAGCTCTTCGAGCATGAACTGGAAGTCGTAGTCACCGGAGAGCGCGACGACCGGGGTCGTCGGGTCGGCCTTGGCGACACCCAGCGCGGCCGGGATGGTCCAGCCGAGCGGGCCGGCCTGGCCGCAGTTGATCCAGTGGCGCGGCTTGAAGACGTGCAGCATCTGCGCACCGGCGATCTGGGACAGACCGATGGTGGTGACGTAGCGGGTCTCCGGGCCGAAGGCCTTGTTCATCTCCTCGTAGACGCGCTGCGGCTTCATGGGGATGTTGTCGAAGTGCGTACGGCGCTGCAGCGAGCCCTTGCGCTCCAGGTGCGAGGCGACCCAGGCGCTGTAGTCGGGCAGCTTGCCCGCGGCCTTGAGCTCCTTGGCGACCTCGATGAAGGTGATCAGCGCGGCCTTGGCGTCGGAGACGATGCCCAGGTCCGGGGCGAAGATCTTGCCGATCTGGGTGGGCTCGATGTCGACGTGGACGAACTTGCGGTCGCCCAGGTACGCGTCCAGGTTGTAACCGGTGTGACGGTTGGCCCAGCGGTTGCCGATGCCCAGGACGTAGTCCGACTCCAGGAACGTCGCGTTGCCGTAGCGGTGCGAGGTCTGGACACCGACCATGCCGGCGGCGAGCTCGTGGTCGTCCGGGATGACGCCCCAGCCCATGAGGGTGGAGATGACCGGAACGCCGACCAGCTCGGCGAACTCGACCAGCAGGTCGGAGGCGTCGGCGTTGATGATGCCGCCACCGGCGACGATCAGCGGGCGCTCGGACTCCAGCAGGAGCGAGATGGCCTTCTCGGCCTGCTTGCGGGTCACGGCCGGCTTGTGGACGGCCAGCGGCTCGTACAGGTCGGGGTCGAACTCGATCTCGGTCAGCTGGACGTCGATCGGCAGGTCGATGAGGACCGGGCCGGGACGGCCGGAGCGCATCAGGTAGAAGGCCTCCTGGAACACGCCCGGGACCTGCGCGGCCTCCAGGACGGTGGTCGCCTTCTTGGTGACCGGCTTGGCGATCGACGCGATGTCGACGGCCTGGAAGTCTTCCTTGTGGAGCTTGGCGACCGGGGCCTGACCGGTGATGCACAGGATCGGGATCGAGTCCGCGATGGCCGAGTACAGGCCGGTGATCATGTCGGTGCCGGCGGGGCCGGAGGTACCGATGCAGACGCCGATGTTACCCGGGGCCGTGCGGGTGTAGCCCTCGGCCATGTGCGAGGCGCCCTCGACGTGGCGAGCGAGGGTGTGGCCGATGCCACCCACGTTCTTGAGCTCGCGGTAGAACGGGTTGATCGCAGCGCCGGGCACGCCGAACGCTTGCGAAACGCCCTCACGCTTGAGGATCTCCACTGCAGCGGCGGCGGCTGTCATACGAGGCATCGAGTTCTCCTGCGGGTCTGGCGGTCAGGCTTTTCCGTAATCCGGAAGTTTTGTTCTGCTATACGGAACAAGCTAAGCGTCGGCCCCGCGCACGTCAAGACGGGAAGGCAGCCCGGAACCCACCAAAAGCCGCGTCTTGGTCGGTGAGTTGTACGAAAACCCAGGGCTCGGCCGAAAATCGGGGGTCTGCCCGCCCCGGTGGTGGCAGGTGGTGGAGCATGGGGCTACGCACAGCGACGGAGGGGGATCAGGTCTCATGGCGGATGCGGTACCAGTGCGCTGCCCGGCGTGCCTGCGCGAGAACGACTACACGGTGCCGGTGTTCCCCTGCGCCTGCGGGAGCCCGGTCACCCCGCCGCTGGACCTGTCGTCGCCGCCCCGGGAGCTGACGCATCGCACCTGGTCGGACGGCTGGGTGTCGGTGCGGTGCGCGGCCTGCGGGCGGGAGAGCGAGTGGCCGCATCCGGAGGTGGGGTGCGGGTCGTGCGGGACGGTGGTGGCGATTGCGGTCCACGTGCCGGGCGCCGAGTCCGCCCAGCCCGCCCGGGCCCGGGCCGCCGAGCCCACTGAGTCCGCCCCGGGCCCCACCGCGCCGTCGGGTGCGCCCGTGGCGCCCCGCCCCGCGTTCCGCCCGGTGACCATCCGTACGGCCCGGGACGCGGTGGCCACGGCCGCGCTGTACCTGCGCTGGCTCGGCTTCCAGGACGTGCGCCAGCCCGACGGCCGGCCCATTCCGTCGGCGGCGGTGGACCTGCGGGCCCCGGGCCTGGTCGCCCAGGTGGACCCGACCACCGCGCCGGCCGGGCTGCGGGCGGTGGAGTGCGTCTGGCTGAACGGGCTCACGGCCTCCGCGACCAGCGTGTACTTCGCGCTCGCCGGATATACGGAAGACGCGCGCGCCCGCGCGGACGACCTGGGGATACCCCTGTTCGTCATGGACCTCACCGGCATGCCGCAGCCGGTCAACGACCCGGCGGACGAGCTCGTCGGTACGGGGGCCTAGGCTCGGGGAGTATTACGCGTCTTTCTGCCGAGGAGAGCTTGATGAGCCTGTACGACATCCCGCTGACCACCCTGTCCGACGAGCCCACCAGCCTCGCCGCGTACAAGGGCAAGGCGATCCTGCTCGTGAACACCGCCTCGCAGTGCGGTCTCACCCCCCAGTACTCGGGCCTGGCCCGGCTGCAGTTCAAGTACCAGGAGAAGGGCTTCACCGTCATCGGTGTGCCCTGCAACCAGTTCGGCGGGCAGGAGCCGGGCAACGCAGAGGACATCCAGACCTTCTGCGCGGCCGGTTTCGGCGTCACCTTCCCGATGCTGGAGAAGTCCGAGGTCAACGGTGAGAACCGGCACCCGCTCTACCAGGAGCTGGTGAAGACCCCGGACGCCGAGGGCGAGGCCGGGGACATCACGTGGAACTTCGAGAAGTTCCTGATCTCCCCGGCCGGCGAGGTCGTGGGCCGCTTCCGCCCGCGCACCGAGCCCGAGTCCCCGGAGGTCGTCGCGGCGATCGAGGCGCAGCTGCCGGCGTAGTTCCCGGCCGCGGCTGCCCGGCTGTACGTACGGGGCTGCGCGCGCAGCCCCGTACCGGCCAAAAGGCGTGCTCCGGCCTGGGAGGTCAGTTCACCTGCCGGTCGCGGCCCGACCAGTACGGGTCGCGGAGCTTGAACTTCTGGATCTTGCCCGTGGCCGTGCGCGGGATGGCATCGCGGAACTCGACCGTCGTCGGTGCCTTGTAACCCGCCATGCGCTCCTTGCAGTGGGCGATGATGTCGGCCTCCTGGGCCGTCGCCCCCTCGGCCAGGACCACCAGGGCCTTGATCGTCTCGCCCCACTTCTCGTGCGGGACGCCGATGACGGCGACCTCGGCCACCGCCGGGTGGCTGAAGATCGCGTCCTCCACCTCGATCGACGAGACGTTCTCGCCGCCGGTGATGATCACGTCCTTCTTCCGGTCGGAGATCGTCAGGTGGCCGTCGGCCCCGTCGACCGTGCCGCCGTCGCCGGTGTGGAACCAGTCCCCCTCCAGCGCCGCCCCGGTCTCCTCCGGCTTGTCCCAGTAGCCGTCGAGCACCACGTTCGAACGGGCCAGGACCTCGCCGGAGTCCGAGACCTTCAGCTTGACCCCGAGCGCGGGCAGGCCCGCACGGGACAGCTTGCGCGCACGCTCCTCGGCCGGCAGGTCCGCGTCCGCCGGGCGGGTCCGGTTGAAGGTCAGGAGCGGGGAGGTCTCGGTGAGGCCGTAGATCTGGGTGAATTCCCAGCCCAGCTCCTCCTCCACCCGCTGGATGGTCCTGGTCGGCGGCGGGGCGCCCGCGCAGACGATCCGTACCCGGTCGCGGCCCGGGATCTCGCCCTCCCAGGTCGCCGCCGCGTCCAGCACCGTGTTCCACACGGCGGGCGCGCCGCACATCAGGGTCACCCCGTGCTCCTCGACGCGGCGCAGGATCTCCGTCCCGTCCACCTTGCGCAGGACGACCTGCTTCACGCCGAGGCCGGCCATGACGTACGGCATGCCCCAGCCGTTGCAGTGGAACATCGGCAGGGTGTGCATGTAGACGTCGCGCTCCCACACGCGGGTGTGCAGGCCGAAGGTCAGGCCGTTCACCCAGATGTTGCGGTGCGTGAGCTGCACGCCCTTGGGTCGGGCCGTGGTTCCCGAGGTGTAGTTGATCGTCGCGGTGGCGTCCTCGTCCGGCCGCGACCACGGGCGCGGCTCCACGCCGAAGCGCATCAGCTCGGTGTCGGTCTGAGTGCCGAGGACGAAGCGGTGACGCACCTTGACGTCGGAGAGCGACTCGTCGAGCTCCGGGTCCACCAGCAGGACCGAAGCACCGGACTGCTGGACCACGTACGCCACCTCCTCGGGCTTGAGGCGGAAGTTCACCGGCACGCAGATCCGGCCGCTCATCGGCACCGCGAACAGCAGCTCGAGCATCCGCGCGGAGTTGTGGCTGACCACCGCGACGCGCTCGCCCTCGCCGACGCCCAGCGCGTCCAGCCCCGCCTGCCAGGCCCGGACCCGCTCGCCCAGCCGCCCGTACGTCGACTCGGGCACCGGCGCCGCGGGCTGATCGGGCTCGTCGACCACGCCGGGGCTGGAGGAGAACCCCAGCTCCGCCCGGTCGAGGAAGTCCGTGACGGTCATGGGAATCCGCATTGCTTGCTCTCTCCTATGTCCGGAACAGGTACGCGTGGCGCCGGTGCATGCATGGCACACGGTGCATCGTGCCGTGTCCGGAGGCCGGGCCACCAGAGCGGCGTCAGCCGTGGATTGACCCGAAGCGGACGGACCCGTCGGCACCGTCCTCGGCCATGGCGGCGAGGAGCACCTCCCCTTCGGCGACGATCTCCGCCGTACGGGCCTTCGTCGCCCCGGAGGACGACCCGAACGACTCGAACAGCTCGACGGTGAGGATGTTCCCGTCCAGCTTCCAGAGCCCGGCGAGGAAGCCGTCGAGCAGGAGGACGCAGTGGGCCTGGTTCACCGTCCAGGTGCGCCCCTTGAGCTCGGGGGCGATCACGCGGGTCCGGTCGGCGTGGGAGAGGAGCAGGTTGTCGAACTCCGGCAGGAAGCGCGGCGGCGCGGGCACGTCGGCCCCGGGGCGGGGCGCCTCGGGCAGATCGAAGAGCTCCACGCCGTTCTCGTCCTGGAAGACGACCAGCCGGGGCCGCAACCGCTCGAACGCTTCGCGCAGCCGGGTGAGACCGGCCCAGGTCTGCATGTCCTTGACGGAGGCGGGCCCGAAGGCGCCCAGATAGCGCAGGACGGCATCGTCGACGGCACCCGTCCGATCACCCACCCCGTCCTCTACTACCTCTACCCCTGGCCCTGCACCCACCCACACGCCGAGGGTGGTGAGCCGCACCTGCCCGCTCCTCCCCCACACCCCACGCGGAGTGACCTGCACGAGCGGCAGTCGGCAGCGCGCGGCGACGGACAGCGACTGCGGGTCGGCATCGGGCCACTCCTTGAGCAGCTCCTCGCGGATCTCTCCCATGGTGCGGGGCTCTTCCTCCACGAAATCCCGCGCGAGCCCGGCCAGCCTGTCCAGGTCGACTCCGACCAGGCCCTTGCGGAAGTTGTTGACCTCCCGGTCCCGGGCGGGCTGCACGAGCGGCCGCAGCGTCAGCGCGTCCTGGGCCGTGTGGGTGTGGATGGTGGACCGCATGGTGACGATCCGGAGCACTTCCCGGGACTCCATGAGCCCGGCGAGCTCGGCGGGCCGGAATCCGGCGAGGCGGGCGTGGAGCTGGAAGTACGGCGGCTTCACGTTCTGCGCCTGCAGTCCGAGGAGGTGTGCGACGGCATCCTGCGCCGGCATCTCGGCGCGGCTCAGGAGCAGCTGGCGCGCGAGCGTGGCGCGGTTCAGCGAACGGGTATCAAGTACGGGATGCGTCGTCCTGGAGGTGGAGGCCATGACAGCAAACTAGCCGCCCTTGCGGACAACTTCTGTCCGCAACCCAAAACCGATCACCTCTCCCCGCCCACACCCCTCCCCCACAACAGGCCCACCACCAGCACCCACCACCGGCACCCACCACCAGCACCCACCACCGGCACCCACCGCCGGCACCCACCACGGGCACCCACACCACCCCATTCCGCGCTATATCCTGCCCCTTGCCCGCAAAGCACATCAGTCACACTCACCCCGGAGCTGCCTGCGATGTCACCCTCGATGTCGGAGCGCCCAGACCGCCGCCCCTCGCCGCCCGGCTCACCCTCGCCCGCGAAGCGCGCCGGCGGCTGGCGCCGCCCGGGATCCCCCGCCTCGAATCCCCCGGCCACACCCCCGCGGTCCCCGAAGCCGGCCCCTCCGGCCCCCACGTCCCCGGACCATCGCAGCGTGATCGACTCCGCCGTCTACCGCGACGGCGTCCGAGTCGCCACCCCCACCACCCTCGCCGAGACCTTCCGCAGGCTGCGCGAACAGCCCGACGGCATGGCCTGGATCGGCCTGCACCGCCCCACCGAAATCGAACTCCACTCCCTGGCCGGCGAGTTCAACCTCCACCCCCTGTCCGTCGAGGACGCCCTGGAAGCCCACCAGCGCCCCAAGCTGGAACGCTACGGCGACACCCTCTTCGTGGTCCTGCGCGCCGCCCGCTACCTGGACGCACTGGAGGAGGTCGACTTCAGCGAGCTCCACATCTTCGTCGGCCCGGACTTCCTGATCACGGTCCGCCACGGCGCCGCCCCCGACCTCTCCGCGGTCCGCCGCCGCATGGAGGAGTCCCCGGAACTCCTCTCCCTGGGCCCGGAGGCCGCCCTCTACGCCATCCTCGACGCGGTGGTCGACGGCTACGCCCCGGTCGTGGAGGGCGTCCAGAACGACATGGACGAGATCGAGACCGAGGTCTTCCGCGGTGACCCCGAGGTCTCCCGCCGCATCTACGAACTCTCCCGGGAAATGGTCGAATTCCAACGCGCCACCCGCCCCCTGGTCGGCATGCTCCACAGCCTGATGGCGGGCTTCGCGAAGTACGGCACCGACGAGGAACTCCAGCGCTACCTCCGCGACGTGGCCGACCACGTAACTCACACCAGCGAACGCGTAGACGGCTTCCGCCAGGCCCTCACCGAAATCCTGACGGTCAACGCCACCCTGGTCTCCCAACAACAGAACGCCGAAATGCGAGCCCTGGCCGAGGCCGGCTTCGAACAGAACGAGGAAATCAAGAAGATCTCCTCATGGGCCGCCATCCTCTTCGCACCCACGTTGGTGGGAACCATCTACGGTATGAACTTCGAGGACATGCCTGAGCTGAAGTGGGCAGGCGGCTACCCCTTCGCGATCCTGCTGATGGCAGTGGTCTGCGTAAGTTTGTACGTGATTTTCAAGCGGCGGGACTGGCTCTAAACTCCTCTCTTCCCACTCAGCTCTCCTGACAGCCTGCTCCTCGCGTCCGCCGCAACGGGCCCGTCCGAGTGCGCATGGCCGCGGCCGGGGAACTGCTGGCGGCCGAGGACCGCCTGGACCAGGCCGAGGCGACGGCAGGACTGAAAACGTTGCCGGTCGCATGCGACGGCCCTCGATACGGGATCTGCGATGCGGCCGGGAGACGGCGACAAGACCCTCAGGCACGTACTCGGCAGCATGCCGCGCAGGGGCCCGCACCTACGCCTCCACGAGCGGGCTTCAGTCACCTGACGGTTCGGAGCATTCCCTCAGCGCCAATGGCCGGCGGGGCCGAGACGAGGATGGAGGCGATGCCGGTGAAGGCGAGGAACGGCCGGCCCACGTAGGACCACCACCGTCGGCCGGCACTGCGAGGCCGGCGACATCCTCGCGGACGGCGTGGAGCTCCCGCGACTGGTGCGCAGCAGTCGACATCTCGGGCAGTGCATGGCGCCTGTGGGGGGATCGGCGGGAGCCAGCCCTCGTCGGCTCCCGCCGATCATCCGTCCGAATGACTGATTGTCACGCTTCGTGTCCGGACTGATACGGTGCGAATGTGTGCGCGTGATCAGCAGCCGGCTTCGCGGCATCGTTTGCGGTCATGGTTTTCGACACAGCGAAGCCTGATCGGTCCCCTCAGCCGCGATGTGACCGGCAAGCGAACAGTAGTTCCGGCTTTCACGATGACAGGCCTCGTACCGCACACCCATCTCTTCGGTTTGCCCACCTGGAGGATTTGCATGTCCCTTTTAACATCCCACGGCAGCGTACGAGCGGATGCACCTGCGCCGTGGGACTGTTCGGCGGTTGATGGGTTGCTTGCACGGTTCCTCGCCGACAAGGAGCAGACATCGGGCGGTCCTGAAATCGCGATGTTCGTGGAACTGCTGGAAGGGTTCCTGTCCGGTGGCAAGCGGCTGCGCCCGCTGCTGTGTTACTACGGCTGGCAAGCCGCGGGTGGGCACGGAAGCACCATCGCCGTGACTCATCTGGGCGCCGCATTGGAGCTGTTCCACGCCGGCGTTTTGATCCATGACGACGTCATGGACGGCAGCGACGTCCGGCGAGGCCGGCCGACGGTGCACCGCAGCCTCGCCGGAAGCCATGCCCGGCATGCCTCGCCTGACCGTTTCGGCGTGAACGTGGCGATCCTGCTGGGTGATCTCGCGCTGTGTTGGTCCTACGACCTGCTCCAGGTCGCCGAGCTGGCCACCCCTCGGGCAGGAACGCTCAGGGCCCTGCTGGACGCCATGCGCATGCAAGCCATGACCGGCCAGTACCTCGACATTCTCGCGACGGGAAGCTCCGCCATCGCAGTCGAGGAGGCACTGGCCATCTGCCGTGCCAAGACCGCCCGTTACACCGTGGAGTACCCCTTGCTGGCCGGTGCGCACCTGGCAGGCGCCGATCAGGGCATGCTGGCCGCGTGCAGCGCCTACGGCGTTCCGCTCGGTGAAGCCTTCCAGCTCCGCGATGACCTGCTCGGGGTCTTCGGCGAACCGGGAACCACCGGCAAATCCGATCTCGACGATCTGCGTGACGGCAAGCACACCGTGTTGCTGGCCATTGCCAGGCAACGTGCCGACTCGGTCCAGGCCGGCGCTCTGCGCGCCCTGATCGGGAACCCCGGTCTCGACCGTACCGGTGCCCAGGACATCCGCGACATTCTCGTCGCCACGGGAGCACGCGACGCCGTCGAAGACATGATCGACCAACGCCGGATGCGTGCCCTGGCTGCTCTCGACGGCTTTCCTTTCCCGGCTGCCGCGGGCGCATCCCTGAGGCATCTGGCCGACATGGCCACCCGCCGCGACCACTGAACAGGCCCTCACCCCGAACAAGGAACTGTCATGGCAAGTCGGCATGTCCCCTCACTCCTCGCCCCCGCTGCTGCGCCGGGTGATGACTCCCTCTTCGATGTCGGCCTGCAACTGGTGGAGCGGCACGACGGAGGAAGGAAGCCGCAGCAATTCGAGATGCAGGGGCTGCGGTGGGATCTCATTCCCCAGGTGTTCGCTCCGATCCACACCGACTCCACCCAACTGTTCACCCAATGGCTGCCGTTCCCCGTAGGGGGAAGCTTTCTGGAAGTGGGCTGCGGAGCCGGCGTGACCGCGGTGATGGCGGCGCTGGCGGGGTGCTCGCGGGTCACCGCGGTGGACATCAACCCCGAGGCGGTGCGCAACACCGAGCTCAACGCCGCCCGCCACGGTGTGACCGACCGGATGAACGTGCTGCACAGCGATCTGTACGACGCCCTGGCGCCCGGTGAACAGTTCGACGTGGTGTTCTGGAACTCCAACGTCATCTGCGCCCCCGAGGAGTTCGTCTACACACGCCCCATGCAGCACGCGATCTTCGATCGTGGCTACGCCACGCACCACAGGTACCTGCGCGAGGGCCTGGCACGACTGACCGATTCGGGTCGTCTGTTCCTGGGGTTCAACAGCCTCGGTGACCCCGGCCGGCTGAACTCATTGGCCGCCCGGTGCGGTGTGCGGCTCACGGAGCGGGAACGGACGACCCGCCGGGCTGGTGACGTTCCAGTGACGTTCCAACTGCTTGAGGCCGTCGGCGTCCGCGATGAGCGGAGGAGCGCGTGACCGCCACGCAAACGCCGGTCGCCGCCTCGATCAGGCCCCGGCCCAAAATGATCAGCTACCTCAGGCTCGCCAAGGCCCGGGTGTACCACTACGTCTATGGCTGGGCCCTGGGGCTGCTGCTCCTGCGTTCGGACGGTTTCCTGAGCGGCGGCACGCTGCTCGCCATGGCTTTCATGCTTGTCGGCACGCTGGCCATCCAGTGGAGCGCGTCAGCCGCCGACGACGTGAGCGGGTTCTTGAACGGCAGTGACGCCCGTAACTACGCGGGACGGCCACTGGTGACGAGGGTGCGGAAACCACTGCTCACCGGCGCTCTGACCTCGCCGGAGGCGATCGGGTTCGCCGTCGTGACGTGGGTTGGCGGCATGCTCACGATCTCGCTTGCCGCCGGCGTTCTGGACTGGCGGGTTCCCTTACCGGCCATGGTGGTCGCCTTCGGTGTGCCCGCTCTCGCTGTCCAGTACTCCTGCGGCATCAAGCTGAGCTACCGGCCCTTGGGCCTCGAGTCGACGATCTTCCTCACTGGTGTCTGCACCGTACTCGTGCCCTACTGGTTCGCCGCCGGAACCGTCAGCCGTGAGACGCTCCTCATGAGTGCGGTGTTCGGACTGTGGTTGCTCCTGGTGGTGTCGTACGGGAACGCCTCCGACCGGGCAGGAGACGCTGCCGTCTCCCGGAAAACCCTTGCCGTCGTCCTGTCACCCCTGGCGTTCGCCGTCGCACTTCATGTGCTGGTCGCGGTCAATACCGTACTGCTTGTTCTGCTTTTCACCACGACACGGCTGAACGCGGGATTCATCGTGCTCAGTGCTCCAGCGGTGGCACTCCAACTCGCCCAGCTGTACTACGGGGTGTACCGCCAGGAGTTGCGCAAGGCCCGGTTCCTCGTGCTGATCTCCATCGACCTCGGGTTCCTCGGCCTCGCCACCGCGCTCCTGACGGGGCGCCCGTCATGAGCCAATTCGTTGGCGACCGGGCTGTCGTGCTCGGAGGGAGCATCGCCGGAACGTTCTCGGCCAGGGTCCTCTCAGAGTTCTACCGTGACGTCATCGTCGTTGACCGCGACCGGGTGGTCAGCGTGAACCGGCCCCGGCGCGGCACCCCCCATGCCGGGCATGCCCACGGACTGCACGCCCGCGGCTGCCTCATCCTGGAGGAACTCTTTCCCAACCTGCTTCGGGACATGCTGCACGCAAAACTTCCAGTGGGGGATCTGGGCGAGCAGCGCTGGTACTTCAACGCCCGGCCGTTCCGGTCCACGCGGACCGGCTTGCCGTCCGTGACCGCCCAGCGGCCCGTGTTGGAAGAGTACTTCCGCGACAAGGTCGCCGCGCTGCCCAACGTCACTTTCCTGGAGCGGACTGACGTTCTCGGCTTTCTCTCCACACCGGACGGCAGAGAGGTGACCGGGGTCCGGCTGCGTTCGACGGCAGCGGATGCCGCAAGCGCATTCAATCTCGACGCGGATCTGCTCGTCGATGCCACCGGCCGCGGATCGCGCACGCCGGTATGGCTGGAGGAGCTGGGGTACGAGCGACCGGTCGAGCAGCGGATGACGATCGGCCTGGCCTACACCACACGGCTCTACCGACGCCGCCCGGACATGCTCAACGGTACGCAGTTCATCAACTGCATCGCATCACGCGAGTTCCCGCGAGGGGCGTTCTACGGTCAGGTCGACCGCACAACCTGCATCGTGTCGCTGACCGGCATCCTCGGCGACCATCCACCGATCGATCCCGGCGGCTTCCTCGCATTCGCCAGGTCTCTGCCCGTCGCTGACGTCTACGAGCAGATTCGGCACGCCGAGCCGCTGAGCGACCCGGTCTGCTTCCGCTTCCCAGCGAGCGTGCGCCGACACTACGAACGGCTGCCTCGCCTTCCCGAGCGGCTACTCGTGCTCGGCGACGCAGTGTGCAGCCTCAACCCCAACTACAGCCAGGGCATGACCGTCGCGGCCATGGAAGTGATGGCCCTGCACCGGCACCTGTCACGTGGCACGCCGAGCACCATCGCGTTCATGCGCGACGTCGGGCGGATCGTAGACCGACCGTGGTTCATCTCGACGACCGGCGACCTCAAGTACAACGGAATGGCGGGGCGTCGTGGGCTCACCGCGCGGATGGGGAACGCGTACGTGACGCGGTTGCATCATGCGGCGGCGAAGGACCCCGCCGTCACGAATGCCTTGATGCGAGTCGCAGGGCTGATCGACCGGCCGACCGCGCTCATGCGCCCACGCGTTCTCCTCGGGGCACTGCGACCGCAGAAGCCGGGGACAGGGCCCGCCGAGTGACCGGACCGCCCACCGCTGCGGTGCCAACCGACCTGGCCGGCCCAGCGCGCGGCGAGCACCTCCTGCCTCCGCTGCGCCGGCCCGGCCGGAACAGCCAGAGCAGAAGAGGCAGAGCAAGGCACGTACCGGGCCGACAACGTGATCGTTGGACAGGGCCTGTGACACACCAGGGAAGGCGCGGATGAAACCGTCGAGACGACGAGCCTGGCTGACCGTGGTCCTGGCGATGTTGGCCGCGGTGTGCGCCGGTGTCCTGGCGCCGACTGCGATGGCATCGCTGACCACCGGCGGCTCGGTGGCCACCGGGATCGAAGCAGTGCACGCCCAGCGGCGGGCCGAACGGCTGGGTGTTCCCTCTCCAGACCTGTTCCTCGCCCTGTCCCCCGCCGGAGCGCACCCGGCGCAGCCGCCTTTGGAAGACGGCGTCGTGGCAGTGGCCGCAGCCCTCGCCGGCGACCGCGAAGTGGCCGGCGTATGGACCCCCACCGCTCGCGACAACACGTGGTTGCGCTCCCGGGATGGCAAGACCATGCTGGTCGCCGCCCGTTTGAAAAGGGTGGACGGGCAGCCCCCGCCTGATGTCTCCCGTCTGATCAAAGCCGCCCGCACGGCGGCCGGCGGCCTGCGGGTGGAAGCCAGCGGTCCAGCTGCCGCCAACGAGGAGATCGACGAAACAAGCGCACGCGACCTCATGCGCGCAGAGCTGATCACAGCCCCCGTACTGTTCCTGCTGCTGGTCTTCGCTTACGGCTCCCTGGTAGCCGCCCTCCTGCCGGTCCTGGTGGCCGTGCTGGCAGTCGGCTGCACCATCCCCGTGCTGGGACTGCTCGCCCAGGTCACCGAAGTCTCCTGGGCGGCGGTCAACGCCGCCTCGGCGATCGGCGCGGGACTCGCAGTCGACTACAGCCTCTTCCTCCTGGCCCGGCTCCGCGAGCAGCGTGCACGAGGCGACAGCGCACAGCAAGCGCTGTCCACCGCGCTGCACTCCACCAGGCGGTCCATCGTCTTCTCCGCCGCCGCGATCACCGCCTGCCTGGCGGCCGCACTGGTGGTGCCCGTACCGGTACTGCGCGCCCTGTCCATGGCGGGCATGATCGTCGCGATCCTGTCCGCCGCCGTTGCCCTGCTGGTGCTACCCGCTCTCCTGCGTTTGCTCGGTCCGCACACCTACGCTTTCGACCCCTTGTCCCGGTGGCGACGCACCCACCACGAGAACGGCAGCACATTCTGGCGGTCCACCGCCCGCACGGTCACCACACGTCCCCTGCTCACCACCGCTCTCGCGGCCGTCCTGCTGGGAGTGATCACCCTGCCGCTCGGCCACGCCCGGCTCGGCCTGGCGGACGAGCGCACATTGCCGCCCTCAGCCCCGGCGGCGGCCGCCGCCCGGCACGTGAGGGACGCCTTCGCCGCCCCACCCGAACGGCTGCTGACCTTGGTCGTCACCGGCCCCGATACCGCCCTAGGCCTGCCCGCCTACACGCAACGACTGGCCCGCGTCCCCCACATCATCGGCGTCCGCATCGTGCACCCCGCCCAGCCCGCGGACGGACCCAGCCACACCGGCCGCCCCTCCCCCGCCGCCGTGCTCCTGCTCGCCTCCGCCGCCGACCCCGGCACCGAGCAGGCGGCAGCAGTCGTACGGGCCGTACGCGCCACCACCGCACCCGGGGCCGTCCTGGTGGGTGGCCGGGCCCCAGAGGTCACCGACACCATCACGGCCATCCGCAACACCATGCCCCTGTGCTTCCTCCTCCTGGCCTGCGCCCTCCTGACCCTCCTCGCTGCCTACACCCGCACGATCATCGCTCCGATCAAAGCCGTCCTGGTCGCCGTGGCCAGCCTGGGAGCCACCCTCGGCATCCTGGTAGTCCTCTTCCAAGACGGCCACGGCCGCACCCTGGTCGGCAACTTCACCGTGACAGGAACCCTCGACACCCCCATGCTCCTGTTCACCCTCTTCGTCACCCTCGCCCTGTCCATCGACTACGAGATCTTCCTCCTCGGCCGCATCCGCGAGGAATACGACCGCACCGGCAGCAACCGCACCGCCATCATCGACGGCATCGCCCGCACCGGCCGCCTCGTCAGCAGTGCCGCCGCAGCCCTCGCCCTGTCCGCCGCAGCCATGGGCACCTCAGACGTCAGCCTCCTCAAATTCACCGGCCTCGGCATCGCCATCGGCGCCCTGGTCGACGCCGTTCTCGTACGCGGCATCCTCGTCCCTGCCGTCATGGCAGCACTCGGCCCCGCCAACTGGTGGACACCCGCACCATGGCGAAAACCCGTCACCGCCTCCTGAACGGCGCTGACCAGCCGGACCGGACGGGGCGAGCACAGCACGTCGGCGTTGTGGTCCCACGAGAGGTCGCGCAGCCACCGCTGGGAGATGCAGGTCAGGTCGACGTAGCTGCGCGCGGCCCCGCTGGCGGCGCTACGCGATGTGCTCAGTGCACACCGAGCAGTGGCAGGAGGCGGAGGCGCGCGAGATGAGCCGGTCTCCGTTCCAGGGGAGGCCGGCTACATCGAGACCGAGCACTTTGGGGTGCGCTTCCCCCACCGCTTCAGCCGCCGGCCCCGAGCGACAGCAGACTCGCTGAGCTCCTCCAGGCCCGCCTTGCCACCTGCTCCCGCCCCGCCGCCACTCCCCTGAGTAGCCTGTCGTGAGCGACATTGGACAGCCCCTGACCTGCGGCGCCCCTCTTGGCGAGACGGTGTCCGCTGGGGGGAATGAGGCCTCGTTGGGGAGCCGCAGGGCCGGGTCACTCCGCCAGCACGATGTTGTGCGGTGTCGGCGCGAGCTGAGCGCGGTAGCGGCGGATGCCCCAGCTGCGGTGCTCCAGCTCCGCCGCGACCAGTACCTCGGCCGTGTTCATACGGTCGGGCACGAGCTCCACCAGCGCGGCCACCGGGTGATCGCCGACCAGCGGGAAGCCCTTGACTCGCCGGAACTCCCACTGCGGGTTCGGCTGGGAAGCGCCGTGGCCCCGGACGATCCACTCCTCCCTCGTCGCTTCCGCTCCTGGCGGCTTCTCCACCCCTACGTCCAGCACGCCTGTCGTGACCGTGAAGCTCACGCCCGTCCCGAGGCCGGGGACCGGGCGGGTGCGCTCGCCGGGGTCGATCAGGCGCGCGATCGGTCGTAGACCACGGTCCGATGTGGACAGTGCGACTCCCAGGGAGGCGTGGCGGAATACGCCTTTGCTCTCCGGTGTCTCGGGGCGAAACGAGCACACCATCAGCAGGTGCCGGAACTCCCGGTCTGGTGTGGCACTGAGATAGGACAGCCAGTCGGCCGGCGCGCCCGCATGGTCGGCAGGCAGTAGGTCCCAGCCGAAAGTGAGCCTGCCGCGCAGTGGTGCGTCATCCGCTGGGCTGCCGAGCGTACGCTCCGGCACGAGTTCGACGTCGTGCAGCCGAATCTCGGTCATGCGGCGGCTCCCTTGTTCCTACCGTGCACATAGGTGAACGCTCCCCAGTCACGGTAGTGGGGATACGTGGCACGCGTGGCGAGTTGGGCGCCTCGGAAGGCTTGCTCCGGGTCCGCGCCGCGCGCTACTCCATGGTGCAGGTGGTGGTAGAAGTACGTGGCCGGCTCCGGGCGGACGGGCCACAAGCACCCGACGACGGCCTGCGCTCCGGCGGTGATCAGTGCCGACGGGATGCCACGAATGTTGTCCCCACGGTCGAATCGGCCCAGCGCCGACTCGCAAGCGGCGAGTGTGACAAGGCGGACGCCGCGCAGGTCGACATCCAGGAAGTCGTAGGCGAATACGCGACCGTCGTCGTCTCCGTCCGGCGTGAGGTACAGGCAGTGCATCCACGGTGCGTCCTCGTCCAGCGTCCCGTGCACGGCAATGTGGACGACGTCCGCCGTGGACATCTCTGCACGCAGCCTGTCGCGAGTGGCCGCACGACCGGTGAGGGCTTCAGCACCCACCGCCTCGGCAACCCTCCGCGCGTGCTCCTCCAGCACCGGTTCGGCATGCAGACCGAAGGGAACACCCCCGGCAGCGGAGGCCAGTACAACGGTGCGGCACTCACGCGCGGGGACTTGGACGGGTGCCAGGGCTTCGAGGCCGGCGATCGTGGTGACCGTCCAGTCGTCGGCGATCAGACGGCCGCCCCTGCGGCACAGCGGTAGGGGCAGGTAGTGCAGAGCGCCGTGCGGCCAGGCCAGGATTCGGTCCTTGCCCTGGCCACGCCACTTGTCCCACAGTTCGCTGCCGCCGAGCGGCAGGCCGGCCGACTCCAGCAGCCGACTGCCCTCCGGCGTCACGTCGCCGAACAGCGGGTCGCGTTCGATCTCCGTCCGGATCGCCTCGACCCGGTCCGCATCCGGGTGCCGGTCTCCGTTCTCGTCCGCGCCCTCTCCGAGGTGCACCACGAGCTCGCGGCCCTGCCTCGTGACCGCGAGCAGCACGGCCGCGCCGCTCACCGCCGCGGGAAGGAACCACGTCAACAGCACGGTTCGATCGTCCAGCAGATCATGCACCTTGGCCCAGATGCGCTGGTCGTCGATGAGCGGTGCCGAACGCCGACGCAGCTCGTCGTCGATGAACGACGAGATGCGCCACCGCAGGTTCCGGGCGATCTCCGTGTTGTCGTGGCCGCCAGGACGATGGTCAGCGTCCACCACGTTCAGCAGGTTCGGCAAGGCGCCGCCGGCGGCGGAGGGATCCTCCCAGTCGCGCAGCTTCCCGAGGAAATGCTGGACGTGCGCGGGCAGCGCGAGCGGGCCTTCGATGCGCCACCACGCGCCCAACTCCGAGCCCTTGCCCGCCTGATGCAGGCCGAGTATCAGCCCCATCGGCAGCCTCTCGCTTTCCGCGGTGAGCTGCCAGACCGCCGAGTGCACGAGGTCGCGCAGTACCGCGCCGAGTTCGGGCGTGCCGCTCGTGTCGAAGTTCGGCACATCCACGATGATCGCGTTCAGCGCGTTCCTGAGTTCGTCGCCGTGGAGGTTGCCCAGCTGCTGAACGAACGGCACCAGGCTCGCCCGCGCCAATTCCTCGAAGCCGAGCGAAGCGTAGGCGAGCGCCGCGTACGTGTAGTAGCCCCATGGGAACGTGACAGGGCTGGAGACCGGCTCGCCTGCCTGCGCCGACTGGTAGTAGAGATCCGCCGTGAGCAGCCGGACCTCCTCGCTCCGGCCGTCGCCCGCCTGCCGCAGGAGGCTGAGCCCCAACGCCGGCTGCCGCCGGTCACGGGCGTGTGCGGCCGCGTGCAGCAGAGCCGCAGATCGCTGCGCCGGCGTCCAGGACTCCGGGAACGACACCGACAGCGCCTGGTGGGGACCCGGGCATTCGCTCGGGTCGTCGGGCAACACGTGGAGCCGGGCCTCGATCAGCTGCCTGCGATGGGCAGAGGCCCACCGCACGTCGAGCTGCCCCACCCAATCCAACACGGTGCGCAGCAACCGCCGGTCGGCGCGTTCCCTGGCCAGGTTGACACCCTGGCTGATCACCTTCGCGGTCACCGTACTGCCGTGGGCGGCGACGAAATCGGCCGGTGGCGTCCCGAACACCCCCGTGATCAGCCCATCGGTCGTCCCCGGGGACACCCCGTCCACCGTCCTGAGGAGGAAGAGAGCGAGGTCCGGTTCGTCGGCGGCGGACGAGTCGTGCCATGCCGACAGCGCAGCGCGGGCAGCATCACGGTGAACTCCCTCCTCGTCCGCGAGGATCTGCGCCAATACCGCCAGCAGCCGGGGCCTCTTCAGCCCACCGTCCAGCTCCAGCGCCCGCACCACTAGGTGTCCCGCTTCCACCACCAGCCGGTGGGACTCCGTCTGGAAGGGCTCCTCTTCGGTGAACCACGTGCGGTACAGGTCCGCGGTCAGCCGAGCGGACCATGTGGTCAGCAGCGGCTCGCGGGCGTAGTCGTCGGCGGCCAAGTGCTCCGGTCCCCGGATCGCCATCCGCAACCGAGCGGCAGCCAACAGCGCGGCTTCCAACTCGACGGAGACGCTCAGCCTTTCGATCAGCCGAGCCGCCAGGGCTTCGGACTCCTCGAACACCGCGCGGTCGCACCGATCCGCCACCAGGTCGACCCCCGCCTCGACGGTTTGGAAAGCCGCGACGCGCCAAGCAGCCTCCATCGCGCAGGCGTCGGCGACCTCTGCGACCAGTCGCCAGTAGACGTACATGAACTCCACCAGACCGCGGTGATCGAGGAACTCGTCCCGGAACAGCAGATCCACCATCGCCTCGGCGGGCATCGCGCCGTGCTCCGCCAGAGACTGCCGCATCTCCTCGACTTCGCGCGCCCGTCGCTTCGCCTCGTCCAGCGACATGACCCGATCGCACACGTACTGCGCCAGCTCCATGAGGACACCGACGGGGTCGATGACGAAAGTGACTGTCGGCTGGCCGCCCGCCTCGTAGGCCGGTTCACCAAAGCGCACAGAGCCGGCGCACACCTCCCCCCTCCGCGTTTCGAAGACCAGCGCGGCAAGTGGATCGTCTGTGGCAGGCAGCACGTGGGACACGACCAGCATGACCGAGCCCGAGACGTCCGCCGCCTCCCGCCACCCTGGCGGCCGTTCCACGTCGAGGTCGTGCACGAAGTACGCACCCTCGGGGTCGAGGACAGACAGCACGCCTCCTTCGTCCTGCGTGACACACCACCGGGGGGCGACAGGGTGACTGAACGGCAATTCGTCCAGTGAGAGGAGCGCTGGGAGGCCCCGCGCGTACGCACGGGTGAAGAGGCTGCCTCCTGCCCCGCCACCCGTGGTGAACGGGCTGATGCTGGCCAACCCGACGGCCAGGCCGGCGTGCCGGACACCATCCACATCGGCAATGAACGCCCACCCGGTAACCTCCCGCGACAGTCGCACGCCATCCTCCTTCGCGCCGCTCGCCATCGACAGGTCCAACGGTGGCACAGTCACCGACTGAAGACCCCTCCTCCGGGGTTCAGCGGCACAGGGCGGTGTCCACGGCGCGTTCGAGATTCCTCCGGCCCGCATCGTCGGTGAGCTGCATGGTGACTGCGACGTTGGTGGCACGGCCGTTGTCCGTGGCGCCGCCCCGGGTCTCGTACCCCGGGAAGCTGCCGCCGTGGCCCCAGGAGAGACCGCCGCACGGCAGCGGCCTGCTGACCAGTCCGAGTCCGTAGCGGGCGCCGGGGCCGAAGGTCGCTTCGGCGGGGACCGTCGTGCGCATCTGGGCGAGCTGGGCCGCCGGGAGGAGGCGGCCGGCGAGGAGCGCGGTGAAGAAGCGGTTCAGGTCGGAGTTGGTGGAGATCAACTGGCCTGCGGCCCAGGCCCAGGAGGGGTCGATCTCGGTGATGTCGCGCAGCGGTCCGTCCGACGCGTTGCGGAGGTAGCCGTGGGGGTGGGGCTCCCGGATGCTCGCGTCGCCGGGGGCGGGGAAGTAGGTGTGGCGCAGCCCGATGCGTTTGATGATGCGCCGGTCGATCTCCTCGGCCAGGGGGCGGCCGGTGACCTTCTGGACGATCAGGCCGGCGAGCACGTAGTTGGTGTTGCTGTACTTCCAACTCTTCCCGGGGGCGAACTCGGCCGGGTGCTGGAGGGCTGTGTCGAGCAGTTCGCGGGGGGAGTAGTACCGCACGTCGTCCCCGAGGTAGTTGCTGTAGTTGGGGAGTCCGCTGGTCTGCTGGAGGAGCTCGCGGACCTTGATGTGGCGTCCGTCGATCCCCTCTCCGCGGACGAGGCCGGGCAGGTAGGTGTCCACCGTGGCGTCGAGGCCGATCTTCCCTTCGCCGACCAGCTGCAGGACGACGACCGCGACGAAGGTCTTGGTGTTGCTGCCGATCCGTACCTGGCCGTCCCTGGGCACCTTCGAGCCGGTGGCCAGGTCGCCGACCCCTGCGGTGTAGGTGCGGGTGCGGCCGTCACGGTCCTGGACGCTCGCCAGCGCGGCGGGCACGCCGTCGTCGCGCACCAGCGCGTTCAGGCTCTGCTGGACGGCGTCCGGACTGGCGGCGGCGGAGACCGAGGGCGGGGCGAGGGCGCCCAGTGTCATGACGCCGATGGCCACCGCGGCTGCGGCGTGCAGGGCTCGTCGCCGCCCGCCGCCCCGCTGCTGCCGGGTCGGGGAAGGAAAGCCGCCCTGCCGGGTCTTGGCTCGCATGAGTCCGCTCCTGGGGAATCGTTGGTTCATCGTTCGGGTCGCCGGGTCGCCGGGTGCCTGATTCATCCGCACAGGGCCCTGTCCACGGCGTCCTTCACGTGCTGCGCGGCCGAATCGTCCGTTGGGATGCTCGTGACCGTGACGTTGGCCGCGCGACCGTCGTCGGTGACACCGCCCCGGGTCTCGTACCCCACGATGTCGCCGCCGTGGCCCCAGTAGACGCCGCCGCAGGACAGCGGCCTGCTCATGAGCCCCAGCCCGTAGCGGAGGCCTGAGGTCCCGGCGGGGACCGTCGTGCGCATCTCGGCGAGCTGGGCCGCCGGGAGGAGGCGGCCGCCGAGGAGCGCGGTGAAGAAGCGGTTGAGGTCGGAGTTGGTGGAGATCAACTGGCCTGCGGCCCAGGCCCAGGAGGGGTCCATCTCCGTGAAGTCGCGCAGCGGTCCGTCCTCCGGGTTGCGGTGGTAGCCCTGGGGGTGCGGCTCTCGGATGGTCATCTCTCCGGGGGCGGGGAAGTAGGTGTGGCGCAGCCCGATGCGCTTGATGATGCGCCGGTCGATCTCCTCGGCCAGGGGGCGGCCGGTGACCTTCTGGACGATCAGGCCGGCCAGGACGTAGTTGGTGTTGCTGTATCCCCACTTCTCCCCCGGAGCCGCGTCGGCCTTGTACCGGAGGGCGATGTCGAGCAGGTCGCGGGGTTCGACGTACCGGTTCCTGATCTCGTCGTCGTCGATGTGGACGCCGTAGTCGGGGAGTCCGCTGGTGTGCTGGAGGAGCTGGCGGACCTTGATGTGGCGTCCGTCGATCCCCTCTCCGCGGACGAGGCCGGGCAGGTAGGTCTCCACCATGCTGTCGAGGCCGATCTTCCCTTCGCCGACCAGCTGCAGGACCACCACCGCGGTGAACGCCTTGGTGTTGCTGCCGATCCGTACCTGGCCGTCCTTCGGCACCTTCGAGCCGGTGGCGAGGTCGCCGACTCCTGCGGTGTAGGTGCGGGTGCGGCCGTCACGGTCCTGGACGCTCGCCAGCGCGGCGGGCATGCCGTCGTCGCGCACCAGCGCGTTCAGGGCCCGCTGTACGGCGTCCGGACTGGCGGCAGCAGCGGCGGCGGCTGAACCGGAGGCGGAGGCGGTGGTCGGGGCGAGGGCGCCCGTGGTCATGACGCCGATGACCAGCGCGGCCGCAGCCGACACGGCTCGTCGCCGCCCGCCGCCCTGCTGCTGCCGGGTCGGGGAAGGAAGGCCCTGCCGGGTCTGAGCTCGCATGAGTCAACTCCTGGGGAATCGTTCGGTCGGAGCACGAATCCTGGTTTCCAGGGCCCTGCGACCACATCGCGGGAAGGCGGGAGAAATCGCTCCCCCGATCGGGGGAGGCTGCCGATGGGCTGCCCGGCGATACTGGCGACCATGATCAGGGGATTTCGGCCGCTACTGCGCGGCTCCACGTATTCGGGTGTGCTCTTCGCCTATTGCGGCGCTCTGGCGAGCCTTCCGCTGCTGCCTTTCGCCCTGTTGCCGGCGCTGTCGTGGCAATCCGCTCCCGAGAGCGTGCAGATCGTCCTCGTCCTGCTGGTCTGGGCGGTACTGGTCGGCGTGGCCGGACTGGCGCGCCCCGTACGGCGGGCGCTGGTCGTGTCCGCCCGCCGGCTGCTGCGGGTGCCGCTGCCGAATCCCGTGGCCGGGCGCCGTACTTCCGGCTCCCCCGGCCTCGACCGCTGGCGGACCCCGCTCTGGTTGGTGCTGCACGTGGCCGTCGGGTGGACGGGGGCGCTGGCGAGCGGGGTGCTGTTCATCATGGGCCTCTCCCTGCCGGGGAACTGGCTCCGCACCGAGGCGCGGGTGAGTCTGTTCGGCACGTCGGTCCGGGTGTCGGGCGGCTGGAGCAGCTGGGCGGTGGCGGCCCTGTGCATCCTGCTGGCGGCGGCCGTCTGCGTACTGGTGACGAAGACCCTGCGGTGGTCGGCGCCACGGCTGTTGGGACCGTCGGCGGCCGAACGGCTCGCGCTGGCTGCCGAGCGGGAACTGCTGCTGGCCGAACGCAACCGGATAGCACACGAGTTGCACGATTCGATCGGGCATACGCTGACGGCGGCCACCATCCAGGCTGCGGTGGCCGGCGAGATGCTCTCCGCCGACCCGGCGGCGGCGCGGGCCGCCATGCGCAGCATCGAGGAGTCGACGCGGGCCGCGCTGGAGGACCTGGACTACGTGCTCGGAGTGCTGCGCGAGGAACAGTCGGGAACGGCCCCGACCCGGACCCTGGCCGACCTCCCCGAGCTGCTGGACCGGCTGCGGCACGCGGGCGCGGTAGTGGAACCGGAGCTGTCGGGCGAGCTGGCACAGGTCCAGGGGACGCTCTCCCGGGCGGCGTACCGGATCCTCCAGGAAGGGCTGACGAACGCGCTGCGCCACGGGGCGGGCGGCCCGATCGAGGTCCGGGTGGCTGCCGGGCCGGACGGACTGGACCTCACGGTGGTCAACCGGACCGGGGCAAGGACGGGCCCGGGCCCGGGCCCGGGTGCTTTCCCGACCTCCGGCCACGGTCTGCCCGGACTGGCCGAGCGCGTCAGGCTGCTGCACGGCGAATTCCAGGCCGGCCCGGACGGGACGCAGCACTGGCGGCTGGCCTGCCGGCTGCCGGCACGGGTGTCGGCGTGAGCGGATCCGACGCGGGCGAGGGGACGGCCCTGGCTTCCGCCACCAGCCCCTCCGATACCAGCCCTTCCGTGAACAGCCCCTCCGTCACCCTCCTGATCGCGGACGACAACGAGGTCACCCGCAGCGGCCTGCGCCTGCTGCTCGCCGCGCAGCCGGGGATCACGGTGGTCGGCGAGGCCGCCGACGGCGTAGAGGCGGTCGAACGGGCGAGGATCCTGCGACCGGACGTGGTCCTGATGGACGTCCGGATGCCGCGTCTCAACGGGATCGAGGCCACCCGTCAACTCGTTGCCGAAGTGGCCGAACCGCCGAAGGTCGTGGTGATCACCACCTTCGAGAACGACGGCTACGTCACAGCCGCCCTCAGCGCGGGCGCCAGCGGCTTCGTCCTCAAGCGCCTCCCCGTCCGCCAGATCGCCGAGGCGGTCCGGGTGGTGGCGGCGGGCGAAGCGGTACTCTTCCCGGCCGCTCTGGGCCGCATGGTCGCCCCCCGCCCGCTGGGCTCCGCCGAGGCCCTGCCGCGGGCCGCCCTGACCGGCCGGGAGGAGGAGGTGCTGCGCCTGATGGCCACCGGGCTCTCCAATCCGGAGATCGCGGAGTCCCTCACGGTGAGCCTGGAGACGGTCAAGACGCACGTCGGGAATGTGCTGACCAAGCTCGGCGCGCAGAACCGTACCCATGCGGTGGTGATCGCGTACGAGTCCGGCCTGGTGGTCCCGGGCTTCGCCGGCTGACCGGTCTCGGTACGGGCCGCGACGTGGCTCCGCCTCGCGGTCTACCGTGCCGCGGTCTCCGGATCGCCCTCCGAGACCCCGATGTCACCGGTTCCCGTAGTCCGCCACCAAGTCGGCGATCTTCGCGGTCAGGGCGTCGATGCGGTGGCGGTCCTCGCGCTGGTCGCGCAGACGGTGGTGGAGCTCCCGGAGGCCGGCCAGGGCGGCCGGGTCCCGACGCCTCACCTCGTCGAGCAGCGGCGTGGTGAGGAGGTCCAGGCATTCGGTGAGCAGGAGCCGGGTGGCCGGGGCGGGGGGAGCCTCGTCGGGAACGGCGAAGCCGGTGGTCAAGTACCGCGCGGGATCCGTGAGGCTCCAACCGACGACGGTTCCGTGCTGGACCAGGAGCGCCACGTCGGAGGCGATGCCGATCCGGGCCTCCAGCGCCTCGTCGAGGACGTCGAGGTCACGCAGACAGGTCAGCTCGCGGTCCGCGGGCGCGCGACACAGCTCCGTGGTCACCTCCAGACGGAAGTCCCGGGCTTCGTCCGCGCGCAGACCACCCGGGCGGACGAGAGGGGCAGCGGGAACACGCGCCCAGTCCTCGGCGTCGGCGGACCCGACGGCGATCTGGAACTCGGCCCCGACCAGATTCCGGCTGACCGGATCGAAATGGAGTTCATCGGGCGTGTCCCACAGCCACGGATGGCTCCCGAAAGTGTCCAGGAGGAATTGCCCGCGCTCCTCGACATTCGCGTACGTCGCGATGGACACACTGAAGTCCCAAAAATCGAAACGCGGGGTGCTGCTCAGCGGATCGCCCGTCACCGTCGCGGTCCAGTCATCGCCGATGGCGAGTTTCATCCGAAATACCACCTCATCTGACGCTGCGACGTTCGGAGCCCGGCGAGGCAGCAGCTGGACTCCCTCGTACGGCACTGCGCGGCCTCGACTTCGGCGGCCCGCCGACCCCGGCCCTGCCGCGGGCGGAGCCGACGCGGACGGACCGCCCGCGGGTCAGGCGCGCGCCGTCGAGGGGCAGGCGCGGGCGCCGTCGAGGATCAGCCGCGGGCGCCGTCGAGGATCAGGGCGACCAGGCGCGGGACCAGGGTGTCCTCCAGCGGCTCGCCGGTGAGCAGTACCCGCGCGAGGAGGGGACCTGTGATGGCCTCGACCAGCAGGTGGGGGTCGGTTCCGGAGGGGAGTTCTCCCCGGTCGATGCCGCGCCGGACGAGGGCTTCGGCGCGCTCCAGGCGGGCGTTCCAGTAGGAGCGCCGCCCCTCTTCCAGGTCATTCTCACCGCGCACCGTGCCGAGGTGCAGCAGTGCGGCGCCGGCCGGTGTCGAGAGGTACCGGGCCAGCGCCGTGAACAGCTGGGACAGGTCCGCGCGCACGTCTCCTGTGTCCGGATCCGGGAGCGCGGTGTCGGAGTGGGTGGCCAGCGCGTCGAAGACGAGATTCTCGCGGGTCTTCCAGCGCCGGTAGACGGAGGTCTCGTGGACGCCGGCCGCGCGCGCGACGGCGGCCACGGTGGTGGCGGCCAGCCCTTCCGAGGTGAGCAGGTCGACGGTGGCGGCCAGAACCGCCTGCCGCATCCGCTCACCGCGGCGCCTGAGCGGCGGCGCTGCGCTCTCGCCCGCCTCGCTCTTGCCCGTCTCCCTCTCGCCCACTCTCTTGCCCACTCTCTCGCCCGTCACGCCGGCAGCCTAACGCAGGGGGCCTTGCGATATGGAACCGGCGGGCGTACGTTTTAACGCAAGACGACTTGCGATAGCCCGCAGGTGACCAACCGGAACGGACGAACCGCCATGGCCCTCATGCGCGCCGCACGGCTGCACATCCCCTCCCGCACGCTGACCGTCCAGGAGGTGCCCAGGCCCGTCCCCGGTCCGGGCCAGGTACTGGTGAAGGTCGCGGCGGCCGGTGTGTGCCTGTCCGACGTCCACCTGATCGACGGCGCCCTCACACCGGCCCACCTGCACGGCGACACCGTCACCCTCGGACACGAGGTCGCCGGGACGGTCGCCGCGCTCGGACCGGAGGTGACCGGCTGGACGGTCGGGCAGCGTGTCGTGCTGCAGGCGGGCGAGGTACGGGGCGACCGCCTCCTCACCCGGGGCGTCGACTACGACGGCGGCTGGGCCGAGTACGCGCGAGCCAGTGTCGGCACGCTGTTCGCACTGCCCGACTCGATCCCCTTCGAGCAGGGAGCGATCATCCCGGACGCGGTCTCCACCCCCTGGGGTGCCGTCACCACCACCGCCGGGGTCCGCCCGGCCCAGGCCGTCGGCGTCTGGGGCGTCGGCGGGCTCGGCGCCCACGCCGTCCAGCTGCTGCGCGCGGTCGGGGCCCATCCGATCATCGCCGTCGACCCTTCGCCGGCCGCCCGCCGGAGGGCCCTGGACTTCGGGGCCGACCTGGCCCTGGACCCGGCCGACCCCCGGCTGCGCGTGCGGATCCTGGAGGCCACCGGCTACCGGGCACTGGAGGTCGCCTTCGATTTCGCCGGCGCCTCCGCCGTGCGCGAGCAGGCCCTGACCGTCCTCGCGCCCCAGGGACAGCTGGTCCTGGTCGGGCTGACCATCAAGCCGCTGACCATCACCAACGGCACCCTCTTCAGCTATCTGCAACACCGGATCCTGGGCCACTACGGCTCCGAGGACCAGGCCGTCCCGCAGCTGATCGCCCTGGCCGAAGGCGGCCGGCTGGACTTCTCCCGGTCCGTCTCCGACGTGCTGCCGCTCGCCGAAGCGGCCGAGGCCGTCCAGCGCCTGCGCACCAAGGAGGGCGACCCGATCCGGCTGATCCTGCGCCCCTGACCCCCTGATCCCGCTCGCCCGCACCCTCCAGTAGCGGCCCGCGCACCGCGACCGCACGATGCGAGGCAGAGACCCGAACCGCCACTCCCCCGCGCGCCCCGGGCGCGTCCCGCCGAAGAAAGCCGAAGAAGGCCGAAGAAAGGTGCCTCCCGTGCCCGTAGACCCGTCCATCGCCGCCGTACTCGACCAGGTCAACGCCCACCCCACCCCCCGGATCATCGACACCGACCCCGAGGTACTGCGCGAGGTCAGCCGTCGGCTGGGCGCCGGCGTCGTACTGCCGGAGCCGATCGAGGTCGGCTCGGTGGAGAACACCGCCGTCCCCGGACCCGCCGGGCCGATCCCCGTACGCGTCTACCGGCCCGAAGGCGGCGGACCCGTTCCCACGGTGGTCTTCTTCCACGGCGGAGGCTGGCTCACCGGCGACCTCGACACCCACGACGCCGTCACCCGGCGGATGTGCCGCGACGTGAACGCCGTGGTCGTGGCCGTCGACTACCGCCTGATCCCCGAGCACCCCTTCCCCGCCGCCCACGACGACTGCCTCGCCGCCGCCCACCACGTCGCCGCCCACATCGAGGACTACGGCGCCCGCCGCGACCGCCTCGCCGTGGCCGGCGACAGCGCCGGAGGCAACCTGGCCGCCGTCGTCGCCCTCGCCTTCCGCGACGAAGGCCGGCCGCTCGCCGCCCAGCTCCTGGTCTACCCCGCCACCGACTTCGTCGACGACTACCCCTCCCGCACCGAGAACGCCACCGGCTACGTCCTCTCCAACCAGGACGTCCAGGACCTCCAACACCTCTACGCGGGCGACGACCCCGCCGTCCGCAGCTCCTTCCGGATCTCCCCGCTGCGCGCCGAGAAGTTCACCGGCCTCGCCCCCGCGGTCATCGGCACCGCCCAGTACGACCCCCTGCGCGACGAGGGCAACGCCTACGCCGAAGCCCTCGAACACGCCGGCGTGGACGTCTTCGCCCGCACCTACGACGGGCTGATCCACGCCTTCCTCAACCTGTTCGCCGTCTCCCCGGCCGCCGACGCCGCCGTCACCGAGCTGTACGCCCAACTCAAGGAACGCCTCAGCTGAGACCTCGTCCCCGCTCACCGCAACCACCGCCGAAAGAGCCCCCGTCTCGGTAGAGTTCGGGTTCAGCGACCATGACGTCGGGTGGTGGGGTGGGAAGGCAATTCTTCATCGCCTTGGGGAGCGGCAAGTACTGCCATCTCCCGAAGGAGGAACAGCTGGCCTCCGTCCCTGCTGATGTGCGGGCGACGACCGAGCTGTTCCAGGCGTTCGGCTACGAGGCCGTGTTGCCGGGGCTGGGAGACTACGACAGCGCCGACCAGATACGGCGCAAGCTGACCCATTGGTCCTCCGATGCCGATCTGGCGGCCGACGACGTCGTCGTCGTGTACTTCGCGGGGCACGGCTCCGTCGAGGAACGCGACCGCCACTATCTGCTCTGCTGGGACTCGCAGGAGGACGACCTCGTCTCCAGCGCCCTGGCCACCGAAGACCTCGTACGCATCCTCTGCCGCGGCGAGTTGCGCCACCTGCTGCTGATCCTCGACACCTGCTCGGCCGGAGCGGGAAGCGCGGATGCGGCCGCGGTCGCGCTCCAGACGATCGCCTACCGGAGCACCTCCGTCCGCGCCTCGACAGGCCTGTGGTTCCTGGGCTCGGCCCGGCACAAGGACATCGCGGAGGACGGAATGTTCGTCACGGCCCTGATCGAGGCCGTCGAAACCACCGCCGGCCGAACCGGGCAACGCCAGCAGTACCTGGACCTCACCGAACTCGTCAAAGCGGTCAACGAACAGTTCGACGCCGAAGGCCGCGGCCAGCGGGCCGAGTTGGCCAGCGGACTGGTGACCGGTCTCGCGCCGTTCCTGGCCAACTCGAACTACCGGGAGGAACTCCCTCCCCTCGGCACCGATCTGCAGGTCCAACGGCGCGTGGCCGATCGGGATCTGGACGAGCACTTCGGCCCCCGGTCCAGGGGCGTGGAGTTCGAGTCCGAGCAGGGCCTGTACTTCAGCGGCCGGATCAGGGTGCTGTCCGAACTCGTGGACTGGCTCACCTCGCCCCGCGGCGACGGTCGCGGCAGGGTGGTCACCGGCAGCCCGGGCTGCGGCAAGTCCGCGGTCCTCGGACGGATCGTCGCCCTTTCGGACCCCGGATACCGGGCTCGTCTCGACCTCTCCGAAGTCGACGCCTCGACCGTGCTGCCCGCCGGATGCGTCTCGGCCGCGGTCCACGCCCGGCACAAACGGCTGGAGGAGGTGGTCGAACGCATCGCCACCGCGCTGGACACCCGTACCGACGGCCCCGCCGCTCTCCTGCAGGAGCTGACCCGGCGCGGGCGTCAGGGAGCACCCATCATCGTCGTGGTGGATGCCGTGGACGAGGCGGGTTCGGACACCGCGGCGGACGCCGGCGGCCACGGCGAGCCCCGCCGGATCACTCGCGAGCTGCTGCGCCCCATGTCGGAGATTCCCGGCGTGAGGCTGCTCGTGGGCGCCCGCCACGAACTCGTGGGCCCGCTGGGCCGCACGTTCACGGTGATGGACCTGGATCAGGACGGCTACCGGGCCACGCAGGAAGACGTGTCCGGCTACGTCGCACGGGTGCTGCTGGCCGGCGACGAACCCGAGATTCCGACGCCCTACCGGGACCGGGCCGACCGCGCCCGTACGGTCGCCGACGCGGTCGCGGCGAAGGCGGCCGGCGTCTACCTCTACGCGAGGACGACGGCGCGCACCCTGCGCTCCGACGGCTCCCCCGTCGACACCAGCCGCACCGGCTGGGCCGAGGACCTGCCCAGCGAGGTCGGTGAAGCCTTCGACGACTATCTGGCCCGCTTCGGTCCGGACGAGGCCCGGGTACGACGGATGCTGCTGGCGCTGGCCTTCTCGGAGGGCAAGGGGCTGCCCCGGGGCCACGTGTGGACCACGCTCAGTTCGGTGATCTCGGGCGTCGTCTGCACCGAAGAGGACGTCACCTGGGCGCTGGACGTGGCGGAGGCGTACGTCGCCGAAGTCATCGACGACGACCAGCGATCCGCGTACCGCCTCTACCACAAGGCGCTCGCCGAGCATCTGCGCGCCACCGCGGACCGGGCGGCGGAGCAGGTCCAGCGGTCGATCGTACGGGCCCTGCGCTCGCTCGTCGCGAAGCCGGTCGACGGCCCGCCGGACTGGTTCGGCGCCGCCGGGTACGTCCGGCGCCATCTGGCCACGCACGCGGCCGCGGGTGGCGTACTGACCGACCTGATCGAGGATCCCGGATTCCTCCTGGCCAGTGATCCGCGAGCCCTCCTCACGGCCTTCTCCTCCATCGAGGGCGACACGGCCCGGCGCATCCGCAGCGCGTACGAACACGTGGCACACCGGCTGACCCACGATCGCCCGATCGGGGACCGTGCCGCGGACCTGCAGCTCTCGGCCCGCCGGTGCGAGGCCGATCTGCTGGCCGACCGCATCGAGGACCTCTCCCTGGCCCGTCCATGGGCCGCGAATTGGGCCTGGTGGTCCACGAGCGGCGTCCACCGGCTGCTCGCCGGTCACACCCGGGCCGTGGGCTGCGTCGCCGTCGGCGCGCTGGACGGCCGTCCCATCACGGTCACCGGCAGTGTGGACGGCACGGCGCGGATCTGGGACCTGACGGCTCAGCAGCAGATCGGCGAACCCATGTCCGTCGGCAGCGCCGTGAGCTCCGTGGCCATCGGTGATCTGGGTGACTACACGGTGGCTCTGACCGGTGGAGACGACGGCACGGTCAAGGTCTGGGACCTCTCGGCGGGCCAGGAATACGGCGCGCCGCTGCGCGGGCACACCAACCGCGTGGCGAGCATCGCGGTGGGGGCCCTCCACGGCCGCGCGGTCGTACTGACCGCCAGCGCCGACGGCACGGCGCGGTTGTGGGACCTGCAGGACCGGTGCCAGTTGGGGAGCGAGCTGACCGAGCACCGCCGTTCCGTCCTGGCCGCGAGTTTCGGCGAGCTCGACGGACGGCCGATCGCCGTCACCGGCGGGGACGACAAGGCGGTGTACGTCTGGGACTTGTCCGAGGTGGTCGACGGCGGGAGCGCCCGCGTGGACGGCAGTCCCCTCATCGGCACGGCGATGGGCGTCTCCGCGGTGTGCGTGACCGAGGTCGACGGCCGGACCATCGCTCTGGTCGGTGACCAGGCGGGCATGCTGAGCCGTTGGGACCTGCACGATCGCCGTCAGGTCGGGGAGCCGGTCAGCGCACACGTCTACTACAGCCGCAGCGGAGTGACCTCGGCAGCCGCCGGCCATTTCGGGGGCCGCCCGGTGGCGGTGACGAGCGGGCGCATGGAAGCCCGTATATGGGACGTCCGCACCTTGCAGCAGGTCGGTCCGCCGCTGCGCGGCCACGTCGGCGACATCACCGCGGCGGCACTGTTCGACCAGGGCGACATCGCCCTCACCGTGACGGTGAGCGAGGACCGGACCGCACGGATCTGGGACCTGACGGCGGACCAGCCCGCGGAAGGCCATGCCCGACCCGTGCTGGCCGCGGCCTACCACGCGTACCGGGGCCGGGACCTGGCGGTCACCGGGAGCGAGGACGGATCCGCCCGTCTGTGGGACATGGGCACCGGCCAGGAATGCGCCGCGCCCTTGAAGGGGCATACCGGCCAGGTCCTGGCCGTCGCGGTCGCAGAGGTGGGCGGTTCGCTCGTCGTGGCCACCGGCGGTTCCGACACGACCGTGCGGTTGTGGGAGCCGCTGCGCGCCGGCGCCCCGGTCGGCCCCCTGCTCGGCCACACCAATGCCGTTCGCTGCGCCGTCTTCGGCGAAATCGACGGGCGGTCGGTCCTGCTCACCGGAAGCGACGACGGAACGGTGCGCCTCTGGGACGCGCGCGACGGCACCGAGCTCTGCCCGCCGCTGGCCGGCCACATCGGGGACATCCGGCACCTGTCGGTCCGAAGGAGCGGACGAACGCTCGAGGTCGTCCTGTGCACCTACTTGGACCACGGATACCTGTGGCGCATCGGACCCGGTCCGAGCCACCTGACCGCGACGCTCCATTCCCATTTCGACGCGTCCACCCTCACCCCCGCCGCCCGGACCGTGGGGGTCGGGTTCCACCAGGGGCGCCCCGTCGTCATCGTGATCCTCGATGGAAACGCGGTCCACGCCCGGGACATGGAGACGTCCGCCGTCATCGGCGGCCCCTATCTCGGCCACACCGGTTTCGTCGCGGCGGCCACGCTCGGCCGCATCGGCAGCAGGGCGGTCATCGCAACGACCTCGTTGGACAACACCTTTCGCGTGTGGGACCTGGTGTCCGGTGCCGAGGAGGGTCCGGTCCTGGCCAGTTGCAACAACCTGGTGCCGGTGTCGCAGACTCCGCCCGTCATCGGGCGGATCGGGAACGTTCCGGTATTGATCGGCGTCGGGTCCCTCCAGGTCCGCCTCTGGAACCTGACGACCATGCAACCGCTGGGTGAACCCCTCTACGGCCTCGAACAGCACCTGCTCTCGGCCGACATCGCCCGAGCCTGCGACGGCCGCGCCGTGGTCGTGACGGGCAGTCTCGACGGCGCCGTGCGCGTCCACGATCTGGAGAACGGCCGACAGGTCGCCGGCCATCTGACCTCAGGGGCGTCTTCGATCTACCACGCCGCCACGGAGCCCCTCGACGACGACGTGATCGTGGTCCGCAGCAGTTGGACCGATGTCGAGGTCTGGGGGCTCGGCGCACGGCGCAGGCTGGCACGCCGGGCCGGCTACTCACAGCTCGCACGCGTCGTCGTCGTCCAGGGGCGTCCCAGCGTCATCTCCGTCGCCGCGGACTACACCCTTCACGCCTGGGACCTCGCCACGGAGGCTCCCGTCTGCCCGCCGATGTCGGGCCACACCGCCATGGTCAGCGCACTGCAGGCCGGGCAGGTGGGCGCCGTACCGATCGTGGCCAGCGCCTCGCACGACGGAACCGTACGTCTGTGGGACCTCCGGACCGGCCGCCCCCACGGGGAGGTCAGAACCGGCTACGAGATGGGGGCGACCGCACTGGACCTGGCGGTGATCGGCGGGCGCGACCACCTCCTGACCGGAGCCGGCGACGGCCGGGTCTGCATGGTGCCGTTGGACGCCCACCCGTCCTCCGGCACCGAACTGGACCGCTTCCCGGCCGCGGTGCGGCGCGTGCGCGTCGCGAACGTGGGCGGTACTCCTACGCTCGTCGCCGCCGACCGCTACGGCCTGGTGCGCGTCTGGGACCTCGAAGCGGCCGCCCTCCAGGCGGAGATCAACGTCGGCAGCGGCATCAACGGTGTCGCCGTCGATGAGGCGGGCCGGATCTGCGTGGCCACCGACATGGGGTTGGTGGCGCTCCGCCTGACCCCCGCAGCCCGTACGGAACAGGGGGATCCCCGATGACCCGCGTCGTCCTCGTCCACGGCATCGCACAGCAGCTGAAGGGGCCCGAGAGCATCGCCGAGGCGTGGCTCCCTTCCCTGAACGACGGCCTCGCCCTTTCAGGTTCCGGCACGCTGCCGCGCCACGACGTCTCGGTCGCCTTCTACGGTGACCTCTTCCGCCGGCCCGGTCACCGCGGCCTGGGCGAGCCGCCCCTCGACGCGTCCGACGTGGAACCCGGACTGGAAAACGATCTGCTCCTGTCGTGGTGGCAGGCAGCCGCGGACGCCGAGGCCCGCGTACCCGGACCGGATGCCCCCGGCCGGCTGCGCACCCCCCGCATCGTCCAGCGGGCGCTCAACGCCCTCAGCCACTCGGCCTTCTTCGCGGGCCTCGCCGAAGGCGCGATGATCGGCAGTGCGCGGCAGGTCCGACGCTATTTCACCGAGCCGGAGGTCCAGCAGGCCGCCGGAACACGGCTGGCTCGCGCGGTGACCGGTGAGACGACGGTGATCGTCGCCCATTCCCTGGGCAGTGTCGTCGCCTACGAGACGTTGTGCGCCCACCCCCAGTGGCAGGACCTCACACTGATCACCCTCGGGTCGCCCCTCGCCGTACGCGGCCTCGTGTTCGACCGCCTTCGACCCACCCCGCACGGAGGGGCGGCCCGGTGGCCCGTGCCCGTGAAGCGCTGGGTCAACATCGCCGATCGCGCAGACGCTGTGGCACTGGTGAAGGAGCTCGCGCCCTCGTTCGGAACCCGCGTCCAGGACCTGGCGGTCGACAACGGCGCCCATGCCCACGACGTCCGCCCCTACCTGACCGCTCGTGAAACCGGTCTCGTCCTGGCGGAAGCGCTCGCCTGAGCGGTTGCCGGACCCGCCCTCCGTGCCCGGGGGCACCGCGGGCGCCGTTCACCTTCCCTATGCCGTACTTCACACGATGTTCGCTTTGGCCGCGGCGGCCGGTCAACAACCGCTGTTTTGGCGGAATACCGGGCAGCGCTGCCCGGGAACTGCCCCTCCGGTTCCGGCTCACCGGCCTTCGTGCGCAGCCGCTCCGGCTCATCGCGGTCCGACGGCGCCATCACGCCACCGCCACTGCCGGACTCCGACTCGGCCCGCCGGAAAAGTAGGGGTAAAGCGCAACACGCCCCCGGCGGCGATGAGCTGGGTCCTGCCATTTTCCGGCGATGGGCGTCCGGGGGCAGCTGGCGGGGTTCTCGGATCGATGTGAGGGATCGCCGCCCCCCTCATGAAGAACTGCTGAACGGATCGGTGGCGGAAGGGACGGCCGATAGCAGATGCGGCCGGCCGGAGAACCATGTCAACCCGCCGCAATCGCGGCCTGGTTGGCCGGATGTAGTGCCTTTGCGGGCGTCCTGGGGGCCGAAGATCCGGTGATAGCATCCCGGCATCTGTGATCTTGCTCCGTTTTGATGCAGATGCCGACTTGTGATCGGGGCAGGTTCTCCGCTTAACCGCAGGTGAACGGTGCCGATCAGCTGTGTTGCGGGGCCTCGCGAGGTGTATCTGCAGCCGTCCGCATGTCATGTGCCGGGAAAGGTTTCCATGAATCGAGACGCACTTGTGTGGTGCCTGGTTGCGGTGGCGGCGATAGCCGTTGTCGCGGTCGTGGCACTCGTCGCCCGCAACCGAGCGCTGGGGGCGAAGAAGGAACACACCGAGGCCGAACTGAGGCACCAGCTGCTCACGACGGACAGTCACCTGCACGGGACGCGCGCCGAGTTGCATCGGTTCCGCGAGGAACAGGACGCCACGCTCCGCGCGGCCAAGGACGCGGCGGAGGAGAACACCAAGGCCGTCCTCAAGGGCGCCGCCAGCCTCCTGCAGAGCCTCGCGGCCGAACAGACGACGCTTCTGGACGGCATCCAGCGCAAGTACGGCGGACACGCGGTCCTCAGCGACCTGTTGGACGTCAACCACGCCAACGCCCAGATGGCGCGCAAGGCCCAGGGCATCGCCGTGATGTGCGGTGCGCCGCTCGGCCGTCGCAACCGGCCCGCCAGCGTCTACGACGTGGTGCGCAGCGCCCAGGGCCAGATCCGCAACTTCCACCGGGTCGCCATCATGCAGCAGACCAGCCTCGCCCTGAAGGCGTACGCGGTCGCGCCCGTGGCCCTCGCCGTCGCGGAGCTGCTTGACAACGCTGCCAGCTTCTCGCAGCACGACGCGCCGATCGAAGTGACGTTCCAGCGCGTCCAGAACAACCTGTGCATCGTCATCGACGACGCCGGTGTCAGCATGAACGACGAAGAGCGCCAGCGGGCGACCGCGCTGCTCTCCGGAGAAGTCGCGCCCCGCCTGTCGCAGCTCGGGACCCAGCCGAAGTTCGGCTTCCCGGTCATCGGCCTGATCGCGCGTAGCCACGGTTTCAAGGTCGACGTCACCGGAGTCTCCCGATACGGCGGCGTCAGGGCCGTCGTCCTCTTGCCCGAGGAGCTGTGGACCATGGAGGAGATACCGCCCGCCCAGGAGGCTCCGGTCAGTGACATCCGGCGCGTCGCCGAGAGCCGGCCCCAGGGACCCCAGGCCCCGCAGATCCCGACCTCGCGCACGATGCACGGTCTGCCCAAGCGCGGTGCACGCCAGGCGCCCATCGCCAGCGTCCCCGATCCCGACGCCACCTCGCCGGCGCCGCGGACTCCCGGGGAGACGGGCCGCGCCTCCGGGCGCAGCCTGGGGGCCTTCCAGCGCGGCACGCTCTCCGGCCGCAACCTTGACGCCACCTCGTTCGAAGGGCCCGAAGAGGCATGACCTCAGACCTGTCGTGGATGCTCGAGGACATCGTGCACAACGTGCCCCGTGCACGGCACGCCGTCCTACTCTCCGCGGACGGCCTTCCTCGCGGCGCGACGGAGGGCCTGGCCGAGAAGGATGTGCGCACGATCTCGGCGGCCATGGCCGGGATGCAGTCGCTCAGCCGGGCGACGGCCCACTTCGCCGGACCGGAGGAGGAGCGGCAGTGGAACCAGACGATCATCGAGTTCTCGCACGGCTGGAGCTTCCTGATCGGGGCGGGGCAGGGCTCCTACCTCGCCGCCGCGGCCGCGCCCGATGTGGACATGCAGCAGATCTCCTTCCGCATGCACCGCCTCGTCGCCCGGCTGGGCAACAACCTCACCTCGCCGCCCCGGGTGAGCGCCGAGGACGCCGGAGGTCCGCGGGGCGGTGACCCGCGGCAGCAGGGCTCCGGTGACGCGGGATTCGTCCTGGGCGAGCTCGACCGGGTGATGTCCGAGGTCAAGGGCGCCCGCCACGCCGTGCTGCTGGGATCGGACGGCCTGCCCCGCGGGGCGACCGAGGGACTGAGCCGCGACCTCGCGGACACGATCTCCGCGGCCATGACGGGCATCCATGCCTACAGCCGGGTCACCTCCCAGTTCGCGGGGGTCACCGAGGACGCGCAGTGGCGTCAGACGGTCATCGAGTTCCAGCACGGCTGGATCTTCCTGATGGCGGCCGGCCCCGATGCCCTCCTGGCGGCTGCCGCCGAACACGACTGCGACATAGAACAGTTCACCACCCGTCTGCACGAGGTGGTTCCCAGACTGACTGCGGCGGCGATGACGGGGAAGGGGACAGGCCATGCCTGACGGGCCCGAACAGGATGAAGAGCTGGAACTGACATCACCGTTAGTTCCCCTCTTCGTGATCACCAACGGACGGGCGCTGCCCCCGGACCACGAGTACGAGCACACGACGCTCGTGACGGCGGCGGCGGACGGGGTCCAGGTCTCGGCGCGCACGCTGTCCCCGGAAGCGGGGCAGGTCATGGACCTGGTCGCGAACGGATTCCTGTCCGTGGCCGAGGTGGCGGGGCACACGCACCTGCCCCTGGGCATCGTCCGCATCCTGCTGGCGCAGTTGGAGGAGGACGGCCTCATCCTCACGAGGACACCGATACCGCGCGCCGAACGTGTCGACAGAGAACTGGTCAGCGCCGTGCTCGAGGGCCTGAAGAATCGATTCGGAGCGTAACGCGTGTACCTGGATCCAGATGTCTCCCACGCGGTGAAGATCCTCATAGTGGGCCACTTCGGGGTCGGCAAGACCACCTGCATCAGCAGTCTCTCCGAGATCGAGCCCCTGCGGACCGAGGAAGAGATCACCGAAGCCAGCGTGGGCTTCGATGACCTGTCGGGCACGCCCGACAAGAAGACCACCACGGTCGCCATGGACTTCGGCCGGCTCACCCTGAGCGACACCCTGGTGCTCTACCTCTTCGGAACGCCCGGCCAGGAGCGCTTCAAGGAGATGTGGGAGGAGCTCTCCCGGGGCGCTCTGGGCGCGCTGGTCCTCGTCGACCCGGAGCGGCTGCACGAGTCCTTCCCCGTCCTGGACCTCGTCGAACGTTTCGGCTTGACGTACGCCATCGCCGTGAACCACTTCGAGGGCACCACGCACTACCCGCTCGACGAGGTGCGCGAAGCCCTCAACCTCACTGCCGAGACCCCTGTCGTGGAGTGCGACGTACGGGACGAGAACTCCTCGGCGCAGGCCCTCATCGTCCTCGTGAAGCACCTCATGTCCCAACTCGGCTAGGAGCGCAGGAATGCAACAGCCACTTGACCCGCAGGAGATACCTCCCGGCTGCCCCGCGCACGGGAACGTCCAGATGTACGGCCCCTCGTTCGGAGCCGACCCCGACGGCCACTACGCGCAGCTGCGTCCCTTCGGTCACAGCGCGCCCGTGGACATCGCCCCCGACGTCCAGGTCGAGCTGGTGACGAGCTACGACGCCGCCCTGTACGTCCTGCAGAACCCCGCCTCCTTCGTGCGCGACTCCCGCCGCTGGAACGCCCTCAACGAGGGGCGGGTCCCGGCGGACAGCCCGGCACTGCCGATGATGGGCTACCGGCCCAACGCGCTCTTCAGTGACGGTGCGGCACATGCCCGACTGCGCCGGGCCGTCACCGACAGCCTGGCCACGGTCAACGAGCACCAGCTCATCCGGCAGACGCAGCAGTCCGCCAACTACCTGATCAGCCAGTTCAGTACCGACGTCCTCGGACAGGCGGAGCTGATGGCCGAGTACGCCCAGCCGCTGCCCCTGCTGGTCTTCAGCGACCTGTTCGGCTGCCCGCCCGAGATCGGCGACCGCGTGATCGCCGGGATCAGCGGCATCTTCGAGGGGACCCCCGGGGCCGACGAGGTGCTCGGCGGGGCGCTCACCGAGCTGATCGCCCTCAAGCGGCGGCGCCCGACGGACGATCTGACGACGCGCCTGATGGAGCACTCGGCCCAGCTGAGCGACGAGGAGGTGCTGCACCAGCTGGTCACCCTGCTCTCCGGTGGCACCGCGCCGCTGGCCGCGGCCATCGGCACCAGTAGCGCCCTGTACCTCGGAGAGGACTGGCAGGTCGGCCTCCCGGTCGAGGACGCGGTCTCCCAGACCCTGTGGAACTACGCGCCGATCGCCAACTACGCGGCGCACTACCCGACTCACGACGTCGAGCTCGGCGGCAGGCTGATCCGGACCAACGACCCGGTCCTCGTCTCGTTCGCCGCGGCCAACACCGACCCGAAGCTGACCGAACACCGTGAACAGCTCAGCGCCAAGGCCCACTTGGCGTTCGGAGCGGGCCCGCACGCCTGCCCCGCCAAGGACCCGGCCTTCATGATGGCCGTGACCGCCGTCGAGACCCTGCTCAACCAGCTCCACGACGTCGAGCTGCGCGTCCCGTTCAAGTCGCTCACCTGGGCGCCGAGTCCGTGGAGCCGCACGCTGGTCACCCTCCCGATCCGCTTCACCCCGAGGGCCGTTCCCCAGGCTGCCGGGCAGGCCGGGCCGACCGGATCGAGTGCGGGCCAGGTGCTGCCCCAGCAGCAGGCGGCCGCCGTCCCGCCCTCCCACACCGGACCCGCGCGCACGAACGGCGGCGCCGCGCCGCAGCCCAAGGGCGGCCTGTTCAGCCGCTTCCTGGCCTGGACCAGGGGCGATTGAGGCGAGTGTGATTCTCGTAACTCCCTGACTACCCAGCGGTAGTGGATGCCTAACGATCATGTGGGTATGCATGGCGGCTGGTTCTCAGAAAGGAGCCGCCATCATGGGCGTTGCCACAACCCCGACGTACGACCGCCGGGCGTCCGCCTCCCTCTTCTCCCGTCTGCGGACGGCCAGAGGGCAGGCCGACCCCTTCCCGATCTACGCCGAGTTCCACGCACGCGGCGAGGTGGTACCCGCCCCCTGGGGTGGCTTCGCCGTCACGGGCTTCGCCGCCTGCGACCAAGTGCTGCGCAGCCGACAATGGCTGGAGCCGGACAGACAATGGCGGGAGCGACAAGGGCCCGGGACGCGCTGGAACGCGCCCTCCTCGCGGGAGATGGGCAACACGCTCGCCGCGCTCAACCCGCCGGACCACACCAAGGTGCGGCGGGCGGCGGGCACCTTCGACCGGGGCACCGTGGAGCGCATCGGCCGCAATGTGAAGCGGAACGCGGATCAGCTGCTCGACACCTTCACGGAGCGAATACGCACCGGCGAGGCCGACTTCTCGGAGCTCGTCTGCGAGGAGCTGCCGGTCGCCACCATAGGCGAGTGGCTCGGACTGCCGCGGGCCGACTGGCCGAGGCTCCGGGAGTTGACGCACGATCAGGTGTTCACCCAGGAGCTGCTGCCGTCGGCCAGCCAACTGGCCCTGTCCGACGCGGCCACCGCCGAACTCCGCACCTACTTCATGGACCTGGTGCGCGACCGGCGCTCCCGCCCCGGAGACGACCCCGTCACCCGGTGGATCCAGACGTGGGACGCGATCGAGCCCGACCGGGACAAGGCCGACGAGGCCGTCTACTTCCTGGTGCTCTTCGTCCTGCTGGCCGCCCTGGAAACCACCGCGACCCTCCTCTCGACGATGACGCTCCGACTCGTCGAAAGCCCGGACCGCTGGGCCATGATCGCCGACAACCCGGGCCTCGTGGCCGGCTTCGTGGAGGAGACCCTCCGCTACGACCCGCCCACCCACGTGATCAGCAGGGTCGCATCGCAGGACTCCGTGCTGGGGGGCTTCGAGATCCGGCGCGACGAGATGGTCCACCTCATGGTCGGAGCGGCGCACAGGGACCCCGCCCGGCACGTCGATCCGGACCGGTTCGACCCCGAACGCGCCCCCGACCACCTGGCGTTCAGCGGTGGCATCCACTACTGCCTCGGCGCGCCGCTGGCCCGCATCGAGGCCCAGACCCTCCTCCACCAGCTGGTCCGGCGCCTGCCGCGCCTCACCCTCGTACGCCCCCCGTCGATGGCGCCGCGCGTGGCGTTCCGGCGACTCCTGAACCTGGACGTAGCACTCGCATGACCGAATCCATCTCCGCCCCCGCCTGCGCCCCCGCCTCCCCCCTCGTCCTCGCCCGGACCGCCCCCAAGGCGATACACACCGAGCAGGACGGCCCCGTACTGCATGTGCGCCTCAACCCCTGGGGGCAGGAGGACACCCTGGACGCCGCGGTCCTCGGCGACCTCACCACCCTGCTCGACGACCTCCACGAGAGACCCGACGTCCGGATCCTGACGCTGTCGTCGCTGGGTACGGACTTCTGCCTGGGCGCCGACCGCAACGAGTACCAGGAGGCCTTGGCCGCCGATCCGTCCGGCGTGGTCCTGCGGCGCATCGCCGACAAGGCGCACCGCCTGTGCCAGGCCCTGGAGAACACCCACGCGGTCACCATCGCCCGGCTGCACGGGCGGGTCATCGGCGCGGGCCTCGCCCTCGCCTCGTTCTGCGATCTGCGCGCCGGCGCCGACACCAGCCGCTTCCGCATGCCGGAGGTCGGCGTAGGGCTGCCGCCGGCGTGGGGCGGGGCGATGGGACGCCTGGTCTCCGAGGCCGGCACCTCCAGGATCCGCGAGCTCATGCTCACCTGCGAGGTCTTCGACGCCGATACGGCCCACCGGATGGGGCTGCTCCACCGGACCGCCCCGCTGGACCAGTTGGACAAGGTGATCGATTCCTGGACCAGGCCCCTCGTGCGGCGCTCGCCCGAGGCGCTCGTCCTGACCAAGCGGATGCTGGCCGGCTACGCGCGGGCGGACAGGACGGCGGACGTCTCCCTGCTCGACTCCCACCTCCTGACAGCCGCCCTCCACCAGCACACAAGGGGCTGATCCCCGCAGCCGACGCGGACCTCCGACCGACCGCGGGCCACCGGGCCACCGAGGGCGGCCGGGGCACGGGACGGCCGGGATGATGGAGGGACACCCAGTACACCGCCTACGAGGAGCTGCCATGTCCGGAAACCTCCGCGATCCCGAGGCCACGGAAAGTGTCCAGCGACTGCTGCGGGACCTCGAGGCCGGGGTGACGGACTCGATCCCGGCCCGAGGGGGCACCAGGCTCGTCGCCATCGACGGGGCCGGAGGGTCGGGCAAGACCACGTTGGCTGCGGCGGTGGCCGGAGGGCTCGAAGGGTCCGTCGTCGTGCACGTGGACGACTTCTACCGGCCCATGCCCGACCGCGAGCGGGAGCGGCTCGACGCGGAGCAGGGCTACCACCGCTACTTCGACTGGGAGCGGCTCCGGGACCAAGTCCTCGTCCCGCTGCGGGATCAGGACCGGGCCGCCCGCTATCAGAGGTACGACTGGACCACCGGACGGCTCGGAGCATGGCACGAGATCGCCCCCGGAGGCGTGGTGATCGTGGAAGGGGTCTACGCCGCCCGCCCGGAGCTGGCCCCCTACTACCACTTCACCGTCTACGTCGACACACCGCGCGACACCTGCCTGCAGCGCGTGCGGGCGCGCGGGGAGAACCCCGAGGAGTGGATCGGGCGTTGGCGCGCCGCCGAGGACCACTACCTACGCACCACATGGCCGCAGACCAGGGCCACGCTCCTCGTCAGGGGCTACTGATGCACGCAGGACCCACGATCGTCGCGGCGGCGGTTCACCCGTGTGGCTCGATTCGGGGTGTGGGGCCCGGGTAGGGGAAGGGCCGTCCTTCCCCGTCAATCCGGAGGCATCCGTGCCCGACATGAACGGCCCCTACAAACCCGGCACTCCCTGTTGGATCGATCTGATGGTCCCCGACCAGCAGGCGGCGCTCGACTTCTACTGCGACCTGTTCGGCTGGCAGGGCGAGATCGGTCCCGCCGAGACCGGCGGGTACTCGGTCTGCACGCTCAAGGGCAAGCCGGTCGCCGGGATCATGAAGGCGATGAACCCCGACGGGACGCTGCCCGACCCGATGCCGCCGACCGTGTGGACCACGTACCTGTCCACCGACGCGATCGACACCACCCTCAAGTCGGTCACCGACGCGGGCGGCAACGTCATGATGGGCCCGATGGACGTCATGGACCTCGGGCGGATGGCCGTCCTCGCCGACCCGACCGGCGCCGTCGTCGGGCTCTGGCAGCCCGGTACCTTCGACGGGGCGGGCATCGTCAACGAGCACGGCGCGCTGATCTGGAGCGAGCTCAGCACCGGTGACACCGACGCGGCCGCCGCGTTCTACTCGGCCGTGCTGCCGATCAGCCCGGCCCCGTCGCAGATGCCGGGCGCCGAAAGCTACATCGAGCTCAAGGTCGCCGGTCGCGCGGTCGCCGGGATGATGGACCTCGCGAGCATGCCGCCAGGGGTTCCGCCGCACTGGCAGCCGTACTTCCACGTCGACGACGTCGACAGCGTCCAGGCGGCGGCGGTCCGGGCCGGTGGCAGCGTCATGGCCCCGGCCTTCGACATGGCGGCGGGCCGGATGGCCGTCCTCGCCGACCCGCAGAGCGGCGTCTTCTCTGTGATCACGGCATCCGCACCGGAGCAGCCCGCCTAGTCTCCCGGCTGCTGCCCGCATACCGTTCGGCCGTCTCCGGGTCCTCCTTGCGGGAGTTCGCGGGGGCGGCCGTCGGTGTTGCGGAGCCGCCGTGGGGGCGTGAACGGCTGCCGCCGGGTCCCGGCGGTTTGGTGGGTGGGGGGAATCTCAATACGATCCGGCGATGATCACTAGAAAATGGGTGGCGGCCGGCGCATGCGGCCTGCTGGTCACCCTGGCCGCCGGGTTGTTCCCGGCAAGTGCCGTCGCCGGCGAGCCGGTGGCGAAGGAAGCGCCCAAGGTCGAGTTGGTGCTCGACGTCAGCGGCTCGATGCGGGCGCAGGACATAGACGGGCAGTCCCGGATGACCGCCGCGAAGCAGGCGTTCAACGAGGTACTGGACGCCGTGCCCGATGAAGTGCGGCTCGGGATAAGGACCCTTGGCGCCAATTACCCCGGCGACGACAAGAACCTCGGCTGCAAGGACACCAAGCAGCTCTATCCGGTCGGGCCGTTGAACCGCACCGAGGCCAAGACGGCCGTGGCCACGCTCGCTCCCACCGGATGGACCCCGATCGGGCCGGCCCTGCTCGGTGCCGCCGAGGACCTCAAGGGCGGCGACGCCACCCGGCGGATCGTGCTCATCACCGACGGCGAGGACACCTGCGCACCGCTCGACCCGTGCGAGGTCGCGCGGGACATCGCGGCCCAGGGGATCCACCTGGTCATCGACACCCTCGGGCTGGTGCCCGACGCAAAGACCCGTAACCAGCTGATCTGCATCGCCGAGGCCACCGGCGGTACGTACACCTCGGTGCAGCACACCGCCGAACTGTCGGGCAGAGTCCGGCAGTTGGTCGATCGGGCGGCCACTCCGGTGGTCAATCCGGTGGCCACCGAGGGTGCCAAGCAGTGCGAGGGGGCCCCGGAGCTGAAGCCGGGTCTCTACAGCGACCGCGAGACCTTCGGGGAGCACCGCTGGTACCGGGTGGGCGTCAAGCCCGGCCAGGAGCTGCGGGCTTCGGTGAGCATCGGCTCCGACCGCGCGGTCAACAACGACTACGGGATCCTGCTGCGCGCGACGACGCGGAGCGGGCGGGAGATCGTACGCGGTCAGGAAGCCGGTGATGGGCGGACCGACCTGATCTCGTCCGGGCTGCGCTATCCCAAGCGGGCGGCGGGCGGGGACGAGGACGATCAGCAGCCGGAGACCGTGTGCCTGCAGATCAGCAACTCCTTCTCGGCGCCCGCCTCGGTCAAGACCACCCCGGGCATGCCCGTGGAGCTGACCATCGACGTGGTGGACGGCCCGGACGAGGCGAGCGACGTGGCCGCCTTCGGCCTCGGGCGCGGCTGGTGGCTGCTCGGCGTGCTCGTGCTCACCGGCTTCCTGGCCGGTCTGGTGTGGGGCTGGGTCTCCCGCTGGCGCATCGCGGTCTGGAGGACCAACTGATGAGTGACACCACCCGATACGCGCGGATCACGCGCACCGTGCGACGCGCGGCCACCGTGGGACTGCTGGTGGGGGGCGGGCTGCTCGGTGTGGCGGCCTCGCCCTCGCCCTCGGCGAGCCCGAGCGGGGACCCGAAGGCTCCGACCGAGGCCGGCACCGCCTTCCGTACTGCCACGCCGGTGCAGTTGGGCCAGGCGGCTACGGCCGAGGCCTCCACCGGCGACTACCTCTACTGGGTCCTCCCCCTGGACGCGGGTCAACGCCCCACCGTCCAGGCTTCGGTCACGCTGCCCGCCGCGGCCGGCCGGCACGCTTCCTCCACCTGGCAGCTCGACGTCTACGACGGTCTGCGCCGCCGCCAGCCCTGCACGTACGGCACGCAGACCGGTACGGCGGCCAAGGACGCCGCCACCGTCGAGCTCTCCTGCACCCTGCGCCCGGTCCACTCGGGCGCCGACCAGTGGAGCAACGACCCGCTGCCGGGGGCCTATTACATCCGGCTCACGGTCACGGACCTCGCGCCGGAGGACCTCGGTCAGCCGGTACGGGCCCGCCTGCGAGCCGAGGCCAAGGACGTCGGCGGGGCCTACGCGGCCGACAACGCGCTGGCCACGCCGCTCGTCCCCGGCTCCGGAACGGCCTCCGGCATAGCGCCGGACGGCGGTTGGTCCGGCGGCTGGTGGTCCGACCGCTGGCTCTGGACGGCGGCCGGCGGGCTGCTCGCCGCGCTCGCCGGCATCGGGGGCTACCGCCTGACCCGGGGCGCGGGCCGTCCCGGACGGGGGGTGCCGCCCACCGGCTGAGCCCACACCGTCCGAACCTGGACCCCGGGTGCCGGGCTGACCAGCCCCGCACCCGGGAATCCGTGCAAGCACCATGCTTCGGAGCCGTTGCCTCCCCCCGGCTCCGCCGAGATGATGCGCCCCAGAACACACTTGGGGGGACGGCATGGACAACGGCGAAACCCGGGGAGACCAGTACGACGACGAGTCGGAGGACTACGTCGGCTACTGGCAGGGGCGCGACTACGAACACGCCGCGGAGATAGCCGCGGTCAAGCGGCTGATCGGGCGGGACGGCGCCCGGTACGGACTCGTCTGCGAAGTGGGCGGAGGATTCGGAAGGTTGAGCCCGGTCCTCAAGGAGTACGCGGACCGGGTCATGATGTTCGACCCCAGCGCCAAGCACGTCGGCATCGCCCAGCGACTCCTCGCCGACCAGCCCGGCGTCACGGCCCACCTCATGCGCCCGGGGCAGATCCCGCTGGAGGACGGGGAGGCCGATCTCGTCTCCATGATCCGCGTCATGCACCACCTGCCCGACCCCGGCCCGACCCTGCGCGAGATCGCGCGCGTCCTGAAGCCCGGCGCCCGCGCCCTGATCGAGGTGGCCAACTCGGCGCACATGCTCAACAAGTTGCGCTACGCCAAGCGACTGCGCACGGTGCCGCGCCAGCCCGTGGACATCCGCTCCGCCGAGAAGGTGGCCGAGGGCAGCATCCCCTTCGTCAACCACCACCCGGACACCGTCGTGGAGCAGTTCACGGCCGCCGGGCTGCGCGTCGAGGAGAAGTTGTCCGTGTCGAACATGCGCAGCGGACGACTCAAGCAGAGCGTGGGCGAGGAGCGGCTGCTGGCCGTCGAGCAGCGCATCCAGAGCCCGCTGGCCGCCCTGAACTTCGGGCCGAGTCTGTTCTTCCTGCTGCGGCGCGGGGGCGCCCGCCCGTAGAGCTACCCGGAGGAGCTGTCCGGTGGCGGGGTCCTGAAGGTGGCGGTGCCCCGCCCCGGCAGCAGCCGCTGCCAGCCGTCCGGAAGTTCGGAGCTGTCCGCGAAGGACACGTCCGTGAACTCGGCGGCCTCCGCGAAGTCGGCCTGCTCGAAGGTGACTCCGGCCGCGAAGACCGCGTTCGTGAACACGGCCGACGCGGCGAAGGTGGCGAGGGCGAAGGAGGTGCGGCCCTCGAAGCGGGCCCCGTCGAAGAGCGTCTCGCTCCCCCAGACGGTGGACTCGAAGGCGGCGGGCCCCTGGAAGGCGGTCCGGTCCCAGGTGCTGCGGTCGTGGAACACCGTGTGGGCGAAGCCGCTCACCCCCCGGACCCTCATCCGGCTCATGACCGCCTCGCCCCACACCTCGGCCCGCGCCATGTCGAGTCCGCGGGCGAACATCGTGTCGGCGAACCCCGCGCTGCCCCCGAAGTCCACCCTGTCGAAGCGTGCTTCGCGGTCGAAGGTGCTCCCGTCGAAGGCTCCGTCCCGCCGGAAGACGGTCCGCCCGAAGGAGACCGCGCCCTTGAACCGGGAGGCTTCGAAGCTCGCCCGGCCGTCGAACAGGGCCCGATCGAAGGAGAGGCGCCCTTCGAACTCGGCCCCCGCCGTGTTCCAGCCGTCGGCGAAGTGCGCGCGGTCGAAGACCCCGGGCCCCATCCGGACGTGGCCCGTCAGCGGGTCGCGCAGCTGCCGCAGCACGCGTTCGAGCAGACCGTCGGCGAAGGGGGTGCCCCGCAGGTCCACCGGGGACCCCGGCCGCAAAACCTCCAGGTACAGGGCCTGTTCGGACTCCTCCGCGTGGGCCAGGCACCAGCGGCGACTCGGCAGCCGGATACCGCTGCAGCCCGCCGGATCGGCCGCGCCGCCCTGGTACCCGCACCGCGGCCAGTCGACGGCCGGGTCGTCGATCCTCAGCTCGGCGTCGGCCAGCGCCCGTGCCAGCTCGGCGGGTCCGTCGAGGCAGATCCAGCCCGGCTCACCCGTCTCCGCATCCAGCCGCTCGACCCTCAGGTGTTCCATACCGCTGATGGCGCGCACCGACTCGCCCTGCACCAGGACGACGGACCCGATCGCGTCCGGCCGCCTCAGCCGCTCCGTGACCGTCCGGTGGTCGACCAGGTACAGCACTTCGTCCACCGCCCGTCCGTGCACCTGCCGCCCCTCGATCGCGAAGTCCCCGCTGGCGAGCGCCACCGCCAGGGAGACGTCCCATTCGCCGGACCCTCCGCGCAGTCGCGACAGCGCCCCCGGCAACTCGGCCAGCAGCCGTCCGGTCTTCCCCAGGGCCCCGGGCTCCGGCACCGCGACGAGCAGTACGACGCCGCCGTCCGTGGCGCCGATCGTCCCGGTGACCCCACTGTCCGCCTGCATCCGCAGCAGGAGCTCGGTGAGCTCAGGCTGCAACGGCCGTCCGATGGGCGCCATCGCCACCTCGGCCCGTACCGCCAGGCAGATCCCCGGGTCCCCCGGACGCGCCCTCGTATGGGCCGTCATGACCTCCCGGAATCCGGGCTGTTCGAGCAGGGCCTGGCCGGACAGGAACACCATCCGGTCCGGCAGGACGGTGTGCACGACGCCCGCCAGCCTCCCGTCGGCGGAGACCGGGGCGCCCACGTACTGGGTCCAGGAGCCCGGTTCCTCGGAGAGCCGGACCAGCTCCCCGTTGCGTTCACCCTCGTAGGGCCGGACCTCGCCGGCCAGCGCGATCGGTTGGCCCTCGTCGGTGGAGCCGTTCACGACGAGACGGCTACCCGGAACGGCGGACCCGTGCGTCCAGGCCGGACCGGTCCAGTCCGCCGGGTTCACGAGATCCGTCTCGGAGAGGAGCAGGAGCACTTGGGGCGACGCCTCGTCCCCCCAGACGCTGTGGCACAGAGACTCCTGTTCCTCCATGCGGACCCAGGCGAAGGCGTTCCTCCGCACGTGCGATTCCCCGACCGTCAGGACCAGCCGGGGCGACAGCAGCACCCCCACCCCCTGCGGATCGCGCATCGGCTCGAACCGGACCCGCACCACCCGGTCGGCCAGTCCCGGATCGGCGCGGGCCGCGGTGGCGAACGGCTGGGCTCCGTCCGGTACTTCGCGGCGGCCCCGCACTCCGTCGGTGAGGCGGATCGCCGTGAAATCGGGGCCGGTGCCGCGGTGCCGGGACATGTACTCCCAGACCCGCCGCCGCACCAGCTCCCGTACTGCGGCCACGTCCCCTCGCAGCTGCGATCCGAGCAGGGCTTCCCGTACACCGGGCAGGAACTCGAACTCCGCCTGGTCCGCGATCTGTTCGGCCCCCCACGGCGCGAACAGCCCGCCCAGCGCCACCTCCGCGAGGTGGCTGTGCTCGGAGTCCCGCAGCAGGGAGCGGCGTACGAGGGTCATCACGGGCAGGGTCAGCGGTACGGCTGCCAGGTGGGCGGCAAGGCGCTGGGCGGTCGGGGAGGCGTTCGCGCGGAAGCGTTCCACCGCCTCCAGGGGGTCCGGGAGGGGCTTCTCGGATCCGGGGCTCTCGTACGGGGCTTCGTGCGCGGCCTCCTCGTCCAGGCGCAGGCAGGCCAACCGCCGCCAGCGGCCGTCACCGGACACCACGCGCACCAGCCGGGCCAGGCTCCCCGAGGCGATGCCGACCACCGGGACCACCGCCCCGCCCCCGCGGGCCCGCCGGACCAGGGGGACGCGCTGCCAGGAGCGGGTGGCGGCCGCGGGCCGGTCCGCGCGGACCGCGAAGGGGACCGGGCGGACGGCGCCGCGGGTCCAGAGCCGCTCGGGCAGGACGTTGAGGACGGCCACGGCGTTGTGCGTGGACCACTGCCGGAGCAGGCCGCGCAGGGGGGCTTCGCGCCAGCCGCCGGCCACGGTGTCGGAGAGGACGAGGATCAGCCGGCGGCCCGCCGGGTCGGCCAGTTCCATGGGGTTGCGGGGAGCGGTGGCGCGACCGCGCGTGACCATGGGGGTACCGCCGGGGCCGGTGCCCGTGAGCTGCCAGGTCCGTACGTCGCGGAAGACCCCGCTGCGCGTGAGGACCCCGCGGACCTCCTCCACCAGGTCGGACCAGAGCAGCATCGAGTGGTGGGTGTCGACGACCAGGGCCACGTCCAGCCAGCGGCTCTCGGCGGGGCGCAGGACCGGGGTGAGGACCATCCGCTCGATGCTGCGTTCCACGGTGAGCTGCTCGTCCAACTCCTCCCCCGGCCCACCGATGTTGCGGCGCCCGACGGGGCGCAGGGAGCGCATCAGGGCGAGCGGGTCGTCGAGGGAGGCGGCGCGGGGCAGCCGCAGCGGCGTACCCCGGCGCCGGGGCGGTGCGGGGGCGTCGCCCGGGGTCTCGCCCTCCCGGCGGAGCGGATCGGCGGGATCGGCAGGATTGGCGGGATCGGCCGGGCCGGGGCGCGGACCGGGGCCCGGGGCCGGGAAGAACTGGGCCGCGGGCTCCGCCCCCGTGCGGGCGGTGCCGGACAACTCCCCTACGGGTCCGGCCAGTTCGGGCTCGGGGAGCGGCTCGGACGGCGCCGTGGCCGTCCCGGCGGCCGGGGGGCGGGGCTGCGCCGCGTCCACCCGGGTCGCCAGCCACAGGATGTCGGCGATCTCCTCCGCCCCCGCTCCGGGGCGCGGGCCGCCGTCCTCGGCGCCTTCGGCGAAGGCGGCGAGGAGCCTCTCGATCACGCCGAGGGCCCGGTGAGGTGGTGCATGACGGTGGCGAGGAACCGGTCGCGGTCGCCGGGGGCGGACCAGGCGCCGGCCAGGCGGAGTTGGATGGCGTTGAGGAGCTGGTCGGTGGCCAGGTCCCCGTCGTCGGCGCGTTCGAGGAAGCTGGTGACGAGTTCGCGGTACTCGTCGCTGTGCTCGATGTCCACGCCGAGCCGCTCGCGCACGATGCGGGCGAGTTTGTCGAGTCCGGGCGGGTCCAGGTGGAGCCGGACGCAGCGGCGCAGGAAGGCGGGCGGGAAATCGCGTTCGCCGTTGCTGGTGAGGACCACGATGGGGAAGTACCGGCACTGGACGCGGCCTTCGGCGATCCGGACGGCGGCGTCGGGATCGTCGTCGGTGCCGATGGCGACGGTCGGGTCCTCCTTCGCGAGCCGGGCGAGTTCGGGGATCACGAAGCCGCCGTCCTCGAAGACGGTGAGGAGGTCGCCGGGAAGGTCGATGTCGCTCTTGTCGATCTCGTCGACGAGCAGGACGCGCGGCCGGTCCTGCGGCAGCAGGGCCGTGCCGAGCGGGCCGAGGCGCAGGTAGCGGGCGATGGACGGACCGCCGGCGGCGGCGCCCGGGGTGCGCAGCTGCTCCAGTCCGGCCTCCTGCAGGCGGCCGATCGCGTCGTACAGGTAGAGCCCGTCGCGCAGGACGGTCCGGCTGGTGACCGGCCAGTGCAGTACGGGGCCCAGGTCCAGGTTCGAGGCGATGCTGTAGGCGAGCGTGGACTTGCCGACGCCGGGCTTACCGGTGATCAGGAGCGGCCTGCGCAGGTGCAGGGCCGTGTTGACCACGTCCTTCTCGATCTCGTCGGGTACGTAGCCCTCGCCCCGCCGCCAGGTGCGGTCCCAGGCCGGGCCCGAGCAGCCGGGCGGCGTGTATCCGGGGTCCGGGGTGCCGGTGAAATCCCGCCAGGGCGGTGGCGGTCCGGCTTCCAGCCTGGTCCGACGCTCGGCGGCCTCGCCGGTCCCGTGGTACAGCCACCAGTCCTTCACCACTGCCTGTGCCTCCATCGTCGGATGTCGCGGTCTGTCGTCGGGTTCGATGTCGGGGTCGGGGTCGGGGTTGATGTCGGGATCGGTTCAGGCCAGGGGCCGCAGGGCGAGCGTGTCGTCGGGATCGTCCCACAAGAGAACCAACCGGTCTGCCCCTGCTGCCTGTTGTCGACTGGCGTAGGGGGCGCCCGCGCCCGCTCCGACGGCCGCCCGGCGCACCTCCCGTACGCGCTCCGGCAGTGCGCGCACATCGAGTGCGCCGGGGTCGGGACGCCCGCCCGCGTCGGCCGGCGCGAGCAGGGCGAGCAGATCGGGCGGAGTGAGGGGACCGGCCGGACCGGTGGGACCGGGCGGACCGGGCACACCGGGGAGACCGCCCGCACGCCGCCACACCGCCACCGGCACCCCGCCCTCCAGCACCGCTTCCACCACCGCTCCCGTCCGCGCCCCGGCCGGCGTGTGGGCCAGTACGCACGCGGGCGCGGGCCCCGCCCCCAGCTCCACGCCGAGGCCGTCGTACACGTCCGCGTCGGCCACCACCCGGACGGCGTCGGCGTGCCGCCCGCCCTGGGCCCACAGCCAGCGCCATTTGGTCCGCCACTCGCTGCCGGTGTCCTCGCGCTCCTGCGGGCAGCGCACCACCACCTGGTAGACGAGCCCCAGGGCCCGGGTCCGACCGCCGGGGCCGCGCGGGACCGGCCACTGGTCGAAGTCCAGGTCCAGCAGCTCGTACGGGACGTGGAACTCGATCCGCTCCACCGCGTCGGAGGGCTGCCCGGCCTCGGCCCGTCCGAGCAACGCCCGGCCCACACTGCCCAGTTGGCGTACGAGCTCGTCCCGTACCGCATCCAGCCGGATCGGCTCCCCCTCCGACTCCCAGATGTGCTCGGCTGTATCGCGCCGCAGCCACATCCGGGCCAGGAATCCGTCTTCGCCGCCCGGCGGTGATTCCAGCCGTACGTGCAGGGCCGTTCGGCGCGCGGGCGGGGGCGGGGGTCGCAGCGCGGGCAGGGCCAGGCGTTCGCGGGTGCCCTGCACCCAGTCGCGCAGCCGGGCCGCCCACCGTTCGTCGCCCGTGCCTCCCGCGCCTCCCGCACCGCCTGCGGCGGCCCGTTCGCCGAGGAAGCGTACGAAGGGCACCACGAGCGGCATCCCGCCCGGCCCACCGTGGCGCTCGTCGAGGTCCAGGGCCACCTCCAGCAGGCTCTCGCCCGGCAGCCCGCCGTGGACCGGGGGTGCGCAGCCGGTGGCCCGGAATGCCCACACGTAGGCCTCGTAGGAGCATCGCGGCAGGTCGCGGCCCTCGAAGAGCTCGCCGAGCCCGTCCCAGGCCGTCTGGTCCAGGCGGGCCGCGCGGGGCGGCGGCGGCGCCCCGGGCAGGTCCTCGTCGAGGAAGGAGCAGGCGTCCCAGTCCCGGTCCACGACGAACTGCGGGAGCTGCCAGCCCTCGCCGCGCTCCCGCCGTTCGCGGAAGGTGTGGTGGATGGAGCGGGCCGTGTCGGCGAGTCCGGCGACGCCGTCGCGGACGGTGCGTTCGCCGAGCTCCCCGAGGAGGGCCTCGGTGAAGAGGCCCGCGCCGCGCTCGGCGTCGTTCTGCGCGGCCTCGCCCTCGCGGGAGGCGTAGAGCCGGAACTGCCGGCGCCCGGGGACGGTGGCGCCGCCGCCGTAGTCGTTGGCGCCGAAGTTCCACCGGGTGTCGCGGGGCGCGTCGACCCGGCAGGCGTCGACCAGGGCCGCCTGGAGCGGGAACCGGCGGTGTTTGACGAGGTCGGTGCGCCACCAGCGCAGCGCCGAGTCGAGGTTGAGGTGGCGGATCTGGCCGGGGCTGGCGTCGGCGCAGGGCAGCATGAGTTCACCGCCGCGCGGCTCGATGTAGCCGTGCCCCGCCCAGAAGATCCAGAGCAGATCCCCGTCACAGGCGGGCAGTTCGTCGAGGAGCACCGCTTTCACGTTCTCCTCGGTGGCCGGCCGGTGGGTGGTGCGCAGGGCCTCCAGCCCCGGGGAGGCCGACCAGCCGAGGGTGTCGGGGTCGTCCAGCGGGGACAGCAGCAGCTTCACGTGGCCCGGCGGGACCTCCCCCGGCCCGGTCAGCCAGCGTGCGAACCGCAGGGCGTCGCGGGCCGGGCCGCGCAGGTTCCAACGGTGGCTGACGGCATAGCTTTCGACCCCGGCGACGAGCGCGAAGGTGCGCCGTGGGCCGAGGGCGGGAGGCAGGAAGCCGGCGGGAATCACCCGATCTCCGCTTCGGCCACCGCCTGTTCGATGCGCGCGTAGAGCGAATCCTGTTTCCAGTAGGCGCTGTGGCAGGCGGGGAAGGGCTGACGGCTGCCGATCTCGTGGTCGCTGACGCGCGGGTCGCCGGGGAAGACGGGCTCGGCGAGGTACGAGAGCACGTCCTGGCGGTCGTAGACGTTGAGCCAGCGCGGGAAGGCGTACGGGAGCTTCGTGCCCGGTGCGATCCCGGTCAGCGCGCCGAGCTCGTAGAGGAACGGGGCCTGCGAGCCGACGGTGACGAGCAGCGCGGCCCCGGGGACGGGTTCGCCGCGGGCGGCGGCGAGCGCGAGGAGGTCCACGAGGGCGATCCCGCCGAGGCTGTGGCCGATGAGCACGGTCGGGCCGGGGTCGGCGGTGATCCGCGCGAGCAGGAACGCGCGCAGGTCCGCACCCCGGGCCTGGTAGCGGAGGATGTCGCCGAGGGCCGGGGTGGCGCCGACGGTGAGGGAGCCGCGCCAGGCGTTGAGCAGGGGCTGGGTGCTCACGCGCATCGCGAGCCGGCCCAGCACAGCGGCGGCCCGGGCTCCGGGCACCCGGGCGTCGCCGCCGAGCCGGTTGGTGAGCAGCTCGACCAGGCGGTCGCGTTCGGCCCCGGTGCAGTCGGCCTCGGCTCCGGCGGAGGCGAGCGCGGCGGCGGTCACCGCGCGGGCGAGGGCGGTGGCCAGCTCCACGGCCTGGTGCTCCTCGGTGGCGCGGGCACCGGCGCGCGGGGCCTCGGCGGATCCCGCGACGGCCTCCAGCGCGGCGGGGAACCCGGCGGCGAGCCCGGTGCCGAGCAGCAGCGCGGCCTGCTCACGGGCTCCGGGGGCGCCGGGGGCTTCGAGCGCGCCGGACACCCCATCACCCTCGGCCAGGTCGGCCAGGTCGGCCAGGTCGGCCAGCAGCTCCAGCACCCGGACCCCGGCGGACCGGACGCCGGGCATGGCGAAGCCGTCGTCCCCGTACCCGTCCTCGCCCCCGGCGGCGCCGGTGTCCCAGCCCGCTTCGGCCAGTACCCGCAGTTCGCACAGCGGGTCGGCGATCAGCAACCCCCACTCGGCGGTTCCGTCGTCCTCCTCCCCGGTGGCCCCGCCGGGGAGGCGCAGCCCGGGTACGGAGCGGCCGTGGGCGCTGAGGGTGGCCCCGAAGCGTTCTCCCCAGAAGCAGGAGTCGACGGCCGCGTCGGGAAACCGGTCGGTCAGCCGGTCGCGGACCAGCGCGAAGAGCGTGTCGTGGCGCTCGCGCCGCACCCCCGTGCCGTGCACAAACAGAAATCGCATCGCGGCTCCGCCCCCCTCGCACCGTCGTCCCCCGCCCGGCACCATAGCGCCGCGCGGCGAACGGGGCCTTCGGAACGGCGAGTTCGGACCGTGCGCATCCGGGAACCGGACCGGCCGGAAGTGGTCCGATGCGGTCGGATGCGGGCCCGATCCGACGCACACCCACACCTATCAATCACCTGTCACATGTGAAATATTACTCGCGCTTCGATCCGAACCCCCGGAAAGGTCCGTCACGTTGCGCAGACTCGCTGCGGTGGGAGCGGCGATATCCCTCGCCCTCCTCGCCGCCACCGCCACCACCCCCGCGCTCGCCGCCACCGCACCTCCGCCCCCTCCCCCTGCCGGGCAGCAACAGCAGCAGAGCGGGCAGCAGGAGGCCCCCGCCCCGCCGCCCGCACCCCTGGAGGTCCAGCGCCAGGCACTGCGCCGCCAAGCCCTCGAAGACGTCGCGTCGGGCCGGCCCGACGGCCTGCGGGCCGAGGCCGACGGGACGCTGCCGCGCCAGGCCAAGGTCGGCAAGCGGTACGTCGAACTGGCCCAGGAGCGCAAGGACAAGGTCTTCGTGATCCTCGCCGAATTCGGCGACCAGGTGGACAACACCACCCTGTTCGAGGGCAAACCGCGCTTCGGCGGCACCCCCGGCCCCCTGCACAACACCATCGGCAAGCCGGCCAAGGACGACAACCACACCCTGTGGCGCAAGGACTTCGACCAGGCCTCCTACCAGAAGCAGTTCTTCTCCGCCGACCCGCAGTCGGCCTCCCTGCGCGCCTACTACAACCTCCAGTCCTCCGGTCGCTACGACATGGACGGCACGGTGAGCGCCTGGGTCAAACTGCCCTGGAACGAAGCCCGTTACGGCACCGACCACTGCTCCGAGCCGGGCCAGTGCCAGACCAACTGGGACATGATCCGGGACGCCACGGCCGCCTGGTACGACTCCGAGCGCGCGCAGGGCCGTACGCCCGAGCAGATCAGGGCGGAGCTCGCCGAGTACGACGTCTGGGACCGCTACGACGCCGACCACGACGGCAACTTCGACGAGCCCGACGGCTATCTCGACCACCTCGTCGTGGTCCACGCGGGCAAGGACCAGACCTGGGGCGGCGGCGCCCAGGGCAAGGACGCCGTGTGGGCGCACCGCTGGTTCGCGTACTGGAACCAGGCCGGCAGCGCGGGCCCCGCGGGCAACAAGGCGGGCGGCACCCCGATCGGTGACACCGGCATCTGGGCCGGCGACTACCTGACGGGCGGGGAGAACAGCGGCGCGGGCCTCTTCTCCCACGAGTTCGGGCACGATCTGGGACTGCCGGACCTGTACAGCTCGGACGGGGACAACGGCGTCAACTTCTGGTCGCTGATGTCCTCGGCCTCCTATCTCGGCAAGGGCCCGAACACCACCGGCCAGTTCCCCGGCGACCTCGACCCGTGGAGCAAGCTGCAGTTGGGCTGGCTCCAGTACACGGAGGCCGACGCGGGCCGCACCACGCGGGCCACCCTCGGGGTGTCGGGCTACAACACCGAGGATCCGCAAGCCCTGTTGGTCCATCTGCCGCCTTCGGTGACCACGACCGAGCTGAGCGATCCGTACGAGGGCGCCAGCCAGTGGTGGAGCGGCACGGGCGACTTCATGGACAACACCCTGAGCCGCACCGTCGACCTCACGACGGCTCCGGCCGACGCGGCCCGGCTCGACGCCCGGGTCTGGTACGACATCGAGCAGGACTTCGACTTCCTGACGGTGGAGGCCTCCACGGACGGCGGCGTCGGCTGGAGCGCCCTGCCGGGCACCGTGGACGGCGCGGCGACCGGCGCGAAGGGGATCACCGGTACCTCGGCGGGCTGGAAGCAGCTGTCGGTGCCGCTGGACCGGTTCGCGGGCAAGAGCGTGCAGCTGCGGCTGCGCGTCACCTCCGACAGCAACACCCACGGCAAGGGCGTCGCCTTCGACGACATCCGCGTCACCGCGGACGGCCGGGAGCTGCTGCGCGACGGCGCGGAGCAGGGGGCGAACGGCTGGACGGCCGTCAAGTGGTCGCGCACGCAGGGCCGTACGGGCAGCGAGGAGCACCCGCGCGCCTATTTCGTGGAGAACCGGCGCTACACCGGCTACGGCAGCATGCTGAAGACGGGCCCGTACAACTTCGGCTTCACGGGCGACAAGGTGGAGTTCTTCCCCTACCAGCAGGGCGTGTTGATCTGGCTCTGGGACACCGCGTACAGCGACAACACCACCAAGGCGCATCCGGGCGGCGGGCTGCTGCTGCCGGTCGACTCCCGGCCCGAACCGCTCACTTACACGGACGGCAGCCTGCTGGGCGCCCGTGCGCAGACCTTCGACGCCACCTTCTCGCTCCGCGCGAGCGACCGGGTCGTCCTGCACAAGGCGGGTGTGCCGGTGGTGATCCCGGCGCGGCCGGGGGTGGCGGTCTTCGACGACCGCCACGGGTCCTACTGGGACGCGCGGTTGCCGCAGCTCGGGGTCAAGGTGCCGGACACCGGGACCCGGATCGCGGTGGCGAAGGAGGCCTCGGGCGGGACGGTGACGACGGTGCAGGTCAGCCCGTCGAAGCCGTGAACTCCCCCAGCTGAGCACGTGGGTTGAGGGAGGCGTGCTCCAGCGGTGCGGACGGGTCGATGGTGAGCTCGTACGGGGCGGGCTCCACGCCCGCCCGCACCAGGAGGTCCCCGATGGCGGCGATCATCGCCCCGTTGTCGGTGCACAGCGTCATCGGGGGCACCCTCAGCTCGATCCCGGCGGAGGCGCAGCGCCGCTCCGCGAGCTCCCGTACGCGGGAGTTCGCGGCCACCCCGCCGACCACCACCAGGGTCTTGACCCCGTACTCCTTGCAGGCCGCGACCGCCTTGCGGGTCAGTACGTCGGCCACCGCCTCCTGGAGGGAGGCCGCGCCGTCGGCGACCGGCGGCTCCTCGCCGCGCAGCCGGTGGCTCTCGGCCCAGCGGGCGGCGGCCGTCTTGAGCCCCGAGAAGGAGAAGGAGTAGGCGTACGGGTCCTGCGTGCGCGGCCCGCCGGTCAGCGGGCGGGGGAAGGTGACGGCCCTGGGGTTGCCGCCCCGGGCGGCGCGGTCGATGGCGGGCCCGCCCGGGTAGGGCAGGCCCAGCACGCGGGCGACCTTGTCGAAGCATTCGCCCGCGGCGTCGTCGAGGGTGTCCCCGAGGTGCAGGATCGCCTCGCGCACGAGGTCCCGTACGAGCAGCAGCGAGGTGTGGCCGCCGGAGACGATCAGCACCATGCAGGGCTCGGGCAGCGGACCGTGCTCCAGGGTGTCCGCGGCGACGTGGCCGGCGAGGTGGTGGACGCCGTAGAGCGGCAGGCCGAGCGCGTAGGCGAGGGTTTTGGCGCCGGCCAGGCCGACCTGGAGGGCGCCGGAGAGGCCGGGGCCGGTGGTGACGGCGATCGCGTCGAGCTGGTCGAGGCGGAGCCCGGCCTGGTCGAGGGCCCGGCGGACGACCGGGTTGAAGGAGTGCAGGTGGGCGCGTGCGGCGATCTCGGGGACGACGCCGCCGAAGCGGGCGTGCTCGTCCATGCTGGTGGCCACGGCGTGCGCGAGCAGCCGGCCGTCCTGCACGATGCCCGCGCCGGTCTCGTCGCACGAGGACTCGATGCCGAGCACCACCGGGGATCCCATTGCGACGCCACCTTCACCCTTATTGCGAGCTATTCGCAATAAGGGTACCGGTCGCGGCCCCCGTCAGTCGCACACCAGGCAGAACGGGTGCCCGGCCGGGTCGGCGTAGACCCGCCAGCCGTCGGCGGCCCGGCTCTCGTCCAGCAGGGTGGCGCCGAGGGCCAGCACCTCCTCGTGGGCCCGGTCCAGGTCCGCGACGGCGAAGTCGAGATGGAGCTGCTGGGGGCGGTCCGGGTCCGGCCACTGGGGCGGGCGGAAGTCCTCGGCGCGCTGGAAGGCGAGCACCGAGCCCGCCGCGGTGTGCAGGGTCGCCCAGCGCGCATCGGTCGTCCAGCGCCGGTCCGGCCGGTTGACCTCGCCGCCCGTCAGCGACTGGTAGAACGTGGCGAGCGCGGTCGGATCGGGACAGTCCAGCACCACGCACTGCATCTCAGCGATCATGGGCCGATCCTAGGGATCCGTTCCGGCGCGGGCCAGCGCAATGGCGCCCCTCGTCGGGGCGGTGTTGGAGCCCTCGTCGGGGGCGGTGTCGGAGCGCTGTGAGGACGGACACGTTCCGTTTTCGGAACCGCGACCGCGCCGCACGGCTCCGTCCTGGGAGACGGATGATTCGGTCGAGGCGCACGCGTCTCCAGGGGCGGGAGTGCCGCATGTTCACCAAGGTCCGGGGGCGGGCCGTACGGGGCTTCGTGCTGGCCGGCATCTGCTGCGCCCTGCTCGCGGGCGGCGCCGGGTACCTCTGGCAGCTGCGCGGACTGGCCGCGCACCTGTCCCAGGGCGACCCGGGCCGGGGCAGCTACCTCCGGGACCCCGCGAGCACGGACGACGCGGCGACCGTGACCGCGGTGCTGAACGGCGCGCCGGACGGCGGGGCGGCGGACGGCAGGGCGCCGGACGACGGGCCGGCGGTCGTCGGGGAGGCGACCGAAGACGCCCCGGCGGCGCCCGCCCCCTCCGCGGGACCGGCCCCCGACGGACAGCCCCTGACGGCCGCGGCGGTCCCCGCCGAGCCCACCGTCGGCGCCCTGTTCTCCCCCGGCGAGGACGGCGACTCCGGCCACCACTGCTCGGCGAGCGTGGTCCACTCCCCCGGCGGGAGCCTCATCGTCACCGCCGCCCACTGCGTCTACCGCGGCGGCTTCGGCGGTGCCTTCGGCAGCGGCTTCCGCACCAACCTCGCCTTCGCCCCCGGCTACCGGGACGGCTCCTTCCCCCACGGGGTCTGGATCCCGGACCGGATCGACGTGGACCCCCGCTGGATCGAGGACCAGGACCCCGACTACGACGTGGCCTTCCTGCGGCTGAGCCGCCCCGGCCGTCCCGGGGAGCGGCTGGAGGACACCGTCGGCTCGGCCGCGACCATCCGGTTCGGCACGGAACTCCCCGTGCCCGCCCGGCTGATGGGCTACCCCAACACCTCCGAGGAACCGTTGGGGTGCCAGACCACCGCCGTCGCCGCCGGGCCCACACAGGTGCGCCTCGACTGCGCGGACGTGCCCAACGGCACCAGCGGCGGGCCGGTGCTGACCGACGGGAACACCCTGATCGGGGTGATCGGCGGCCGGGACGGGGGCGGGGACGACGAGACCTCGTACAGCTCGTACTTCGACGACGGCATCCGCGACCTCTACCTGCGCGCGAGCGCCGGCTAGGCCCGGTCCCCTGCTAAGCGCGGTCGCCGGCCGGTCTGTAGTGGGCCGGGTAGTCGGCGGTGTCCGGGGCGGTGGGCAGCCGCCACTTGGACAGGACGCGGATCATCGTGGCCGGGCTGAGCAGGGTGTTGGGCGAGGCAGTCAGGGAGAGGACCCCGAAGAACCGGCCGGAAATCACCGGGTCGGCGTTGGCGCCGACCATCACCCGGGACATGTAGTTCTGCAGGATCCGGGTGGCCCGGTCCGGCGGCGGCCCTTCCGTCACCGCGTAGCGCATGTCCTCGCTGGTGGCGATCTGCCAGGGCACGGCCGCCGCGGCCGTGGTGCTGCGCTGGATCCGCCGGGAGGCCGCGGCGATCTGCTCCGGGTCCAGGGTGCGGATCTCCTTGGCCAGGGCCTCCGCGGCGAGCGCGGCGACCGTCATCCCGTGCCCGTACACGGGGTTGAACCGGCAGGCCGCGTCACCGAGGACCACCAGTCCGGCGGGCCAGCGCTCCAGGCGTTCGTAGTGCCGCCACTCGTTCACGGTGCTCCGGAAGGCGGTGGCCGGGGAGAGCGGGGTCGCGTCGCGGATGGCGTCGTACAGGGCGGGACTGCGCAGGCTGCGGGCGAACGCGAAGAACTCCTCGTCCTTGACGGGCGGGGCGTGTTCGCCGTTGCCGATCAGCGTCACCAGCCAGCGGTCCTTGCCCTGCGGTACGAGTACGCCGCCGCGCGGGAGGTCGGGCCGGCTCTGGACGTACATGCCGTGCCAGCGCCGCGCCGGATCGGCGGGCATCTCGAAGTAGCGGCTGGAGTAGCCGAGATGGGGGTCGTAGCGGGTCACTGCCGGGGCCGGGTAGCCGAGGTCCCCGAGCCAGGCGGTGGCCTTGGAGGTGCGGCCGGTCGCGTCGACCACCAGGCGGGCGGCCAGCGGGGCGGCGTCGCGCAGTCGCACTCCGGCCACCGAGCGGCCGTCCGGCCCGGCCACGAGCCCGGTGGCCGCCGTCCCGCCCAGGATCTGGATGCGCCCGTCGCGCAGCACCTCCTCGCGCACCGTCCAGTCGAGCAGGTCCCGGCCGGCGATCAGGACCTTGGTGCCCGGTACCGACTGGAACCAGTCGGCCGGGCTCAGCCAGAGGAAGTCCCGCGGGGTCTCCAGCAGGGCGGCCCCGGCCTCCACGAGTTTCGTGGTGACGCCCGGCAGCATCTGCTCGATGAGCCGCATGCCGCGCGACCACAGGATGTGCGCGTGTCTGGACTGCGGGATCCCGGACCGTAACTCCGGCCCGTCCCCCGTCAGTTCGTCCCGCTCGATCAAGGTGACCCGGGGGAACCGGCCCGCGAGCACCCGCGCGGCCAGCAGCCCCGCCATGCCCGCGCCGAGGACCACCGCATGGTCCTCCCCGGCCTGCGGATCGGTGTCTGGGTGGTTGTCCGTAGCGTCGTCGTCCATCCATCGAGTCTGGTGGCGGCGCGGCAGCCTGGTCAGGGCCCGTTCGGGGCGCCCGGGGGCTTCCCGGGGGCGGACGGGCTCATACCGGGGCGCGCTCCCCGGCATGAGCCGACGCGGAGGTGGGCACGGAGGTGGACGCGGAGGTGGACGCCGTGCCGGGTCAGGGGCAGAGCACGGTCCAGGTGACCTTCACGTGTCCGCCGTCGTCCCCGTAGAACTCACTGGTACGGGTGCCGGGTTGGTCGGTGTAGGGGTCCCAGGCCACCGTGCCCCGGGCGACCAGGTCGTCGGCGGAGGAGGCGTCGTAGTCCCAGAGGTACACGCCGAGCTCGAACGGGCCGGGCGCGTACGTGGCCCCCGAGCCGACCCGCTGGTAGAAGTACGGGTCCGGGTTGCTGCGGTTGCCCTGGTTGGGGAAGGTCGACGGGTCTGAGGCGGAGCGCGTCCACACGGCGCTGCGGGCGCCGTCGCCGGTCCGGACCGCGATGTCCCCGTAGAGCGCGGGACGGGTCGTGCCGTCGTCGAAGTAGGTCAGCTCCGCCTGGTCCACGCGGAGCCGGCAGGCGGGGACGGCGGACTGCGCCGGGGTGACGGTGTAGGTGACGGCCGCCTCGCCGCCGTCCACGCCGAGCATCTTCGCGGTGAAGCGCCCGAAGCCGAGGGCCGGGTCCCAGTGGACGCGGCCGGCGGCCATCACGTCGTCGTTGTTCCCGGCGGTGTAGTCGGCGTCGGTGAGGTAGGCGGTCACGGTCGCCTCGCCGGAGAAGACCTGACTCCGGCTGGAGTCGTCGATCCCGAACCAGGGGTCGTAGTCCGGGAAGGCGGTGGCGCCGGCCCGGTCGCGGTGCCACAGGGTGCGGGCGGTCCCGTCGGTGGTGAGGGTGAGGCCGTCGTAGAGCTCGGGGCCGCTCTCGCCGGTGGAGGTGAACCGGGCGGAGTCGACGGTGATGCGGAACGGGCCGCTCTTCAGGTCGACTTGGGTCACCGGATCCTTCGAGAACTCGGCGACGATCTGCCGCCGGACCCAGTCGTTGGAGAGCAGTCCGTAGTGCGAGGGGCAGCCGCTGTCGCCGACCGGGAGGAGGTGGTTGACGGCGCCCGCCAGCTCGGTGGAGCGCGGGGCGCGGCTGTCGCCGGGCGGGATCTGCTGGTCGCAGGTGGAGCTGAAGGTGGTGTAGCGGGTGGCTCCGGGGGTCTCGTCGCCCGCGTTGAGGGAGTTCAGGAAGGCGCTGCCGGGGGTCATGTCGGCAAGGGAGGCCGCGTGGATGTCGCAGAAGGTGGCGAAGGGGCCGCAGGGCGCGGCGTCACCGGCGCCGTGGTTGGGACCGCCGAGGGAGACCCAGGCGCGGACCCGGGAACTCCCGCCGTCCTTCAGGTACTTGCGGGTGAGCAGCGATCCCATGCTGTGCGCGACCACGTCGACCTGGCGGGTACCGAACCGCTCGGTGAGGAAGGCTCCGAAGCGGGTGGCGTTGGACTCGTTGGTGGCGGCCCAGTCGTAGCCGAATTCGGCGAGGTCGCTGGAGAGCCAGCCCTGGGCGTGGAGGTAGTCCTCCAGCCCGTCGAGGGAGGCCGCGGTGTCCCCGTAGCCATGGACGAGGACGACGGGCGTACGCCGCTGCGCGCCGGCGGCGTCCTGGGCGGACGCCCGCGCCGCCGGGGCGGCGAGGAGGGCGGCCAGGAGCGCGGCGACGGTGGCGATGAGCATCGGGAACGGCAGGCCAGCGGGCAGAGGAACGGTGGGCAGGGCGGATCTGCGCATGGCTCTCCCGGGGGATGCGGCTCGACAGCCTGAAGTGACTGGGGAGTAGCAAGTTAGCCCCCGGGGATTCAACGCGATAGAGACGCGTACGAGACTCCCGTGAGCTTTTCCGAGGCGGCCCAGAGCCGTTCGCCGGACTTGTCGTCCAGGGTCCATTTCGCCCGCCGGGAGCGGGCGGGTGCGCCGCGGAAGCCGAACCGCGGCCCGATGAACTCGTCCGGCCGGACCCCGGGCGCGGTCGCCGCGTACAGGGCGGGCAGCGCGCCGGAAGCCGCGGACTGGGCGATGACTCCGTTGCCGACGGCGGTGCCGAGGCTGTTGGCGGCGACCGCGATCCGCGAGCCGAGGGTGGTGTCCGCCTGCGGGGCCGCCGCGACGTGCAGGTTGGTCGACGCGTAGCCGGGATGGGCCGAGGCCGCGACGATCCCGGACCCGGCTGCCGCGAGCCTGCGGGCGAGTTCGTGGATGAAGAGCAGGTTCGCGGTCTTGGAGCGGCCGTAGGCGATCCAGCGCCGGTAGTTCCGCTCGCTGTCGAGGTCCGTGTGGTCCACGTCCCCGAACATGTGGAAGCCGCTGGAGAGACTGACGATCCGGGCTCCGGGCGCGGCGGCGAGGAGCCGGGGCAGGAGCAGGCCGGTGAGGGCGAAGTGGCCGAGGTGGTTGACCCCGAACTGGGTCTCGAACCCGTCGGCGGTCCGCCCGAACGGCAGGGCCATCACACCGGCGTTGTTGACGAGGAGGTCGAGGGTGCCGTGCCGCTGCGCGTAGGCCCCCGCGAACTCCCGTACGGTGGCCAGGTCGGCGAGGTCGAGCGGTATGAACTCCACCTCCGCGCCCGGGACTTCGGTGCGCAGCCGGACCTCGGCGGCCCGTCCGCGGGCGGCGCTGCGGCAGGCCAGCACCACCGAGGCCCCGCGCCGTGCGAGCTCGAGGGCGGTGAAGTAGCCGATCCCGCTGTTGGCTCCCGTGACCACGGCCGTACGGCCGCTCTGGTCGGGTACGTCCGACGCACGCCAGCCTGCCATTGCCCACCTCGTCCTGTTCCTGGTCGTCTTGTTCCTGGTCGTCTTGTTCCTGGTCGTCTTGTTCCTGGTCGTCTTGCTGCTGGTCGTTCTGTGCCTGGCCGTTCTGTGCCTGGTCGTTCTGCGCCCGCTCGCCGCTTTCACCCGTCGGGGCCGGTGGCCGCCGACACCAGGACGTCCCCGGCCGCGACCCGGCTGTAGAGCACCGTACGCCCCGTGCGCCGCCGCAGGATCAGCCCGGCCGCCAGCAGCACCTTCAGCTGCCCGGCCACCGCGCCCAGGCTCAGCCCGGTCAGCGCCACCAGCTGCGTGGTGGACTTCGGGCTCGCCAGCAGCACCAGCACCCGGGCCCGGACCGGCCCCAGCAGCCTGACCAGCGCCTGCGGGGCGGCGGGGCCGGGCCGGGTGGCCGTGCCGGGCAGGGCGCCCGTGCCCGGCTGCGCGGCCGTGCCCGGCTGTGCGAGCTGCCCCTCGGCCGGGTAGACCAGGGCGTGCCGGTGCGCCCCGCGCCAGGCGACCCAGCCGTGCGGCGGCGTGACCGGGACGAAGACCAGCCCGGCCGCGCCCGACAGCTCGCGCGGCGGCCGGTCCTGGAGGTTGATCCGCAGCCGCCCCTCGCCGAGCCACGCCATGTTCGGCCGCATCCCCGACAGCGCGGCCGCCCACCCGCCCCGGCTCAACTGCGCGGTGCGCAGCAGGATGTCGGCCTCCGCGACCCGGCGGCGGCGCTCCCAGTCGGGGCGGACCGCCTCGGTCCACACCCATTCCAGCAGCTCCGCCGTGCGCGGGCCGAGCCCCCGGGCCCGGGCGAGCTCCTCGGGCAGCGCACCGGACGCGGCGCGCAGGTACGTGCGGACCGCCGCGTCCGGGGTCGCGCGGATCGGCTCCAGTTCCTCCTCGAAGGGGCGGCCGTCCGGCGGCGGGGTCAGGTGGTCGGCGATCCACAGCCGGCCGAGGGCGGCCCGTACGAGGTGGGCGGCGACGGGATCGGCCACGAGGTGCGCCCGGTAGGGCGGGAGCCGGTCCGCCAGCCAGGCCCGGTCGCCCGGGTGCGCGGCGCTCCGCCGCTGCAGCGCGATCAGCGCGGCCGTGGTCTCGGCCAGCGCGGACACCACGAAGCGGCTCCCGGCCAGCGCGTCGCTGTCGATCCGCCAGTAGCCCATGCCCGTCCCCGCCTTCCCTACCGCCGCGTCTGCCGCCCGCCCGCCCGCCCCACGTACCGGCTTTCGCGCCCACGCGAAACATTAGGCCGTCCCCGGACGCCCCCGGAGACTCCCCGCATGCCCAGGACCTACCGCTCCCTCGCCCGGACCCCCGAGTTCACCCCGTTCTTCCTCGCCTCCGCGCTGCGCGTCGGCGCCTCCACCGTCAGCGGGCTCGCCCTCGCCGTCCTCGTCTACGAGCGCACCCGTAGCCCGCTGCTCGCCGCGCTCGGCATGTTCGGGCCCTCGTTCACCCAGATGCTGGGCGCGACGGTGCTCCTCTCCGCCGCCGACCGGCTGGAGCCGCGCACCGCCCTGACCCGGCTCTCGCTGCTCGCGGCGCTCGCCGCCGCCGTGCTGGCCGTGCCCGCGCTGCCGCTGTGGGCCGCGTTCGCGGTGCTGCTCGCCCAGGGGCTCGCCGACTCCCTTGGGGGCGGGGTCCGGTACGGGCTGCTCACCGAGATCCTGCCGCCCCAGGACTATCTGCTGGGCCGCTCGCTGCTCGCCGTATCGGCCGGGGTGACGCAGATCGCGGGCTTCGCGCTGGGCGGGGTCCTGGTGGCCGCGCTCTCCCCGCGCGGCGCCCTGCTGGCGGCCGCCTGCCTCGCGCTCGCCGCCGCGCTCACCCTGCGGACCGGGCTGCGCCGCAGGCCGCCGCGGGCGGTCGGGCGGCCCTCGCCCGCGCAGACCTGGCGGACGAACGCCACCCTGTTCGCCGACCCGTCCCGGCGCACCCTGTACCTCGCCCTGTGGCTGCCCAACGGCCTGATCGTCGGCTGCGAATCCCTCTTCGTCCCCTACGATCCCGCCCACGCGGGGCTGCTGTTCGGCTGCGCGGCCGCCGGAATGCTCGTCGGGGACACCCTCGGCGGACGGTACCTGCCCGCCCGGTGGCGGGCCCGGCTCGCCTCCCCGCTCCAACTGCTGCTCGCCGCGCCCTACCTCCTCTTCCTCCTGGAACCCGGCCCGGTGCCCGCCGCCGCGGCCGTCACCCTGGCCTCCGTCGGCTACGGCGCCGGCTTGCTCCTGCAGGAGCGCCTCGTCGCCCTGCTCCCGGCGGGGACCCAGGGCCAGGCCCTCGGACTGCATTCGGCGGGAATGCTGACGGCTCAGGGACTGTGCGCGGCGCTGGCCGGAGCGGTCGCCCAGTTCACCTCGGCGCCGGTGGCGATCACCGCGCTGGCCTGCGCCTCCGTCGTGGTCACCCTGGTCCTGGCCCGGGGGCTCGGGCCCAGTAGGCTGCGGGTCCACCCGCTTCCCGTACCCCGAGGTTCCGCGCAGTGAGCTCCGCACCGCCACCGCCCCCCGTACCCGCGCCGGTCGCCCCGCCCGTGTCCGTCGTCGGGCTGGGCGCCGACGGCTGGGGCGGGCTGACCGCACCCGCGCGGGCCGCACTGGCCGGGGCCGAGGTGCTGATCGGCGGACCGCGCCAGCTGGACCTGCTGCCGCCCGAGGAGTGCGGCGGCCTGCGGGTGGCCTGGCCGAGCCCGTTGCGGCCGGCCGTGCCGAAGCTGATGGCGGAGCACGCGGGACGCCGGATCGCGGTACTGGCCAGCGGGGACCCTATGTTCTACGGGATCGGCCGCGCGCTGTCCGAGGAGCTCGGGGCGGACGCCCTGCACGTCCTGCCGCATCCCTCGTCGATGTCGTACGCCTGCGCCCGCCTGGGCTGGCCGGTGGAGGACACCGAGGTGATCACCGCCGTCGGGCGTCCCGTGGCCCGGCTCGCGGCCGCGCTGTTCGAGGGCCGGCGGGTGCTGGTCCTGAGTTCCGGAGCAGTGACCCCGAACGAGATCGCTGCTCTGCTTCGAGAGCGGGGCTTCGGCCCCAGCCGGATGCGCGTCCTGGAACAGCTCGGCTCCGAGCACGAGGACGCGTACGAGGGGATCGCCCAGAGCTGGGACCACCCGCCCGGCGACCCCCTCAACCTCGTCGCCGTCGAGTGCCGCCGCGACCCCGCCGCCCCCGCGCCCCGGCTCGGCGCGACCCCCGGCCTGCCCGACGCCGCCTACGAGCACGACGGCCAGCTCACCAAGCGCCACGTCCGCGCCGCCACCCTCTGCGCGCTCGCCCCCGCCCCCGGCGAACTGCTGTGGGACATCGGCGGCGGATCCGGTTCCATCGCCATCGAGTGGATGCGTACGCACCCCTCCTGCCGCGCGGTGACCGTGGAGCGCGTGGCCGAGCGGGCCGAGCGGATCACCCGCAACGCGGCGGCGCTCGGCGTACCCGGACTGCGCGTGGTCACCGGCGCCGCGCCCGCCGCCCTCGCCCAACTGCCCGCCCCCGACGCCGTGTTCATCGGCGGCGGCCTGACCGCGCCGGGCCTGCTCGACGCGGCCTGGGAGGCGCTGGCCCCCGGCGGCCGGCTCGTGGTCAACACGGTCACCCTGGAGTCGGAGGCCGTCCTGACCGAGCGCTACCGTCGCCACGGCGGCGAACTGGTGAAACTGTCCGTCGCGCACGCCGTGCCGGTCGGCGGTTTCACGGGCTGGCGCCAGGCGATGCCCGTCACCCAGTGGTCGGTCACCAAGCCCCACCCCAGCAGCGGCGACAGCGCCAGCACCAGCGACGACGGAATGGATCAGACGATATGACCGTGTACTTCATCGGTGCGGGCCCCGGCGCCGCCGACCTGATCACGGTGCGCGGCGCCCGGACCCTGGCCGCGGCCCCCGTCTGCCTGTACGCGGGCAGCCTGGTCCCGCGCGAACTGCTCGCCGAATGCCCGCCGGACGCCCGCCTCATCGACACGGCGCAGCTGAACCTGGACGAGATCGTCGCCGAGTGCGTACGGGCGCACGAGGCCGGCCAGGACGTCGCCCGGCTCCACTCCGGCGACCCCTCGATCTTCAGCGCCGTCGCGGAGCAGATGCGGCGCCTGGACGCGGCCGGCATCCCCTACGAGGTCGTCCCCGGCGTCCCGGCCTTCGCCGCCGCGGCCGCCGCGCTGAAGCGGGAGCTGACCGTCCCCACCGTCGGCCAGACGGTCATCCTGACCCGGATCGCCCAGCAGGCCACGCCGATGCCGCCCGGCGAGGACCTCGCCACGCTGGGCCGCAGCGGGGCCCTCCTGGTGCTGCACCTGGCCACCCGCTACGTGGACCGGGTCGTCGACGAACTGCTGCCGCACTACGGGGCCGAGTGCCCGGTGGCCGTGGTCGCGATGGCCAGCCGCCCCGACGAGCTGATCCTGCGCGGGACCCTGGCCGACATCGCCGCCCAGGTGAAGGAGGCCGGCCTGGTCCGCACCGCCGTCATCCTGGTGGGCCGCACCCTGGGCGCCGAGCAGTTCCGCGACAGCCACCTGTACTCCGCCGAGCGCGACCGGCATGCCTGCTGATCCGGGCCCCGGCACCGGCTCGGGCTCGGGCCCCGGCCCGGGCCGCCCGCACGTCCTGATCCTCGGCGGCACCACCGAGGCCCGGCGGCTGGCCGAGGCCCTGGCCGAGGACTCCGCGCGCCTCCGGGTGACGACCTCGCTGGCCGGCCGGGTCGCGGCGCCGGTGCTCCCGCCCGGCGAGACCCGGATCGGCGGCTTCGGCGGCCCCGCCGGGCTCGCGGCCTGGATCACCGCCCACCGGGTCACCCACCTGGTCGATGCCACGCACCCCTTCGCGGAGCGGATGAGCTTCAACGCGGCCGAGGCGGCGGCCCTTTCGGGTGTGCCGCTGCTCGCGCTGCGCCGACCGGGCTGGAGCCCGGGGCCCGGGGACCGCTGGCACTTCGCGGACTCCCTCGCGGAGGCGGCCGCCCTGCTCCCGGGGCTCGGCACCCGCGCCTTCCTGACCACCGGCCGGATGGGCCTGCACAGCTTCGCGCACCTCACCGAGCCCTGGTTCCTGGTGCGTTCGGTGGACCCCCCGGCCGATCCGGTCCCGCCACGCCTCGAAGTCCTCCTGGCCCGGGGCCCGTTCACCCTCGCCGACGAGCGGGACCTCCTCGCGCACCACCGCATCGACCTGCTGGTCACCAAGGACAGCGGCGGCTCCGCCACGGCCCCCAAACTCACCGCCGCCCGCGAGGCCGGCATCCCGGTCCTGGTCGTCCGCCGCCCGGCGGTCCCCGCGGGGGTTGCGCAGGTGGCTTCGGTCGAGGGAGTGCGGGACTGGCTGTCCGGCTGAGGCCGCGGGTGCGCGGCGGACGCGGCCCAGCCCGTCTGCGGGTCGCCCGCTGCGCGGGGCTTGGCCCCCGACCCATCCCCCCAGACTCCGTCCGGGGGGGGACCCCCAGTTCCACCGTTCCCGAGGCTCCGCCCTGACCCTCCCCCAGCTACCGCCGGGAGCGCGCCCCCACCCCGGGCGCGCACGGGGTCGATGTCGTAGACGATCGCTTGCCGAACCCGCCTCAGCAACGAAACCGTCCGGCATGCGTGTCTACGTCCCCCTGCCCCTGCCCGGTACGAAGTGTGGGGCGGGGTCCGCGGGCACGGCGAACGTGCGGGGGTGCGGCTGGACTTCCAGCCGATCCGTCGTCGACGTGGTCACCGACGACATGCCGTTCCTCGTGGACTCCGCGACGAACGAGCTGGCCACGGGCACGGCATCCACCTCGCGATCCACCCGCAGTCCGATAGCCGCGATGACCGGATCAGCGCGATAGCCGGAGGGGCGTCGATGTCCCTTGCTCTCCGAACACATCCAGCGGGTCGCCGAGTTCGACCGCCCCTGTCTAGTGCACGCCGTGGCAGGTCGATGCCAGGTGGGACGCCTCCAGCGCTACTACCCGCACACCGCACGCGCCCGATCCGATGATCGGCCTCTCGCCGATCAGCCCAGGTCAGCGAGGGGTGTGACGCGCGAAATGTACACAGAGGCAAAGCGTCTTGCCTAGATTTGTACACATGCGCATGACGGCTTGGGGGTGACCCGGGGCCCTAGGCTGAACGCATGACTTGGGAAGAGGATCCGCCCCAGGCATGTCTCAGCCCTCCATGGCGCCAGTAGCGATCGAGCACGCCTCGCGGCGCTGCGCCATTCCTTCTTTCCTTCACCTACGTCACGCAACGGCGCGCGACAGGAGCCAGAGGACATGCAGCCAAAGCCGAGCAAAGCCCGACGCGAGGACTTCGACATGAACCACAGCGCGGACACCACGCCACCCCCAGCTCTGGAACTACGCTGTGGAGGGCTCCACTTGACCGTTCAGCGCGTGCCCGTGTGGCTCGTGTCGCTGGTGACCACAGCCGCCGGAACCGGAGTCGCATGGTGGGCGAATCGGTGAGCGAGCGGTCAACGGTCCGGGCTCCATGGCCTGACCTGCGGAAACGGCCACGGCTCCGGCGGGGCTGGAAATCCAGCCCCGCCGGCGTTTGAGGCGATCTTTTCGGGTCCGGGCGGAGCCCGGGGAACGGGGGAAGGGTGGGTAGGGGACACGCCCCGCAGGGCAGGAACCGCCGCGCCGGCCCCCCACACTCCCTCAGACGGCCAGGATCATCCGTACCGCCGCGGCGTCCACGTCACCCGTGACCCGTCCGGCCGCTCCGTGACCTGGGTCTGCGAGGAGCCGATCAGCAGGATCGTCCGCATGTCGACCTCGGACGGCTCGAGTTCGGCCAGCGTGAGGATGCGGACCGACTGCTGCGGGCCGCCCACGTCGCGGGCGACGACCACCGGGGTCTGCGGCGAACGCAGTTCCAGCAGCAGTTCGCGAGCCTTGGCCACCTGCCAGTTCCGGCTGCGCGAGCCCGGGTTGTAGAGGGCCAGTACGAGATCGGCGGCGGCCGCCGCGCGCAGCCGCTCCGCGATGACCTCCCAGGGCTTGAGCCGGTCCGAGAGCGAGATGGTGGCGTAGTCGTGGCCGAGCGGCGCACCGGCCGCGGCGGCCGCCGCGTTGGCTGCCGTCACGCCCGGCAGGACCCGTACGGGCACGTCCTTGTACTCCGGCTGCCCCGCGACCTCCAGGACCGCGGTGGCCATGGCGAAGACGCCGGGGTCGCCGCCGGAGACCACGGCCACGCGCTTGCCGCGGCGGGCGAGGTCGAGCGCGAACTCGGCGCGCTCGGACTCCACCTTGTTGTCCGAACCGTGTCGCACCTGGCCCGGCTTCACCGGGACCCGGTCCAGGTACGTGGTGTACCCGACCAGAACCTCGGCGTCGGCCAGCACCCGCCTGGTCTCGGCGGTCAGCCACAGCGGCCCGGCCGGGCCGGTGCCGACCACGGCGACCTCGCCGGGGCCGGACGGCACGCTGCCCGGGTTGCCGATGCGGCTGGGCACCACGGCGACGGCGAAGTACGGCACGGTGTCGGGGTCGGTGTCGGCGAGGACGCCGGTCCGCTCCCCCGCCATCGTGGCGCGTTCCACGTACCGCGCCTCGGCGAGCCGGCCGCTGTTCTCCATCGCCCGGCGCACGGCGGGGAAGGTGCGGCCGAGCTTCATCACGACCGCGGAGTCGGTGGCGGCGAGTCGGGCGGTGAGCTCCTCCTCGGACAGCGTGCCGGGCAGGATGGTCAGCACCTCCTCGCCCTCCACCAGCGGGGTGCCGAGCCGGGCCGCGGCGGCGCTCACCGAGGTCACCCCGGGGATCACCTCGGCCTCGTAGCGGTCCGCGAGCCGCTTGTGCATGTGCATGTACGAGCCGTAGAAGAACGGGTCGCCCTCGGCGAGGACGGCTACGGTGCGGCCGGCGTCCAGGTGGACGGCGAGCCGGGCGGCGGAGGCTTCGTAGAATTCCTCCATCGCGCCCTGGTAGCCGCCGGGGTGGTCGGTGGTCTCGGTGGTGACCGGGTAGACCAGCGGCTCTTCGACGTGGTCGGCGCGCAGGTGCTCGGCGGCGATCGAGCGGGCGATCGAGCGGCCGTGGCGGGCCGAGTGGTAGGCGACGACGTCCGCCTCCGCGATCACCTCTACGGCGCGCAGCGTCATCAGGGACGGGTCGCCGGGGCCGAGCCCGACCCCGTAGAGCTTTCCGGTCTTCTGCGTGTTCGCGCTCATTCGGCCACGCTCGCAATGGCGTTGACGGCGGCGGCGGCCATGGCGCTGCCGCCGCGCCGGCCCCGGATGATCAGGTGGTCGAGTCCGGAGGGGTGCGCCGCGAGGGCGTCCTTGGACTCGGCGGCGCCGATGAATCCGACCGGGACGCCGATGACGGCGGCGGGGCGCGGGGCGCCCTCCTCGATCATCTCCAGCAGCCGGAAGAGCGCGGTCGGCGCATTGCCGACGGCGATCACGGATCCTTCCAACAGGCCGCGGTCCCGCCAGACTTCGAGGGCGGCGGCGCTGCGCGTCGTACCCATCTTCGCGGCGAGTTCCGGCACGGCCGGGTCGGAGAGGGTGCAGATCACCTGGTTGTCGGCGGGCAGCCGCTTGCGGGTCACCCCGCTGGCGACCATCTGCACGTCGCACAGGACCGGCGCACCCGCCTCCAGGGCGGCGCGGGCCCGCAGGACGACCTCGGGCGTGTAGCCCAGGTCCCGCGTCAGGTCGGTCATGCCGCAGGCGTGAATCATGCGCACCGCGACCTGGGCGACCGAGGCGGGCAGCCCGGAGAGGTCCGCCTCGGCGCGGATCGTGGCAAAGGACTGGCGGTAGATCTCGGCGCCGTCCTTCTCGTACTCGAACACGGTGTACTCGCTCATTTCTTCACTGCGCCTTCGGAACTGCTTCCTGAAACCTGGGGGGTGTTGCGCGCGGCCGCGAGTACGGGAACCAACTCGCCCGCAGCCACATGATGTTCGCCGATCCGGTAGCCCTCGGCCGTCGCCACCACGTCCACCCACGCGGTGCCGCGCGGATGCCCGCACCTCCGCTCGCAGCCGGACCAGTGCACGGGCAGGGGTCCGGCCGTCCGCGCTACGACGGCCCGCGCGTCGGCGCGCACGTCCGCGAGGGATTTCGCGCAACCCGGCTGCCCGGTACAGGCGGTGACGGACCGCCAGGGGTCTTCCGGGTCGGTGACGAGCCCGGCGGGGGCGACGTCGGTACCGGTGACGACGATGCTGCGCCACGGCGTGGTCCTGGGGGCTCCGGGCAGCTCCCGCCATTGGGCGGTGGTGAGCCGGCCGAGGGGGACCAGTACGCAGAGCGCGTCGCCGTGGACGCCGGGGGCGGGCGGCGGCGCGCTGGGGCGGGGGGCGTCGGGCACGAACCGCGAGGCGACCCCGGCCGCGATCAGCCGGACCGTGAACTCCCGTGCGAGCAGGGCGGATTCAGGCGGCAGCTCGGCGACCCGCCAGGCCCGGGTTCCTGCGTCCGCCACGGCTTCGAGGAAGTAGTGGACGGCTTCCAGCGCGGCCGCCGGGGCCTCGGCCGAGGCCACCTCGACGGCGTCGGGCTCCGCGCCGAGCCGGATCAGGGTGCGCCCGGCGGGCCGTTCGAGGAGGGTGACGTCCGGGTCGAGGGCGGCGACGTCCCCGCGCCCGGCGTCGACGGCGAACAGGAAGCGTCCGGAGAGTCCGGCGGCGGCGGGGTCGGCGCAGAGCGCCGCGTCCAGGGCCCGGACCTGTCCGGGGTCGCCGAACGGGCTGGCCACGATGTTCCGGATCCGCTCGTGCGAGGGGGCGGGCAGCAGCCCGGCCGCGTCCAGCAGCTCGGCGAGAGCGGCTCCGCATCCGTCGGCGAGTCCGCGCAGCTCCACGTTGCCGCGCGAGGTCAGTCCCAGGTGCCCGTCCCCGAACCGGTCGGCGGCCAGCGCCAGTGCCGAGGCCTGAGCCGCGGTCAGCAGCCCGCCGGGGATCCGCACCCGCGCCAGGTACCCGTCGTCGGCGCCGTGCAGGCGCAGCGCGCCCGGGCATGCGTCGCCTCGGTCCCGTATGAGGGGTTCGTCCCGCACTGCGGCGGAAGGGGGCGTGGGCATGGCGGCGAGCATACCCACGATTCTGCGCCCGCTCCCTGTGTCGATCACCACCCCGAACCGGCCACCCCGATCCCGGCGAACCGATCCGGCCCCACCACATCCAGCATCGCCACATCCAGCCTCGCCGGCGTTTGAGGCGCGGGGTCCGGGGCAGAGCCCCGGCAACGGCGTCGCACCCGCCCACGGACCCCGCTCCCCGCCCCCCTAAGATGGCGGCGGCGAGCCGATCGGCACGCCATCGCCGAGGACGGCGACATGGGAGGAAGCCCGGTGCGAATCCGGCGCGGTCCCGCCACTGTGAATCCGCGGGGCCCCGGCCACCGGATGAGTCAGGAACTCCCGCCGTCCTCACTGCCCGGGGCGCGGAAACCCCGAGGAAGGCCTGCCGCCGCATGATCCTGCTGCTGTCGACGTCCGACACCGATCTGCTCAGCGCTCGCGCCGCCGCGGACGGCCCCGTCCCGTACCGGTTCGCGAACCCCTCCCGCCTTCCCCTCGACGACCTCCCCGGTCTGCTCGACGGCGTCGACCTGGTCGTCGTACGCCTCCTCGGCGGCCTGCGCGCCTGGCAGGACGGCCTGGATCTGCTCCTCGCCCCGTCCCAGACGCGTCCCGTCGTCGTCCTGACCGGCGAACAGGCCCCCGACGCGCAGCTGATGGAGGCCTCGACCGTCCCGATCGGGATCGCCGCCGAGGCCCACGGCTACCTCGCCCACGGAGGCCCGGCCAACCTGGACCAGCTGGCACGCTTCCTCTCCGACACCGTGCTGCTGACCGGCCACGGTTTCGAGCCCCCGGCGGCCTCCCCCACCTGGGGTCCGCTGGAGCGCACCCCGGGGCGGACCGAGGGTCCCCGGGTGGCCGTGCTGTACTACCGCGCGCACCAGATGAGCGGGAACACCGCCTTCGTCCACACCCTCTGCGAGGCGATCGAGGCGCACGGCGCCCAGCCGCTCCCCCTCTTCGTCTCCTCCCTGCGCACCCCCGAGCCGGAGCTGGTCGCAGCGCTGGAGTCGGTGGACGCGGTCATCACCACCGTCCTCGCCGCCGGCGGCACCAAGCCCGCCACCGCCTCGGCCGGCGGTGACGACGAGTCCTGGGACGCCGGCGCGCTGGCCGGGCTCGGCGTGCCGATCCTCCAGGCCCTGTGCCTGACCGGTTCGCGCAGCGCCTGGGAGGAGAGCGACGAGGGCCTGTCCCCCCTCGACGCCGCGACCCAGGTCGCCGTCCCGGAGTTCGACGGCCGCCTGATCACCGTCCCGTTCTCCTTCAAGGAGCTGGACGAGGACGGCCTGCCCGCCTACGTCGCCGACCCCGAGCGGGCCGCCCGCGTCGCCGGAATCGCCGTGCGCCACGCCCGGCTGCGGCACATCGAGCGCCGCGACAAGAAGATCGCACTGGTCCTGTCCGCGTACCCGACCAAGCACTCCCGCATCGGCAACGCGGTCGGCCTGGACACCCCGGCGAGCGCCGTGGAGCTGCTGCGCACGCTGATCGCGGGCGGCTACGACTTCGGCCCCGTCGAGTCCATCCCGGGTCTGGTCTCCGGTGACGGCGACGAGCTGATCCGCGCGCTGATCGAGGCCGGCGGCCACGACCAGGACTGGCTCACCGAGGAGCAGCTGGCCCGCAACCCGGTCCGGATCCCGGCGGCCGACTACAAGCGCTGGTTCGCGGAGCTCCCGGCCGAGCTGCGCGAAAGCGTCGAGCAGCACTGGGGCGAGGCCCCGGGCAACATGTTCGTGGACCGCTCCGCGAACCCCGAGGGCGACATCGTCCTGGCGGCCCTGCGCCGCGGCAACCTCCTCATCCTGATCCAGCCGCCGCGCGGTTTCGGCGAGAACCCGATCGCGATCTACCACGACCCGGACCTGCCGCCCTCGCACCACTACCTGGCCGCGTACCGCTGGATCCAGGCCCGTGCCGAGGACGGCGGTTTCGGCGCCGACGCGATGATCCACCTGGGCAAGCACGGCAACCTGGAGTGGCTGCCGGGCAAGAACGCCGGTCTGTCGGCGGCCTGCGCCCCCGATGCCGCGCTCGGCGACCTGCCGCTGATCTACCCGTTCCTGGTCAACGACCCGGGCGAGGGCACCCAGGCCAAGCGCCGCGTGCACGCCACCCTGGTCGACCACCTGGTGCCGCCGATGGCGCGTGCGGAGTCGTACGGCGACATCGCGCGCCTGGAGCAGCACCTGGACGAGTACGCCCAGATCTCCGCGATGGACCCGGCGAAGCTGCCGGCCATCCGCGCGCAGATCTGGACGCTGATCCAGGCCGCGAAGCTGGACCACGACCTGGGTCTGGAGCAGCGTCCCGACGACGACGGCTTCGACGATTTCCTGCTGCACGTCGACGGCTGGCTGTGCGAGATCAAGGACGCCCAGATCCGGGACGGCCTGCACGTCCTGGGCGGCGCCCCGACCGGCGACTCCCGCGTGAACCTGGTCCTCGCGATCCTGCGCGCCCGCCAGATCTGGGGCGGCACGACGGCGCTGCCGGGTCTGCGCGAGGCGCTCGGCCTGGACGAGTCCGCGGCCACCCGTACCACCGCCGACGAGGCGGAGGAGCAGGCCCGCGCGCTGGTCCAGGCGATGGAGGACGCCAACTGGGCCCCGGAGGCGGTGGCTTCGGTCGCCGCCGGCTTCTCGGCGGACGTCGCGGCCGTACTGGACTTCGCGGCCCGCGAGGTCGTCCCGCGGCTGGCCGGCACCACCGACGAGATCGCCCACGTGGTCAGCGCCCTGGACGGCGGGTTCGTCCCGGCGGGCCCCTCCGGCTCCCCGCTGCGCGGTCTGGTCAACGTGCTGCCGACCGGCCGCAACTTCTACTCGGTCGACCCGAAGGCCGTCCCCTCCCGCCTCGCGTGGGAGACCGGCCAGGCGCTCGCCGATTCCCTGCTGACCCGCTACCGCACGGACAACGGCGAATGGCCCGCCTCCGTGGGCCTGTCCCTGTGGGGCACGAGCGCGATGCGCACCTCGGGCGACGACGTGGCCGAGGCCATGGCGCTGCTGGGCGTGCGCCCGGTCTGGGACGAGGCCTCGCGCCGCGTGACCGGCCTGGAGCCGATCCCGCTCGCCGAGCTGGGCCGCCCGCGCATCGATGTCACCCTGCGCATCTCGGGCTTCTTCCGCGACGCGTTCCCGCACGTCATCGGCCTGCTGGACGACGCGGTACGGCTGGCGGCCTCGCTGGAGGAGCCCGCCGAGGACAACTTCGTACGGGCCCACGCGCAGGCGGACCTGGCCGTGCACGGTGACGAGCGGCGCGCGACGACCCGTATCTTCGGCTCGCGCCCGGGCACGTACGGCGCGGGCATCCTGCAGCTGATCGACTCCCGCGACTGGCGCACGGACGCCGACCTCGCGGAGGTCTACACGGTGTGGGGCGGGTACGCCTACGGCCGCGGTCTCGAAGGGCGTCCGGCGCGCGAGGAGATGGAGACCGCCTACAAGCGGATCACCGTCGCGGCGAAGAACACGGACACCCGTGAGCACGACATCGCCGACTCCGACGACTACTTCCAGTACCACGGCGGCATGGTGGCCACCGTCCGCGCGCTGCGCGGCACTGCCCCCGAGGCGTACATCGGGGACTCGACCCGCCCGGAGACGGTCAAGACGCGCACGCTGGTGGAGGAGACCTCCCGGGTCTTCCGCGCCCGTGTGGTCAACCCGAAGTGGATCGAGGCGATGCGCCGCCACGGTTACAAGGGGGCCTTCGAGCTGGCGGCCACCGTCGACTACCTCTTCGGCTACGACGCCACGACCGGCGTGGTGGCGGACTGGATGTACGACAAGCTGACCGAGACGTACGTCCTGGACCCGGAGAACCGCGCCTTCCTGGAGGAGGCCAACCCCTGGGCCCTGCACGGAATCGCGGAGCGGCTGCTGGAGGCGGAGTCCCGCGGCATGTGGGAGAAGCCGGACCCGCAGGTGCTGGAGGCGCTGCGCCAGGTGTACCTGGACACGGAGGGCAACCTCGAAGCCGAAAGCGAGTAACCGGTCCGCGCCTGGATCACACTGGCCGCATGTGCCACTACTGCGGCTGCCGTGAGATCCCCCTGATCAAGGAGTTCATCGCCGAGCACGAGGCGGTGACGGACGCGGCGGGCGACGCCCTGCGCGCCCTGGACTCCGGGGACACCGCGAGGGCGCGCACCCTCGTGGCGGACATGACGGCCGTCCTCCTCGCCCACTGGAAGGGCGAGGAGGACGGCCTGTTCGCGGTCATGGGGCAGGACCCCGAGTACGCGGACTACATCGGGGCCCTGGTCGCGGACCACCGCGAGCTGGCGGCCTTCCTCTCCCGCGCGGATCTCGCGGATCCGGCGGACACGGCCGCCCTGCGCCGCGCGGTGGAGGAGCTCCACCACCACATCGCGAAGGAGGAGGACGGCCTCTTCCCCGCATCCCTCACCGCCCTGACGGGCGAGGACTGGGACCTTGCCATCGCGGCCTGGCGCACGGCCCATCCCGGCGGGGACCTGAGGCCCGTCGGGTAGCCGGAGCGGGCCGCCGGGGCTACACCTTGACGGTCTGGTTCAGGGCTACGAGGGCCTGCGCCCAGCGCACGTACTTCAGCTGGCCGAAGTCGGCGACGGTCTTGACTCCAAAAGCCTCGAGGAGCAGTTCGCCGTCCTTGTCGGTGACGCCCTTGAGCGCGGCGACCGGGGCCGCGAGCACCTCCGCGAGCGGCTTGTCGGCCCACGCCTTGTCCAGCACCTTGTCGAGATCGATCGCCATGAGTGTCCCTCCCGGAACGCCGAAATCTGTACCGATGGCACAAATCTAGAACAATCGGACAAGCATCCCGCGCTGCGACACCAGCACCTTGGTGCGTCGGACGGGCCGGCGAGCCGGCGGGCCGGACGCGACGCCCAAGGGGCGGGCGGCCCCTCTCACCGATACCGATTCCGCGTATAATCCGCCGCGTTCACCAAGTTCAAGTTCGCCAAGCAATGCGCGTCGGATATCGGAATCGAAAAGGCAGTGACCAGGAAATGAATTCAATGCGGGCGCTTCTGGACGACGGGATTCCGCTGGTGGCCGTCAGCTTCGACGACACGGACGCCGAACTGCGCGCACACGAGGCGCAGGCGGCCGGCGTCGATGTCGCCGAGCTGCGCGTCGACCGGTACGCGCGGACCGAAACGGCCCATGTCCTGGCCCAGGTGGACGCGTTCAAGGCCCTGCCGGTCCTGGCCACGCTCCGCTCCCCGCTCGAAGGCGGCGACTGGAAGGGGACCGAAGCCGAGCGCCTCGAGCTCTTCCGCGCCCTCGCCCCCCGGGTCCAGGCCGTGGACATCGAGCTCTCGTCCCGGGAAATCCTCTCCGGCGTGATCGAGGCCGCCCGCGCCCACGACACGGTGGCGATCGTCTCGTACCACAATTTCGAATTCACCCCGGCCACCGAGGAACTCCAGGCCGTCATCGACGAGGCCAAGAGCGCCGGCGCCGACGTGGTCAAGGTGTCGACCATGGTGGAGTCCGAGAGCGACGTACGGCGCCTCGCCTCGCTGCTGCTGCGGGCCGGGGCCGACGGGACCCGGCTGATCGTCATCGCCATGGGTGCGACCGGCGCCGTCTCGCGCGTCTTCTTCCCGGCCCTCGGCTCGCGGATCACCTACTCCTTCTTCGGCGCCAGCTCCGCCCCGGGCCAGCTCGACTTCACGGAGACCTTCGGCCTGCTGCGCAAGTTCTACCCGGCGTTCGACCGGCGCAAGTCCGCCTGAGCCCGGGCGGACGGAGGCGAGCGGGCGGAGGGAAGAGCACCCGTCCCACCGACCTCTCTACCTGCTCGCAGCCCCGTACGTCGCAGAACGACTTCCGCGTCACCTGATGAAGTGAACTCCCCCTTATCTCACCGGCACCACGGGTAGGGCACTGCTGATCTCGTGCGGAAGGCCCCTTGCCGGGCCTTCCGCCTCCGTCCGCGAGACAGACAGACGAAAGGTCCACCCTGCCGTGACGCAGCCGTTCCAACTGCCGGATTTCTATGTGCCTTATCCGGCGCGACTGAACCCCCACCTGGAGAACGCCAGGACCCACACCAAGAAGTGGGCCCGCGCCTTCGGGATGCTGGAAGGTTCCGGCGTCTGGGAGGAGAGCGACCTCGACTCGCACGACTACGCCCTGCTGTGCTCCTACACCCACCCCGACTGCGACAGCGAAGCGCTGTCCCTGGTCACCGACTGGTACGTGTGGGTGTTCTTCTTCGACGACCACTTCCTGGAGATGTACAAGCGCTCCCAGGACCGCGCGGGTGCCAAGGCCTACCTCGACCGGCTCGGCGCCTTCATGCCCATGGACCTGGCCGACGGCTTCCCGGAGGCCACCAATCCCGTGGAGGCGGGCCTCGCCGACCTGTGGGCCCGTACCGTCCCCGCCATGACGATGGACTGGAGGGAACGGTTCTCCGTATCCACCAAGAACCTCCTCGACGAGTCCATGTGGGAACTCGCCAACATCAACATCGGGCGGGTCTCCAACCCCCTCGAGTACATCGAGATGCGTCGCAAGGTGGGCGGCGCCCCCTGGTCGGCCGGTCTCATCGAGTACGTGTCCGCCGAGGTCCCCGCGCGGATCGCGCACTCCCGGCCGCTCGGGGTGCTGCGCGACGCCTTCTCCGATGCCGTGCACATCAGGAACGACATCTTCTCCTACCAGCGCGAGGTCGCCGACGAGGGCGAACTCTCCAACGCCATCCTGGTGTTGGAGACCTTCCTCGGCTGCACCACCCAGGAGGCCGCCGAAGCCTCCAACGACCTCCTCACCTCCCGGCTCCACCAGTTCGAGCAGACCGCCCTCGCCGAACTCCCCCAGCTCTTCGCCGACCAGGCCATGAACCCGGCCGAGATCGGCGCCGTCCTCGCCTACGCCAAGGGCCTGCAGGACTGGCAGTCCGGCGGCCACGAATGGCACATGGTCTCCAGCCGCTACATGAACAAGGAGGCCCGCGCCACCGCCCCGCTCACCCTGCCCTTCCTCCCCTCCGGCCTCGGCACCACCGCCCTCGACCTGCGCTCGATCCTCGCCCCGCGCGCCCTGGAACTGCGCCGCCGCTCCTTCACCCACGTCCCCTTCGAGCGCACCGGCCCGTCCGTGGTCCCGGACGTCTACATGCCGTTCCCGCTCACCATGAGCCCGCACCACGCCCACGCCCGGGAGCAGTCCGTGCTCTGGGCCAAGGAGATGGGGCTGGTCGACCCGCAGCCCGGAGACCCCGGCTCGGCGATCTGGAACGAGGAGAAGCTGCGCGGCTACGACTTCGCGCTCTGCTCGGCCGGCATCGACCCCGACGCCACCCCCGAGGCCCTGACCCTCAACGCCTGCTGGCTGACCTGGGGAACCTACGGGGACGACTACTACCCGGTGGTCTTCGCACAGGCCAAGAACCTGCCGGCCGCCAAGGCCACCACCGCCCGGCTCATCGCCATGATCCCGGTGGACCACGCCGAACAGGGGCTGGCGGCCACCGCGATGGAACGTTCCCTCGGCGATCTGTGGGTGCGCACCAGCAGGGACATGTCCCCCGAGGTCCGGGGGGAGTTCCGGGCCACGCTCGTGAGCATGCTGCAGAGCTGGCTGTGGGAGATGGAGAACCAGATCCAGAACCGCATCCCGGACCCGGTGGACTACGCCGAGATGCGCCGCCACACCTTCGGCTCGCACCTCACGATGTACCTGTGCCGGCTGGGCCAGGCGGGCCGGGGCATCCCCGACGAGATCTACGCCTCCGGCACCATCCGCTCCCTGGAGAACGCGGCCGCCGACGCCGCCTGCCTGATGAACGACATCTTCTCCTACCAGAAGGAGGTGGAGGTCGAGGGCGAGGTCCACAACTACGTGCTGGTCACCCGCAACTTCTTCGACATCGACTACCCGCAGGCCCTGCACATCTGCCACTCGCTGATGACGCAGCGCACCGAGGAGTTCGAGCACATCGTGGCGAACCAGCTGCCGCTGCTCTACGACGACTGGAAGCTGGACACGGAGGCGCGCGCCGGACTCGACGCGTACGTCGGCGAGTTGCAGGACTGGCTCGCCGGAATCCTCAACTGGCACGAGAAGACCAGGCGTTACCGCGAGGAGGACCTGCACCGCCTGGGTGACGGGATCTCCACCGGCGTCCTGAGCTCCACCTTCGGAATGTCCGCGGCCCGGATCTCGCTGCCCGCCATCGGCTGAGCGGGAGCTCGGGAGCCACAGCCACAGCCGCAGCCACGGCCGCCGCCGAACCGGGTCGCACGGCGGACGGGGCTAGAACTCGTCCGCGGTGTGCGCCAGCAGCGCGGTCCGCAGCCCCGCGTCCAAGGCGGCGGCCGCGCCGGGGGCGTGCTCCGCCACCAGCCCGGCCGCAACCAGCTCGACGGCCCGGGTCCCGCCCAGGTAGCAGGCCGCGAGCTCCCGTACGTCCAGGCTCAGATCGGGAGCCTGCCCGTCGGCGGGCTCGTACGCCGCCCCGTGCGGCCCCGCCTTCAGCCGGAACCGCCCCGCGTTCGCCGGCAGCCGGACATCGGTCAGCTCCAGGACGAGTTCCACGGGCGCGGCCCAGGACCGCCCGGTCAGCGCCGCCCCCACGTCGACCAGCCGCAGCCAGAGCGCGGGGAATGCGGCGGTGACCCTGACCTGGTCCCGGTCGGCGGCGAAGTGCAGCAGCGGGTCGTCGGCCGGGCGGCCCCAGGCGCAGACCCGGCCGGTGAGGTCGAGGGAGGCCAGGCACTCCCACAGCGCGGCGGCCACCGCCGGGGTGTCCGCCTCCAGCTCGTAGACCTGGACCCGGCCCGGGGTGCGGGTGGGGCCGCTGTCGTCCTCGGACTTGGTGCGGTAGAGGACGTAGCCCGCGACCGGCTCGCCCGGCTCCCCCAGGACGATGATCCGGGGCGGGCTCAGCTCCTCGTCCTCCTCGTCCTGTTCGGTCAGCCACTCCTCGGCCCACCTCCAGTCGCTGCGGGTCGGCCGGCCGGCCCGGGTCGCGCGGGCCGCCTCGTGGTACGGGCCGATGACGGCGACGGCGCCCTCGGGGTCCACGGTGTCGACCAGGCGCAGCGGCCGCCGGTCCGCTTCGATGCGCAGGGCCAGCGGCCGGGTGGAGTCGATCTCGATGGTGACGCCCTGGGTGGCGCCGCCGTAGCCGAAGCGCCCGTAGATGGCGGCCTCGGAGGCCCACAGGGCGGCGATCGGGCTGCCGGCCTCCCCGGCCCGGCGCAGCATCTCGCCCATCAGGGAGGTCAGCACGCCCCGGCGGCGGTGGGTGGGGGAAACGGAGACGAAGGTGAGCCCGGGGCAGGGCAGGTCCGCCCCGGGTACCGAGAGCCGGAAGTCGTGCGCGGCCATGAAGCCGACCAGCGCGTCCCCGTCGTAGGCGCCGATGCGGGTGCAGTGCAGGAGCATGTCGTGGTGGCGTTCGCGCGCCTCCTTCTCGGGGCGGTCGTGAAAGACCAGGTATGCGAGCTCCAGAGCGCGGTCGATGTCGGACTCGGGTACCTCGCGAATGTCCACCATGATCGGGAGACTAATCGGTCATCGCAGACCAGTCACCTCAAAGTGGCTGGATTTGCCGGTCAGGGAGCCGATGGCCCGGTCCAGTCGGCCGGAACGTGCCCGAGCCGCACGCGCTGCGGGTGGTCGCCGACGGGTACGGAGATCCGCTTGGCGCCGGTGGCGAAGTCGATGGCCGTCACCTGGTCGGCGCCGCTCTCGGAGATCACGCAGCCGGCGCCGTCGCCGTCCACGGTGGCCCAGTAGGGCTTCGCGGCCGGCACCAGGGGCCCCTGCTCCAGGGTGGCCCGGTCCACGACGGTGGCGTAGTCGTCCATGGTCCCGGCGATGCAGAGCTTGGCGCCGTCGGGGCTCATGGACATGCCGTGGTGGCGGGAGTCGTTGACCCAGGTGGTGCGGTCGCTGCTGGTGGCCGGGTTCACGGGGAGGGTCTTGACCCGGGTGATCCGGTCGGCGGCCACGTCGTACTCGACGAAGCCGTTGAAGAAGGACACCTGGAAGTAGAGCTTCGACTCGTCCGGGCTGAAGGACATCGGGCGCACCGCGTCGGAGAGGTCGGAGCGGCCGAACGCGTCGAGGCGGGCGCGCATGTCGATCACCCGGACCGGGCGGAAGGTCTGCGCGTCGACGACGGTGATCTTCCGGTCGCCCTTCGTCCAGTCCAGCCAGGGCGCGTCGAGGGACGAGGTCACGTCACCGATCGAGCTGTTCCACAGGAAGCGGCCGCCCTGGGTGAAGGTGTTCTCGTGCGGTTTGTCGCCGGTCGCGAAGGAGCCGACCTGGCGTCCGCTCGCGATGTCCAGGACGTGCACGGTGTTGGCGGTGGAGGCGGAGACGGCCACGCGCGTGCCGTCCGGGGAGACCGCCATGTGGTCGGCCCGGTAACCGGCGACCGGGAAGCGCCAGTTGACCCGGCCGGTGCGCACGTCCACGGAGACCACGTCGGCGAAGCTGGGGCGGGAGGCGACGACGGCGGAGCCGTCGGGGGTGGTGTACATGTCGTCCACGAACTGGTCGTGGCCCTCGCCCGCGGTGGCCCGGATGCCCAGGAAGTAGCCGAGCTTCACCGGGTTGAGGTAGATCTCCCGGAGCCGCTCCTCCTTGTCGGGGATCACGTTGACCCGGCCCACCTTGGCGAGGTTCCCGGTGGAGGCGAGGACGTCGGCGGTGCCCTCCCAGTTGTTGCCCACGAACAGCACCTCGCGCAGCCCGGTCCCGGCGGCCGGGGCTCCGGAGGCGGTCGCGGCGCCGGCTGCGGTTTCGGCAGCGGACGCCGTTTCGGCGCCGGACGCGGGTCCCGCGACCAGTGCGGCGGCGAGCAGGGCGGCGAGGCCCACCATGGCCGACAGGGCTCGGCGGGTACCTAGGGGGGTGGCGGACATCCGGTCAACTCCATTGCGGGGAGACGCTGTTACCGGCGGGTAAAATAAGCGGAACGCCGAAAGGGCGCAACCCCCACGGGGTTGCGCCCTTCTCGCAGCGCGCTCGACGCGCCAAGCCTTCAGGCGACGGAGCCGATCCGGCTGATCACCGTCTTCTTCGAGGGGTCCGGGTGGATCGGGGTGTGCGCGCCGGTCAGGGACGCGCCCGTACCGCCGCGCCGGTTGGCGACGATCTCGGCGGCTATGGACAGCGCGGTCTCCTCCGGAGAGACGGCGCCGAGGTCCATGCCGATCGGGGAGCGCAGCCGGGCCAGCTCGATCTCGGTCATGCCGACCGCGCGGAGCCGCTCGTTGCGGTCCTCGTGGGTGCGGCGGGAGCCCATGGCGCCGACGTAGGCGACGGGAAGTCTGAGGGCCAGTTCGAGGAGCGGTACGTCGAACTTGGCATCGTGGGTGAGCACGCACAGCACGGTCCGGCCGTCGAGGACGCCGGCCTCGGACTGCGCCTCCAGGTAGCGGTGCGGCCAGTCGACCACGATCTCGTCCGCCTCGGGGAAGCGGGTCTTGGTGGCGAACACGGGCCTCGCGTCGCACACCGTCACCCGATAGCCGAGGAACTTGCCGATCCGCACCAGGGCGGAAGCGAAGTCGATGGCACCGAAGACGATCATCCGGGGCGGCGGGACGCTGGACTCGACCAGCACCTTGAGCGGCTCTCCGCAGAGCCGGCCGTCGGCGCCGATCTCCAGCACGCCGGTCCGGCCGGCGTCGAGCATGGCCCGCGCCTCCTGGGCGATGGAGCGGTCCAGCTCGGGATGTCCGCCGAAGCCGCCCTCGTGGGCGCCGTCGGCGCGGACGAGTACGGCGCGGCCCATCAGCTCGGCCGGGCCCTCGACGATCCGCGCGACCGCCGCCGCCTCCCCTCGGGCGGCGGCGGCCAGCGCGGCCGCGAACACCTCCCGTACGGGAGAGCCCGCGGGGATCGGGGTGACCAGGATGTCGATGATCCCGCCGCAGGTCAGACCAACCGCGAAGGCATCGTCGTCGCTGTACCCGAAGCGCTCCAGAACGGTCTCGCCGTCCTCCAGCGCCTGCTGGCACAGCTCGTAGACCGCACCCTCCACGCATCCGCCGGACACCGAACCGATGGCCGTGCCTTCGCTGTCGACGGCGAGGGCCGCTCCGGGCTGCCGCGGGGCGCTTCCGCCGACGGCCACGACCGTGGCGACGGCGAAGTCGCGTCCCTGCTCGACCCACCGGTTCAATTCTTCGGCGATGTCCAGCACTGCGGCCTCCTCGGAGAGGTATCGGTATCCAGTATCGGATACGTGGAGGGTGCGGTTACTTGCTCCGGATCAGGTCAGTCGGCTCAGCCGACGCCGAGCCAGCCCTCGATCGGGTGCAGGGCGTAGAAGACCACGAAGATCGCGGTCAGACCCCACATGAAGCCACCGATCTCACGGGCCTTGCCCTGCGCGACCTTGATGGCGACGAAGGAGATGACACCTGCGGCGACACCGGCGGTGATCGAGTACGTGAACGGCATGATCACGACGGTCAGGAAGACCGGGATCGCGGTCGCGCTGTCGGCCCAGTCCACGTGGCGGGCGTTCTGCATCATCATCGCGCCGATGACGACCAGGGCCGCGGAGGCGACCTCACCCGGGACGATCTGGGTGATCGGGGTGAAGAAGAGGCAGGCGGCGAAGAACAGGCCGGTGACGACGGAGGCGAGACCGGTACGGGCTCCCTCGCCGACGCCGGTGGCGGACTCGACGAACACGGTCTGGCCGGAGCCGCCCGCGATGCCACCGATGGCGCCACCGGCACCGTCGATGAACAGCGCCTTGGACAGGCCCGGCATGCGGCCCTTGTCGTCGGCGAGCTTGGCCTCGGTGCCGACACCGATGATGGTGGCCATCGCGTCGAAGAAGCCGGCGAGCACCAGGGTGAAGACGATCATGCCGACCGTCATGTAGCCGACGTCGCCCCAGCCACCGAACGAGACGTGGCCGAAGAGCGAGAAGTCCGGCATCGAGACCGCGGAGCCGGACAGCTCCGGCGGGCCGCTCTTCCAGGCCTTCGGGTCGATGTCCGCCACGGCGTTCACGATGGCGGCCAGAACGGTTCCGCCGACGATGCCGATCAGGATCGCGCCGGGGACCTTGCGTGCCTGCAGCATGAAGATGGTGAGCAGGGTGATGCAGAAGATCAGGACGGGCCAGCCGGCGAGTTCACCGACGGAGCCGAGCTGAACGGGGGGACCGAACTCCGGACCGCGGCCGACGAAGCCGGCCTTGACCAGGCCGATGAGGGCGACGAACATGCCGATGCCCATGGTGATGGCGTGCTTGAGCGCCAGCGGGATCGCGTTCATGATCATCTCTCGGAGGCCGGTGACGACCAGGAGACAGATCACGACGCCGTAGACCACGCACATGCCCATGGCCTGCGGCCAGGTCATCTGGGGGGCCACCTGCGAGGCCAGCACGCCGGATACGGAGAGACCGGCGGCGAGCGCGAGCGGGACCTTGCCGACGAAGCCCATGAGGAGCGTCGTGACGGCTGCGGCGAACGCCGTGGCGGTGATGATCGCCGAAGCGGCCATCGAGTTGCCGGCGACGTCCTTGCCCGAGAGCAGCAGGGGGTTCAGCAGGAGGATGTAGGCCATGGCCATGAAGGTCGTGATACCGCCACGAACTTCGTTGCCGACCTTGGATCCACGCTGAGAGATGTGGAAGTACCGATCGAGCCAAGACTGTCCGGTGGGGTTCTGAGAGCCGTTGCCGGCCTCTTCCTCACTGGTCTTGGGCTCCACAGACGATTGGGTCATGGTGCCTAACTCCCAAGGTTCATAGGGGCACCCGCATAAAGATTGGAGACACGGGATTTGGGAAACTGCGTTGGCTGCACGACCCGGGGTGACGGCCCGAGGCGACGCGAGATGTGCACTGCGTGTACTGCGGGTACTGCGGGGGTTCGCGGTACTGGGAAGACACCAGGGGGTATTGGGTGCTTGCCCGGAGTTACTGCTTTTTTCCTGTTGGGGTACTGCCGGTGAAAACTGACCGCGAGCGGTGCGGCCCTGATGACTCCGGACTTACTGCTCCGGGCGGTGCGGCTGGAATTGTGACGTTCCCGTGTCACACCGCCCGGAAATCTGTGGGGTGGTCCGGGGGCCTCTCGGCCCCCGGACCCCGCCGTCCTAGAGGGTGCCGGTGAGGGCTTCCGGACGGATCGGCGTCTTGTTGAGCTCCAGACCCGTCGCCGCCCGGATGGCCGCGAGGACCGCCGGGGTGGACGAGAGGGTCGGGGCCTCGCCCATACCGCGCAGGCCGTACGGGGCCTTCGGGTCGGCGAGCTCCAGGACATCGACCGGGATGGTCGGGGTGTCGAGGATGGTCGGGATCAGGTAGTCCGTGAAGGAGGGGTTGCGCACCTTCGCGGTCTTCGGGTCCACGATGATCTCTTCCATGATCGCGACGCCCAGGCCCTGGGTGGTACCACCCTGGATCTGGCCAACCACGGAAAGCATGTTCAGCGCCTTGCCCACGTCCTGGGCGGTCGCCAGCTCGACGACCTTGACGAGGCCGAGCTCGGTGTCCACCTCGACGACCGCACGGTGCGCGGCGAAGGTGTACTGGACGTGGCCGTTGCCCTGGCCGGTGACCAGGTCGAAGGGCTCGGTCGGCGCGTGACGGAACTCGAGCTCGAGGTCGATCACCTCGTCCTCGAGGATGTCGGCGATGGCCGCGAGGACCTCGCCGCCGTCGGTGACGACCTTTCCGCCTTCGAGCAGCAGCTCGGCCGTGGCCCACGCGGGGTGGTACGAGCCGTTCTTGCGGCGGCCGATCTCCAGGAGGGCCTCGCGGACCGCTTCACAGGTGTTCTTCACGGCGCCACCGGTCATGTACGTCTGCCGGGAGGCGGACGTGGAACCGGCGGAGCCGACCTGCGTATCGGCCGGGTGGATGGTCACCTGCGTGACCCCCAGCTCGGTACGGGCGATCTGCGTGTGGACGGTGATGCCGCCCTGGCCGACCTCCGCCATGGCCGTGTGGACCATCGCGACGGGCTCGCCGTTGATGACCTCGAGCCGCACGCGGGCGGTCGAGTAATCGTCGAAGCCCTCGGAGAAGCCGACGTTCTTGATGCCGACCGCGTAGCCGACGCCGCGGACGACGCCCTCACCGTGGGTGGTGTTGGAGAGGCCACCGGGCAGTGCGCGGACGTCCGCGCCCTCGCCGGCGGTCTCCCACTGGCGCTCGGGCGGCAGCGGGCGGGCCTTGACCCGGCGCAGCAGCTCGGCGACGGGCGCCGGGGCGTCCACGACCTGGCCGGTCGGCATGACCGTGCCCTGGGACATGGCGTTCAGCTGGCGGAACTCGACCGGGTCCATGCCCAGCTTCGCCGCGAGCTTGTCCATCTGGGCCTCGTAGGCGAAGCAGGCCTGGACGGCGCCGAAGCCGCGCATCGCGCCGCAGGGCGGGTTGTTCGTGTAGAGCGCGATCGCCTCGATGTCCACGTCCTCCAGGACGTAGGGACCCACCGAGAGCGAGGAGGCGTTGCCCACGACCGCCGGGGAAGCGGACGCGTACGCGCCGCCGTCCAGGACGATCTTGCACTTCATGTGCGTGAGCTTGCCGTCCTTGGTGGCGCCGTGCTCGTAGTAGAGCTTCGCCGGGTGGCGGTGCACGTGGCCGAAGAAGGACTCGAAGCGGTTGTAGACGATCTTGACCGGCTTGTTCGTGGCCAGGGCCAGGAGGCAGGCGTGGATCTGCATCGAGATGTCTTCGCGGCCGCCGAAGGCACCGCCGACGCCCGAGAGCGTCATGCGGATCTTCTCGGGCGCCAGGCCCAGGACCGGGGCGATCTGCTGGAGGTCCGAGTGCAGCCACTGGGTGGCGACGTACAGCTCGACACCGCCGTCCTCGGTGGGCACGGCCAGGCCGGACTCCGGGCCGAGGAAGGCCTGGTCCTGCATGCCGAAGGTGTACTCGCCCTCGACGATGACGTCGGCGCGCTTGCGAGCCTCTTCCACGTTGCCGCGGATGATCGGCTGGCGGTGCACGATGTTCGGGTGCGGGACGTGACCGATGTGGTGGTCGTCGCGGCCCTCGTGGATCAGCGGCGCGCCGGGGGCGAGGGCGGATGCCTCGTCCGTGACGAGCGGCAGCTCACGGTAGTCGATCTTGATCTTGGCGGCCGCGCGGCGGGCGGTCTCCGGGTGGTCGGCGGCCACGAGGGCCACCGGCTCTCCGTGGTGACGCACCCGGCCGTGGGCGAGAACCGGGGTGTCCTGGATCTCGAGGCCGTAGTTCTTCATCTCGGCCGGCAGGTCGTCGTACGTCAGCACCGAGTAGACGCCCGGCATCGCCAGGGCCTCGGAGATGTCGATGGAGACGATCTCGGCGTGGGCGACGGTGCTGCGCAGGGTCTGGCCCCACAGCATGTCCTCGTGCCACATGTCCGAGGAGTACGCGAACTCACCGGTCACCTTGAGGGTGCCGTCCGGGCGGAGAATCGATTCGCCGATTCCGCCCTTGGTGTGGTTCTGCGTGACGTTGGTCGGCGTGCCCGCCGGAACCGTACGCGTGTTCTGGGCCATGTCAGACCGCCTCAGACTGACGAGCGGCCGCCAGGCGGACCGCGTCGAGGATCTTCTCGTAGCCCGTGCAGCGGCAGAGGTTGCCGGACAGGGCCTCACGGATGTCCTGGTCGGACGGGGAGGAGTTCTCCTCCAGGAGCGCGTCCGCCTGGATCAGCAGACCCGGGGTGCAGAAACCGCACTGGACGGCGCCGGCGTCGATGAACGCCTGCTGGACGTTGGAGAGCTCCACGCCCTCGCCGGTCTGCGAGTCGGCGGGCCGGGCCTGCCACTGCTTGGCCGCGTCCAGGGTGACGCCCTTGGAGCCGCAGCCGCCACCGGTACCGCAGGCACCGCCGTGGCCGTGCTCCTCGCGCTGCTTGGCGAACTCCGCCAGGCCCTCGACGGTCACGACGTCGCGACCCTCGACCTGACCGGCCGCGACCAGACAGGAACAGACCGGCACACCGTCGAGGCGGACGGTGCAGGAACCGCACTCGCCCTGCTCGCAGGCGTTCTTCGAACCCGGCAGACCCATGCGCTCGCGCAGGACGTAGAGGAGGGACTCGCCCTCCCAGACGTCGTCGGCTTCCTGCTGACGGCCGTTGACCGTGAAATTGACGCGCATGATTACGCAGCCCCTTCGAGCGAGCGGCCGTTGTGCGAACCGCGGTACTGCTCCCACGTCCAGACGAGCTGGCGGCGAGCCATGATCCCGACCGCGTGACGGCGGTACTTCGCCGTGCCGCGGACGTCGTCGATCGGGTTGGCCGCGGCGGACGCGAGGTCACCGAACTGCTTGGCGATCGAGGGGGTGATGACCCGGCCGGACTCCCAGAAGCCACCCTCTTCGAGCGCGGCGTTCAAGAACTCCTCGGCGACCTTCGCCCGGATCGGGGTCGGCGCGGCCGAGCCGATGCCGGTGCGGACCGTGCGGGTCTCGGGGTGCAGCGCCAGGCCGAACGCGCAGACCGCGATGACCATCGCGTTGCGGGAGCCGACCTTGGAGTACTGCTGGGGGCCGTCCGCCTTCTTGATGTGGACGGTCTTGATGAGCTCGTCGGCGGCCAGCGCGTTGCGCTTCACACCGGTGTAGAACTCGTCGATCGGGATCAGCCGGGAGCCGCGTACGGACTCCACCTCGACCTCGGCACCCGCCGCGAGCAGCGCGGGGTGGGAGTCACCGGCCGGAGAGGCGCAACCGAGGTTGCCGCCGACGCCGCCGCGGTTGCGGATCTGCGGGGACGCGACCGTGTGCGAGGCGAGCGCGAGTCCCGGAAGCTCCGTGCGGAGGTTCTCCATGATCTGCGTGTACGGGACCGAGGCGCCCAGACGGACCACGTCCTCGCCGATCTCCCACTCCTGCAGCAGACCGATGCGGTTCAGGTCGAGGAGGTACTCCGGCCGGCGGTGATCGAAGTTGATCTCGACCATCACATCGGTGCCACCTGCGATCGGCACAGCTGCGGGGTGCTCGGCCTTAGCGGCGAGCGCCTCCTCCCAGCTGGCGGGGCGAAGGAAGTCCATGTGCGGCTCTCTTCTTCTTCGTAATCGGGCCGTTCACTTCAAGCCAGGAGGCCCAAGGGCCCTCGACTGGTCGTTCACGTGCTGTTAACGCGGTGTGGACCCAGTACACAAGCCGCCCGTCCCCCGAGTGCAGTCACCGAAACCATGAAGGAGTTGGCTGGGTACCTCCCTCGTCTTGTAGATTCGTATGAAAGGCAGGATGCAACGACCTGCCCGATTTCCAACGGCAACATTCGAGACAGATCGGCGGCGACATCATGCGGCTGCGCGCACTGCTGGAAACCGAGGCGCTGGGGCTGCGGCTGCTCGGCGGCGAGGACGAACTGGACCGGACGGTCCGCGGGGTCATGACCACCGACCTGCGCGATCCCAGCCGGTACCTATCCGGGGGCGAGCTCGTCCTCACTGGCCTGGCATGGAGACGAAATTCGGCCGATTCCGAGCCGTTCGTGCGCATCCTCGCGAGCGCCGGTGTAGCCGGGCTCGCGGCCGGCGAGGCGGAGCTGGGGGACATCCCCGACGACCTCGTGTCGGCGTGCCTGCGCAACCGCCTGCCGCTGTTCGTCGTGAACGAGAACGTTGCATTCGCCACGATCACGGAGTACGTGGTCCGGCAGGTATCGGGAGAGCGGGCCGGCGACCTGGCGGCCGTAGTGGACCGCCACCGGCGGCTCATGACCTCCGGACCGGCCGGTGGTGGACCCGATGTGGTCCTCGATCTGCTCACCACGGACCTCGATCTGCGGGCCTGGGTGCTCTCGCCCACGGGCCGGCAGATCGCCGGAGCGGGCGAACCGCTGGCACCGGGCGTCTGCTCGGCGCTGGCGAGCGAACACCTCGCGGCGGTCCGGACGGGCCGACGCGGGCCCCACCGGATCTCCATCCAGGGTATTACCTACTCGCTGTTCCCGATCCGGGGACACGGGCGCGGACCTGCGGGTCCGGCCTCCCGGGACGTGCGCGAGAGCGTGCTCTCGGACTGGCTGCTGGCCGTCGAGGCCGACGCGGGCGACTGGCCGGCCGAGCGGCTCGACCTGCTCCAGGGCGTCACCCAGCTGATCGCCGTCGAGCGGGACCGCCGCGACGCGGCCCGTACGGTGCGCCGCCGGCTCGCCCAGGAGGTGCTGGAGCTGGTCCAGACGGGCGCCGCGCCCGCCGAGATCGCCGCCCGCCTGCGGGTGGCCGCGCCGGTGCTGCTGCCCGGGCTGGGCACGGCCCCGCACTGGCAGGTCGTCGTGGCCCGGGTGGACTGGGACGGCGGGGACATCCCCGGCGGACCCGTCGCCCAGTCGCTCCTCGAGGAGATCCTCGTGGACCCGTCGGTCTCCGGTCCGGAGCCCTCGGACCGGATCGCCGTCGCGCACGCCGGGGACGAGGCGATCGCCCTCGTACCGCTGCCCGCGCCCGCCGGGGAGCCCGGGGACGAGAAGGGCCCCGACAACGCCCTGCACGCCGAGACGCTGCTCGCGTCCGTACGGGACCCCCTCGCGGCCGGGCTCGCCGACGACGGCCGGCTCACGCTGGGCGTCAGCGCCGCCGTGCACTCCGCCGAGGGGCTCCGCGGGGCCCTGGAGGAGGCCCGGCACGCCCGCCGCGTCGCGGCGGCCCGTCCGGGCCGGGTCTGCGCGGCCGGCCACCACGAGCTCGCCTCGCACGTCCTGCTCCTGCCCTTCGTCCCGGACGACGTCCGCCGCGCCTTCACGGCCCGGCTGCTGGACCCGCTGCGGGACTACGACCGCCGCCACCGGGCGGAGCTCATTCCCACCCTCGAAGCGTTCCTGGACTGCGACGGCTCGTGGACCCGCTGCGCGACGCGGCTGCACCTGCACGTCAACACGCTGAGGTACCGGGTCGGGCGAATCGAGCAGTTGACGGCGCGGGACCTCTCCCGGCTGGAGGACAAGCTCGACTTCTTCCTGGCACTGCGGATGAGCTGAGAAGATCCGCTCCCCCGGGCTCCCGGGGTCGGGCAGGGGCGGCTGATGATCCGTCCGGACTTTGTGAAAGAGTTCACCCGACCCCTTGGCCGGAGCCGTAGATCCGTGCTCTCATTTCGCCCCAGGGCTCAACGACGTGCTGCTTGGTTGCTTTGGGGAGGGCAATGTGGCGGATACCGCCATGTCCGGTGCCGGAACTACCGGGGGAGACGACCCCCTCCAGCGGGCGATATGGCGGCTGCGCTCGCGCGGCTGTTGGACCGACGCGGCGGCCCTGCTGACGCCGCACGTACACGACCCGGGAGCCGCCGTGCAGCGGACCTCGCTGCTGGTCGAGCGCTGCCTGTTCACCGGGCAGGGCTGGGCCGAGGCCGAGGACGCACTGCGGGTGGCCGAAGCCGTGGCCCACGAGGACGACGACCGCGGCGCGGCCGCGTGCGAACGGGGCCACCTGGCCTACGCCGCGACCGTGCTGGGCGTACGGGACCGCGCGGACGAGGCCCGCTCCGCACTGGGCCGCGCGGCGGCCCTGCTGTCCCCGGGGTCCCGGACCCGCCCGCTGCTGGACTTCCGGCGCGGGCTGGTCGCCGAGCACCTGGCGGACGCCCCGCAGTCGGCCCTTCCGGCGTACCGCCGGGCCCATGCGGGGGCGGTCGCCCACGGCGACACCCTGCTGCTGTCCTTCACCTGGCGCCACCTGGCCGCGCTGGCCCTGCGGGAGGGCGAGGTGGCCGAGGCCCGCCAGGGCTTCGCGGAATCCCTGCGCATCCGGGAGGACCTGGGCTTCCTGGTGGGCACGGCCCCGGCGCTGGCCGCCCTGGCCGAAGCCGAACCCGAACCGGAGGCCACCCGCCTGCGCGCGGAGGCCCGCCGGCTGTTCCACCTGCTGGGCGGCATCCCGACCTGGCTGGCGGACCAGCTCCAGCCGGCCCCGACGGCCTGACCCCCGGGCCGGGCCCTGCGGGGCCCGGCCTTCAGGGGCCCGGCCGCCCGGGACCGGTAGCCAGGGCCCGGCGCTCAGCGCCCGGCCGTCGGGTTCCCGCCGTCAGCGCCCGGCCGCCGGGCGGACCGGCGGTGCGAAGTGGTCGCGGATCACCGACTCCGCCAGCGGGAGGTCCCCCTCCGACAGGGCGTCGAGCATCGCCGTGTGCTGGGCCGCGTCCGCGGGGAGGTTCGCCCGGGGGAACCGGGTGGGGCCCGAGACCGGCCAGCGGGCCCGGCGGTGGACGTCGTCCGTGACCAGCAGGAGCTGCGAGTTGCCCGACAGGGCCAGGACCGCGCGGTGGAAGGCCCGGTCCGCCTCCGCGTACCGCGCCGGATCCCCCGAGGCCGCCGCCTGCTCGGCCGAGGCCGCCGCCGGACGCATCGCGGCCCAGACCCCGGCGTCGGCCGTACGGGCCAGCTCCAGGATCACCGGGAGTTCGAGCAGCGCCCTGACCTCGGCCAGTTCCGCCAGCTCGTGCCGGGTCCGGGGCAGGACCCGGAAGCCCCGGTTCGGGAGACATTCGACGGCCCCCTCCAGCGCCAGCTGCTGCATCGCCTCGCGGACCGGGGTCGCGGAGACCCCGAACCGCTCGCCCAGCGCCGGGCCGGAGTAGATCTCCCCCTGCACGAGCACGCCGTCGACCAGCGCCTTGCGCAGCGCTTCGAGGATCTGGCCGCGCACCGAATGGCGCATCACCTTGCGTGTTTCTTGTTCCGGTACCCGGGCTCGGGCCGCGTCCTGCACTCGGACCTCCTGCGGGTCTTGACCTGACCCGAGAATATCCCGAACCCCCGAGAGATCGAGTAAGGTAAGGCTTACCTGTTAACGATCGCGCGATTCGGTGGCCCCCATGACCCTCATGGCCGTCGGGCCCACCGGGCCCGCCCAGCCCGTCACCGCGCCCGTCACCGCGCCCGCCCCGGCCGGCTCCCCGGTGGCGGACGCCTACGCGCGGCTCACCGCGGCCTACGGCGGACTGCGCGTCACCGGGCTCGCGGCGCACGAGCCCTCCCCCCGCGGCGCGGGGTGGGTCGGCGCGCACGAGCTCGCGGCGGGCGGCGAGGCCCTGGAGGCCTTCCTCGCCTGGGACGAGGCCCAGGTGCTACGGGACTACGGGCGCCGGGCGCGGCCCGACGTGGTGGCCGGCTTCGGGCTGCACCGGTACGCGTGGCCCGCGTGCCTGCTGATCACCGCGCCCTGGTTCCTGGACCGCCGGGTGCCCCTGCTCGCCCCGGACCAGGTGGCCTTCCACCGGACCGAAGGGCGGATGGCCGTGCGCGTGGAGTCCTTCGCCTGCCTGCCGGACGATCCGGCGGCCGTCCTCCCCGGAGCCAGGGTCGTACCTGACGCGCAGGCCCTGCGCGAGGAGGTGCGGGCCGCGGTGGCCGGACACCTCGGACCGGTGCTGGAAGGCTTCGCCCCGCGCATGCGGCGCGGGCGGCGCGCGCTGTGGGCCATGGCGACCGACGAGGTCGTCGAGGGCCTCTGGTACCTCGGCCAGCTGCTCGGCGGGGCCGAGGAGCACCGGGCCATGCGCGAGCTGGAGCTGCTGCTGCCCGGCGCGACGGCCCCGTACACCGGCGGCGCGGGCTTCCGTACCCTCGAAGGCCCCGGCGGCCGGGAGTTGGCCACCCGCGACCGGGCCGGCTGCTGCTTCTTCTACACGATCCGCCCCGAGGACACCTGCGTCACCTGCCCGCGCACCTGCGACGCGCAGCGCGTCACCCGCCTGACGGCCGCCGCCGGCTGATCACCTGGGGCCCCCGAGCCCGGAGGGCCAGACCAGCCGCTCCCCCGACACCCCGCGGAACCAGGCCCCGACCCGGCCGCAGGACAGGCACACGTCGGTCATCCACCGGCCCGGCACCCCGTCCGACCGAATGCCCTCGGAGCCCTCCTCCACCACCATGTCCTCATCGCCGCACCACGGGCACAGGGCGTCCCTGCCCTCGTAGCGGCGGATCTCCCGCAGGGCCGCGCCCGCGGCGGTCCGCCGGCGGCCCAGCCAGCCGCAGGACCCGCACTGCCACCACAGCGTGTCGGGCTGCCGCCGCAGCGGCCCCATCAGCTCCGCGAGCGGCTCCTCGCACCGAGGACACCGCACAGCCGCCTCCGCCATCCGAACCCACCCTTCCGACTGACCGTGAATCGAACTCAACCCCCGGCGCCCGCGCGACAGTTCGAGCCGCAACACCCTATCCGGCGGGCTCCGCCCCCCGATGGCGTCCACTTGCCCCGAAACCCGCGTGTACGGCGCACCGGCTGGGCCACTATGACGCCCGGAAAGCCGCACCGGCCCACGAGCCGAACAGCCGCATACGCGAGGCAAGGGACACCGCATGAGACTGACCGACATATCGCTGGACTGGCTGCTGCCCGGCAGCCTGCTGATCCTGGGCGTACTTGCGGCAGTGGCGGTGCTGGCCCGGGGCAAGCGCGAAGGCGAGAAGGCCGCGGCGGCCGAGGACAGCTGGGAGCGCAGCGAGGAGCGGCGGCGCCGCAAGGAGGCCGTCTACGGGACCGCCTCCTACGTCCTGCTCTTCTGCTGCGCGGCGGTGGCCGCCGCCCTCTCCTTCCACGGACTGGTGGGCTTCGGCCGGCAGAACCTCAACCTCTCCGGGGGCTGGGAGTACCTGGTGCCCTTCGGGCTCGACGGCGCCGCCATGTTCTGCTCGGTGCTCGCGGTCCGCGAGGCCAGCCACGGCGACGCGGCCCTGGGCTCCCGCATGCTGGTCTGGCTGTTCGCGGGCGCGGCCGCCTGGTTCAACTGGGTGCACGCCCCGCGCGGCGCGGGACACGACGGGGCTCCGCAGTTCTTCTCCGGAATGTCCCTCTCGGCGGCCGTGCTCTTCGACCGGGCCCTGAAGCAGACCCGCCGGGCCGCACTGCGCGAACAGGGCCTGATTCCCAGGCCGTTGCCGCAGATCCGGATGGTCCGCTGGATGCGGGCCCCCAGGGAGACCTTCGGCGCCTGGTCGCTCATGCTGCTGGAGGGGGTGCGCACCCTCGACGAGGCCGTGGACGAGGTGCGCGAGGACAAGAAGGAGAAGGAGCAGGACCGCCACCGCAGGCGGGACCAACACCGCCTGGACCGCGCGCACATCAAGGCGCTCGGCCGGCAGAACCGGGCGTTCGGGCGCGTGGCCCGGGCCCGTCAGGTCGACATGCCGGGGCTGGCCCCCGGAGCGGGCTCCGCGCCGGTCGGCGCGGAGCCGGCCATAGCGGAAACGGATCAACTGCCGCTACGACGCCGGCCCTCCCTCCAGGCCGTTAGCAAAGCCGAATCCGGGGACCCGGCCGGTGGCCCCCGGACGGTGGACCTCACCGCCGAGGACGACACCCAGACGCTTCCCCGGCTCGACTCCCTGGAGCGCAAACTGAAGGATCTGGAGCAGCAGTTCGGCTGAGGCCGACTGACTGACTGACTGACTGACTGGAAGAGCACGGAACAAGCAACCACGTGGGGCCCGCCGACCCGTCAGGCGGGCCCCACGTCTTCGCTCCCGTCCAGTTCGAACCAGACCACCTTGCCCCCGCCCAGCGCCAGCGAGTCCACGCCCCAGGCGTCCGCGAGCGCCTGGACCAGTACCAGCCCCCTGCCGTGCGTACCGTGGTCGGCGGACGGTACGTACGGCCGGGGCCGGCGGGCGGCGTAGTCCCGGACCTCCACGCGCAGGCGGGCGCGGGCGAGGGTCGCGGACACCTCCGCACCGTGATCGGTGTGGACGAGGGCGTTGGTGACGAGCTCGGTGATCAGCAGCTCGGCCACCTCGGCGGTGTCCGCCCGGCACCGGTGGCGCATCAGCTCCCGTAAGGCCCTTCGGATTTCTCCGACTGCTTTGAGATCCGCCCGGCGCACGCTGTGGGTGATCCCCAGCATGTCCACCGCTCCCCCGTCCTCGACCGACGGTTCACGCGGTTCCGGCCGCCCCTTCTTCCACAGCTTTCCGGTCTTCGCCCCCACCCGCACGGCGATGTACCTCCCGTGTGCCGCTACCGAAGGCCCGCCTCTCGAACAGGCCTACGGGATGCATGCCCCCCAGGGGAATCCGCACGCATACGGGCTTACGGGCGCGGTACGTTGCGGAGGTTGGATCGAGCCATCTGGATCATCCGGCCGACCCCTCCGTCCAGCACGATCTTGCTGGCGGACAGTGCGAATCCGGTCACCATTTCGGCGCTGATCTTCGGTGGAATCGACAGGGCGTTGGGGTCGGTCACCACGTCCACCAGGGCTGGCCCCTTGTGCCGGAAAGCATCCTTCAAAGCGTCCTTGAGCTGCTTGGGCTTCTCCACGCGGACCCCGTACGCGCCCGCCGCGCGGGCGATGGCCGCGAAGTCGGGGTTCTTATTCGTAGTTCCGTACGAAGGCAGGCCGGAAACCAGCATCTCCAACTCGACCATCCCGAGGGATGAGTTGTTGAAGAGAACCACTTTGACGGGGAGGTCGTACTGCACGAGGGTGAGGAAATCTCCCATCAGCATGGAGAAACCGCCGTCGCCGGACATCGACACCACTTGACGTCCGCGATCGGTGAACTGTGCGCCGATGGCCTGCGGGAGGGCGTTGGCCATGGATCCGTGGCTGAAGGAACCGATGATGCGGCGCTTGCCGTTCGGGGAAAGATAGCGCGCCGCCCATACGTTGCACATGCCGGTGTCGACGGTGAAGACCGCGTCCTCGTCGGCGAGTTCGTCGAGGACGGCGGCCACGTACTCGGGGTGGATGGGCGTGTGCTTCTCCACTTTCCGCGTGTACGCCTTCACCACCCCCTCCAGCGCGTCCGCGTGCTTCTTCAGCATCCGGTCCAGGAAGCGGCGGTCCGACTTGGCCCTGACGCGGGTGTTCAGCGCGCGCAGGGTCTCCCGTACGTCTCCCCAGACCGCGAGGTCCAGTTTCGAGCGGCGGCCGAGGTGCTCGGGCCTGATGTCCACCTGGACGATCTTCACGTCGTCGGGGAGGAAGGCGTTGTACGGGAAGTCCGTGCCGAGCAGGATCAGCAGATCGCACTCGTGGGTGGCCTCGTAGGCCGCGCCGTAGCCGAGCAGGCCGCTCATGCCGACGTCGTAGGGATTGTCGTACTGGATCCACTCCTTGCCGCGCAGGGCGTGTCCGACGGGGGCCTTGACCCGGCCCGCGAACTCCATCACCTCCGCGTGCGCCCCGGCGGTGCCGCTGCCGCAGAACAGGGTGACCTTGTCCGCCTCGTCGACGAGCCGGACCAGTTTGTCGATCTCGGCGTCCCCCGGGCGCACGGTCGGCCGTGCGGTGACCAGGGCGTGCTCGACGCTCTTCTCCGGAGCGGGCAGGGAGGCGATGTCTCCCGGCAGCGAGATCACGCCGACCCCGCTGCGGCCCACCGCGTGCTGGATGGCGCTCTGCAGCACCCGGGGCATCTGCTGCGGGTTGGAGATCAGCTCGCTGTAGTGGCTGCACTCGGTGAACAGCCGGTCGGGGTGGGTCTCCTGGAAGTAGCCGAGGCCGATCTCGCTGGAGGGGATGTGGGAGGCCAGCGCGAGGACCGGGGCCATGGAGCGGTGGGCGTCGTAGAGCCCGTTGATGAGGTGGAGGTTGCCGGGGCCGCAGGAGCCCGCGCAGGCGGCCAGGGTGCCGGTGATCTGGGCCTCGGCGCCGGCCGCGAAGGCGGCGGTCTCCTCGTGGCGGACCTGGATCCACTCGATGTCGCCCGTACGGCGGATCGCGTCCACGACCGGGTTCAGGCTGTCGCCGACGACCCCGTACATCCGCCGCACGCCCGCGCGCACGAGGATGTCGACGAACTGCTCGGCCACGTTCTGCTTTGCCATGGAGGGGGCGCCCTTTCCGGTTCTGCTCTGCCGTGTGCGCCTCCCATCCACGCATGATCCGCCCGGTTACGCCTCCCAGACGGCGGCGGCCGTCCGGTCGTCGGCGTAGCCCTTGAGGCGGAGCTGGGTGTCCGCGAGGAAGGCCGCGAGGCCCGGCGGGGGCTCGTCGGACCAGCGGGCGGCGAGTTCGGCGCAGAGCACCTTCTCCTCGCGCATCGGTTCGGCGAGGCCGCCGGAGCACAGGAGCAGGGTGTCGCCGGGGCGGGCCACTGAGCCGCGGAAGCGGAACCCGGTGTCCGATGCCGGAGCTTCCTCCAGGTCGCTCCACTCCCCCGCGCGGAGCCGGAACAGTCCGCCCGCGCCGGCGCCGAAGGAGATCCGGGTCCGGCACTCCGGGTCGACCGGCAGCAGCAGCCCGCGCAGCCCGGCGGTGTAGGCCTCCTCCGCGAGCCCGAGCTCCGCGGAGCGGGCGCGCAGCCGGCCGTAGCCCCGGTCGGTGAGCCGCTGGAGCCCGGACCGCAACGCCTCGCGCCGCCCGGTCCGGATGTCCTCGGCCAGCCGCTCCTGGCTCCGCCCGACGGCCCCGGCGACGGAGCGGCACAGCTCGGCGGCGGCCGCGGCGGCTCCGGGCGCGGCCCGGTCCCCGCCGGCGAGGACGACCAGGACCAGGGCGTCGGGGCCCGCGCCGAAGCGGGCGGTGAGCAGGAAGTCCCGCCGGGGCTCGCCCCGGAACCGGGCGGAGTCCCCGCGCAGCGAGGCGGCGCGCAGGGTGTAGCCGCCGTACTGGGCCCCCTCCAGCACGGTGTCGGGGGTCAGGGCGTCGAGCGCGGCCGGATCGGCGGTGGGCAGCGCGACGGGCTCGGGCGCGTAGGTCGGCGGGCGGTCCCCCAGGTGCGCCGCCACCGGCCGCTCGGCGAGAACGGCCGGAGCGGGCTCCTCCCGGGCCCCGGCTCCGGCGTCCGCGGCCGACTCCGGGGAGCCCTCGGCACTGGCCGACGGGGCGGGCACCGGCGGTACGGTCCCGTCCGCGGGCCGCGGCGGGGCGGATTGCGGCTCCGGGGCCGCGGGGGCGGGCAGCGCGGGCGGTACGGAGACGTCGCCGAGCGCGTACCAGGTCTGGCCGCCCGCCCGCGGATCCCGCGGCGGCGGCAGCAAGGACTCGCCGTACGCCCCCTCCGCCGGGGACCAGGCCTCCGGGACCACCGGCGGCGGGACCACCGGCGGCGGTGGCGCCGGCTCCAGTGCGGCCGGCTCGGGTGCCACCGGCTCCGGTGCCACCGGCTCCGGTGCCACAGGCTCCGGTGCCACCGGCGGCGGGGCCTGCTCCTCCGGAGTCGGCCGGTCCGGGCGGGCGGGGTCCCGGCGCTGGCCGGGCAGGATCGCGCCCTCCCCCGAAACCGGTGGGGCCACCATCACCGCCGCCGAGCGGAAGCGGTGGTCGAGCGTGTCCCGGGGATCGGTTTCCGGTCCCGCGTCGGGGTCCTCGTAGAGTTTGTGCCACCAGTCATCCGCGCCCGCGCCCTGCTGACTCATGTCCCACATTGTCGTGCTCCGCCGCGGGCGGAATCCGGCGAACACACGAAAAGGGGAGCCCACCGGACCGCCGTCCGGTGGACTCCCCTCGTATCAGTCGTACGACTTAGCGGATGTCGTACGCCCGCGCGACCATCTGGGTGACGGTGGCGCCGTTCACATCGGTCAGCTCGACCTTGAGCATGACCTGCTTGCCGGCCGCTCCGGCATGGTCCACGGTCGCGGTCCACTGCCCGCCGCGCTCGCTCACCTTCGCCCCGGTCCAGCTCTCACCGTTGTCGTACGAGTACGACAGCTTGGCCGACTTGAGCGCGCCGGGCGCGTAGCCCGCGTGCCCGCTGACCCCGAGGTTGATTTCCTGGCCGTTTACTGCGGCCAGCGTCTTCATGCCGTCCAGCGGGGCGGAGATCCGCGGGAAGAGGACCGGCAGCGGCTGCGAGTACTGCGCCGCGTCCAGCTTCGAGCGGAAGGTCCACGTCGTGGAGATCGCCTGCGAGCGCTGCCAGGTGCGGGCGGGCTGGCCGAACTTCTCCAGCTGCTGGGTCAGTTCGTACGTGGCCTCGCCGGCCGGGACCTCGAAGACCCCGGAGGGGTAGCCGCTGTCGCCGAGCGACTCTCCGTCGCGCTTGAGCGAGACGTTGCCGAGGTCGCCGAAGCCGCCCTGCTGCGCGAAGTGGCCGCTGTCGCCCCACATCGCGGAGGCGAAGCCGATCAGGTTGCCCTGCCGCTCGGCCGCCAGCTGCTCCTTGCCCGCCGTGTCGCGCGGCGCCACCGGGCCGATGACCCCGTCGTACCAGCTCTCGGCGCGCTTCGAGCCCGCCGCGTACGTACGGTGCTGGTCGGTCATGAACTCGCCCCACGGGAAGCTGCTGGAGACCAGGTGGTCCCAGGCGGTGTCCCCGGCGGAGTAGTACTCGGTGCGCTTGCCCGGCACCGAGACGGTGTCGATGGAGCCGAAGTACACGGCGCTGCCGAGCGGCCGGTAGGCACCGGTGACGTCGATGAAGTCGGAGGCGACGCCCATCGACTGGTAGGAGGACTCGACGGCGCCGAGCTCGCGGTCGCGCACCCGGTAGGTGCGGTCGCCCTGGACCGGGCCCTTCTCGATCTGGGCCAGGTTGTAGACGTACGGGCTCTTCGCGCTGCCCTTCCAGCTCAGCGTGACCTTGCCCGCGCCCAGCTCGGCCAGGAGGGCCCGGCCCTCGCCCGACTCGATGGACATCGCCGGGAGGGAGCCGCCCGCGTAGCCGGTGAAGCCGGCCCAGCGGCCGGGAGCGTCGCGGTAGGCGAGGACGGCCTTGGCTCCGGCCTTCTTCGCGTCGGCCGCGACCTGGTAGAGGGAGGCGTCGTCCACCTTGACCAGCACGATCGCGTCCTTGGCGGCGACGGCGGCGAGCTCCTCGGCCGTGCCGGTGCCCGCGTTGACGAGCGGAGCGCTGCCGGTGCCGTCCAGGTTGTCGCTGCCCGTGGAGGCGGTGATCGGATGCAGCACGGGGCCGCCGTTCGCCTTCAGCTCGGAGATCAGCGGAGCCGCCGCCCGCCAGTAGCTGCCGAACTCGTAGGCGCCGTCCTTGGCCCGGCCCTCCACGGAGGCGTAGTAGCCGCGGATGGTGCGGCCGCCCATGGCGGTGCCCGCGTGCTGCCAGACCTCGCCCCAGGAGCGGGAGAAGGCGAGGGTGGTGGCGCGCGCCTCGGTGGGCTTGTCGGTCGCGATGCTCAGCCGGGCCGCCTTGCGGGCGTCCAGCACGATCACCGTGTCCTTCTTGATCTCCGTCTGCGGGCGGCCGAGGTAGGTGAGCGAGTCGACCATGGTCGCGCCCTCGCCGGCGTCGGGGGTACCGACGAAGGCGGAGAGGAAGTACGCGCCCGGGCGGACCCGGTAGACCTGGTCGACGGAGCCCTCGTTGAAGCGGCGCTCACCGGTGGCGTCGTCGGTGCCGATCACGTCCAGGGAGGACGGTCCGGCGGCCGGCTTGCCGTCGCGGTCGATGAGCTTGACCCGCAGGGTGACCGTCTCGGGCTCCACGTACAGCGAGAACGGGGTGGAGACGTGCACGCCGTTCGCCGTGGCGACCACCCGGCCGGCCACGTCCCCGTACTGGGAGCGCTCCAGCTTCGCGGACGGGTCCAGGGCGAGCGGCACCTTGACGGTGGCGCCGGCCGGGACGGTCACGCTGCGCTGGCCGAGGCGGGCCACCTGGCTGCGGACCGCGGAGCCGTCGTTGCCGGTGACCTTCTCGACGGAGAGGTTCAGCGTGACGGGCTTGGTGCCCGTGTTGGTGTACGGGACCTCGACGTTTCGGCGGTCGCTGCGGTCCTGCGGCCAGTTGTACGCGCCGCCCTGGAGCGAGGAGGCGCTGGTGACGGTGGTGTCGATGGCGGCCTTGACGTCGAGTCGGCCACCGCCGGTCTCCCGTACGTCACCCGGGATCGCGGTGTTCGCGGAGCCGACGAGCGCGGCCTTGATCTGCTGCGGGCTCCAGTCGGGGTGGCGCTGCTTGACGATGGCGGCGGCGCCCGCGACGTGCGGGGTGGCCATCGAGGTGCCGGACATGGACTGGTACGCGTACACCCCGCGGCCGCCCATGCTGGCGGCGGAGATCCCGACGCCGGGAGCGGCGATCTCGGGCTTGAGGGTGTGCTGCAGGCCGGCCGGGCCGCGGCTGGAGAAGGAGGCCGTGCTGTCGTCGCGGTCGACGGCGCCGACGGTCAGCACGCTGGGCGCGCAACCGGGGGACGAGACCGTGTTGTTGCCGGGGCCGGAGTTGCCGGCGGCGATGACGAAGAGGGTGCTGCTGCTCTGCGCCAGCGCCTCGGTGGCGGCGGCCATCGGGTCGTCGCAGGAGAGCTGGGAGGGGTCGCCCAGGCTCATGGAGACCACGTCGGCCTTGCTGTCGACGGCCCACTGCATGCCCGCGATGATCCACGAATCCAGGCCGTAGCCCGAGTCGTTGAGGACCTTGCCGCTGAGCAGCTGGGCCCCGGGCGCGACGCCCTTCTTCGCGCCCGCGCTGGCCGCGCCGGAGCCGCCGACGGTGGAGGTGGTGTGGGTGCCGTGGCCCTGGCGGTCCTCGGCGGTGTCCGAGTCGGTGAAGTTCTTCGCCTCGGCGACCCGGCCCTTGAGGTCGGGGTGTTCGAGGTCCACACCGGTGTCGAGGACGGCGACCTTGGTGCCCGTGCCGTCGAATCCGGCGGCCCACGCGGCGGTGGCGTTGACCTGCTTGGTGGAACGCTCCAGGTTCGCCTGGACCTTGCCGTCCAGCCACAGCTTCTTCAGCGGGGCGGCGGCCGCGGAGCGGGTGTGCGGGTTCGTGGCCGCGCCGGTGACGTCGGACCAGAACTCGGCGGCCTTCGCCTTGTCCGCGGCCAGTGCCACGCCGCCGATGGACCCGAGGACCAGCGACTGCTCGGCGCCGCGCGGCACCGGCGGGGCGCTGCGCGCCAGGCTCGCCGAGGCCTCGTAGACCGCGATCAGCGGGAGCTTCTTGGCGTGCGCGTCGTCGTAGCCCTGCCGGATCAGGCCGGTGACGTTGAAGAGCTCCTCGTCGACCTTGCCCGCGGCGAGCGCCTTGACGGCGCTCTCGGGGTAGACGTACAGGTCCTTGCCCGCCTGGCGGGTCTGGACGACCGGCTGCGAACCGTCCTCGCGGGGCATCGCGGTGGCGGCGGTGCGGCCGGCCGCGTCGGTGGAGACCAGGACCCGGTCGCCGGTGACCAGGGTCACCGTGACGGGCCCGGTGGGCTGCGCGGAGGCGGCCTCGCTCCCGGTGAGGGGCCTGTTCGCCGTTCCGGCCCCTGCTGCGGTCCCCGCTCCGGACGTTCCGTCCGACGGCTGCGCCGTGGACGGGCCCACGGCGGTGACGGCCAGGACGGCCGCGATGGCCGCTCCCAGTGCCGTACGCGATATCGGGCGCATCGCTCTCCCCAGGTGATTTCCGGCCAACTACTGCATTGCACGGCGAAACCGCCGCGTAAATGGCTTCTGGCCAGCGGATGTTGGTGCTGCGGTGGCGTCACCTTGGCAGAGAGACGGGTGGTGCGGCGATGATGTCCGCGGCGGGTTTGCGCCGTGGCCGCTTCCCGCCAGGAACGGCACTGAGAGGGCTGGGTGGACGGGTTGCTGGGTGCGATAGGTCTCGACGAGGGGCAGGAGTCGGCGTACCGCGCGCTGGTCGCGCTGGGGGCGGCGGAGATACCCGATCTCGCACACCGGCTCACGCTGCCGGTGCAGCAGACCGAACGGGCCCTGCGCCACCTGGAACGGCAGGGGCTCGCCGCCCAGTCCTCCGCCCGGCCGGGCCGCTGGGTGGCGGCCCCGCCCGGCGTCGCGCTCGGCGCGCTGCTCACCCAGCAGCGGCACGAGCTGGAACAGGCGGAGCTCGCGGCGGCGCTGCTGGCGGAGGAGTACCGGGCGGAGGCCGCCGAGCCGGCCGTGCACGACCTGGTCGAGGTGGTGACGGGCGCCAGCGCGGTGGCCCACCGCTTCCACCAGCTCCAGCTGGGCGCGGTGGAGGAGGTGTGCGCGCTGGTCAGCGGCCGCCCGCAGGTGGTGACGGGGACGGACAACGAGGCGGAGGACCGGGCCGCCGTACGGGGCGTCGCGTACCGGGTCGTCATCGAACGGGAGGTGCTCACCCTGCCCAGCGGGATCCGCGAGGCCTCCTCGGCGCTGGCCCGCGGGGAACACATCCGGGTGACGGAACAGGTGCCGACCAAGCTGATGATCGCGGACCGGGCCCTCGCGATGGTCCCGCTCACGTCCCGCGGCGCGGAGCCGGCGGCGCTGGTCGTGCACGCGTCGGGGCTGCTGGAATCCCTGATGGGGCTCTTCCAGGCGGTCTGGCGGGAGTCGCTGCCGCTGCGGCTGGGCTCCTCCGGCGCGCCGGAGGAGGGGGACGGCGGCCCGGACGTCACGGACCTCGAAATCCTCTCGCTCCTCCTGGCGGGGATGACGGACGCGAGCGTGGCGAAACATCTGGAACTGGGCCTGCGCACGGTCCAGCGGCGGGTGAAGGGGCTGATGGAGCTGTCCGGGGTCACGACCCGGCTCCAGCTGGGCTGGCACGCGTACGAACGGGGCTGGGTGGCCCGATAGCCCCAGGTCAGGCAGGCTGAGCAGATGGATCTGCCTCAGCTGCTCCTGGTGGGGCTGGTGCTGCTGCTCGGAGTGGTCGGGGTACTGGTCCCCGGCGTCCCGGGAACCTGGCTGGTCTGGGCCGGTGTGCTGTGGTGGGCCATGCACGAGCGGTCGGCGGCGGCCTGGACCCTGCTGGTCGCGTCGACGGCCCTGCTGCTGGTGGTCCAGGTGGTGAAGTGGCTGCTGCCGCCGCGCCGGCTCCGGGGCGTGGGCGTGACCCGCCGGATGGCGGCGTACGCGGGCGCGGGGGCGGTACTGGGCTTCGTGCTGGTGCCGGTGGTGGGGGCGGTTCCGGGGTTCGTGGGCGGCATCTACCTGTGCGAGCGCGAGCGCCTCGGATCGCACGGGGAGGCGTGGGCCTCCGTCCGGGCGGTGATGCGGGCGGTGGGGACGAGCGTGCTGGTGGAACTGTTCGCGTGCCTGCTGGTGGTGGGGGCGTGGGCCGGGACGCTGATGTGGGCGTAGGGCTCGGGCTCAGGGCTCGGTCGTAGGCCCCGGTCTTAGGCCCCGGTCGTAGGCCATTGGCCCGATGCGCGGTGCGGGCGGGCCTGGGATCGTCTTCCCCATGACGGACTTCAAGGGTTTCAGCGAGCAGGAACTGGCATACCTGCGGTCGCAGCACCTGGGGCGGCTCGCGACGGTGGACGCCACCGGGCAGCCGCAGGCGAACCCGGTGGGGTTCTTCCCGCAGGACGACGGGACGGTCCTGGTGGGCGGGCTGGCGATGGGCAAGACGAAGAAGTGGCGCAACCTTGCCGGGAACCCCCGGCTGTCCCTGGTCGTGGACGACCTGGTCAGCACCAGGCCGTGGAAGGTCCGGGGCCTGGAGATCCGCGGCCGCGCGACCCTCGAGACCGGCCCGCACACCCTGGGGCCCCACTTCAGCCCCGAGGTCATCCGGATCCACCCGGAACGCGTCCTGTCCTGGGGGCTCGACGCGTAGCCGCAGCCCGCGGCCACCCGCAGCCCTGACGGGGCTGCGGGTGGCTGAGCCCGAAGGGTCAGGCGCGGCCGCTCCGCTTCGCGGAATAGTTCGCCCGGCCCTCCGCGGAGCGCAGCCGCCAGTCCCGCCTCAGCTCCGCGCGGAGCCTCGCGTCGGTCTTCGCGACGATCCGCTGGTTCTCGCGCAGCAGCTTGCGGTAGCTCTCCAGCCGCCGCTCGGGCAATGCCCCCGAGTCCACCGCCTCGCGCACCCCGCAGCCCGGCTCCGCCTCGTGCGCGCAGTCGTGGAACCGGCACTGCGAAGCGAACTCCTCGATCTCCGAGAAGACCTGCCCGACGCCCGCTCCGGCGTCGAACAGCCCGACGCCCCGCAGCCCGGGGGTGTCGATGAGCACGCCGCCGCCCGGCAGTACCAGGAGGTTGCGCGTGGTGGTGGTGTGGCGGCCCTTGCCGTCGACCTCGCGGGCCTCCTGGACCTCCATCACGGCCTCCCCGAGCAGGGTGTTGGCCAGGGTGGACTTGCCCGCGCCGGAGATTCCCAGGAGCACGCTCGTACCCCCCGAGGCGACCGCGGCGAGTACGTCCGTACCCTCTCCGGTCAGGGAGGACACGGTGACGACGGGGACTCCGGGGGCCGCCCCCTCCACGTCCTGGACGAGGTGTCCGAGGGTGACCGGGTCCGGGACCAGGTCCGCCTTGGTCAGGGCGACCAGCGGCTGCGCCCCGGATTCCCATGCGAGCGCGAGGAAGCGCTCGATGCGGCCCAGGTCGAGTTCGACGGCCAGCGATACCGCGATGATCGCGTGGTCGACGTTCGCGGCGAGGATCTGGCCCTCGGACCGCTGCGAGGAGGTGGACCGCACGAAGGCGGTCCGGCGCGGCAGGTACGCCTTCACGTAGCGCGGACTGCCGTGTGCCTCCACCGCCGCCCAGTCTCCGGTGCAGATGACCCGGAGCGGGTCGTGCGGGGTGACGAAGGCGGTGTCGGCGCGGACGATTCCGTCGGCGGTCATGACGTCGCACTGGCCTCGGTCGACCCTTACCACCCGGCCGGGCACGAGGCCCTCTGCGGTGTACGGGGCGAATTCGGCCGCCCACGCGTCGTCCCAGCCGTAGGGGGCGAGAGCGTGCGGAAGCGGAGCCTGCGGGAAAGAAGAGAAAGACAAGGGAAACCCTTCACAGGGTGGCCCCGGCGGTGCGCGCTGCTGTCGAGCGCGGGAGATGAGGAGAAGTCAGCCGGAGACCACGGAAGTGACATTGATGGTCTTCTGAGTGCGGGCAACGCCCTGCGCCATGACAGTCATCAATGAACTCACCTCCGAGTCGTACACACACGTGCTGACGAGCGGTCCCGCACAGCTCGGCGGGAACACCCCCACCGTAACAAGGCCCTTGAGGCCCGCGCCAATTCTTTTTCGGGTTCCCTTCCGGATCCCTTTCCGGGCCTCCGTCCGCGCGGCCCCGGGACGGGGTGGGACTTACCGTCGGTCAGGGACCGGCTATCGGGCCCTGCCCCAAGTCGGTTGAGGAGTTAGGCTGCTCCGCGTGGACAACCGTGAGCTTGCAGATTCTGAGACGCTTTACGAGACGGGAATCGGCCGGTCGGCACCGCACGACGAGCCGGTCGTCGAGACGGCCTCGGACACCAGGAAGCGGATTCTGCGGGTGTCCACGGAACTGTTCTCGGTCCACGGTTTCCACGACACCTCGCTGCGCGAGATCGCCGAGCGGGTGGGCGTCTCCAAGCCGGCGGTGCTGTACCACTTCCCCGGCAAGGCCGACATCCTCGGCGCCCTCGTGGAGCCGATGCTCCGCGATCTGGTGGCGGCCATATCCCGCGCCGCGGCCGCCGCACCCGAGGAGCCGGCCTCTGACGGGCCGGATGGCACCGGGGGAACCGACGTACCCGGCGGGCCCGCGGGAGCCGGTGGCACCGGCGCGGCCGACCGGATCCGCTGGGCCGCGATCGAGGGGGTCCTCGACACCTGGCTGAGCCACCGCCACCTGCTGCGGCTCAACCTCCAGGACATGGCCGTGGCCACCCCCGGGCCGGCTTTCGCCCGCCTGCGGGAGGCGATGCTCCGGGCCAACGCCCTGGTCGCGGGGGCCGGTCCCGGGTTCGCGGAGCGGGTGCGGGCCGCTCAGGCCATCGCGATGCTCTCCGACCCGGTGGTCCTCTTCGCCGACGCCCCGGTCCCCGAGCTCCGCGCGGCGGTCCTGGACGGCGTACGACGTCTCCTGGACGGGCCCGCCGAGCACCCGTCGGCGGCTCCGGCCGCGCGTCCCGCGCCCGGGGGCCGGCGCGGGCGGCCCGCCTCCATGACCGCGGCCATGACCGAGGCCGCGCGCCGGATGCACGCGGCCGGCAGCGGTGCGACCGCGATCGCCGCCGCGCTCGGCGTCTCCCGGGCCACCGTCTACCGCCACCTGCCGCCGGAGGACGAGGACGCCGGGTGAGCCGGTCGCCGGGTGAGGAGGACGCCGTGTGAGGTCCGGTTCATGTCCGATTCCTTCAAGACCGGCGGCCCCGGCCGCCCCTAGCCTGACGGCATGACTCCCCGACTCGACATGATCGGCATCATCGTCTCCGACATGGCCGCCTCACTCGCCTTCTACCGCCGCCTGGGCTTCGACATCCCGGCCGGGGCGGACTCCCAGCCGCACGTGGAGGCCGTCCTGCCGGGCGGTCTGCGGATCGGCTGGGACACCGAGGAGGTCATCCACTCCTTCGACCCGGCCTGGACCCGGCCCGAGAGCGACGGCCGGGTGGGGCTCGCTTTCCTGTGCGACTCCCCCGCCGAGGTGGACTCCCTGTACGCGGCATTGACGGAGGCCGGGCACACCGGCCATCTGAAGCCCTGGGACGCCTTCTGGGGCCAGCGCTACGCCGTGGTCCTCGACCCGGACGGCAGCGGGGTCTCCCTCTTCGCCGCGGCCGACCCGGCCTGACCCCTGGCGTCCGGCCCCGCCTGACCACCGGCCGCCGACGCCGCCGCGTAGCCCCCCGGTGTGGTCCCCGCCAGGGCCCGTACCTCGCGGGCGTAGTGCGCCTGGTCGGCATAGCCGGCCGCCTGGGCCACCTCCGCGTGCGGCAGCCCGCGCCGGGTCAGCGCGAGGGCCCGCTGGAGCCGCAGGATCCGCCCGAGCGTGCGGGGCCCGTAGCCGAAGGCGTCCAGCGAACGCCGGTGCAACTGCCGCTCCCCCAGGCCCACCGCCGCCGCGACGGCGGCCACGCCCTGCCCTGCCCGCAGCCGGGCCGCGACCTCCCGGGCCAATGCGTCCGCGGGGCCGGCTTCGTCCGCGCGGAGCCGGGCCAGCTCCTCCAGTCCCGAGCACGGGTCCTCGTACGAGGCCACCCGCCCCGCGAGGCGCCGTACCTCGGCGGCCGGCCACAGGTCGGCCAGTTCCACCCGGCGGTCGCGCAGCGCGCTCGCCGGTACGCCGAGCAGCGCGGGCGCGGTGCCGGGGGCGAGCCTGATCCCGGCGAAGCCGGTGCCGGGGACCTCGCCGGCGGGGTGGGCCGCGGTGTCGGGTCCGGCCACCAGGAGCCGCCCGTCCACCCACAGCAGGTCCATGCAGCCGTCGGGCAGCACCACCCCGGCGCCGGCCCCGGTGGCCCGCCAGAGCACGGCGCCGGGCAGCACCCGGGACGGCCGTTCCTCGTACACGCCCCTCGGGGTCGTCACACCCGTCACGCCCCTCAGGCTACGACCGGCGGTCAGTGCTTGCGCAGCCTGGAGTGGTAGTCCTCGGGCGGCAGGAACTTCGACCAGCGCTCCGGGAACTCCGAGGGCATGTCGTCGTCCTCGTCGTCCTCCGACTCGCCTTCGGCGAGCGCCCGCCAGGCGGCGGCGCGGGCGACCAGCTGGGCGGCTTCCGCCTCGCGGACCCGCTCGTTCGCCTCGCGCGCCGCCGCGGTGGCCACCGAGGGCCAGACCCGGTCGATGGCCGCGTTGACGGCCGCGCCGACGAGGACGGCGAAGGCCGAGATGCCGATCCACAGCAGGACGGCCACGGGGGCGGCGAGCGATCCGTAGATCGTCGGGCCCTCCACGGTGTTGGTGAGGTAGATCCGCAGCAGGAACGAGCCCAGCACCCACATCGCGAGGGCGACGAGCGCGCCCGGCACGTCCTCGATCCAGGGCGAGCGGACGGGGACGGAGACGTGGTAGAGCGTCGTCAGGAAGGCGATGCAGAGCAGGGTGACGACGGGCCAGTACAGGACCGCGATCACTTCCGTGCTCCACGGCACCAGCCGTACCACCGCGTCGGGGCCGACCACCATCAGCGGCAGCACGATGGCGCCGATCAGCAGGGCGATGACGTAGAGGAGGAAGGCGAGCAGCCGGGTCTTGACGATGCCGCGCTGCCCGTCGAGCCCGTACATGACGGTGATGGTGTCGATGAAGACGTTGACGGCGCGCGAGCCGGACCACAGGGCGAAGGCGAAACCGAGGGAGATGAGGTCGGGGCGGCCCCGGTTGGTGACGTCGTCGAGCATCGGTTTGGCGATGTCGTTGACGCCCCTGTCGGAGAGGACCGTGCCGACCGCCCGCAGGATGTTCTCCTCGATGCTGGCGACGGTGGTGCCGCCCGACCAGCCGTCCACGTAGCCGAGCAGACCGAGCAGGCCGAGGAAGAGCGGGGGCAGCGAGAGGAGGGTGAAGAAGGCCGCCTCGGCGGCGAGTCCGAGGATCCGGTACTCGATGCACGAGTTGACGGTGTCTTTGAGCAGCAGCCACGCCATCTTGCGCATGGAGACGTTGCGGTAGAGGACTCGGGCCCGGTGGAGCCGCCCTGGGATCCGCTCGGGTGTTTCTTTTGCTGGCTGCACGTCCTTACGGTATCCGCATGGCAGCCACCACCCACACAGTCACCAATCAGGCCCCGCTCCTCACGGGCTACGACGTATACGGCAGCGACCGGGTCCTGAGCGAGGGCGTGGAGCGGCATCTCGAGGGCGCGGCGCCCGAACTCGCCGCGGAGGTAAGGGAGGAACTCACGGATCTGGGCCGTGCGGCCGGTTCCCGGCAGGCCCAGGAATGGGGGACGCAGGCGAACGAGAACCCGCCGAAGCTGCGGACGCACGACCGTTACGGCAACCGGATCGACGAGGTGGAGTTCCACCCCTCGTGGCACCGGCTGCTGGGGCACGCGGTGGGCTCCGGGCTCACGGACGCGTGGGGGCGGCCGGCGGGGCACCTGCGGCGCGCGGCCGGGTTCTTCGTGTGGTCGCAGGCGGAATCGGGGCACGGGTGTCCGGTGTCGATGACGCACGCGGCGGTGCCGGCGCTGCGCACGGATCCGGAGTTGGCCGCCGAGTGGGAGCCGCGGCTGACCTCGCACGTGTACGAGGAGGGGCTCAGGCCGGCCGGGCAGAAGGCCGGGGTGCTCTTCGGGATGGGGATGACGGAGAAGCAGGGCGGCAGCGACGTACGGGCGAACACGACGGCGGCGGTGCCTCTGGACGCCTCGGGCGAGTACCTGCTGACGGGGCACAAGTGGTTCTGTTCGGCGCCGATGTGCGACGGGTTCCTGGTGCTGGCGCAGGCGCCGGGAGGGCTGACGTGCTTCCTGGTGCCCCGGGTGCTGCCGGACGGCACGCGCAACGTCTTCGCGATCCAGCGGCTGAAGGACAAGCTGGGGAACAAGTCGAACGCTTCGAGCGAGGTGGAGTTCGACGGGACCTGGGCGCGGCGGGTGGGCGAGGAGGGCCGGGGGGTGCGGACCATCATCGAGATGGTCGCGGCCACCCGGCTGGACTGCGTGATCGGCTCGGCCTCGCTGATGCGGCAGGCGCTGACGCAGGCCGCTCACCATGCGGAGCACCGCTCTGCTTTCGGAGCACCGCTCATCGACCAGCCGCTGATGCGCAACGTGCTCGCCGACCTCGCCCTGGAGTCGGAGGCCGCCACCACCCTGACCCTGCGCCTCGCGGCCGCGTACGACGCCGGCACCGAGCAGGAGCGGGCCTTCCTGCGCCTCGCGGTGCCCGTCGCGAAGTACTGGGTGACCAAGCGCTGTACGCCGATGGTGGCGGAGGCACTGGAGTGTCTGGGCGGAAACGGCTACGTCGAGGAGTCCGGGCTGCCCAGACTGCTGCGCGAGTCCCCGCTGAACTCCATCTGGGAGGGATCGGGCAACGTACAGGCCCTCGATGTGCTGCGCGCGCTCCAGCGCGAGCCCCAGGCACTGGGCGCCTTCCTCCAGGAGGTGGGCCTGGCGAGGGGCGCCGACCACCGGCTGGATTCGGCCATCAAGAACCTGCTGACCGAGCTCGCCGACCTGGAGGGCATCGAGGCGCGGGCCCGCCGGGTGGTGGAGCGGATGGCCCTGGTGCTGCAGGGATCCCTGCTGGTCCGGTGGGCCCCGCCGGAGGTGGCGGACGCCTTCTGCGCCTCGCGGCTGGGTGGCGACTGGGGCGCGGCCTTCGGCACGCTGCCGCACAGCCTGGACCTGCGGTCCGTCGTGGAACGGGCCCGGATCGCGGGCTAGCGGTGGTCCCCAAACCGCCGCGGGCATGGATCCGGGCCCGTTGAACGGGAACAGGGATGGCGCCGCGCCGACTCGGCACCACCCCTGATCCGAGAAGCCCCGAGGAAGGAGCTGTCACGTCGCTCGGCGACGTCCGCACAGTTTCGATCGGACGACCGGGACTTGGCGAGAGTTGCATGACGTTGCAACCTTTGAAGCACCACCCGCACGGCGTACCACCTGCACCACGCACCACGTGCACGACCAGCACGACCTGCACCACGTGCACGACCAGCACCACCCGCACGACCTGCACCACGTGCACGACCAGCACGACCTGCACCACGCGCACGACCAGCACCACCCGCACGACCTGCACCACGTGCACGACCAGCACGACGCACCACATGCTCCACACGCACCACATGCTCCACACGGGGAGGTTCCGGTGGCCCACACCACAGGCAGCGCGGTCGATGCGGCACGCATCTCGGCCATGGACGCGCGGGAGGCCGCGCGTCTGCTCAAGGGAGTACGGGAGGCCGCGCTCACCGGGGGCCGGCCCCCGACCGCACCGCGCCCGGAGATCGCCGAGTCCTGGCGCCGGATGCTGGCGGGCGGGGTCCACCCGGACCGCGACACCCGCAGCCGCATGCTGTCGTCCGCCGAAACCGAGGAACGGCGCCAGACCTCCCCGCTACGGGAACTCCTGCCCGTCCTGCGCGAGGGGCTGCTGCCCGCGCTGGACGAGGCCCTGCACATCATGGTCGTCGCCGACGCCGACGGGCGGCTGCTGTGGCGCGAGGGCCACTCCTCCATCCTGCGCAAGGCGGACCGGCTCGGCTTCGGCGTGGGAGCCGACTGGGACGAGGCCGTGGTCGGCACGAACGGGGTGGGCACCGCCCTGGTGGCCCGCAGACCGGTCCAGGTGTTCTCGGCGGAGCACTTCGTCTCCAGCCACCATGACTGGACCTGCGCGGGAGCCCCCGTACGGGACCCCCGGGACGGGCAGCTGCTCGGGGTCGTCGACGTCAGCGGCCCGCTGGCCACCATGCACCCGGCGACCCTGGCCTGGGTGAGCTCGGTGGCCCGGCTCGCGGAGCGGGAGCTGCGGATCCGGCACCTGGAGTCCCTGGAACGGCTGCGCTCCGTCGCGGCCCCGCTGCTGGCCCGGCTGCCCGGCCGGGCGGTGGCCGTCGACGGCCACGGCTGGACGGCGGCCGTCACCGGGCTCGCGCCGACGGAGCGGATCCCGCTGCCGAAGACCTTCGGGCCGGGCCGGGTGTGGGTGCCGCAGCTGGGCGACTGCCTGGTGGAGCCCCTGCCGGGCGGCTGGCTGCTGACCGTCGCGGAGGTCCGCCGGGGCCCGGAGGCCGCCGCCCGCGTCGTCCTCGACCTCAGCCGGCCCGGGGCGTGGCTGGCCACCGTCTACGGGGCTTCGGGCAGCTGGTCCCAGGAGCTGAGCCCGCGCCACGCGGAGCTGCTGTTCCTGCTGGCGGAGACCCCCCGGGGCCGCTCGGCGGCGGAGCTCTCCCAGGAACTCTTCGGCGACCCGACGCGGACGGTGACGGTGCGCGCGGAGATGTCCCGGGTCCGGCGCAACCTCGCGGGCGTCCTGACCCACCGCCCGTACCGCTTCGCGGAGGACGTGGAGGTGGAGCTGATCCGCCCGGGGAACCCGGCCGCCCTGCTGCCGCACTCCACGGCCCCGGCCGTGATCAGGGCCCGGCTCTGCCATCCGGGACCGGAGGGTCCCGCGGACCCGGCGGGTCCGGCGGGTCCGGCAGGTCCGGCAGGTCCGGCAGGTCCGGCAGGTCCGGCAGGTCCGGCGAGTCCCGGGGGTCCAGCAGGCCCCGGGGGCCCCGGGGGCCCCGGGGGCCCTCCCAGGGGCCCTCAGAGCGGTGGCTGGGGAGTGTGATTCCCTGAAGTCCATGAGCACCATCACGCTGACCACCTGGTCCCTGGAAATGACCTCGCCGTCCGATCTCGTCCCGGCGGCCGTGCCCGGGCCCGAGATCCAGATCGTCCGGTCGCAGGTCCCGTCGCCGGAGTTCAGCCGCTTCCTCTACGCCTCGGTGGGCGGCGACATCCACTGGACGGACCGGCTCGCGCTGACCCGCGCGCAGTGGGTGGAGCAGCTGGAGCGCCCCGGCGTGGAGACGTGGGTGGCGTACGACCGGGGCACGCCCGCGGGCTACGTGGAACTCGACCCGCAGCCGGACGGTGTGGTGGAGATCATGTACTTCGGTCTCCTCCCCGATTTCCGGGGCCGCCGGATCGGCGGGCACCTGCTGTCGGTGGGCGTCGAGGCGGCCTGGTCCCTGGCCTCCCGCTGGCCCTCCCTGGCCCCGACGAGCCGGGTCTGGCTCCACACGTGCAGCGAGGACGGCCCGACGGCGATGGCCAATTACGTCCGCCGCGGTTTCAAGGTCTTCCGCGAGGAATCGGAGCCCAAGGAATCCACCCCGACCCCGGGCCCCTGGCCGGGCGCGTAGCCTCCGCACCGCACTGCCCCGTCGGACCGGGTCCGATGGGGCAAAAGGGGCTCCCGAGGTGACCCCCGTCACGGGGATCTCGCGATGCGAGACGAGTTCGTCCGGATTGTGGACAGTAGTGGACTCCTCCAATCGCCACATGCCACGCTTCCGCCATGAACGGAGCTGGAATTGCCTTGGTGAGTCGGCGGCACGTCGACCTCGGCCGCATGTCCAGCGCCATCTGTCCGGCACGCTGAGGGAACCAGCACCGCCGCACGGCGCACCGCGCGCAGCCGCCGCGCCCGCCGTAAACACAGATAACCACTGCAGCCCCCTGTAGGCAGGACGCCGCCCCAAAAGGGCGGTAACCAGCCACATCCGCTCCACGCGCGCCAGGGGTCACGCCGCCGCTCTGCCCCCTGCCCCTGCCTCGAGCCGCCGAAGAAGGACGTACCGCCATGGCCGCCACCCCCGAAACGACCGCAGCCGCCGCACCCGGCGCCGCCGCGCGCCGCAAGACCGGCCGTCACCGCGGTGAGGGCCAGTGGGCCGTCGGACACCACACGCCCCTCAACGGCAACGAGCAGTTCAAGAAGGACGACGACGGTCTCAATGTGCGGGCGCGCATCGAGAACATCTACTCCAAGGCGGGCTTCGACTCGATCGACCCGAACGACCTCCGCGGCCGGATGCGCTGGTGGGGTCTGTACACCCAGCGCAAGCCCGGGATCGACGGCGGCAAGACCGCGATCCTGGAGCCGGAGGAGCTGGACGACAAGTACTTCATGCTGCGCGTCCGCATCGACGGCGGCCGACTGACCACCGAGCAGCTGCGCGTCATCGGCGAGATCTCCGAGGAGTTCGCCCGCGGCACCGCCGACCTCACGGACCGGCAGAACGTGCAGTACCACTGGATCCGCATCGAGGACGTCCCGGAGATCTGGCGCCGTCTGGAGGCCGTCGGCCTCTCGACCACCGAGGCCTGCGGTGACACCCCCCGCGTCATCCTCGGTTCGCCCGTCGCCGGCATCGCGCTGGACGAGATCATCGACGGCACGCCCGCCATCGACGAGATCTACGCCCGCATCGTGGGCAACCCGGCCTTCTCGAACCTGCCCCGCAAGTTCAAGTCCGCGATCTCCGGCTCGCCGCTGCTCGACGTGGCGCACGAGATCAACGACATCGCGTTCGTGGGCGTGAACCACCCCGAGCACGGCCCCGGCTTCGACGTCTGGGTCGGCGGCGGCCTCTCCACCAACCCGAAGCTGGGTGTGCGCCTGGGCACCTGGGTCTCGCTCGACGAGGTCCCGGACATCTACGAGGGCGTCATCTCGATCTTCCGCGACTACGGCTACCGCCGGCTGCGCACCCGCGCCCGCCTGAAGTTCCTCGTCGCCGACTGGGGCCCGGCCAAGTTCCGCCAGGTCCTGGAGGACGAGTACCTGAAGCGCAAGCTGACGGACGGCCCCGCGCCCGAGCAGCCCAGCGGCCAGTGGCGCGACCACGTCGGCGTCCACCAGCAGCAGGACGGCAAGTTCTACGTGGGCTTCGCGCCCCGCGTGGGCCGCGTCGACGGCGCCACCCTGACCAAGATCGCGGACGTCGCGGCGCAGCACGGCTCCGGCCGGCTGCGCACCACGGCCGAGCAGAAGATGATCGTGCTCGACATCGAGGCCGACCAGGTCGACTCGGTCGTCGCGGCCCTGGAGGCGCTCGACCTGCGGGTCAACCCGTCCCCGTTCCGCCGCGGCACGATGGCCTGCACCGGCATCGAGTTCTGCAAGCTGGCCATCGTCGAGACGAAGGCGCGCGGCGCCTCGCTGATCGACGAGCTGGAGCGCCGCCTGCCGGAGTTCGCCGAGCCGCTGACCATCAACATCAACGGCTGCCCGAACGCCTGCGCCCGTATCCAGGTGGCGGACATCGGTCTCAAGGGTCAGCTGGTCCTGGACGACGACGGCAACCAGGTGGAGGGCTACCAGGTCCACCTGGGCGGCGCACTCGGCCTGGAGGCCGGATTCGGCCGCAAGGTCCGCGGTCTCAAGGTCACCTCGGCCGGTCTGCCCGACTACGTCGAGCGGGTCGTCACGCGCTTCGAGGACCAGCGCGAGGACGGCGAGCGCTTCGCCGCCTGGGTGACCCGTGCCAAGGACGAGGACCTGTCGTGAGCGAGCGCGCCGCACCGTTCTACTGCCCGTACTGCGGCGACGAGGACCTGTTCCCGAACGAAACAGGCCACGGCGCCTGGGAATGCAGGGCCTGCAATCGAGCCTTCCAGCTGAAGTACCTCGGGCTGCTGGCCCGGGGTGTTCAGTCCAATGCCGCTGGAGGGGAAGAGATATGACCACGATTCAGGACGCGAGTCTCAGCGCGGACGAACTCAAGGCGCTGGCCGAGCAGGCGGGCCGGGACCTCGAGGACGCCACCCCGCTGGAGATCCTCACCTGGGCGGCCGAGACCTTCGGCAAGAAGTTCGCCGTGACCTCCTCCATGGAGGACGCGGTCGTCGCCCACCTGGCCTCCCGCGCCTTCCCCGGCGTGGACGTGGTCTTCCTCGACACCGGCTACCACTTCGAGGAGACCATCGGCACCCGTGACGCGGTCGAGGCCGTGATGGACGTCAACGTCATCACGCTCACCCCGCGCCAGAGCGTTGCCGAGCAGGACGCCGAGTACGGCCCCAAGCTGCACGACCGCGACCCCGACCTGTGCTGCGCGCTGCGCAAGGTCAAGCCCCTGGAAGAGGGCCTGACGGCGTACGACGCATGGGCGACGGGCCTGCGCCGCGACGAGTCCCCGACCCGGGCCAACACCCCGGTGGTCGGCTGGGACGAGAAGCGCCGGAAGGTCAAGGTCTCGCCGATCGCCCGCTGGACCCAGGACGACGTGGACGCGTACGTCCTGGAGCACGGGGTCCTCACCAACCCGCTGCTGATGGACGGTTACGCCTCCGTCGGCTGCGCCCCCTGCACCCGCCGGGTGGCGGAGGGCGAGGACGCCCGCGCCGGCCGCTGGGCCGGGCGCGGCAAGACCGAGTGCGGACTGCACGGCTGATGACGGCCACCAGCGCGACCAACGAACGTACTGAACCGACGGAGACGAACCAGATGAGCGTGAGCGACCAGGGCGCCACCGTGTGGCTGACCGGGCTGCCGAGCGCGGGCAAGACCACCATCGCCTACGCGCTGGCCGAGCGGCTGCGCGCCGAGGGCCACCGCGTGGAGGTCCTCGACGGCGACGAGATCCGGGAGTTCCTCTCCGCGGGTCTCGGCTTCAGCCGCGAGGACCGGCACACCAACGTGCAGCGGATCGGCTTCGTCGCCGAACTCCTCGCGTCCAACGGCGTGAAGGCCCTCGTGCCGGTCATCGCGCCGTTCGCGGACAGCCGCGAGGCCGTCCGCAAGCGCCACGCCGCCGAGGGCACCTCGTACCTGGAGGTCCACGTGGCCACCCCGGTCGAGGTCTGCTCGGAGCGTGACGTGAAGGGCCTGTACGCCAAGCAGGCGGCGGGCGAGATCTCCGGCCTGACCGGAGTCGACGACCCGTACGAGGCGCCGGAGTCCCCGGACCTCCGTATCGAGTCGCACACGCAGTCCGTGCAGGAGTCGGCCTCGGCCCTGCACGCGCTGCTCACCGAGAGGGGCCTGGCATGACCGCCACCGTCGCACACGTCCACGATGGGACGGACGCGCCCTACGCGCTGTCGCACCTCGACGCCCTCGAATCGGAGGCCGTGCACATCTTCCGTGAGGTGGCGGGCGAGTTCGAGAAGCCGGTGATCCTCTTCTCCGGTGGCAAGGACTCGATCGTCATGCTGCATCTGGCGTTGAAGGCGTTCGCGCCGGCGCCGGTGCCGTTCACCCTGCTCCACGTGGACACCGGTCACAATTTCCCCGAGGTCCTGGAGTACCGGGACCGCGCGGTCGCCCGGCACGGCCTGCGCCTGCACGTGGCCTCCGTCCAGGAGTACATCGACGCCGGGAAGCTCCGCGAGCGCCCGGACGGGGTCCGCAACCCGCTGCAGACCGTCCCGCTCACCGAGGCGATCCAGAGCCTGAGGTTCGACGCGGTCTTCGGCGGCGGCCGCCGTGACGAGGAGAAGGCCCGCGCCAAGGAACGCGTGTTCTCCCTGCGTGACGAGTTCTCCCAGTGGGACCCGCGCCGCCAGCGCCCCGAGCTGTGGCAGCTCTACAACGGCCGCCACGCGCCGGGCGAGCACGTGCGTGTCTTCCCGCTGTCCAACTGGACCGAGCTGGACGTGTGGCAGTACATCGCCCGCGAGAAGATCGAACTCCCGGCCATCTACTTCGCCCACGAGCGCGAGGTCTTCCAGCGCAACGGCATGTGGCTGACGGCCGGCGAGTGGGGCGGCGCCAAGGCGGACGAAACCACCGAGACGCGTCTGATCCGCTACCGCACCGTCGGTGACATGTCCTGCACCGGTGCCGTCGATTCCGACGCCACCACCCTGGACGCCGTGATCACCGAGATCGCCGCCTCCCGCCTCACCGAGCGGGGTGCGACCCGCGCCGACGACAAGCTGTCCGAGGCCGCGATGGAAGACCGCAAGCGCGAAGGGTACTTCTAGAAATGACCTCCACCACCGAGCAGTTCGCCGACCTGTCGGCCACCACGCTGCTGCGCTTCGCGACCGCGGGCTCCGTCGACGACGGCAAGTCCACCCTGGTCGGACGCCTCCTGCACGACTCCAAGTCGGTCCTCACCGACCAGCTGGAAGCCGTGGAGCGGGTCTCGGCCAGCCGCGGTCAGGACACCCCCGACCTGGCGCTCCTCACCGATGGCCTGCGCGCCGAGCGTGAGCAGGGCATCACCATCGATGTGGCGTACCGCTACTTCGCGACCGCCCGGCGCCGGTTCATCCTGGCCGACACCCCCGGGCACGTGCAGTACACCCGCAACATGGTCACCGGCGCCTCCACCGCCGACCTCGCCGTGGTCCTGGTCGACGCCCGCAACGGTGTGATCGAGCAGACCCGCAGGCACGCCGCCGTCGCAGCCCTCCTCCGCGTCCCGCACGTGGTCCTGGCCGTCAACAAGATGGACCTGGTGGGCTACGAGGAATCGGTCTTCGCATCGATCGCGGAGGAGTTCACCGCGTACGCCACGGGCCTGGGCGTCCCGGAGATCACCGCGATCCCGATCTCGGCCCTGGCCGGCGACAACGTGGTCGAGCCCTCCGCACACATGGACTGGTACGGCGGCCCCACCGTCCTGGAACACCTGGAGACCGTCCCGGTCAGCCACGACCTCACCGCCTGCCCGGCGCGTTTCCCGGTGCAGTACGTGATCCGTCCGCAGAGCGCCGAACACCCCGACTACCGGGGCTACGCCGGCCAGATCGCCTCCGGCGTGCTGCGGGTCGGCGAAGCCGTCACCGTCCTGCCCTCGGGTCGCACCTCGGTCATCGAGGGCATCGACGCCCTCGGCCAGAGCGTCGACATCGCGTGGGCCCCGCAGTCGGTGACCCTGCGCCTCAAGGACGACATCGACATCTCGCGCGGCGACCTCATCGCACCGTCGTCGAGCTCCCCCGCCACCACGCAGGACGTCGTCGCGACGGTCTGCCACGTGGCGGACCAGCCCCTCGCGGTGGGCGCCCGGGTGCTGATCAAGCACACCACCCGCACGGTGAAGGCGATCGTCAAGGAGATCCCCTCGCGGCTGACCCTCGACGACCTGTCCCAGCACCCCAACCCCGGGCAGCTGGTGGCCAACGACATCGGCCGGGTCGTGGTCCGTACCGCCGAGCCCCTCGCGCTCGACTCGTACGCCGACTCGCGCCGCACCGGATCCTTCCTCCTGATCGACCCCGCGGACGGCACCACCCTGGCGGCCGGCATGGTCGGCGAATCCTTCGCCTCCACCGCCGCAACCACCATCCAGGCAGACGAAGAAGGGTGGGACTTCTGATCATGCTTGCCGACATTTACTCCACCTTCGCCAAGGAGGGCGGCCGCGTAGGCAGCGGCTCCCTCGGCAGCGGCCAGGGAGGGGTGGGGCGATGTGCGTGATGACGTACGCGCACTGCATGCGCGCCCTCACCCCCCACGAGCTGTACCTGCCCTTGTTCAGCAAACGAAGACGTGCGTCGTGACACGACGCTACGAGAGGAAGTCCTCCCGTGCCTGCCATCGGTACCTCTGCTAAGACCCTGCGCCGCGGCGTTGCCGCCGCTGCCGCCCTGCCGCTCCTGATCGGCGCGCTCGCCTCCTGCGGCTACGGCTCCGAGGCCAAGAAGGACGGCGCCGCGACCGCGAGCGCCTCCGCCGACACCGGCAAGAAGCTCTCCGCCTCCGAGGTCCGCATCGGGTACTTCCCGAACCTGACGCACGCCACCGCTCTGGTCGGCCTCCAGGAAGGCCTGATCGCCAAGGAGCTCGGCTCCACCACGATCAAGCCGCAGACCTTCAACGCCGGCCCGTCCGAGATCGAAGCCCTCAACGGCGGCTCTCTCGACATCGGTTTCATCGGCCCCTCGCCGTCGATCAACGGCTACGTGAAGTCCAAGGGTTCGAACCTGCGGATCATCTCCGGCTCCGCCTCCGGCGGCGTGAAGCTGGTCGTGAACCCGGAGAAGATCAAGACCCTGGACGACCTCAAGGGCAAGAAGATCGCCACCCCGCAGAAGGGGAACACGCAGGACGTCGCGTTCCTCAACTGGATCGCCGAAAAGGGCTGGAACGTCGACCCCGAGTCCGGCAAGGGCGACGTCTCCGTCGTCCGCACCGACAACAAGGTCACCCCGGACGCCTTCAAGCAGGGCTCCATCGACGGCGCCTGGGTGCCGGAGCCCACGGCCTCCAAGCTCGTCTCCGACGGCGGCTCCGTCCTCCTCGACGAGACCTCCCTGTGGCCCGACAAGAAGTTCGTGATCACGAACGTCATCGTGTCGCAGAAGTTCCTCAAGGAGCACCCGGACGTGGTCGAGGCCGTGCTCAAGGGCACGGTCAAGACCAACGAGTGGATCAACGCCAACCCGGACAAGGCCAAGGCCTCCGCCAACGCCAAGCTCGCGGCCGACGGCGGCAAGCCGCTCGACGCGAAGGTCATCGACCCGGCGTGGACGTCGATCCTGGTCACCGACGACCCGCTGGCGAGCACCCTGAAGACCGAGTCGGACTGGGCGGTCAAGGCCAAGCTCATCGAGCAGCCCGAACTGGCCGGCATCTACGACCTGTCGCTGCTGAACAAGGTCCTCAAGGCCGCCGGCAAGCCCGAGGTCTCCGACGCCGGTCTCGGCGCCAAGTAAGTCCGTAGCCCAGACAATCCCAGGAGGTGACGACCATGGCCACCACGCTCGCCAAGGCTGCCGAGGGCACCGCCGCGGAGCAGCACGAGTACGCCGCCCGCATCGAGCACGTCTCGAAGTCCTTCTCCGGCCCGGCCGGATCGCAGCTCGTCCTGGACGACATCAGCCTCGATGTCGCTCCCGGCGAGTTCGTCACCATCCTGGGTGCCTCCGGGTGTGGCAAGTCCACCCTGCTCAACCTGGTCGCGGGACTGGACAAGCCGTCCGTGGGGTCGATCGAGACCCCCGGCGGCCGTCCGGCCCTGATGTTCCAGGAGCACGCCCTCTTCCCGTGGCTCACCGCGGGCAAGAACATCGAACTCGCCCTGCGCCTGCGCGGCGTGGCCAAGGCCGACCGCAAGCCGGAGGCCGAGCGCCTCCTGGAGCTGGTCCGCCTGGGCGGCTCCTACGGCAAGCGGGTCCACGAGCTGTCCGGCGGCATGCGCCAGCGCGTGGCGCTGGCCCGGGCCCTCGCCCAGGACAGCCGGCTCCTCCTCATGGACGAGCCCTTCGCCGCCCTCGACGCCATCACCCGCGACGTACTGCACGGCGAACTCACCCGCATCTGGGCCGAGACCGGTCTGTCCGTCCTCTTCGTCACGCACAACGTGCGCGAGGCGGTCCGGCTCGCCCAGCGCGTGGTCCTGCTCTCCTCGCGCCCCGGCCGGGTCGCGAAGGAATGGACCGTGGGCATCCCCCAGCCCCGCCGCATCGAGGACGCGGACGTGGCCGAGCTGTCCCTTGAGATCACTGAACACCTGCGTGGGGAGATCCGCCGCCATGGCCAGCACTGACACCACCCCGAAGGCGAAGGCCGACGATCTCGCCGGACTCGAAGCGGGCCTCGACGCCCTCGACGCCGTCCAGACCCACCGCACCCCGGTCCGGGAAGTCCTCGTCAAGAAGGTCCTCCCGCCGTTCCTCTCGGTCGGACTCGTCCTGGTGGTGTGGCAGGTCCTCGTCTCGGCGAAGGTCGTCGAGGAGACCAAGCTGCCCGCGCTGTCCGCGGTCTGGGACAGCCTGTCCGACATGTGGCTCAAGGGCACCCTGATCGAGGTCGTCTGGACCAGCGTCTCCCGCGGTCTGCTCGGCTTCCTCCTGGCCCTGGCCATCGGTACGCCGCTGGGCCTGCTCGTCTCCCGGGTCAAGTTCGTCCGGGCCGCGATCGGCCCGATCCTCCAGGGCCTGCAGTCCCTGCCCTCGGTCGCCTGGGTTCCCCCGGCCGTCCTCTGGTTCGGCCTCAACGACACCATGATGTACACGGTGATCCTGCTGGGCGCCGTACCGTCCATCGCCAACGGGCTCGTCTCCGGCGTCGACCAGATCCCGCCGCTGTACCTGCGGGCCGGCCGCACCCTCGGCGCCACGGGCCTGCGGGGCGCCTGGCACATCGTCCTGCCGGCCGCGCTGCCGGGCTACGTCGCCGGCCTCAAGCAGGGCTGGGCCTTCTCCTGGCGTTCGCTCATGGCCGCGGAGCTCATCGCCTCCTCGCCCGACCTGGGCCTGGGACTGGGCCTGTTGCTGGAGAACGCCCGCAACAACATCGACCTGCCCGGCGTGTTCCTCGCGATCATCCTGATCCTGGTCGTCGGCATCGCCATCGACCTGCTGATCTTCAGCCCGGCCGAGCGGTGGGTGCTGCGCACCCGCGGCCTGCTGGTCAAGAGCTGATCACCGTGCACGCGCACTCCACGCATTCCCCCGCCCTGCTGGTCATAGCCCACGGCAGCCGCGATCCGCGGCACGCGGCCACCGTGCACGCCCTCACCGGGCGGGTACGGGCGCTGCGGCCGGGACTGCGCGTGGAAACGGCCTTCCTGGACTTCGACACCCCGACCGTCGACCAGGTGGTGGCTTCCCTCTACCTGTCGGGCGTACGGGAGATCGTGGCCCTGCCGCTGCTCCTGACGCGGGCGTTCCACGCGAAGTCCGACATCCCGGCGGTGCTCGCGGGAGCCGGATCCCACCTACCGGACCTCTCCATCCGCATCGCGGACGTACTCGGCCCTTCCCCGCTGCTGCTCGCGAACCTGGAGCGCCGCCTGTGGGAAGCCGGCCTCACCCCGGCGGACCGCGCCACCACCGGTGTGGTGCTCGCGTCCGCCGGTTCCTCGGACCCGGAGGCGATCGCAGTGATCGCTGAAATCGCGCGGGAGTGGCGGCACACCGGTTGGTGCGCCGTGCGGCCTGCGTTCGCCTCCGCTGCTCTCCCCCGGACGGAGGACGCCGTCCGTGCGCTGCGCGCGGAAGGCGTCCGCCGGATCGCGGTGGCCCCGTACGTGATCGCCCCCGGCCGGCTCCCGGACCGCATCGCGGCCGGCGCCGAAGCCGCGGGCGCGGATGTCGTCTCCGCCGTCCTGGGCCCTTCCCCGGAACTGGCCCGCCTGTTGCTCCGCCGGTACGACGCGGCTGCCCTGTCCCGGATCCCGGCCCTGACGGCGTAGCCGCTGCGCGGAGCCTGGTCCCCGCCCCACCCTTCGCCCGTTCCCCGGGGCTCCGCCCCAGACCCCGCGCCTCAAACGCCGGCGAGGCTGGATTTTGCCCGGCGGGGCTGGAAGATGCCGCGCAGCGGCAACATCCAGCCCCGCCGGCGTTTGAGGCGCGGGTCCGGGCAGAGCCCGGTTTCGGGAAGGGGCGGGGTGGGGGAAGGCTCCGCGCAGCGGCTCAGGCCCGCGCCGCCGCCTCGTCGGCCAGGGCCGTCAGGTCCTCAATGGACATCGCGCCCGGCGGAAGGCCCTCCCGGGCAAAGATATTGGCCGCGTGCCGCAGCGTGTCGTTCACCGGGGTGGCCACCCCATGAAGCCGCCCGAGCATCACGATCTCCCCGTTGAGGTAGTCGGCCTCAACCGACCCCGCCCCCCGCGCCAGCGACTGCCAGGACGACCCGCCCCGCACCCCGGCCGGCTGGTCCACCTTGCCGTCGCGCGCCGCGGACTGCTCGGCCTCCGAGGCGAAAGAGATGCCCGCGGCCTCGTACACGGCCTTGCCCTCGCGGATCGCCCGCAGCAGCAGCGCGCCCTTCGCCGGCTCCGGTTCCGGTCCCGTCGTCGCCTGGATCGCGTTGCCCAGGTTGCCCAGCAGCTTCGCGTACTTCCACCGCATCACGTCGTCGACGACCGGCGCCTCGAAGCCCGCCTTCTCCAGGTCGGTGGCGATCCGCCGGGCCTTGCCGTCCGCCGGGCCGCCGGCGGCCCGCCCGATGTGCAGGATCCCGGTCAGCGGGGCGCACAGCGCGGACACCGTCCCGGGCTCCAGGAACGTCGCCGGCAGCCACACGCAGACCCCGTACACGCGCGCGAAGCGCCGTAGGGCGAGGCGTTCGCTCTCCACGCCGTTCTGCGCGCACAGCACCGGTAGCCGCTGGGCCGCGGTGCCGCCGCCCGCGACCTCGGCGTCGCCCCACGCGTCGAGCGCGGCGATGGCGTCCTGGGTCTTGACCGTCAGCAACAGGACGTCGTCCGACCGCAGTTCGCCCAGATCTCCCGGCCCGCCGACCACGGGCAGCCGGTGGACGCGCTCCCCGTCCGCCGTCGTGAGCCGCAGCCCGTCCGCCCGGAGGGCCTCCGCGTGGGCGCCCCGCGCGACGAGGACGACCTCGCTGCCGGAGTCCGCGAGCCGTCCGCCGATGGTCGCGCCGATCGCCCCGGCGCCGATGATGATGTAACGCATGCCCACGAGCCTGGCACATCCGCGGCCCTGGGCTACCGTCGGGCCATGTCTGTTGACGTGGATGAGACGTTCGCCCTCGGCGGGGACCTGCCCCTGCGCCGCCTCGGCCTCGGCACCGGCGGCCTGGTCGGCGCCGGCTACTGGGGCCCGCGCGGCAGCCGCGCCGAAGCCCGTACGGTGCTGCGCGCGGCCGTGGAGCGCGGGGTCACCCTGATCGACACCGCCGACAACTACGGCCCCGGCCTCGCCGAGGAGCTGGTCGCCGAGGCCCTCCACCCGTACGCGGAGGGGCTGGTGGTCTCCACCAAGGGCGGGGTGGTGCGCACGGGGCCCGACCAGTGGCACGTGGCGGGCCGCCCGCAGGAACTCCGGGCGATGTGCGAGGCGAGCCTGAGCAGGCTGCGCCTGGACCGGATCGACCTCTACCAGCTGCACCGCTTCGACCCCGCCGTCCCGATGGCGGAGCAGCTGGGCGCGCTGGCCGAGCTCCGGGCGGAGGGGAAGATCCGCCACATCGGGCTGAACACGGTGACGGCGCAGCAGCTGCGCGAAGCCCTCGCCCTGGTCCCGGTGGCCAGCGTCCAGAACCCGTACAACCTGCTCGACCGCACCTCGGCGGAGCTCCTCGCCCTCTGCGAGGAGCGCGGCATCGCCTTCCTCCCCTACTACCCGCTGGGCAGCGGCGCCCTGACCCGCGAGAGCGCGGCCGCGCTGACTGCGGTGGCCGCCGAACACGGCGCGTCCACCGGCCAGATCGCCCTGGCCTGGCTGCTCCACCACTCCCCGGTCCTCTGCCCTTCCCCGGGCACCGGCTCCCCGGCCCACCTGGCGGAGAACCTGGACGCGGCCACGATCCACCTGACCGCGCGCGAGACGGCCCTGCTGGACGGACTGGCGGGCTGAGCCACTGGCCGGCCGGCTGGGGTACGCGATTCAGGTCCCGCGCCGGTACCCGCCGGGCGGCGTCCCGTACATGCGCTTGAACGCGTCGGCGAAGGCGAACTCGGAGGCGTAGCCCACCTGGACCGCGATGGACCTCAACGGCGCCTTGGAGGCCCGCAGCAGGCGGGCCGCCGTGGTCATCCGCCACCAGGTCAGGTAGCCGAGGGGCGGCCGCCCGACCAGGGCCGCGAAGCGTCTGGCGAACGCCGCCCGGGACAGACCGGCTTCGGCGGCCAGCGCCGCCACCGTCCACGGGGCCGCCGGGTCCCGGTGGATGGCGGCCAGGGCTGTGGTGACGCAGGTGTCGTTGAGTGCGGCGGCCCAGCCGGTGGTGTTCCCCCGGGCGGGCTGTTCGGCGAACCAGATGCGCAGGATGTACAGCAGCAGGGTGTCCAGGAGCGCCGGGACGACCGCGTCCATGCCCAGGCGGCGGTCGTCCAGCTCGGCGGCCAGGAGCTCCACGGCCGAGCGCAGCTCCCGGTGGCGGCCCTCGTCCGCGGGAAGGTGGATCCGGTCGGGCAGGGTGTGCAGCAGCGGGTGGGCGCGGTCCGGGTCGAGCTGGTAGGTCCCGCAGAGCAGTGCCGTGACCGGGCCCTGCGCTCCGGAGCGGTCGACGCTGTCGGAGGCGTAGGGCTCGGACGGCAGGGGTCCGTCGGGTCCGCAAGGGGTCACCGGTGCCGGGGTGGCGGGGCTGTCGGCCAGGGTGTGGCCATGGCCGCGGGGCATGAACAGCACGTCGCCCGCGCCGAGCCGGAGGGGTTCCGCGCCGGAATCGAGCAGCCAGCAGCGGCCCTGGAGGACCACCTGGAATCCCGCGGATCCCGGGACGGTGGCGAACTCCTGCGCCCACGGCGCGTGCCACCGTACGTGCGCCGACCAGGGCCGGCCGGTCCGCATCACCTCGATGACGTCACTGAGTACATCCATGCGCAGAGGGTACGGGCATGAGACGCAGCCGTATGAACAGGGCTCTTTGACGCATGGATCATCTCCCGGCACCTTCCTAGATTGGTGGCATGACGATGATGAAGAGCGCGAGGATCCACGAGTTCGGCGGCGCGTCCGTGATCCGGTACGAGGATGTTCCCCGGCCCCTGCCGGCCGCCGGCGAGGTGCTGCTCCGGGTCGCCGCGACCTCGTTCAATCCCACCGAAGCCGCCCTGCGCGGCGGGTTGTTGCAGGCCTTCCTGCCCGTGGAGCTGCCCTACGCGCTCGGCTGGGACGTTGCCGGGACGGTCGCCGCGGTCGGCCCGGGTGCACGGGGGTTCGCGGTCGGGGACCGCGTCATCGGCCGGCTCGACGGTGCGGGTGGGGCCGCGCAGTACGTACGGGCGCCCGTCGCCACGCTGGTCCCGGCGCCCGCCTCGCTCCCCCTCGCGCACGCCGCGGCCCTGCCCGTGGCCGGCCTCACGGCCTGGCAGGCGGTCTTCGAGCACGGGAAGGTGGCCGCCGGTCAGCGGGTCCTGGTCAACGGCGCGGGCGGAGGGGTCGGAGGCTTCGTGACCCAGCTCGCCAAGTGCGCCGGAGCCGAGGTGGTCGCCACGGCCAGCGCCCGCAGCGCCGCGGCGGTCCGACTGCAGGGGGCCGACGAGGTGGTCGACTACACCGCCGGGCCGGTGGGCGGCGCACTCGACGGGCCGGTGGACACACTGCTGAACCTGGTCCCGCTGAGCCCGCCGGACTCCGCCGCTCTGGCCTCCCTGGTCCGGCCCGGCGGACGGATCGTCTCGATCGCGACCCCGCTGGAGCCGCCCGCCGCCTCCGGCGTGAGCGCGATGCACATGGTCGCCCGCAACGACCCGGCGCAGCTGGCCGCGCTCGTGGCCCTCGTCGACGCGGGCACGGTCACCGTGGACGTCAGCGCGTCACGTCCGCTGTCCGACCTCGCCGATGTCCACCGCCTCGGCGAGGCAGGACGGATCCGGGGCAAGGTCGTCCTCGTACCGTGAGCCCGGACCGACGGGGCTGACGGGGCTGACGGGGCCTACGGGGAACTCCCCCTCAGGCTCCGGTCAGTTCGACGAGCTTGGCGACCGTGTTCCAGTTGCGGGAGGTGACGTCGAGGCCCTTCACCACGGCCGGCCTCGCGAGGGCTTCGCCCAGCTTCGAGCGGCCGAGGCCGTTCGGGGCGTAGAGGTAGATCACCCGGTCGCCGACGCGGTACTCCTCCGGGAGGTACGCGGGTCCGTCGATCGAGGCGAAGCGGGACTCGGCGGGCTGCTCCGAGCAGAAGGTGGCGTGGAGCTGCTTGCCTTCGAGTTCGGCGGCCGGGAAGGGGCAGGCGTCGGCCACGGCGCGCAGGTAGGTCCCGTCGACCACGAGGCAGGGGACCCGGAAGCCGAAGTGGGCTTCGATGGCGGCCTCCAGCTCGCGGGCGAGGGCCTCGGGGGCCTTCTTCGCGGCGGTGGCGAAGACGGCGTTGCCGCTCTGCAGGTACGTCTCCACGTCCGTATGGCCGAGGCCGGCCAGGACGGTCCTCAGTTCGGCCATCGGGACCTTCTTGTTCCCGCCGACGTTGATGCCGCGCAGCAGCGCCGCGTACTTCCGAATGGTCATGCCCGAACGATAGGGCGGCCCTGTGACATTCCGGCCCCTTCGGATGATGGGGTCCCTGCCGCCAGTTCGGCCTCGATCAGGTCTGCGGCCCGCCGCGTGCCGCCCTCGGTGGCCATCTGTGCGCGGATCGCCTGCGCCCGCGCCGCCACCTCCGGGTCGGCGACCAGGGTGAGGACGGCCTCGCGCAGGGCGGCGGCGTCGGCCTCGGCCATCGGGAGGTGGCGGGCCACGCCGAGGGCGGCCAGCATGTCGGCGTTGCCGAACTGGTCGACGGCCTGCGGGACCGCGACCATTGGGGTGCCGGTGGCCAGTCCCTCCTGGCTGCCGCCCGCGCCCGCGTGTGTGATGAAGGCGTCGGCCCGGCGCAGGATGTCGAGTTGGGGAACCCAGCGGTGGACTTCGGCGTTGGCGGGGATCTCGCCGAGCTCGGCCTCGTCGGTGAACTTGCCGATCTGCAGCACCACGTGCCAGTCGGGCAGGTCCCGGAAGGCCTCCAGGCAGGCGCGGTAGAAGGCGGGCTGTCGGGTGAAGGTGGAGCCGAGGGAGACCAGGAGGATCTTCTTTCCTTCGGCCCGCGCCGGGCTCCGCCACGTCCCCTGGGTGGCGCTGCGGTCGCCCTGACAGGCCCCGACGAAGGTGTACACGGCTTCGTCGACCCGGTCGGCGTGCGGCTGGAGGGCGCGCGGGATGAGTACGAGGCTGCGGCGGGGCCGCCCGACGAACCGGTCGCTGTCCTCGTCGATGCCGTTCTCGTCGAGCCAGGAGCGGAAGCGGGCGTAGTACTCCTTCCCGCGCTCGGAGGCGCGCAGCTCGGCGTACATCGGCTCGGCGACCTCCTCCTCGTAGCCGGTCCAGGCGACCAGGTTCGGGGAGAGGGAGACGGCGGGGACCCCCCAGCGGTGGGCGAGGACGATCGCCGGGTAGGCGGTGATGTCGTGGAGGACGAGGTCCGGCTCGTCGCCCTCGAAGGCGGCCGCCAGCTGCGGGAGCGCCTGGACGGCGTCGGCGAGGAAGGGCTCGATGTTGTCGATGAGCTCGGTGCCCCAGGCCTCGGGGTCGTCCTCGGTGGGGAGGGTGGAGTTCCAGATCACCGGGGTGGCCCCCGTTTCGGCGATCTTGTCCGCGTAGGCGGCGGGGACGGCGTAGCTGACTCGGTGGCCGCGGTCGACGAGTTCCCGGATCACTTCGATGCTCGGATTCACGTGACCGGCGGCGGCTATGGAGAACATGGCGATGTGGGCGGGCCGGCCCGGCAGGCCGTGGGCTGAGGTCATACCGAAACCCTAACGAGACGAGACGTCTCGTTCAACTCAAAAAGGGTCGGCCGGGTGCGAAACTTGGCGCATCGCGATCACCCCGGGACTCCACCGAGCCCCCGGGACACCCGGAGCACCCGGAGCACCGGGACGGACGGCGCAGAACGGCGGAGAACGGCATGGACGAGGCACGGGCCAGGGACGCACTGACGGCGGCGGGCCTCGCCGCACGGGCCGACTCCCCCGAGCTGCTGGCCCTCGGCGAGAACGCCGTCTTCGCGCTCGGCGACGGCCTCGTCGCCAAGGTCGGCCGGGAGGCGGCGCTGCTGCCCCGCGCCGAGCTGGAGCTCGCGGTGGCGGGCTGGCTCGCGCAGTCCGGGGTCCCGGCGGTCCGCGCGGCCGAGCCGGAGCCCCGGCTGGTCGACGGGCACCCGGTGACGGTGTGGCACCGGCTCCCCGACGCGGTCCGCCCCGCCGGCCCCGAGGACCTCGCGGTGCTGCTGCGGCAGATCCACGCCCTGCCCGCGCCCCCCTTCGTACTGCCCCCGCGGGATCTGCTGGGCGGGGTCGAGCGCTGGCTCCGGCTCGCGGGCGAGGCGATCGACCCGGCGGACGCGCAGTACCTGCGGGCCCGCCGCGACGGGTACGCCTCCGAGGTCGCCGCCCTCACCCCCCACCTGGCACCCGGCCCGATCCACGGCGACGCGCTGCCCCGCAACGTCCACGTGGGCGCGGACGGACCGTTCCTGGTCGACCTGGAGACGGTCTCCTTCGACCTGCGCGAACACGACCTGGTGGTGATGGCCCTGTCCCGCGACCGCTACGGCCTGCCCGCCGGGTCCTACGAGGCGTTCGTGACCGCCTACGGGTGGGACGTGCGCGAATGGGAGGGCTGCACGGTCCTGCGCGGCGCCCGCGAAACGGCCAGCTGCGCCTGGGTCTCCCAGCACGCCCCGGCCAACCCGAAGGCCCTGGCCGAATTCCGCCGCCGGGTCGACTCCCTGCGCGAGGGCGACACGGAAACCCGCTGGCACCCGTTCTAGCGGTGCCGTATCAATTCCCGCATATGAACATACCCGTCACCATCCATCAGGCCCGGCTCGGCCAGGCGGAGTTCAAGGTCATCCGCCCGGCCCGGCCGCCGGCCCGCGCGGTGCTCGTCGACCGGGACCGGTTCCTGAACCTCTCCCTCGACCGGCACGCCGCACGGCTGACCGCCGGGCTGTGGTCGATGGCCGCCTCCTCCCCCCGCTCGCTGATCCACCTGCCGATCCGGACCAACACGGATCCCGAGGCCGATCCGCTGGACCCCGGCGCGCGGCGGCTCGACCTCGTCCTGCTGCACCATTCGCTGCGGTTCCCGCCCTCCCGCTGGAAGGAGCTGCGCGCGAGGCTGGGTCCGGGCCGCCGGCAGACCGTGGCGCCGCCCGCTCCGGCGTCCTTCACCGAAGCCGGGGCCGGCGAGCTGCGGGTACGCCATCACGCGGAGAACCGGGACCTGTTCCACCAGCACCTCCACGCCGACACCCTCTTCATGACCGGCAGCGCGAAGCTGTTCCGCGAGACCGCCCGCCACTTCTTCGACATCGCCCTGTACGGTCCCGGGCACGTGGCACGTTCCGGCGGCTACGCGCACTACTGCACCGAGTTCCACTCTCTCGACGGGATCCTCGGCAACGCGCGCGAGGTCCACATCGAGTACCGGGGCCGGTGGGATCCGCAGGAGCCGGAGAAGCAGGCCTGGAACGACCGTTGACGTCCCGAAGATCCCCGGAGGAGTTGGCTCGTGCGTGAGCAGGCAGGGCCGGCCGCGGCGGCCTTGGCCGTGGTCGTGGGCCTCATGACGACGGCCGTCCTGGCGCCGCCCGCCGCATCCGCCGCCTCGTCCGCCGCCGGGCCGGACGGCGTGCAGCGGGGCCTGAACGCGCTGGTGCGCTCCGACGGCCTGCCCGCCGCGCTGGCGAGCGTCGAGGACCGCGAGGGCCGTACCCGGACCTACACCTCGGGGGTGGGCGACCTGGCCACCGGCTCGCCGGTGCCGGTCGACGGACAGGTCCGGATCGGCAGCAACACCAAGGTGTTCACGGCGGTGGTCACCCTGCAGCTGGTCGGCGAGGGGAGGATCGACCTCGACGCCTCCGTCGACACCTATCTGCCCGGGCTCGTCCGCGGGGAGGGCATCGACGGACGCGAGATCACCGTCCGCAGGCTCCTCCAGCACACCAGCGGGCTTCCCGACTACGAGGACCTCGTCGGCGACGACATGCTCCGGCGCCAGTACCTCGACCCCCGCGAACTCCTGGACCTCGCCCTGCGGCGCACGGCCGAGTTCGCCCCGGGGGCGAGATGGCAGTACAGCAACACGAACTACGTGGTGGCCGGCCTGATCATCGAGGAGGTCACCGGCCTGCCCCTCGCGGAGGAGATCGAGGAGCGCGTCATCCGGCGCATCGGGCTGCGCCACACCTACTTCCCCGCCCCCGGGGACACGACCGTCCGGGAACCGCACCCCCGGGGCTACCAGTGGGACCCGGCGGGCGCGCCGGTGCGGGAGGTCACGGAGATCGACCCCTCGGCGGGCTGGGCGGCGGGCCAGCTGATCTCCACCGACTCCGACCTCGACCGGTTCTTCGGCGCGCTCCTGGCCGGCCGGCTCCTCCCGGCGGCCCAGCTCGCCCAGATGCGCACCACCGTCCCCATCGGGGACTCCGGGGCCGGCTACGGACTGGGGATCGTGAGCAGGCCGCTGTCGTGCGGCGGTGTCTACTGGGGCCACGGCGGTGACATCCCTGGATACGAGACCCGGGGCGGAGCCACCGATGACGGCCGCGCCGCCCACGTCACGGTGACCGCGATCCCGGCGGACCCGGCGGTCACGGCCCGTCTGGAGGACGTCGTGGACAGGGGCCTGTGCCGGAGCTGAACCGCGCCCGATGACGGTCCCGACGGTCCGGGCTCACGCCCCCGCGGCCACCAGCCCCCGCAGCGGCCACGCCGGGTCGATCACCGCGTCCGGGCTGCCCTGCCCCCGCAGGTACGCCTGGAAGTCCCGGGCCCAGCGCTCGTGCCAGTCGCCCTGGCGGGCGTGCAGGGCGGCGGGGGCGAGGGCGGCCACCTCCGGGTGGCGGGCGGCTATCGCACGGGCCACGCCCACCGCGGCCAGCGCGTCCGCCCCGGCGTCGTGCGCGGCGTCGAGGGTGACCCCGTACACCCCGCAGACCGCCTCCAGCGTGCGCTTGCCGCGCCGGTAGCGGTCGACGGCCCGGTCTATGGTCAGCGGATCCACCACGGGCCCGGTCTCCGCGCCGCCCAGCCGGTCGGCGAGCGAGGGCAGTCCGTGCCGGGCGAGCTCGGCCGTCAGCAGGGTCAGGTCGAAGGCCGCGTTGTAGGCGACGACGATCGCCCCGGCCCGCCAGTGCTCGACCAGCGCCGCCGCGATCTCGTCCGCGACCTCCCGCACCGGCCGGCCCTCCGCGACCGCCCGCTCGGTGCTGATGCCGTGGATCGCGGAGGCCTGTTCCGGGATCGGTATCCCGGGATCCGCGAGCCACGTGCACCGGCCGTAGACCTCGCCGCCGCGCACCTCGACCACCGCGGCCGTCACGATCCGCGACTCCCCCGGCTCCGTACCGGTCGTCTCCAGGTCGAACCCGATCAGCACTCCGCCGTGCCAGTCCCCCATGCCGTGCAAGTCCACCCCGTGCCCCTCCCCCACCCGTACCCGTACTTCGGTCAACGACTTTCAGCCTGCCACGGGCCACTGACAGTCAGGACACCGGGCGGGAATCCTGCCAGATCGACTCGAATTCCTCACGGTACGTCGGGAAGAGTCCGTGCTCGGCATCGCGGCCGTCGCGCCCGGCCTCGCGCGGGGCGCCGCGACCGCCGCCGCGCAGGACCAGGACGGGGGCCTCCATGCCGCGGGCGCGGCGCAGGTACGACTGGACCACTGCGATGCCCGAGGATTCGCCCTCCACCAGGTAGGCGGTGAAGCGCGGGGTCTCGTCGAAGACGTGGATCTCGAAGCCCGAGGCGTCCCGCAGCCCCGCCCGGACCCGCCGCACGTGCAGGATGTTCATCTCCACCGAGCGGCTCAGCTCGCCCTTGCGCAGTCCGAGCTCCCGCTCGCGCCGTTTGACGGCGCTGCTCGCCGGGTTCAGGAACAGCAGCCGCACCCGGCAGCCGGCCTCGGCGAGGCGTACGAGTCTTCGGCCCGAGAAGTTCTGGACCAGCAGGTTGAGGCCTATGCCGATCGCGTCGAGCCGGCGCGCGCCGCCGAACAGGTCCTCCGCCGGGAGCTGGCGCTGCAGCCGCACCCGGTCCGGATGGACGGAGATGACGTCCGCGTAGCGGTCTCCGACCAGGTCCTCGACGGCGTCGATCGGCAGCCGGTCCGCCGACGGCGAGCCCGCGCCGCCGCCCAGTACCTCCAGCAGCCGCGCGGAGGCCCGCTCGGCCTGTTCCAGGACGGCCCGCGACAGGGCGCGGTTGCGGGAGACGACGTTGCGCGTGACCTCGAGCTCGTCCAGGGCCTGTTCGATGTCGCGCCGGTCGTCGAAGTACGGCTCGAAGCAGGGCCAGTGCTGGACCATCAGCTCGCGCAGCTGCGGCAGGGTGAGGAAGCTGAGCACGTTGTCGTCGGCGGAGTCCAGCAGGTAGCCCTTGCGCCGGCTGACCTCCCGTACCGCGACCGCGCGCTGCACCCATTCCTGCCCGGCGGGCCCGGCGGCCGCGACCACCCAGTCGTCCCCGCCCCCGCCGTGCACGGGCTCGTAGACCGGTCGGAGCACCGCCCCGACCACCGCCCGCAGCCGCTGTTCGACCAGATTCAGCCAGATGTACGCACGGCCCGCGCGCTGGGCCCGGGTGCGGACCTCGCTCCAGGCGTCCGCGCCCCAGTCCAGCTCGGCCCCGGTCCCGGCTCCGGCCGGCTCCCGGCCGGTCCTCCCGGACTCCGGCGGGGCCAGCGACACCGCTCCGGCGGGCAGCCCGCCCGACGCCGTGCCCGCGGCGTCCGCCGGGCCTCCCTCGTGACCGCTGTCACCAGGGGGCAGCTCCAGACCTCCCGAGCTCACCCGTGCACCGCCTCCTGCGTCTGGACGCCCGTCTCCAGTGATCACGGAAGGGTACTCCGCGCGCAGGGCCCCCTGCAGCCCTATGCGGGCCGACGGTCCGTACAGCGGCTGTCCGTTGACCCATTATCCGATGTCCCCGTCATCCGATGTACCCACGGTCCGCCGACCCTCTTATCAGCTCTCCGGGTCACCCGGTAGGACCCTCCCAAGTCCCCGCGTGAGGCCCCTCTTTCGGGGAAGATCTGGCAGTGACGTGGTCCTCGCCGCAGAAGGCCAGCACAGTAGCCCGACACGGAACGGAAGAGTCGCCATCCATGCAGGTCTGGCCGGGACACGCTTATCCGCTGGGCGCCACCTACGACGGCGCCGGCACCAACTTCGCGGTTTACTCGGAAGCCGCCCGCCGCATCGAACTGTGCCTGCTGCACGACGACGGCTCGGAGACCGCGGTCGAACTGCGCGAGACCGACGCCTTCGTCCGGCACGCCTACCTGCCCGGGGTGATGCCCGGCCAGCGCTACGGGTTCCGCGTGCACGGCCCGTACGAGCCCGAGCGCGGCCGGCGCTGCAACGCGGCGAAACTGCTCCTGGACCCCTACGCGCGGGCCATCGCCGGGAGCGTCGAATGGGGCGAGGAGGTGTACGGCTACCACTTCGGCCGCCCCGACTCCCGCAACGACCTGGACTCGGCGCCCAAGAGCATGAGCTCGGTCGTGGTCAACCCGTACTTCGACTGGGCCAACGACCGGCCGCCGCGCCACGAGTACCACCACACCGTGCTCTACGAGGCCCACGTGAAGGGCCTGACGATGCGCCACCCGGACCTCCCCGAGGAATTGCGCGGCACGTACGGGGCGCTGGCCCACCCGGCCGTGATCGGGCACCTGACCAAGCTGGGCGTCACCGCGCTGGAGCTGATGCCGGTCCACCAGTTCGTCAACGACCACCGCCTCGTCGACGACGGGCTCAGCAACTACTGGGGCTACAACACCATCGGCTTCTTCGCCCCGCACAACGGCTACGCCTCCGGCGACCGCGGCCAGCAGGTGCTGGAGTTCAAGTCGGCGGTCCGGGCCCTGCACGAGGCGGGGATCGAGGTGATCCTCGACGTGGTCTACAACCACACCGCCGAGGGCAACCACCTGGGCCCGACCCTCTCCTTCCGCGGACTCGACAACGCCTCGTACTACCGGCTCGCGGACGATCCCCGGCACTACATGGACACCACCGGGACCGGGAACTCGCTGCTGATGCGCTCCCCGCACGTGCTCCAGCTGATCATGGACTCACTGCGGTACTGGGTCACCGAGATGCATGTGGACGGCTTCCGCTTCGACCTGGCGGCCACCTTGGCCCGGCAGTTCCACGAGGTGGACCGGCTGTCCTCGTTCTTCGACCTGGTGCAGCAGGATCCGGTGGTGAGCCAGGTCAAGCTGATCGCGGAGCCCTGGGACCTGGGCGAGGGCGGCTACCAGGTGGGCAACTTCCCTCCGCTGTGGACCGAGTGGAACGGCAAGTACCGGGACACGGTACGGGACCTCTGGCGCGGGCAGCCGCGCACGCTGGCCGAGTTCGCGGGGCGGCTGACGGGCTCCTCCGACCTCTACCAGGACGACGGGCGGCGCCCGCTGGCGTCGATCAACTTCACCACCTGCCACGACGGTTTCACCCTCAACGACCTGGTCTCGTACAACGAGAAGCACAACGAGGCCAACCGCGAGGGCAATCGGGACGGCGAGACCCACAACCGGTCCTGGAACTGCGGGGTGGAGGGTCCGACCGAGGACCCGGAGACGATGGAGCTGCGCGAGCGGCAGATGCGCAACTTCGCGGCCACGCTGATGCTTTCGCAGGGCGTGCCGATGATCAGCCACGGCGACGAGTTCGCCCGTACCCAGAGCGGCAACAACAACGCCTACTGCCAGGACAACGAGCTGTCCTGGGTGGAGTGGCCGGAGCCCGGCAAACCCGCGCCCGCCCTCCTGGAGTTCACCCGGCGGATGGTGTGGCTGCGGCGCGAGCACCCGGTGTTCCGGCGGCGCCGGTTCTTCCACGGCCGGCCGGTGGAGGGGACGCACGACGACCTCTCGGACATCGCCTGGTTCACCCCGCACGGCGAGGAGATGCGGGCCCGCGACTGGCAGGCTCAGCACGCGCGGGCCCTGGCGGTGTTCCTGAACGGGGAGGCGATCTCGGAGCCGGGGTCCCGCGGGGAGCGGATCACCGACGACTCGTTCCTGCTGATGTTCAACGCGGGTGCGGAACCACAGGACTTCACGGTCCCGGCCGGGCACGGCGCGCAGTGGCGCCTGGTCGTGGACACGGCGCGGGCGGATGTACTGCCACCCGGCACCGGGCCGCAGTATGCGGCCGGTGACCGGGTGACGCTGACAGGACGGTGTCTGGTGGTGCTCCAGCGGCCCGCTTAGGCGGCGCCCTCGAGGACGGGTGCGGCGGATCCGGAGCGCACGGCTGCGGACGGCGCGGCTGCGGCCTCCGAGGTCGCGGACTCCAGCTTTTCGGACTCCGCGGGGACGGCCGGGGACTGGGCCGCCGGGGCGTGCGTGCGGGCGGAGGGCACCCGGGTGACGAGGGCGAGGGTCAGGCACAGGGCGGCCGCCCCCACGGCCACCGCGAAGGCCGCGGAGGGCCCGTACCACTCGGCGAGCCGCCCGGAGACGGCCAGCGAGGCGGCCTGTCCGGCGACGAGCGAGCTGGCGGCGAAGGCCATCGACTCGGCGAGCCGGGAGGGCTCGACGACGCGCTCCGTGAGGGCGAAGGCGGTGATCAGGTGCGGGGCGTAGGCGGCCCCGAGCACGGTGACGACCACGTACAGCGGCCACAGGGTGTCGGTGAAGACCAGCGGCACGGAGAGCACGAGTGCGGCGGCGGTGGCCACCCGCCAGCGCAGCCGCAGCCCGAAGCGGGCGGGCAGCGCGCCGAGCGAGAGCCCGACGACGGCGCTGACCACGCCCATGCAGGCGTACACGATGCCGGCCTGGCCGGGGACGCCCAACTGTGCGGTGAGGGCGGCGATTCCGGCCTGGCAGCCACCGAACATGGCGCCCTGGAGGGCGAGCGAGCCGCGGACCGAGTAGACGACGCGCGGCGGCCGGACCCGGATCCGGCCCTTGTCCGTACGGAGCCTCGCGGGCGCACCGGCCGTGACGGCGGCGGTCGGGTGCAGTGCGAAGGCGGCGCCGAAGACGGCGACGAGAACGGCCGCGCCGCAGAGGGCGACGGCCGGGTGAGCGACGAGCGTGGCGAGGCCGACGAGGGCGGGTCCGAAGACGAAGGAGACCTCGTCCAGGGTGCCTTCGAGCGAGTGGATGGCGCCCACGACGCTCTCGTCGGCCTTGGCCCGGTGGGCCAGGGCCACGGAGCGGGTCCGTGCCAGCGGACCGATCAGGGGAATGGAGGCGCCGGTGACGGCGCCGATCGCGGCGAGCGGGACGGTGGCGAGGCCGGTCAGTGCCCCGGCCACGAGGGCGGCGGTCGCGCAGGCGTTGACCGCGGCGGCCGCGAGCACCACCGGGCGCTGCCCGTGGCGGTCCGCGAGCCGTCCGAGGACGGGCCCGAAGATCACCTGCCCGGCGGAGAGGGTGCCGCCGACTATGCCGGCGGTGGCCAGGGAGCCGCTGGTCTCGGCGACGAGCAGAACGCTGCCGAATTGCGACATGGCGACGGGCAGTCGGGCGAGGAAGGAAATGAGCGGGAGAAGGGGCCCGGTCAGGGCGATGACTTGACGATAGGTGTTGACGGTTCCAAACACTTGAGCAACGTTAACCCGGCGCAGTCACCCGGATGCATTGGGTAATGGCACGGAATCCCGCATCCTGGGTACGTACGTTCTCATGAGCCTGCCCGAGCGCACCGGTCCTGAATTCGACCTACCGGAATCTGACATTCCGCCAGCCTTTACCCCGGCGTCGACCTACCGACTCCAACTCCGCCCCGAGTTCACCTTCACGGATGCGCGGGCAGCGGTACCGTACCTCGCCTCGCTCGGCGTATCCCACCTGCACCTCTCCCCCGTGCTGGAGGCGGTCCCGGGGTCCTCCCACGGGTACGACGTCACCGACCACACCCGGGTCCGCACGGAGCTGGGCGGGGAGGACGGGCTGCGGGAGCTGGCCGCCGCGGCCCGCGCGCACGGGCTCGGACTGGTGCTCGACATCGTGCCGAACCACATGGCGCTGCCGGCGCCGCTGCGGCTGAACCGGCCCCTGTGGGAGGTGGCGCGGGAGGGTCCGCACTCCCCGTACGCACGCTGGTTCGACATCGACTGGGAGGCGGGCGGCGGCAAGCTCATGCTGCCGGTGCTCGCGGCGCCGCTGGACCCGCGGGAGGCCAAGGTGGAGGGGCGGGACGACGGGCGCGACGACGGGCGGCGCGACGGACGGGACGGGCTCGACGGCGGACGGGACGACGGCCCGCTCGGCGACCGGGGCGCCGTACTGCGGATCGGGGAGCTGGAGTTCCCGCTGCGGGAGGGCACGGCCGGACTGGATCCGGCGGAGCTGCTCGCCGCCCAGTGGTACCGGCCCGCGCACTGGCGCGAAGCCCGCACCGGCCTCAACTACCGCCGCTTCTTCACCATTTCGGAGCTGATCGGGGTCCGGGTGGAGGACCCCGAGGTCTTCGCGGTCACCCACGCCAAGGTGCTGGAGCTGGTCCGGGACGGGGTGGCCGAGGGGCTGCGGATCGACCACGTGGACGGCCTGGCGGATCCGGAGGGGTACCTGCGGCGGCTGCGGGCCGCCGTCGGCCGGGGCTGCTGGGTGGTGGTCGAGAAGATCCTGGCCCGCCACGAGCGGCTGCCGACGGCCTGGCCGGTCGCCGGGACCACCGGGTACGACGCGCTCCACCGGGTGGACGGGGTCTTCACCGACCCGGCCGGGGCGGCCCGACTCGCCGCCGATTTCCGGGAGTCGACGGGGCAGCCGGAGTGGTCGCGGACCGCCCGGTCGAGCGCGCGGGAGGTCCTGACCGGCGACCTGGCCGCCGAACTCGCGGCACTGGAGCGACTGGCCGGCCCGGAACTGGCCCCGGCGGTACAGGAATTGCTGATCGCCTACCCCGTCTACCGGCCCTACCCCGGCGAGCCGGAGCTCGCGTCCGCCGCCCTGTCGCAGGCCGCCGAGCGGGCCGGCGCGGACGCGGTGGCGGGCGTACGGGACCTCGTGCTGCGGGATCCGGCCTTCGCGGCCCGCTTCGCCCAGACCTCGGCGGCACTGCGCGCCAAGTCCCTGGAGGACAGGGCCTTCTACCGGTACGCCCCGCTCCTGTCGGCCACGGAGGTCGGCGGGGATCCCGGGAACCCGGCCGTCACCGTGGCGGAGTTCCACGCGTACTGCGCCGAGCTGGCCCGGCTGTGGCCCGGCTCCGGGACGGTGCTGACCACGCACGACACCAAGCGCAGCGCGGACGTCCGGGCCCGGATCTCGGCCCTGTCGCAGGACCCGGCCCTCGCGACCCCTCCGGCCGGCCCGGATCCCCAACTCGGCTGGGTGGCCCGGCAGACGGCCCTCGGCCTGGGCGACGCCGGCCCGGAGCGCGCCGAACGGCTGGAGCAGGCCCTGCTGAAGGCCGTCCGCGAAGCCGCCCTGCACACGAGCTGGACCGAGCAGGACCCGGCGTACGAGGCCACGGTCTCCGGCCACGTCCCGGCGACCCCCATGGAGCTGCCCGGACCGCTGGCGGCGGCGGCCCGCGCCAACCTCCTCGGCATGGCGCTGCTGCACCTGGCCATGCCCGGGGTGCCGGAGGTCTACCAGGGCTCCGAGACGGAGTACCGGGCCCTGGTCGACCCGGACAACCGCCGCCCCGCCGTCTTCCCCCGGGAGGCCCTGGCCCGCCTGGACGCGGGCTCCGCGCCCCGGGGCACGGCCGAGGAGAAGCTCGCCCTGACCGCGGCCCTGCTGCGGCTGCGCCGGAGCCGTCCCGGCCTGTTCACCGGCTACGCCCCGCTCCCCGCCTACGGCCCGGCGGCGGAACACTGCGTGGCCTTCGCCCGCTCCCCCGGCCTGGTGGCGGTGGCCACCCGCCTGTCGCACCTGCTCGCGGGGTCGGGAGGCTGGCGGGACACGGCCCTCGCGCTGCCACCGGGGAAGTGGCGGGAGCTGCCGGTCCTCGGAGCCGCGCGCGAAGCCCCGTACGAGGGCGGGACCAGCCTGGCCGGGCTGCTGGACCGGGCGCCCGTGGCCCTGCTGGTCCGGGAGGGCTAGGCCGTCTCTTCCGGATCTTGCCGGGTCCGGAAGAGACGACCTGGAGGGCGTTCGCCTGCGTGTCCGAAGACGGCTATCACGGGCCCCCCACGGGAATGGGATCACCTGTGACCCTCATCCGTGACATGTGCTACCCCACCCCCCACGAACTCGCCCTCGCCGCCCGCGCGCTCGCCGACGAACACCCCGCCCTCGTGCGCCTGCGCCAGGCCGGCGCCTCCCGGGCCGGGGAGCCGCTCTGGGTGCTCTCGGTCGGACCCGCGGCCGCGGACCCGGATGGAGAGGCCGATGGCGGTGCCGACCCGCGCAACGTGCTCGTCGTCGCCGGTGCGCACGCCAACGAACCCGTCGGCGGAGCCACCGCCCTCGCGCTCGCCCGGCACCTGATCCGCGAACCCGCCGCCGGAACCACCTGGCACTTCCTGCTCTGCGCCGACCCCGACGGCGCGGCCCTGCACCGGACGCCCCGCCCGTACTCGCTCCTCGACTACCACCGGAACTTCTTCCGGCCTCCCGGCCCCGAACAGCCCGAGTGGGCGCCGTCTTTACTGCCCCCGGACCGTCTCCCGCCGGAGACCCTCGCCCTCACCCGTCTCATCGACGAACTGCGGCCCGCCCTGCAGGTCTCCCTGCACGGCACCGATCTCGGCGGTTCCTGGGTCCAGCTCACCCGGGACATACCCGGTCTCGCCGAGCCCTTCGGCAAATCGGCCGCCGAGCTGCGCATCCCGGTCGAGACCAGCGCCTCCGACGCGTCCGGCTGGCCCTCCCCCGGGGCGGGGATCTTCGTGATGCCCGATCCGGGGGCCGGGGCGGCCGGGGCGTTCCAGCCCGAGGACACCCGGCTCAGCACCTGGTACCACGCGCACCGCCACGCCGGTACGACCGCGATCGTCGAAGTGCCCATGTGGGCCTCGGACCTGGTGGACGATCCGGCCCCGCACCCCGACCCGCGCGGCGCCCTGCGGATGCTCGCCGCCCGGCTCACCGCAGACGCCGCGCGCGTGGCCGAGCTGCGCGAGGGCGCGGTCCGCGGTACGGATCCGGCCGCCGCGGCCCTGCTGCGCGCGGTGGACTGGACGCTCGCGCTGATCCCCGCGATCACCGTCGAGTGGACCGGCGCCGGGGCTCCGGCCGAGGCCACCGCGGCCTACATCGGGAGCATCGACGCCTTCGGCCGGCGGCTCTCGCTGCGCGCCGCCGCGATGCTGCTACGGGTCCTGCGCGCCCAGGGCCATCCGGCCGCGCCGGCCGTGGACCGGCTGGTCACCGGCTGGTGCGAGGAGTTCGCGGCCCGCTTCCAGGCCCGCTGGGTCCCGGTGGCCACCCAGGTGGAGCACCAGTCCCGGGTCGTCCTGGCGGCCTACGAGCGCCTCGTGGCGGCGGCGGGATAGCCGGCCCGGCCGCCCGACCGCGTACGGCAGCCGTCACGCACCCTCCACCGGAAGCGCGTACCTCCGCTTCGCCCGGCCCGTGGCCCCGAGCCGGTCGTAGAAGCGGATCGCCCCCTCGTTCCAGTCGGGCGTCTGCCACTCGACGTGCCCGAGGCCGAGCTCGCGGGCCAGGTCCTTCACGCCGTCCATCAGGGCGGCGCCGAGGCCGTGGCCGCGGGCTTCCTCGGCGAGGTAGAGGCAGTCCATGTGGAGGTAGTGCCGGGCATCCCAGAAGGCGAATTCGGCCGAGCAGGCGGCGTACCCGGCGACTGCGCCGTCCGGGGTCTCGGCCAGCAGCACCCACAGCCGGGAGTCTTCGGCGAAGAGCTGTGCGCCGAGCCGGTCGGCGAGACCGGCCGGGCGGGGCGCGGACTTCTCGTACGCGACGTGCTCGCGGATCAGCTCGTCCAGCCGGGGCAGGTCCTGGGGACGGGCGGGCCGTACGACGGGTGCGGCAGCCGCCGCGGACGTGTGTTCCATGGGTGTCATCCTCACGCGCGGGACGCGGGCGTGCTCCACCCGGGTGCCCGGCCGGAGGCCACCGGGCTCATTCGCCCGGGACGCCTCAGCCCGCCGACAGCCGGAACGACATCCGCCCGAAGCCGATCTGGTCCCCGTCCCGCACCACGGCCGAGCCCGTCACCCGACGCCCGTTCACCGTGGTCCCGTTGGTCGAGCCGAGGTCCCTGACCACCCACACCCCGTCGCGCAGGCGGAGCTCCGCATGCGCCCGGGACACCGTCTCGTGGTTGAGCCGCAGCCCGTTGCCCGGATCGCGGCCGATCCGCAACGCCCCCGCGCTCGGGTGCGGGAGCAGCAGCTTGGGCAGCTTCTCCACGGTCCAGGCCCGCCGCACGCCCACCCCGACGGCCGAGGCCCGCCCGACCCAGCCGAACAGCCGACGGGTCCAGGTGCCCTCGCCGACCTCCTCCGGCTCGAGGTCGGCGGTGAGCACGGCGAGCTCCTCGGAGCGCCGGGCGGCGAGGGCGAGTTCGATCCGGCGCACGAGGGTGTCGTGCGACAGCTTGCCCATGGCGGAGCCCTCGCTGAGCTTGCTCAGCGCGTAGTCGCGCTCGGCATCGGAGAGCCGCGGCACGGGATAGGCGGAGAACTCGAAACTCGACGTCACAGGGTGATTGTCGGCCCGTCAGGGGCAGAGTGTCCAGAACTCCTTCGCCGCGCCCGGGATGATGGCCCGGACACGCAGGTTGGGGTAGCGCCGCCAGACGAGGGGACCGTCCGTGCAGTTCGAAGTGTGGGCACCGCTGACAGGCCGGGTCGCCATGCGGCTCGACGAGGTCACGTACGAGATGACGCGCGATCCGGAGCGCGACGGCTGGTGGGTCGTGCAGGCCCCGGCCGCCGACGGCTCCCGGTACGGGTTCCTGCTGGGCCATGCGGAGGACACCGGTGAACCCCTGCGCCCCGACCCGCGCGGGCGTCGCCTGCCCACCGGGCCCGAGGGCCTCTCGGCGGTCGTCGACTTCGAGGCGCTCGCCCCCGAGGTCCCGGCCCCCTCGCCCCGCGTCCCGCTCCAGGACGCCGTCCTGTACGAGCTGCACATCGGCACCTTCACCCCCGAGGGCACCTTCGACGCGGCGGCCGCCCGCCTCGGCCACCTCACCGCCCTCGGCGTCACCCACGTCGAGCTGATGCCGGTCTGTTCCTTCCCCGGCCGGCACGGCTGGGGGTACGACGGGGTCGCGCCCTGGGCCGTGCACGAGCCGTACGGGGGCCCGGCCGGGCTGGTCCGGTTCGTCGAGGCGGCGCACACCGCCGGGCTGGGCGTGGTCCTGGACGTGGTACACAACCACCTCGGCCCCTCCGGCAACAACCTCCCCGCCTTCGGCCCGTACTTCACCGACACCCACCACACCCCCTGGGGCTCGGCGGTGAACCTCGACGCGCCCGGCTCCGACGAGGTGCGCGCGTACCTCCTCGGCAGCGCCCTCGCGTGGCTGCGCGACTACCGGATCGACGGGCTGCGCCTGGACGCGGTGCACGCGCTCGTCGACGGGCGGGCCCTGTCCTTCCTGGAGGAACTGGCCGCGGCGGTGGACGAACTGGCCGCCGAGTCCGGCCGGCCGCTCTTCCTGATCGCCGAGTCCGACCAGTGCGATCCGCGCACCACCACTCCCCGCGGCGCCGGCGGCCTGGGCCTGCACGCACAGTGGAACGACGACTTCCACCACGCGCTGCACTGCGCGGTGACCGGCGAATCCCAGGCGTACTACGCGGACTTCGCCGAGGCCCCGATCGGCGCCCTCGCCAAGACCCTCACCCGGGCCTTCTTCCACGACGGGACCTGGTCCTCCTTCCGGGGCCGCCACCACGGCCGCCCGCTGGACCGCGCCCGTACCCCCGCACACCGGTTCCTCGGCTACACCCAGACCCACGACCAGATCGGCAACCGGGCGGTGGGCGACCGGCTCGCGGCCTCCGTCTCCCCGGGGCTGCTGGCGTGCGCGGCGACGGTGGCGCTGACCGGGCCGTTCGTGCCGATGCTGTTCATGGGCGAGGAGTGGGGCGCGGGCACGCCCTGGCAGTACTTCACCGACCATCCCGACCCGGAGCTCGCCGAGGCCGTACGGACAGGCAGGCGCCGGGAGTTCGCGGCGCACGGCTGGAAGCCGGAGGAGATCCCCGATCCCCAGGACCCGGCCACGCGCGAGCGCTCCTGCCTGGACTGGACCGAGCCCGGCCGGCCGCCGCACGCCCGCCTGCTGGACTGGTACCGCACCCTGGTCAGGCTCCGGCGCACCCACCCGGACCTGCGCGATCCCGATCTGGCGTCGGTCCGGGTGGCCCACGACGAGGAGCGGCGCTGGCTGACCTTCCGCCGGGGTGACATCCGCGTGGTGGTGAACTTCGCCGCGGAGCCCGTCACGGTCGCCCTGGGCCGCAACGGCGTACGGGTCCTGGCCGCCTGGCTCCCCGTGGACCACCCCGATCCCGCCGGACGCGTCCACGTACCGGCCGAATCGGCGGTGGTCCTGGGCCATTAGGCCCGCCGGGCCGCCCGGGGCCTATTCGACGATCGCCAGCTCCCGCGAGGCGTTGTTGAAGCTGCGGCAGCCGCTCTCGGTGACGGTGATGATGTCCTCGATGCGGACGCCGAAGCGGCCGGGGAGGTAGATGCCGGGCTCCACCGAGAAGCACATGCCGGGCACGAGGGGCTGTTCCTCGCCCTCGACCATGTACGGGGGCTCGTGCGTGGTGACTCCGATGCCGTGGCCGGTGCGGTGGATGAACTGCTCGCCGTAGCCGAACTCGGTGATCACCGCGCGGGCCGCCCGGTCCACGTCCTGGCAGGCGGCTCCCGGCCGGGCCGCCGCCACGCCCGCCAGCTGGGCCTCGCGGACGATGTCGTGGACGCGCTGCTCCTCGTCGGTGGGCTCGCCGACGTGGACGGTGCGGGAGATGTCGGAGCCGTAGCCGTCCTTGAGGCCGCCGAAGTCGAGGACGATCATGTCCCCGTCCCGGATCAGCCGGTCGCCGGCCTCGTGGTGCGGGTTGGCGCCGTTGGGCCCGGAGCCGACGATGGCGAAGTCGACCTGGGAGTGGCCGTGGACGCGCAGCAGCGCCGTCAGGTCGGCGGATACGTCGCTCTCGCGGCGGCCGGCGAAGGGGACGTGCAGGATCTGCGCGTACGCGGCGTCCGCGGCCTCGCCGGCCGCCGCGAGCCGGGCCAGTTCACGCTCGTCCTTGACCGCGCGCAGCATGGGCAGCCCGTCGGACAGCGAGACGTACGAGGTCGTCGGCAACTCGCGCTGCATGCCGAGCAGGTGCAGCGCCCAGGTGTTGTCGCTGACCCCGAAGCGGCCCCTCACGTCCAGCAGCGGTGAGGTCACGGTGTACGGGTTCTTCCCGTCGGCCCAGTCGCGCAGGGTCAGCGCGGCCGCCCCGGGCGCCTTCGCCGCGTCGGGGGCCTCCAGCGCGGGGACGACGAGGACGGGGTCCTGGCCGGCGGCGAGGACGAGCAGGGTCAGCCGCTCGGTGTCGACCGGCCGGTATCCGGTGAGGTGGGCGAGGTCGGGCCCGGGGGAGATCAGCAGGCCGGCCAGGCCGGCGTCGGCGGCGGCCTCGGCGGCGGCGGCCATCCGGGCTGCGTAGTCGGCGGCCGTGAAGGGTTCGGAGTCGTGGTCCATACCGGGATCCTGCCGCGCTCCGCCCGGTGATGGCAGGGGCCGCGCCGATCGGCCCCGCCCCGGCGCGGCGCGGAGCCCTGCGGGGCTCCCGTCACGCCGGGGTCACCGCCCGCAGCGCCCACTCCAGCGGCCCCCGCCGCAGCTCCGTACCGCGCAGGAGGTGCTGCCAGGCCAGGCAGCCGACCACCGCGCAGGCACTGAAGCCGGCCAGGGCCTCCCACCCGCTCCAGCCCCGCAGGAACAGCGCCAGCGCAACCGCGTGCACCACGTACACCGACAGGGCCATCGCGCCGACGGCGGCGAGCGGCCGCAGCGCCTTCGCCACCCAGCCGGCGGCCCCCGCGGCGAGGGCCAGCGAGCCGATGAGGGCGGCGCCGACCCCGGCGTTGCCGAGGGTCTCCAGCGGGGTCTGGCTGTAGGGGCCGGCCAGCAGCATCCAGTCCCAGGAGGTGCTGGGGACGGCCCCGAACTGCTCGCTCAGCACCGCGGCGACCGGGTCGGGCTCCGCCATGGCCCAGGGGTGCTCCCGCGCGACGGCCCGCAGCAGTGCTTCGCGCCGGCCCCCGGGGCCGAGGGCGAGCCAGGAGGCGCCGTACCCGAGGGCTGCGACCGCCGCCCCGGCGCCGGTGAGCAGCCGGAGCGAACGCTTGCCGCGCAGGTCGGCGAGGCGGCCGAGGGCCATGCCGACCAGGATGTACGGGAAGTAGGTGAGCAGCGGGTACGCGCCCGAGAGCAGCAGGTCGCGCACGGTCTCCCCGGCTCCGGACCAGCTCGTCAGGGAGGCCGGGACCGGGGTGGCTCCGCGCCCGCCGGTGCGCAGCCCGAGGGCCTGGCCCAGGGCGTAGGAGAGGACCGGGCCCAGGAGCACCGCGGCGCCGGCGCTGGCGGCCAGGGTGCGGGTGCGCAGCCGGGTGAAGGGCTCGGCGGCCAGGAAGTAGACGGCGTAGAAGGCCAGGATCACGAGGATGCCGGGCGAGAGCGCGGCGAGGAGCAGGCCCAGCGCGGCGAGGATCGCGCAGCGGGTCAAGGTGGCGCGCAGCGGCGGCGGTTCGGTGGCGCGGGCACGGGCCAGCGCGAGGGAGAAGCCCGCTATGAGGGTGAAGACGGCGGGGGCGCGGCCGTCGGCGGCCACGAGCAGCCAGCCGGCGCCGTCGGGGACGGGCGGCGGGCCGACGTGGACGGCGAACATGCCGAGGACGGCGGCGCCGCGGGCCGCGTCCAGGCCGGTCAGTCGGTTTGATCCCATATGGGTAGGGAGGGGGATCGGGGCGGCGAGGTTGCCTGCAGGGGCCGATGGGCCCGGGTCGATGGGCCCGGGCCGGAGCGAGGCTCGGGGGACGCTCGAGGCGGGCGACCGGCGCGGTGGCGTCGTACGAGGTCACCGCGCCCTCACCCGATAAGGCGTCGCGGGAGCACCCCGCTGATCGGCTATGCTGTGCATGCACATCGAACGGGTGGTCCGCCGCCCGTCGTGGTGGGTGTAGCTCAGTTGGTAGAGCACCTGGTTGTGGTCCAGGTGGCCGCGGGTTCAAGTCCCGTCACTCACCCTGTTGATCCCGTGGGGGGTACGAGGTTTCCTCGTACCCCCCACGGGTTTTTTGTGACCCCGCCCCCGGCGATCACTGCGGCCTCCTGGACAGCCTGGCAGGATCAACGGTATGAAAAGCGACATCCGGGTCCTGATCGCCGACGACCGGGACACGGCCGCCGCCCCGCGCGGCCCGGTCGGCTGACCCGGGCCCGGCGTCCGTGTCCACGTGGCTGTCCATCAATGGTCTCGCGGTGCTGCTGCTCACCGTCCTCCTGGCGGCCGCGGTGTTCGCGGGCACGGTGTGGGTGTGGCCCCGACTCACGGGGCGCGGGGTACGGCCGGTGCTGGGCCGGGCCGGGCTCCAGCTGGCGGTCACGCTGACGATGGGGGTGCCGCTACTGCTCGCGGTGAACTCCTCGTACGGCTTCTACAGCTCCTGGCGCGACCTGCTGTCCCTCCAGCGCGAGGAGCCGGCGCCCGCGGGGACGGACCCGGCGGGGCGGGACGGGCTGCTGGTGCGCAGTACGCACTCGTGGCGCCACGGCGGCTCGGACGACCCGGCGGTGATCGGCCGGATCGAGGCGGTCACGGTGCGCGGGCCGCGCAGCGGGCTGTCGGCGCAGGCGTACGTGTACCTGCCGCCGCAGTACCTGAACGCGACGGCTCAGCGGCGTGCGGAGTTCCCCGTGGTGCTGGCGCTGAGCGGGTTCCCGAGCACGACGCGGGTGCTGATCGACCTGTTCCGGTATCCGCAGGTGGCGCTGGACGCGGTACGGGAGGGGAAGATGCGGCCCGCGGTGCTGGTGCTGACCACCCCGACGGTGGCGCCGCCCCGGGACACGGAGTGCGTGGACGTGCCGGGCGGGCCCCGGGTGGAGACCTTCTTCGCGGAGGACCTGCGGGCGGCGACGGCCGCGCACTACGGCCTCACGCGCGACCCCCGGGGATGGGGCGTGATGGGCAACTCGGTGGGCGGGTACTGCGCGCTGAAGCTGGCCCTGCGCAAGCCGGAGGCGTACCGGGCCGCGGCCGGGCTCTCGGCCTCGTACGAGGCTGCGCGCGACGCCGACACCGGTGACCTGTTCGGCGGCGACGCAAGCCGCCGGCGGGAGAACGACCTGCTGTGGCGGCTGCGGAACCTGCCGCAGCCCCCGGTGTCCCTGCTGGTGGCGAGCAGCCGCAGGGGCGAGCACCAGTACCCGCAGACACTGGAGTTCATCGAGGCGGTGCGCCCGCCCGCCCGGATCTCGTCGATCGTCCTGGCGAGCGGCGGGCACAACTACGAGACGTGGGGGCGCGAAGTGCCGCCCGCGCTCGTGTGGTTGGTGGGCCGGCTGGCTCCGGGTGACGGCGGGTCATGAGGACGCACCGCCGGTCACGGCGGTTCGTGACGGGTCGTGACGGACTCGATTCGACAGGTAGTAATTAGATGAATCCCCGACTAAATTCCCGTCAATAAACCCTTCTCGATTATTTCGATTTGATAACTCCGCCGCATCAAAGGCCTGGACCTTCACCTCAAGAGAAGCTCAATTGCCTTGATTTCGCAGGGAATTGAGTGTTCGTCAAATCAGACGGACAGGTAACGGAATGATTTCTTGAGGCGCACTCCCGTTTGTCCGAATTCTCCGCCGCATCCGTCTGGCAGGCTTCCGCGCACCCAGTCACTCCGATTACGAGTTGAGGTGCGCATGACAGGACGACGCAGACGGCGGGAACACCGGCGCAGACCACGCCGGTTCATACTTCTCACCGCCGCCACCGCCACGGCGGCGGTGATCGCCGCCGGCATCGCCTACTCCGGAATCGGCGACGGCGCCCAGGCCGCGGCGCCCGCCCGGGCCTCGGGAGCCGCCGCGGACGCCGCACCGGCCGCCGCCCCCGCACGGGACCAGGATCCGGACCCGCTCGCCGGCGCACCCGCCAACGACGGCGGGCGCGGCATGGTCTACGACGGGCTGCAGCCCGCTCCGAAGGGCGACCGGTGCGTCGGCGTCTACCGCACCGGAGCCGGCCTGTGCACCCACGGCCCCGACGCACCGCCCACCGGTGTGGACATCAAGAAGGACATCGCCCCCGCCGTCGCCACCAAGGCCGCGGCCGCCGATCCGGCCCGCCCCGCGGCCGAGGACCCGGCACCCGCGCAGGACGGCGGGCGTCCTCAGGACGCGCCCGCCGCCGACGCCGGGGCCGCGAAGACCGCCGCCGCCGCACCCGCGCCGGGACCCTCGGCCGCCGCTGCCGACACGGCCGTCGCCGCGGGCCCCGCGGGCCAGACCGTCCAGTGCGACGGCGACGGCAGCACCGGAAACCGCGTCCAGGTCGCGTACGTCCACGGCCCCGGCCGGGACCGCTACTCGGAGTACGCGGCCTCGTTCCGCAAGTGGGCGGCCGATGCCGACCTCATCTACTCGACGAGCGCCCAGGAGACGGGCGGCATCCGCCACATCCGCTACGTGACGGCCGCCGACTGCACGCCGACCGTGCTCGACATCGAACTCCCCGACGCGGCACTGTCCGAGTTCAGCGCGACCAACGCCGCACTCGCGGCGAAGGGCCTGGACCGCCGGGACCGCAAGTACATGCTCTTCGCCGACACCCAGGTCTACTGCGGCATCGGCACCTTCAACGGTGACGAGCGGCCCGGCCAGGCCAACCAGAGCAACTTCGGCCCCTCCTACGGGCGTACGGACTCGGGCTGCTGGGGCGGCCACACCGCCGCGCACGAACTCGGCCACAACCTGGGCGCGGTCAACAACAGCGCCCCGAACACCAGCCGCGGCGCCCACTGCACCGACGAGTTCGACGTCATGTGCTACTCGGACACCCCGTACTACCCGCAGATGCGCAACGTCTGCACCAACCAGGCCTCCGAGAACATCCTGGACTGCAACCACGACGACTACTTCCACACCAGCCCGAAGCCCGGCAGCTACCTGGCCACGCACTGGAACATCGCCGACAACCAGTTCCTGATGCGCGACAACGGCGGAGGCGGCACCGGCCCCGACCCGAAGCCGACCCCGACGCCCACCCCCACCGGCAAGCCCACGCCCACACCGACTCCGACTCCCACACCGACCAAGAAGCCCACCGGCGGACCGGCCGTGACGGCCGGTCAGGTCCGGTCCGACTCCGCCGTGGTGAGCTGGCCCAAGGTCGAGGGCGCCGCCTGGTACCAAGTCCTGCTGGGCGGCAAGCACCTGACCTGGACCCAGTCCCCGGTGCTGCGCATCTACAACCTGCGGCCGGACACCTCGTACTCCGTCTCCGTCTCCGTCCGCGACACCGCCGGCCGGGACAGCGGGGCCGGCCGGGCCACGACCTTCCGTACCCTGCGCACGGACGGCGGAACGACCACCCCCGGCATCCGCTACCTGCTCGGCAACGGCAGCACCGGCATGGCCGCCGAGCTGTGGGGCGGCCGCGACGCCGACGGGACCGTGCTCGTCGGGTCCCCCGCCAACGGCTACGCGCAGCAGCAGTGGTACTTCGACGACGCGGGCGGCGGGCTGGTCCGCATCCGCTCCGCGGCCTCCGGCAAGTGCCTGCAGCCGGGCGGCGCACCCGCCGAGGGCATGTGGGTCGCGCAGCGGCCCTGCGGCTCGGACGCCGCGCAGTCCTGGCGGCTGACCTCCCGCGGCGGCGCGGTGACCGTCGCGGACCCGGGCGGCGGCTTCGCCCTGACCGTGGGCAACCGGCCCTACTACGGGACCCGGTTGCTGGAACTCCGGCGCGCCGACGGCGGCGCGGGCCAGCTGTGGACCGTACAGAAGGCCGGCTGACCGGCTGAGCGACCCCCGACCGACCCGGCGGACGGCCGCGCCCCGCGGCCGTCCGCCGGCCCCTCACCCCACCCGGAGCACTGCGACGATGCGCATACGAACCGCTTTCCCGGCCGCCCTGGCCCCGCTGGGCGCACTCGGTCTGGTCCTGCTGTCCCCCGCCGCGGCGCATGCCCACGGCGACACCGTGAAGGTGGTGGTCACCGGCGAGCGCGCCGGCCACGTCACCGCCGACGTCACCTGGGAGAACGACGGAGACGCCGTCGACTCCGCGGTCGCCGCCACCGTGAACGCGGTCAGCGGCGACGGCACCCGCACCCTCGGCCCCTGGCGCCTGGTCCGCGATCCGGCCGCGCCGCCCGCCGGGTGGAGCACCGCCGAGACGCTGCCGCCCGGGTCCTGGAAGGTGAGCGTGGACGTCGGTTTCCCGGCTCTGGGCCACGGCGAACGCGAAGTGGCCGTACCCGTGGTGGATCCCGCGCCGTCCACCGCCTCGCCCTCCACCGCCTCGCCGACGGCCGCCGCCCCCGACACATCGCCGACACCCCGCACAGCGGCTTCCAAACCCACTCCGGCACCCGCGCCCGAGGCCGGCGCCGCGCGGGGCGCCGCCTGGTGGACGGTGGCCGGCGTGGCCGCGACCGCCCTGGCCGGCGCGGCGGTCGGCATACTGCTGCGCCGCCGCAGGGCCCGCCGGAGCTAGACGGCCTAGCTCCTCAGGAACGCCTCCAGCGCGGTGGCGAAGGCCACCGGGCTCTCGTGCGGCGGGTAGTGGCCCGCGCCGGGGAGCGGGTGGATCCGGCAGTTCGGGTACCAGACCTGCCAGGTGGCCCGCATGACGTCGGCGGTGAGCGCGAGGTCGTACTCGCCCACGAAGACCAGCACCGGGACGGTGTTGCCCTTCACGGCCGCGGACAGGTCGAGCGGCTGCCAGCTCGCGAGGTACGCCGCGAAGGCCTCCGGCCGGGAGACGGTGAGGGAGTGCTCGACCATCCGCTCCAGCCAGTACGGGCTCGCGCGCCGGCCGGTGACGAGGTCGAGGATGGCGCGGCGGTTCTCCGGGTGCTCGGCGGCCCCGTAGAACAGCGCGTGGGTCGCGTCGTCCATCTCGTACGGGCCCGCGGGGACCGGGTTGATCCCGGCCAGCTTCTCGATGCGTTCGGGGGCGCGGACGAGGACCTGCTGGGCGGCCTTGCCGCCCATGGAGTGGCCGAGGAGGGAGAAGGTGTCCCAGCCGAGCTCGTCGGCGAGCGCGAGCACGTCGTCGGCGATCTCGCCGAGGGTGTACCGGCCGGGAAGGTCCCGGCGGTCGCCGTAGCCCCGGTAGTCGAGGAAGGCGTACGAGAACTCGCGCGGGTCCAGGTACTCCAGCACGGAGCCCCAGTTGGCGGAGGTCCCGAACCAGTCGTGCAGCACGATGACCCGGACGGGACCGGTACCGATCCTGCGGTGGGCGATGGCCATGCGTTCTCCCTCGGTGACGGGGCACGGAAAACCAACTCCGTACCTCTGCCCACCGGGCTGATCGGGTACGCCCGCAGCCACCACCCGCAGGACCTTCCGGTCCTGGAGCGGCGGCTGCTGCGCGCACCGGACGAACGCGTCGGAAACGCGTCGCGTCAGACCGTCTTGATCGCCGGGTCCGAGACTCCGGTCGCGCCCGTCTCGACGTGGCCCGCGAAGCGGCGCAGGAAGGTGGTGTCCGCGTCGGAGACCACGTTGACGTCGTACCAGCGGGAGGTGGCCGTCAGGGCCACCGTGCAGGGGACCGTCGCGCCGGCCGCGACCCGCAGGGTCTGGGGCGTGCCGCCGTAGGTGTTGGTCACGGTGAGGTTGACCGCGGCGGTTCCGCCGTTGGTCAGGGACAGGACCAGGTTGCCGGTGGTCCCGTCGTGGCGGGCCGTGACCTCGGGGCCGGCCTTCTTCGCCGGGCCCTTCCAGGTGCGCAGGAACCCGTTCGGGCCCCAGACCGTGAGGTTGATCTGGTTGCCGGTGGAGCTGCTCGTGCTCCAGGTGTCCGCGAGGGTCTTGCCCGCCTCGACGGTGTAGGGCCACGGGCCGTCCGTACGGTTGCCCGAGGTGCTGTGGAAGTGGGCGCCGAGGGAGGGACCCGAGGAGAAGGTCAGGGTGAACTTGCCCGTGGAGACCGTGGCCTTGCCGTCCACGTAGGGGACGTAGCCCAGTGCGCGCGTCGGCTTGCTGCCGGCCTCCTGCTTGGGCAGCGTGCCCGTCGCCGGCGGGACCGGGTGGTAGGAGGCGTGGGCGTTGTGGTCCGCCGGGACGTACGCCGCGGTTGAGGGCAGGGCGGCGGGCGAGGCGTCGGCCTTGGAGAAGTCGAAGGCCGAGGTCAGGTCGCCGCACACCGCGCGGCGCCACGGGGAGATGTTGGGCTCCTGCACGCCGAACCGCTTCTCCATGAAGCGGATCACCGAGGTGTGGTCGAAGGTCTCGGAGCAGACGTAACCGCCCTTGCTCCACGGGGAGACCACGATCATCGGGACGCGCGGGCCGAGCCCGTACGGACCGGCCGTGTAGCTCGAGTTGCCCGCGAACAGGTCCTTGGAGACGTCGGCGGTCGACAGGCCCCACGCCGAGGAGGCCGGCGGGTACGGCGGCACGACGTGGTCGAAGAAACCGTCGTTCTCGTCGTAGGTGATGAAGAAGGCCGTCTTCGCCCAGACGTCGGGGTTGGCCGTCAGTGCGTCGAGCACCTGGGAGATGTACCAGGCGCCGAAGTTCGTGGGCCAGTTCGGGTGCTCGCTGAACGCCTCGGGCGCCGCGATCCACGAGACCTGGGGCAGCGTGCCGCCCACGACGTCCGCGCGCAGCTTGTCGAAGTAGCCTTCGCCCGCCTTGGCGTTGGTGCCCGTACGGGCCTTCTCGTAGAGGGCGCTGCCCGGCTGGGCGTTGCGGTAGTTGTTGAAGTACAGCAGCGAGTTGTCGCCGTAGTTGCCGCGGAACGCGTCGCTGATCCAGCCCCAGGATCCGGCCGCGTTCAGGCCGTCGCCGATGTCCTGGTAGACCTTCCACGACACCCCGGCCGACTCGAGGCGCTCGGGGTAGGTCTTCCAGCCGTAGCCGGCTTCCTGGTTGCCGAGGACCGGGCCGCCGCCCACGCCGTCGTTGCCCGTGTAACCCGACCACATGTAGTAGCGGTTGGGGTCGGTGGCACCGATGAAGGAGCAGTGGTAGGAGTCGCAGACGGTGAAGGCGTCGGCCAGCGCGTAGTGGAACGGTATGTCGTTGCGCGTCATGTACGACATGGTCGTGGTGGTCTTGGCGGGCACCCACTTGTCGTACTTGCCGTTGTTGTACGCCTGGTGGCCGCCGGCCCAGTCGTGGTTGAGGCCCTCGACGAACTGCATGCCGAGGTCGTTGACCTGCGGGTGGAAGGGGAGGATGTCCTTCGTCCCGTTGGACTGGTAGAAGACGGACTTGCCGTTGTCCTGCAGGACGGGACGCGGGTCGCCGAAGCCCCGTACGCCCTTCATCGAGCCGAAGTACTGGTCGAAGGACCGGTTCTCCTGCATGAGGACGACGATGTGCTCGATGTCCTGGATGGTCCCGGTGCTGCCCTGCGCGGGAATGGCGGCGGCGCGCGCGATGCTCTCGTTGAGCATCGCGGCGGCGGCCGTGCCGCCCGCGATCTGCAGGAACCTGCGGCGGTTCAGTTCTGCCATGGTGTCGACGACCTCTGGGGGGGGGAGACGGTGAGGATGTGCCTGGGGGCGCCCCAAGAACAGCGGCCCCGGGGTACCGGTCGGCATTGCTTTCGTGACAGTGGGCCGTACACCTGGAGAACGGAAGGCCTCGTCACACGGTTCATGCCCCACTGGCCGATTCCCGCCACGGCGCGCGACTGGCGTCACAACGCCCAGCTCACGGCGGAGTTCGCCTCCGCGGCGCGGCCCGACCCGCGCACCCCCGGACGCGCGACGGGCCCCGACTCCGGCCCGAGCACTCATGCTCGGGGCCGGAGCCGGGGCCCGTGGAAGCGGTCCTCAGCCCTCGGTGGGCGTCAGGCGCAGGGAGATGGAGTTGATGCAGTAGCGCTGGTCCGTGGGGGTGGGGTAGCCCTCGCCCTCGAAGACGTGGCCGAGGTGGGAGCCGCACTTCGCGCAGAGGACCTCGGTGCGGATCATGCCGTGCGCGGTGTCCGCCTTCAGTTCGACCGCCTCGGAGTCCTTGGGGTCGAAGAAGGAGGGCCAGCCGCAGTGCGACTCGAACTTCTCCGTGGAACGGAACAGCTCGGAGCCGCAGCCGCGGCAGGAGTAGACGCCCTCCGTCTTGGTGTCCGTGTACTCACCGCGGAAGGCGGGTTCGGTGCCGGCGAGGCGCAGCACCTGGTACTCGGACGGGGTCAGCTCCGCCTGCCACTGCTCGTCGGTCTTCTCTACCTCGTACGACATGACCACTCTCCCGCTTTCCCGCTCTTCCCAGAGCCGTCAGTTCGCCAGTCGGGCCAGGATGACCGGCCCCAGGTCCGTGACGTCGCCCGCACCCATGGTGAGAACGAGATCGCCGGGCTTGGCCATTCCCGCGATGACGTCGGCCACGGCGTCCTTGTCGTGCTCGGGGGTGACGTCGGCGCCCGCCGACCGGGCGGCGTCGATGATGATCTCGCTCGTGACCCCGGGGACCGGGTCCTCGCGGGCGGGGTAGATGTCGAGGACCACGGAGGCGTCGGCGAGGGCCAGGGCCTGGCCCATCTCCTTGCCGAGCTCCTGGGTGCGCGAGAAGAGGTGGGGCTGGAAGACGACCAGGATGCGGGAGTCCCCGGCGGCGCCGCGGATGGCCTCCAGGTCGGCGGTCATCTCGGTGGGGTGGTGCGCGTAGGAGTCGATGACCTGTACGCCGGCTTCCTCGCCCTTGAGCTGGAGGCGGCGCTTGACCCCGGTGTACTTGCCGAGGGCGGAGGCCAGGTTGTGCGCGGGGATGCCGAGCGCGACACCGGCGGCGAGGGCCGCGACGGCGTTGTGCGCGTAGTGGCGGCCGGGCACCGAGACGGTGAAGGTGAGCATCCGGCCCTGGACGACGACCGTGACCTCGCTGGTCAGCCCGCGCGGGGTGATCTTGGTGATCTGGACGTCGGCGCTGTCCTCCTCGCCGTACGTGACGATCATCAGGTCGGGGTTGCCGCTGACCCTCCCGGCGATCTCGGCGGCGCCTGCCTGGCCGTCGGCGACGACCAGGGTGCCTCCGGGGGCGATCCGGCCGACGAAGGTCTCGAAGGACTCGTAGATCTCCTCCATCGACGCGTAGTTCGCGTGGTGGTCGAGCTCCGCGTTGAGGATGATCGCGACCTGCGGGGCGTATTTGTGGAAGCTGCGGTCGCTCTCGTCCGCCTCGGCCACGAAGATGTCGCCCTCGCCGTGGTGGGCGTTGGAGCCCGGGGCGTCCAGGTCGCCGCCGATGGCGTACGAGGGGTTCAGGCCCAGCGCCGACAGGGACACCGCCAGCATCGAGGTGGTGGTGGTCTTGCCGTGGGTGCCGGCGACGGCGATCGAGCGCAGGCCGTCCATCAGGCCGGCCAGGGCGTCGGAGCGGTGTACGACCGGGATGCCCAGCTCGGCGGCGCGGGCCAGCTCGGGGTTGTCGGCGCGGATGGCGCTGGAGACGACCACGCAGCTGGCGTCGTCGGCGAGGTGGCCGGCGGCGTGCCCGATGTGGACCGTGACGCCGTGGGCGCGCAGCGCCCGGGCGGTCTCGGAGTCACGGGAGTCGCTGCCGGCCACCTTCGCGCCGCGCTGCGCGAGGATCTTCGCGATGCCGGACATGCCGGCTCCGCCGATGCCGATGAAGTGGGGCCGTTCCATGGCGGTCGGCAGGCCGGGCTTCATTCAGGTAGCTCCAGGATCGAGTGCGTGCGGACGGCCGGACGCGGAGATCCGGCCGCCTCCACCCTATTCGCTGTGGGCGAAGAGCTTGAGCACCGGAACGCCGACCTTGTGCCGCGCCCGCGAGGCCCAGTCGCGGTGGAAGAACTCCTCCACGTAGTGCGGGGCGGTCAGGACGATCACCTCGTCGGCGCCGGTCTCGTCCACGACGGCCTGGAGCTTGTCGAGCGGGTGGTCCTCGATGATCTGTCCGACGGCCTTGGCGCCCTTCTTGCGCAGGGATGCCAGGGAGACCTCCAGGGCCTGCGCCGCCGGTCCGCGGGCGGCGTCGCCCTCGGGTTCGTCGCCTTCGTGGATGGCCTCGCTGAGCTCACCGAGCGCTACGTCGTCGATGGCGCGCAGCAGCCGGTCCCGGTCGCCGCGGGGTTGCATGAGGACGACAAAGGAGACCGCTTCGTCTCCGTGGAGGGTGGTGACGAAGTCCACGTCGACCGGGGTCAGCGGCTGCTCGATCATCAATACGCTCGTGAACACGGACGCCCTCTCCTTCGTGTGCCGAGGCCGGTCGGCCGGCCCCTGCGGAAACCATCCTGCCCCGCTGTCGCACGGGGCCCTGCGCGGGTATACCTGCCCACTTATGTGCCCAGCGGAAGCTAAGCGGAACGACAAATTCCGCTACCCGGTCAGATCCGACGGTAACGCGTGAAGAGAAACCCGGCCTCTTCCAGTACGCAGGCCGGCGCGAGCCGGTGCGGAACCGTGACCGAAGGCCCGCCGGAGATCCGCTGGGCGTCACCGGCCGTGAGCACCGGCGCGATCGTCAGGCACAGCTCGTCCAGCGCGTCGGCGGCCACGAACTGGCCCAGCAGCCGGGGCCCGCCCTCGGTGAGCTGGCGGCGCAGCCCCCGGGCCGCGAGCTCCCGTACCGCCCGGGCCGGGTCCACCCCGGTGCCGTCGCCGGCCACCACCACCTCGGCCCCGGCCGCGGCGGCCTCGGCCACCCGGTCCGCGGGTGCGGCGGCCCCGGTGACCACCAGGGTGGGCACGAGCGGGGAGGTGAACAGGGGCAGCGAGAAGTCCAGGTCCAGGCTGGCGGTGATCACGGCGATGACGGCGGCAGGGCCCTGACCTGCCGCCGTGCGACGAGCGGCGAAGGCCTCCCGGGCCCGTGCGGGGCGGTAGCCCTCCTGGCGAACCGTTTCCGCGCCGACGACCACCACATCCGCCAGCGCCCGCAGGGTGCCGAAGATCCGCATGTCGGTCTCGCCGGAGATCGGCTGCGAGCGCCCCTCGTGCTGGGCCGCGCCGTCCAGGGTGGACACCATGTTGGCCCGCAGCCAGTGGCCGCCCGGGCCCGTCTCGGGATACGCGTAGGCCTCCGCGAGCTCGTCCAGCGACCACTCCCGGTCGGTCTGGTCTGCTGATGTCTGATCGGTCACAGGGAACAGGCGTCGCATCGGTGCAGTGTGCCACGCCCCGTAGAGTTAAGAGCTGTGTCAACATCACTCTCGCCTTCAGCACCGGCCTCCGGGCGGCCTCCGATAGCCGACGCCGGCCCGCAGGCCCTGTGCGCCCGTGAGCCCCGGGTGCCCGCCGAACGGCTGGTGGCCGAGATGGTGCCGCCCCCGCGTTTCGACTCGGTGCGCTTCGACACCTACAACCCGGATCCGGCCCAGCCGAGCCAGTCCGAGGCCGTCACGGTCCTCGCCGGCTTCGCCGCGGGGCTCGGCGGAGCCCACGCCACGGGCGCCGGAAAGCGCCGCTGGTTCTCGAAGAAGCCCGCCGCCGTCAGCGCCCCGCGCGGGGTCTACCTCGACGGCGGCTACGGCGTCGGCAAGACCCACCTGCTCGCCTCCCTCTGGCACGCCACCCCGGCCGAGCCCGCGCTCAAGGCCTTCGGGACCTTCGTGGAGCTGACCAACCTCGTCGGCGCGCTCGGCTTCCAGCAGACCGTGCAGACCCTCGGCGGCCACCGTCTCCTGTGCATCGACGAGTTCGAGCTCGACGACCCGGGCGACACCGTCCTCGTCTCCTCCCTGCTCAGCCGCCTGGTCGAGCAGGGCGTGGCGCTCGCCGCCACCTCCAACACCCTGCCCGGCAAGCTCGGCGAGGGCCGCTTCGCCGCCGCCGATTTCCTCCGGGAGATCCAGGGCCTCTCCGCGCACTTCCGGCCGCTGCGCATCGACGGCCAGGACTACCGCCACCGGGGCCTGCCCGAAGCCCCCTCGCCGTTCTCCGACGAGCAGGTGGCCAAGGCCGCGTACGCCACCGAGGGCGCGAGCCTCGACGATTTCCCCGGGCTCCTCGACCACCTGGCGCGGGTGCACCCCAGCCGCTACGGGGCCCTGACCGACGGGATCACGGCCGTCTGCCTCACCGACGTCGGCCCGGTGCCCGACCAGTCGACGGCGCTGCGCCTCGTGGTCCTCGCCGACCGCCTGTACGACCGGGAGATACCGGTCCTGGCGTCCGGTTCCCCCTTCGACAAGCTCTTCAGTGAAGAAATGCTGAACGGCGGCTACCGCAAGAAGTACTTCCGGGCCATCTCACGGCTCACCGCGCTGGCGCGCGACGCGAAGCCCCTGGTGTCCCAGTAGGTTTGGGGACGCCGGGCCGTCTCAACGGCCCGGCCTTATCCGCCTTCGTGAAGGGAACCACCATGGCCACCACGCGTTCTTCCCACACCGTCTGGGAAGGCAACCTGCTCAAGGGCTCCGGCGTCGTCTCCCTCGACTCCTCCGGCCAGGGCTCGTTCGACGTTTCCTGGCCCTCGCGCGCCGAGGCCGCGAACGGCAAGACCAGCCCCGAAGAGCTGATCGCCGCCGCGCACTCCAGCTGCTACTCGATGGCCCTCTCGCACGGTCTGGACGGCGCGGGTACGCCTCCCACCCGGGTGGAGACCAAGGCCGATGTGACGTTCCAGCCGGGCGAGGGCATCACGGGCATCCACCTCACCGTGCGCGCCGAGGTCCCCGGCCTGGACGCCGAGGCCTTCGCCGCCGCGGCCGAGGACGCCAAGAAGAACTGCCCGGTCAGCCAGGCCCTGACGGGAACGACGATCACCCTGAGCGCCGAGCTGGTCTGATCCGAGACCGGCCCCATTCGGGGCCGGCTCCCTCATCCGCCGGGCGGGCCGGATCCGGCCCGCCCGGCGCTTGAGGGCCGACCCCGTACCCCCGGGCGAGGGGTCGTCGGGCGCGGCGGGCGCAAGGGCGGTGGGCCGGCGTGGTACCACGGGGCCTTCGAAGGTCCGCCCCGCCGCCCGGAGTTGCCGATGAACCTCAGTCGACGCAGTCTGATGGCGGCCGCCACCGTCTCCTTCGGCGGAGCCCTCGGCGCACTGTTCTCCGGCGCCGCCCCGGCCCCCGCCGCCGCCCGGGGCTACGGCCCCCTCGTGGCCGACCCCGCCGGACTGCTCGACCTGCCCGCCGGGTTCGGCTACCGGGTGCTCTCCCGGGCCGGGGATCCGCTGCGCTCCGGCGAGGGCACCGTCCCCGCCAACTGCGACGGCATGGCCGCCTTCGCCGCCGGGGACGGCCGCGTCCGGCTCGTGCGCAACCACGAGAACCGGACCACGGCGGCCCTGCGGGTCCCCCTCGTCGACGGGCTCACGTACGACCCGTACGCCCTCGGCGGCTGCACCCTCCTCGAACTCGCTCCGGACGGCCGGGTCCTCTCGGAGCGCGTCGCGCTCGCCGGTACAGCCGTCAACTGCGCGGGCGGCCGTACCCCCTGGAACACCTGGCTTTCCTGCGAGGAGACCGAGGACCGGGCGGGCACCTCCGGCTACGGCCGCGACCACGGCTACGTCTTCGAGGTCGACCCCACCGACCCCCGCCGCTCCGGCGCGGTCCCGCTCACCGCGATGGGCCGCTTCGCGCACGAGGCCGTCGCCGTGGACCCGTACCTGGGGGTGGTCTACGAGACCGAGGACGCCTTCGTCGAACCCTTCGGGCTCTTCTACCGCTTCCTGCCCGCCCGCCCCCTCGGCGGCCCCGGCTCGCTGCGCGCGGGCGGTGCGCTGGAGGCCATGCGCGTCCCCGGACTGCCGAACCTGGCCGTGGTGGACCGGCCCGGAGCCGAGTTCCCGGTGGAGTGGGTCCCCGTACCGGATCCGTCCGCGTCCGGGACCCCGATCCGGCTCCAGGACTTCGGCCCCGGCGGGATCACCCACGCCCAGAAGCTGGAGGGCTGCTACTGGGGCGGCACCGGGGTGCACTTCGTCTCCAGCTACTCCCGCACCCGCGAGGGCTCCCCCGCCGAGCACCACGGGCAGGTCTGGTTCTACGATCCGCTGCGCGCCCGGCTCCGCCTGGACGTGGTCTTCGGCCCGGCCACCGACATCCAGCTGCCGGGCGACTCCCCCGACAACATCTGCCTGGCCCCGGACGGCGGCCTGATGGTGTGCGAGGACGGCGGCGGCGCGCAGTACGTCTTCGGCGTGACCCCGGGCGGCGAGGTCTACCCGCTGGCCCGCAACGCCCAGGACATCGGCAGGCCGGGGGCGCCGGAGTGGGGGGAGTTCGCGGGCGTCACCTTCTCCCCGGACGCCCGGACCATGTACGTCAACGCGTACGCGCCCGGGACCACCTTCGCGGTGACGGGCCCCTGGCACTGACGCAGTACGGCCTTCCGGCCCGCCGGGCCCGGTCTTTCGCCACCTCGCGGTGCCATCCGATCTGTTGGAGGATCGGATGGAGTCGACGGGATCGAGGTAGCCAGCGGTGGCCAAGAAGGACAAGGACGGCGGGAAGCCGGACAAGGCAGCGAAGGCGGAGAAAGCCGAGAAGGCGGCCAAGCGGGAAAAAGCGGCCAAGGACACCAAGCCTCCGAAGCCCGCCAAGGACACCAAGGGCGAGAAGGCTGCCAAGCCCAAGCCGCTCTCCCTCCGCGAGCTGCTCCGCATCTCCGCCGAGAGCCCCAAGGCCCCCAAGGGCGCCCGCAGGACCGGTGGCCACGGCGGCTTCGGCAACCCCCTCGCCCCGCTGCTGCGCGTCCCCTCCGGCGAGCGCGTGGACCTCGGCGCGTTCCACCCGGGCGCGACCCCGGGCGGTCCCACCGACAAGGCGGCCGGCGTGGCGGCCACCGCCCAGATGGCCGAGCAGCTCGCCGACCTCCAGGAGCGGCTCTACGCCGCCAGCACCGCCGGGGACCGGCGCCGCGTCCTCCTCGTGCTGCAGGGCATGGACACCAGCGGCAAGGGCGGCACCGTCAAACACGTGATCGGCCTGTTCAACCCCTCCGGCTGCCGGATCAAGGCCTTCAAGGCGCCCACTCCCGAGGAGCAGAACCACCCCTTCCTCTGGCGCATCATGAAGGCCCTCCCCCAGCCGGGCGAGATCGGCATCTTCGACCGTTCGCACTACGAGGACGTCCTCATCGCCCGCGTCCGCGAGCTGGTGCCGCGCAGTCAGCTGGGCCGCCGCTACGCGCAGGTCAACCGGTTCGAGAAGTCCCTCGCCGACGACGGCGTGAGCGTCGTGAAGGTCTTCCTCCACATCAGCTACGAGGAGCAGCGCAAGCGGCTCCTGGAGCGGCTCGACAACCCCGAGAAGCACTGGAAGTTCAACCCGGGCGACATCGAGGAGCGCGCGATGTGGCCCGCGTACCAGCAGGCCTACGAGCTGGCCCTGGAGCGCTGTTCCACGGACGCCGCGCCCTGGTACGTCGTCCCCTCGGACCGCAAGTGGTACCGCAACTGGGCGATCAGCAAGCTGCTCCTGGAGCACCTGGAAGGCCTCGCGCCGCAGTTCCCGAAGGGTGACTTCGACGTGGAGGAGTGCCGTGCGCGTCTGCTTGCCACATAGTCAGATATTTTGCGTATGTGACCATCTCAGTGCGTAAGGCGGCCGCCGTCGCGGCCGTCGCAGCTCTCAGTGCCGCCCTCACCGCTTGCGGGGGCGGCACCGGCGCGTCGAACACCGGCAGCCAGGCCCGTATGGGCACCTCCGCGACCCCCTCGGGGTCCGCCTCCCCGCAGCCGGGCTCCCCGAGCCCCCAGAGCGGCCAGCCGGGCACCCCGCAGGCCGGCGCTCCCGGCAAGGCCCCCACCATGGCGCCCGGCCCGAACGGCCTGACCCCCGTCTTCGAGCGCGCGAAGCAGCGTACGGACAAGACGGTGGCGCTGACCTTCGACGCCGACATGACCTCCGACCAGGGGCCGCGCGCGGCGAAGGGCGAGCACTTCGACAATCCCCAGCTGATCTCCACGCTGCGCACGCTCAAGGTGCCGTCGACCGTCTTCATGACGGGGCGCTGGGCCGAGGAGTACCCGGACCAGGCGAAGTCCATCGGTACCGATGCGAACTTCGAGATCGCGAACCACTCCTACAGCCACCACGCCTTCAAGGCCCCCTGCTACGGGCTTCCCACCCTCGACGAGGCCGGCGCGCGGGCCGACGTGGACCGGGCCTTCGAGGCGTTCCGCAAGGCGGGGGCGGTCAACACCGTCCCGTACTTCCGCTTCCCCGGCGGCTGCTACGACGACCAGGCGCTGCGCGCCATCTCCACGGCCAAGGTGACGGCCGTGCAGTGGGACGTGGTCAGCGGGGACGCCTTCGCGAAGGATCCGGACGCGGTGGCCGAGCAGGTCCTGTCCGGGGTGAAGCCCGGCTCGGTCGTGGTCATGCACTGCACGCGCAGCGCGGCCCCGGTCACCGAGGAGGCCATCCAGAAGATCGTCCCGGAGCTGCGCAAGCGCGGCTACCGGTTCGTGAAGGTGTCCGAGCTCATCGGGAAGTGACCCCTGCGGTCGACCTCGGCGGTCAGCCGGAGCAGGCGGTGCGCTGCGCGTCCTGCCATTCGCACACCGGGCACAGCACGATGCCCGGTGTGGCGACCCCGTACTCGGTGGGCTTGCCGCACTCCAGGCAGTCCGCGTACGGCGGCCCCGCCACCCGCCCGGCCGGGGCCGCCGGGGCGGGGCAGTACGACGCGGACGACTCGCCCTGCTCGGGCCGGCTCTGCTCCGTCTGGTCCATGGGTACGAGCCTACCCAGCCGGGCCGTGGGGTGGCGCGGCCGGATCAATGGGCAGCGGCGGTCTCGGTGACCTCGCTCGGGCGGACGATGACGAAGCCTTCGCCGCTGAGCTTGAGCTGTACGGCCTCGCCGGAGCCGCCGCGGATCATCGAGCCGACCGACTGGGACCGGTGCAGGTTCGTCTCCAGCCGGGCGCTCCAGCCGACCACCGCGTCCGTGTCCACGTAGACCGGGGCCTGCGGGGTGACCGGGATGATGATCGGGTTTCCGTCGCAGACGACGGCGAGCTTCCCGGTGCCGGTGAAGAGACTGTTGAAGAGGCCTCCGCCCGTCATGCCGGCGCCCTTCACCATCTTGATCTCGTAGGAGAGCGTGGGGTCGAAGCACAGGACGTTGCGGCCGTTGATGGTGAGGGCGTCGCCGGGTTCGAACTCGACGACGAAGCAGTTGCCTGCCTGGTGCGCGAACCAGGCCTCGCCCTGTCCGCGCACGGACATCAGCGGCAGGCCCTCGCCGGTGACGGCGCGCTTGAGCATGCCGCCTATCCCCTGTCCCTTGCGCTCGAACTGGAGGTTGCCGCGGAAGGCGACCATCGATCCCTGGCGGGCGAGCATTTCACCGTTGACGGTGTACTTCACGGACTTGGCGTTCTGCAGGGTCATACCGGGCGCGGCAGACGGCTGGACCAGGTTCTCGGACGCGAACAGATCACTCTTCATGCCCGTGATCCTCGCCCGGCCCGGACCCCTCGGACATCATCCTGAAGGCGGATGCTGGCATCCTTGGCCGGATGAGCACCGAGCACACGCCCCACGACACCCACGTACCCGCCGTCGGGTCGGACAGCCCGTTCCGGCAGGAGCGGATCGCACGCGACGAGGCCCCGCAGTTCGTGCTGCCGCTGGTCGTGCGGATCGAGAAGGCCGAGCCGCCGACCCGCACGGACGCCCTGGAGACGGCGGCCCGCGCGGTGCTGGTGCTGCTGACGGACGAGCGTGCGGCGGGCGAGGGCGAGTGGGCCGAGGCGGTCCGGGACTGGCAGGACGCGCGGATCCGCAAGGTGGTCCGCCGGGCCCGCGGGGCGGAATGGCGCAAGGCCGGGACGCTGCCGGGTGTCACCGTGCACGGTGACATGTCGGAGGTACGGGTCTTCCCGCCGGTCCCGCTCGACGGCTGGCCCAAGGAGCTGGCCAAGCTCCAGGTGTCGGGCACCGACCTGGACGACCCGCAGCCGGCCGGTCCGGCGGAGGCCGGGCTGCCGGTGCTGTGGCTCAACCCGGATCTGGACATGTCCGCCGGCAAGGCGATGGCCCAGGCCGGCCACGCGGCGCAGCTGGCCTGGTGGGAGCTGACCGGGGCGGAGCGGACCGCGTGGCGCGAAGCCGGCTTCCGGCTGGCCGTACGGACGGCTCCGCCCGAGCGGTGGGCGGAGCTGTCCGGGAGCGGGCTGCCGGTGGTCCGGGACGCCGGATTCACGGAGATCGCTCCGGGTTCGTGCACGGTGGTCGCGGACCACCCGGCGCTGCGCGGGCGGCTCTGAAGGGTCAGTGAGTGGTGACGGAGGTGTGCACGGTCTTCGGGTCGACCTTTACCGGGATCGAGTACGAATGCCGGACGGGCTGCATGAGGGAATCAACAGCCGTGCCGAGCGAGTCCGGAGAGACACTTCCGGGCTTGATGACATCAGACGGGTACTGGTCGACCGTCACATTGAAATTCACGCCCGTGACGGCCTCGTACGAGCCGATGCCCGGGGCCGAAACGGTGTGCTGGCCGCTGATGCTGAACCCCTCGGGGAGTTTCCCGAAGGGCGGACCTCCGGGTCCCGCGTGGGATGCGGCCAGTGCCACGTCGTACACCGAGTAGGTGCTGCAGTCCTTGTTTCCGTCATTGTCATAGCCCTGCGTATTGCCTTCCCACGTCACCCAGCCCCCGTCGGCCTTCCGGAGGGAGCCGTGAATGCACTGCTTGAGACTCCCGTCCAGGTCCCCCGAGAGCTGGACCTTGCCGGTGCCGCTATTGCGGTCCATGGACATGTGCACGATGTCGTAGCCGTGCGGTGGCACCCAGACCGGCTGGGAGGACCCGATGAACTTTATGTCCTTGCTCGTCGTCGTGGAGTCCGACGACCCCCACGTGTAGGTCGTGGTGACGTCAGCGCCCCCCTTGATGAGACTGCCGAGCGTGAAACCGGCATTGAGGGTGTGCCCGGTACTGAATTGCTTGGTCACCGAGCTCGTGATGGAGGTGCCGTACTCCGAGTCAAAAGAAGTGGAATTCAGGAGTTGCCAGTTGGGAGTGTTGTTCGTCAGAGTCGAGGACGCCGAAATCCGGACACCTTTCTCCGTCGACACGGAGGCGTCACCCAACGCCGTCACCTGAAGGTTCTTGAACGTGAGCCCGGCGGTGTCGTCGGCTACCCCGTCGAACTTGGCACCCGTACCGGCCGGCCGGCAGCCCGCCCGGGTGCAGACGGAACCGTACTCCTGGGCAACACCCCAATTGTGGGCGTGATCGGCCTGCCGAGTCGCCCAGCCGCCGGGGTCGCCGTACTCCACGAAGCCGTCGGCCACCTCGGTGAGGGAGGAAGGATACGGCGGCCGGGAATCGGCATGGGCAACTCCGGGCCCCACGACGACCGCCATCACCACCGCGCCCGCAATCACTGCGGGAAAAGCGGTCTTCCTCTTTGATATGTGAATCTTCACGAATTCTCCGTCTCGGTCAGCTGCAGCGGATCTCAATACGCTGGAGGAATTCCGGCGAAATGGACGCTAGCACGCATTCAGCCGGAGTCCGGCGTCAATTGACGCCGCCCGCAGAGCTTTAACGAATTCCTTCCGTCAACGGCCGGCGGGGCCGGGCGCGGCAGGCATCGTCCCCGCTCGCCGGAGTCGCCGGAGGAGCCGGCCGGACCGGCCGGGAACCTCAAATGTTGCTCTGAACGTCCCCCTGGGCGGTTGGCTCGACTCCGTCGGGGCCATGACATCGGCAGAGAGACCGATGAGGGGGGCGAGGGGACATGAAGCCCATGGCACACCTGGGGGTGGGCATCGGGTGGCGGCCGGAGATCGCGGACGCCGTGGCGGGGCTGGAGGGCCTGGACTGGGTCGAGGTGGTGGCCGAGAACATCTGTCCGGGCCACCTTCCCGAGCCGCTGCTGCGGCTGCTCGACCGCGGGGTCCGTGTGGTCCCGCACGGGGTCTCGCTCGGAATCGGCGGCGCCGACCGCCCGGACCCGGAGAAGCTGGCCGCGCTCGCGGAGCGGGCGGTGGCCCTGGGGGCGCCGCTCGTCACGGAGCACATCGCCTTCGTACGCACCTCCCCGCAGGCGCCCGGCAGGGCGCTCGAAGCCGGACACCTGCTGCCCGTGGCCCGCACCTGGGACTCCCTGCACGTGCTGTGCGAGAACGTGCGGATCGCCCAGGACTCTCTGCCGGTGCCGCTCGCGCTGGAGAACATCGCCGCGCTGGTGTCCTGGCCCGGGGAGGAGCTCACGGAGGGCCAGTTCCTGACGGAGCTGGTGGAACGGACGGGCGTGCGGCTGCTGATCGACGTGGCGAACCTGCACACGAACCGGGTGAACCGGGGCGAGGACCCGGCCGCCGTGCTGGACGGGATCCCGCTGGAGGCGCTGGCGTACGTGCATGTCGCCGGGGGCGTGGAGCGGGACGGGGTGTGGCACGACACGCATGCGCATCCCGTGCCGGGGGTTGTGCTGGATGTTCTTGCGGAGCTCCGCTCCAGGGTGGAGCCGGCGGGGGTGCTGCTGGAGCGGGACGACGATTTCCCCTCGGGGGTGGAGCTGGCCGGTGAGCTGGATGCCATCCGGGGGGTGCTCGGTGGCCCTGCGGGAGCCGTCCCCGACCCGCCCTTCCACCGTTCCCCGGGCTCTGCCCGGACCCGCGCCTCAATCGCCGGCGAGGCTGGGTTGAGGTCCGGCGGGGCTGGGTTGAGGTCCGGCGGGGCTGGATCACTGGACGCCGGATCACTGGACAAGGCGCGGACGCGGGTCGGGATCGGGCAGGCCGCCCTGTTGTCGGCGCTGGTCGCGGGGACGCCCGTGCCCGAGGGGTTCGACCGGCAGCGGGTACGGGTGCAGGCGCGGGCGCTCGCGGCCAAGCGGGCCGGGGTCGTGGCCCGGCTGGTTCCCGAGCTGCCCGGGATCCTGGGCGGCGAGGACGCGTACCGGGAGGCCTTCCTCGGCTATGCCCGGCACCGGCCCATGACCGCCGGATACCGGCGCGACGCGCTGGACTTCGCGGAACACCTGCTGATCAGGGACCTGCCCGCCGACCCCGCCGACCGGCGACGGCTCACTCTCTGGTGGCAGGACCGGGCCGGGGCGCGGCCGCCGCGCCGCATCGTGCGCTGGGCCCGCTCGCTGACGGCCCTCTCGCTGACGGGGAGAGCCGCATGAACCTCTTCGACTGGATCGCCGTCGCCGTCTGGGCCGGCGTCATCGTCTCCACCGTGATCCTGCGGCGCAGCGTGCCGCGCTCGCGGCAGCCCGCCCGCGACCCGGCTCCCCGGCTGCTCGACCTGTCCGAGGCCGCGTTCATGGCGGGCGGACCCGGCACGGTGGTCGACGCCGCGCTGGTCTCCCTGCTCTGCGACGGCCGGATGGTGGCCGGCGGGCCGGGCATCGTCCAGGTGCGCCCCGGGGTGCGGGCCACCGATCCCGCCGAGCGGGCCGTCCTCCAGGCCCACCAGAGCGCGCCCTCGGGGTGGCTCTACCAGATCCGCTACGCCGCCATGCGCGAGCCGGCCGTCCAGGAGACGGGCGACGCGCTGGCCGACCGCGGGCTGATCGCCCCGCCCGGCGACCGCCGCGGGCGGGGCCGCCACGGGGTCGTCCAGGCGGTGCTGTGCGGGGTGCTGCTGATGCTGTCCCTGCCGCTCACCTTCGTCGCCTTCGTGCTCCAGGACGGGCCCGGGCCCGGGTCCGGCTCCTTCCACCTGCCCTTCATCATCGAGGTGCTTCCCGTTCTGGTGGGCGGAATCGTGCTGGGCCTCAGGGGGGCCTACCGCTCCCGGCAGCGGATCACCCGGGCGGGGGCCGCGGCGCTGCGCGACATGCGCGCCCGCCACCGGGCCGACCTGAGCCCGTACGTGCAGACCTCGCTGTTCGGGCTGGGTGGACTGCGCGATCCGTATCTGCGCGGGCTGCTCCTGCCGGCGGCGCGGGACACCCGGCTGGCGGCGGCCCAGGCCCGTATCCGTTCGCGCGGTTCCGTGGGATCCGGCCACTCCACCCGCTCCAGCGGCTCGGAGACCGCCTGGGGGGCCGGAGCGGAGATGATCCCGGTCGTCTGGTGCGCGGGATCGGACGGCGGCGGATCGAGCGGATCCAGCTGCGGCTCCGGCGGTTCCGGCTGCGGGTCTTCGAGCAGCAGTTGCTCCTCGGGATCGAGCTGCGGGTCCTCGGGGTCCAGCTGCGGGTCCTCCAGCAGCAGCTGCGGGGGCAGCAGCTCCAGCAGTTCGAGTTGTGGCAGTTCGTCCAGTTCCAGTTGCTCCAGCAGTTCCTGACCGTCCATCACGGACCCGTCACGAGCTGCTCACACCTCGGCAGGGCCCTATCCCCGCGCTGCCACGTCTTGTAGAAAGCGGGCATGTTCTGGGTCCTGTTCCTCCTCTTGGCCTGGGCAGGGGTGCTGCTCGCGTGCACCCGCCTCCTGAGAGCCGCCGATCACGCCGCGGAGCCCGCCGGCAAGGCCGCCGCGCCGCCCGGTCGCACCCGCCACCACCACGAGGAGCTGAGCCTGTACGAGGCCGCGTACCTCGCCGGCGGCCCGCGCCGGGTGGCCGATCTGACCCTGCTGTCCATGCAGCGCCAGCGCCGGCTGCTGCTCGCGCACACCGGCTGGGCCACCGTGGTCGATCCGGTCGGGCGCGATCCGCACGAGCGCTCCGTACTCGGCGCGTTCGGGCCCGACGGGCAGGAGCAGGTGGTGTCCGTACGGACCGCCGCGGAACGGGATCCTGCCGTACGGGCCCTCGCGGACCGGCTGGGCGACGCGGGCCTCGCGCTGCGCGCCGAGGCCGAGCAGGGGGTCGGCGAGGGGATCCGGGCGGTCCGGCAGGCCACCTGGCTGGTCCTGGGCATGATGGCGGCGGCTCTGTGCGTACCGGCTCCGGGGACCACGACGAAGATGATCCTGTGCTGGTTCTCGCTGCCGCTGATCCTGACGCTGGGCTGCCTGGCCATAGCCCGGGCCGAGGGGCACGCGCACTCCCCGTGGGCCTCGCCCGCCGGGCAGCGGCTGCTGGTGGAACTGGCCCGGGAGCGCGGCGAGCAGGGTTCGCTCACCGCGGTGGCTCTACGGGGGCTGCGCGCGGTCACCGACCCGGAGCTGCGGGCGGCGCTGGCGTACGGCAGGCGGGGGCGGCAGCCGCGGCAAAGGAGGTACTGAGCGCGACACGGGGCGCCGATCCTGTACAGGGGCCCCGTCTGCGGATCTCATCGGACCATCCGATGAGACGAGGAACCCGCCATGCGGATGCGTGTCGCGCTGGCCGCCGTGGTGCTGGCCGTGTCGGTGCCGGGAGTCTGCGCCGGTCAGGCCGTCGCCCGGGCCGTCACCCCGCCCGGCGTCACCACCTCGCCCGGCCCCGCCGCCCCGCCCGGCCCCGCCGCCGGAATCACGGCAGGGACCGCGGCAAGGACCGCAGCGGGGCTCGCCGCCGAGGAGGCCGGCGCCGAGCTCGCCGCGCACCGCGCCGCGGCCACGGCGGCCGCGCGGCCCTCCGGGGACCCTCTGGAGTTCGGGCCCTGCGCCGCCGCCGAAGGGCTCGGCCCCGCCGTGCGCTGTGCCACGCTGCGGGTGCCGCTCGACTACGCGCGGCCCGACGGGGAGCAGATCGGCATCACCGTCAGCCGGGTCCGCGCCTCCGGACCGGCGGCCCGGCAGGGGGTGCTCGTGTACAACCCGGGCGGGCCCGGCGGGAACGGGATGTTCTTTCCGCTGGTCGCCGACCTGCCCGAGTGGCGGCGGATCGGGGCCGCCTACGACCTCGTCGGCTACGCCCCTCGCGGGGTCGGCCGCTCCGGTCCCCCGCTGTCCTGCCAGGACCCGGCCGAGTTCGCCCGTACCCCGACCCGGGGCCCGTCCGCCGTGCCGGACGCCGCCGAGAAGCGCGAACGCCTCGCCGCCGCCCGCCAGTACGCGCAGGGCTGCGCGCGGCGCACCGGCCCGGACCGGCTCGCGCACTACACGACCCTGAACAACGTCCGCGACCTGCACGTGCTGCGCGCCGCGCTCGGCGAGGCGAAGCTGAACTTCATGGGGGCCTCGTACGGCACCTACCTGGGCGCCGTCTACGCCACGCTCCACCCGGCCCACGTCCGCCGGATGGTCTTCGACTCGGCCGTCGACCCGGATCCCGCCGACGTCTGGTACCGCAACAACCTGGCTCAGGGGCCCGCGTTCGAGCGCCGGTGGGCCGACTTCCGTGCCTGGGTGGCCCGTCACGACGCCTCGTACGGGCTGGGCGCCACCGCCGGGGCCGTGCAGTCGAGTTACGACCGGGTCCGGGCCGCGCTGGCCCGCGAACCGGCGGGCGGGGTCGTCGGCACCGGGCAGCTGCACTCCGCGTACCTCAGGGCCGCCTACTACGACGAGGTCTGGCCGGACCGGGCGGCGGCGCTGTCGGCGTTCCTGCGCGGCGATCCGGCTCCGCTGATCGCGCTCGCCGCCCCGGACCCGGCGGCCGCCGCCGAGGGCGAGAACGCGACGGCGGTCTACACGGCGACCTTGTGCAACGACGCCCCGTGGCCCACCGACTGGGAGACCTGGGACCGCGACAACACCGAACTGGCGCGCACGGCCCCCTTCGAGACCTGGGGCAACGCCTTCCTGAACCTGCCCTGCGCCTCCTGGCCGGTGCGCGAACGCCAGCGGCCGGTGGACGTGGGCGCAGCGGCGGCCGCCGCGCTCCCCCGTACGCTCGTCGTCGCGGCCGAGCGGGACGGCGCGACCCCGTACCCGGGCGCGCTGGAGCTCCAGCGGCGGCTGGGGGCCGGGGCGGCGCTGGTGACGGAAGAGGGGGCCGGCACCCACGGAGTGGTCGGTGGACGCAATGACTGCGTGGACCGTCACGTGGAGCGGTACTTGCTGACGGGGGCCACCGCGGGGTGGCGCGTCGGGTGTGCGCCGCATCCGGAGCCCGCACCGGTGTCGCTGGACGACCGGGCAGCGACCGCCCCGGGGCACCCCAGGGCACTGCTGCCGCCAGTCGTCTGAACTTCCGGGCGGGATCTCCGGCTGCGTCGATTCGGGGGCAGGGCCTCCCGATCACCGGCGGTCCGCGGTCAGCGGTCCGCCGGTCCTTCCCCCCAGGGGAGGTCTCAGGCGAGTCCGGCCACCAGATCGGCGACGGACTTGCGGCGCCCGGTGTAGAAGGGCACCTCTTCACGGACATGCATGCGGGCCTCGGAGGCGCGCAGGTGGCGCATGAGGTCGACGATGCGGTACAGCTCGTCGGCCTCGAAGGCCAGCAGCCACTCGTAGTCGCCCAGCGAGAAGGAGGCGACGGTGTTGGCGCGCACGTCGGGGTAGCCGCGGGCCATCATGCCGTGGTCCTTGAGCATGCGGCGACGGTCCTCGTCGGGCAGCAGGTACCAGTCGTAGCTGCGCACGAAGGGGTACACGCTGACGTAGTCGCGCGGGGTCTCGTCGGCCAGGAAGGCCGGGATGTGCGACTTGTTGAACTCGGCCGGGCGGTGCAGGGCCATGTTCGACCACACCGGCTCCAGGGCGCGGCCCAGCTTGGTGCGGCGGAACAGGTTGTAGGCGCTCTGCAGCTCGTCGGAGGTCTCCGCGTGCCACCAGATCATGACGTCGGCGTCGGCGCGCAGGCCGGAGACGTCATAGGTGCCGCGGACGGTGATGTCCTTGGCGCCCAGCTGGTCGAACAGTTCCTGGACCTCGTCGGCATAGCCGCTGCGGTCCTCGGGCAGAACGTCCTTCAGCTTGAAGACGGACCACAGGGTGTAGCGGATGACCTCGTTGAGGTCCTTCGCCTTCTTCCCCGCGTTGGGAATCTTCTCTGGTGCAGTCATGTGTCTATTGTCCCGTGTGCTGATCAGTGGTCTGTGCCAGGGGTGCCCAACCGGCCCCCAACGTGGCGATCACCACGTCCGCCGCCTTGCCTGCACTGGCGATGCACGCCGGGATCCCCACCCCGTCGTAGAGCGCACCGCACACCGCGAGGCCCGGCAGCGCCGCCACGGCGCCACGGATCCGGGCCACCCGGTCCAGGTGGCCGACGGGGTACTGGGGCAGGCCGGCGTCCCAGCGGGTGACGGTGGAGGCGACCGGGCGGGCGGTGCCCGCCAGCCCCACGGCCGCGCCGAGATCGGCGAGCGAGATCTCGACCAGTTCCTCGTCGGAGCGCGTCAGGACGGCCTCGTCGCCGTGGCGGCCGACGGAGGTGCGCAGCAGGAACAGCTCGGGATCGGTCCCGGCCCAGGCCCACTTGTTGCTGGAGAAGGTGGACGCCTTGATCGTCCGGCCGTCCACCGGGGGTACGAGGAAACCGCTCGCGCCGCCGTCGGCGATCGCGGCCGGCAGCTCCGAGCGGCGCAGCGCCATCGTGACCAGGGCCATGGAGGCGTACTCGGCCCCGCGCAGCTCGGCGGCGGCCGCGGGCGCGAGCCGCTCCAGCAGTCGGGCGGCCGGCCCGGCCGGGACGGCCAGGACCACCGCGTCGGCCTCGATGACCTCGGCCCCGTCCGGGGTGTCGGCGACCACCCGCCAGCCGGTGGCGGTACGGGTCAACTCGCGCGCGGGGGCGTCGAGGAGGATCCGGGCTCCGGCCGCCCGGCAGGCCTCGGCGACCGCGAGCGGGAGCCGCCCGATGCCGCCGTCGATGCCGGAGAACACCGGCCCGGCCGCTCCGGGCTGCGCCTGGGCCGCCCGGCGCTGCAGTTCCCGTACGCCCTCGCCCAGTGAGGCGTGCGTGCGGGCGGCCTCGAAGAGCTGGGGCACGGCGGCGCGCATCGAGATGCGGTAGGCGTTGCCCGCGTAGACCCCGCCGAGGAGCGGTTCCACGAGCCGGTCGACGACCTCGTGGCCGAAGCGGGCGGCCACGTACTCGCCGATGGCCACGTCCTCGCCGAGCTCCGCGGGGGCCAGTCCGGCCTCGGCCTCGATCCGGGCCAGGCCCTCGGCGGAGAGCACTCCGGACGCGGCGAGCGGGGCCAGGTCGCCGGGGACGCCCATGACGTGGCCGCGCGGCATGGGCCGCAGCTCGCCCCGGGTCCACACGTGCGCGGTGGCGGTGGCGGGCGGCTGCAGGGCCTCGCCGAGGCCCACGGCGCGGGCCAGTTCCAGGGCTTCGGGGCGGCGGGCGAGCACGGATTCGGCGCCGAGGTCCACGGGCAGGCCGGCCAGTTCCCCCGCGCGCAGCTTGCCGCCGAGGCGCGGTCCGGCTTCCAGGAGGGTGACGCGGACCCCGTCGGCGAGCAGGCGGTGGGCGGCCGCGAGGCCGGCGATGCCGCCGCCGATGACGAGGGCGTGCCCGGTCCGGTCGGGCCGGCCGGTCCCCCGCTCGGTACGTCCGTCCGTACCTCCGTCCGTACGCCTGTCCGTACGCGTGTCCGCTTCGTGCATGGACACATCGTCTCAGACCGCGCATCGGCCGATCACCGAGGCCTGACCGTGACCGCTTCGGCATCACCTCGGGACCGCGGGTGCGAAACCCGCGGCGGGACCCTGGACGTCACACCCGTGACATCCGTGCGGCAGCCCACGCGCAGCCCATTCCCCGGGGGGACTCGACGATGCACATCCAGTACGGAAGACGGCCCGGAGCACGACGGTACGCAGAACGGCGGTACGGAGCACGACCGTACGGCCGGCGGTCCGCGACGGCCCTGGCCGCGCTCTCGCTGGCGGGGGCCCTCGCCCTCACCGGCTGCGCCGCCGAGGCGGGCGGCAAGGCGGCGGACAAGGGGGCGCAGGCGGCGGCTCCCCAGCAGGAGGGCGCCGCGGGGAAGGCCGACGCAGCCGCCCCGGGCGCACCAGCCCCTTCCGCAGCCGACAAGAACCAGTCGCAGGCCCCGGCCGTGCGCGCGCAGATCATCCGGACGGCGACCCTGAGCGTGGAGACGGCGGACGCCCAGAAGGCGACGGCCGGTGCCCGGACGGCGGCGGAGAACGCGGGCGGGTACGTGGGCGCCGAGACCACCAAACGCGGTTCCGACGGGGTGGTGACCTCGACCGTGACCCTGCGGGTGCCCGGGGACCGGTTCGACGCGGTGCTCGGCGCGATGGAGGGCAGCGGAAAGCTGCTCGACCGCAAGGTCGAGGCACAGGACGTGACGCAGAAGGTCACGGACGTGGACAGCCGGGTCAAGACGCAGCAGGCGAGCGTGGCCCGGGTGCGCGACATGATGGAGAAGGCTTCGGGGCTCAGCGAGGTCGTCACCCTGGAGGCCGAGCTCAGCAAGCGCCAGTCCGATCTGGAGTCGCTGATGGCGCAGCAGACGGCGCTGAAGGACCAGACCTCGCTCGGCACGATCACGCTGACGTTCTCGGAGCCGAAGAAGCCGGCGGCACAGGAGCCGAAGAAGCCGGAACCGGGCTTCCTCGACGCCCTGGTCGGCGGGTGGGCCGTGTTCGCGACCGTGATCAGGTACCTGCTGATGGCGCTCGCGGCGGCCTCCCCGTTCCTGCTGAGCGGCGGGTTCCTGCTGCTCTGCTTCCGGCAGTACCGCAAGTGGCGGCCTGCGAAGCAGAAGCCCGACCTTCCCGCGCGGCGGCTTCCCGCGCAGACCGGGCCGATGTGGCCGGCACCCACGCCCCCGGCCGGCGGTCCCGCGCAGCCCACGGAACCGGCGACCCCTCCGGCGGACGTCCGGGACTGAACACCCGTACGCCCGTAGCGTGGTCCCCGCAGGCATCGGCGGTGGGGAAGGACGGTACGGGCGCATGGCGAACGGCAGGGAGCGTCTGGTGGTGATCGGGGGTGACGCGGCGGGCATGTCCGCCGCGTCACAGGCCCGCCGGCTCAAGGGCCCCGCGGAGCTGGAGATCATCGCGTTCGAGCGGGGGCACTTCACCTCGTACTCCGCGTGCGGGATCCCGTACTGGATCGGCGGGCAGGTGGCCGGGCGGGACGAGCTGATCGCCCGGACCCCCGAGGAGCACCGCGCCCGGGACATCGATCTGCGGACCCGCACGGAGGTGGTGGAGCTCGACGTCCCGGGGCGCCGGGTGCGCGCCCGCGAGCTGGATTCGGGCGCCGAGTACTGGACGGCGTACGACAAGCTCGTCCTGGCGACGGGCGCCCGGCCCATCCGGCCCCGGCTGCCCGGCATCGACGCGGCGGGGGTGCACGGCGTCCAGACCCTGGACGACGGGCAGGGCCTGATGGACACCCTGGAACGCACCGTCGGCCGCAGGGCGGTCGTGGTCGGGGCGGGCTACATCGGCGTGGAGATGGCGGAGGCGCTGGTCGGGCGGGGCTTCGAGGTCACCGTGCTGCACCGGGGCGAGCAGCCGATGTCCACGCTGGACCCCGACATGGGCGGCCTGGTGCACAGCGCGATGAACGGGATGGGGATCCGTACGGTCTCCCGCGCCGAGGTGACGAAGATCCTCACGGACCCGGAGGGTCGGGCCTGCGCGGTGGCCACGGCGACCGGTGACGAGTACCCGGCCGACGTGGTGGTCCTGGGCATCGGAGTGGAGCCGCGCACGGAACTGGCCCGCGCGGCGGGCCTGCCGCTGGGCGACTCGGGCGGCCTGCTGACCGACCTCTCGATGCGGGTGCGGGGGCACGAGAACATCTGGTCGGGCGGCGACTGCGTGGAGGTCCTCGACCTGGTGGCGGGCCGCACGCGGCACATCGCGCTGGGCACGCACGCGAACAAGCACGGCCAGGTCATCGGCGCGGGCGTGGGCGGCGGCTACGCGACCTTCCCGGGCGTCGTCGGCACGGCCGTGAGCAAGGTCTGCGACCTGGAGATCGCCCGTACGGGGCTGCGCGAGCGCGACGCGCTGGCGGTCGGCCTGCGCTTCGTCACCGCCACCATCCGCTCGACGAACACGGCGGGCTACTACCCGGGGGCCGAGGAAATGACGGTGAAAATGCTGGCGGAGCGCCGCACGGGCCGCCTGCTGGGCGTCCAGATCGTCGGCGGCGCGGGATCCGCGAAGCGGGTGGACATCGCGGCGGTGGCCTTGACCGCCGGTATGACGGTGGAGCAGGTCGTGTCCCTGGACCTGGGCTACGCCCCGCCGTTCTCTCCCGTGTGGGATCCGGTCCTGGTCGCCGCCCGCAAGGCCGTCTCGGCGGTGCGGGCGGCGGGGGTCTGAGCCCTGCGGGGCTGGTCCCCTACCCGCCCTTCCACCGTTCCCCGGGCTCTGCCCGGACCCGGTCCTCAAACGCCGGACGGGCTGGAAATGCCGCTGCGCGGCATCATCCAGCCCGTCCGGGCAAATCCAGCCCTGTCGGGCCCGCTAGACCGCCGTCCGCGTGTGGACGTAGTCCACCAGGCGGGTCAGCGCGTCCGGCGGGGTCGTCGGGAGGACGCCGTGGCCCAGGTTGAAGATGTGGCCCTCCAGGCCCGCCGCGGCGGCGAGGACCTCGTCGGTCTTGGTGCGGACGGCCTCCTCCGTGGAGAAGAGGACCGCCGGGTCCAGGTTGCCCTGGAGCGCCTTGCCGGGGCCGACGCGGTGCACGGCCTCGTTCAGCGCGACCCGGTAGTCGACGCCCATGACGTCCGCGCCGGCCTCGCCCATCAGGCCGAGGAGCTCGCCGGTGCCCACGCCGAAGTGGATGCGCGGGACCCCGTACGAGGCCACGGACTCCAGGACCTTCGTCGAGGCCGGCATCACCGAGCGGCGGTAGTCCGCCGGGGCGAGCGCGCCGACCCAGGAGTCGAAGAGCTGGATCGCGGAGGCGCCGGCCTCGATCTGGACCTTGAGGAAGGCGGAGGTGATCTCCGCGAGGCGGTCCAGCAGGTCGGCCCACAGCTCCGGGTCCCCGTACATGAGGGCCTTGGTGTGCTCGTGGTTCTTGGACGGGCCGCCCTCGACCAGGTAGCTCGCGAGGGTGAAAGGCGCGCCCGCGAAACCGATCAACGGCGTGGAGCCCAGTTCACTCGTGAGCATGCCGATCGCCTCGGTGACGTACGGGACGTCCTCCGGGGTGAGGTCGCGCAGCTGTGCGAGGTCCTCGCGGCGGCGGATCGGCTGGGCGACGACCGGGCCGACGCCCGGCTTGATGTCCAGGTCGACGCCGATGGCCTTCAGCGGGACCACGATGTCGGAGAAGAAGATCGCCGCGTCCACGTTGTGGCGGCGCACCGGCTGGAGCGTGATCTCGGTGACCAGGTCGGGGCGCATGCAGGATTCCAGCATCTGCGTGCCCTCGCGGACCTTGCGGTACTCGGGGAGCGAGCGTCCCGCCTGCCGCATGAACCACACGGGGGTGTGCGGCACCGGCTCGCGCCGGCACGCCTTGAGGAAGGCGGAATCGTACGTCTGGCTCGGCGTGCCCGTGGGGCGGAGGTTGGCGCTCACGACTCAAATCTTCGCACGTATGAAGAAGTGCCCGGCCCGGCGCGGGTGTGGCTGCGCCGTACGGGCTCTCGTTCCGCCTAGTCTTCCCCGCATGGCTGCGGCTCAGGGACGATTTTCAGATGGCGCTGACGGTACGGACAGCGCGAAGGAGAGCTCCGTCCCGCTCCCGTTCCGGCGGGCGGTCGACGGCTTGAAGAAAGCGAGGCTACGGGCGGGGATCGAGATCGACCCCACCAAGCCGCCACAGAGACTGGCACCGCACGCCTACGCGCTGGAGGCGGCGGTAGTGGACGGGGAGGAGGATCTGGCCGACGGCCGGCTCATCCTCCTGCACGACCCGGCCGGGCACGACGCCTGGCAGGGGACCTTCCGACTGGTGACGCTCGTACGGGCGGAACTGGAGCCGGAGATGGCCGTGGACCCGCTCCTCCCGGAGGTGTGCTGGTCCTGGCTGACGGGGGCGCTGGACGCGCGCGGGCTGACGTACGGGGAGGCGAGCGGGACCGTGACCATGGCCGCCTCGCACTACTTCGGCGGGCTCGGCGAGCGGCGTCCGGCGACGCAGATCGAGATCAGGGCGTCCTGGACGCCGCGCGAGGGCGTGGGCGGGGTGCCCGACACCTCGGCACACCTGGCGGCGTGGTGCGAACTGCTGTGCCAGATCGCGGGGCTGCCACCGGTCGGGCCGACGGAGACGGTGACCGGTGTGGTCTCCCTGCCACAGCGACGCGGCCCGCACCACCCGCAGGGGTAGTACCGCAGGGCTCCACGGGGCCCGTACGGCCGTACGTACACGGCCGTACGGGCCCCCGGCATCCCGCCCGCGCACCGCCCGCCGGGCACCCCCGCAGATGCGATCAAACCGGCACCGGAGTGTCGGAACGGGGCGTCCCTTGTGGGCTTCTGATCACCCTATGATCGATCATGCGTCCGAATTGCCCGAATTGTTACTCACCAAATCGTGATCATTCCCTAAAGCCGGGCGGGTGACGTGCCGAAGGAGTCAGTGACCATCCGCACGGTTCGCACCGGCTCCTCTTCCCCGAGCCGGCCGTCCCGCCACTCCCCCCAGGAGGCCTAGGTGTCCGTTCTTCTCGAGCAGCCCGCAAGCCTGGTCGCCGCCGCCTACCGCCCGAACAAGCCGACGGCCATGGTCGTCGTGGCCGACCCGCGCGTGCGTTCCACCGTGACCCGCCATTTGTGGGCCCTCGGAGTACGCGACGTGATCGAGGCGTCGTCCATCGCGGAGGCCCGCCCACGCATCGGCAGCCCGCGCGACATCTGCGTGGCCGACGTACACCTGCCCGACGGTTCCGGTCTCACCCTGCTCTCCGAGACCCGTGCCGCCGGGTGGCCGAACGGCCTGGCCCTGTCCGCCGCCGACGACATCGGCGCCGTACGCAACGCCCTCGCGGGCGGAGTGAAGGGCTACGTCGTCACCGGCACCCGGACCAACATCGGGCTCCCTTCGCGGCCCGGCGCCGCCCCCATCGGTGCCGCCGCCGCCCGTATGCACCGCCGCCCCCCGGGTGCCCCGAGCCACCCGGGCGGCTACCGAGAGCTCTCCGGCCGCGAGGTCGAGGTCCTGCGCCTCGTCGCGGAGGGCCAGTCCAACAAGGCCATCGGAGTCTCGATGGGCCTGTCCGCCCTGACCGTCAAGTCCCACCTCGCCCGGATCGCCCGCAAGCTGGGCACCGGCGACCGGGCCGGGATGGTCGCCGTCGCCCTGCGCACCGGGATCATCCACTGACCCCGCCGATATCCCCCGGAGGACACCGGGCCAACACCCGGAGAACCCGGGGAAACGCCCACACTTCCCCCTCGCGCCCGTCGCCGGAACGTTCCGGCGACGGGCGCGCCGCATCCACGGATACCCTTGACCGGTGACCGACGCCCAAGAAACCGCAGCAGACCTGCGCACCACCACCGGGGGCGGCCCCCCGGACGACGAGGTTTCGTCCGATGGGCTGCCCGTTCCCCTGCTAGAACCGCGTGAGGGCATTCCCCCGGTGGTCGCCGATGCCGAGGCGCTCGCCGCGGTGGTCGCGGCCTTCGCCGCGGGCACCGGCCCCGTCGCGGTCGACGCCGAGCGCGCCTCCGGCTACCGCTACGGCCAGCGCGCCTACCTCGTACAGCTCCGCCGCGAAGGCGCGGGCTCCGCGCTGATCGACCCGGTGGGCTGTCCCGACCTCTCCGCCCTGGGCGAGGCCCTGTCCGGCACCGAGTGGATCCTGCACGCCGCCACCCAGGACCTGCCGTGCCTGCGCGAAATAGGCATGGCGCCCACCTCCCTCTTCGACACCGAGCTGGCCGGCCGCCTCGCCGGCTTCCCGCGGGTCGGACTCGGCGCGATGGTCGAGAGCGTCCTCGGCTACACGCTGGAGAAGGGGCACTCCGCCGTCGACTGGTCGACCCGTCCGCTCCCCGAGCCGTGGCTGCGCTACGCCGCGCTCGACGTGGAGCTGCTGGTGGACCTGCGCGACGCGCTGGAGAAGGAGCTGGACCGGCAGGGCAAGCTGGAATGGGCCCATCAGGAGTTCGACGCCATCGCCGCCGCACCGCCCGCACCTCCCCGCAAGGACCCGTGGCGCCGTACGTCCGGCATGCACAAGGTGCGCCGGCGCCGGCAGATGGCCGTCGTGCGGGAGCTGTGGGAGTCCCGCGACCGGATCGCGCAGCGACGGGACGTCTCACCGGGCAAGGTGCTCGGTGACGCGGCGATCGTCGAGGCCGCCCTGGCCCTGCCGCTGAACGCGCAGGCCCTCTCCGCCCTGCCCGGCTACGGGCAGCGCATGGGCCGGCGCCAGCTGGACCAGTGGATGGCGGCCGTGGAGCGGGCGAAGGCCCTGCCCGAGAACGAGCTTCCGCAGCCGGGCGCGACCCCGGCCGGCCCGCCGCCGCCGCGCTCCTGGGCGGACAAGGACCCGGCGGCCGCCGCCCGGCTGGCGGCGGCCCGCACGGCCGTGTCGGCGCTCGCGGAGGGCCTGAACCTGCCGCAGGAGAACCTGATCACCCCCGACACGGTCCGCCGGCTGTGCTGGGAGCCTCCGCTGCAGCTGGAGGCCGACGCGGTGGCCGAGGCCCTGACGGGCTACGGGGCCCGCCCGTGGCAGGTCGAACTGGTGACGGACGCCCTGGTCGCGGCCCTGGCCGCAGCCCCGGCCCCGGCCCCGGCCGAGACCGACTGACGCGCGGCGCCCCCCGAAGGAGCCCCCGGCCCCCAGGCCGGGGGCTCCTTCGCGTCCCCGACCGCGCCGCCGCAAGTGTGACCTTCGCCGCTCCTTCCGGAGGGGGTGTGCATGCCGGTTACCGACAAGTAGCATGGGCCGGGTGAGCGGGCGCTCAGGAATGGGCACGCCCCCGCACAGCAGCAGTGCACACCCGCACCTGGAGGAGAGCCAACGTGCCTCGTACCGTCAGGGACGTCGTCTTCGTCGACGGCGTCCGCACCCCGTTCGGCAAGGCGGGCCCGAAGGGCATCTACAACGAGACCCGCGCCGACGATCTCGTAGTGAAGGCCATCCGGGAGCTGCTGCGCCGCAACCCGGAACTGGACCCCGCGAAGATCGACGAGGTCGCCATCGCCGCCACCACGCAGATCGGTGACCAGGGGCTGACCCTCGGCCGTACGGCCGGGATCCTCGCCGGGCTCCCGCAGTCGGTGCCCGGGTACTCCATCGACCGCATGTGCGCCGGTGCGCTCACCGCCGTGACCGCCGTCGCGGGCGGCGTGGCCTTCGGTGCGTACGACGTCGCCCTCGCCGGCGGTGTCGAGCACATGGGCCGCCACCCCATGGGTGAGGGCGTGGACCCCAACCCGCGCTTCGTCTCCGAGAAGCTGGTCGACGAGTCCGCCCTGTTCATGGGCATGACCGCCGAGAACCTGCACGACCGGTACCCGACGATCACCAAGCTGCGCGCCGACGAGTACGCCGTGCGCTCGCAGGAGAAGGCCGCCAAGGCGTACGCCGACGGCAAGATCCAGGCGGACCTGGTCCCGATCTCGGTGCGCAACACCAACCCGGCGGCCGGCGAGACCGGCTGGGGCCTGGTCACCAGCGACGAGCCGATGCGTCCGGGGACCACCCTGGAGAACCTGGCGGGCCTCAAGACCCCGTTCCGGGTCCACGGCAACGTCACCGCGGGCAACGCCGCCGGTCTCAACGACGGTGCCACCGCGGCGATCATCGCCTCCGAGGACTTCGCCCGCGCGAACAACCTCCCGGTCAAGATGCGCCTGGTCGCGTACTCCTTCGCCGGTGTCGAGCCGGAGGTCATGGGCTACGGCCCGATCCCGGCCACCGAGAAGGCCCTCGCCCAGGCCGGTCTGACGATCGAGGACATCGGCCTCTTCGAGGTCAACGAGGCCTTCGCCGTGCAGGTGCTGGCCTTCCTGGAGCACTACGGCATCGCCGATGACGACGCCCGCGTGAACCAGTACGGCGGCGCCATCGCCTTCGGCCACCCGCTCGCCTCCTCCGGCGTGCGCCTGATGACCCAGCTGGCCCGTCAGTTCGAGGAGCAGCCCGAGGTCCGCTACGGCCTGACCACCATGTGCGTCGGCTTCGGCATGGGCGCCACGGTCATCTGGGAGAACCCGCACTTCACCGAGGGAGAGTCCAAGTGAGCACCACCACTGAGCTCCTGAAGGGCGCGGCCGAGCTGTTCCCGGACGAGGTCGTCACCCAGGCGCACGTACGCCACCTGGACCTGCCGTTCGGCGCCGGGCGCTTCGCGCTCGTCACGCTGGACAACGGCCTGGACCACACCAAGCCGACCACCTTCGGCCCGCAGTCCCTCGCCAACCTGAACGCGGCGATCGACCAGGTCGAGCAGGAGGCCCTCGCGGGCTCCATCGTCGGCGCGGGCATCACCGGCAAGCCGTTCATCTTCGCGGTCGGCGCCGACCTCAAGGGTGTCGAGCTGCTCAAGAAGCACGACGAGGCGCTCGCCATCGGCAAGGGCGGCCACGACGTCTTCAAGCGCCTGGCGGCGCTGGCCGTCCCCACCTTCGCGTACTACAACGGCGCGGCGATGGGCGGCGGTGTCGAGGTCGGTCTGCACTGCACCTACCGCACCGTCTCCAAGGCCATCCCGGCGTTCTCCCTGCCCGAGGTCTTCCTCGGCCTGGTTCCCGGCTGGGGCGGCTGCGCCCTGCTGCCGAACCTGATCGGCGCGGACCGCGCGGTCTCGGTGATCATCGAGAACTCGCTGAACCAGAACCGCCAGCTCAAGGGCAAGCAGGTCTTCGAGCTCGGCATCGCCGACGCGCTGTTCGAGGGTGCCGACTTCCTGGAGCAGTCGCTCCTGTGGACCGCCGGCGTGCTGAACGGCACCACCGAGGTCGCCCGCGACGAGATCGACCGCGGCGACGCCTGGGACGCGGCGGTCGCCCGCGGCCGCGCCATCGCCGACTCCAAGGTGCACGGTGCGGCCCCGGCCGCCTACCGCGCGCTGGAGATCATCGAGGCGGCCAAGGACGGCGACCTCCAGAAGGGCTTCGACGCCGAGGACGCGGCCCTGGCCGACCTCATCATGGGCGGCGAACTGCGCTCCGGCATCTACGCCTTCAACCTGGTCCAGAAGCGCGCCAAGCGCCCGGCCGGAGCCCCGGACAAGGCCCTGGCCCGCCCGGTCACCAAGGTCGGCGTCGTCGGCGCTGGCCTGATGGCCTCGCAGCTGGCGCTGCTGTTCCTGCGCCGCCTGGAGGTGCCGGTGGTCCTCACCGACATCGACCAGGAGCGCGTGGACAAGGGCGTGGGCTACGTCCACGCCGAGATCGAGAAGCTGCTCGGCAAGGGCCGCATCAACCAGGACAAGGCCAACCGCCTGACCGCCCTGGTGACGGGCGTCCTGGACAAGGCCGAGGGCTTCGCGGACGCGGACTTCATCATCGAGGCCGTGTTCGAGGAGATGTCGGTCAAGCAGAAGGTGTTCGCGGAGGTCGAGGCGGTCGCCCCGGCGCACGCGATCCTCGCCACCAACACCTCCTCGCTGTCGGTGTCGGAGATGGCCTCCAAGCTCCAGCACCCGGAGCGCGTGGTCGGCTTCCACTTCTTCAACCCGGTCGCGATCCTCCCGCTGCTGGAGATCGTCCGCGGTGAGCAGACCGACGACGCCTCGCTGGCCACGGCCTTCGGCGTCGCGCGCAAGCTGAAGAAGACCGCGGTCCTCACCAAGGACGCCCCGGCGTTCGTCGTGAACCGCATCCTGACCCGCTTCATGGGCGAGATCCAGAACGTCATCGACGAGGGCACCCCGGTGGTCACCGCCGAGAAGGCCATCGAGCCGCTCGGCCTGCCGATGTCCCCGCTGGTGCTGCTGGAGCTCGTGGGCCCGGCGATCGGTCTGCACGTCTCCGAGACCCTGAACCGCGCCTTCCCGGAGCGCTTCACCGTCTCGCCGAACCTCGCCGCCGTCGTCAAGGCCGGCAAGCGCGGGTTCTACGTCTACAAGGCCGAGAACGGCTTCAAGCCGGAGCTCGACCCCGAGGTCGCCGCCCTCCTCGTCCAGGGCGATGTCGTCCTGACCGAGGAGCAGGTCCGCGACCGCGTCCTGGACGCGGTGGCGCAGGAGATCGGCCTGATGCTGGAGGAGGGTGTCGTGGCCGAGGCCCAGGACATCGACCTCTGCCTCATCACGGGCGCCGGCTGGCCCTTCCACCTGGGCGGCGTCACGCCGTACCTGGACCGCGAGGGCGTCTCGGAGCGCGTGAACGGCAAGAAGTTCCTGGCCCCGGGCCTGGCCAGCGTCCCGGTCTGATCCTCCGGCGCACCGGATCGACGATTGCGACTGCCCGTCCGTGGAATCCCCACGGACGGGCAGTCGTCTTTTCGTGAAAGAATCTTCCATCCTGGTGTGACCGCACAGTGAAAAGAAACAAGGCGGGATTCGTTCGGTGGCCCAACTCAACATCTCTCGCCGGACCCTGCTCCTGGGCGGCGGCACCGCCGCCGCGGCCCTGACCGGAGGCCTGTTCGCCGCCCGGTTCTCCGGAGCCGGGTGGATCACGGACCCGGGAGCCGAGCCGGACTCTCCCCTCGTGGGTGCCTTCGACACGAGGACCGACCAGCAACTGCTGGCCCCCACCTCGCTGATGAACACCACCGTGCCGCAGTCCTTCGCCTTCGACGACGCCCGCGGCGACGTGTACGCGGTGCAGCTCGTCCAGGGCGGCCTGCGGCTCCGGGGCGAGGACCGCCAGCTCCCGTCCGACCAGCGCGCCGCGGAAGGGGACATGTGCGTGACCCGGCTGCCCGCACCGGGCACCGGGGACCCGCAGTTCATGTACCTGCGCGGCTTCGGCCACGGAGTCTCGATCGGGGTCCAGCCGCACCGCTCGGGAGTCTGGATCTGGACGGAGTCGGACGCCGATCCCGCGAACGGCTACGGCCGGGCCGTGGCCCGGGTGCCGTTCCGGGAGGGGACCACGCTGGACAGCGCCGACCCCTCGGTGGTCCACCACCGCGTGTCCCCCGGGTCCCAGGCGAACCAGCCGGTGCTCGACATGGCGGGGGGCCGGGTGATGGTCTCGTACTGGCCCGCGGACGATCCCTCCCGGCAGTACTACTCCGTGTACCGGACGGAGGACTTCGTCGCCGGGCGGTACACCGAGCTGTACAAGGTGCGCCAGGTGGGCCGGAAGGACTCCGAGACCTTCCAGGGCTGCGCGCTCTACGGGGACGTCGTCTACCAGCTGGCGGGCAACTCGTACACCGCGAAAAGTGGCGACAACCCCCGCTCACGCGGGGGCAACACCCGGCTGACCGCGATCGATCTGACCACGGGCAGGCCGGCCGGGCGGGCGACCCTGACGGCCGGGCGCGAGCTGCCGTACCGGGAGCCGGAGGGCCTCTCGGTCCGGCTGACGGACCCGCCGCGGCTGTGCGTCGGGTTCGGTACGGGGGAAGCGGGCGGGCGGATGCTGGCGATCCACTCGTTCGGTCACCGCTGACCGGCCGACCCCGCGTCTTCGTACGGGGCCGTCGGATCCCGTCGTCGGATCCGGATCCCGTCGTCCGACCCCGTCGTCGGATCCAGTCGTCAGATCTCGTCGTCGGGCTTCGCGAACGCCGACGCGAGGTCACCCTCGGGCGCGACGACCGTCTTGAAGGGGTCCTGGCGACGCACGTCGATCACGTGCCCGGTCAGCGCCGAGATGAGCACGTCGACCGAGGTCTGGGCGACCGACTCGGAGGTGAGCAGGGAGCCCGCGGGCTCCTCCCCGAACGCCTTGGTCCGCATCGGGGTGCGGGTCCGCTCGGGGTTGACGCAGTTGACGCGGATGCCGTCGGCGGCCCACTCGTCGGCGAGCGCCTGGGTCAGGTTGACCGTGGCGGCCTTCGCGGAGGAGTAGAGGCTGTAGCCGGCCCGGCCGCGGGTGTAGCTGCTGGAGGTGTAGAGGAGCAGCTGGCCACGGGTCCTGGCGAGGTACTGGTGGCTGGCGCGGGCGATGTGGACCGGCGCCAGGTAGTTCACGAGCGTGGCGGTCTCGATGGTCTCGTGGTCGGTCTCGGCGAGCTTTCCGGTGCGCAGCAGGCCCGCGGTGTTGACGACGTAGTCGATCCGGCCGGCCCTGTCGTAGGCCTCGGCGAGGGCCTTCTCCACGTGGGCCGGGTCCTCGACGTAGGTGCCGGTACCGGAGCGGCTGAAGCGGAAGACGCTCGCGCCGTAGGACTCGGCGAAGGCGGCGACATCGGCGCCTATGCCGTAGCTGGCGCCGAAGACGACGAGGCTCTTTCCGGCCAGGGCGGCGCGGTAGGTCGCGTCGTCCCCGTGCGTGGGGGCGGCCTGGTGGGCGAGCTGGAAGAACTTGTCGGCGATGAAGATGTCGACCGGGTGGGTCACCTTCATGTTGTGCTCTTCGCCCTCGACCACGTGGATCGGTACGTCGGGCAGGTAGCGCAGGACGACGGAGCAGTCGTCGGTGGCTTCGAAGTTCGGGTCGCCTGCGGCCACGGCGTAGGCGCGGCGGATGGTGGAGAGCAGGAAGCCCTGGGGGGTCTGCCCGCGGCGCAGCCGGGAGCGGTCCGGGATGTCGGTGATGAACTCCCCGTCGTCGCCGTGGGTGCGGGTGACGATGATGGTGTCGGCGGACGGGATGGCCACGTCCACCGCCTCGTGCTTGTCCAGGGCGCGGACGCAGTCGTCGATGACCCGCTGGGAGAGCAGCGGCCGGACCGCGTCGTGGAAGAGGACCTTGGGGTCGGGCTCGCCCTCGGTGAGGGCGGCGGTGATGGCGTCGATGGCGCGGCAGGTGGTCTCGTTGCGCGTGGAGCCGCCCGCGATGACTCCCGTCACCTTGTCCAGGCCCGCCGCCTCGACGATCCTCTCGACGTCGCCGACGTAGTCGGCGTGCATGACGACGAGGATCTCGTCGACCGCGTCGTTGTTCTGGAAGATCGTGAGCGTGTGCTCGAGGATCGTCCGGCCGGCGATCTTGACGAGCTGCTTGGGGATGGCGAGACCGACCCTCTGACCGGTACCCCCGGCGAGAACCACGGCGATGGTACGGGCGTTGCGGGACAAGTCGACTCCTCGATGGGTAAGACGGTGGAACGGGGCGGGCACCGGCCTGCCCGGCGCGGGCGCCGGGTCGGCGGCGGGGCGCACCGTCAGAAGTAGTGCTGCATGGAGTTCCGTTGCTCCGGGAGGATCCGGATCGGCATGGTCTCGTCGTGCCTCACCGTGCGGCCCCGGGTGAAGGGGTTCGCCAGGATCGGCTCCGCGAAGTCTCCGGGCGGGAACTCGGCGATGCCCTGCGCGAAGAGCGCGTTGACCGCGTCGTTGAAGCGGACCATCGAGTCGCCGTCACCGAGCAGGTAGCGCTTGAGGATCGAGCGGTGCTCGGCGAGCCGGTCCTCTCCGCCCGTGTCGGCGGCGGCCACGCACTGGGGCAGTTCATCGCAGGCCGGGCCGAGGATGTAGGCGGCCGAGGCCGCCGGGTTGAGCTGCTTGAAGAGCTCGGGGTCCATGTCGGAGGGGTTGCAGACCGCGTACGGCTTCTCGCTCTGCACGAAGTCGGAGACCACGCTGGAGATGTCGCTGATCATCAGGTCGGACTCGTTGTAGCAGCTGTACAGGGAGGGCAGCTGGCCGGTGACGACCTGGTGGCGTTCGCCCCGGGGCTCCCAGAAGGACTCGTGCCACTCGTCCTGGAGGGCGTTCCAGCTCTCCTTCGGCGGCCGGGCGAGCGCGGCGCGGTCCTTGTACCAGATGCCGTAGACGCCGACGACGGTCCAGGACTTGAGCTTGCCCATCCGGCCTTCGAGCTCGGAGAGCTTCTTGTCGCTCCGGGCCAGGGACTTGGCCGTGTTGACGCCGGCCAGCTTGTCGCGGCGGGCGTTGTCGGCTTCCAGCATCGCGATGATCTTGCGGTGGGCGTGGGTGGCCTCGGCGGAGCGCTTGCCCGTCAGCGGGTGCGGCTTGTAGATGACCCGGACCGGATCGGCCTGGTTCAGGAGCATCCGAATGATCTTCTGACCCATCAGGACGAGTGAGGTGTGGTACGGGTCGGCCGTCCAGCCCTCCCAGGTCGGGGCGTACATGACGGTGGTCATGCGCTCGCGCGGACGGCGGCCCACGGTTTCGACCGCGTGCAGCTGCGGGCGCCCCACGCGTACGAGGGCGGCGGAGGGGATGGTGCCGCGCAGTCGCTGGTAGCGGTCGTCACCGGCTTCGCCGGCGGTCCATATCTCGTCGTAGACCTTGCTGACCCGGTTGGAGCTGGCGAGCTTGTCGCTGTCGCCGTGCCCGATGAAGACGTGCTTGGCCTCGGCGATGCGGAGCATGTGCACGTTCTTGCCGGCGTTGGCGGGATAGAGGATGACGCGGGCCTCGGGAAGTTCGAGGAGGCTGAGGTCATCGGCCTTGGGTATGCAGACCACCGGCAGCGGGGTGTACGCGAGGAAGCGCAGCGTGGTGACCTCGCGGAGCACGATGATCGGGCGGCGGCCGAGTCGGGCGAGGGTGTCCAGCCACATGTTGACCTGGTACGCGGAGTCGCGCGCGCCGGCCGCGTAGCTGAAGTAGAGGACGACCTCGGGCCGGTACTTGGCCACCTGGTCGTTGAGGATCTTGAAGGTCCGCTCGTGGCTGGGCACCTTGCGGCAGGCGCTGACGGTGGGCAGCAGCATGAGCATGCCGACCACGGCCACGGTGACGGAGGCGGCTACGCCGAGCACGCCGAAACCGACGATCTGCGTGTGCTCGGCGACCAGCGCGCCGATGATGACGCCCGTGTCCAGGTACAGGAGCTTGCGCTCGTAGCCCTTGAAGGCACGCTCCGGGGGCGGTTCGGGCATGTTGAGCTTGCTCAGGTCCAGGTTGCGCACGCGCACCGGCAGCGCGCGGCGGCGCTTGATGAACATGCACAGGAACGTGTAGACGAGGCGCAGCGCATGGACGGCGACGAAACCGAGGAAGACGACGGCGAAGTCCTCGCCACCCGCTCCGGTGACGCCCCGCAGGACCACCAGGACGGCCAGTTCGCGCACGAGGACGCGAATGCTGAGGCCCCACTTGAGCTTGCCGAGGAACTTGATGAGGTCCGGCTCGCACTTGTGGAGGTAGATGTCCGAAAAGTAACTTACGACCAATGCCGCGGTGAAGACCCAGAAGACGCCGAGCACGGCCGCGATGAGCATGCCCAGATAGCTGCCCAACAGCAGGATGAGAACGAGTACGTTCCGGTCCTTGCTGATCTCCGCATGGCGAATCAGCGCGGCAATCACCCTTCGGCCTCTCCTCTTCGAAACTGAGGCCGATCCAACCATCGGGCCCGGACGTCGCATTGACGTTCGAGAATTCCCCGCGGTGACACCAAGCCCTCACCCGACATTTACCTGGAGTGAGGATCGTACCCCTCGGGCAGATCACAGATAAATAACGGATAAGGCCTTAAGGCAACCCTAAAGCCCTTCCGGATTCGGTCCATCTGCCCCAATTCCTAGGCGAGATCAAGCCAGGGCTCGAACTCCAACGCCTGCCCATTGGCCACCTGTCGCATCGTCACCAGGGATCCGCCCGGCCCCAATGTGACCACGATCACGGTCCCATCGTGCTTCCGAATGACCTCCGGAGGCATCAGGGTCCGCTGGTCGGTCGCGATCCACCACACCCCGCCGTCGAGACGGCCGTCCACATAGGTCCCGATCACGCAATGACCCTGCTCGTCCTCGGCCGCCAGCACCGTGCAGCTCCATCCACCGATGGCCACGCCCGCCGCACCGGCCGCCCGGCCGCGCACCGCCGGGGCGTTGAGGCTCAGCGGCCCGTAGGCACCGAGCGGCCACTGGCACAATTCGCCCGTCTCGGAGTACCGGTAGCGCAGGGCCCCGTCCTCCGGCACCGCGGCGAGACTGCCCGGGAGGGCGTGGACGTTCGGGCTCAGGTCCACCGCCCATTTACCGTCCGGCCCTCGATGCCAGCGGGCCGCGCCCGGCTGGTCGCGGTGGCGCGCGTAGAGCTCGACCTTTCCGTTCGGGCCCCGCAGCGCGACCATCTCGTCGGCGACCTTGGCGCCCCTGAGCAGCCCCCAGCCCGACCAGGTCCCGTCGGGCCGCCGGCGGCAGGCGTTCACGTTGTGCTTGTCGTTGCGGACGAAGACGTGCATCGTGCCGTCGGCGTCGTAGGCGGCCACGGGCGCCCCGATGAAGCGTCCGCGCAGCGGCTCGGCCCGGTGCGGGTTCGTCTGGGTGGACCAGGGGCCCGGGGGCCGGCCCGACTGGTACTGGATCGCGTGGACGATCTCGACGTTCCAGCCCCCCTCCGCCGCCGCGGTCCGGCGCAGGCCGATGAGGTTCGCGTAGCCGTCCGGGTCCTGCACGACCGTCAGAACGGGCAGCAGGCGCGGGACCTCCAGCAGCACCGGGCCCGACCAGCTCCCGTCCGCGCCTTCGGTCCACCGGGCCACCGCGCCCGGAACCGGCAGGTAGGCGGAGACCCGGCCGTCGGTACCGCAGACCGCCCAGGCGGCGGGCGCCGGATAGCGCGGGCGCGAGGCGGGCGCGGGCCACGCCCGCGGGTCCAGGACCCGGCAGTCGGTGAACACCGGACGTCCCGTCTCGGTCTGGTACGCCTCCACCGCGTCGAGCACCGCCATCGCCAGGCTGCTCTCCGCCTCGCCGCCCTCCTCGCGCAGGGCCAGCGGATCGCAGGTCAGCACCCGGTCCGGCGACGCGGCGCGCAACTCCCGCAGCAGGGCCCGGCCGAGGTCCTCCGCGGGAAGCGGCCGCGGGGCGCCGTCCACCGGGCAGCCGCGGCCCGCGGCCTCCTCGGCGGCCCGGTCGAACGCGGCCCGCTCCTGGACCGAACCGGCCTCCAGGCAGAGCACGGTGACCGGTCCGGGACCGGTCTCCTCGCCCAGGAGTACGGCGGCGGCGCCCGGCCCGGTGGCGGCCATGAGGATCCGGCCGGTCCCCGCCCGCGGCCCCGAGTCCCGCGTGAGCTGCGGATCCGCGCCGCGGCGGTCACCTCGTCGGCCACCGGCCAAGTACCCCATGGAAACCCGCTCCTCTTCGCTGCACTCCGCGCGCCCTCACACCGTATTCGCGAGCACGATAAGGGCACTCCCGTTCGACGTGCACGTTTGCCTATAGTGACCCCGGTATGCGTCACGCCGGCGACCCACCCTCCGGCTCCGGATCTGCCACACGCGCAACCGGCCGCCCACGCCTCCCCACAAGGACGGCGGTCACCACGTTACGACCGCCACCCACGGGACCAGAGGACACCTACGGCATGACTGAGCCAACGGACGCACCGCCGCTTCCCCGCAAGGCCACCCGCAGAGCCAGCCGTAAGAAGCGGGCGTTCATCGCCGTATCGGTGGCACTGCTCGCCTTCGTCCTCATAGTCGGCGGCGCCGGCTGGTGGGCGTACGGCCATCTCAACGACAACATCGACAGCGTCGACCTGAACCAGGCGATCGGCACCGACAACCGCCCGGCGAAGGTCGCCCCCAACGCGCAGAACATCCTGGTCCTCGGCTCGGACTCGCGCGCGGGGGCCAACGCCGAACTCGACCACGGCGATGTCACCGGGGCCCGCTCGGACACCGCGATGGTCGTGCACATCCCCGAGGGCCGCAAGAAGGCCACCGCGGTGAGCATCCCCCGCGACACCCTCGTCACCCGGCCCGAGTGCAAGGACGAGGACGGCAAGACGGTCAGGACCGCGAATCGGGTCATGTTCAACTCCGTCTACTCCATCGCGGGTCCGGCCTGCGTGGTCAAGACCGTCGAGCAGATGTCGGGCATCCGCGTCGACCACTTCGTCGAGGTGGACTTCGCCGGATTCAAGGAGCTGGTGGACGCCCTCGGCGGAGTGACGGTCACGCTCCAGAAGCCCATCAGCGGCGGTAAGGACGACCTGAACCTGGACGTCGGCCAGCACCGCCTGGGCGGCACGGACTCGCTCAAGTTCGTGCGCACGCGCTACGGTTACGGCGACGGCAGCGACCTCGGACGCATAGGGCTGCAGCAGCAGTTCATGATGGCGATGCTGGCCGAGATAAAGAAGCAGGACGCCTTCGGCAACCCGGCCCGGCTCTACAAGCTCGCCGACGCCGGCACCAAGTCGCTGACCACCGACTCCGAACTCGGCTCCCTCAAGGGCCTGGCCGACTTCGCCCAGAGCATGAAGGGCGTGGACCCGGACACCATGGAGACGATCATGATGCCGGTCGACTACGACAAGGTGGACCGCAACCGCGTCGTCGTCGCACAGCCGCAGGCGGACCAGTTGTGGGAGGCCCTGCGCAACGACCAGCCGATCCCGGCCGCGGCCAAGAAGTCCCCCGCCACCGGCGGCTGACCCGCCGGGCGGACACCCGCGCACATCGGTCCCGGAGCCTGCCCAGGCTCCGGGACCGCGCTGTTTCCGGGCTCTGTCAGGCCCCGTCGCCTCCGCCGAGCACCGCGCGCCAGTCCCCGCTCGCGTGCCACTGCCCCGGCGGGTACTCGAACTGGATCTCGCCCCGGAGTACGAAGCCGGCCGCGCGGCAGACCGCGGCGGAGGCCGGGTGGTCGACGGCGGGGAAGGCGTGCAGGTGACGGCGGGTGCCGTGGACTCCCGCGTGGGCGATGAGCGCACGGGCGGCCTCGGCCGCGAGCCCGCGCCCCTGGAACTCGGGGAGGATCCCCCAGCCGGCCTCGTAGACCTCCTCGTCCTGCCAGACCCGCTCCCAGAAGCCGACGCTGCCCACGCTCTCGCCGTCGGCGACGACCCGGAACATCCGTCCGGCCGCGGGCTCCCGGGCGCTCAGGGCCAGGTAACGCCGGTGTCGGTCCTCCAGCTTGGCCCGCGTCTCCGGCCCGCCGAGGTGCTCGGTCATGGCCGGCTCGTTCTTGCGGAGCAGCAGCCAGAAGTCGCCTTCTGACCAGGGCTCCAGCCCTACGGTGATCTCCATGCCCCCACCGTAGGAGATGCTCAGCGTCCCTCTCGCGCCGGGTTCGCGGTCATGCCCTCGCCCCGGCCCAGCCGGCTGTGCGACTTCCCGTAGAGGAAGTAGACGAAGAAGCCGATGACCATCCAGATGCCGAAGCGCAGCCAGGTCTCGGCGGGCAGGTTGAGCATCAGCCAGACCGACGCGGCGATCGACAGGACGGGCACGAGCGGTACCCACGGGGTACGGAAGGCCCGGTGCAGGTCCGGGCGGGTGCGGCGCAGGACCATCACGCCGAGAGCCACCACGACGAAGGCGAAGAGCGTGCCGATGTTCACCAGGGTGGCGAGCTCGTTGATGCTGGTGAATCCGGCGACGATCGCGATGATCACACCCAGCAGGATCGTCGGGCGGTAGGGCGTACGGAACTTCGGGTGGGTCCGGGAGAAGAACCGCGGCAGCAGTCCGTCACGGCTCATCGCGAAGAACACGCGGGTCTGGCCCAGCAGCAGGATCATGCACACGGTGGTCAGGCCCACGGCCGCGCCGAAGCTGATGATGCCTCCGTAGACCGGATGGCCGGCGGATTTGAAGGCGTCGGCCAGCGGGGCGCTGGTGGAGAGGTCCTTGTAGTTCTGCATGCCGGTCACCACGATCGAGACCGCCACGTAGAGCACGGTGCAGATGATCAGCGAGCCGATGATGCCGCGCGGCATGTCCTTCTGCGGCAGCTTGGTCTCCTCGGCGGCCGTGGCCACCACGTCGAAGCCGATGAAGGCGAAGAAGACCACGGAGGCGGCGGTGAAGATGCCCATGACGCCGAAGTTGGTGGGCTCGTAGCCGAAGATCAGCTGGACGAGGGGGGCGTCCAGTCCGGAGCCGCCCTCCTGGGGTTTGGCCGGCGGGATGAAAGGCGTGTAGTTGGACTTCGTGATGAAGAACAGGCCCGCGATGATCACGATGAGCACCACGGTGACCTTGATCGCGACGACGACCCCGGTGATCCGCGCGGAGAGCTTCACCCCGACGACCAGGATCGCGGTGAGGACCAGGACCAGGACGAAGGCGAGCAGGTCGAAGGTGCCGCCCTGCACGTCGGGCCCCTGGAGGGAGGCCGGCAGATGGATGCCGACGTTGTCCATGAGCGAGCGGACGTAGCCCGACCAGCCCACCGCGACGACCGCGGTGCCGAGCGCGAACTCCAGCACCAGGTCCCAGCCGATGATCCAGGCGGGCAGCTCACCGATCGAGGCGTACGAGAAGGTGTACGCGGATCCGGCCACCGGGACGGTCGAGGCGAACTCGGCGTAGCACAGGGCGGCGAGCGCGCACACGATTCCGGCGGCGACGAACGCCAGGGCGGTGGCGGGTCCGGCGGTCTCCTTGGCGACCTTGCCGGTGAGGACGAAGATGCCGGTGCCGATGATCACGCCGACGCCGAAGACGGTCAGGTCCCAGGCCGAGAGCGACTTCTTGAGCGCGTGTTCCGGCTCTTCGGTGTCGAGGATGGACTGCTCGACCGATTTCGTGCGGAAGGGGCTGTTCAGATTCCTGCTCACCGACGCACCTCCCAGGAGAGACCGCATCGAAACGAGACGGGCCGGAAGGCCCACCCTTCAAGGGTGACCCTTCCGGCCCGTGCCGTGCAACCGCAGATGATCAGCTGCCGGGCGGCCGCCGTCAGTCGACGGTGGCTGCCGTCTCGCTCTCGTAGCGCCCGTCCAGCTTGGCCACCAGGCCGGTGACCTGCCGCGCGATGTCGGGGGCGGTCAGACCGATCTCGGCCATGACCTCCTTGCGCGTGGCGTGGTCCAGGAACCGCTGCGGGATGCCGAAGTCGCGCAGCGGTACGTCCACGCCCGCGTCCCGCAGGGCCTGCGAGACGGCGGAGCCCACACCGCCGGCGCGGCTGTTGTCCTCGACGGTGACGACCACCCGGTGGCGGTCGGCCAGCGGGGCCAGGGCCTCGTCGACCGGCTTGACCCAGCGGGGGTCGACCACGGTCGTGGAGATCCCCTGCTTGTCGAGGAGGTCGGCGATCTCCAGGCACATCGGGGCGAGTGCGCCGACCGAGACGAGCAGTACGTCCGGACGGGTGACCTCGGGGCCCGGGACGCGCAGCAGGTCCATGCCGCCGATCTTGCCGACGGCCGGAACGGCCGGGCCGACGACGCCCTTGGAGAAGCGCACGACGGTCGGCGCGTCCTTGACCAGGACGGCCTCGTTCAGCTGGGCGCGCAGCTGCTCCGCGTCGCGCGGGGCGGCGAGGCGCAGGCCGGGGACGACCTGGAGGATGGACATGTCCCACATGCCGTTGTGGGAGGCGCCGTCGGTGCCGGTGACACCGGCCCGGTCCAGGACGAAGGTGACCCCGCACTTGTGCAGGGCCACGTCCATCAGGACCTGGTCGAAGGCGCGGTTGAGGAAGGTCGCGTACACCGCGAAGACCGGGTGGGCGCCGCCGGTGGCCAGGCCCGCCGCCGAGGTGGCGCCGTGCTGCTCGGCGATGCCGACGTCGAAGATCCGGTCCGGGTAGGCGTCGGCGAACTTCTTCAGGCCGACCGGCTGGAGCATGGCCGCGGTGATCGCGACGATGTCCTTGCGGTCCCGGCCGAGCTTGACCATCTCGTCGGCGAAGACGGAGGTCCAGCTGGCGGCGTCGGTGGTGACCGGCAGGCCGGTGTCCGGGTGGATCACGCCGACCGCGTGGAAGCGGTCCGCCTCGTCCTGGACGGCCGGCTCGTAGCCCCGGCCCTTCTGGGTGAGGCAGTGCACGATGACCGGTCCGCTGAAGCGCTTGGCGCGCTGCAGGGCGGATTCCAGGGCCTCGATGTCGTGGCCGTCGATGGGCCCGATGTACTTCAGGCCCAGGTCCTCGAACATGCCCTGCGGGGCGATGAAGTCCTTGAGGCCCTTCTTGGCGCCGTGCAGGGTCTCGTAGAGGGGCTTCCCGACGACCGGGGTGCGCTCCAGGATGTCCTTGCCGCGGGCCAGGAAGCGCTCGTAGCCGTCCGTGGTGCGCAGGGTGGCCAGGTGGTTGGCGAGGCCGCCGATGGTGGGGCCGTACGAGCGCTCGTTGTCGTTGACGACGATCACCAGGGGGCGGTCCTTGGCGGCGGCGATGTTGTTCAGCGCCTCCCAGGCCATACCGCCGGTGAGGGCCCCGTCGCCGATGACCGCGGCGACGTGGTGGTCCTCCTTGCCGAGCACCTCGTTGGCCTTGGCGATGCCGTCGGCCCAGCCCAGCACGGTGGAGGCGTGCGAGTTCTCGATCACGTCGTGCTCGGACTCGGCGCGCGAGGGGTAGCCGGAGAGGCCGCCCTTGGTGCGCAGGCCGGCGAAGTCCTGCCGGCCGGTGAGCAGCTTGTGGACGTAGGCCTGGTGGCCGGTGTCGAAGAGGACCTTGTCCTTGGGCGAGTCGAAGACCCGGTGCAGGGCGATCGTCAGCTCGACCACACCGAGGTTGGGGCCGAGGTGCCCGCCGGTCTTGGAGACGGCGTCGACGAGGAAGGACCTGATCTCGGCGGCGAGCTGGTCGAGCTCCTCCTGGCTGAGCCGGTCCAGATCGCGCGGTCCCTTGATGCGGGTCAGCAGCACCCGTGCCTCCTTGCAGTTGCTTGCTGGTCTGTCGAGTCTAATGTTCCGCTCGCGGCGGGCATCATCGGGCGGTCCCGGTCGGGTCACACCTTTGTCATACCTGTACACCCCGCCACGAAGTCACACCCACCAAACGGGGGCATACCCGTACAGATGTACGTACATACATACGCACAGGTGCCCGGCGCCACATGAAGTGGCACCGGGCACTGTGACGGTTCTTACCGCCGAGACGGCCGGGCGGTTCCCACCGCCCGGCCGGTCAGGCGCGTCCTGCCGTCTTCTGCGTCTTTCGGGTGACCGAGTCGATCACCACGGTGGCGAGCAGCACGGCGCCGGTGATCATGTACTGGATCGGCGTCGCGATTCCCTCCAGGGCCAGACCGTACTGGATGGACGTGATGACCATGACGCCGAGGAGCGCGTTCCAGGTCCGGCCGCGGCCGCCGAAGAGGCTGGTGCCGCCGATGACGGCCGCCGCGATGACGTTCATCAGGAGGTCGCCGGCGCCGGCGCTCTGGTTGGCCGCCGCGATCTTGGAGGCCCAGAAGAGGCCGCCGAGCGCCGCGAAGGTGCCGGCGATCGCGAAGACCGTGATCCGGACCCGGTTGACGTTGATGCCGGCGCGCCGGGAGGCCTCGACGCTGCCGCCGAGCGCGAAGACCTGGCGGCCGAAGGTGGTGCGCCGCAGGACGAAGTCCGTGGCGACCAGGGCCAGCAGGAAGAGCACCACCGCGAGCGGCAGGCCCTTGTACTGGTTGAACACGACCGCGGGGCCGAAGGTGAACACCGCGAGGAGCCCGGTGCGCAGCAGGATCTCGCCGAGCGGACGGGAGGGGACCCCGGCGGCCTCGCGGCGGCGGGCGTCGAAGAACGTGGCGAGGAAGTACCCGGCCACGGCGAGGGCGGCGAGCCCGTAGCCGACGGCCACGTCCGAGAAGAAGTACGTGGTCAGCTTGCCGACCACGCCCTCGGAGTCGATGTTGACCGTGCCGTTGCTGCCGAGGATCTGCAGCATCGCGCCGGACCAGAACAGCAGGCCCGAAAGGGTGACGGCGAAGGCCGGGGCGCCGATCTTGGCGAAGAAGAAGCCGTGGAGGGAGCCGATCAGGGCGCCTCCGGCGACGGCCGCGCCGATGGCGAGCCATTCGTTGACCCCGTGGGTGACGGCGAGGACCGCGACTATCGCGCCGGAGACCCCGCTGACGGAACCGACCGAGAGGTCGATCTCGCCGAGCAGCAGCACGAAGATGATGCCGACGGCCATCATTCCGGTGGCCGTCATCGTGATCGCGATGTTGGTGAGGTTCTCGGGGCCGAGGAAGTTCGAGTTCAGGCTCTGGAAGATGCTCCAGATGATGATCAGGCCGAGGACGACGGGCACGGAGCCCAGGTCGCCGGACTTGAGCTTGCGGCCGAACTCGTTCAGGTACCCGGAGAAGCCCTGCTCGCGTACGAGGAGGCGGGGGTCCACGGCCGGGATGGCGTCGTGCGCGGCGGCCGGGTTCACCGGGTCGATGTGCTGTGCCTGGCCTGCCGGGCCCTTGCCCAGTGGACCGGCGGCATGCTTGTGGGTGCTCACTTGCGGGCCTCCCCGGTGCGGGCCGCCCGGCGGGTCACGGCGTTGTCCGTGGCCCCGGTGATGGCGGAGATGATCTCTTCCTGCGACGTGTCCTTCACGGAGAAGACTCCGTTGTTGCGGCCCAGCCGCAGTACCGCCACCTTGTCGGCGACGGCCTTCACATCGGCCATGTTGTGGCTGATGAGGATGACGGCGTGGCCGCGCTCGCGCAGCCGCTCCACCAGGTCGAGGACCTGTGCGGTCTGCTCGACGCCGAGGGCCGCGGTGGGCTCGTCGAGGATGACGAGCTGGGGCTCGCCCAGCATGGAGCGGGCGATCGCCACGGTCTGGCGCTGGCCGCCGGAGAGCGAGGCGATGGGGATGCGGACACTGGGGATCCGGATCGACAGGGTGGTCAGGAGCTCGCGGGCGCGCCGCTCCATCTCCACCTCGTCGAGGATGCCGCGCCTCTTGAGCTCGCGGCCGAGGAAGAGGTTGCCGACGACATCGATGTTGTCGCACAGCGCGAGGTCCTGGTAGACCGTCGCGATGCCCAGGTTCTGGGCGTCGTGGGGCTTGGTGATCGAAACCGGGCGGCCCTCCCACTCGATGACTCCGTCATCGATGGGGTGCACGCCGGCGATCGTCTTGACCAGCGTGGACTTACCGGCGCCGTTGTCGCCGACGAGGGCGACCACCTCGCCGGAGTGGATCTCGAGTTCTACGTCGGTGAGGGCCTGAACGGCGCCGAACCGCTTCGAGACCCCTCGCAACGCCAGTACGGGCGCAGCGGACACATGAACCATCTCCTTGCCGCCTGACCGGCGGGGATGTCGTGCAAAAGAGCAGGACCACGGGGGTATTTGGGGAAAACCATGGGGACCATGGGGAGGAGAAACGATTCTGTCCGGCGCCCCGCCAGTGGCGGGATGGAGGCGGGAACGCCGGACAGGAATGGGGGGCCGGCTCGGACGACGCCGAGCGGCGGGGCCTTACTTCAGGCCGAGGGTGGCGCAGGCGGCCGCGTACTTGTCGGTGCAGATCTCGTCGGCCGTGTAGACGTTGTCACGGATGACGGTGTCCTTCACGTTCGCCTTGGTCAGCGAGACGACCGGGATCAGCAGGGACGGAACGCCCTTGGTGGTGGGGCTGTCGACCTTGGCGGTGGCCGTGGTGGCGATCGAGTCGCCCTTGGCGAGGGCGACGGCCATCTTCGCGGCGGCCTCGGCCTCGGGGGCGTACGGCTTGTAGACGCTCATGAACTGCTCGCCCGCCACGATCCGCTGCACACCGGCGAGTTCGGCGTCCTGGCCGGTGACCGGGGGCAGGGGGGAGACGCCGGCCGCCTTGAGGGCGGTGATGATGCCGCCGGCCATGCCGTCGTTGGCGGAGTAGACGCCGACGACCTTGTCCTTGCCGAGCGCGGTGAGCGCGGCCGCCATGTTGGTGTTGGCGTTCTCCGGCTTCCACTCGACGGTGTCGTACTCCTTGCCGATGTTCACCTTGCCGTCGAGGACGGAGTGCGCGCCCTTCTTGAACAGCGCGGCGTTCGGGTCGGTGACGGAGCCGTTCATCATGACGATCTGGCCGTCCTTGGCCTTGTCGCCCAGGGCCTCCAGGAGCGCCTTGCCCTGCACCTTGCCGACCTCTTCGTTGTCGAAGGAGGTGTAGGCGTCGATCGGGCCCTCGGCCAGTCGGTCGTAGGCGACGACGGGGATGCCCGCTTCCTTCGCCTTCTTGACCGAGCCCGCGATGGCCTTGGAGTCCACCGCGTCGATGATCAGCACGTTCACCTTGTTGGTGATCATCGTGTCGATCTGGGAGTTCTGCGTGGTCGCGTCCTGCTTGGCGTTGGCGTAGACGACCTCGCCCTTGCCCGCGGTGAGGTCCTTGACCGCCTTCTCGATGAGCGGCTTGTCGAACTTCTCGTAACGCGCGGTCTGGTTCTCCGGCAGGAGCAGACCGACCTTGATCGCGTTGCCCTTGACGGTGTTGGTGGCGTCCGCCTTGTTGCCGGACTCCTTCGCACTGCCGCAAGCGGCGAGCGAGACGGCCATGGCGCTGGCGGCGACGGCTACGGCGGCTCTGCGCATACGCGTGTTCATTACTTGAACCTCCCTGACGAGGCCGCAACACTGCGGCCGAGGTGGATGTGAGTCAACCCCGGCCGCAAGTTTGCCGTCAAGGAGTGAATCCTTAACGAGATGACAACGGTGCCATCCGTTATCTAACTGAAGACAAGACGGCTGGTGCTCGCACTCCACTACTATTTTCCGCCAAAAGCGTCGAATCGCCCATCTCGCTCAGCACGAGGGCCAGGGCCCCCAGCACCTCGGCGCGCCCGCCCAGCGACCCTGTGAGCACGGACAATTGCCTCGCCGCGCTCGGGATCGCGTACCTTCCGACCGATTCGCGGATGGGGGCCAGCACCAGCTCCCCGGCGTCCGCGAGCGAGCCGCCCAGGACCACCCGGCTCGGGTTCAGGAGGTTGCACAGACTGGCCACGCCACTGCCGATGTGGCGGCCGACGTCGGTGATGACCCGACGGCAGCCCGGGTCCCCGCCCCGGGCCAGCTCGACCACCCGCTCCATCGTCAACTCCGGTCCGTGGCTGCTCTGCAGGAGCGGCAGCACGTACCGGGCGGCGGCGAAGGTCTCCAGGCATCCGCGGTTGCCGCAGCGGCAGACAGGGCCCGATTCGTCCAGCGTGATGTGCCCGATCTCGCCGGCCGTGCCACCGGGTCCGCGGTAGATCTGACCGTTGATCACCAGCCCGGCGCCGACCCCGCTGGCGACCTTGATGTACGCCAGGTCCTTCACTCCCCGGCCGCTCCCCCAAACGAGTTCACCGAGCGCTCCGAGGTTCGCGTCGTTGTCCACGTACACGGGTACGCCGAGGCGCTGCGAGAGCTCCTGGCGGGGGTTGATCCCGGCCCAGCCCGGCAGGATCGCGGTGGAGCCGAGGGTTCCGGATTCCACGTCGATGGGGCCCGGGACGCCGAGCCCGACGCCGATGACCTTGTCCCGGCCGACCCCGATCCCCGCGATGAGCCGTCCGACCAGGGCTTCCGCCCGGTCGAAGCCCTCCACCCAGGAGGCGTCCACGTCCAGCGGCTCGGATTCCTCGGCCAGTACCTGGTGGGCGAGGTTGCCCACGGCCACCCGCAGATGGGTGTGGCCGAAGTCGACCCCGATCACGATGCCGGCGTCACCGCTGAGCGAGACGCTGCGCGCCCGCCGGCCGCCCGCCGAGGTGTCCGTGACCTCTACGGTCCCGGCCTCCTTGAGCTCGCGCACGATGTTGGAGACCGTGGCCGCCGACAGTCCGGTGGTCCGGGCGATCTCCGCCTGGGTCAGCGAACCCGCGAGCCGCACCGCCCGTACGACGCGCTCCAGATTCGCGCGATGCAGTGAAGACTGCGATCCGGGAGTCTGCACGACTCATCCACTCCTGCCCATAAGCAACGGCAAGCCGTCGCCCCCCGGCCGGCGCCTTCAGGCTGTGTGCCCCGAGACCCCGGCGTCTCTCCAACTTGTGAACCTTAAGTCGAGCCTTTGGCCCTCGCGACGTCAAGAGGCCGACGCAGCACGAATCGGCCACTACCGGTCATAAGTACGAGAGAAATATCCATAGGCATCGTGTTACGGTCGCTGAGGCGCCGATCTTCTACGGCCTTTCCGGCCGGATCGGGCGCCCTCTGTCATGACAGCGCTACGCAAGGAGGTGTTCGGGATGAGTCCCGATCGAAGTCCTTGCAGCGCTCTCTTCAGCTGATCCCGAGGCGTCCAGACCCGTTCTGCCCTCCTGACCTGCTGATCTCTCTTCGAGCGTGCACGGCCGCGGCCCTTCGCCGTCCCCGTGTGTCTCTGCATTCATCTTCGTAACCCGCAGCCCCTTCCGCATGCCGGCCATCGGTCCGGCGTGCGTCATCCATGCCCATCGGCGTGCCCCGAGGCCGTACGTGCCCTGCCGCGCCGACCCATGATCACTCCACGTGACCGGGCGGCTTCGCGCTGCCCGGACACCGTGGAGGGAGGATTCGCCATGACCATGCTCACCCCCCGTACCCCCACGAAGCTCGCACCCCCGGGCAAGGCCCGCCGCGAGCGCAAGGCCGCCGAGCTGGAGGCCCGCACCCGGACCGTCGGCGAACGACTCGTCGAGGCCAGCGCCCGACCGGGCGTCCAGGTCCTGCAGGAAGTCGACGCTTCCGCGGCCGGCCTCACCCACTCCGAGGCCGCGCTGCGCCTGGAGCGCCACGGCGCCAACGTCGTCGCCCAGGAGCGCACGCCCCTGTGGTTCGTCCAGCTCGCGAAGGCGTACTGGAATCCCTTCATCGGTGTCCTGGTCTTCCTGGCCGCCGTCATGTACTGGCAGGAACCGGGCGACCCGGGCGTGATCATCCTCTCGGTGATGGTCGGGATCAGCGGTCTGCTGCGCTTCTGGCAGGAATACCGCTCGGGCCGCGCCGCCGACGCTCTCAAGCAGCTCGTCACCACCACCTGCGCGGTGCAGCGCCGGGCCGGCAGCGGCTCGGGCCCCACCACCTTCGAGATCCCGATGGACCAGGTGGTCCCCGGTGACATGGTCAAGCTGGCCGCCGGCGACCTGATCCCGGCCGACCTGCGGCTCATCACCTCCAAGGACCTCATGGTCAGCCAGGCCTCGCTGTCCGGCGAGTCCCTGCCGGTGGCCAAGGCCGACACCCGTGCGGAGGACCTCGGTCAGCACGGGACCACCGACCCGGTCGAGGCCGACAACATCTGCCTGATGGGCACTTCGGTGACCTCCGGCACCGCCACCGGAGTCGTCGTCGCCACCGGCGCCGACACCTACTTCGGCTCGATGGCCGGCTCCCTGGTCGGCGAGCGCCCCGAGACCAACTTCGACACCGGCGTGCGCCGGGTCAGCTTCCTGCTGATCCGCTTCATGCTGGTGATGGTCCCCGTCGTCTTCATGATCAACGGCTTCACCAAGGGCGACTGGGAGGCCGCCTTCCTCCTCGGCATCGCCGTTGCGGTCGGCCTGACGCCCGAGATGCTGCCGATGGTGGTCTCGGCCAACCTGGCCCGCGGCGCCGTGGCGATGTCCAAGCGCAAGGTGGTCGTCAAGCGGCTCAACGCGATCCAGAACCTGGGCGCCATGGACGTGCTGTGCACGGACAAGACCGGAACCCTCACCGAGGACCGGATCGTCCTGGACCGCTACCTGGACGTGCACGGCGAGGACGACAACGAGGTCCTGGAGTACGGCTACCTCAACTCGCACTTCCAGACCGGTCTGAAGAACCTGATGGACCAGGCGGTCATCGACCGCGTGGGCGAGGCCGAGGAGGTTGTCGTCGACGCACGGTTCTCGATGGTCGACGAGATCCCCTTCGACTTCGCCCGGCGCCGGATGTCCGTGGTCCTCAACCGCAACAGCATCGTGGGAGGGGCCGGCCGCCCCGAGCACGTCATGATCACCAAGGGTGCCGTCGAGGAAGTCCTCGCCCTGTGCACCCACATGACCGACCGCGGTCGCAAGGTCGAGCTGACCGAACAGCTGCGGTGGCACGCCACCCGCATCGCCGAGGACAACAACCGCAAGGGCCTGCGCGTCCTGGCCGTCGCCACCCGCACGATGAGCAGCCCGCGCGACACCTACACGGTCGCCGACGAGGACCAGCTGACCCTGGTCGGCTTCCTCGCCTTCCTCGACCCGCCGAAGGCCGACGCCGCCCGGGCCCTGCAGGGCCTGGCCGACAAGGGCATCGCGGTCAAGGTGGTCACCGGCGACAACGAGCTCGTCGCCGCCCGGGTCTGCGCCGACGTGGGCCTGACCGTCGGCCACGTGGTCAGCGGCGCCGAGATCGACACCCTCGACGACGCGCAGCTGCGCGCGCTGGCCGCCCGTACGACGGTCTTCGCCAAGGTCAACCCGGTCCAGAAGGCCCGGATCGTGCGGGCCCTGCAGGCAGACGGCCACACGGTCGGCTTCCTCGGGGACGGCATCAACGACGCGGCGGCCCTGCGCGACGCGGACGTCGGCATCTCCGTGGACACCGCCGTGGACATCGCCAAGGAATCGGCCGACATCATCCTGCTGGAGAAGGACCTGACCGTCCTGGAGCAGGGCGTGATCCAGGGCCGGACCACCTTCGGCAACACGATCAAGTACATCAAGATGACGGCCAGTTCCAACTTCGGCAACGTCTTCTCCGTACTGGTCGCGAGCGCCTTCATCCCGTTCCAGCCGATGCTGGCGATCATGCTGCTGGTCCAGAACCTGGTCTACGACATCGCCCAGCTGGCCACGCCCTGGGACCGGATGGACGAGGAGTACCTGCGCAAGCCCCGCAACTGGGACGCCAAGGGCATCGGCCGCTTCATGCTCTGCATCGGCCCGATCAGCTCGATCTTCGACATCGCGATGTTCGTCATCATGTGGAACGTGTTCGCGGCCAACAGCGAGGCGAGCCAGGCGCTGTTCCAGTCCGGCTGGTTCATCGAGGGCCTGCTCTCGCAGACCCTGATCGTCCACATGATCCGTACCCGCAAGATCCCCTTCATCCAGTCCCGCGCCTCCTGGCCGGTGATGGTGATGACCGTCCTCGCGGTGCTGACCGGGCTCTACCTGCCCTTCTCGCCGCTGGCCGAATCGCTGGGCTTCGTGGCCCTGCCGGCGAGCTACTTCCCGTGGCTGATCGGCGTACTGCTGGCGTACTGCACGCTCACGCAGCTGCTGAAGACCGTGTACATCAAGAAGTTCGGCACCTGGCTCTAGGAGAGCCCGCACAGAAGAAGGGAGAGGGCCGATGATGCTCACCGAATGGGAGATGGCCGGGCACCTGGCCGCAGCGCTCGGATTCGGGGCGGCCATCGGCCTGGAACGGCAGTGGCGGGCCCGGATGGCGGGTCTGCGGACCAACGCCCTGGTGGCGGGCGGGGCGGCGCTCTTCGTGCTGCTCTCGCAGTACGGATTCATGAGCGAGGTCTCGGAGGTCCAGTACGACGGCTCGCGGGTCGCCGCCCAGATCGTCTCGGGGATCGGCTTCCTCGGCGCCGGCGTGATCATGCGCGACGGGCTCAGCGTCCGGGGCCTGAACACGGCCGCCACCCTGTGGTGTTCGGCGGCGGTCGGCTGCCTCGCCGGCACCGGGATGTTCGTCCTGGCGGCCTTCGGCACGGCGGGCGTGGTGGGGGCCAACCTCCTGCTGCGCCCGCTGGGCCGGCGGATGGACCGCGACCCGAGCGGCGGGGCCGAGGTGGCCACCGACTTCCACTTCGAGGCGGTGTGCCTGGAGGCGGAGGAGGCCCACATCCGCCACCGGCTGGTCGACGCGCTCGGCCGGCCGGGCTACCAGCTGCGCTCGATCCGCAGCCAGGACGGCCCGGAGGCCGGCCTGGTGACGGTGTCCGCGCTGCTGACCGCCGAGGGCGAGGGGGGCCGGATGCTCGAGGAAGCCGTCAGCAACCTCTCTCTCGACCCCTCCGTCTCGGCGGTCAGCTGGTCGGTCGTGCCCGACCCGTCGGCCTCGGCCTGACGCTACTTGAGCGTGGCCGAGGTCAGGCCGGCCTGGATCTGCCGCTGGAAGGACAGGTAGACCACCAGCATCGGGATCATCGCGATGGTCACACCGGCGAACAGCACCGGCAGGTCCGTCTCGTAGCCCATCTGGTACTGCAACTGGATCAGGCCCTGGGTGAGCATGTAGCGCTCGGGGTCCGATCCGGTCTGCGGCTGCATCAGCACGGACGGCAGGATGTACTGGTTCCACTGCCCCAGGACATTGAATATCCCGACGCTGATCAGGCCGGGCTTGGCCATCGGCATCATCACCTGGAAGAAGATCCGGGTGTGCGAGGCCCCGTCGATCACCGCTGCCTCGTGCACGGCCGTCGGCAGTGTCCGGAAGAAGGAGTGCATGAAGAAGACGGTGAACGGCATCGAGTACGCCACGTAGACCAGGATCAGACCTTGGTACGTGTTGAGCATGTCCAGCCGCTTCACCATGAAGAACAGCGGGACGAGCGCCAGGAAGACCGGGAACATGGCCCCGCTGACGAAGAAGTAGTAGATCGGACGGTTGCCCCGGAAGGGGTAACGGGCCAGGACGTACGCGGCCATCGAGCCGAGCAGCATCGTCAGCGGAACCGAGAACACCATCACGATCAGCGTGTTGGCGAAGTAGCTGCCGATCCCCTTGTTCCAGGCGCGGGGGAAGGCGTCGAAGTGCCAGTTGGCCGGCCAGCTCAGGGCCGATTCGCCGATCTGCACGTCGGTCTTGAACGAACCGAGCACCAGCCAGATGAGCGGGAGGATGATCAATATCCCCCACACGGCGAGGAAGCCGTGCGAGAAGACGTTGAGGACCATCCCGTCGGAACCGCTCTTCTTGCGGCCGCGGGGCTGCCCGGAGGCGGCGGAGCGCTTCTCGGCGGCCGCCTCGCCCGGTGCTTTGATCACAGTGGTCATCGTGGTCTCCCGCTAGAACTCGACGTGCTCGCGGCGAGTGGCCCGCAGCGTGATGGCGGAGAGGATCAGGGTGAGGACGAGCATGACGACCCCCATGGCGCAGGCGTAACCGGCCTTGCCGAAGTAGAGGAAGTTACGCATCAGCACCGTCGCCATGACCTCGCTGTGGTGGTCCGGTCCGCCGCCGAACTGGCCCGAGGTCATGGTCGACACGAGGACGAACATGTCCATCGCGGCGATGCCCAGATAGACCGCGGAAGTCTGCACAGAATCCCACAGCAGGGGCAGCGTGACCTTGAAGAAGGTCTGGGCGCGCCCCGCGCCGTCGAGCAGCGCGGCCTCGTAGATGTCCTTCGGTACCGACTGCATGGCGGCCGAGAAGAGGACGAGGTAGAAGCCGACCCCGTGCCAGACGACTACGAGCAGCAGGCACCAGAGGACGAAATTGGGCTGGTTGAGCCACTCGATGGGGTGAGCCGGGTCGACCAGGCCCAGTTTGCTGAGGAATCCATTCAGCAGCCCTCCCTCGTCACTGCGGTACACGGCTCCGAAGAGCACCGCCAGGATCGCGAGGGAGAGGACCTGCGGGAAGAAGTAGATCACCTTGTAGAGGGCGGAACCCGCCACCCCCTGGACCCCGCCGGCTCCGCTGCGCCCGCCGGCGTTCAGCATGAAGGCGAAGAACAGGGAGATCAGGATGGTGACCGTGGGGACGAACACCAGGAGCAGCAGGTTGTGCAGCAGCGCGCCGCGGAAGACCTCGTCCTTCAGCAGGGCCGAGTAGTTGTCCAGCCCGACGAAGTCGAAAGTCGGTGACTGACCCGTCCAGTTGGTGAAGGAATAGCCGAACGTCTGAATGTACGGCCAGATGACAAAGGTCAGGTACAACGCGAGGGGCAGGATGAGGAAGCCGGCGATGAAGCCGCCCCGCCCCTTGCTGTTTGCTACGTGGCTCATGGTGTCCGTCCCTGGTGGTTCCGGGTGACCGGTGGACGCGGGTGTCAGCTGCGCTTGTTGTTCTTGGCGTTCGGGTCCTTGGTGGCCTTGTCTACCGCAGCCTGGGCCCGCTTGATCCATTCCTTGGGCTGGATGCGCTTGGCCATCAGCTCATTGGACGCGTTCTCGATCTCCGTGCCCATCTCGCTGTACCAGTCCGCGTAGCGGTAGTTGAAGGTATTGTCCCCGGCCGCCTTGAGTGCGGCGACGGCCGACTGGGTACCCGGGCGGAGCTTGACCGACGGGTCCACGCCGTCCTTGAGGACGGTGAGGGAGTTGGCCTGCTGGGCGAAGAGGGTCGACCACTCGCGCGACAGCATCGAGCGGAGGAACTCCAGGCCGCCGGCCTTGTTCGCGGCCTTCTCCGGGACGATGAAGGGCTCGCCGGCGCCGGCGCGGATGGCCTCGAAGGGCAGCTTGGACCCGGGCAGCACCGGCATCGGCAGGAACTGCATGTCGAAGTCTTCCGGGGTCTGCTTGAGCTGCTCGTTCTCCAGCCAGGAGCCCGAGGTGATGAAGGCGGCCTTGTACTGGTTCCACTGGGTCTGGGACTCGGTGTGCGTCAGGCCGTTGGTGCCCGGCATCAGCAGGTCCTTCTCGACGATGTCGTAGATCGCCTCGACGGCCTCCAGCGCCACCGGGTTGTCCGCGAAGGCGTTCGGCTCCAGGTTGTCGATCGCCTTCATGGCATCCAGGCCGCCCTTCTTGGCGATCAGGTCCATGATGGCGACGTTGATGTAGTACGGGTACTTGCCCTGGTGGGCCAGGCCGCCGATGCCGGCTTCCTTGGCCTTCTTGCAGATCTCCACGAACTCGGGCCAGGTCTTCGGCGGGGTCCAGCCCTTCTCCTTGAAGAGCTTGCCCGAGTACCACAGGCCCCAGACGGTGTAGACGTACTGCAGGGCGACGAACTTGCCGCCGATCATGCCGCCTTCGATGGCCGCGGGGATCAGGGTGTCGCGGACCTTCTTGCTCGGGTCGTCGAGCGAGGGGGCGTCGAGCACCGCGGTGAGGTCCGCGGCCTGGCCGCCCTTGACGAGCACGTCCAGCTTGATCTGCTGGGCGCCCGAGTCGTCGACGACGTCCGGCGGGTTGCCGCCGTTGAAGCGCGGCTGCAGCTTGGAGGTGATCTCCTGGGTGGAGAGGTGGGAGGAAGTGGTGCCCCACTTCTTGTCGAACGCCGCCTCCCAGGCCTTGGCGTAGTCGTCGCCGTAACCGCCCTTGAAGACGACCACGTCGAGCTTGCTGCCCTTGGCGACGCCGAACGGGTTCTCCTTGGTGACCGCGACCTTGGACTCGTTGCCCTTGGTGGTGTCGTCGGAGCCCGAAGCGCAGGCGGACAGGAAGCTCATCGTCGGTACGGCGATCAGTCCGAGTGCCGCGGAGCGCTTGATCAGGTCCCGGCGGCCGAGGCCCTCACCGTTGCTGTTCTCGCCGTGGGCGGAGGTGGATCCCATGCTCAAGTCCTCGCCTTCGTCAGGAGTGTGAAGGAGGAAGGAAAGTACGGCTGTTGCCGCGCATGCGGACATAACCGCAGGTCCCCGCCATCCCCCCGTCCGGGGCCGCTCGTTTCGCGGTGACCCGGACGGGCACAGGTATAGTCCACTTCCGCTCCTGTGAGCAAGATCATGTACCGGTATGCGCCCCGGCTTTTCCGAGTTGAGACCTCACCGTCACCTGACCAGCACCGTCGGAGCCACCCACAAAAACGGAAGGGCCGTACCCCCTTAACGGGGGTACGGCCCTTTGGTGCCGGTATGTGCTCAGCCGCGGCTGTGCTTATCCACGGATGAGGTTACGGAGCACGTACTGCATGATGCCGCCGTTGCGGTAGTAGTCCGCCTCACCCGGGGTGTCGATGCGGACGACCGCGTCGAACTCCACGCCGGTTTCGGTGGTGACCTTGACCGTGCGCGGGGTGGTGCCGTTGTTCAGCTCCTCGACACCGGTGAAGGAGAAGGTCTCTTCACCCGTGAGGCCCAGGGAGGCCGCCGTGACGCCCTCGGGGTACTGGAGCGGGAGAACACCCATGCCGATCAGGTTCGAGCGGTGGATGCGCTCGTAGGACTCCGCGATGACGGCCTTGACGCCGAGCAGCGCGGTGCCCTTGGCCGCCCAGTCGCGGGACGAGCCCGAGCCGTACTCCTTGCCCGACAGGATGACCAGCGGGATGCCGGCGGCCTGGTAGTTCTGCGAGGCGTCGTAGATGAAGGAGACGGGCGCGCCCTCGACGGTGAAGTCGCGGGTGAAGCCGCCCTCGGTGCCGGCCGCGATCTGGTTGCGGAGGCGAATGTTGGCGAAGGTACCGCGGATCATGACCTCGTGGTTGCCGCGGCGGGAACCGTACGAGTTGAAGTCGCGGCGCTCGACGCCGTGCTCCGTGAGGTACTTGCCGGCCGGGGTGTCGGCCTTGATCGCACCCGCCGGGGAGATGTGGTCGGTGGTGACCGAGTCGCCCAGCTTCGCCAGCACGCGGGCGCCGGCGATGTCGGAGACCGGGGTGGTCTCCATCGTCATGCCCTCGAAGTAGGGGGGCTTGCGCACGTAGGTGGACTGCGGGTCCCACTCGAAGGTGTTGCCCGTCGGGATCTCCAGCGCCTGCCACTGGGCGTCGCCCGCGAAGACGTCCTGGTAGGACTTGCTGAACATGTCCTCGCCGATGGCGTTCGCCACGACGTCGTTGACCTCGGCCTCGGAGGGCCAGATGTCCGCGAGGAAGACCGGCTTGCCCTCGAGGTCCGTGCCCAGGGCGTCCTTGGTGATGTCCACCTTCATGGAGCCCGCGATGGCGTACGCGACGACCAGCGGCGGGGAGGCCAGGTAGTTCATCTTGACGTCGGGGTTGATGCGGCCCTCGAAGTTGCGGTTGCCCGAGAGCACCGAGGTGACCGCGAGGTCGTGCTCGTTGATCGCCTTCGAGATCTCCTCGTCCAGCGGACCGGAGTTGCCGATGCAGGTGGTGCAGCCGTACCCGACGAGGTTGAAGCCCATCTTGTCGAGGTACGGGGTCAGGCCGGCCTTGTCGAAGTAGTCGGTGACGACCTTCGAACCGGGGGCCAGGGTGGTCTTGACCCAGGGCTTGCGGGTCAGGCCCTTCTCGGTCGCCTTCTTCGCCACGAGCGCGGCCGCGACCATGACGTAGGGGTTCGAGGTGTTGGTGCACGAGGTGATCGCGGCGACCGTGACGGCGCCGTGGTCGATCTCGAAGGAGGTGCCGTCGGCCAGGGTGACCAGGGTCGGGCGGCTCGGGACACCGTTGGTGGAGGCCGGGGCGTCGGAGGCCGGGAAGGACTCCTTGCCCGCCTCGTCGTCGTCCTCGACGTAGTTGCGCACGTCCTGCGCGAACTGCTGCGAGGCGTTGGCGAGGACGATGCGGTCCTGCGGGCGCTTCGGGCCGGCGATGGAGGGGACGACCGTGGAGAGGTCGAGCTCCAGCTTCTCGGAGAAGTCCGGCTCGGCGGCCGGGTCCAGCCACAGGCCCTGGGCCTTGGCGTACGCCTCGACGAGCGCGACCTGCTGGGCGTCGCGTCCGGTCAGGCGCAGGTACTTCAGCGTCTCGTCGTCGATCGGGAAGATCGCGGCGGTGGAGCCGAACTCCGGCGACATGTTGCCGATGGTGGCGCGGTTCGCGAGCGAGGTGGCGGCGACGCCCTGGCCGTAGAACTCGACGAACTTGCCGACGACGCCGTGCTTGCGGAGCATCTCGGTGATGGTCAGCACGAGGTCGGTGGCGGTGGTGCCGGCCGGCAGCTCGCCGGTCAGCTTGAAGCCGACGACGCGCGGGATCAGCATGGAGACCGGCTGGCCGAGCATCGCGGCCTCGGCCTCGATGCCGCCGACGCCCCAGCCCAGCACGCCCAGGCCGTTGACCATGGTGGTGTGCGAGTCGGTGCCGACGAGGGTGTCGGGGTACGCCTGGCCGTTACGGACCATGACCGTGCGGGCCAGGTGCTCGATGTTGACCTGGTGGACGATGCCGGTGCCCGGGGGGACGACCTTGAAGTCGTCGAAGGCGGTCTGGCCCCAGCGCAGGAACTGGTAGCGCTCCTTGTTGCGGCCGTACTCCAGCTCGACGTTCTGCGCGAAGGCTTCCTTCGTGCCGAACTTGTCGGCGATGACCGAGTGGTCGATGACCATCTCGGCGGGCGAGAGCGGGTTGATCTTCGCCGGGTCGCCGCCGAGGGCCTTCACGGCCTCGCGCATGGTGGCGAGGTCGACAACGCAGGGGACGCCGGTGAAGTCCTGCATGATCACGCGGGCCGGCGTGAACTGGATTTCCTCGCTGGGCTGGGCCTGCGAGTCCCAGTTTCCGAGCGACCGGATGTGGTCGGCGGTGATGTTCGCGCCGTCCTCGGTACGGAGCAGGTTCTCCAGCAGGACCTTCAGGCTGTAGGGAAGGCGGGCAGAGCCCTCGACCTTGTCCAGCTTGAAGATCTCGTACGACTCGTCGCCCACCTGCAGCGTGCTGCGGGCGTCGAAGCTGTTCGCCGACACGACAGTCTCCTTCATGCATGAATTCGCGCGTATTACCGCAATCCTGCCGCGCGGCACTCTGGCCAATCCGCTAAGGTGAGGCTAAGTTAGGTAACCCTTACCAGCGGGACGGCTGCGGTACGTCCGGGGCAGATATCTCGATGTCGAGATAACTCTAGTACATGTGCGGGGGCTGGGACGAGGCACGCACCCGCAGGCCCGCCGGTACCGTCAGCTGACCAGGCGATTCCACATGTCCGGATTCGACGAGCTTGACCAGCACTGACACGGCCGTGGCGGCGATCCGGTCCGGATCGAAGGTGACGGTGGTCACGGCGGGTTCGTTCTCGGCGTAGGCCGGATCCTCGCTCGCGCACACCAGCAGCAGGCCCTCCACCCCGGATCCGGCGCTCCCCGCCCGGCCCGGTATCGCGATGCCGTGGCGGGCCGCCGCGGCCAGCACCTGGCGGCCCCCCGGGTCGTATACGCAGTAGACGGCGTCGGGCCGGTCCGGTCCCGTGAAAGCGGGGTCGAAGGCGTGCCCGGCCGCGTCGTTCGGGTCGAAGGGGACCACGAGCGGGGCCCGGCCGTGCGAGGCGCACCAGTGTTCATAGGCTGAGGTGACGGCCTCGGTGTAGAACTCCCGGCCGTACCCCGAGTGCAGGGCGATCCGCCGGGCGCCGGATCGCGCCAGGTGGTCCAGTACCTCGTGGGTGGTGGCGGTGTGGTCGTTGTCCACCCACACGTCCCCCGGCCGGGGATCGGGCGGGCGCCCGTCGAAGACCACCGGCAGGCCGCGCGCCCGCAGCGCGCGCAGCACCGGGTCGTCGGCCGGGGTGTCGAGCAGCAGCATCCCGTCCACCGCGAGCTGGTGCCACAGCGGCTCGGCGCCCCGGTCGGCGGGCAGGGTGGTCAGGGCGTAGCCGTGGGCGTGGGCGGCCGAGGTGGCGGCGGTGAGCAGCCGGGAGAAGTAGGCGATCCGCGCGAAGTCCCAGGCGAAGCCCGCGTACGTGGTCACCGCGACGCCCAGGCTGCGGTTGTGCGGGCCGCGCCGGGCTCCGTAGCCGAGGGCGCCGGCCACCTCGCGGACCCGCCGGCGGGTGGACTCGCCGAGCCGGCCGGTGCCGTTGAGCGCGTGCGAGACCGTCGCGGTGGACACCTCGGCGGCGCGCGCGATGTCGGCGAGGGTCGGACCGGGTACGGGGGCGGGCGCGGGCATCGGGGTGGGCACGGGGCCGGGGAAGAGGCCGGGGGCGGGGGTGGGCACGGCGCCATCGTACGGATTTCGTCGGTGGAACCGGGTTCTGGTTAAGCCCTTAATCAAACAGCGTCCTGGCCACACCAACGTTTGGAGTGGGCATGCAGTCTTCTTCCTCCCCCCTGTCCCGCCGGGGGCTCCTCGCCGCCGGGGCCGCCGCAGGGGCCGCCGGCGCCGCGGGTCTGCTGGGCGCGGCCCCCGCCTCCGCCGCCCCTTCCGGCGGGCGGGGTTCGGCCGCCCTGGTGATCCACAACGCCTCCGTGTACACCGGGACCGGCGGCCGGGCGCCCGTACGGGCCGTCGCGGTCGGGCGGGACGGGAAGATCCTGGCCACCGGGACCGACGCGGCCCTGCGCCGGTACATCGGCCGGGACACCGAGGTGGTCGACGCCCGCGGCAACACCGTGATGAGCGGCATCCACGACGGGCACGTGCACCCGCTCGGCGCGGGCGAGCGCTCGCTCTCCCCCTCCCTGGAGAGCGCGGAGACCACCCTGGCCGACCTCCAGGCGATCTTGACCGGCTTCCTCGCCGACACGGGCGGCGCGGCCGCCGAGCCGGACCGCTGGCTGGTGGTGGAGGACTGGAACCCGGTCGGGCTGCTGCCCTCGGGCACCCTTCCGCACCACGACATGCTGGACGCCCTGCCGACCCGGCGGCCGATCGCCCTGGTCGGCGGCGACGGGCACAACCTGTGGGCCAACCAGCGGGCCCTGGACATCGCCGGGATCACGGCGGCCACCCCCGACCCCGTCGGCGGCCAAGTGGTCAAGGGCGCCGACGGCAGGCCCACGGGTGTCCTCAAGGACGACGCGCAGGGCCTGGTGAAGCGCCACGTGCCGGAGCCCACCCGGGCCGAACTGGTCGCGGCCTGCGCCAAGGTGCTGGAACTGGCGGCCGCGTCCGGGGTGACGACGATGATGGACGCCCTGGTGGGGCGGCACGAACTCGAGCTGTACCAGGCCCTCTCGGCGGCGGGCAGGCTGCCGCAGCGGATCGTGCCGGCGATCCGGCTGGACGCGGAGCAGGCCAAGGACCCGGCCGCCTCGCTGGCCTACGCGCGGGGGCTGCGGCGGGAGTTCGAGGGCGTGCGCGGACTCCGGTTCGGGATGATCAAAGTGTTCCTCGACGGGGTCATCGAGTACCCGGCGCAGACGGCCGCGCTGCTGGAGCCGTACCTCGACGGGAACGGCAAGCCGACCGGGAACCGGGGCGAGCTCTACACCTCGGCGGCCGACTACGGCCGGCTCAGCGCCGCCTTCAACCGGGCGGGCTGGCAGATGCACGCCCACGGGCTCGGGGACCGGGCGGTGCGCACCGCCCTGGACGGGTACGCGTACGCCCGGCGGGTGACGGGCAGCCGGGACGCCCGCAACGCGGTGGCCCACCTGCAGATCGTGGACCCGGCGGACCTACGGCGCTTCGCGCAGCTGGGTGTCGCGGCGTGCATGCAGCTCCAGTGGGCGAGCGAGGACACCTGGACGATGGAGGCGCTGCTCCCGTACATCGGGCCCGAGCGGCACCGGTGGATGTACCCGGCGCGCAGCCTGGAGAAGGCGGGGGCGCGGCTGACGGGCGGCTCCGACTGGCCGGTGGACGCCCTTCAGGTGTGGAACCAGCTGCGGACGGCGATCGACCGGCAGGGCGCCTTCGGGTCGGGCGCCCTTCACCCGGAGAAGGAGGCGCTGAGCCGGGACACCACGTTGCGGATGCACACGTCGGGAACGGCGTGGCAACTGCGCCAGGAGGAGCTGACCGGCACGGTGGAGGCCGGGAAGGCGGCGGACCTGGTGGTGCTGGACCGGGACGTGACGCGCTGCCCGGTGGCCGACATCAGCGGCACGGGGGTCCGGCTGACCCTGGTCGGGGGCCGAGTGGTGCACGACGCGGATTCGGCGTCGGGGCGGGCGGCTTCGGCGCGGGTGGCGGGCGCCGCTTCGGGCCCGCGCCCGGCCGCGTACGCGTCGGTGCACGCCGGTGGCAGGCACCACGCCTGCGGGCACTGAGGGGTTGAGCGGTTGAAGGGTTGAGGCGCCCGGGGGCCGGGGCTTCGGGCTTCGGGCTTCGGGCTTCGGGCACCTCAACCCGCGAGGCCGTGGCGGGCGATCCAGGCCGTGACGGCCGCGGCGATCTCCTCGGGCCGGTCCTCCGGGCAGAGGTGGGCGGCGGCGCCGCAGTACTCGGTCTCCAGCGCCGAGACGTTCTGCGCGCACCACTCGGCCTCCCGCGGGCCGATCATCAGGGTGGGTGAGCCGTCGAAAGTGAGGAGCAGCTTGGGGACTTCAGGGCTGGCGGACAGCCAGGCGTCGTACTCCTTTACCCGGCTGACGACGTCGGCGGGTTCACCGTCGAGCGGCATGGAGCGGGCCCACTGAAGCATGGGCCGACGGGTTCCGGGCGTCGGGTAGGGGGCGGCGTAGACGGCGTGGTCCGCCTCGGCGAGCGGGCCGGACAGGATCGTCCTGGAGAGCCCGTCCTCGATGAAGAGGTTGCGTTCGAGGACCATCTCCTCCCCCGTGCCCGGCGTGCGCAGGGCTTCGAACCGGGAGCGGGCGGCGGGCGGGAACTCCTCCCAGCTCATCGGCCGCAGGATCGTCTCCATGAAGGCGATGCCGCGGACCCCCTCCGGATGCCGGGCCGCCCGGTCGAAGGCGAGCGCCCCGCCCCAGTCCTGGCCGACGAGGACGACCTCGTCCAGCCCCAGGGCCTCGAACCAGGCGTCGAGGTAGCGGGCGTGGTCGGCGAAGCGGTAGTCGCCGCCCGGCTTGCCGGAGCGACCCATTCCGATGAGGTCGGGGGCGAGGACGCGGACCCGGCCCCGGCTCCCGGCCACGCCGCCGATCCGGGGCAGCACCCCGCGCCACAGGTGGGAGGAGGTGGGGTTGCCGTGCAGGAAGACGACGGCGGCACCTTCGGCCCCCGCGCCCAGTTCCTCGTAGTGCATCGTCGAGTCGAGTACGTCGATCGTGGGCATGGAGGGCCCCTCTCAATTCGTTGACGTGACGAACGTTAGTGACACAAACATTAGTGCCACGAATGAATTTAGATCGTTAGTGTCACCAACGCAAGAGGTAGGATCCCGGCATGACCACGGAAGAGGAGCAGGCCGCCGCCGTCCCGGCGCGACTCCGGGAACTGCCCAGCCGACTGCTCGCACAGGCCTCGGCGCACGCCCAGCGGTTCGTCATCGAGGGACTGAACGGGGCAGATGCCCGCAAATGGCACTACGCGGCCCTGGTCGCCCTGGACGAGTTCGGACCGGCCAGCCAGGCCACCCTGAGCGGCCGCACCGGCATCCACCGCAGCGACCTGGTCGCCGTCATCAACGAACTCGCGGAACGCGAACTGGTCGAGCGGACCCCCGACCCCGCCGACCGGCGGCGCAACGTCATCACCCTCACACCGCCCGGCCGGCGCCGGCTGCGCAAGCTGGAACAGCTGCTCGCCGCGGCCCAGGAAGAGTTGCTGTCCCCTTTGTCCGTACCGGAGCGCGAGCAGCTCACCCGACTGCTCGGCCGGCTCGTCGACCACCACGCGCGCTCCGGCCCCGATATGGGAGCTGACGCCGGATAACACCCGTCTGCCACACCCAGCGCGAGCGTCATCTCATATCTGAGATACGGTGCAGCCATGGGAGACGACTACCTCGTACGCATCGGCAAGCTCATCCGTGACGCCCGGCAGCACCGGGGCTGGACACAGAGTCAGCTCGCCGACGCGCTCGGAACCAGCCAGAGCGCCGTGAACCGGATCGAGCGCGGCAACCAGAACATCAGCCTCGAGATGATCGCGCGCATCGGGGAAGCCCTCGACAGCGAAATCGTCTCGCTGGGCTACGCCGGCCCGATGCACCTGCGCGTGGTCGGCGGCCGCCGCCTGTCCGGTGCGATCGACGTCAAGACGAGCAAGAACGCGTGCGTGGCCCTGCTGTGCGCCTCGCTGCTCAACAAGGGCCGTACGGTGCTGCGCCGCGTCGCCCGCATCGAGGAGGTCTACCGCCTCCTTGAGGTCCTGAACTCCATCGGAGTCCGCACCCGCTGGATCAACGACGGCGTCGACCTGGAACTCGTACCGCCGGCCCGCCTCGACATGGACGCCATGGACGCGGACGCGGCCCGCCGCACCCGCAGCATCATCATGTTCCTCGGTCCCCTCCTCCACCGGATGGACCACTTCAAGCTGCCCTACGCGGGCGGCTGCGACCTCGGCACCCGCACCATCGAGCCGCACATGATCGCCCTGCGCCGCTTCGGCCTGGACATCACCGCGACCGAGGGCATCTACCACGCCCAGGTCGAGGCCGGGATCTCCCCGGACCGCCCGATCGTGCTGACCGAGCGCGGGGACACCGTCACCGAGAACGCACTGCTGGCCGCCGCCCGGCACGACGGCACCACGGTCATCCGCAACGCCTCGTCCAACTACATGGTCCAGGACCTGTGCTTCTTCCTGGAGGCCCTCGGCGTCCGGGTGGACGGGGTCGGCACCACGACCCTGACGGTCCACGGCGTCCCGAACATCGACGTGGACGTCGACTACTCCCCCTCCGAGGACCCGGTCGAGGCGATGAGCCTGCTGGCCGCGGCGGTCGTCACGGAATCCGAACTCACCATCCGCCGGGTCCCGATCGAGTTCATGGAGATCGAGCTCGCGGTCCTGGAGGAGATGGGCCTCGACCACGACCGCTCGGCGGAGTACACCGCCGACAACGGCCGCACCCGGCTGGTGGACCTCACCGTCCGCCCGTCGAAGCTCGAAGCCCCGATCGACAAGATCCACCCGATGCCCTTCCCCGGGCTGAACATCGACAACGTCCCGTTCTTCGCGGCCATCGCGGCCGTGGCCCAGGGTCAGACCCTGATCCACGACTGGGTGTACGACAACCGCGCCATCTACCTCACGGACCTCAACCGCCTCGGCGGCCGCCTCCAGCTCCTGGACCCCCACCGCGTCCTGGTCGAGGGCCCGACCCGCTGGCGCGCCGCGGAAATGATGTGCCCCCCGGCCCTGCGCCCGGCGGTGGTCGTCCTCCTGGCGATGATGGCGGCCGAGGGCACCTCGGTCCTGCGCAACGTCTACGTCATCAACCGCGGCTACGAGGAACTGGCGGAACGCCTGAACTCGGTGGGCGCCCAGATCGAGATCTTCAGGGACATCTAGGGGTTCGCCGGGCGCCCGGCTGGAGGGCCTCCCCCCGACGGGTCAGTCGGGGGGAGGCAGACGCACAGGGACCCACCTCGTCATCGAGTCCCAGGCGTCCAGAGCGTCCGTCAGGACTTCCACGGTGGGCGGGGAATCGGGTCCGACGATGCTCGCCGCGATGAGCACCATTCCTCCGTACTGCTGCACCAGTGCAATGAACTCCTCAGTCGCAGGAGCGCTCCAGAGCTCGCCGAGCGTTGCCACCGCGACCTCACCGGGACCGGTGAATGCCCAAGCACGCCCGTCGGACGACCTGGGCGGCAATCCGGACCACAGCGGCTGGAGGTGGAGCGCTTCAGCGCGGGCCGACCGGGGCCCGGAAGCGGACGTGGCCGTCCAGCGGTCCCCGCTGTGGACCAACTGCGCCACCTCGAGAGAGGGGTTGACCACGAGAGTGGGAACGAGCAGGTCGTTCCGCTCCCCCACCGGCACTCCGGCGGTGAAGGCCGTCCAGCTGATGCCGGCCTCTTTGGCCACATTGATCAGGGCCGAATCGTTCCAGTGCGGATACCGGCACAGTCCGAAGTGGAAGAGCCGTGCGTCGGCCCAGCTGTGCTGGTCGTCCACATGGAGTGCCGGAACGCCGTCGCCCAGCGGGTATCCGCAGTCCTGGCAGTCGCCGGCCCAGAGCAACTGCATGAGGGAACGGGCTTCCTCCTGCCCGAGTCTGTCCAGGCAGTCCTGGCTGAAGGCCAGGTGCGGGAGCCCGGCCGAGCCGTCCGCGGCCTCCAGGACCACCCAGTCCGACGGGTGGCCGTGCTCCCGTGCCCGGCTCCACCACTCCTCCCCCAGCCGGACGTTGCCGAAGGAGTACGCGGTCACGCCGGCCATCAGGCAGCCGATGGGGTCGCCCAGATTCCCCTGCTTGACCGCCGCATCGTAGGCACGCGAGACGTAGGCGTTCGCCGTCTCGTGGTCGCTTCTGCGCAGGAGGACGCCGGCGTACGAGAGCGCGGCGAACGGGATCTCACCGTCCGCGGCAATCCTCAGGGCCTCGACGGCTTCGTCCGACTGCCACTTCGACCTCAGCCAGTCCGAGTAGTGCAGTGCGCTCCCAGGATCGCCGGCCTCGGTACCGCGCTTCCAGAGCGCTATCGCCTCGGCCTGGTTCCCCAGCTTTTCGTGGACCAGGCCGAGGGCGCCGATCGACTCCCTCTCCCCGCCCTCGATCGCACGCTCGTACCACTCCAGTGCCGCCTCCAGATCCCCCTTCGCGAAGGACAGGGCACCCATGTTGTGAGCCCCGGTGGAGTCGCCCAGGCGGAAAACGCGCTCGAAGCAGCGGCCGGCACCGTCATAGTCCTTCTCCAGGGCCAGCAGCGCGCCCAGGTTGATCAAGCCGTCGGGATCGTCCGCCTCCGCAAGGGGGTGGAGCACCTCCTTGGCCACGTCCGGCCGGCCCGCCACCCTCGCGACGGTCGACACCAGCACACGGCGCGTGTCGTCCACGATGCGCAGGGCCTCGTCCCACACCTGGCCCGGGAGCTCGCTCGGACGGGACCGGCGCGCGGCGTCGGACACAAGGTAGTCGAACGGCTTCCACGTTCCTCCCCGGCCCGGAACCAGGGGGCTGGTCACGCCCAGCACGATCCTGGACGCCCAGTCCCAGGCTTCCTCCATGCCTTCCGGCCGCAGCGCCGGGCCGCCCGCCTGGTCGAGGAAGTGCGCGTGGAGGCGTTCCAGGGACTCCGTCGCCAGCGCAGTGTCCACACCTGTGCGGGCGAGGGCGACGGCGGCCGCGACGAGAGCGGCACCCCGGGGGTTGCCTTTCACCCGGGAAGCGGCCTTCCACCGCTTGAGGACCTGCGGTCCCGCCGCGAGGTACTCCGCCACCCCATGTGCCCTGTCGGCGTTCAGTGCCGCAACGATGCGCGGATCCTCGCGCGACGACGCAGCCCGCCGCTCGTCGTCGGTCCAGATCCGGTCCAGGGTTACGTGATGCGCTGCGCGGATCACTCTGCCCGGCGAGGACGGCAGGCGCGGCCCGGTGCCCCGCGAGAGCGACGGGCCGTCCTCCTCATCCGTGTAGTGCTCGTGGAACTCGGTGCGCAGCGTGGCGAGCACGACCGTGCCGCGGCGGACGAGCCGGTCGAGCAGGGACGGCGTCAGCCCGTCGGACCGCAGGTAGTGGTGCAGGTCGTCGAGCCATACGAGCTTCTCCTGATCACTTCCGGAAGAAGAATGCAGGAAGGACAGGTCGACGTCGGGGTCCGGCTTGCAGACCGACCGGTCCCGGAAATTGCGGACCATGCCTTCGAACAGGGCCCTCGACTTGCCCGCGGCCGAATCCCCTGTCAGCAGCAGCATGCCGCCCGTTTCCGCCAGCGCTTCGAGCCGGGCGTCCACCTGCGCATCGACGCGGCGCGGCACGTACTCCACGACGTCCGGGTGGTCGGCGGCATCCGGCGCGCGATGAACACCGAAGGAGACCGGGTGGGCGTCGGCGACGGGGAGCCAGTCGCCTTCGCGGGAGGCGGAGGCCTCGTGCCCCACCTGCGGCGCCGGCCTGCCGATCTCCACCGCCTCGGGCCGCAGCCCCGCAGCTGCCTCCACCGCCCGCTGGAAGCCGGCATCGGCCACCACGACGGAGATGGGAACGGCTTCCACCCGTGCGTGAGCCCACTGCCCCGGGTCCCCGGAGACCACGCCGATCAGGTACTCGCCGGCGAAGAGCGCGGCACCCGACATCCCCTGCCACGGCGATGCGCCGGGGGTGCCGGCCGCGGGCGGCGGGGCGTGGGAACTGTCCAGGACGTAGCGGCCGCGCAGGACGGACGACCCCGGCTTCAGCGTGCCCACGATCTGCTCGGTGTCCGGCCTCGTCCCGTCCCGGAGCGAGATGCGCGGGTAGCCCACCGCTTCGCAGTTCTCCCAGGCGGCCAAGCCGGTTGTCCGGCCCCACCGGACGTCGGACATCCGGCACGTCGTGGCGTCCCTGACCAGGTCTTCGTCCGCTTCGAGCAGGGCCGCGTCGCACGACTCGTCGTAGCGGCGCCACACGAGGCGGCAGCTGCGCGTCCCAGTCCCTCCGGGGACGGCGACGCGAGCAGCCCCGTCCTCCCCTTCGAACAGGTGCGCCGAGGTGAGCACCAGGCGGGAGTCCAGTAGGAAGCCGCTGCCCTGCCGTGCTCCCTGAACGATGGCGATGCGTTCGACGGACCGGGCGCTCATCCGCCGCGCAGTCCGGACGGATGCTCGAAGTCACCCATGTCGACTTCGGCCTGATTTCCGATCTCGATCGGCCCGCCGTTGACCGAGTCCTTCGGCTTCAGCTTCACGGACACCTTGTGGACGGCGTTCTGCGCCACCCCCACCTGGGCGTCGCCGGAGACCACCCAGGCCTTGAACCCCGCCTTGACCGTCGCGTCGCGCCGCAGCTCGACCGAGAAGTCCAGAGTGATCTCGTCGACCTCGAACCTGACGCGCTGGCCGTCCGCGGCGTGCACGGAGGCCATCAGCTGATCCCGCAAGCCCTGTACGGCCTCCGCGAGTTCCACGTTCTCCAACGGATCGCGCACGTCTCCGACTCCCCCACTCGGTCCATCGTCAACCGCTACCACTATCACATTGTCCCTGGCACGAAACGGCGATCCGGAGAGGGCGGGGCTCGGTGCGTCAGGCGGCTGCTCGTAGTGTTGGCGTATGAACATTTGCGTCTTCCTCTCGGCCGCCGACCTCGACGAGCGCTACACCGGACCGGCCCGGGAGTTCGCCGAACTCCTCGGCAAGGGCGGTCACACGCTGGTGTGGGGCGGCTCCGAGAGCGGCTTGATGAAGGTCGTCGCGGACGGCGTCCAGGCGGCGGGGGGCCGGCTCGTGGGCGTATCGGTCGGCTTCCTGGCGGCCAGCGCCCGCAAGAACGCCGACGAGATGGTGATCGCCGGCGACCTCGCCGAACGCAAGGCGCTGCTGCTGGCCAAGGCCGACGCGGTCGCGATCATGGTCGGTGGGACCGGGACGCTGGACGAGGCGACCGAGATCCTGGAGCTCAAGAAGCACGGAAAGACCACGAAGCCGGTGGTGCTCCTCAACACGGCGGGGTTCTACGACGGCCTCAAGACGCAGTTCCGGCGGATGGAGGAGGAGGGGTTCCTGCCGGTGCCCCTGACCGACCTGGTCTTCTTCGCCGACGACGCCGAGACGGCGCTCGCCCATCTGGTGGAGAACGCGGGCGCGTAGCCGCCACCAGGCCGCCGTCCCGTAACTCCGTTGCGTTGTCCGGGACATGAGGATCAGCGAAGCCTGCGTCACCACGAAGACCGGACGTCATGCAGTAGGCCTGCACATCGGCGCCCTGGCCGAGGACGCCCCCTGATCTTTCGGGACCTTCTGAGCGAGCTCGCCGTCCTGATCGCCGACGGCGTCTACCCGCCCGGCTCACCGGAGATCCACCCGCTCGCCGACGGACCCGCTGTCCTCCAGCGGCTCGAATCCCGCCTGACCCAGGGCAAGCACGCGCTGGATCCTTGGAGTTGAGGGGAATTGGGGCCGGGGTGGGGCGCTTCCTGCGTACCGATCAGTACGAGTTCGCTCTTCTGTACGCTTCCCTGGCCCCCCACGCTCCGTGTCGCCAGAAGGACTTCCTGTGAGCTACCAGCCGTACCCGCCGCCCTACCAGCACCCGCACGCGCCGGTGCGGCGATGGTGGCAGCACCCGGCACTGATCATCACCCTGCTGGTCGTCATCCCGCCCGTCGGCATCGCGCTGGTCTGGCTGAGCCAGTGGGACCAGAAGAAGAAGATCATCGCTACGGTGCTGGCGGGCCTCTGGTTCCTGGCGCCCCTCCTCGCCTCCGACCCGCCGAAGAAGTCCGCGGACGATGCCAAGCCGCAGTCGGCCGTCACCGTCCAAGCCACGCCCTCGGCGAGTGCCTCGCCCACGCCCGTACCCACGCCGAGCGCGGACCCGCTCATGCCCGTCGTCGTGGGCAAGCCGTTCGGGGAGGCGGAGAAGGCCGTCGAGGACCTGGTCGACACCGAACTCGCCGTCCTGAGCGCGTACGCGGACGTGGAGGTTCCCGCCGCCCACGCGGACTGGGTCGTCTGCTTCCAGGGCCCCGAGGGAGGAGCGAAGCTCGTGGCCAGGACCGCGAGCACCAGCGTGCACCTCGTGGCCCCCGGCACGGCGTGCCCGGCCGGGAAGGGCACCGCCCTCCACCCGAAGCCGACGCCGACGCCGACGCCGACGCCCACCCAGGACGACGACACCGGTACCGGCGGCACGTCGTCCTCGACCGGCGGCACGTCGTCCTCGGGGGGTTCCTCGACCGGCGGCTCCAGCGGCACCGTCCGGACACCGGGCGCCTTCTGCTCCCCGGCCGGCGCCACAGGCGTTTCGAAGACGGGCAAGGCCCTCGTGTGCGGGCCCGCCTCCGACGGCAAGAACCGCTGGCACTCCTGACCGCCGCGCCGCACCCGCAGGAGCGGCCGGGACGGACGACAGTGTCCCGCCCCGCCGCTCCTGCAAGGCGGTGGGTCAGCCCGGGTAGTTGGTGCGCCAGGGCTCGTAGTGCGGGTTGTCCTGGCACTCGTCCATGATCTCGACCTTCTTCACCGTGTCGACCCGGCAGACGGCCACGATGAACGAGCGCTCGATGCCGCCCGGGAAAGCCACCTCGACCTGGCGGGCGTACTTGTGGGTGTCGCCGATGGTCTGGTTGACGTCCACCCCGCCGGGGGCGTCGATGTAGTAATTCCAGCCGCTCTTCCAGGACTTGTAAAGGTCGTGGTCATAGGTCGTGGAGACGTACGGGGAGGGCTGGTTGACCAGGACGTAACTCTCGATGTCGTACTGGCCGTTGCGGACGTCCCTGGGGAGGAAGCCCTCCTCGAAGACCACCTCCGGCGGGCGGCCGTCCGAGCGGTAGAGCTGCTTGCAGTTGATCCGCCAGGACGGGGACGGGGTGATCCGCTCGATCTCGACGCTGTCGTCGGCGGCGGCGAAGAGGTGGTTCTGGACCCGGGGGCAGGAGTTCGCGGGCGCCGCCGCATGGACGGAGGCGGAGGCGGAAACCGGCGGCAACAAGGCTGCGGCGAGGACGGTCGCGAGCGCGACGACACGGCGGCGCAGAGCAGAGGTGATCATGGCCTCACCCTGGCGGCCTCGCGCCGCCCGCAGGGGGATCCTCACCCGAAGGTGAGCGTGTCGGCCGCCTGGGCCCGACTCCCTTGATTGCGGCCCAAGTTGGAGGCGGAACGATCCTTCGCCGGAGCACGGCGCCCCCCGCGTGACTAAGCTACGGCGGTTGCATGCCGTTGATCTGGGGGTCATTCATGTTTCACCGTCGGGGCGTCGCCATAGCGACCGCCGTGGGGGCCGTCGTACTGCTCGTCTCCGGGTGCCAGGACTCGGCCGCGCCGAAGGGTGCCGACAAGCCGAGGGGTACGCCCACGCCGACCTCCACCGCCGGACCCTCGATGCCCGCGCTCGTCGGCAAGAAGCACGCCGAGGCCGAGATCCTCGTCAAGCAGGTGATCACCAAGGCGCCAGAGGTCCGCAGTGCGTACGTCGATGTCCCGCTGGCCGCCGACCACGCGCAGTGGGCGGTCTGCTTCCAGACTCCGGCGGCAGCCACTTCCGTGGTGGGCACCACCTCCGTCGAGATCTCCCTCACCGCGCCCGGGATCCCGTGCCCGGAGCAGGCGGGCGCCACCCTGCACCCGACCAAGGCCCCGAGCCGCCCGTCGACCCCGACCCCGGGCGCCCCGAAGCCGAAGTCAAGCCCGACTCCGGCTCCCGGCCCCAAGGACGTCACCTACAAGAACTGCGACGAGGCCAAGGCCGCCGGCGCGGCCCCCATCCGGCGCGGCCAGCCCGGCTACGGCAAGCACCTCGACCGGGACAACGACGGCATCGCCTGCGACAAGTAGGAAGGCCGGGGGCAGGCAGGAAAGCCGGGAGAAGGGGTGCGCGCGGCGGCGGTATTCGGCCGGATGCCGCGGCACCCCTCCCCCGGGGCCGCGCCCGCCTGGAGAATCGGCCCGTCGGCACAGTTCTGAGGGCGGAGCCATGGCAGCAACGGGAACAGCACGGACAGGCGCGGAGACCGGTAAGGAGATCCCCCGGCTCGCGGGCGTACCGCTGCTCGGGTCCCTCGCCGACCTCAGGGCGGATTCGCTCGGTACGTATCTGCGCGCGCACCACGAGCACGGCGACGTCGTCCGGATCACGGCCGGGCCGCCGGGACTGCGCGCCGAGCTGACGTGCGTGTTCTCGCCGGAGGGGGTCCAGCAGGTGCTGGCATCGCAGGCGGCCAACTTCCGCAAGGACAACGCCGTCTACCAAGAGGTCCGGGACGCCCTCGGCAACGGCCTGCTGACCAGCCAGGACGAGGACTACCTGCGCCAACGTCGGCTGGTCCAGCCGCTGTTCACCAAGCGCCGGGTGGACGGGTACGCCGAGGCCGTCGCCTCGGAGACCGCATCGACCCTCAGCGCCTGGGAGCGGTCCCCGGACGGCATCGTCGACGTCTCGGACGAGATGATGGTCCTCGCCCTGCGCGCGGTGGCCCGGATCCTCTTCGGCGCCGATGTCGAAGCCACCGTCGACGTCGTGGACCGATGCTTTCCGGTCATCACCGAGTACGTGCTGCGCCGCGGCTACTCCCCCGTGAACGTCCCCCGCACCTGGCCCACTCCGGGCAACAAGCGGGCGGCGGCCGCGCTGGAGGAGCTGTACGGGGTCTGCGACAAGATCGTCGCCGAGCGCCGGGGAGGTCCCTCAGCCGATGCCCACGCCACCGGCGCCGAAGGCGAAGGCAAGGGTGAGGGCGAGGACCTGCTGTCGCTGCTCGCGGCCGCCACGAGCACGCAGGACGCCGAGTTCGACGCCACCGAACTGCGCGAACAGGTACTGATCTTCTTGCTCGCGGGACACGAGACGACCGCCACCTCGCTCTCCTTCTCCCTCCATCTGCTGGCCCGCCACCCCGAGTTGCAGGACCGGGCCCGCGCCGAGATCGCCGAGGTCCTGGACGACCGTACGCCCGGGGCCGCCGACCTCGACCGCCTCCCGTACCTCACCCAGGTGCTCAAGGAGGCCATGCGGCTCTACCCGGCCGCCCCGGTCATCGGCCGCCGCTCGGTCGCGGCGGCCGAGGTGGACGGCCACACCATCCCGGCGGGCGCGGACGTGATCCTGGCTCCGTGGGTGACCCACCGCCACCCCCGGTACTGGCCGGACCCGGAGCGCTTCGACCCCGACCGGTTCACCCCGGAGGCGGAGGCGGCCAGGCCCCGTTACGCCTGGTTCCCCTTCGGCGGGGGCCCGCGCGCCTGCATCGGTCAGCACTTCTCGATGCTGGAGTCGGTGATCGCGCTGGCGATGATCCTGCGGGAGTACGAGTTCGAGGCCGTGGACACCGAGATCGCGGTGTCCGCCGGGATCACCCTGAACTCCGTGGGCCCGGCGCGCTGCCGGATCCGGCGCGTGGGCGCCTGAGGCCGCGCGGGCGCCTGCGGCCGCCTGGGGACACCGCGCGGCCGCACCGCCCCAATTCCTGGACTCGTACCGGCACCTGCGGCCATCATGGCCCGATGGAAGAGGAGATTCCGGGGAGGTTGTCCCCGTATGTACGCCGGCCACCGCGCCCACTGCTCCCGGGTGCGCCGGCCCGGCCTCCCCTGCGGCGCCGGCTGCGTGGGTTCTTCCCCTTCCGGTTCCTGACCGCGCTGCCCGACGACCTCGCCGACGCCGCGGCCGCGCTCCTGGACCCCGTGGAGCGCGCCGCCCGGCTGGCCGGCCGACTGTTGCACGGCCCCGCCCTGCGCGGGGGCTGGCGCAGCGAGGCCGGGGCGCTCGCCCTGGTGCTGTACGGGTTCCACTGGACGCGCTGGCAGTGCGACGGGCCCGGTCCCCGCGCCACCTTCGGCGCGGAGCCGGGCAAGCTGGCCGTCCGCCCGCCCTGGGACCGCTCGGCCCCCTCCCGCCCGGTCCACGTCGCGGCCGCCGCCGTACGCCGTTCCCCGCGACCGCACCGCCGTACCCGCGTCGACCTGGGCTTCCCCGACGGTTCGCGGCTCTCCCTGAGCATGGACACCCCGCGGGACGCGGCCCGGCTGCGCGCGGCCCTGTCCGCCAACTGCCGGGCGTAGCTCAGGCCTTCGTCGCGGCGGGAGCGTGGTTGCCCTGGAGGCGGGCGAGGTCCGAGGGTCTGACCTGGATGACGAAGAGCGCGATCAGCGCCGTGACCAGGGTGAACGCGGCTGCCGCCACGAAGGCGGCGCTGACTCCCGAGGTGAGGACCTGATCGCTCCACGGCTTCGGGAACTGTTTGGTGCGTGCGAAGAAGGCCTTCTGCTCCGGCGTGGAGTCGCGCAGGAAGGAACCCACCTGGTCCTTGGCCTCGTTGCGGCTGGCCGTGCCGAACACCGTGACCAGGATGGACAGTCCGAGCGAGCCACCCACCTGCTGCATCGAGTTGAGCAGCCCGGAGGCCGCGCCCGACTCCCGGTCGGGGACGTTCGAGAGCGCCATCAGGGTCAGGGACACGAACTGCTGACCCATGCCCGCGCTGAAGAGCAGCATCGGTCCCAGGATGCTGCCCAGGTACGTCGAGTGGATGTCGGTCTGCGTGAGCCAGGCCAGTCCGGCGGCCGCACACAGGGATCCCGACACCATGAAGGGCTTGGGCCCCAGTTTCGGGAGCAGTTGGGAGGTGATCCCCGCGAACACCGCGACCATCACGCTGACCGGCAGGAAGGCGAGCCCGGCGCGCAGCGGGCTGAAGCCCAGCACGTTCTGCACGAACAGGGTCAGGAAGAAGAACATGCCGAAGATGGCGCAGGCGAAGAAGAGCATGATCGCGTAGGTTCCGGCCCGGTTGCGGTCCGCGAACATGTGGAGCGGGGTGATCGGCTGTGGCGAGCGCCGCTCGTTGACGACGAAGAGGCAGAGCAGGACCACGGCCGCCGCGAAGGAGACCAGCGTCAGCCCGTCCCGCCAGCCCTCCTGGGAGGCGCGGATGAACCCGTAGACCAGGGCGACCATGCCGATCGTGGAGAGCAGGGCGCCCGCGAGGTCGAAGTGTCCGGGATGGCGTTCGGACTCGCGGATCACCTTGGGGGTGGCCAGGGCGATCAGCAGGGCGATGGGGACGTTGACGAAGAGCACCCACCGCCAGTTGAGCCACTCCACGAGGAGGCCGCCCGCGAGCAGCCCGATCGCGCCGCCGCCCGCAGAGACGCCGGCGAACACGCCGAACGCCCGGTTGCGTTCGGGGCCTTCCTTGAAGGTGGTGGTGATCAGCGCGAGCGCGGTCGGTGAGGCGATGGCGCCGCCGACGCCCTGGAGGGCGCGGGCGCCCATCAACTGGCCCGCGTTCTGGGCGAGTCCGCCCAGCAGCGAGGCCAGGCCGAAGAGCAGTACGCCGAACATGAAGACGCGTCGCCGGCCGAGGATGTCGCCGGTGCGCCCGCCGAGGAGCAGCAGGCCGCCGAAGGTGAGGGTGTAGGCGTTGACCACCCAGGACAGGCTCTCCGTGGAGAAGCCGAGGGCCGTCTGGATGTGCGGCAGCGCGATGTTCACGATGGTGATGTCGAGAACGACCATGAGTTGACAGGAGGCGATCACGAGCAGGGCGAGCCCGTGTCCGCTTCCTCGGACCTTGCCGTTGGTCCCAGTGCTGGTGCTGCTCGGCGTAGCGTTCCGGTCCACCTTTTCGACGCTAAGCCCGTACCCCAAGGGTCACCACTCGAACGGCCTAGTCTATGTGGCATGTGTTATGTGCTATTTCACATGACACACTGGCCCCATGGATCGCATGGATGACTTCCTCAGGCTCTCCGCGAGCACCGCCCGGTTCACCTACGGCGCCCCGCGCGCCTTCGCCTTCGGCGACGAAGGCCGGCTCCTCTGGTTCCTCCGCTCCACCGGACCCACGGACCCCCTCGACTCCCTCTGGGTCCTGGACACCGCCACCGGCACCGAGACCCGCCTTGCCGACCCCCGCGAACTGTGCCCCGAGCTGGACTCCGCGGCCGCGGCCCCGCCCCTGCCCGTCGCCGAGCGCCGCCTGCGCGAGCGGACCCGGCTCGTGGCGGCCGGGATCGGCTCGTACGCGCTCTCCGGCGACGGCCTGCGCGCGGTGTTCCCGCTGTACGGGCGGCTGTACGAGGTCACGTGCCCGGCCGGAGCGGAACGCGGCGCGGAGCCCGGGCAGCCCGCCCAGCCCGCTCAGCCCAAGGAGGTCCCCGTCGCCGGGCCCGCCTTCGATCCCCGCCCCGACGCCGACGGCTCCCGCATCGCCTACGTCGCCGACGACGCCCTGTACACCGCCCCCGGCGGCCGGATCAGCCCCGAGGACGGAGCCCGCTGGGGCGTCGCCGAGTTCGCCGCCGCCGAGGAGCTCGGGCGCTCCCGGGGGCACTGGTGGTCCCCGGACGGGGAAAGCCTGCTCGCCGCCCGCGTCGACGAATCCGCCCTCCAGCGGCGCTGGTTCGCCGACCCGGCGCACCCGGAGCTGGCGGCCGAGGACTTCGCGTACCCCGAGGCGGGCGGCCCCAACGCGGACGTCCAGCTGTGGGTCCTCGGACCGGGCCGCGACCCCGTACGCCTCGACTGGGACGCGCAGACCTACCCGTACCTCTCCGACGCCGGCTGGGAGTCGCCCGGGGAGATCCTGCTGACCGTCCAGGACCGGCTCCAGCAGCACGTCCTGCTGCTCTCCGCCGACCCGGCCACCGGGCGGACCCGGGAGCTGTCGCGCACCACCGACCCCCGGTGGGTGGACCCCATGGTCCCCGGCACCCCGGCGCGCCTGGCCGACGGGCGGATGCTGACCAGCGCCGACACCCCCGACGGCGCCGCCCGCGGGCTCGCGGTGGACGGGGTGCTCCTGACCGGCGACGGGTTCCAGGTCCGCCGGGTCGCCGGGGCCCACGGGGACCGGCTGCTGATCGAGGGCGCCCGGCGCGACCCCTCCGAGCAGCAGGTGTTCTTCCTGGATCCGGACTCCGGCGAGCTGAGCCCGCTCGCGGACGGACCCGGGGTCCACTCGGTCCAGGGATCCGGCGGGGCGCTGCTGCTCACCTCTGCCTCCGCGGACGGCATCCGGCGGGTCCTGCGGAGCGCGGACGGGCGGGAGTTCACTCCGCAGGACTTCTCGCAGGCGATGCCGTACCGGGTGGTTCCGGTGCTGGAGCGGGTCACCGAGCACGAGATCCCCACCGCGCTCGTGCTGCCGCGCGGGCACGTACCCGGCACCCGGCTGCCCGTACTCCTCGACAGCTACGGCGGCCCCGGCGCACAGGACGTCTGCGCGGAGCCGCGGCGCTGGCAGCACCGGCAGTGGTGGGCCGACCAGGGCTTCGCCGTGGTGACCATCGACAACCGGGGCACGGCGTACGTCTCCCCGCGGTTCACGCACGCCATGTACCGGGGGTTCTCGGACGTCACCCTGGACGACCAGGTCGCAGCCCTGCTCGCGCTCGGGGAGCGCCACGCCGACCTCGACCTGGACCGGGTCGGGATCCGCGGGTGGTCGTACGGCGGGTACCTGTCCGCGCTCGCGGTGCTGCGGCGGCCGGACGTCTTCCACGCGGCCGCCGCGGGGGCCGCGCCGACGGACATGCGGCACTACGACACCGCGTACACGGAGCGGTACCTGGGCCTGCCGGCGGAGAATCCCGAGGTGTACGAGCGGGACTCGCTGATCGCGGACGCGGAGGGGCTTTCGCGGCCGCTGCTGCTGGTGACGGGGCTGGCCGATGACAATGTGCATCCTTCGCACACGCTGCGGTTGTCGCGGGCGCTGACGGATGCGGGGCGTCCGCATCAGCTGCTCGCGCTGCCTGGGGTCACTCACATGACCCCGGGCGGGGTGCGGGAGAAGATCATGGTGCAGGAACTGGCGTTCTTCCGGCGGGAGCTGGGCCTCTGCCTCTGACTGGCGCGGGTGGGGGGCGGGTCCCGGCTGCGGGTGCGCCGCTGCGCGGGGCCCGTCCCCTACCCGCCCTTCCACCGTTCCCTGGGGCTCCGCCCCAGACCCCGCTCCTCAAACGCCGGAGGGGCTGGATTTGCCGCGCAGCGGCATTTCCAGCCCCGCCGGGAAATCTCAGCCCCGCCGGCGTTTGAGGCGCGGGGGTCCGGGGGCTGGCCCCCGGCGACGGCGCCGCGCCCGGCTACGGCTCAGTCGCCCGGGAAGTGGCAGGCCACCTCTCGTGATTCCGCGATCCGCAGCAGCGGACGTTCCACCCGGCACACCGGCTGCGCCTTCGGGCATCTCGGGTGGAAGGTGCAGCCCGGGGGTGGGGAGGCCGGGCTCGGGGGGTCGCCCAGGAGGACGATGCGTTCGCGGCGGCGCTCCGCCGCCGGGTCGGGAAGCGGGACGGCGGAGAGCAGGGCCCGGGTGTAGGGGTGCTGGGGGTTGTCGTAGAGGGACTTCTTGTCGCCGATCTCCACGATCCGGCCGAGGTACATGACGGCGACCCGGTCGCTCACCCGCTTGACGACCGAGAGGTCGTGCGCGATGAACACGTAGGCCAGGCCCAGTTCGGCGCGCAGCCGCTCCATCAGGTTGACGATCTGCGCCTGGACCGAGACGTCGAGCGCGGAGACCGGCTCGTCGGCGATGATCAGCCGGGGGCTGGTGGCGAGCGAGCGGGCGATGCCGATCCGCTGGGCCTGGCCGCCGGAGAACTCGTGCGGGTAGCGGTCGATGTGCTCCGGGATCAGCCCGACGAGGTCCATCAGTTCGGCGGCCCGGCGGCGTGCGTCGGACGCCGACCAGCCCTGGACCAGCAGCGGGTCGGAGATGATCCGGGCCACCGTCTGGCGGGGGTTGAGCGAGGAGTGCGGGTCCTGGAAGACCATCTGGAGGTGGCGGCGCAGGGGGCGCAGGGCCGGCTGGGAGAGCCGGCTGATGTCCTTGCCCTCGAACTCCACGCTGCCGGAGGTCGGTTCGAGGAGTCGGACGATCATGCGTCCGGTGGTGGACTTGCCGCAGCCCGACTCGCCGACCAGGCCCAGGGTCTGACCGGCCGCCAGGTCGAAGGAGACCCCGTCCACGGCGCGCACGGGCGCCCCCCGGCGCCCGGTCGCGGTCCGCTTGCCGGGGAAGGACATCGTGAGGTCGCGTACGGAGAGCAGCGGCCGGTCGGTGACCGCGCGGGCCGTCGCGTCGGCCCTCGTGTCGGTGGTCGTGTCCGAGGTCGTGTCTGAGGTCGGGGTCATCGGGTCATCTCCGCTGCGGTGCCGGCGTAGTGGCAGGCGACCGTGCGCGCCGGCCCGTCCCCGTAGGCGGCGAGCTCCGGCCGCTGGTCTTCGCAGCCCTCGCCCGCCTTCGGGCAGCGGGGGGCGAACGCGCACCCCGGGGCCGGGGCGAGCAGGGAGGGCGGCGAGCCGGGGATGGCCCGCAGCGGCGCGTCGTCCTGGTCGTCCAGCCGGGGCAGCGAGTCGAGCAGGCCCCTGGTGTACGGATGGGCGGGGTCGGCGAACAGCTCGTCCACCGGGGCCTGTTCGGCGGCGCGGCCGCCGTACATGACCAGGACCTCGTGGGCCACCCGGGCCACCACCCCCAGATCGTGGGTGATCATGACGACTCCGAGGCCGCGCTCCTGCTGGAGCCGGGCGATCAGCTCCAGGATCTGCGCCTGGACGGTGACGTCGAGGGCGGTGGTCGGTTCGTCGGCGATGAGCAGTTCGGGTTCGCAGGCCAGCGCCATGGCGATCATCGCGCGCTGGCGCATGCCGCCGGAGAACTGGTGCGGGTACTCCCCCGCCCGGCGGGCCGGTTCCGGGATGCCGACCTCGCCGAGCATGTCGACCGCGCGCCGTTTCGCGGCGGCCCGGCCGGCCCTGAAGTGGACCCGGAAGTGCTCGGCGATCTGCTCGCCGACCGTGTAGTAGGGGTGCAGGCTGGAGAGCGGGTCCTGGAAGATCATGGCCATCTTGCGGCCGCGCAGCTTGGAGAGCTCCTTCTCCGACTTGGTGGTCAGCTCCTGCCCGTCGAGGGCGACGGAGCCGCCGATCTCGGCCCCCCGGTGCAGTCCCATCACGGCGAGGGAGGTGACGGACTTGCCGGAGCCGGATTCGCCGACGATGCCCAGGGTCCGGCCCGCCTCGACGGTGAAGCCGAGGGAGTCGACGGCGCGTACGGAGCCTCGCGGGGTGGTGAAGGTGACGCGCAGGTCGCGCACCTGGAGCAGGGGCGCCTTGGGCGTCTGGGACGGCCGGGACGCTTGGGATGGCAGGGACGTCTGGGGCGGCGGGGGCATCAGTACCTCACCCTCGGGTCGATGACGGCGTACAGGAGGTCGACGGCGAGGTTCGCGACGACGATGAAGAAGGCGGCGAGGAGGGTGACCCCGAGCACGACGGGCTGGTCCGAGCTGACGAGCGCCCCGTAGAACAGCCGCCCGATGCCGGGGAGTCCGAAGATGGACTCGGTGATGACGGCTCCGGCGAGCAGGCCGCCGAGGTCCATACCGAAAATGGTCAGGATCGGGGTCATTCCGGAGCGCAGTCCGTGTTTGACGACGACGGTGCGCTCGGGCATGCCCTTGGCGCGGGCGGTACGGATGTACGGCTCGGCCATCGCCTCGATCATCGAACCGCGGCTCTGGCGGGCGTACATGGCGGCGTAGAGCAGGGCGAGCGCGGTCCACGGCAGCAGCAGGTTGCTCGCCCAGGCGAGCGGGTTCTCGGTGAACGGCTGGTAGGCGGGGTAGGGCAGGAGTCCGGCGATGCGGATGACCCCGTAGATCAGCATCACCGAGGTGAAGTAGACGGGCAGGGAGGCGGCGGCGACCGCTCCGACCATGAGGACCTTGTCGGTGGCGGTGTCCTTGCGCAGCGCGGCGGTGACCCCGGCGCCGAGGCCGAGGACGAGCCAGAGGGCGGCCGCGCCCACGGCGAGGGAGGCGGAGACCGGGAGGCGGTCCATGAGCAGGTCCCAGACGGGCAGGGAGTTCTCGTAGGAGTAGCCCAGGCAGGGGAAGTCGCACTGCACGGCGTACTGGCCGGTGCCGAGGGTGCGGCCGGTGAAGATCCCGGTGAGGAAGTCGCCGAACTGGCTCCACAGGGGCCGGTCGAGGCCGAGGTACGCGCGTACGTCGGCCAGCCGCTCGGCGCTGCAGGTCTTTCCGCAGGCGGCCGCGGCCGGGTCGGAGGGGAGCACGTAGAAGATGAGGAAGGTGACGGCGGCGATGGCGAGCAGCACCCCGGCGAGGGCGAGCACGCGGCGCAGGAAGTAGAGGATCACGTCCGGGCGCCCCTCGGGTCGAGGATGTCGCGCAGGGCGTCGCCGAGGAGGGTGAAGGCGAGCACGGCGAGGAAGAGGAAGAGGCTGGGGATGACGAAGTACATGGGATCGGTCTCGTAGAAGGCCACGGACTCGGCGATCATCTGGCCCCAGGAGGGGGTCGGCGGGCGGACGCCCACGCCGAGGTAGCTCAGGGCGGCCTCGGTGCTGATCATGCCGGGGATGAGCAGGGTGGTGTAGGCGATGACCGGTCCGGAGACCCCCGGGAGGATGTCCCGGGTCAGGATCCGCCAGGAGCTCGCGCCGCCGACGCGGGCGGCGTCCACGTACTCGCGGTGTCTGAGGGACAGGGCCTGGCCCCGCACCACGCGGGCGACGCCGGGCCAGCCGAAGAGGCCGATGACGGCGGTCATGAGGAGGATGCGGTTGACGTCCTTGGCCACGGACAGCATCGCGATCATGAAGATGAGGGACGGGAAGGACATCGTCAGGTCCATCAGGCGGGACAGGACGGCGTCGGTGCGGCCGCCGAAGTAGCCGGCGGCGATTCCGGCGGCCGTGCCCGTGATGACGACGATGGCGGTGGCGGCGAAGGCGATGAGGAGCGAGACCTGGGCGCCGGAGACCACCCGGGCGAACAGGTCGCGGCCGGTGACGGGTTCCACGCCGAGCCAGTGCTCGGGGCTGATCCCGCCGAAGGAGCCCAGCGGCTGGCCGCCCAGGTAGGGGTCGATGGCGGACTTGTCGAACTCCTCCGGGGACCAGCCGCCGAGCGCACCCAGCCAGGGGGCGGTGGCGGCCATCAGGACGAAGAGGAGGACGACGCAGAGGCTGACGCGGACGGCGGGGCGGCGGCGGAGTTCCCGCCGGGCGAGCTGCCAGGGGCTGCTGCCCGGAGGTACCTCCGCGACCGCCGCCGCGTCCTTGGACGGGGCGGCGATGGCGGCGGTCATGATCAGCCCTGGTTCTGGCTCTTGGCGGGGTCCTTGAGGCCGACCGTCGCGTAGTCGATCTGGCCGACCCACACCGGGTGGCCGAAGGCGCCCGCGATGTTGGTGCCGACGAGCAGCGGCTTGCGCTCCAGCAGGACGGGGACGGCCGGGGACTTCTTCATGAGCTCGGCGTCGAGGTCGATCCAGGCCTGGTTGGCCTGCTTGGCGTCGGCCATCGCGTTGATCTCGTCGATCCGCTTCATCGTGGCGTCGTCGCGGAACTGTGAGTAGTTGCCGGAGTTGCCCTTGGCCTTGATGGTGCGGCCGTCGAAGACGAAGGGCAGGAAGGTGGAGCCGGAGGGGTAGTCGGGGCACCAGCCGGACAGGACGAGGTCGGGCGCGGTGGTGGTGTCACCGATGACGTCGTAGTACGCGCCCGGGTCGACGGTGTCGATGACCACCTCGATGCCCGCGCGGCCCAGGCTCTGCTGGACGGCCTCCGCCTGGCCCTTGTCCCCGGTGGAGACGGCGAGGGAGACCTTCAGGGTCTCCTTGCCCGCGGCCTTGAGCAGTTCCTTGGCCTTGGCCGGGTCGCCGGACGGCGCGATCTTCAGCGTGTCGGCCTGCTTGCCGCCGGAGAGGGCCGGGGGCAGGTAGGCGGTGGCGACCTCGTTGAGGGCCGGACCGCCGTCCGCGGTGATCACGGCCTCCTTGTCGATGGCGTACTGCATCGCCTCGCGGACCTTCGGGTCGTCGAAGGGGGCGCGGGAGTTGTTCATCTGGAGCATCTCGGTACAGCCCTGCGACTCGGCCAGCAGCCGCTGCTTGATCTCCGGCTTCGGCAGCACCTTGGGGGCGCTCTCGGGCCGCATGTCGGACCACTGGACGCTGGAGCCGTCGGCGCCCTCGGAGGCGATGATCCGGTCGTCGATCTGGCCGCCCTTGAGGCCCATGACCACGACGAACTTGTCCGGGTAGGCCTTGCGGACGGTGTCCGTCTTGGCGTCCCAGTGCTCGTTGCGGACCAGGACGAGCTTCTTGTCCCGGTCGTACGACTCGATCTTGTACGGGCCGGAGGAGAACGGCCGGGCGTCGTACTGCGTGCCCTTCTCCTGCGCTTCGGGGACGGGCGCGAAGGTGGGGAGGGTGGCGGTGGCGGAGAACTCGGCTACGGGACGCTTCAGTTCGAAGACGATCGTGCGGTCGTCGGGGGTCTTCACGGAGTCGAGGTGCTTGCCCTGGAGCGGGCCCTTGTAGCCGTCGGTGCCGGCCAGGTACTGGGCCGCGTAGTCGGGGCCGCCGGTGAGGTCGGGGGCGAAGGAGCGCTCGACGTTGTACTTGATGTCCTGGGCCCTGATGGCCGAGCCGTCCTCGTACTTCAGGCCCTCCTTGAGGGTGAACGTCCAGGTCCGGCCGCCGTTGGAGGGGGTGCCGAGGTCGGTGGCGAGGTCGGGTACGAGCTCGCTGCCGCCCTTTCCGGGCTCGGCCTTGAAGGTGACGAGGGTGCGGTAGAGGAGGCGGGTGCCGAAGTCCATCGTCGGCATCACCCAGTTGCGGGCGGGGTCGAGGTGGGCGAAGTCCTGGTTGGACAGGACGGTGAGCGTGCCGCCCTTGACGGGGGTCCCGCCGAGGATCTTCCCGTCGTTGGCGGCGGCGGGATTGGAGGCACCACCGCCTCCGGCGGAGCCCTTCTTGGGGTCGGAGCATCCCGAGGCACCGAGTGCGAGTACGGCCACCAGGGCGGTGGCGAGGGCGAGTTGGGTGCGCTTGGTCATGGGTCACTCCAGTGAAGGGCCGCGCTCTATAGTGTGACCGGTAACATAGTAATGTGAAATTGTACTGACAAGGGGTCGGAGCGGCCGTTATCCAGCCGTGTCCAAATCCGAGCGGACGGAGGGGCGTTGGGGCCGCCTATGCTCCCGCCATGGATCCGACACGGCTGCCTGCGCTGCCCGCGCTCGTGCACCTGGCTGAGGTGCTGAAAGGGCTGGCCCGGAACCCTGCCCTCCCGGAAGAACTCGCGGTGCGACTGCTGCCCTACCGGATGGCCCCGCTCCCACTGGCCCGCCGCAAGGGGATTGCCCTGAGCCCGGCCCTGTGCGAGGCGTTCCTGGTGCACGGCGCAGACGAAGCACTCGCGCACGCCGAGGCACTGCCGCCGGAGTTCGCCGCACGGCTGGCCGCCGACCCGGACCCGAAGGTGCGAGCGGCGCGGGCGAAGGTGGAGGCCGCCGGCTACGGACGCCAGGCTCTGCCCGCCGCCGGTCCCGAGGCGGAGCGGACAGCCCTCGCGGGGCTCCCCGACCTGAAGGCCGAGTCCCTGGCCGTGCTGGCCGCAGACGCCGACGCCCAGGTACGCGAGGCACTCGCCCGGGGCGGGGTGGAACTGCCCGAGGACGTCCTGCGAAGGCTCCTCACCGATACCGATACGGCGGTTCGGACCGCCGCCTGTCGACACCGGCCACCCCCCGACCTGCATGCGGCCCTGCTGGCCGACCGGGCTACCCGCAAGACCGTCATACGATTCCTCGACCTGGACCCCGACATGGCGGCAGCCCTGGCAACCGACCCCAACGAGGAAGTACGCGCGGAACTCGCCGCCCACCCAGCACTACCGACGGAGCTGCGGGACCTGCTCGCGCGCGACCCGAGCCCCGACGTCCGGGGGAAGGTCTTCGCCCGCGCCGACACCCCGCCGGAACTCCGCACGGAGATCCACGCGTGGCTGACGGCAGGAGCCCGTCGGTCCGACGAGGACTGGGAGAACGCGGAGGAGGACGACCTCTTCTGCGAAATCGTCCTCATCTTCCTGGACATGGAGCCCTATCCCTGGATCGAGGACGATCCCGTCCCCCACGCCACGTCCCCGTCCCGGGGCATGCGGCGCGCGGCGGCCCGCAGCGATCGGCTGCCGGCCGCACTGCTGAGGCGGATGCTCGCGGACGAGGACCCGACGACCCGCATGATTGCTCTGTCACGAACCCCCGATGTGGACCTCGCCACCGCCGAGGACATCGAGCGGCGCCACGGACGGTCGAAGTTCCCGGAGCGCCCCGCGGATTACTTCGCGTTCCCGCCCGAGACTCTCCGACGGTTCGCCGCCGACCCAGACGCGCGCATGCGCGTCCTCGCCCTGCGCGACCCGGACCTGCCGGCCGCCTTGCGGGAATGCCTGGCGGCAGATGCGGCCCATACAGTCCGGCAGACCGTCGCCAAGGACCCCCGGACAGCGCCGGACACCCTGCTGCGCCTGCTCGGCGACGCCTCGGAGTCCGTGGTGGCAGCCGCCGCCGCCTCGCCCCGGCTGCCGGTGGAGGCGATGCGCGCGGTGCTCGACCTGGCCGCCGCCCGGGGGACGGAGCCGTCGGGCGCGGGCACGCCGTAGCGGAGCCTCCGCCGGGTCAGCCCGTCGAGCCCAGGGCGCCCGAGCCCAGGCCGCCCGGGGTGCGGCCCACCGGTTCGTCGCGGCCCTGGGCCCAGAGGGAGCGGACGTGGCCCAGGTGGCGGGTCATGCAGGCTTCGGCCGCCTCCGAGTCGCCGGTGAGCATCAGGTCGAGCAGCTCGATGTGCTCCTCGGCGGAAGAGACCAGCTTGCCGGCCTCGTCCAGGCCGGTCAGCCCGTACAGGCGGGAGCGCTTGCGCAGGTCGCCGACCGTTTCGACCAGGCGGTCGTTGCCCGCGAGGGCCAGCAGGGACAGGTGGAAGCGGCGGTCGGCCTCCAGGTACCCGATGAGGTTGTGCTCCCGGGCGCTCGTCACGATCTCCTCGGCGATCGGGCGCAGGGCCTCGAGCTGCGCCGGGGTCGCGATCTTGGTGATCCGGCCGATGGTCGGGACCTCGATCATCGTGCGCAATTCGGTGTACTGGTCGAGGTCGCGCTCGCTGACCTCGGTGATGCGGAATCCCTTGTTGCGGACCGGCTCGACCAGGCCTTCGCGGGCCAGGTCGAGCATGGCCTCGCGCACCGGGGTGGCGGAGACGCCGAGCTCGGCCGCGAGGCCGGGGGCGGAGTAGACGCTGCCGGGGCGCAGTTCGCCCGCTATCAGGGCCGCTCGGAGGGCGTGGCCGACCTGATCGCGGAGCCGTTCCTGAGCCTTGATGAGACTGTGCTGCTTCAGGTCACCCATTGCATTTCCTCCGAGACCGCTCACACCATTGGCGTGCGGAGGAACAGCGTACAATGTCACGTTGCGCACGCTTCTCACTGGACGCCGCCTCCTGCGGCCTCGAACAGCGCGACCGCCACAGCGAGATCTTCCCAGGCCATGCCCACACTCTTGAAGAGCTGTGGACAACTCGCCGCCGCGCCGACCGCGAGCCGGCCCGCCACCAACTCGGCCAGGGTGCCCGTGATGTGGCCGGGTCCGATGGCCCCCTCCGCCTCCGGAACCAGCAGGTCCCCCGCCTCGCGCAGGGCCGCAGCACGCGATTCCACGTACACGGCCGCCCGCCTGACCAGGGCCGTGTCCACCTCCCGGGCCTCGGGCTCGTGCGAGCCGACCGCCACGACGGTGGCGCCCGGTGCGATCAGCCGTCCGTCGAAAAGGGGTTCGCGGGCCGTGGTGCAGCAGATCACCAGGTCGGCGTCGGCCACCTCGGCCGCCACCCCCTCCCGGGCCGGGACCCCCAGTCCCCGGGCGTGCGCGGCCAGTTTCCCGGCACCCTCGGCGCTTTTCGGAGATCCCGTGCGCGCCACGACCACCACCTCCGCCAACCGGCGCGTCGCCAGCACCGCTTCGAGGTGCCCGTACGCCTGCGGCCCCGAGCCGAAGAGCAGCAGCCGCAGCGGCCGGCCGTCCGGGACCAGGTGGCGCAGCGCGAGCGCCGAGACCGCCGGGGTGCGCAGGGTGGTCAGCGCCGCCCCGTCGAACAGGGCCAGCGGGTGCAGGGTGGGCCCGTCCAGGAGAAGGTAGGTGCCGGTGATCCGGGGCAGGCCGCGCGCCGGGTTCCCCGGCGCGACCCCCGCGATCTTCACTCCCGCGTAGGCCCCGGCCGCGGCAGGCATCACCAGCAGCTCCCCGCCGCCCGGCACCGCCACGGCCCCGCGCGGCGGACAGCCCTCCGGGTCCAGCCCGGCCCGCAGTACGCCGGCCAGCGCGTCCGCGGCGGCGGCCGGGCCCAGGAGCCCGGCCGTCTCGGCCGCCGAGAACTGCCGGATCCCAGCATTCCGCGTCACAGCAGGAACCCGGTGCCGAGGGCGTCGTACGGGTCCACGGTGAAGGTGTGCTCGCCGGTGCGGTACGCGGCTCCGGTGACCTCCGTGACCAGCCCGGCCGGGGTGGCCGAGGCGACGCGGCCGGTGAACACCGTGCCGGTCACCGACTCGTGCAGCAGGTCGTCCCCCGCCCCCAGCCGCCCGTCCTCGGCCAGCAGCGCGAGCCGGGCCGAGGTGCCGGAGCCACAGGGCGACCGGTCGATCTGCCCGTCGGCGAAGACCGTGACGTTGCGCTGGTGCGGGCCGAAGGGGGTGTCGGGCAGTTCCTCGTAGAAGATCACCCCGTAGACCCCGGAGAGCAGCGGCCCGCCCGGGTGCCAGGTCCCCGGGTGGGTGGCGAGCGCGGCCCGGATCTCCACTCCGGCCCGCGCCAGCGAGGGCAGACAGGCCCGGGTCACCTCCAGGCCGAGGTCCCGCGCCGCGACGGAGGCGTAGCAGGCCCCGGCGTGCGCGATGTCCACCTCGGCCAGGCCCAGGGTGGTGGCGACGGGCACCTTGCGGGCGCTGGTGCGGGCCGGGACGTTGCGGAAGGTGACCCCGGTGGTGCGGCCCCCGGCGCGGTGCACGGTCGCGCCGACCCGCCCCGAGGGCACGTCGATCCGTACGGGCACGTCCCCGTCCGCGGGCGCGGGGACCCGGCCGGTGTCCACGGCCCAGGCGCCGAGCGCCATGGTGCCGTGGCCGCAGGCGGTGGAGTAGCCGTCCTTGTGCCAGAACAGCACCCCGAAGTGGGCCCCGTCGTCGTCGGGCGGCACCACGAACCCCCCGTACATCCCGGCGTGCCCGCGCGGCTCCTGCACCAGCAGCCGCCGTACGTCGTCCAGGGCGCCCCGCCTCGGCGCGGTGCCGGAGCCGCCCGGCCCGATGGCGGTGGCGCAGCGCTCGGCGACGGTGTCGCCGGGGGCGGGGGGCAGACCCCCGGAGAAGGTGTCGAGGGTGTCGACGATCCGGAACGGCTCCCCGGCGGTGTGGTAGTCGGCGGTGCGGACGACGGTGGGCGCGGAGGCCGAGGCCGAGGCCGGGGCGGACTCGGGGGTGGCGGTCACAGCAGGAACCCTCCGGGGAAGGGGTCGGACGGGTCGAGGAAGTACTGGGCGGTGCCGGTGATCCAGGCCCGCCCGGTGACGGTGGGCACGACGGCCGGGATCCCGGCCACGGTGGTCTCGCCGACGAGGCGGCCCGTGAACTCGGTCCCGATGAAGGACTCGTTGACGAAGTCGGTGTCCAGGGGCAGCAGCCCCCGGGCGTGCAGCTGCGCCATGCGCGCGCTGGTTCCCGTACCGCAGGGCGAGCGGTCGAACCAGCCGGGGTGGATGGCCATCGCGTGCCGGGAGCGGTGGGCGTCGGAGCCCGGGGCGGCGAGGTAGACGTGCTTGACCCCGCCGATCGCCGGGTTCTCGGGGTGGGTGGGCCGGTCGTCGGAGGCGTTGATCGCGTCCATGACGGCGAGGCCCGCGGCGATCAGGTCCTCCTTGCGCTCCCGGTCGAAGGGGAGGCCGAGGGAGTCGAGTTCGACGAAGGCGTAGAAGTTGCCGCCGTAGGCGAGGTCGTAGGTGACCGTGCCGTAGCCGGGGACCTCGGCCTTGAGGTCGAGGCCGACGCTGAAGGAGGGGACGTTGGTGAGGGTGACGGCGGTGGCCGCACCGTCCTCGACGAGCACGTCGACGCTCACCAGTCCGGCCGGGGTGTCGAGCCGGACGGTGGTGACCGGCTCGACGACCGGGACCATGCCGGTCTCGACGAGGACGGTGGCGACCCCGATGGTGCCGTGCCCGCACATGGGGAGCAGGCCCGACACCTCGATGAAGACCACGCCGTAGTCGGCGTCGGGGCGGGTGGGGGGCTGCAGGATGGCGCCGCTCATCGCGGAGTGGCCGCGCGGTTCGTACATGAGCAGGGTCCGGATGTGGTCCAGGTGCTCGATGAAGTGGAGCCGTTTGGCGGCCATGGTGGCGCCGGGGATCACCCCGACTCCCCCGGTGATCACCCGGGTGGGCATCCCCTCGGTGTGCGAGTCCACCGCGTGGTAGATGTGGCGCGTGCGCATCGTGCGCTCCCCCTGACTGCCTTGTCGGCGTGTGGGTCGGGGCCTCGGACGGGGCCGGTCGACGTGGTGGCCGAGGCCTCGGACGGGCTGGTCGGCGTGGCTAGTTGAGGCCCTCGGCGAGGGCCTTCTCGGTGGCGGCGCGGACGGCGGCCTCGATCTCGCCGGTCAGCGGGAAGCGGGGCGGGCGGGTGGCGCCGCCGGGCCGGCCGGCCAGGTCCATGGAGAGCTTGATGGCCTGGACGAACTCGGTCTTGGAGTCCCAGCGCAGCAGCGAGTGGAGGGACTTGTAGAGCGGGAGGGCGGTGGCGAGGTCCCCGGCGACGGCGGCCCGGTAGAGGGTGGCGCAGGACTGCGGGAGGGCGTTGGGGTAGCCGGCGATCCAGCCGACGGCCCCGGCCAGGGCCAGTTCGAGCAGGACGTCGTCGGCGCCGATCAACAGGTCGAGACCCGGGGCCAGTTCGGCGATCTCGTAGGCGCGGCGGACGTCTCCGCTGAACTCCTTGACGGCGACGATGGAGCCGTCCGCGTGGAGCCGGGCGAGGAGTGCCGGGACCAGGTCCACCTTGGTGTCGATGGGGTTGTTGTACGCGACCACGGGCAGCCCGGCGCGAGCGACCTCCGCGTAGTGCGCGCGGACGGCGGCCTCGTCGGCGCGGAAGGCGTTGGGCGGCAGCAGCAGGACGGACCCGGCGCCGGCCTCGGCGGCCTGTTCGGCCCAGCGGCGGGACTCGGCGCTGCCGTAGGCGGCGACGCCGGGCATGACGCGGGCGCCGTCACCGGCGGCCTCGACGGCGGTACGGACGACGCGTGCGCGCTCTTCGTCGGTGAGGGTCTGGTACTCGCCGAGGGAACCGTTGGGGACGACGCCGTCGCAGCCGTTGGCGATCAGCCAGGCCACGTGTTCGGCGTAGGCGTCGTAGTCCACGCTCAGGTCTTCCCGCAGGGGTAGCGCGGTGGCGACCATGATGCCGTGCCAGGGGCGGGTGCGGGTGTCCGTGGCGGTGGTGGGCGCGGGGGTGTGCGCGTGGGTCATGAGAGAGCTCCCTAGGGTGATGTGTGACATTTTACTAGCGGGCGCGAGGCGGCCACAAGAGTTGCGGCGCGCCTGATCAGCGTTCGGGGGTGGAAAGTTCGACGGGAAGCCCAGCGGCGGGTTCCTCGGCAAGCCCGGCGGCGGGTTCCTCGGGAAGTCCGGCGAGGTCGCGCAGTGGGACCGGGCAGGACAGCGGCCTGCGGTCGGGCGACGGCTCCTCCCCCGCCAGGGCGGCCACGGCCGGACCGCACATCCGGCCCTGGCACCAGCCCATGCCGGCCCGGGTGAGCAGTTTGACCGTACGGGCGTCCCGTGCGCCCAGGTCTTCGACGGCCTCCCGGATCCGGGAGACCGCGACCTCCTCGCAGCGGCACACGTCGGTGTCCTCGCGCAGCCAGCCGGTCCAGCCGGGGCCCGGCCGGTGCGCGCCGGCCATCGCGGCGGCGAAGGCCCGCAGCCGGGTACGGGTACGGACGAGGCGTGCCGGAACGGGCCGGCCCGCGATCGCGTGGGCGGCGATCTCCCCCTCGGCCAGGGCCAGTTGGGCACCGCCGATCCCGCCGGTCTCCCCGGCGGACCAGATCCCGGGGACCGAGGTCCGCTGGCCGGGGTCCAGCTCCAGGGCGACGGTGCCGTCGGGGCTCTGGAGGGTGGCGCAGCCGAGGCCGGTGGCCAACTCCAGCTGGGGCACCAGCCCGTGGCCCACGGCGACGGCATCGCAGGGGATGCGGCGCGCGGTTCCGGGGACCGGGCGCCAGTCGCGGTCGAGCCGGGCCACGGTGACGGCCTCGACCCGCCCGGTCCCGTGGGCTTCGGTGACGGCGTGCCGGGCGAGCAGCCGGACCCCGTGCCGGAGCAGGGCGCCGCCGTAGGTGGCTCCTTCGGCGAGCTTGGCGGGGTTGCGGAGCAGGGCGGGGACGTGGCGGGCGTACCCGGTGTAGGAGGCGGCCTCCACCACGACGGGCACCCGGGCTCCGGCGGCGGCGAGCGAGCCGGCCACGGCGAGCAGCAGGGGCCCGCTCCCGGCGACGACCACCCGCTTGCCCGGAAGCACCAGCCCGCTCTTGAGCATGGCCTGCGCCCCACCGGCCCCGACCACCCCGGGCAGGGTCCAGCCGGGGAAGGGCAACTGGCGCTCGTAGGCTCCGGTGGCGAGCAGCACCGCGCCGGCGTGGACGGTCGCGGCAGTGGTGGCTTCGGGGTCGGCGTCGGCGTCCAGGCCCTGGCCGACTACGGCGTGCAGGGTCCAGCTCTGCCCGGGGTCCTGCCCCCGGCCCGGGACCACGGTCCAGACGTGGTGGAGCGGGAGGTACGTGATTCTCCCGGCCTCCTCGTGTTCCCGCAGGGCGGCTTCGCGCGAGGCGAAGGCGGCCCACCCGTGGTGCAGGGCTTCGGGGCGGGCCGCTCCGAGTCCGGGCGCCGGGTGGCGGTAGAACTGCCCGCCGGGGCGTTCCCCCGAGTCGAGGAGGACCACGCGCAGGCCGAGGCCCGCGGCCGTCACCGCGGCGGCGAGGCCGGCGGGGCCGGCGCCGACTACGGCGAGGTCGGCGGGGGCGGCCGCGGCGGCGGGGGCCGCCCGGTCGGCCGGGGTGGCCGAGGCGGCGGGGCCGTCAGATGGCGAGGTCGGCATGGCCGGTGCCCTCCTGGGTGGTGACGCGGTCGCCGGGGCGGGCGGGGACGAGGCACGCGCGCTGGTTCGGGCGGTCGTTGACGGTGACCAGGCAGTCGTAGCAACTGCCGATCCCGCAGAACGCGCCGCGGGGGGCTGCGTTCTCACGGGTGGTCCGCCAGGCGAGGATGCCGGCGGACCAGAGGACGGCGGCGATGCTCTGCCCGGCTTGCGCGGGCAGTTCGCGGCCGTCGAAGCGGAGGGTCCAGGTGTCGGTGGGGGCGCCGCCGACCAGGTCGCGGGGCGACCGTCGCCGGGGCCTTGTCGCTTCGTTCATCGTCGTCTGGTCTCCTCTGCCGGTTTCAGTGAGCTGTGTGTGGGTTCGGGTGTGGTGGGCCGGGCTGCGCGTGGGTGCCGCTGCGCGGAGCCTGCCCCTCCCCACCCTTCCACCGTTCCCCGGGCTCTGCCCGGACCCCTGGGGCTCCGCCCCAGACCCCGCGCCTCAAACGCCGGCGGGGCTGGGAAGCGGCCCGTCATTCCGGGGGCTCCCCGAAGCGGGTCGGGTCGAACGGGGTCGGGTCCAGGGGCGGGGGCGAGTCCGTCAGGGCCGCTGCGATCAGGGCGCCCGTCGCCGGGGCCAGGCCGATTCCGGCGCCCTCGTGGCCGCACGCGTGGAACAGGCCCGGCACCCGTGGGTCCGCTCCGATCGCCGGGAGGTGGTCCGGCAGGTACGGCCGGAAGCCGTGGTAGACCCGCAGCACCCGGACGTCCGCCAGGACGGGGAAGAGCGCCGCCGCCTGGGACGCCAGTCGCCGCAGCGCCTGCGTGGACAGGGAGCGGTCGAAGCCCACCCGTTCCCGTGTGGCCCCGATGAGGACGGGACCGGCCGGGGTGCCCTCGACCACCGCCGAGGACTGGAGCGAGGCCGAGCCGCTGGCCACGTCCGCGATGTAGTCAGCGGCGTAGACCTTGTGCCGCACCACCCTCGGCAGCGGCTCCGTGACGAGGACGAACCCCTTCCGGGGCAGGACCGGCAGCGGGATCCCGGCCAGCGCGGCCACCGCGCCGCCCCAGGTGCCGGCCGCGTTGACCACCGCCGGGGCGAGGAGTTCGCGGCGGCTCGTGCGGACCCCGCGCAGTCCGCCGGAGCCGGCGGGCCCCGGGGAGCGGAGCAGGGCCGTCACTTCCTCCCCCAGGTACACCTCGGCCCCGGACGCCGCGAGCAGCCGGGCCGCTGCCTGGGCGGGCTGGACCTGGGCGTCCTGTGGGTAGAGGAAACCGCCTGCCAGGTCCGGTGCCAGGTGCGGCTCCAGATCCCGTAGGTCGCCCGGGCCGACCTCTACCGCGTCGACCCCGGCGGCGCGCTGGCCGTCGGCGAAGCCCCGTAGCGCCTTCACCGTGGCCTCGTCGGCCGCGACGACCAGGCCGCCCTTGGACTCGTACTCGATCTCCTGCGGGAGTTCGAGCGCGAGCTCTCGCCACAGGCCCGCCGACAGCAGTGCGAGGTCCAGCTCGGGGCCGGCCTCCTTGTCGGAGACGAGCAGGTTGCCCTCGCCGGCGCCGGTGGTGCCGCCCGCGACCGGGCCCCGGTCGACGACGGCCACGCAGAGTCCGGCACGGGCCGCGTAGTACGCGCACGCGGCCCCGACGACGCCCGCGCCGATGATCACTACGTCGAGCGGGCGGCTGGGCCGGCTGCTCGGCTGGCGGCTCGGCTCGTGGCTCGGGGAGGGGGAGTGTCTCTTGGGCACGACAGTAATATGTCACATTCTTTAGGAGGGGAACAGGCCGGTCCCGCCCCCGCCGGGCGGCGGGACCGGCCTGCGTCTGGGTCAGCTGCGCAGCGGGCCCTCGCAGCTGTAACTCGAGGTACCCGCCACGTGGTTGGGCCAGACCTCCAGCGGGCCGAAGGAACAGTTCATGTCGGCCAGGTTGTTCGAGGCCGCGCCCGCCCGGTCGAGGATGAAGTAGTCGACCGTCTCGGACATGTCCTTGAAGTTCTGGTCGTCACTGCCCCAGTTCGACAGGTTCGCGGTGATCTTGCCGGTACAGGTGAACCGCCGCTTGCCCGCGTCCCCGTTCTCCACGCAGTCCGGGTTGCTGTAAGTGGCCGAGTAGAAGGAGGACTTCACGCCCGCCAGCGCCGCGTCGCGCAGCTGCGCGTTCGGGGTGAAGGAGGTGTTCGGCACGTACAGCTGGTCCACCTTGGCGATCTGGGTGTCCAGGAAGCGGTTGTAGTCGCGCTGCAGGGACGCGTCCGCGCCCATCCGGCTGCGCCAGGCGTCGAAGCCCGCCGGGTCGTCGGCGCGCAGGCGGCCGTACATCTCGCGCAGGAGCGTGGGGTGTTCGGTCCACAGGAACTCGAAGAAGGTGCCCGCGTAGTTGTAGAAACGGAAGCCGTCGTTGGCGTAGGTGGCGTGCAGCAGCTGGTCCACCGTCATGCGCGGGCCGCCGCCGGCCGTGTCGCTGATGATGCCCCTGACCAGGGACTTGCGTACGGCGATGCCGTTGTCGCGGGTCGCTCCGTCGAAGAACTCGGCGGTGCCCTCGTCCATGGCGGTGGTCCGGTCGCCCTGGTACCAGGCGCCCTGGCCGAAGAAGCCGGGCACGGCGAAGCGGCCGTTGAGGTAGTGCGTGTACTCGTGGCGGAAGAGCTCCTCGAGGGTGAGGGAGGAGTCCTGCGGGACGCGGCGCTGGTAGGTGTAGAAGGTCGCGCCGTTCTCGATGTAGATGCCGCCGTTGTTGGTGCCGTAGCCCGTCAGGATCGGGTGGTAGTTCACGTAGTCCGCGCGGGAGGCGTACAGCACGATGTTCAGCGTGGTGTTGGGGTCGCCCGCGATCGGCTGGTCGGTGCCCAGGACCCGGTGGAACTGCGTCTTGACCTGCTTGCTCGCGTAGTAGAGCTGGTCGACGGTGGCCCGGTCGAGGGCGGTGCGGACCTTGATGCCGCCATTGTCGTAGGTGTAGGTGTTCGGGAAGAGCTGCTTCTCTATGTCCTCCTTGCACACCCCGTACTGCTTGCACTCCTGGTAGAAGTTGAGCCAGGAGACGATCTTCGCCCACTGCTCGCTGCCGTCGCCGAAGGCGGACTTGACCGGGCCGAGCAGCGCGCCGAGGTCGGCGACGACCCCGCTCCTGAGGCTGTCGATCTGGCCGAAGCGGCCGTACTCGCCCAGCGCGTCGCGCGCCACCCAGGCGTTGCCGGTGCCCTTGAGGTGGGTGTAGGCGGCGAAGTTCTTGAAGGTCGCGCGGTACGGGGCGTCGGCGGCCACCGCGGCCTGGAACGCGGCGTCGTTGTTGCCGGGGTACACGCCGAGGTAGTTGACGGAGAGGGCTGCCAGCGCCGCGCCGGCCCAGTTGGCGTCCAGGTTCGTCGCGGTGTGCGAGGCGTCCATGGTGGCCAGGACCTGCTTGATCAGGCCGAGCTGGTACTGGCGCAGGCCCGGGGCGCTGGCCGCGTAGAGGGCCTCGCGCAGGGTCCGGGCGTTGGAGGCGGTGGTGTCGAAGGTGTGGGCGGCGGCGCCGAAGTCGGCGACGGCGCGGCGCATGGCGTCGACAGTGGGGGCGTCGGTGATGTCGATCTCGGTGCGCGAGTAGTCGTGGTAGGCCACGGCGTGCAGGTAGTTGAACATCTCCTCCAGGTGCGAGGAGTTACGTCCGTCGTGCGCGGCGGACAGGGCGGATATCCGCCGGGAGACGGCCTGGACGTGGGCGTCGGACATGACGGGGGCCAGGCGCGCGTCCCAGGTCCAGATGAGGCCGCGCAGGCAGACGTCGGCGGTGACGGCCTGGTCGGCGAGGAAGTCGGCGAACTGCTCGGGGGTGAGGTTCGTGATCCCGTCGAGGGTGCAGGGGACGCCCGAGGCGTCGCTCTGGGCGGCGGCGGCGAGCTTGCCGCTCTTGGCGGCGGGCGCGGTGGCGGCGGTGGCCTTGGTGGCGGCGCCGGGGACCCGGCCGTCGGCGACGGCCTGGCCGCCGGGGGCCGGGGCGGGGGCCGGAACGTTCTCCTGCTGCTGGGCGAGGTGGTCGACCTCGTCGAACGGGTTCGCCCCGGGGGCGCCCGCGGTGAAGGTGCCGGGCGTCGATGTGCCGGCCACCCGGGCGGGGGTGCCGGTCTCGGCGGCCTGGGTCACGGCCTGGCCCGCGGTGGCGAGGAGGGTGACCGCGACGGCGGCGGAGAGGAGGGACGTACGCACGACTCTGTGCTGGGACACCGAGAACTCCTGAGGGGAGGTGGGGGAAATGGTGCGCGAACTGCCGATATGCGAACTGCGGTGCCTGAACTGCCCGGCGTCACGCGGCGTTTGACGGGGATTAACGTGCCGCGGTGTGAGCTGTAACATAGTAATGTGAAATTGCACTGACAAGACCTGTGCGCCCACCAGTTCGCATCTTCTTGAGGGAGCCCCCGTGACCGACACCCCCTCCCGCCCCACCGCCGGGCTCAACATCGGCAGCCACGACCTGCCGGTATCACCGGAGTTGTCCCGGTTCATGGCCTCGGACTGGGCGGCCTCACCGCTTCCCGCCGCCGACCGGACCCCCGGCCACGCCGTCACCCCGGCCCGCCGCGACCGGCTCTCCGCCCGGTTCCCCGGCGAGCGGCTGATCATCCCGGCCGGTGAACTGAAGGTCCGCACCAACGACTGCGACCACCGCTTCCGCCCGCACAGCGCGTACGCCTGGCTGACCGGGCTCACCGGCGAGGACCAGGCCGGCCACGTCCTGGTCCTGGAGCCCGCCGGCCCGCACGCGCACGAGGCCGTCCTCTACCTGCGCCCCCGCTCCCCGCGCGTGGACGGCAACGAGGAGTTCTACCGCGACCGCCGCTACGGCGAGTTCTGGGTCGGCCGCCGCCCCGACCTCGCCGAGGCCGAGCGGCTCTCCGGGATCCGCTGCGCCCACCTGGACACCCTCGGCAGCCCGGCGGGCCGCAACGCGGCCACCGACTCCGCACTCGCCGCCGCGCTCTCCGAACTGCGCCTGGTCAAGGACGAGTGGGAGGTGGCCCAGCTCCAGCTGGCCGTCGACCACACCACCGCCGGTTTCGAGGACGTCGTACGGGACCTCCCGCGCGCGCTGGCCCACCCGCGCGGGGAGCGCTGGATCGAGGGGGTCTTCAACCGCCGCGCCCGCGCCGAGGGCAACGGCACCGGCTACGAGACGATCGCCGCGTCGGGCGCGCACGCGTGCGTCCTGCACTGGATCCGCAACGACGGCCGGCTGAACGGGAACGAACTCCTGCTGCTGGACGCGGGCGTGGAGACCGACACCCTCTACACGGCGGACATCACCCGCACCCTCCCCCTGTCGGGACGGTTCTCCCCCGTCCAGCGACAGGTGTACGAGCTGGTCCTGGCCGCCCAGGACGCGGGCATGGCGGCGCTGCGGCCGGGCGCGAGCTTCCGCGACTTCCACCGGGCCGGAATGCGGGTGATCGCCGAGGGGCTCGCGGAGTGGGGCGTGCTCAAGCACGCCGAGGGCGATCTGCACCGTCGGTACACCCTGTGCAGCAGCGGGCACATGCTGGGGCTGGACGTGCACGACTGCGCGAAGGCGCGGGCCGACACCTACCTGGACGGGGTCCTGGAGGAGGGCCAGGTCCTCACCGTCGAGCCGGGGCTCTACCTCCAGCCCGACGACGAGACCCTCCCGCCGGAGCTGCGCGGCATCGGCGTCCGCATCGAGGACGACCTGGTGATCACGGCCGAGGGCGCCCGCCTGATGTCGGGCGCCCTGCCCCGCACGGTGGCGGGGATCGAGGAGTGGATGGGGAACCTGCTGGAGGGCTAGCCCCTTGAGCGGGCCGGCTCCTTGAGCGGGCCGGCTCCTTCAGTGGGCCGGCTCCTTCAGCCGCGGGCGTAGGAGCCGATGCCGACCAGGCAGTACACGTACTGGTTGAGGGTGGCTCCGTTGACGGTGTAGCGGTAGGAGAAGGCGTACTCGGTCTTCGGGTTGTCGTTGCAGCGGTTCAGGTCCGAGGTCAGCGGGATGCTCTCGATCACCCGGTAGTGCGCGTCGGAGGCCGAGCAGGAGACCTCTTCCACATCCGTGACCTTCTGCGCGGTCGTCGAGTCCGGCAGCGACCCGTTGAGGCAGGTGCCCCGGTCGAACGGGGTCGGGGCCGCCTCGGAGGGCACGGGTGCGGGGGCGGGCACGGCGCCGCCGGCCGGGGTCGTCCGTACCGCGGTCGGGGTCGGGTTCGGGGTCGTGACCGGGTCGGGCGACCAGACGCTGAGGGAGGGCGCGGGCTCCGGCGCCGCCTCGGGACCGTCCTCGTGGTTCAGGCCGCTCAGCACGGCCGCGCCCACGACGAGGGCGGCGAGGACTCCGAGCGCCACCAGGCATCCACGCGCACCCGAGGCGCTTCCGGCGGCGGCAGGCTGCCCCGGCACCGGGGGCTGGGCCTGCCCCTGGGGCCGGGCGTCGGAAAGCGCCGGCCCCGGAGGCGAGATCCAGGGCGAGGCCGGGTGCCGGGGAGCGGACGCGGACGGGGACGGCGATGGGGGCGGTGGCGGGGGCGGTGGGGGCGACGGCACCGGTCCCGGGGCGGCCGCACCTGCGGCCGGGCCCACACTGATCCGGGCCAGCACCTCGGAACCGCCGACGCGGACCCGGACGAGATCCCCGTCCTTGCAGGGCGGGATCCTGAGCCGGGCCGGGCCGGTCGACAGGGTCACTGGAACGATCACGCCGTGGGCAGCTTGCTGCGGAGTGATCGTTAAGGGGATCTCTTGGATCTCTTGGGACGACACCGACTGCTCCCCGAGGTGACGGTCGCACGGACGTTCGCTGCGTGCACAGCACACGGGATTCTGCCCGGCATCCGCACCAGGACGCAGCCGTTCCGCGAGATCACCCCCGGACCACCGACGGGTCGCGCGCTGCGGCCCGGTCAGCGGTTCCAGCCGCCGTCGTGCCCGTGGTCTCCGTTCCAGCCGCCGTCGTTGTTCCAACTGTCGTTGTTCCAGCCGCCGTCGTGGTCATGGTTGTTCCAGTCGCCGTCATGGCGGCCGTCGTTCCAGTGGTCGTTGCTCCAATTGCTGTTGTCCCAGTTGCTGTTCCAGCTGTCGTTGTTCCAGTTGCTGTTGTCCCAGCACCAGCTGGGCCGGTCGCTTCCACGTGAGGGGTCGCAGCAGTCGCGCCACCAGCCGTCACCGCGCCAGTCGGAACACCGATACGTCTGCGGCAGAGCCGAGGTGGAAGTAGAGGTAGCGGCAAAGGCGCTTCCCAGGGGCATCAGACCGAGTGTGATCCCGGCCGCTCCTGCCACGGCTGCCGCAATGAACCCACGGCGCATGTTCATGCACCTCCGCTATCGAAGGGGCGAATTGCCCCGAAACAAGGCATTTCCACCCTCCACCCTCCCCCGCCCACTGTCAAAGGCACCCGCTCCCACCAGCACAAACGGCCTAGGTCGTCTCTTTCGGATCTTGTCGGACCCGGCAAGATCCGAAAGAGACGGCCTAGGGCAGGACCGCGAGCCCGTCCATCTCGACCAGCGCGGCCTCGTCCCACAGCCTGACCACGCCCACGACCGCCATCGCCGGGTACTCGCGCCCCGCCAACCGGCGCCAGATCCGCCCGAGTTCGGCCGCCGAGGCCCGGTAGTCGGCCACGTCGACCGCGTAGACGGTGACCCGCGCCAGATCGGCCGGCGCGCCGCCCGCCGCCGCGAGCGCCGCGAGCAGGTTCGTCAGCGCCCGCTCGAACTGCTCCGGCAGGCTCTCCCCCACCACCTTGCCCGCGCCGTCCAGCGCCGTCTGTCCGGCCAGGAACACCAGTCGGCTCCCGGTGGCCACCACCGCGTGCGAGAACCCCGTCGCCGGGGACAGCTCCCGCGGGTTGATCCGCTCCGGACTCATGCCCCCGCCTCCTTCGCCGCCCGGGAGCGGTCCCCGGAGCGGTCCCGGGAATGGTCCCGGTAGAGCTCCTTCGCGATGATCGTGCGCTGCACCTCGCTCGCCCCCTCGTAGATCCGCGGCGCCCGTACCTCCCGGTAGAGGTGTTCCAGCAGGTGCCCGCGCTGGAGGGCCACGGCTCCGTGCAGCTGCACCGCGTGGTCGACCACGTACTGGGCAGTCTCCGTGGCCAGCAGCTTCGCCATCGCCGCCCGCCTGGGCACCTCGGGCGAGCCGCTGTCGTAGGCGCCCGCGGCCGCGTAGACCAGGAGCCTCGCAGCCTCGGTGCGGGTGGCCATCTCGGCCACCCGGTGCGCCACGGCCTGCAGGTCCCCCAGGACGCCCCCGAAGGCGGTACGGGCCGCCGTGTGCGCCACCGTCGCGTCCAGGGCGGCCTTCGCCATCCCGACGGCGAAGGCGCCCACGCTGGGGCGGAAGAGGTTCAGGGTGTCCATGGCCACCCTGAAGCCGCGGCCGGGCTCCCCCAGCAGGTCGTCCGGGCCGACCGGGACCCCCTCGAAGGACAGCGCGCCGATCGGGTGCGGGGAGAGCATGTCGAGGGCTTCGCCCGAGAGCCCCGGCCGGTCGGCCGGGACCAGGAAGGCGCTGATCCCCTTGGCCCCGGGGCCCTCGCCGGTCCGGGCGAAGACCGTGTAGAAATCAGCCTCGGGTGCGTTGGAGATCCAGCGCTTGAGCCCGTGCAGCCGCCAGCCCGCCGCCCCGTCCCGTACCTCCCGTACGGCTTCGAGCTCCAGCGCCGCCGCGTCCGAGCCGGCCCCGGGCTCGCTCAGCGCGAAGGCCGCCACCGTCCGGCCGGCCCGCACCCCCGGCAGCCAGCGCTCCCGCTGCGCCGCGGTGCCCGAGCGCAGCACCGGGTGGGCGCCCAGCCCCTGGAGGGCGAGCGCCGTCTCGGCCTCCGTGCAGCCGTAGGCGAGGGATTCGCGCAGCAGGCACAGTTCCAGGGCGCCGGAGGTGAAGAGCCGCTCCAGCAGTCCCGCCTCGCCCAGCGCGGCCAGCAGCGGCCGGTTGACCCGGCCCGGCTCCCCCTTCTCGGCCAGCGGCCGGAGCGACCCGGCCGCCAGGTCGCGCAGCCGCGCGCACCACTCCTCCTGGTCCGCCCCGAGCGCGAAGCCGGCCGATCCGGTGGACCCGGTGGACCTCAACCCGGCCGCCCCTCCCGCCCCTTCCGCCACTTCCGCCCCTGTGGACCCGGCCGATCCGGCGAATCCCGAGATTCCCGTCATCCGAATGCCCCAGCCCCTATCGCGTCCCATTGACTGCCGTCACCATCACGATACGCTCGTGCTGCGACCGTACGGCAGCCCCACAGCCCCACCTTCTCGGCAACTCAAGGTCCATCGGTTCCATTCACTGGGGGCCGGGTCCCCATCCGGGGCCCGCACCGTCACAAGGGGGCGAACCCGCCTTGGAGCTCAAGCCTTCCGCTCACCGTGACACCTTCGCCCGCGACCATCTGCCACCCGCGCACGCCTGGCCGCGGCTCCTCTTCGAACTCCCCGGGCTGGCCTATCCCGACCGGCTCAACTGCGGGGTGGAGCTGCTCGACGCCACCATCGCCCGGCTCGGCCCGGACCGCCCCGCCTTCCGCGGCGCGGACGGCACGGTGTGGACGTACGGGGAGCTGAGCGCCCGCGTCGACCGGCTCGCGCACGTCCTGCGCGCCGACCTCGGCGTGGTCCCCGGCAACCGGGTGCTGCTGCGCGGTCCCACCGGCCCCTGGCTCGCCGCCTGCTGGCTGGCGGTGATGAAGGCCGGTGCGGTGGCCGTCACCGTCCTGGCCCAGCAGCGGGCGCAGGAGCTGGCCACGGTGTGCGCGATGGCCCGGGTGAGCCACGCCCTGTGCCATGCGGAGGTGGTCGACGACCTGGTCAGGGCCCAGGTACCGGGCCTGCGCATCACCGCGTACGGCGGGGATGCCCCCGACGACCTGCTGCACCTCGCGCAGGGCCATCCGGAGCCCTTCCCGGCGGTGGAGACCTCCGCCGACGACGTGGCGCTGATCGCCTTCACCTCGGGGACCACCGGGCGCCCCAAGGGCTGCATGCACTTCCACCGCGACCTCCTCGCGGTGGCCGACACCTTCTCCCGGGAGGTGCTGCGCCCCCGCCCCGACGACGTCTTCGCGGGCAGCCCGCCGCTCGGTTTCACCTTCGGCCTCGGCGGGCTGGTCGTCTTCCCGCTGCGGGCCGGCGCCTCGGCGCTGCTGATGGCGGACGCCGCCCCGCGCAGGCTGCTGCCCGCGCTGGCCGAGCACCGGGTGTCGGTGCTGTTCACCGCGCCCACCGCGTACCGGTCGATGCTGGACACGCTGGGCCCGTACGACACGGGCGCCTACGACCTCTCCGCGCTGCGCCGCTGCGTCTCGGCGGGCGAGAACCTGCCGGCCGCCACCTGGCAGGCCTGGTACGAGCGCACGGGTCTGCGGATCATCAACGGGATCGGGGCCACCGAGCTGCTGCACATCTTCATCTCGGCGGCCGACGAGGACATCCGGCCCGGTACGACCGGCCGCGTGGTGCCCGGCTGGCAGGCCCGGGTGGTGGACGAGGCGGGGCGGCCGGTCGCGGACGAGGAACCGGGGCTGCTGGCCGTCCGGGGGCCGGTGGGCTGCCGCTATCTCGCGGACCCGCGGCAGGGCGAGTACGTGCGCGACGGCTGGAACGTCACGGGCGACACCTATATCCGCGACGCGGAGGGCTACTTCCGCTACGTCGCCCGGGCCGACGACATGATCGTCTCGGCGGGGTACAACATCGCGGGCCCGGAGGTCGAGGAGGCCCTGCTGCGCCACCCCGACGTGCTGGAGGTGGCGGTGGTCGGCCGTCCCGACGAGCGGCGCGGGCAGGTCGTGGTGGCGTACACGGTCCTGCGGGAGGGCGTGGTCCTCACCGAGGACGCCCTGCGCACCTTCATGCGGGCCGAGCTCGCCCCGCACAAGTGCCCGCGCGCCTTCGTCTTCATGCCCGCGCTGCCCCGCACGGCGACGGGCAAGCTGCAGAGGTTCCGGCTGCGCGACCGCGATCTCGATCTACAGTGATCTCGTGGTCGAGCAGCACACCCCGCGATCTCTGATCGTCACGTTCTACGGCGCCTACGGGCGGGCCTTCCCGGGCCCGGTCCCGGTATCCGCGCTGGTCCGCCTGCTGGGCGCGGCCGGAGTGGACGCCCCGTCCGTCCGCTCGTCGGTGTCCCGGCTGAAGCGGCGCGGCTTCCTGCTGCCCGCGCGGGCCGGGGACGGCGCCGCGGGCTACGAGCTCTCCGAGGAGGCACGCCAGCTCCTGGAGGACGGTGACGGGCGGATCTACGGGGCCCCGCGCCGGTCCCAGGAGTGGCTGCTGGCCGTGTTCTCCGTCCCGGAGCAGGAGCGCGCCAAGCGCCACCTGCTGCGCTCCCGGCTGGCCCGGCTCGGCTTCGGCGCGGTGGCACCGGGCGTCTGGATCGCCCCGGCCCATCTGCACGGGGAGACCCGGCGCACCCTGGACCGGCTGCACCTGACGCCGTACGTGGAGCTGTTCCGCGGCGCCCACCTCGGCTTCGCCCCGACCTCGGAGGCCGTCGCCCGCTGGTGGGATCTGGCGGCGCTGGCCAAGCAGCACGAGGAGTTCCTGGACCTGCACGAGCCGGCCCTGCGCGCCCTCCAGCAGGGCCCGCCCCCGACCGCGGAGGCCGCCTACCGCGGCTACCTCCTCGCCCTGGACACCTGGCGCCGCCTCCCGTACGCCGACCCGGGCCTGCCCCGCGACCTCCTCCCGGCGGACTGGCCGGGCGACCGCGCGGCGGCGGTCTTCACCGAACTCCACGCCCGGCTGCGGGACATCGGCGCGGGGTTCGTGGAGCCGTAGGGGGTGTCCGCCCCGGCATCCCCCGGAGCGCCGGAAAACCGGCTGCGGGTCCGTCCCGGGGCACGCCACGATGGGGCATGACATGGACCTTCAGCTCTGATCTGGCGGCCTATCTGACCGCCGCGCGTCCCGCCGTGGCCGCGCAGCCCGTGGTCAACACGCAGTTGCTCACCGTCATGGCCTCGCTGGAGCGGCTCGGGCCCGGCGCGTTCGGCTCCGGCGAACCCCTCTTCGGCTGGTGGACCGGGCCCGACGGCCGGGTCGAGGGGGCCGCGATCCGTACCCCGCCGTACCCGCTGCTGATCGGTGCGCTGCCGCCGGAAGCCGTCCGGGCGCTGGGGGCCGCGCTCGCCCGGGAGCCGCGGCTCACGGGGATCGGCGCCCTCAACGCCCGCCGCGGCGACGCGGAGGTCCTCGCGGCGGCCTGGGGCCGGCCGACGGAGGTCACCGAGGAGCTGCGGCTCTACCGGCTCGCAGGACTCCTGGCCCCGGACCCCGTCCCGCAGGGCCGCAGCCGCCGGGCCACCGGGGCCGATCTGCCGCTGCTGCGGGAGTGGTTCGCCGCCTTCCACCGGGAGGCCGGAATCCCCGCCGCCGTCCCCGACGGGCTCCTGCTCGACCGGATCTCCTACGGGGGCACGCTGCTCTGGGAGGACGGCGGCGGGCCCGTCTCGATGGCCGGCTTCCACCGCCCGCAGTCCCGCGCCTCCCGCGTGGGCCCGGTCTACACCCCGCCCGCCCACCGCGGCCGCGGCTACGGCGCCGCGATCACGCACGCGGTGAGCGAAGCGGCGTACGCGGCCGGGGCCGAGGAGGTGCTGCTCTTCACAGACCTCGCCAACCCGACCAGCAACGCCCTCTACCTGCGCCTGGGCTACACCCCGGTCGAGGACCGCGCCGAGCTCGTCCTCGCCTGAGACCCCTTGCCTGAGCCCCCCTCAGCCGCGCCCGGTCGGCGGTGGGCGGCTGCCCGCCAGGTAGGGGGAGGGCCAGGGCGCGGCCGGGCCGGTGTAGGACTGTTCGGCGGCCGCGTGCAGGGTCCAGTGGGGGTCGTAGAGGTGGGGGCGGCCCAGCGCGCAGAGGTCGGCGCGCCCGGCCAGGAGCAGGGAGTTGACGTCGTCCCAGGAGGAGATCGCACCGACGGCGATGACCGGGACGCCCAGGGCGTTGCGGATCCGGTCGGCGTACGGGGTCTGGTACGAGCGCCCGTACTCCGGGGTCTCCTCCGCCACCACCTGGCCCGTGGAGACGTCGATGGCGTCGGCCCCGTGGGCGGCGAAGGCCTCGGCGATGGCCACGGCCTCTTCCGGCGAGGTTCCGCCGGGCGCCCAGTCGGTGGCCGAGAGCCGGACCGTCATCGGCCGGTCCGCGGGCCAGACGGCGCGGACCGCGTCGAAGACCTCCAGCGGGAAGCGGAGCCGGTTCTCCAGCCGGCCGCCGTAGGCGTCGGTGCGGTGGTTGGTGAGCGGGGAGAGGAATCCGGAGAGCAGGTAGCCGTGGGCGCAGTGCAGTTCCAGCAGGTCGAAGCCGCTTCCCGCGGCCCGGACCGCGGCGGCCGCGAAGTCGGAGCGGACGGCGGCGAGCTCGCCGGTGGTCAGGGCGCGCGGGACGGCCGAGACCCCGGGCCGGTACGGCAGCGCGGAGGCGGCCACCAGCGGCCAGTTGCCCTCGGGCAGCGGGGAGTCCATGCCCTCCCACATCAGCCGGGTCGACCCCTTGCGGCCGGAGTGCCCGAGCTGGACCCCGAGCGCGGTTCCGGGCGCCGAGGTGTGCACGAAGTCGGCGATCCGCGCCCAGGCGGCCGCCTGCTCCCGCGTGTACAGGCCGGTGCAGCCGGGCGTGATGCGGCCCTCGGCGCTGACGCAGACCATCTCCGTCATCACCAGGGCGGCCCCGCCGAGCGCCCGCGCGCCGAGGTGCACCAGGTGGAAGTCCCCCGGCACGCCTTCTTCGGCGGCTGCCGAGTACATGTCCATCGGGGACACCACGACCCGGTTGCGCAGGGTCAGTCCTCGCAGGGTGAACGGCGTGAACATCGGAGGAGTTCCCGGGTCCGTGCCGGGGCAGCCGAACTCCCTTTCCACCGCACGGGTGAAGCGGGAGTCGCGCAGGGCCAGGTTCCCGTGGGTGACCCTTCGGCTGCGCGTGAGGAGGTTGAAGGCGAACTGCCGGGCGGGCTGGCCGACGTATCCGGAGACCTCCTCGAACCACCGCATGCTGGCGGCCGCCGCCCGCTGGGTGGAGGCCACCGCCGGCCGCCGCGCGGCCTCGTACGCGGCCAGGGCGTCGGGGATGGAGCCGTCACCGCGGGCGCCCACCGCACGCGCCAGCGCGAGCGCGTCCTCCACCGCCAGTTTCGTGCCGGAGCCGATCGAGAAGTGCGCCGTGTGCGCCGCGTCACCGAGCAGGACGACATTGCCGTGCGACCAGCGCTCGTTGACGACGGTACGGAACCGCGTCCACGCGGAGCGGTTCCCGCGCAGCGGCCGCCCGCCCAGCGCCTCGCTGAAGATCTTGGCGCAGCGCGCCGCCGACTCCTCCTCGTCGCACAGGTCGAATCCGGCCGCCTGCCAGACCTCCTCGCGCATCTCCACGATCACGGTGGAGGAGTCCCCCGAGTAGGGGTAGGCGTGCAGCTGCATCACCCCGTGCTCGGTCTCCGCGATCTCGAAGCGGAAGGACTCGAAGGCGAAGTCGGCGGCCAGCCAGACGTACCGGCAGCGCCCGCCCGTCACCGTGGGCCCGAAGTGCTCGGCCCCGCTCTCCCGGATCCCGCTGTTCACCCCGTCCGCCGCGACCACCAGGTCGTACGAGGCGCAGAGCGTGCCCGGATCGGGCGCCGGGGCGCGGAAGCGGAGCCGGACCCCGAGGCCCGCGCACCGCTCGTGCAGGATCTCCAGCAGCCGGCGGCGCCCCAGCGCGGCGAAGCCGTGGCCCCCGGAGGTCAGCAGCCGGCCCCGGTGCACGATGTCCACGTCGTCCCAGCGCACGAACTCCGCGCACAAGGCCGCGTAGACGACCGCGTCGGCCTCTTCGATGCCGCCGAGGGTCTCGTCGGAGAGCACCACCCCGAAGCCGAAGGTGTCGTCGGGGGCGCCCCGCTCCCAGACCTCCACCGCGTGGCCCTGGCGGGCCAGCAGCGCGGCGGCGTACAGCCCGCCTGGTCCGCCGCCCACGACGGCGATCCGCAGCCGGTCGTGGGTCAGGTCCCGGGTCGGGCCGCCGGTCACGTCTGCGGTCGCGTCTGCGGCGGACACGGGATCACCTGCCCTTCCACTGGGGCGGCCGCTTCCCGGTGAAGGCCGCGTGGAACTCCCGGTAGTCCTCGCCGTTCATCAGCAGCGCCTGCGTGTTCGCGTCCAGCTCCACCGACGCGGCGAGCGGCATGTCCAGCTCCGCGGTGAGCAGCGCCTTGGTCTGCGCGTAGGCGAGGGCGGGACCCGCGGCGAGGTGAGCGGCGAGCTCGGCGGCCCGTACGGAGGCCTTGCCCTCCTCGGTGACCTCGCTCAGCAGCCCGATGCGCTCGGCCTCGGGGGCCCTGACCTGCTCCCCCAGCATCAGCAGCCGGGTGGCGTGCCCGAGACCGACGACCCGGGGCAGCAGGTAGGCGGCGCCCATGTCGCCGCCGGAGAGGCCGACCCGGGTGAAGAGGAAGGCGAAGCGGGCGGTGGGGTCGGCGATCCGGAAGTCCGCGGCGAGCGCGATGACGGCTCCGGCCCCGGCGGCGATCCCGTGCACGGCGGCGATCACCGGGAAGGGGCATTCGCGCAGGGCGCGCACCACCTGGCCGGTCATCCGGTTGAAGTCGAGGAGCTGGGCGGTGTCCATCGCGAGGGTGGCGCCGATGATCTCGTCCACGTCGCCGCCGGAGCAGAAGCCGCGCCCTTCGCCGCCGAGCACGAGGGCGCGTACGGAACGCTCCCGGGACAGTTCGGCGAGCAGATCGCGCAGGTCGGCGTAGGCGCCGAAGGTGAGCGCGTTCAGCTTTTCGGGGCGGTCGAGGGTGACGGTGGCGACGCCGTCCTGCCGGTCCACCCGCAGGTGGCGCCACCGTTCGGTCGCTGGTGCGGAACCAAGGAAGGGGCTCACCTTCCCGAAGGTATCACCGGACCGTGACCGCCGTCACAGAAACGCGACACCTCTGCATCCGACAGCTCTGCGTCCACAGATCCCGGGGTTCCCAAGTCGCGGAAACGGGCCACACGCGCCGAAGGTCCTGAACACCTGGTGGCCCTGGTCCCTTGCGCTCACGTCGGGGTGCCCTACGAAGAGACATTTCCACTTCGTATCGTTGAAAGCAGGATTTCCCACCGCATCACCCGCTACGAACCCCGCGCGCCCCCCGACCCCACGGAACGGACGGTCCTGCCTTGCCCGACGCCTCCGACACCGACATCCCCCATCCCCGCGACGCACACGCCTGGCGGATCGCCCTGCCGCACTCGGCCGCGGCCGTGCCGATCGCCCGCGCCCTGGTCCGTACCGCCCTCGCCGACATCGAAGCGCCCGCCGACAGCGACACCGCCGAGCTGCTCACCGCCGAGCTGGTCGCCAACGCCGTCGAGCACACCCCCGGGACCGCCCCGATCGAGCTCGTCGTGGAGCTGCTGGCGAACGGCTGCCAGGTCGAGGTCCACGACGGGGATCCGCACGCCCCCGCCGATCTCACCGCGGCCCGCCCGGACGACGCCCACCCCGACCCCTGGCAGGAGCACGGCCGCGGCCTGCTGCTGATCCGGACCCTGAGCTCGGCCTGCGGCCACCGCCGCACCCCGCACGGCAAGGCCGTCTGGTTCACCCTGCCGGCCCGGCCCCCCGTCTAGAGCGACGGACGGCCCGACCGGCAGCCCGAGCGGCAGCCCGACCGGCTCCGCCGGCGGCGCATGACTATGCGCCGGGCTTCGCGAGCATCGCGACGAGGACGGCCTTGATCGTGTGCAGCCGGTTCTCGGCCTCGTCGAAGACCACCGAGTGCGCGGACTCGAACACCTCGTCCGTCACCTCCAGCGACTCCAGCCCGTGCCGCTCGTGGATCTCCCGGGCCACCTTGGTGCCGAGGTCGTGGAAGGCCGGCAGGCAGTGCATGAACTTCACGTCCGGATTCCCGGTGGCGCGCAGCATGTCCATGGTGACGGCGTACGGGGCCAGGGCCTCGATCCGCTCGTCCCAGACCTCCTTGGGCTCGCCCATGGAGACCCAGATGTCGGTCAGGACGAAGTCCGCCTGGCCCACCCCCTCCGCCACGTCCTCGGTGAGCGTGATCCGGGCGCCGCTCCCGGCGGCGAGCTCGCGGGCCGCCGCGACGACCGACTCGGCCGGCCAGTAGTGCCTCGGCCCGACGATCCGTACGTCCATGCCCAACAGCGCGCCCGTGACCAGGTAGGAGTTGCCCATGTTGAAGCGGGCGTCGCCGAGGTAGGCGAAGGCGATCCGCTCCAGCGGCTTGGCGCAGTGCTCGGTCATCGTGAGCACGTCGGCCAGCATCTGGGTGGGGTGCCAGTCGTCGGTGAGCCCGTTGAAGACGGGCACGCCGGCGTGGGCCGCGAGCTCCTCGACGGTGTCCTGCGCGTCGCCCCGGTACTCGATGCCGTCGAACATCCGGCCCAGGACGCGTGCGGTGTCCCTGACCGATTCCTTGTGACCCATCTGGGAACCGGAGGGGTCGAGGTACGTGGTGTGGGCACCCTGGTCGGCCGCGGCGACCTCGAAGGCGCAGCGTGTGCGCGTCGAGGTCTTCTCGAAGATCAGGGCGATGTTCTTGCCCTGGAGGCGACGCTGCTCGGTCCCGGCCTTCTTGGCCGCCTTGAGTTCGGCGGCGAGCTCGATCAGGCCGCGGAACTCGGCGGCGGTGAAATCGAGCTCCTTGAGGAAACTGCGGCCGACGAGGTCGGTGGCCATGGGGACTCCAGAGTCACGGTGACAGGGGAACCCTGGAAGTCTATACGAGGCTCTGCATTGATATACATACAGATCCGTGTGGTGTCCGCCTCCGGCTCGGGTTCAGGCCCGGGTTCCGGCGGGTGGCGGTCGGGTTCCGGCTCGGGTTCCCGCTAGACCGCGTCCCGCTCCACCGGGCAGCTCATGCAGCGCGGTCCGCCCCGCCCCCGCCCCAGCTCGCTGCCCGGGATCTCGATGACCTCGATGCCCTCCTTGCGCAGGTAGGTGTTGGTCGTGACGTTGCGCTCGTACGCGACGACCACGCCCGGCTCCACCGCCAGCACGTTGCAGCCGTCGTCCCACTGCTCGCGCTCCGCCGCGTGCACGTCCTGGGTGGCCGTGAGCACCCGGATCGAGTCCAGCCCGAGGGCGGCGGCGATGGCCCGGTGCATGTGCTCCGGCTGATGGTCGGTCACCTTCAGCTCGCTCGCGCCGTCGCCCGGCTCGATCGTGTAGGAGCGCAGCATGCCCAGGCCCGCGTACTGGGTGAACGTATCTCCGTCCACCATCGTCATCACCGTGTCCAGGTGCATGAACGCCCGCCGCTTCGGCATGTCGAGCGCCACGATCGAGGTGGCCGAGCCCGCGGCGAACAGCCCGCGCGCCAGCATCTCCACCGCCTGCGGGGTGGTCCGCTCGCTCATCCCGATCAGCACGGCCCCGTTGCCGATGACCAGCACGTCACCGCCCTCGATGGTGGAGGGGTAGTCGGCCTGCCCCTGCGACCAGTAGTGGAAGGCGCCGGAGGTGGTGAAGAGCGGGTGGTGCTTGTAGATCGCCTCGAAGTGCACGGTCTCGCGCTGCCGGGCCGGCCAGCGCATCGCGTTGATGGAGACCCCGTCGTAGATCCAGGCGGAGGTGTCCCGGGTGAACAGGTGGTTGGGCAGCGGACCCAGCAGGAAGCCGTCGAGGTCCAGGGCGTGGAAGCGGACCGACACCGGCTCCGCGTGCCGCTCCAGGAACTCCCGCTTGGTCATCCCGCCGACCAGCGCCTCGGCCAGGTCCGCCGAGGGCAGTGAGTCGAAGACCGAGCGCAGGTGGTCGGTGGCGAGCGGCCCGTACTCCTTCTCGTCGAAGACCCGGTCCAGGACGAGGTGTCTGGCCTCGGGAATGTCCAGGGCCTCGGTGAGCAGGTCGCCGAAGAGGTGGACCGCCACGCCCCGGTCGCGCAGTACGTCGGCGAAACCGTCGTGCTCCTGGCGGGCCCGGCGCACCCACAGCACGTCGTCGAAGAGCAGGGCGTCCTTGTTGCTCGGTGTGAGCCTTTTCAGCTCCAGGTCGGGCCGGTGGAGGATGACGCGGCGAAGCCGCCCGGTCTCGGAATCGACATGGAATCCCATGCCGTACACGTTCGCAGACCGGGCGGCTTTTTGACGTGGCGTCGGCCCAGGGCGTCTCCAGCAGGTCCGTCCCGCCGGATCCGACGGCGGGCGGGGGCCCGCCGGTTCAGCGCAGGCCGAGCAGGGCCTCCGGGGTGCCGGTGAGGTCCGGGGCGATGACACCCAGCGCGGGGGCGGTCACGTTCGGCAGCCCGAAGTTGGACGCGTCGGGCATGGTCAGCGGGGAGCCGACGAGCAGTCCCGGGGTCCGGGTGCGCATGGTGGTCGCGGGTGCGTCGAGCGAGCCCTCGCCGTCCGTCTCGGGCTTGCCGGCCAGGTTCGGCACCGGGGAGGTGAGGAGGGTGTTCCCGAGCTCGGTGCCGATCGGCACCGCCGGCAGCAGCGGGGTCGGCAGCATGTCGCCCTTGTGGAACCGGGGCGCCTCGGGCGCTCCGACCACCGGCACCGGCACTCCGGTGGCCAGGTGCGGGACGTCCACGCCGAGCGTGGTCCGCACCGCGTCCAGGGGGACTCCCACCGGCACCGCGTCGGCCATGGCCGGGGTGGCCGCGCCTGCCGCGGCCATACAGGTCATGAGTGCCGCAATGCTTCCGCGCGCGGTCATCTTCATAGGTGACGTTCCGTCCTTCCAGAGGTCGCGGACATTCCGCTGCCCTGGATGAACGATCCCGCCGGTGGGTTTCCCGGAGTTCTCGGCGAAAGTTCCCCCATACGACCTAATGACCGGCCGTACGGGGGCTCTTCCTTGACGCCGTCAGAGCCGCGGGTCCACCGGCTCCGACTCCAGCGCGAGGACGGCGAAGACCGCCTCGTGGACCCGCCACAGCGGCTCCTCGGCCGCCAGCCGGTCCAGGGACTCCAGCCCGAGCGCGTACTCGCGCAGGGCGAGCGAGCGCTTGTGCCCGAGGTGGCGCTGGCGCAGCCGCTCCAGGTGGTCCGGACGCGTGTACTCGGGACCGTAGATGATCCGCAGGTACTCGCGGCCGCGGACCTTCACCCCCGGCTGCACGAGGCGGCCCTTGCCGTCCTTGGCGTACGCCTGGAGCGGCTTGACCACCATGCCCTCGCCGCCGGCGGCCGTCAGCTCCAGCCACCAGTCGGTGCCCGCCCGTACGGACGCCTCGTCCGCCGGGTCCACCAGGATCCGGCCGGTGCGGCGCAGCAGGCCGGTGCCGGAGGCCTCGTCGGCGACGACGAGGCGGTCCAGCCAGAACAGCTGCTCGTCGTGGGGTACGGCCGCCAGCGAGCGCCCGGCCGCCGCCAGCAGCTGGAACGGGGCGAACCGCACGCCGTCCAGCCCGTCGGTGGTCCAGCAGTAGCGCCGGTAGGCGTCGGTGAACTTCGCCGCGTCGGCGGCCCGCCCGCGCTGGCGCTCCAGGAGCTCCCCGGTGTCGACGCCCCGCCCGGCGGCGGCCGCCAGGGCGGCCAGCGCCTCGGGGAAGACGGCGCCGGAGGCCGCGCCCACGGCGGCGTACTGGCTGCGCAGCAGTCCGCCGGACTTCAGCGACCAGGGCAGCAGTTCGCCGTCGACGAGCAGCCAGTCAGTGTCGAGTTCCTCCCAGAGCCCGGCGTCGGTGACGGCCGCGCGGAGCCGGGCGAGGATCTCCTCGGTGACCTCCGGGTCCTTGAAGAAGGGCCGTCCGGTGCGGGTGTAGACGGACCCGGTGGGGCCGTCGACACCGAATCGCTCGCGGGCCGCGTCGGCGTCCTTGCAGATCAGCACGGTGGCCCGGGAGCCCATGTGCTTCTCCTCGCAGACGACCTGGGCGATGCCGTCCTTGCGGTACTGCGCGAAGGCCTCGGCCGGGTGCTCCAGGTACCCCTCCTCGGAGGAGGTGGCCGTCGGCGCCATGGTCGGCGGGAGGTACGGGACCAGGCGCGGGTCCACGGCGAAGCGGCTCATCACCTCCAGGGCGGCGGCCGCGTTCTCCTCGCGCACGTTGACGTTGCCCAGGTGCCGGGTCTCGACGATCCGGCGGCCGTGGACGTCGGCCAGGTCGAGCGGGCGGACGCCCCGTGACGAATCCAATGCAGCACCGCCCGGCACCTCGGTGACGAGCGGCTTGACCGGCTCGTACCAGACCTTCTCGGCCGGTACGTCGACCAGTTCGCGCTCGGGCCAGCGCAGGGCGGTCATCTTGCCGCCGAACACGGCTCCGGTGTCGAGGCAGATGGTGTTGTTGATCCAGCTGGTGTCCGGGACCGGGGTGTGGCCGTAGACGACCACGGCCTTGCCCCGGTAGTCCTCGGCCCACGGGTAGCGCACGGGCAGGCCGAACTCGTCGGTCTCGCCGGTGGTCTCCCCGTAGAGGGCGTGCGAGCGCACCCGGCCGGAGGTGCGGCCGTGGTACTTCTCGGGCAGACCGGCGTGGCAGACCACCAGCTTGCCGCCGTCGAGCACGTAGTGGCTGACGAGGCCCTGGATGAAGGTGCGGACCTCCCGCACGAACTCCTCCGGCTCGTGGCTCAGCTGCTCGATGGTCTCGGCGAGCCCGTGGGTCTGCTGGACCTTGGAGCCCTTGAGGTAACGGGCGAGCTTGTTCTCGTGGTTCCCGGGCACGCACAGGGCGCTGCCGGCCCCGACCATGCCCATCACGCGGCGCAGCACGCCGGGGCTGTCCGGGCCCCGGTCGACGAGGTCGCCGACGAAGACGGCGGTGCGGCCCTCGGGGTGGGCGCGGTGGTCGCCGTCCCGGTAGCCGAGCTTGTCGAGCAGGGTCTCCAGCTCGGAGGCGCAGCCGTGGATGTCGCCGATGATGTCGAAGGGACCGGTGAGGTGGGTGAGGTCGTTGAAGCGCTTCTCGAGCACCACCTCGGCCGACTCGGCCTCCTCGGGCGTGCGCAGCACGTGCACCTTGCGGAAGCCCTCGCGCTCCAGCCCTCGCAGCGAGCGCCGCAGGTCGCGGCGGTGGCGCTGGATGACGGCCCGGGGCAACTTGGCCCGCTCGGGGCGGGCCGCGTTGCGCTCGGCGCAGACCTCCTCGGGCATGTCGAGGACGATCGCGATGGGCAGGACGTCGTACTCGCGGGCGAGCTGGACCAGCTGCCGGCGGGACTCGGCCTGGACGCTGGTGGCGTCGATCACGGTGAGCCGGCCCGCGGCGAGGCGCTTGCCGGCGATGTAGTGCAGGACCTCGAAGGCGTCCTTGCTGGCGCTCTGGTCGTTCTCGTCGTCGGCGACGAGCCCCCGGCAGTAGTCGGAGGAGATGACCTCGGTGGCCTTGAAGTGCTTGCGGGCGAAGGTGGACTTGCCCGATCCGGTGGCCCCGATCAGCACGACGAGGGACAGGTCGGTGACGGGAAGTACGCGCTTGCGGTCGGTGCGGGTGCCGGTCTCGGTCCCGGTCTCGGTCTCGGTCTCGGTCTCGGTGGTCATGCTGCCTCGCCCTCCTTCGGGGTATCGGTGGCGGCGGTGGCGGTGGCGGCCGTGTCGACGATGTCGGCGTCGGTGAGCTGGGTGAAGACGGCCATCTGGGTCGGCGGCCCGACCTCCGGGTCCTCGTCCCCCACGGGCACGTACGCGACGGCGTAGCCGTGCCGGGCGGCGACCTGGCCCGCCCAGGAGCGGAACTCCTCGCGGGTCCACTCGAAGCGGTGGTCGCCGTGCCGGACGTGCCCGGCGGGCAGGGACTCCCAGCGGACGTTGTACTCGACGTTCGGGGTGGTCACCAGGACCGTCCGCGGGCGGGCCGAGCCGAAGACCGCGTACTCCAGGGCGGGCAGCCGCTCCAGGTCCAGGTGCTCGATGACCTCGCTGAGCACGGCCGCGTCGTAGCCGGCGAGCCGCTTGTCCGTGTACGCGAGCGAGCCCTGCATCAGGCGCACGCGGGAGCTCTGCCGCTCCCCCATCCGCTCCAGCCGCAGCCGCTTCGCGGCGACGTTCAGCGCCCGGACGGACACGTCCACACCGACGATCTCGGTGTACGCCGGGTCCTTGAGCAGGGCCTGCACCAGCTGGCCCTGTCCGCAGCCCAGGTCGAGGACGCGGGCCGCGCCGACGGCCCGGAGCACGGCCAGGATCGCGTCGCGGCGCTTCACCGCGAGCGGCACCGGCCGCTCCTCCGTATCGCGGGACTCGTCCACGGCGTTGTCGAGCTCCTCGACCTCGCTGCCGTCGGCCTCTGCGAGGCGGACCAGCTCCAGGCGCTCCAGGGCGTCCTGGGTCAGCCGCTTGTGACGGGCGAGGTAGCGGGAGGTGATCAGCCCGCTCTCCGGGTGCTCGGCCAGCCAGCCCTCTCCGGCGCGCATCAGCTTGTCCACCTCGTCGGCGGCGATCCAGTAGTGCTTGGCGTCGTCCAGCACGGGCAGCAGGACGTACAGCCCGCGCAGGGCGTCGGCCAGGCGCAGCTCGCCCTCCAGGACGAGGCGCACGTACCGGGAGTCGCCCCACTCCGGGAACGTCTCGTCGAGCGGTACGGGCGTCACCTCCACGGAGTCCCAACCCAGCGGGGCGAACAGCCGGCGCACCAGGTCCGGCCCGCCGCGTGCGGGCAGCGCCGGGATCTCCACGCGCAGCGGGCGGACCTCGTCGGGCAGCTCGGGGCGGTGGACGCACTCGCCCTTGAGCGCGGTGCGGAACACCCCGCTGAGCGCCACGGCCAGCAGGGACGAAGCGGCGTAGGGCCGGTCGTTGACGTACTGCGCGAGCGCCGCGTCGGGCGTACCGCCCCGGCCCTTGCCCTGGCCGCGCCGCACGAGTGCGACGGGGTCCACCTCCAGGAGCAGGCCCGCCGTGCACCGCTCGGCCGTGGCTTCGGGGTAGAAGACGTGGGCGGTGCCGTGGGAGGTGGAGAACGCCTGCACCTTCCCGGGATGCTTGTGCAGCAGGAAGCCCAGGTCGGTGGCGGGTCGTTCGGGGGAACCGGTGGTGGAGATCGTCAGGAACACGTGATCGATTGTTCCTGGTCAGGACGGGCGGGCGCGCCCCATTTTCCACCGGCCCGTTTCCCCTCGGGCCCGGGGACGCCTACCGTCGAAGCATGAGCGGCATCGTCGTCGTGTACGAGCTCGACCAGCGGGTCGCGGGGTCCGTCCTGCGGGTGCACGCCGCACCCACCGCCCCGGGAGCCGGCCCCGAGCGCGGCCCCAGGACCATGTGCGGCAAGGACACCTTCGCGATGGAGACGGCCACCTGGAACCCGTCCGAGCACCCGGACTCCTGGTGCCCGCCGGACCACGCGGACCTGGCGTGCCCGGCCTGCCAGGCCGTGATGGGCGAGGACTAGAGGCGAGGACTCGAGGCGAGGACTCGAGGCGAGGACTAGAGAAGACCGGCCAGCTCCGCGATGCGGGCCGGGCCGACGCGGCAGCAGCCGCCGATGAGGCGGGCTCCGGCGCGCTGCCAGGCTTCCACGGGCCAGGGCGCCGGCGCGGGCGGGGAGCGCCAGGTCCCGGTGGCGGGCTCCCAGACCGAGCCGTCGTTGGGGTAGGCCAGCAGCGGCTTGGCGGTGACGGACGCCGCCGCTTCGAGGGCCGGCAGCACATCGGCGGGGTCGCAGCAGTTGACCCCGACCGCGATGACCTGCGGGGATCCGGCGGCCAGGGCGAAGGCTCCGGCCAGCGGCCCGCCGGCCCGGGTCCGGCCGCCGGCCACCGTGTAGCTCAGCCAGGCGCGGGCTCCCGTCTCCGCGAGGACGCCGAGCAGGGCCTCGGCCTCCGTCTCGTCCGGGATCGTCTCCAGGGCCAGTACGTCGGGCCCGGCGGCGAGCAGCGCCTCGATCCTGGGGCGGTGGAAGGCCGCCAGCTCCCGCACGCTCAGCCCGTACCGGCCCCGGTACTCGGAGCCGTCCGCCAGCACCGCCCCGTACGGGCCCACGGACGCGGCGACCCACACCTCGTGGTCCGCCGCCCGGGCCGCGGCGTCGGCGAGGCGCACACTGCGCCGCAGCAGGGCGCTCGTGCGCGCCCGGCCGTAGCCGTGCCGGGCGAAGGGCTCGTAGCCCACCTGGTAGCTCGCGGTGATCAGCACCCCGGCGCCGGCCCGCGCGTACGCGGTGTGCGCGGCCGTCACCTGGTCCGGCCGCTCGGCGAGCACCCGGCCCGTCCAGAGCCCGCCGGACAGGTCGCAGCCCTGGTCGGCGAGCTGATTGCTCAGCCCGCCGTCCAGGAGCAGGGCCGCGGCGCCGGGGCCGCGGCCGGTCAGGGCCTCGGCCAGCGGTCCGGACGCCCGGGGCACGGTTCTCCCGCCTCCGTCAGCCGAGCTGGGACAGGACCTGGGCCGAGATCAGCTCCAGGTGGTCCAGGTCGTCGAGGTCGAGCAGCTGGAGGTAGAGGCGGGAGGAGCCGACGGCCCCGTACTCGCCGATCCGCTGCACCACCTCGGCCGGGGAGCCCGCCAGGCCGTTGGCCTTGAGCTCGTCCACGTCCCGGCCGATGGCGGCGGCCCGCCGGGCCACCTCGGCGTCGTCCTTGCCCACGCACACGACGAGTGCGTTGGAGTAGACGAGGTCGTCGGGCTTGCGTCCGGCCTCCTCGGCGGCCGCCCGGACCCGGCCGAACTGCCGCTCGCTGTCCGGGATCGAGGCGAAGGGCATGTTGAACTCGTCCGCGTACTGCGCGGCGAGGCGCGGCGTGCGCTTCGCGCCGTGGCCGCCGATCAGGACGGGGATCTTGGCCTGGGCGGGCTTGGGCAGCGCCGGGGAGTTCTCCACCTGGTAGTGGGTGCCCGCGTAGTCGAAGGAGGCGCCGACCTCGGTGGCCCACAGGCCGGTGACGATCGCCAGCTGCTCCTCCAGCCGGGCCAGGCGCTCCGCCGGGAAGGGGATGCCGTACGCCTTGTGCTCCTCCTCGAACCAGCCCGCGCCCAGACCCAGTTCGACGCGGCCGCCGGACATCTGGTCGACCTGGGCGACCTGGATGGCGAGCACGCCGGGCAGCCGGAAGGTACCGGCCGTCATCAGCGTGCCCAGCCTGATCCGCTTGGTCTCGCGGGCCAGGCCGGCGAGGGTGATCCAGGCGTCCGTGGGGCCGGGCAGGCCGTCGGCCGATCCCATGCGCAAGTAGTGGTCGGAGCGGAAGAACGCGTCGAAGCCCAGGTCCTCGGTGGCCTTGGCGACGCTCAGGAGGGTGTCGTAGCTCGCGCCCTGCTGGGGCTCTGTGAAGATACGGAGATCCATGCCCCCATCCTGCCCCTTCGACCCCGGCCGGGTGAATCTGAGCCGGGCGGGCGGCCCGCCGCCGCCCCCGCCAGTGACCAGCCCGGACGGGGATCGTTTGCTCGGACGGAGCCGGACCGCCCGGCCCGCGCGCCGGCGGCCTTCGCCGGTGCGTCCACCGCCCCCTTCCGCCCCGGAAGGGCCAGGGCCGAGGAGGCCGCCATGTCCCAGGAGTCGGAGCCGGATCCCCACCGACAGGCCGGTCAGGCCGGACAGACCGAGCAGACCGGGCAGGCAGCACACGACCACGCACGTCAGGAGCCCGCGGTACCCGCCCAGGGTGGCGCGCCGAAGGGCCTGCTGCAGCAGATGGAAGAGCTGATGGCGGCGCTGAACGCCGACCTCTCGCAGCTCGACGCCGACCTCCAGTCCTCCACGGACCGCGCGCCGCAGAGCGAGCAGCGTCCGTCCTCCTGGTCGTACTGACCGCACGGGTCCCGCCGCACGCGGCGGGACCCCACCTCGGCGCCCGGGCCCGGCGTCAAGGCTCAGCGCCCAGCGCCCGGTTTCAGTACCCGGGCTCAGGCCACCCCGGACGCGGAGCCGCGCTCGCGCACGGTCATCCGGCGCAGGATCGCCCGTACCCGGTCGCTCGATTCGTCGGCCGCGTCTATCGACTCTATGCACTGCCAGTACAGACCTTCGTCGTCCGTACCGCAGGCCACCCCGACCAGCGCTATGCCCACTTCGCCCAGGAGCGCCTGGAGCCCGAGCAGCGCCTGTCGCGCATCCGTCACTTCGGTCAACTGCGCTGCCCGCGGCGGAAGATCGGGCGCATAGCCCTCTCCGCGCAATGCCGCCCGGTCGAGCACCCCGCAGCCTCTGCCCCCCGCTTCGCCCAGCCCCCGTGCCTCCGATCTCAGCTCCGGCGGCCCGGTGACCGCCAGCCAGCTCCCTATCCCCTGCGCGAGCGCCTGTGCCTGCCAGGCCTCGCCCACGATGTCCCACGCAGCCCCGCTCTGTGCCAGCGCGTGCCGGCCGGCTGCGATGAGCCGTACCGCATCCATATGCCGTCCCCCGTCCGCACGACATCCGCCGTTCTCACCACTACCCAGAGTGAGGGCAACGGGCGCGTAAAGCCAGGGGTATTCGGAAATTGTGGACACAAACATGGTTGTGAATAACGCCATCACTCCGAAGAGTGACGGTCCGCCGTCGGAGTGCCCTCGACCGGGAAGCGCAGCTCGTTCCGCTCGATCTTCGCGGCGAGCGCATCCAGCACATCAACCCCGAGAACCTCACAGAACTGCAGCAGATAGGCAAGCACATCGGCCACCTCATCGGCCACCCTGTGCGCGCTTTCCGGCGTTTCCATGACCCTTGCCGACTGTTCCGGCGTCAGCCACTGGAAGATCTCGACCAGTTCGGACGCCTCCACGCTCAGCGCCACCGCCAGGTTCTTGGGCGTGTGGTACGGCTCCCACCCGCGCGCCGCCGCGAACTCGGCGAGCCGGCGCTGGAGTCGGCCCAGCCGCTCGCCGTCCCCTTCACCGCCCTGCTTCCTGCTCTGCTCCTCGTTCATGCCCCAAGGTCTACCACCGAGACGCCTTCCATCCCCCGGGCGGCCTCCGCGCAGGCCTCGCCGGCCGAGGCCGCCAGGCGGACCTGGCCGCGCCCGCACGCCAGTACCGCCAGCCGCAGCAGTTCGGCGGTCTGGCGGCGGTCCAGGTCCCGGTCGAACCCGTCGGCGAGGACCGTCATGGTCTGGCGCGCGGACAGCAGTTCGGCGGGCTGGTCCATGTCCAGCACCCCCGGCCCGGTCAGCAGGACCAGCGCGAGGGCGAGGAAGCGCAGTTCGCCCGCGCCGAGCCGGGCCAGTTCGGTCGCGGGCCGGTCGGGGCCCCGGTCGAGCAGGCCGGTGACCGGGCCGCCCTCAGGAGCCCGCACGTCCAGCCCCGCCACCCACCCCGCGCACCCGCCACGGGCGGCTTCGGTCAGCAGCCCGTAGCGGGTGCCGCACTCCAGGCGGGTCCGGCGCAGCACGTCGGCCAGGTTGCCGCAGTCCCCCAGCAGCCGGCCCTCCCCCGGCCCGGCCGGTTCCCGCATCCGCTCCGGGCGGGGGTCGCAGGGGAACACCGAGCGCAGCGCGACCACCACTTGCTCGGCGGCGGCGAGCACCCGCCGCTGTCCGTCCGTGGCTCCGGCCACGCGCAGCGGGAGCAGGGCGGTGCCGAGCCGGTCGTCGGGCAGCGGGGCCCTGGTGACCCCGGTGGCCCCACCGGTCAGCCAGGCCGCCTGGACGGACCGTCGCCCGGGATCGCGCAGGGCGGTGCTGAGCAGGATCTGCCCGTCCACCGAGAGCCGTTCGCCGACGATCCGCAGCGCGGGCTCCGCCTGTACGGCGAGGTCGAGCCGGACCGGCCCGGCGGGTCCGTCGACGGTGCAGCCGATCCGGAACCCCCGGCGCTGCTCGGCGTCGGGCACCGCCAGGTCCGGGATCCGGGCGCGCGGTTCGGGGAACACCTCGTCCAGCGTGGCCCCGGCTCCGAGCGCGGCCAGCGCCGCGTAGGCCTCCAGGGCCTGTGTTTTGCCGCTGCCGCTGGGCCCGGCGAAGAGGGTGACGGGCCCCAGCGCGAACCGGGCCCCGCGGTGCGCCCCGTAGGCGGACAGCCGTAATTCGGTGACCGCTGGCCTCAGGTGCGGCCCGGCGGAGGCACGAGAGGCGCGGGAGCCACCGGAGGCGGCAGGCGCGCCGGAGGCGGCAGGCGCGCCGGAGGCGGCAGGCGCACCGGAAGCACCGAAGGCTTCAGGGGCGACGGGAGCGGGAGCGGGAGCGGGAGCGGCCGGAGGCGGGGTCATGCGCGGGACGGTACGGCCCGCCGGGCCCCCCATGGGTCCGGTGAACCGTTCCGCCCGCGGGACCTTCCTACGATCGGGGGACGGCCGCGGCCGCGATCCCCTCCACCTCGGTCCCGACGGGCGCCAGCAGGAAGACGTTCCGGTCGACCCGGTGCATCCCGCTGCCCAGCCCGAAGACCACGCCGCTGCTGAAGTCCAGGATCCGCTTGGCCACTTCGCTGTCCGCGCCCGTGAGGTCCAGGAGCACCGGGATCTGCGCGATCAGGTACTCCGCCACCTCCCGCGCGTCCGCGAAGACCTGGACCCGGATCACCACGAAGCGCCGCTGCTCCGCCGCGGACGCTCCCGGCGCCGTGGGGATCGTGCGGTGGTCCACCCGGGAGGGCCACTCGTTGCGACTGCGCAGGGGTACCACCTGCGCGAGCCCCTCCCACTGTTCGTCGGTGACGTCGTACCTGCTCACCAGGCCGCCTCGGCCTTGCGCTTCATGTGCATCCCCCCATCCTCTCGTGTTTCACCCGTTCAGCCCAACACCGACACGAGGCACCCGGCCGGCCTTCGTGGACTACCCCGCACCCTCCGGATAAGTTAGGTTAGGCATGCCTAAGTAAGACGCCCAGGCAAGCAGCGCACCGCCACTCGGGACGACGGAGAGATCCTCATGCACCTGCCCATGCCCACCGACGCCGAGCGAGTCCGGTCCATCCTGACCGCCGCCCACTCCATGACCGTCGTCACCGACGGGCAGCGCACGGAGATCCGCCACCTGGACGGCACCGACCCCCTCGGACGGCTGCACCTGCACCCCGCCGAACCGGGCGGCCACGCCGAGCACCGGCCCGCGATCCGCATGGAGTTCACCGACATCGCGCCCACCCCCGTACGGGACCGCGTGCGGGCCCGCGTCACCCTGCTCGGGCACCTCCTGACCCCGTACGCGGACGAGGGCGCCGACTCCACCTGCGTGGAATTCGGCCGGGCCGTCCTCGAGACCTCCGACTGCGTCCGCTCGTACGTGGGCCTCGAAGAGCTGGACGCGGCCCGCCCCGACCCGCTCGCCCCGTACGAAGCCGGCATGCTCACCCACCTCGTCGACGACCACGCCGAACTCGTCACCCTCCTCCTGCGCCTGGTCCGGCCCCAGGACGGGCCCCCGGCCCCGTCCGCCGTCCTGCGCGCCCTGCCCGTCGCGATGGACCGCTACGGCATCACCCTGCGACTGGAGGAGCGGCGCGGCCACCGCGACGTGCGGCTCCCCTTCCCCTCCCCGCTCGACGACGTGGAGCAGTCCGGGGCGCAGATCCAGGCCCTGTTCAGCGCGGCCCGCCGCCGCTCCCACCGCAACACGCTGCCCGCCTGAGCGCCCCCTCGCCCAGACGGCGAAATTCTGAAAAGGGGTGCCAAAGCCCGGAATACGCCTTCGGCCCCTCCCCGTTGGGGAAGATCATGAAGGCAATCGCATACAGCGCATACGGAACCTCCGACCTCCTCGAACTCATCGACGCCCCGGCGCCCAAGGTCGGGCCGGGCGAGGTCCTCGTCCGCGTCAAGGCCGCCGGAGTGAACCCGGTGGACTGGAAGCTCGCCGCCGGTTACGGCGACCCCCTCTTCGAAGTCCGTTACCCGGTCATACCCGGATGGGACGTGGCCGGAGTCGTCGAGGCGGTCGGCCCCGACACCTTCGAATACGCGGTCGGCGACGAGGTCTTCGGCTACGTGCGCAAGGAGTGGCTGGAGCTGGGCACCTACGCCGAGCTGGTCGCCGCCCCCGTCCGCACCCTCGCCCGCAAGCCGCGCGGGCTGACCTTCGAGCAGGCCGCCGGCGTCCCGCTGGCCGGCCTCACCGCCCACCAGTCGCTCACCCGCGCGGGGGTCCGGTCCGGCGAGACCGTCCTCATCCACTCCGCCGCCGGCGGCACCGGCTCCTTCGGCGTGCAGATCGCCGTCGCGCTCGGCCTGCGCGTCATCGGCACGGCCGGCGAACACAACCACGCCTACCTGCGCTCGCTGGGCGCGGAGCCGGTCCTGTACGGCGAGGGCCTGGCCGACCGGGTCCGCGCGCTGGCCCCCGAAGGCGTGGACGCCGCCCTCGACTTCTTCGGGGACGGGGTGATCGCGACCCTCCAGTCGCTGGTCAAGGAGCGCCACCGGGTGGTCTCCATCGCCGACCCCCAGGCGGCCGCGCAGGGCGCTCACCAGCTGTGGGTCCGCCCGGACACCGCCGACCTGACCTTCCTGGCCGAGCTCGCGGACCGGGGCGCCCTCACGGTCAACGTGGAGCACGCGCTGCCGCTCGCCGAGGCTTCCAAGGCCTGGGAACTGAGTGCGGCGGGCCGCACCCGCGGCAAGATCGTCCTGACCGTCTGAGGCCCGCGCCCGTACCCGCCCCCCATCACGCGCGTGCCGCCGGAGCGGTTCGCTCCGGCGGCACGCGCCCCTTCCTCCCTTCCCCCTCAGGACGTGATCGGCGGCGCCGCCCCCCGGTCCCCCACCGGGCCGAGGGACGGGCCGACCGCACGCAGGGATCCCGGTGTGCGCCCCTCGCCCCAGCCGATCTCGCGCCGGTAGCTGCCGAGCAGGCCGCGGCCGACGAGCCCGGCCTCGTCCCGTACGGCCGGGTCCTCGGGGAGCGGCCGGGTCAGCGGGGACACGAACAGCGCGTCCACCGGGCAGTTGGCCTCGCACAGGAAGCAGGTCTGACAGTCCTGCTGCCGCGCCAGCACGGGGATCCCGTCCGGCCCGCGCTCGAACACGTCCGTCGGGCACACCTCCACGCACTTGTCGCAGGCGATGCACCGCTCGGCCGAGACCAGTTCGATCACACCGCCACCCCCCTGCGGCCGGCCGCCGCCGGGACCGTACGCGTCCACACCCGGTCGAGTCCCCCGGTCACGATCCGGTGGTGCTGCGCCGGGTCCTCCTGCGGATGGTCGAGCCGGCGGGCCATGCCGCGGCTCTCGGTGCGGGCCAGCGCGGAGGCGTACATCCAGCGGGCGTGCGCCGTCATGGCGGCGGCCTGCCGGGCCTTGACCAGGCCGGCGCCCTCGCCGCGCAGGGAGCCGCGCAGCTGCGCCCACGCCCCGTCGAGCGTGGCGAGGGATGCGGCGAGGACATCGCCGTGGCGCAGGTAGTTCTTGTCGTACGGCAGCACCTCGTCCTGGACGAGCCGTACGAGTCCTACGAGTTCTCCGCTGTCCCCGTGTCCGTGGACGGACCCGGTGCCCCCCGTCGGGCGGAGCCCCGCCCCGCCCGCCCCGGTGACCGGCCGGCAGGCGGCCCGCCCCGAGGCGAGGGAGCGGGAGAACCGGGCCGCCCCGGCCCCCGCCCAACTGCCCGAGGACATCGCCCAGGCGGCGTTGTGACTGCCGCCTCCGGTGAATCCCCCACAGATCTCCTCGCGGGTGGCCGCGTCCCCGGCGGCGTACAGCCCCGGGACCGCGGTGGCGCAGTCGTCCCCGGTGATCCGGATCCCGCCGGTGCCGCGCACGGTCCCCTCGGCCAGCAGCGTGACGGCGAAGCGGTCGGTGAACGGGTTGATGCCGAGCCGGTCGAAGGTGAGGAAGAAGTTCGGCTGCGCGCGCCGCATGGCGGCCTGGGCGCCGGCGTCGGCCCGGTCCAAGCGGGCGTGCACCTTGCCTCCGTCGAGGAGCGCGCGGGCGATGACGGAGCGGCCGCCGAGGCTGGCGGCTCCCTCCAGGAGGCTGCCGTCCTCCCGGTAGAAGGTGGCGAAGGTGTAGAAGGCCGTCTTGGTCACGGACGTGCCCTCGGGGGCGATCCCGTAGGAGTTCGAGAACTCCATCCCGGACAGCTCGGCCCCGGCTTCGGCGGCCAGGAGCGCCCCGTCCCCGGTGTTGGTGTTGGTGCCGAGCGCGCCGCTGAGGAAGGCGCAGCCGCCGGTGGCGATCACCACGGCCCCGGCCAGCACCCGGTAGTGCTCGCGGGCCTGGCGCCGGTAGCCGGCGGCTCCCGCGACGGCTCCGTCCGCGTCGGTCAGCAGCTCGGTGACCGGGCTGTGGTCGAGGATCCGGACCCCGGCGCGGCGGATCCGGATGCGCATGCGGCGCATGTACTCCGGGCCCTGGAGGCCGCCCAGCAGCGGCTGGCCGTCGGGACCGGCCGGGAAGGGGTAGCGGACCTCGGTGGCCAGCTCGTTCATCCGGTCGTACGTCTCGTCGAGGACCCGGGACATCCAGCGCCGGTCCGCCAGGTACCCGCCGAGCCCCTCCCGGCTGGCCATCGCGGCCTCACGGGCGGCGGGCTCGGGCGGGACGTACCAGACGCCGGTGCCGCCGGCGGCGGTCGCTCCGCTGGTGCCGCAGTACCCCTTGTCGGCGAGGACCACCGAGGCCCCGGCCCGGGCCGCCTTGAGGGCGGCCCAGGTGGCGGCGGGTCCGCCGCCCACGACGAGCACGTCGGCGAGGTGCTCGGTGGGGCGGTCGGCGGCGCGCTCGCTCACGCGCCGCCTCCGGCCGCCGCCGCTGCCGCCGTCGCGTAACGGTTGGCGGGGCGGGCCAGCCCGTAGTTCTCGCGCAGGGTCGCGCCGGTGTACTCGGTGCGGAAGAGGCCGCGCCGCTGGAGGATCGGCACGACGTGGTCGACGAAGTCGGTGAGGCCGGTGGGCAGCACGGGCGCCATGATGTTGAACCCGTCGGCGGCCCCTTGCGTGAACCACTCCTCCAGCTGGTCGGCGATCTGCTCGGGCGTCCCGGCGAAGACCCGGTGGCCGCGGCCGGCGCCGAGCCGGGCGATCAGCTCGCGCAGGGTCAGGCCGTCGCGGCGGGCGAGTTCGGCGACGAGCGTGAACCGGCTCTTGTTGCCGTTGACGTCCCGCTCCTCGGGAAGCTCGGGCAGTCCGCCGTCGAGGGGCAGCCCGGTGAGGTCCACGTTCAGCATGTTGGAGAGCTGCGCGAGGCCGTACTCCGGGACCTGGAGGTCGGTGAGCTGCTGCTCCAGGGCCTTCGCCTCGGCCTCGGTGGAGCCGATGACGGGGGCGATGCCGGGCAGGACGAGCAACTGGTCCTCGGAACGGCCGTACTTGGCCAGGCGGGACTTGAGGTCCTTGTAGAAGGTCTGGCCGTCGGCGAGGGTCTGCTGGGCGGTGAAGACGGCCTCTGCGTACTGGGCGGCGAACTCCTTGCCGTCCTCCGAGGACCCGGCCTGGACGAGGAGCGGGTGGCCCTGCGGGGAGCGGGGCACGTTGAGCGGGCCGGCGACGCCGAAGTGCTCTCCGCGGTGCGCGGCGGGGTGGAGCTTGTCGGTGTCGGCGTAGATGCCGGCTTCCTTGTCCAGGACGATCGCGTCGTCCTCCCAGCTGTCCCAGAGCTTGGTGGCCACGTCGAGGAACTCGCGGGCCCGCTCGTAGCGGACGCTGTGCTCCAGGTGCTCGTCCCGGTTGAAGTTGCGGGCCTCGTCGACGCTGCCGGAGGTGACGATGTTCCAGCCGGCGCGGCCGCCGCTGATGTGGTCGAGGGAGGCGAACTTCCTGGCGGTGTTGAAGGGTTCGTTGAAGGTGGTGGAGACGGTGGCGATGAGCCCGATGTGCTCGGTGACGGCGGCGATCGCGGAGAGCAGCGTGAGCGGCTCGAACCCGCCGACGGCGTTGTAGCGGGCCTTGCCCCAGAGGGCGACCCCGTCGGCGAAGAAGATCGAGTCGAGCCGCCCGCGCTCGGCGGTGCGGGCCAGTTCCTGGAAGTATCGAAGGTCGGTGACGCGCTCGGGGCTGCTGTCCGGGTGGCGCCAGGCGGCGTCGTGGTGTCCGGCGTTCATGAGGAAGGCGTTGAGGTGGAGGGTCCGGGGTGCAGTCATTTTCTTGGTCCTCGGTGAAGTCGTCAGTCGTCAGTCGTAAGGGTTCGGCGGGCGGATCGAGCCGCGGTTCGGCGGCCGGATCGGGCTGCGGGTCAGCACGGGCCGCCGGTCAGGACGGAACCCGCCAGAGGCTCAGGCGGCGTTCCACCGCGACGAGGAGCTGGTTGAAGGCCAAGCCGATCGCGGAGATCGTGACGATGCCGGCGTACATCTGCGGGATCGCGAAGTTGAACTGCGAGGCGTTGATCAGGTAGCCGAGCCCGGCCTTGGCGCCGATCATCTCGGCGGCCACCAGGACCAGGATGGACACCGCCCCGGCCAGCCGGATCCCGGTGAAGATGGCGGGCACCGACGCGGGCAGGATCACCTTCTGGAACAGCCTGGGCGTGGACAGGTCCATCGACCGCGCCAGTCTCACGAGCGTCGGATCGGCGTTGCCGACGGCGCTGATGGTGTTCAGCAGGATCGGCCAGACGCAGGCGTACACGACGATCGAGATCTTCGAGGTCTCCCCGATGCCCAGCAGCAGCACGAACACCGGCAGCAGCGCCAGCGCCGCCGTGTTGCGGAAGACCTCCAGCAGCGGTCCGAGCAGCAGGGCCACCGGCCGGTACCAGCCGATCAGCAGCCCGAGCGGGACCGCGACCGCCACAGCGATGCCGAAGCCGCCGAACGAGCGGACCAGGCTGGCCTGGGTGTGCTCGGCGAGCTGTCCGTCGCCGAGCAGCTCCCACCAGGCCTTGGCGACCTCGCTGACCGGCGGCAGGAACGTGGCGTCGACCAGTCCCAGCCGGGGCGCCGCCTCCCACACCGCGAGCAGGGCGAGGATCGCCGCCGAGCGCAGTGCCACGGCTCGCAGCGCGTGCAGGACGCGCAGGGCCGGGGCGGGGATCGAAGTCGGCGCCGACGCCGAAGACCGGGTCGGGCCCTCGGTCTTGGGGGGCGCAGGGCTTCGTACGGCCGTTTCCGTATTTTCTGTTGCCGCGTCATTTTCTGATACCGCGTCCGCCGGTGCTTGCGCGGTCGTCTCCACCACGGTGCTGCTCATACGGTGGCCTCCTCCTTCTCCAGTTGCTGGGCGCGGGCCACCTCGTCGTGGAGCAGGGTCCAGATCTCGTGGCGGTAGCGGGCGAACTCCGGGCTGGATCGCAGGTCTTCGCCGGTCGCTCCGGCGGACCGGTCGCCGAAGGACACCGGGACGACCTCCTTGACCCGTCCGGGGCGGGAGGTGATGACGGCCACCCGCTGCCCGAGGTAGACGGCTTCCTCGATGCCGTGCGTGATGAACACGACCGTCTTGCCGGTGCTCTGCCAGATGCGGCGCAGCTCGTCCTGGAGGGACTCGCGGGTCTGCGCGTCGAGCGCGGCGAAGGGTTCGTCCATCAGCAGGACGTCCGGGTCGTACGCGAGGGAGCGCGCGATGGCGACCCGCTGGCGCATGCCTCCGGACAGCTCGTGCGGGTGGCGGTCCTCGAAGCCGGTGAGCCCGACGAGGTCCAGGAACTCACGGGCCCGTGCGGTTCGTTGACGGCGCGGGACGCCGGTGGCCTCCAGGCCGAATTCGATGTTCCCGAGCGCGGTGCGCCAGGGCAGCAGCGCGTACTGCTGGAAGACGATGCCCCGGTCCAGCCCCGGCCCGGTGACCGGCTTGCCGTCGAGCAGGATCCGGCCGGTCGTGGGGCGGGTCAGGCCGCCCAGCAGGTCGAGGAGGGTGGACTTGCCGCAGCCGCTGGGGCCGACGACGACCACGAACTCCCCCGCCTCGATCTCCAGGTCGATGCCGTCGAGGGCGGTGAACTCCCCCTTGTCCCTGCGGCCCTTCTTGTCCTTCGTCGGGAAGGTCTTCGTCACGGAGTCGAACACGATCTTCGCCATGGCGTGCGTCAGCCCTTCCCGTATCCGTTGAACTCGTTGGTGTAGAGGTCGGCCGCCTTGAGCTGGCCCTTCTTGATCTCGCCGCGATCGCCCAGCCAGTCGAGCCACAGCTGGAATTCCTTGTCGGCGATCCGGCCGCCCGTCTCGGCGACCCCGTACGAGTGCCAGTACTGCAGGGTGGCGGTGTCCTCGTTGCGACCGCGCTTCTTGACGATCTCCGTCATCCGCGCGATGACCTCCTCGCGCGGGGTGGTGCGGGACCACTCGATGGCCTTGGCCACGCCCGTGGTGAAGGTCCGGACGGTGTCCGGGTTCTGCTTGATGAAGCGGTCGGTCATGATGTAGGTCCCGGCGCTGAACGGGCCCAGCAGTTCGACGTCGGTGAACAACGGGCGGATGCCGCCGGCCGCGAGGGCCTTGTCGCGCAGGACTCCGGTGAGCACACCGACCTCGATCTGCTTCTGGCGCAGCGACTGTTCGGTGTTGACGGGCGGCACCACGAGCGGCTCGACCTTGTCCGCGTCGGCCTTGGAGAGGCCTCCCCGGCTCAGGTAGATGTCGAGCAGGGCCTGGTAGTGGGCGCCCAGGGTGTTCATGCCGACCTTCTTGCCGATCAGGTCGCGGGCCGAGCGGATCGGGCTGTCCTCCAGGACGTAGTAGCCGCCGTAGGAGTACTGGTCGGAGCCGTACGAGGAGATGACGGCCTTGATCGGCGCCTTGGTGGAGGCGAGCTTGATGACGGCGCCGTTGAAGGCGCTGCCGAAGTGGGTCTGGCCGGTGGCGGCGGACTGGATGTCCTGGGGGCCGCTGATGGTGTTGCCGACCCAGTCGAGGGTGACGTCACCGAAGTAGCCGAGGTCGGCGGCGAGTTCGGGGAGGCTGACCGCGCCGACCGATCCCTGGTACTTCAGGGAGGTGATCTGTTCGCCGCCGGAGCCGCTGGTGGCGGTGGCCGTCCCGCAGCTCACCGCGGCCGCCGAAATGCCGAGCAGGGTGAGGAACTGGCGTCGGGAGGTACGGGTCGTGGTGAAGGCTGCGGGCATGACGATTCCTTGTCGATCCGGTCGGGCGGGTCTGGCGGGTCGGCGGGTCTGGCGGGTGTGGCGGTCTGGCGGTCCGGCGGGTGGTTCCGTACGGAGGTCAGTGCGCGGTGGTGAGGGCGGCGGACTCGGCCGCGCGCAGGGCGTCGGCGAACTCGTCGACGGCCTGGAAGAGGTCCAGCTCCGCCTCGGGCCGCAGCCGGTCGGGGCCGGCCCCGCGCTCGACGGAGGAGTCGAGGACGAAGCGGCCGGCGGTGACGTGCCGGGCACCGAGCGCGGTGAGGACGGGACGCAGCGCGTAGTCGATGGTCAGGACGTGGGCGAGGGAGCCGCCCGTGGCCAGCGGCAGCACGGTCTTCCCGGCCAGCCCGTCCTGCGGGAGCAGGTCGAGGAAGGCCTTGAGCAGCCCGGTGTACGAGGCCTTGTAGACGGGGGTCGCGATGACTATCCCGTCGGCTTCGGCGACGGCTTCGAGGGCCCGGCGGATCTCCGGCTCGCCGCGGCGGGCGGAGAGCAGGTCTGCGGCGGGGAGCTCGCGGACGGCGAGGTGGGCGGTGTCGAAGCCGGCGTGGTTCAGGCGGTGCAGCACGTGGTCGGCGACGACGGCGGTGCGGGAGTTGGTGGAGGGGCTGCCGGTGAGGGCGAGCAGCTTGGGCACGGAACGCTCCTTGGGTGGCGGGGACTGCGGGGGCCGGACGGGCCGGACGGGCCGGTCAGGCGACGGTGACGGGGGTCTCGGAGTCGGCGTCGGCTTCGCGGGATGCTCCCGAAGCGATGCCGAAGGACGGGGCGGGGACGGCCTCCGGGCTGATCAGCCGGGACGGGACCCCGTCGGGGCCGACCGGGACGTCGCCGTCGACCGTGACGCGGCGCAGGGTGCGCTCGTGGTCGTCGGAGTCGTCGACCCCGTAGTGCTGGGTGGCGCGGTTGTCCCAGATCGCGACGTCACCGGCCTGCCACTGCCAGCGGACGGTGTTCTCGGGGAGCTCGATGTGGGCCTGGAAGAGCTCCTGGAGGAGGCGCGCGTCGCGGCCGGTGAGTCCGTTGATCCGCTGGACGAAGTTGCCGAGCAGCAGGGTGCGTTCGCCGGTCTCGGGGTGGACGCGGACCACCGGGTGCTCGGTCAGGAACTTGGTGGAGGTGAAGACCTCGCGGTACTGGGCGAGCGCCTCGGGAAGCGCTTCGGGCTTCAGGGCCGCGTAGTCGTACTCGTTGGAGTGCACGGCGCGCAGGCTGTCGGCCAGGACGCGCAGCGGCTCGGGAAGGTGGGCGTACGCGGTGGCCGTGTTGGCCCACAGGGTGTCGCCCCCGTACGGGGGGATGGTGACGGCGCGCAGGATGGAGAAGGCGGGATAGGCGGGGACGAAGGTGACGTCCGTGTGCCACTGATTGGCGCGCGCTCCGTGGTGGGAGTCGATGCCGAGGGCGTAACGCCCGTCCGCGGAGGGGACGGTGGGGTGCGCGACGGGCGCGCCGAGCAGCTGGGCGAAGGCCTCGTGCCCGGCCTCGTCGAGGTGGTCCTGGCCCCGGAAGAAGACGACCTTGTGGGTGAGGAGCGCGGCCCGGATCCCGGCGACGGTGCCGGCTCCGAGCTCGCCGCCGAGGCGGACCCCGCCGATCTCGGCGCCGATCCGGCCGCCGATCCTGGTCACGGTGAGGTCGGTGCGGGTGGCAGTGGTCATGATGGCTCCTTGGGTGTTTCCGCGGCGGAGGGCGGGAGACGGCGGGGCGGGCAGCCCGTGGGCTGCCGCCCGAGCCGGACAGGGCAGGGCGGAGGCGGTGGCCGGTGACGGTCGGGCCACTGACGGCGGGGCGAATGACGGCGGGCGGCGCGCACCGGCGAGCGGTGAACGCCGGACCAGGGGTCACGAGCGGCAGACCGGGGCGACGGACGGCTGACGGCGGTCAGCGCACGGCCGGCGGCCGCAGGAGGCGGCGGGCACCGGCGGTCCCTGGACGGGACGGCCTGGAGCCCGGCAGCCGAGAGCGGCCGTGAGCGGCGGGAAGGGCGCTTCGGATCAGAAGAGGCGCGGGGCCGGACAGCGGCCCTGACACTCGCCCGGCGCGGTACAGAGGCCGGTGGTGTGGAGCCGCGGGGCGAGGAACTCGATCGCGGTCATGTCCCGGAGACTGCCAGCGCCCCCACTGCCGGTCAACCCCGGTCCACGGCCCGATGCGGCGCCCCGGGACCACCCGGTGAACCACCTCCGACCTGCCCTTTCACCCTTTCCCGGCGCCTTCGCCGCGGCCGAAAACCGTGGGCTGATTTCATGCGGCCGCAACGCACCCGCCACGCCCGGACCAGGGCCTGTCGTCAAAGTGCCGTCGTCGCCCGGAGGGCGGCCCCGCGGCGTCTGGTGCGTGCTCTCGGCGTGCCGGGCGGAAGTCCGCGTACTGGACGTACGAGGGCTTTCGCCCGGTGCGGCGAGAGTGCGTGCCAGGCGTCGCGGGGCAGACGGCAATTTGACGACAGGCCCCAGGGAACCGGCCAGTAACAGCTGGCCGGAAAACGGCCGCCCGGTTGATCAACAGCGGTCGTAGGCTGGCCCGATGGCTCTAGTCGACCTCAGCTCCCCCGACGGGGAGTTCAACGCGAACCCCTACCCCACCTACGCCGGGCTCCGCGCGGCCGGTCCCGTCCATCAGGTCATGGGCGCCAACGGCCTGCCGCTCTGGCTGGTCGTGGGCTACGAAGAGGCCCGCCAGGCCCTGGGGAACCCGCGGCTGGCCAAGAACCCCAGCGCTTACGCCGAGTTCGACAAGGCGCTGCTCGGGGCGACCAGCACCAACATGCTCGAATCGGACCCGCCCCACCACACCCGGCTGCGCAAGCTGGTCTCCCGGGAGTTCACCCCGCGCCGCGTCGAGGCCCTGCGCCCGCGCGTCCAGCAGGTCACCGACGAGCTCCTCGACGCGATGGAGGCGGCTCCCTCCCGGTCCGCCGACCTGATCCAGGCGCTGGCCCTCCCGGTCCCGATGACCGTCATCTGCGAGCTCCTCGGGGTCCCCGACCTCGACCGGGAGCAGTTCCACGACTGGTCCTCCCAGATCGTGTCCGCTCCCATCGGCACCGCCGAGCAGCTCGGTCCGGTGCTCGCGGCGATGACCACCTATCTGGTGGGCCTGCTGGCCGACAAGACCGAGAAGCCGGGCGAGGACCTGCTCAGCGCGCTGATCCGGACCCGGGACGAGGACGGCGACTCCCTCTCTCCCGACGAGCTCGTCGGCATGGCCTACCTGCTGCTGATCGCGGGGCACGAGACCACCGTCAATCTGATCTCCAACGGGGTACGAGCCCTGCTCGCGCACCCCGAGCAGCTCGCGGACCTGCGCGCCGACTACGACGGCCTGCTCGACGGGGCCGTCGAGGAGATGCTCCGCTACGACGGCCCGGTGGAGAACTCCACCGCCCGCTTCGCCACCGAGGACCTGGTCCTGGGCGGTGTGACCATCACTGCGGGCTCCCCCGTCCTGGTCTCGCTGGCCTCGGGCGACCGTGACGGGGAGCGGTTCCCGGATCCGGACACCTTCGACATCCGCCGCGCCGCCCAGGGCCACCTGGCCTTCGGGCACGGGATCCACTTCTGTCTCGGCGCGCCGCTGGCCCGGATGGAGGCCCGGATCGCCGTCCGCTCCCTGCTGGAGCGGTTCCCGGACCTGGCCGCGGACCCGGACGCGGGGCCGCCGGAGTGGATCCCGGGCACGCTGGTGCGCGGTGTCACCGAGCTCCCGGTGCGCTGGTAGCCCCGGGGAGTCCGCAGGAGTACCGAGCAGACGCCCCGGCGGGGGCCCGCGTCCACCCCCCGTTCGCACCCCGGACCCCCGACCGGGCCGCTCTTTCGTGATGCCACCCGTCTCACATGAGAGGGAGAGATCACATCCGGTGGTTATAGGCGGTCTCAGTGAACCGCCCCTAACATTCGAGCCATGACGGTCCTGCCTGATGACGGGCTCTCCTTGGCCGCCGAATTCCCTGACGCGACGCATGAGCAGTGGCAGCGCCTGGTAGAGGGCGTGCTGCGCAAGTCGGGCAAGGAAGTTTCCGGCGAGGCAGCGGAAGACGCGTTGTCCACGAAGCTCGAGGACGGGCTCACCACCCGCCCGCTGTACACCGCGCCCGAAGCCGCGCCCGACACCGGTTTTCCGGGGTTCGCGCCCTTCGTACGGGGAGGCAGCGCCGCGGGCAATGCCGCCTCGGGCTGGGACGTGCGCCAGCGGATCGCCGGCACCGACCCCGTACGGGTGAACGACGCGGCCCTGGCCGACCTGGAGAACGGCACCACCTCGCTGTGGCTGGCCGTGGGCGACGCGGGCCTGCCCGCCGCCGGGCTCGCCCGCGCGCTGGAGGGGGTCTACCTCGATCTCGCCCCCGTCTCCCTGGACCCCGGGGCCCAGTACGCGGAGGCGGCTCGGGCCCTGCTCGCGCTGTACACCGAGCGCGGGGTGGAGCCCGAGGCCGCGCACGCTTCCCTGGGCGCCGACCCGCTGGGCCACGAGGCCCGTACGGGTGAGGCCCTCGACCTGGCGGAGGCCGCCGGCCTCGCCGCGGAGACGGCCGCCGCCTGGCCCCACGTACGCGCCCTGACCGTCGACGCCCTGCCCTATCACGAGGCGGGCGGCAGCGCCGCCGAGGAGCTGGGGCTCTCGCTGGCCACCGGGGTCGCCTACCTGCGCGCCCTCACCGGGGCGGGTCTGGGCACGGAAGCCGCGCTCGGGCAGCTGGAGTTCCGCTACGCCGCCACCGCCGACCAGTTCCTCACCATCGCCAAGCTGCGCGCCGCGCGCCGCCTGTGGTCCCGGATCGCCGAGGCCTGCGGGGCCCCGCAGGCCGGAGCCCAGCGCCAGCACGCCGTGACCTCGCCCGTGATGATGACCCGCCGCGACCCGTGGGTGAACATGCTGCGCACCACCGTCGCCTGCATGGCGGCGGGCGTGGGCGGCGCGGACGCGGTGACCGTGCTCCCCTTCGACCAGGAGCTGGGCCTGCCCGACGCGTTCGCGCGCCGCGTGTCCCGCAACACCTCCACCATCCTGATGGAGGAGTCCCACCTGGCCCGCGTGATCGACCCGGCCGGCGGCTCGTACTACGTCGAGCAGCTCACGGACGAAATCGCGCACGCCGCCTGGGAGTTCTTCCAGACCGTCGAGAAGGCCGGCGGCCAGGCCGCCGCCCTGCGCTCCGGGCTGGTGGCCGAACGTCTCGCCGCCACCTGGGCGGAGCGGTCCAAGAAGCTGGCCAAGCGCCGCGAACCCATCACCGGAGTCAGCGAGTTCCCGCTGCTCTCCGAGAAGCCGGTGGTACGGGAACCGGCTCCGGCCCCGCTCACCGGCGGACTCCCCCGCGTCCGCCGCGACGAGGCGTACGAGGCCCTGCGCGCCCGCAGCGACGCGCACCTGGCGGCCACGGGCAAGCGGCCCACGGTCTTCCTGGCCGCGCTGGGCCCGGCGGCCGCCCACACCGGGCGCGCCACCTTCGCCTCCAACCTCTTCCAGGCGGGCGGCGTCACCCCGGTCCACGACCCGGTGTCGGTGACCCCCGACACGGCCGCGGCGGCCTACGCGGCGAGCGGCGCGGACGGCATGGCCGTGCTGTGCTCCAGCGACGCGCTGTACGAGGAGCAGGCCGAGGCGGTGGCCGCGGCGCTGCGCTCGGCGGGCGCGACGACCGTGTTCCTCGCGGGCAAGCCGGGCACCGCCGCGTCGGCCGTGGACGAGTACGTCTTCGCCGGCTGCGACGCGGTCGCCGTGCTGTCCTCCGTACTCGACCGGATGGGAGTGTCGTCTTGAGCAGCACAGGGATCCCCGATTTCTCCGAACTCCCGCTGACCGGCGGGGCCCCGGCCGCCGGTTCCGAGGACCAGTGGCGCACGGCCCTCAAGGAGTCCACCGGCTCCGGCGCCGCCGAGCTGCTGTGGGAGACGCCCGAGGGCATCGGCGTGCAACCGCTGTACACGGGCCGGGACCTGGAGGGCCTGGACTTCCTCCACACGTACCCGGGCGTGGCCCCGTACCTGCGCGGGCCGTACCCGACGATGTACGTCAACCAGCCCTGGACGATCCGGCAGTACGCCGGTTTCTCCACGGCCGAGGAGTCCAACGCCTTCTACCGGCGCAACCTCGCGTCCGGCCAGAAGGGCCTGTCGATCGCCTTCGACCTGCCCACGCACCGCGGCTACGACAGCGACCACCCGCGCGTGACCGGCGATGTCGGCATGGCGGGCGTGGCCATCGACTCGATCTACGACATGCGCCAGCTCTTCGACGGCATTCCGCTGGACAAGATGACGGTGTCGATGACGATGAACGGCGCGGTGCTGCCGGTCCTCGCCCTCTACATCGTGGCGGCGGAGGAGCAGGGCGTCTCCCCCGACAAGCTCGCCGGGACCATCCAGAACGACATCCTCAAAGAGTTCATGGTCCGCAACACCTACATCTATCCGCCGAAGCCCTCGATGCGGATCATCTCGGACATCTTCTCCTTCACCTCGGAGAAGATGCCGCGCTACAACTCCATCTCGATCTCCGGCTACCACATCCAGGAGGCCGGGGCCACGGCCGACCTGGAGCTCGCGTACACCCTCGCCGACGGCGTGGAGTACCTGCGGGCCGGACAGGCCGTCGGGCTGAACGTGGACGCCTTCGCCCCGCGCCTGTCGTTCTTCTGGGCGATCGGCATGAACTTCTTCATGGAGGTGGCGAAGCTGCGTGCGGCCCGCCTCCTGTGGGCGCGCCTGGTCAAGCAGTTCGCCCCGAAGAACGCCAAGTCCCTTTCCCTGCGCACCCATTCGCAGACCTCGGGCTGGTCGCTCACCGCCCAGGACGTCTTCAACAACGTGACGCGCACCTGCATCGAGGCGATGGCGGCCACCCAGGGCCACACCCAGTCCCTGCACACCAACGCCCTCGACGAGGCCCTGGCCCTGCCGACGGACTTCTCGGCGCGCATCGCCCGCAACACCCAGCTGCTCCTGCAGCAGGAGTCGGGCACCTGCCGGACCATCGACCCGTGGGGCGGCAGCGCCTACGTGGAGAAGCTGACCTACGATCTCGCGCGCCGGGCCTGGCAGCACATCCAGGAGGTCGAGGCGGCCGGCGGCATGGCGCAGGCCATCGACGCGGGCATCCCCAAGCTCCGCGTGGAGGAGGCCGCCGCCCGCACGCAGGCCCGTATCGACTCGGGCCGCCAGCCGGTGATCGGCGTCAACAAGTACCGCGTGGCCACCGACGAGCAGATCGACGTCCTGCGCGTCGACAACTCCTCGGTGCGCACCCAGCAGATCGAGAAGCTGCGCCGGCTGCGCGAGGAGCGCGACGAGGCAGTCACCCAGGACACCCTGCGGGCGCTGACGAACGCCGCTTCGCGCGGCGAGGGCAACCTCCTCGCGCTGGCCGTGGACGCGGCGCGCGCCAAGGCGACGGTCGGTGAGATCTCGGACGCACTGGAGAAGGTGTACGGACGCCACGCGAGCCAGATCCGTACGATCTCGGGTGTGTACCGAACCGAGGCAGGCGAGTCCCCGTCCGTGGAGCGCACCCGCGCGCTCGTCGACCGCTTCGAGGAGGCGGAAGGACGGCGCCCGCGCATCCTGGTCGCCAAGATGGGCCAGGACGGGCACGACCGCGGCCAGAAGGTGATCGCGACCGCCTTCGCCGACCTGGGCTTCGACGTGGACGTCGGCCCGCTGTTCCAGACCCCGGAGGAAGTGGCCCGCCAGGCCGTCGAGGCGGACGTCCACGTGGTGGGCGTCTCCTCGCTGGCGGCCGGCCACCTGACCCTCGTACCGGCACTGCGCGAGCAGCTGGCGGTGGAGGGCCGCGAGGACATCATGATCGTGGTGGGCGGGGTCATCCCGCCGGCGGACGTCCCCACCCTCCTGGAGATGGGTGCGGCGGCGGTCTTCCTGCCGGGCACGGTCATCCCGGACGCGGCGCACGACCTGGTGACGCGGCTGGCCGCGGACCTGGGCCACGAGCTGTAGCCGCCGTGCCCAGGATCGACATCGAGACCTACGTCAAGGGTGTCCTCGACGGGAAGCGCGCGTTCATCGCCCGCGCGATCACCCTCGTCGAGTCCACCCTGCCCGCCCACCGGCCCCTGGCCCAGCAGCTGCTGACGGAGCTCCTGCCGCACTCGGGGCGGGCGCGCCGGATCGGCATCAGCGGGGTCCCGGGGGTGGGCAAGTCCACCTTCATCGACGCCTTCGGCACGATGCTGACGGGGCTGGGCCACCGGGTCGCGGTCCTGGCCGTAGACCCTTCGTCCACCCGTACGGGCGGCTCCATCCTGGGCGACAAGACCCGGATGGAGCGCCTGTCGGTGGATCCGGCGGCCTTCGTCCGCCCCTCCCCCTCGGCGGGCACCCTGGGTGGCGTGGCCAAGGCCACCCGGGAATCGATGATCGTGATGGAGGCGGCGGGCTACGACGTGGTCCTCGTCGAGACGGTCGGCGTGGGCCAGTCGGAGACCACGGTCGCCGGTATGGTCGACTCCTTCCTCCTGCTGTCCCTGGCCCGTACGGGCGACCAGCTCCAGGGCATCAAGAAGGGCGTCCTGGAGCTCGCCGACGTGCTCGCCGTCAACAAGGCGGACGGCCCGCACGAACGCGACGCGAAGTCGGCGGCCCGCGAGCTGTCGAGCGCGCTGCGCCTGATGCACCCGGCCGACGCGGCCTGGACCCCACCGGTCCTGACGTGCAGCGCGCGGGAGTCGACGGGCCTGGACGAGGTGTGGAACCGCCTGGAGCAGCACCGCCGGCTCCTGGAGTCGGGCGGCCGCCTCACGGCCAAGCGGGCGGCCCAGCAGGTGGAGTGGACCTGGTCGATGGTCCGCGACGAGCTCCTGGAGCGCCTGCGCTCCAGCCCGGCGGTACGGGACCTGGCCCCCGCCCTGGAATCAGCCGTCCGCGCGGGCACCCTGACCCCCACCCTGGCCGCGGACCACCTCCTGGCGGCCTTCTCGGACGAACCGGGCCGCCCTTGAGCCCCGCCGCAGCGAATCCAGCCCCGCCGGCGTTTGAGGCGCGGGGTCCGGGGCGGAGCCCCGGGGAACGGCGGAAGGGCGGGTAGGGGACGGCCCCGCGCAGCGGCCCGCCCCCAGCCTCACCCTCAGGCGGAGACGAGCACCGGCCCACCCGCGGCCAGAGCCTGCCGCAGCACCCGCACCCGCGCCTCGGGAGCATCGGCAGCCAGCAGAGCAGCAAGCACCGCGATCCGCGCCTGAGGCGCCCGCAGCGTCCCCGTAGGCACCGCCCCGGCCGCCACCAGATCCACCGCACCACCGTGCGTGTAGATCTCCGTCACCGGCCCGGCGGCAACCCGCGTGGTCAGAGCCACCAGCACGCCCGCCGCGATCGCCGCCTTGACCGCTTCCACGATCTCCGGCGTCGCGTTGCCGGCCCCGGTGCCGACCAGCACGATGCCCTGCGCCCCCGCCGCCACGGCGGCGTTGAGCAGCACCGGGTCGCCGTTCGCGTGGTGCATGACCATGTCGACCCGCGGCGGAACCTCCGGCATGCCCGGGAGCGCCAGCGGCTCGGGGCGGACCGGCGTCCGCAGCACGGTGACCTTGCCGAAGCCGACCTTGCCCAGCAGTTCCTTGGAGGGGTCGGCGAACGCGTCCAGCGCCACCGCCTGCGCCTTCACGGTCCCCCGGGCCGCGTGGACCCGCCCGGCGAAGGTGATCAGGACGCCGAGCCCGCGCGTGGTCGCGGCGGTCAGCAGGGCGTCGTAGAGATTGCCGGGGCCGTCCCCGTCCGCCGCGCCCATGGGGCGCTGGGATCCGGTGAAGACGACGGAGCGCGCGTCGTGGTGGTGCAGGTCGACGAGGAACGCCGACTCCTCCAGCGTGTCGGTGCCGTGGGTGACCACGATGCCCTCCACGCCGGGGTCGGCGAGCACCTCGTGCACGGTGCGCAGCAGGGTGAGCTGGTGGGCGGTGGTCAGCCGGGGGCTGTTCACGCTGAACAGGTCGACGACCTCGACGCTCACGCCTTCGGGCAGCGGCGCCGTCGCCATGACCTCGGCTCCGTCGGCGTCGGCCGCGAATCCGGAACCCTGCCAGCGGCTGGCTATCGTCCCGCCGGTGCTGATGACGACGATGCGTCCCACGTCGGCCGCCCTTCCCTCGAGCACAGCTCGTACATATTTTCGGCAAAACGCAATGGTAGGCCGATCTACGCGCAACGCGATTGCTACTTTGACCCCTCCCGTAACACTGGCTAGGTGATAATTGCGCGATGGACGCCATCGACCGAGATATCTTGCGCGAGCTCCAGGCCGACGGCCGGCTCAGCAACCAGGAGCTGGCCCAGCGCGTGGGCCTGACCCCCTCCCCCTGCATGCGGCGGGTGCGCCAGCTCGAACAGGACGGGGTCATCCAGGGCTACCGCGCGATGATCGCCCCCGAGGCGGTGGGCCGCGGCTTCGAGGTGCTGGTCTCGGTCGAGGTCCGCCGCGACCGCGAAGCCGTGGAAACCTTCGAAGCGGCCCTCCAGGACATCCCCGACGTGATCGAGGCCTACCGCCTCTTCGGCAGCCCCGGCTGCCTCCTGCGCATCGCGGTCGCGGACCTGCGCGCGTACGAGCGCCTCTGGATCGAGAAGCTGACCGCGCTCTCGGGCGTCACCGAGGTCAACTCGCAGATCGTCATGAAGCGCATCAAGCCCCACACCGGCCTCCCGGTGGACGGCTGAACCGGGCCCCGCGCCACCGCCGGCGCTTCAGCCGAAGGTGACGGGGCCGGTGCGGCCCTCCACCGTGAAGGCCAGCCGGCGCGGGCCCGTCGTGACGGCGGCGCCCACGCCGAGCGCCCGCAGTCGCGAGCGGACCTCCGGGGCATCGGGCGTCCGCAGGACCAGGCCGGTCAGGGCGGTCTCGGGCAGGGCAGCCCCGGTGGGGTGGCCCGCGCTCCCCCAGTCGACCAGGAAGGGCACCAGCCCCGAGGGGTGAGCGGCATCGATGTCCGTCAGCCGCCACGTCAGCCGCGTCCCGTCCGCCGCGGCCCTGCCCATCGTCACGGTCCTCCCGGGGTCGTACCCGCGCCCGCGGGACGCCCGCACCGTCGCGTCGAAGTCGGCCGGGCGGAGCACCCAGGTGGCCACCTTCGGCTCCGTCAGACGGTCGATGCCGAACGGGCGCGGCCGCTGGGGGGCGGGCTGTCCGGGGTCGGGTCCGATGATCTCCAAGTAGGAGCGTCCTCCCAGGGCCACCAAACAGTTGCGCGTCCCCAGGCCGGGATGCGAACCCCCTGCCGCCGGACGCACCCCGGTCAGGCCGGCGAAGGCGCCGACGGTCTCCTCCAGGCGGGGCGTGGCGTAGACGATGTGGTCGAGCTCTTCCGGAACCACCGTGTCACCGGGACCGGTACGCGACCTCGTACGCCATCGCCGACAGCTCCTGCCGCCAGGCGTCGTCCAGGGGCGCGTGCTCCAGCGCGCCGATCGCCTCGGCCACCAGGTGGTCCACGCGCGCCTCGACTTCGGCCCGCACCCCGCTGTCGATGAGCAGGGCGCGCAGCTCGTCGGCGTCCGCCCCGTCCGTGCCGCCGCTCCTGGGCAGCACCAGGGCCCGTACCCGCTCGTCGCGCTGGACGGCGAGGGCCAGCAGCAGGGTCATCTTGTGCTGTGCGAAGTCCAGTCCGGTGGGCTTGCCGGCCGTCTCGGCGTCGCCGAAGGCGTCGATGAGGTCGTCGCGGAGCTGGAAGGCCTCGCCCAGGGCGCGCCCGTAGGCCTCGAAGCCCGCCTCCAAGTCGGTCCGGCCCGCGAGGAGCGCCCCGATGTGGAGCGGGCGGTGGATGGAGTACCGGCCGGACTTGCAGACCGCGACCCAGCGGGACACCTCGGGGTCGGCGTTGTACTCCGCCGCGACCGACACGTCCAGGAACTGGCCCACGATCATCTCGGAGCAGAGCCGCGACCACTCCTCGCGCACCGGTGCGGCGGCCCCGGCCAGCAGCTGGTCGGCGTAGGTCAGGGCCAGGTCGCCCGCGAGGATCGCGGCGCTCTCCCCGAACCGTGCGGAGTCGCCCCGCCAGCCGGCGGCGCCGTGCGCCCGGGCCTGGGCGATGTGCAGCGCCGGGCGGCCGCGGCGGGTGTCGGCCTCGTCGATGACGTCGTCGTGGATGAGCGCGAACACGTGCAGCATCTCCAGCGCGGCGGCCAGGTCCACGAGTCCGGGCTCGCCGGCGCTGCCGCCGGCGGCGAGGAAGCCGGAGACGCAGAAGGCGGGCCGCAGCCGCTTGCCTCCTGCCGCGACCAGGTCGGCGATCCCGCCGATGAGCGGGAGGGCCTGGGGCGCGTCCGCCTTCCAGCGGGCCCGCTCGCCCTCCAGCAGGGTCGCGACGGCCTGCTCGACGTCCTTCAGGACGGCGCCGCGCGCCGCGCGCAGGGCGGGTACCGGCTCGGCGGTGCGCCGCAAGGTGTCCACTGCGGTGGTCAAAGTGTCTCCTCGGCCAAGGGGGTGCTCGGAATGCGCCCGGTGACGGGGTCCGTCAGCCGGGCGGGCATGGCGAAGACGAGGTCCTCGGTGACCCCGCGGGCCACCTCGACGTCGCCGTATCCCAGCTCCGCCAGCTTCTCCACGAGCTCACGGACGAGGAGTTCGGGTGCGCTGGCCCCGGAACTGATGCCGACGGACGAGACGCCCTGCAGCCAGCTCTCGTCCAAGTGGCCCGCGTCGGGGACGAGATGGGACCGGGCGCCGCGGTCGCGGGCTACTTCGACCATGCGTATCGAATTGCTGGAATTGGGGGAACCGACGATCAGCACCAGTTCGTTGGCGCGTGCCAACTCCTTGACCGCGTTCTGGCGGTTCTGGCTGGCGTAGCAGATGTCGTCGCCGTGCGGTCCCACGATGTGGGGGAACCTGCGCTTGAGCGCGTCGACGACCCGGGCGGTCTCGTCGAGCGACAGGGTGGTCTGGGTCAGATAGCCCACGGGGGTGTCGTCCGCCAGGTCCAGGAGGGCGACGTCCTCCACGGTCTCGACGATCAGCGTCCGCTCGGGAGCCTCGCCGTACGTGCCCTCGACCTCCTCGTGGGCGGCGTGGCCGACCAGCAGGATGGTGAAGCCGTCCCGGGCGTAACGGACGGCTTCCTGGTGCACCTTGGCGACCAGCGGGCAGGTGGCGTCGATCACGTCCAGCCGGCGGCCCGCCGCCGCGCTCCGTACCGCGGGTGAGACGCCGTGGGCCGAGAACACGCACACCGCGCCCTCGGGCACCTCCTCCTCGGTGTCGACGAAGACCGCGCCGCGCTTGGTCAGTTCACCGACGACACGGTGGTTGTGCACGATCTCCTTCCGTACGTAGACGGGCGCCCCGTAGAGGTCCAGGGCCCTCTCCACGATGCCGATGGCCCGGCGCACGCCGGCGCAGAACCCCCGGGGCTCGGCCAGGACGATCCGTTTGGTTTCTTTCACAAGAGCTCCATCCCGTGCGCGGCGGCTACCTTTCGAGGATCTCGACGGTGCCGGTGGCGCCGTCGACGGTCACCAACATGCCGTCGGCCAGGATCTCGGTGGCATTGCCCGTGGCCAGGGTCGCCGGGATGCCGTACTCCCGGGCGATGATCGCGGCGTGGGACAGTGCGCCGCCGGTGTCCGTCACCAGTGCGCCGATGCTGGGGAAGACCACGGACCAGACGGGCGAGGTGATCGGACAGACCAGGACGTCGCCGGCGCGGATCTTGTCGAACTCGCCCTCGTCGAGGACGATGCGGACCAGGCCGGTGTAGCGGCCCGCGGAGCCGGGCACGCCGGTCAGCAGGTCGCCGTCGCCCTGCTGGGGGGCCGGCGCCGCACCGCCCATGTGCATCAGCGTCCACTGGAAGGCGCCCATGGTCTCGCGCACCTCGGCCGGGAGCTGCTCCATGGAGGGCGGGGGTCCGGGGCGCTCGCCGTAACCGTCCGGGCCCGGGTTCTCCAGCGCCCAGCGGTGCTCGCCGCGCCGCCGGGTGACGAGCTCCCGCCGGTCGCCACCTTGGGCGAAGGCGTCCAGGGCCTCTTGGGCCTCCAGGAAGAACACGTGCTCGGGGCGGTCCAGCAGGCCACGGGCCACGAGGCGGCCGGCCAGCTCCAGAACGGCCCAGCGCAGCAGCGCGTTGGGCGCGCTGACGGTCCAGTACTCGTTGTCCTCGCGTACGGGGTAGGCCTGCTCGGCGGCGGAGAGCAGCTCGGCGAAGCGGACCGCCTCGGGGCGGCCGGCCAGCGACTCGTGGGCGGCGGCGACGGCGCGGAGCCGGGCCTGAGCGGCCGGCTCGCCGGAGGGACCCGGACCGGTGGCCTGCGTCAGCTGGTCCCGGATCAGGGAGAGGATCAGCTCGGGGCGTTCGCGCAGGGCCGGCTGGGCCACCTCGTACTGGAGCGCGCGGCAGCCGTAGGCGGTGCGGTAGCCCTCGAAGTCCGCGGCGAACCCGGCGTCCTGCTCCAGCGCGGCGCGCAGCGCGGCGAGGGTCGGGGCACCGGCACCGTCGCCGAGGGCCTTCGCCGCGGTGGTGGCCAGCTCGGCCAGGGCCAGGGCCGGGCCGGTGCTCTCGGTGGACAGGCCAGCCAGCAGTTCGAAGGGCTTGCTCTGCTCCCAGCCCAGCGCGTGGGTGACGTAGAGGCCGAACCGGCCCAGTGCGATGGACACCGCGCCCAGCAGGCGGAAGTGGACCTCGGTGCCCTCGCGGTGCAGCGCCAGGACCTCCCCCAGGTGGGCGGTCAGCTCGGCGTCGGAGAGCGCGGGCGGGTCCGCCTTGCCGAGGGCCGCGATGCGCTCCGCGAAGCGGGGGCGGACCGTCTCCTGCCACTCCTCGATCACCCGGGCCGCCCGGTCGCCGCGGGTGGCCTCGACACAGGTGGCGATGCGGGCCGGCACCTCCTCGGGGGACAGCGGCACGGTGCCCATGTAGCGCCAGCCGCCGATCGTCTCGAAGGCCATGCCCTTGAGAAGCAGGCCGAACTCGGCGCACACGTCGCGCAGGACGGCGTTGTTGTGGTCGAGCAGCTCGCGGGTCATGGGCAGCAGCGGCAGCGGGGCGTGCGTGCTGTCCTTCGACCAGAAGCCGCGCGGCGGGTCGATGAGTACGGGGACCGGTTCGGCCGGGGCCTCGGCCATGGCGGTGATCGGCCGGGCCTGGAGCAGGAAGAGCCGGCCGTCGGCGCGGGCCCACTCGATGTCCGTCGGTCCGCCCATGACCTCGGCCACGCGCTCGGCCAGTTCTGCGATCTCCCGCGCCTGTTCCGCGGTGAGGGCTCCGTGCCGGCCGGCGGTGTTGACGGGAGCGCCCGCGCCACCGGTCGGCACGGTCCAGTCGTCCGGGGAGACCTCCCCCGACACCAGTTGCTCGCCGAGGCCGTTGACCGCGCTGACGAGGACCTCGTCCCGGGCGCCGGTGACCGGGTTGGCGGTGAAGGCCACTCCGGCGCTCTCGGCGCGCACCAGCTGCTGCACGAGGACGGCGAGGGGAGCGTCGCCCTCGGCGCCGGCGCCGGCCCGGTAGCTGCGTACGGTGGTGGTGAACGCGGAGGCCCAGCAGGCGCGCAGCGCCCGGTCGAGCGCCTCGGCGCCCTCGACGTCGAGGATCGTGGAGTACTGCCCCGCGTGCGAGGCGTGCTCGCCGTCCTCGTCGATGCCCGAGGAGCGCACGGCCACGGGACCCGTCAGCCGGTCGGCGACCTCCTCGACCGCCTTGCGGATCCCGGCGTCCAGGGTGCGCCCCGCGACCGTGTCGCTGTTGGGCGCCTCCAGTCCCGCCACGTGGCGCCGCATGGCCCGGGCCGTGAAGACGAACCCGTCGGGTACGGGGAACCCGGCGTGCTTCATCCGTGCGAGTACGGCGGCCTTCGCGCCGACTTCGGAGCGGTCCGTCGCCCTCGGGTCGTCCAGGGCCACCACGAGCGGTTCTACGCGGGTTTCGTCGGTCATTCGCTTCTCCTCATCGGGCAGGCAGATCAAGGAAGTCCGCCGCGAGCGCGGCGCTGATGTCGCGCAGGGCGCCGGCGGTGTCCGCCGGCCGCTCGAGCACGTACATGTGGCCGCCCTCCACCAGGCGGGTGGACGAGGCCCCCAGGCGGTCCGCCAACCGCGCCAGGGTCGCGGGCGGGCAGGCCAGGTCCTCGGCGCCGCCGAGCAGGTGGACCGGCGGGGCCAGGGGGCCGGGCTGCCAGCCCCGCCGGCCCAGGACCGCCAGGTCCTCGCGCAGATCGGGCAGCAGGAACCGCAGGACCAGGTCCTCGGAGGCCCCCAGGTCGGGGAGGATGCCCGATTTCGCCGTCGCCGCCAGCAGCGCCCTGTCGTCGAGGCCGAGGAGTGCGCCGGTGTCCGTGTCGGGGACGGGGGGTGCGGAGAGCACCACGTGCAGGTCCTCGGGCCAGTCGCCGCGCAGTTGGACCATGCGGTGCGCGACCGCGGCGCCCAGGCTGTGCCCGAACACGATGCCCGGGCCGCGCAGGTCCGCCGCCAGCAGTCCGAGGTAGAAGTGCGCCAGCGCGTCGAGTCCGCGCTCGCCGCCGGCGAAGCCCGAAGGGGGCTGCACGGCCGTGACGTTCCAGTCGGGGGTGTACCTGGCCATCCGGACGAAGGAGCGTGCCGAACCTCCCGCGAACGGCAGGCAGATCAGGTTGAAGGAGTGGCCCTCTTTCAGCACCACCCGCTCGGGTCCGGCCCTCATGACCGTCGTTCCATTTCTCGCTCCCGGCTCAGGAAACGGGCCGTCTTCCCCGTGGAGGTGGTGGGGATCCGGTCCACCAGGCGGACGGTTCGCGGTTGTTTGTAGGGGGGCAGCGTGCGCCTGAGCGCGGCCAGCACCTGTCCCCGCAGTTCGTCTCCCGCACCGTTGGCGGGGACGATGTGGGCGACGATGCGGGTGACGTCGTCCGCGTCGGGCACTCCGATCACCGTGCACAGCTCGACGCCGGGCACGGCGTGGATCGCGTCCTCGATCTCCGTCGGGATGATCTTCATGCCGCCGACGTTGAGGATGCTGTCGTTGCGGCCCAGGTAGATCCAGCCCCGCTCGGCGTCCAGCACCATGGTGTCGTTGGTGTACACCCAGCCGTCGCGGAAGGTCTCGCCGCTGAGCCCTGGGCGGCCCCAGTAGTGGTCGCCGACGCTGGCGCCGCGCACCCGCAGGTGTCCGCTCTCGCCGACGCCGAGCACCCGGCCCCGGTCATCGACCACTTCGGCTTCGAAGCCCGGCACGGGCAGGCCGGTGGTGCCGGGCGGGGAGACCCCTGGCTCCGTCACCATGAATATGTGCAGGCACTCGGTGGCCCCCAGGCCGTTGACCACCGTCAGCCCGAACTCCTCGGCGAGCCGCTTGCCGAGGTTGGCTCCCAGGTGTTCACCGGCCGAGACGGCCAGCCGTACCGAGGAGAAGTCCAGCCGCTCGGCGGCGCCCGGAATGGCGAGCAGCGCGGCGTAGAGCGTCGGCACGCCGAACAGGAGCGTCGGACGGGTCCTGCTCAGCAGGCTCGCCACGGCGGACGGTTCGGACCGGCCGCCGAAGAGCACCACGCTGGCGCCGACCGAGAAGGGCAGCAGCAGCGAATTGCCGAAGCCGTAGCCGAAGGAGAGCTTGGCGGTGGACAGGAAGCGGTCCTCCCGCGTGATGCCCAACCGGCTGCCGAGGCCCTGGGGGAACGCCAGCAGGCCGCGGTGGAGGTGGACGACCCCCTTGGGGCGGCCCGTGCTTCCGGAGGTGTACTGGATGAGTGCGGGATCCTCCCCCGCACGCCCCACCACCTCTTCCAGGGGCGCTGCCCGCCGTACCTCCTCGGTCAGACAGCGGACCGGGGCGGCGCCGGCCGCGCGGCTCCACAGAACCGTGCCGGGGAAACGCCCGGCGAGGTCGCGCGCCGAGTCGCCGCCTATGGCTTCCGCCACGACGGCACGGGCACCGCTGTCGGCGATCACGTAACTCTGCTCTTCGGCGGTCAGCAGGGGGCTCACGGGTACGGGAACGGCGCCCACCCGCATGGCGGCCAGCACGATCGCGGCGGCGTCGGGACCGTCGTTGAGCACGGTCACGATGCGATCGCCCGGGGCGAGGCCGGCCTCGTCGAGCACCCGGGCCGTCCGGCACACCAGCTCGTGCAGTTGGCGGTACGTCAGTTCGCCCTCGTCGCCGACGATGCAGAGGGCATCGGCCGTGTCCAGGCCCAAGTGCCGGTCCAGGTACCACCATGCGGCGTTGGTCCGCACGCCGTCTCCTCTCATGCCGCCGTCTCCTCCCATGCCGTCCCCTCTCATGCCGTCACCTCCCGCTCCGTCGCCGCGCCGCCCACCAGTACGGCCGTGGCCTTGCCTCCCCGGTCCACGCTCAGACACAGGGCCAGCGGTCCCGTCGGCGCCACCGGCCGCTGCCCGGGCCCGGCGGCCGGGGGTACGACCCCGCGCGCGAGCGCCTCGACCGCGACGGCGACGGCTATGACACCGTCGGCGCCGCCGGCGCGCCCCGTCGTGGCGGTGGCGTTGCACACCGGCAGTTCCGGTCCGAAGACGGCTGCCAGTGCGGCGCGTTCGGCCTCGGCGGCGGGCCCCTCTTCGCAGGCCGTGGTGACGGCCAGGCCCACCTCGGCGGCGTCCCGGCCCGCTTCGCCCAGCGCCGCGCGGACCGCTTCCTCGGCGGCCCCGGCCAGCTCACCCGCGAGCCGCGGCCCGGTGGATCCGGCGGCGGGGGCCGCCGCGGTCTGGCCGGTGCCCAGGATCCTGGTCAGCGCCCGCTCTCCGTCGCGCGTCCGGTCCCGCAGGACGAGTACGGCAGCGGCCTCTCCCTCGGGAACGGCCTCTCCCCCGAACGTCGTGGTGCCGGGGTGGCCCGGGTCCGCGCCGCAGAGGGTGTCCAGGCCGGCGGCGATGACGGTGTCGCAGACGCCCGCGCCCACCTGCTGGGCTCCGGTGACCACCGCGTCCAGGCCGGCGGTGGCGCCCGAGGACAGGGTGAGGTTCGGCCCTCGGGCGGCCAGGTGGATGGACAGCTGGGCGGCGGGGGCGTTGTAGCCGGACTGGGGACCCCACACGGGGTTGACCGGTCGTACGGTCCCGCCACCGGCGGCCTCGTGGATCGCGATGTATTCGTTGCGGCCCGCGTGCAGCGTGCCCAGGACCACGCCCGTGCGGTCGGCGTCGGCCTCCGCGCCCGGCGCCGCTCCGGCGGTGTGCACGGCGTAGACCAGCAGGCGGCTGTCGCGGCCGAAGGAACGGTACGCCCGCGCCCCGATCACGTCGGTGAGGTCGAGCGGCTCCTGTACGTGGGCTGCGAACACCTCGCGGCCGGACCTCTGGTCCTGCTCGTCCGGCGGTCCCGGCATCGTGTGGGCGACGCGCGGGATCTCCCTGCTGGTGAAGGGCCGTCGGTGGCCCAGCATGTCGTCGAAGAGTGCCGCTACCGATGTTCCGGAGGCCGTGACCGCACCCGCTGCGGTAACGGTCACGCCGGCGGCCGGCGGTGACAGGTTCGGGGTAACCACATCAGTCCTTGGGTGTGAGAGGGGCACGGGCCGGGAAGCAGCCTCAGGCGGCGTGCCGGCTGAAGACGACGGTCGAGGTGTTCCCGCCGAAGCCGAAGGCGTTGCTCAGCGCGACGCGCACGGGCATGTCGCGGGCCGCGCCGGTGATCATGTCCAGGTCCGCGCAGGCCTCGTCGGCCTCCCGCAGCGTGGGATTGCCCGGCACCCGGCCGCGCTGGATGGCCAGGACACAGGCGATCGCTTCCAGCAGGCTGGCTCCGCCCTGGGAGTGGCCGAGCATCCCCTTGACCGAGGAGACCGCGGGCCGGCCGCCGTGCGCGCCGAAGTACTCCGCGAGGCAGGCTGCCTCCAGGGAGTCGTTGGCGGGGGTTCCGGTCCCGTGCGCGCTGACGTGGTCCACGTCCCGCGGGGCGATCCCGGCCTGTTCGAGACTGTCCCGCATGCAGCGGAGCATGCCCAGGCCCTGGGGGTGGGGGGCGGTCATGTGGTGGGCGTCGGCGGCCACCGCGTACCCCCGCAGCTCCGCGAGAACGGTGGCGCCGCGGGCCACCGCGTGCTCCAGCGATTCCAGGACCAGGACGGCCCCGGCCTCCGAGGGCATCATTCCGCGGCGGTCGCGGTCGAAGGGGCGCACCTGGTCGGGGGCGAGCGCGCGCAGGGCCGTGAACAGCTGGAAGACGGCCTGCGACAGCTCGTCCACGCCGGCGGCGACCATGGCGTCGGCCCGGCCCGAACGGATGCAGTCGGCCGCCGTCGCGATGGCGGTGTTGCCGGCGGCGCACCCGGCCGCGACCACGTGCCGGGGGCCCCGCAGCCCGAACTGGGCCGCGGGGACGTCGGCCAGCAGTCCGGGGGTGTCCCAGGAACGGTCCGCCCCGGTCCCCCGCCCCTGGCGGCGCAGCTCCTCCAGGTGCGGGCGGGTCCCCATCACCGTTCCCACCACCATCCCCACCCGCCGGGGGTCGACGGGGTGCAGGAGCCCGGCGTCGCCCAACGCCCTGGAGGCCGAGTGGCTGACGTAGCGGACGGAGCGGGGCGTGAGGCTCCCGTCGGGCGCGGCCGCGGCCGTCAGGCCGATGTCGCTGACCTCGCCAGCCCGGTGGGTGGGGTAGCCGTCCGTACGGAACCGGGTGATGGGGCCGGTCGCCACCTTGCCGGTGGTGAGGTTCTCCCAGAAGGTCTCCACCTCGCTGCCCAGCGGGGAGGCCAGGCCCATGCCGGTCACCACCACGCGGGGCCGTCCCCGGTGGTCACGAAACATGCAGGGCCACCTGGTGGGTGAGGTCCTCGACGGTGTCGCTGGTCGCGGCCTGTTCATTGGTCAGCCGGCAGCCGAACCGGCTCTCGACGTACGCGATGACTTCGAGCTTCTGCAGCGAGTCGCCACCGAGGTCGTTGTAGAAATGGGCGCTCCGCCGGACTTCCTCCTGCGGCAGGCTCAGAACGATCGCGACGATCTCCCGCACCCCGGACCTGATGTCTGACTCGTTCATGCTGTTCCTACTTTCCAGCGGTTTTGGCGGACAGGGCTCCCCAGCGCCCGAGTTGGGCGAAGCTCAGGCCCCCGGACCAGTGCAGGGCCTTCGATGCCAGGAGCCACAAGCCGACGCTCACCAGGAACGCGGCGACCGTCGCCGGTTCGGGAACGGCCACCAGGAGGGCGATCGCCAGGAAGTAGAAGGTGTGGTTGTGCATCACTTCGCGGGCGGCCTCGCGGTCCTCGGGCGCCTCGGCCCGGGAGGCCGCGGCGACGACGAGCGCGGACAGTACGGCGAGCGGGAGGAGCAGCAGCGAGATCACCGGCAGCTTCCCCAGGGCGACGAAGAGCGCCAGGAGCAGGAAGGGCGAGCCGATCAGCCCGTAGAGGGCGGCGCCCCGCCGGAACTTGACCAGGGCCGGCCACAGACTGCTGTAGTTCAGCTCGCGGTCCCCCTCGACGTCCGTGATGTCCTTGATCCCGGACAGCCCCAGGCTGAACGCCGCGAGGACCACCGCGATCGGCACGACGGGAGAGAGCGGCGTGGCTTGGTCCGAGTGGATGGCCCACCCCGTGAGCAGCGGGGTGACCATGGGTGTGGTGAGCACGATCAGGGACAGCACTCGGCGGCGCTTGAAGGTCGGGCCGACGGAATAGCCGATGGCTATGCCGATGTCGATCAGGAGCATGACCGGGAGGAGGACGCCGGGGTGCTCCCACACCAGGGCTGCACCCATGAGGCAGAACAGCACCCAGGCTCCCACGCAGACATGTCTCAGCCGCGCCCACCCGAACTCCTCGCACAGGGCTGTGCGTTCGGGCCGGTTGATCACATCGGCCTCGCGGTCGGCCAACCGGTTCACGGACTCGGCCCCGACGCAGTAGGAGAGCCACATCGGCAGGCTGAGCAGGGCCCATTTCAGGTCGAGCCGGCCGTTGGCCGACAGCCCCGCCATGAAGCCCACCCAGTAGCACGCGGTGAACCGGATGCTGCAGCTGCGCAGCAGGAGCAGCACGGCCCTTGCGACGGGGGGCCTTTGAGCCTCGTTCGACCGGACGGTCGTGTACGCACCCATCTCAGGCGGCCCTCTTGGTGACCACCAGGGGGAGCCGGGCCGGGCCTCGCAGTCCCATTCCGGGCTTGTAGGCGATCGTCTCCTCGGCCAGCTCCATCGCGGTGATCCGCGCGGTCAGTCCGAGCAGTGCCTCCTTGGCCATCATGAGCGCCAGCGGGGCGCCCAGGCAGTAGTGGATGCCGCGGCTGAAGGAGAGGTGGCCCCTGCCGTCGCGGTCGATGTCGAAGGCATCGGGGTTGGTGAAGACGCGCTCGTCCCGGTTGGCCGCGGCCACCAGCAGGATGACCGCGTCACCCGGTTCGATGAGCCGGCCGTGCAGTTCGACCTCCTGCAGGGCGATCCGCCCCACCTGGTGGGCGGGGGGCTCCAGGCGCAGGATCTCGTCGAGGGTCGCGTCCATCGTCTGCGGCTCGGCGACGAGCCGGGCGAAGGCCTTCGGGTGGCGCGAGAAGAGGATGGCCGCGTTGCCCAGCAGGTTGGAGAAGGTCTCCTGGGCCGCGACGACGAGCAGCACGCAGGTGGCGGCGATCTCCTGGGTGGTCAGGGCGCTGCCCTCGTCCCGGGCGCGGACCAGGGTGGAAATGAGGTCGTCGCCGGCGGACGCGGCGCGCCGGGTGGCCAGATCGACGAAGTACGTGGTGCACGCGGCGACCGCTTCGCGGCGGGCCCGGGCGGTCTCGGGGGACAGCTGGACGTCCAGGTCGAGCAGGCCGGCGATCTCGGCCGACCACTCGGTGAAGCGGGCCTGGTCCTCGGCCGGGATGCCCAGCATGGTGCCGAGGACCCGGATCGGCAGGGGTGTGGCCAGCCGCTCCATGACGTCGAAGTGTCGGGGCAGTTCGCCGAGCAGGTCCTCCACGATGGCGGCGACCGACTCGCGCAGGGCGGCGATGGTGGCGGGGGTGAAGGCCTGGGAGACCAGGCCCCGCAGCCGGGTGTGCTCCGGCGGGTCGGTCAGCATGAACAGCTTGGCGTCCCAGTCGTCCAGGCCCAGGCCGAGGAACGGCGGCGGCTCGTCGCCGACCTCGCCCATCACCTGCTCGAAGAACTTGGAGTTGGCGAAGTCCTTGCCCATTCTGCGGTCCCGGAGCAGCATCTCGCAGTCCTCGTAGCGGCTCACCAGCCACGCGCCCAACGGGCCGCGCAGTACCGGGAATTCGTCGCGCAGAATGCGATAGGCGGGGTACGGGTCCGCCTGGAGGGCCGGATCGGCCGGGTTGAAGGCGAGTTCTCCGGACCCGGCCCCGAATACCGGCTCGCTCTCGATTTCAGTCATTCACACACCTCTCTCACAGCAGCCCGCCGAGCACCGGGGCCATTCCGGCTTTGCGCGGTGGGTCGGATACGTACGCACTCGCGCGATCCGGCGGCCTTACGGGACGATCTCCTCCAGCCGTACCGTCGCGCTCATCCCCGCGGGATAGGCGACCGCCGCGGTCCAGGGTTCGGTCAGCGACAGGTCCTCGATGCGCCAGGGACGGGGAGACCCGCTGACACCGGCCCTTACCGTCACCGGTTCCAATACCTCGGGCTGGACGTCCAGACGATTCATCGGAGCGACTATGCCGATCCCGACTGCCTTGAGAATCGCTTCCTTCCGGGTCCAGCACCGGTAGAACGTCTTGAGCGAGGTCCGGGGATCGCCGCGCCCCAGGAGGAGGGCCCGCTCCCGGGGGGTCAGCACGACCGACCCGAGCAGGTCCACGTCCAGGGACCGGGCCCCTTCCACATCGACACCGATCGGATAGCCGGCCACGGCGAGTACGCCGCATCCGGCGGTGCGGGAGAGGCTGATCCGCAGCGGGGTCTGTGGCCGGATCACCGTGGGTGGGCCGTGCCCGAGGTCACCGCAGTCGGGGCAGGCGAGCCGCCCGAAGACGATCTCGCCGGGCGTCACGCCGAGCAGCTCGGCGAGGATCCGTCGCACCATGGTGCGACCTGTTATGTAGTCCGCGATCGTCTGCGGCTTGCGCATCTTCGACACGCGTCGCTGTTCATCGGGGCCGAGCAGGTGCAGCCCGGCCGGATCAGCGCCATCCGGGGTCTTCCACCACCACACGTGCAGTTCACCGGTGGCAATGCGCTCCGGGGCTGCGACTGCGGTCAAGACCGACTCGCGGATCTTGTTGCGCTCCAGCGCAGGAGTGAAAGGTTGCATCATCTCTTTACCCGTATGGAATCTGCTTCAGAGCTGGAGGCATTTGCCCCCAAGGGGGCGGCGAGCCGGGCCCCAGCACCCTGGCCACATGGCTCGCCGCGCCTGAGCGGCCCCGGTTCCCGGACGGTTCCGGTGCGATCTCACACCGGTCCGGGGCCGGTCACCAGGGCCCTCGGGCTCAGGCCCACTTCGCGTATTCCTTGACGACGTTGTAGACGTGTCGGAGGTTGTCCATGCGCGGCAGTTCCTCCTGCGGCACCTCGACGTCGAACTCCTTGTCGATGCGGGACAGGATCTCGATGGCCCGCAGGGAGTCGGCCTCGTACTCCTCGACGAACAGGCCCGTGTCGGTCAGCTCGGCCGTGTCGATCTCGAGGATGTCGGCGACGATCTCGCGCAGGGTCTCGAGGCGGGCGTTCTCAACTTCGGTGATGGCCATTCTTCATTCCCTTTTCGGAGTACTGGCGAGCAATTACGAGCGAGCGGATCCTTATCGACCCGGCCCGCATTCCCTTCGAACGCTTCAAACACTAAGCCGGATCGGCGAACCCGTCGGATTCCGTGTCCACAAGGTGCCATTCACGGCAGTCGACCCCGCCGGGGGGCGAATTCGCGGACAGAAGTGGCCCGGGTCAGCGGGTGACCCAGGAGCGCGGCGAACGGCCGCCGTGCCAGAGGTCGGGCCATCGCGCACCGCGCGGGGCGCCCGAAGTGCTGTGCGCCGTACGGGAGTCACGGGCGCCGGCGGTGGCGGCGAGTACGGCGGTCACCGCGGCCAGCTCCTCGTCGGTCGGGTGTCCCCGGACGATGTGGAGGGCGAGGGAGGGGCGGGAGGCGGAAGGACCCTGGGTGTCCGTCATGCGGGCTGGTTCCCGTGCTTGCGCACCGGCAGGGGCGCGTGCTTCTCGCGGAGCATCGCGAGGGCAGCGATGAGCACCTCGCGGGTGTCGGCGGGGTCGATGACATCGTCCACGAGGCCGCGTTCGGCCGCGTAGTACGGGTGCATCAGCTCGGCCTTGTACTCCTTGACCAGCTGGAGGCGGGTGGCCTCGGGATCGTCCGCCGCGGCGATCTGACGGCGGAAGACCACGTTGGCGGCGCCCTCCGCGCCCATCACCGCGATCTCGTTGGTCGGCCAGGCATAGGAGAGGTCGGCGCCGATCGAGCGGGAGTCCATGACGATGTACGCGCCGCCGTACGCCTTGCGCAGGATCAGCGAGATCCGCGGGACGCTGGCGTTGCAGTACGCGTACAGGAGCTTCGCGCCGTGCCGGATGATGCCGCCGTGCTCCTGGTCGACGCCCGGCAGGAAGCCGGGCACGTCCACGAGCGTGACCAGCGGGATGTTGAAGGCGTCGCAGAACTGGACGAAGCGTGCGGCCTTCTCCGAGGAGTGGATGTCGAGCACCCCGGCCATCGACTGCGGCTGGTTGGCGACGATGCCCACCACCTGTCCGTCGAGGCGGGCCAGGGTGCAGATCACCGAGGCCGCCCAGCGCTCGTGCACCTCCATGTGCTCGCCCTCGTCGACGAGTTCCTCGATGACCCGGCGCATGTCGTAGGGGCGGCTGCCGTCGCTGGGCACCAGGCCGCGCAGCGTCTCGCCCGAGGGGTCGGACGGGGCTCCGGCGGGGACGGCCGGCGGGATCTGCCGGTTGTTGTCCGGCAGCATCGACAGCAGGTAGCGGACTTCGGCGAGGCAGGTCTCCTCGTCGTCGTAGGCGAAGTGCGCGACGCCCGAGACCTCGGCGTGCACGTCGGCGCCGCCCAGGCCGTTCTGGGTGACCTGTTCGCCGGTGACGGCCTGGACCACGTCGGGCCCGGTGATGAACATCTGGGAGGTCTCGCGGACCATGAAGACGAAGTCGGTCAGCGCCGGCGAGTAGGCGGCGCCGCCCGCGCAGGGCCCGAGCATCACGCTGATCTGCGGGATGACGCCCGACGCCTTGGTGTTGCGGGCGAAGATGCCGCCGTACCCGGCCAGCGCCGAGACGCCCTCCTGGATGCGCGCGCCCGCACCGTCGTTGAGGCTGACCAGCGGAGCTCCGGCGGCGAGCGCCATGTCCATGATCTTGTGGATCTTGGTGGCGTGCGCTTCGCCGAGCGAGCCGCCGAAGATGCGGAAGTCGTGGGCGTACGTGAAGACCGTGCGGCCGTGCACGGTGCCCCAGCCGGTCACCACGCCGTCGGTGTGGGGCCGCTTGTCCTCCAGCCCGAATCCGGTGGCCCGGTGCCGGCGAAACGTCTCGACCTCCCGGAAGGAACCTTCGTCGAAGAGCAGCGCGATGCGCTCACGGACGGTCAGTTTCCCTTTGGCGTGCTGCTGTTCGGTGGCCCTGGCGCTGCCCTGTTCGGCCTCGTCCCGGATCCGTCGCAGCTCGGCCGCGCGCATCGTGCTGTCGTCCAGCTTCATGAGTCACTTCCCTACATGCCGTGCGAACAGGTCGCCGGGCGTTTGCCGCCACCCCGGACGGGGGTGCGGGTGCGGGCTATTTCGTGCGGGTGGCCACGACGTCGCACAGGGCCTCCAGGGCCCGCAGGGCCGGCCCGGACGGCAGGCCACGCAGGGCCGAGCGGGCCATGTCGAGCCGCTCGTCCCTGATCGCCCGGGCCTGGGCCATGACCTCGGATCCGCTCAGGAGGTCCAGCGCCCTGCGGTGGTCCGCGCCCGCGATCCCCGTGGGGGAGTTCAGCAGGGCGCGCAGTGCGTCGTCGCGGGGGTCCTCGCCGGTGAGGGCGAGCAGGATGGGGAGGCCGGCCGTGCCGACCGCCAGGTCCTTGCCCTGCTCCTTGCCGGTCAGTGCGGACGAGGAGGTGATGTCGAGCAGGTCGTCGGATATCTGGAACGCCACCCCGAGCTGTTCCCCGTACTCCGCGAGTGCGTCCCCGATTTCGGCGGAAGCTCCGGACTGGAGCGCGCCGAGCCTGAGCGAGTGGGAGAGCAGGGCCGCCGTCTTGTCCGATATCACGCGGAAGTAGTGGGGCAGCGGGCCCTCGTCCGGTGAGGGCCCGAGGAGCTCCAGCATCTGGCCGCGCACCAGGCGCTCGGCGGCCTGCGCGTGCAGCGGCGTGGTCGAGTGCGCGAGGTCCGCGGAGAGCTGGGCGGCCGTGGCCAGCAGCCAGTTGCCCGCCATGACGGCGACGGAGTTGCCCCAGCGGGCGTTGGCGCTGGGCACCCCGTGGCGGATGCGGGCCACGTCCATGACGTCGTCGTGGTAGAGCGAGGCGGCGTGGGTGAGTTCGGAGATCACGGCGGCATCGATGACGCCCGGTGTCCGTGGATCACCGAACTCGGCCGCCAGAAGGGTGAGGAGCGGCCTCAGCCGTTTGCCGCCCGCCGCGACGAGATAGCCGACCACGTCGGCCACGTAGGGATCGGAGGCCCGCGCGGCGCATGCGACGAGCTGCTCCTCCACCAGTTCCAGGCTCGCGGAGAGCCTGTTCTCAAGCCTGATCCCGAGCCTGTTCTCGCGTCGGTTCCCGCGTCTGTTCTCGCGTCCGTTCTCGCGTCCGTCCTCCCGTACGACGATCCGGGAAACCAGCGAACGGGCCCGGGCCCTTGCGGTCAGCGTTGACATCCACCCCTCCTTCGGGGCGCGTCGCCATCGTCACGGCCCTCGCCGCTGAACCGTAGGAGCGCGGTGTCCGCCGGTCACAGGAAAACCCGTACGGATGTCCTCAAGAGGACATAAGGCATTCGGACCCGGCCGGTTGCCGGCGGGAGTTCCGGAGCGACTGTCAACAACCTGTCGGCAATCAAACTCGGAGCCTTCGCCTCCGTGCCGGCGCGCAAAACTTGATCGACCTAGGCCGTCTCTTTCGGATCTTGCCGGTCAGGTCCGCGTCGTCCGGTGCCGTGCCTCGGCGCGCTGCCGGGGCTCCCGCGTACTGGACGTACTCGGGTGGCCCGGCAGTGCGGCGAGGTGCGGTGCCGGGCGGCGCGGACCCGGCAAGATCCGAAAGAGACGGCCTAGGCCTCGAAAGACGACGAAGGGAAGTGGTGGAAGCGGTGAACCGGCGATGGGTGGCGTCCGGCCCCCGACACAAGGGGGGCCTCGCAGAACGTGCGGCTCCCGGCCCCGCTGCGGCGGGGAGCGGCCTCGATGCCCTGGAGGTCGCCCTGTTCAAGGCACACGGGCTCATCGAATCGGGTATGTCCACCCATGGGAGCGCCCTCGCCCAGGGCCCGGCCATGTCGGTGCCGCCACCGTCCGGCAGCACCATGCCGATGGACACGGACCGGAAGGTGGGGCGTCTGATCGCCCTCGCCCAGTGGTCCGTCGGCATGGTGCTGCCGGCCGGTGGCGATCAGGTGCGGGCCATGTGCGCGGCCGTGGCGGACCTCGGCGAGCAGCGCCGCCGGGGGCTCGTCATCCGGCTGCTGTGCACGTCGGGTCCGCCCGACGGCGAGACGGTGCGCGCCCTGTCGGACAGCGGGATGGCGCCCTCGACCCGAGTGGCGACGACCCGCTCCCAGGAGGCCGTCATCGTGGACGGCAGGGTGGCGTTCCTGCCCGGAGAGGGACCCGGTCCCTGCCATGCCACCGTACGGAGTCCCGCCGTGGTGCGGGTGCTGGAGTCGCTGTTCGCCGGCGCCTGGGACACGGCCGTGCCCCTGGCCGACTACGACCGCCTGCGGCACTGCACCCGGAGCGAGACGGCGCGCAGTGTCCTGACCCATCTCGGCGCGGGGCTCACGGACGACGCCGGGGCGCGGGAGATGCGGGTTTCGCTGCGCACCTACCGCCGTCATGTGGCCGAGCTCATGCGGGCCCTGGGGGCCAGCACACGCTTCGAGGCAGGTGCCCGGGCCGTCGAGCTGGGGCTGATGCCCTGGTACGGGTGATGCCGCCGTGCACACCCCCGCATCAGGGCCGCCCGCGGGAGCGGCGTGGAGCGACGGCCGTACGGATCCACGCGTGAGGGAATACGAGATCGGGCGGGCCCTCCTCGAGGTCAGCGCCCTGATAGAGGACACGCTTGCCATGCGCCGGGACAGGGAGTCCGAGGAGTCGCTCGTCATTCCGGTGGAACCGGACGAGACGGCGCTGCTCGCGGCGGCCGGGGAACTGATCGGCCGGGCCGGGCGGTCGGTGGACGTCTCCTTCGCCGAGCACACCACCCGCTCCCGGGACATCGCCGGACTCCTGCGCTCGCTGGTGGCCGCGCGGGGCGACGCGGTCCGCGTACGGCTGCTGTTCGCCCGGTCGGCGCCCGGCTGGGACCGGCTGCGGGAGCACCTGGACCATCCCGTGGCGAGCGAGGGCTTCGACGTCCGGATCGCCCGCGTCCCCCTGGTCGACTCCCTCGTCGTGGACGGCCGGAGCGCTCTGCTGATCGCCGATTCGGCCATCGGGCCACAGGCGTCCGTCACCCGGGGGACCGAGGTGCTGGGGGCGCTGAGCGCCCTCTTCGCGGCCGTGTGGAACGGCGCCGCTCCCGTGCCCGGCCGGATCGACTGGGGCGACCGGGCGCGTTCGGAGTTCGCGGGGCGGATCCTGCGGTGTCTGCACGCCGGCATGGCGGACGAGGTGGCGGCCTGTGAGCTGTCGGTGTCCATGCGGACGTACCGGCGCTACGTGGCGGAGATCATGACGGCCCTGGGCGCGAACTCCCGCTTCCAGGCGGGTCTTCACGCGGCCGAGCTCGGACTGCTGCCCGTCCTGGGAGCCCGCGGGGGCCTGCCGGAGGCTGCCCGGGAGGCCGGGTGCGCGCAGGGACGGACGGATGCTCCCGAGGGGAGCAATGGCACCTTCCTGTAACGGTGGTTGTGGTGGGAAGGCCTTTTCGATCAAGAATGGGGCAGGAGCTCGGCGCCGCTGGACCACCGTTCCGGTCCCCTGCGGAGAGCTCCTGACCCGGCCGGCCCCCTGTGTCCCCCGACGCGGCCGACCGGGTGCGTGACCGGGGGTCACCTGCGCAAACCCCCGTGCGCTTCGACCCCCGGTCACACGAAGACTCCCGGCGTCGCCCTCGAGGAGGTCTCGGGGACACCTCGCGGACACGAGGAGGGGCTCAGCGGTCCGGATGCCCCGTCGGGGTCCGGGCCGCCGCGGACGCCGAGGGCGGCATCAGCCCCAGTTCGGCGGCCCGCACCCCGGCCTGGAACCGGGAGCTCGCCCCGAGGAGGGACATGATCTCGGCCACGTAGCGCCGGTAGGTCCGCACGGAGACGGCCTGCTCGCGCGCGGCGACCTCGTCGGTGACCCCGGCCTGCAGGGCACCGAGGATGCGCTGGGCCAGTGCGGCCCGGGCGGGGTCACCGAAGACCACGCGCTCGCCGGCGGGCACCGCATCGCTCCACACGCTCTCGAAGAAGGTGTGGAGGGTGTGCAGCACCTCCGGGACCCGGATCACGGAGGACCGGCGCCCGACCGTGGACTCCGCCACCACGAAGGCGGCCTTGCCGTCGACGATGAGCGCCTGCAGCGGGGGGATCCGCGCCACGCGGACCGCCACCGGCCGCTCCCTGCCGAACTGCTCACGCACGAACTCCTCGTCGAGCAGGGGCGGGACGGTCAGCAGGCGTACGCAGACCCCTTCGGCCGCGCCGTAGAGCAGCTCGCGCTCCACCCGGTCCGACTGCCGCGCGCTCTGGTCGGAGACGCTCGGACGCCGGGCATGGACGATCTCGATGCTGCGGGCGGCCCCGTTGATCAAATTCCGGGCGGTGTCGAGCACCGCGCCGTAGCTGCTGTCCACGGCGGTGATCAACTGCTCCTGGACACTGCGGTCGCGGTGGATGGCGACGGACGACTCGATGAGCGCCTGCACCTCGAGCAGCGCCTGTTCCAGTTCGTCCTCGCGTCGGTCGGACACGTCTTCCCGCTTTCCCCGATTGGCTCCGTGCCGGTGAGCCACCCCCCTGTGCGGGGGGTGGCTCACCGGCACCCGGTCGTGCCTGGTCACGCAGACAAAAGGCCGAACTCGACCGCACGAACCCCTGCCTGGAAGCGGGAGTTGGCGTCGAGTTCGCGCATGATCTCCGCGACGTACCTCCGGTAGGTGCGTAATGAGACATTGATCTCGCGTGCCGCCGCCTCATCGGTGTGACCCGCGCGCAGCCGCTCCAGGATGTTGCGGACGAGCTCCGTACGCAGGCGCGGGCTGAGCTGCAGGTGGTCCGCGAGGTCGCGGCCGCCCGACCAGGCGCCGGCGAAGAGCAGTTCCAGGGCCCGGACCGCGGCCGCGTCGTTCACGACGGCGAACTGCCCCGTGCTCCCCGGGCTGTTGGCCGGGACGAGTGCCGCCACGCCGTCGACCACGAGGATCCCGCGCAGTTCGCTGTCGGAGACCCGCACCTCCAGCTTCGGCTCCGGGAGCCGGTGGAGCCGGTTCGCCGAAACCTCCGCGGCCTCGGCCGTGCAGAGCACGCGCACGGTCGCCCGGGCCGGGTTCTTCCCGAGCAACCGCAGGGCCGACTCGGCGAATTCGCCCGGCCCGTTGAGCGCGATCGCGACGGAGTGACGCCCCCGGCCGATCAGCTGCTCCATGACATCGCCCAGCTGGGCACCCCCGCTGCGCGCGACCGGTGAGGGAATCACCGAGCGCCGGCGGTGCATCGAGACCGTGGACTCGATCAGGGTCCTGGCCTGAAGCAGCGCATGTTCCAGGTGGGCGGCGTGTTCCCCGGCCGCCCATCCTCCCGTCGTGTCCAGGTCCAGCGGATCAACTACCACATCCATTTCCTGTGTCCCCCGTTGAGTTGTTCAGGTCCTGCCTGCCGGCCCGCCGGCGTTCTGCACCAGCGGGCCACATCGGGAGTCACCCCGAGCCTCAGAATTGGTTGCAGATTAAAGGTTTTAGAACCGTGGCGGTCGCTGGCGGGCGGCAATCCACTCGAACCGGTTAGACACTAGATCGAGCAGCCGGATCGCGCCAGCTTCCGGGCGATCAACATTGCATGGCGAATACCTCAAGTGCAACTCGAGTCCGCAGTCTGAGCCCGCCTGTTGGCCGGTGTCAGTAAGCTGCAGCGGCGCCCCGGAAGCGGTAGCTCCGATTTCTGTTTCGGTCACGTATTGCTTTCCATTCGCCACTTGCCGTCGTTGAGGAGTCCGGAAGAGGCCAAAGGGTGGCCCTCGGAGGCACCTTCCTGCCTACGGTGACGCCGTGACGACAAGCCGTACGCAGACCTCACCTGAACGTCTCACCACCACGCATGACACCGGCACCGCCGGATTTCACGTGCAGTACTCACGCATTCCGCTCGATACGTTCGGCCGCCCGGACCCCGAACTACTCAGTGGTACAGAGATTGAAAAAATTTCCCGGCGAATGAAGTCGGCCAAGGCCGCAGTGGAGTACACCACTCAGTCGGCGATCGCCCTTCTCGCACCGGCCGGGGTTCTCCAAGCGCCGTTGGGGTGAGATTTCACCCGACCCTGGACCACGCCCCGAATGCGGCACCGCGGAGTACGGCCCGCACGCCGCCCACAGCACGACGCACGCGCCGTTCATCCCCCTTCGAAGACGACCGGGCCATCACGTCCCGAGGCAACGGAGAGACCCCTTGAGTACCGCAGCACCGCGGACTGTCGCCGACCTGCTCCTGCGCGCCGCACAGCTCCATCCCGACTCCGCCATCCGCTACTGCCCGGAGGGCTCGGCCGCGGGATTCCACGACCAGAGCCACACCGAACTGCTCGACGACGCCCTGCGGCTGCTCACCACCCTGCGCACGCAGGGGCTGCGGCCCCAGGACAAGGTCGTACTGATCCTCGAGCGGCCCCGGGAGTTCATCACCGCGTTCTGGGCGGCCGTGCTGGGCGGCTTCGTACCCTGCCCCATGGCGCCGCTGCGCGGTGACCGCCCGCGCTGGGCCGCCCAGCTGGCCCATGTCGACACCCTGCTCGACCAGCCCCTCGTCGTCACCAGCGCCTCACTGGCCGCGGAACTCCCGCCGGTGGAACGTCTCTTCACGCTCCGGCTCGACGAGTTGTACGAGAGGGAGCCCGCACGGCCGTTCAGCGCCGCACCCCAGGACACCGCCGTCCTCATGCTGACATCCGGTTCGACGGGCAACTCCAAGGCCGTCGTGCTCAGCCACGCCAACCTGCTGGCCTCGATGACCGGCAAGAACACCCACCACCGGCTCACCGCGGCCGACACCACCTTGAACTGGGTCTCCTTCGACCACGTGGCCGCCCTCCTGGAGTGCCACTTGCTTCCGCTGTCCACCGGCAGCCGGCAGCTCCACGTGGAGGCTCCGGTCGTCCTCGGGGAGCCGCTGGAATTCCTGAGGCTCATATCGCGCCACGGTGTGACAATGACCTTCACGCCCAACTTCCTGCTGGGCCACCTCAACTCCGCCGCCGACGGGCTGAAGGAGACGGGAGAGGAACTCGACCTGTCCCGGCTGCGCCAGATCATCAGTGGCGGCGAGGCCGTGGTCTGCGCCACCGGAGAAGCCTTCCTCGACGCATACGCGTCCTACGGTCTCGCGCGGGACGCCCTGTGGCCCGCCTTCGGCATGACCGAGACCTGCGCGGGCAGCGTCTACTCCCGGGCCGCCTTCCCCGACATCGACCGCGGCCGGGAGTTCGCCAGCCTGGGCACCCCGATCGAGGGCGTACGCATCCGGATCGCGGACCCCGACGGCCGTGAGGTCCCCGAGGGCCGGGTGGGCGAACTCCAGCTCACCGGTCCCGTGCTCACCCGCGGCTACTACAACAACGAGCGGGCCACCCTTGACGCGTTCACCGCCGACGGCTGGTTCCGCAGCGGCGACCTGGGGCGCATCGACGCGGGCCGGCTCTCGCTCGTGGGCCGCAGCAAGGACAGCGTCATCGTCAACGGCGTCAACTACCACAGCCACGAGATCGAGACCGTCCTGGAGACCGAGGACGGCGTCGCCGGGTCCTACGTGGCCGCGTTCCCCGTCCGCCCGGCCGGCAGCGACACCGAGCAGCTGGTGATCGCCTTCCACCCGCAGGGCCCGGTGGGCGAGGGCGCCGCGCTGTACCGGGTGCTGAGCGCCGTCCGCGACGCCGTGGTCGCCCACTGGGGATTCAAGCCCGCACTCGTCCTGCCGCTGCCCAAGGACGCCTTCCCCAAGACCAGCCTCGGCAAGATCCAGCGGTCCTTGATGCGCGACCGGTTCGAATCCGGCGCGTACGACGCGCAGAGGCACGCCGTCGCCGAACTGACCGCGCGCATGCTCGACCACTACGCCGCGCCCGAGGGCGCGATCGAGCAGGCCGTCGCCGAGGTCTACGCCGACATGTTCGACGTCGACCCCGGCTCCATCAGCGCCACCGCCAACTTCTTCGAACTGGGCGGGACCTCGCTGGACATCCTGCGGCTGCGCAGCAGGCTGGCCCAGCGGCTCGGCGGCAGCGGCCCGGAGATCATCACCGTGCTCAAGGCGCCGACGGTCCGCGCCCTGGCCGCGCGGCTCACCGAGCGGAAGCCGCCCGCCTCCGAGGAGTACGACCCGATCGTGCCCCTGCAGACCGGCGGCACCAAGACCCCGCTGTTCTGCGTGCACCCGGGTGTCGGCGAGGTCCTGGTCTTCGTCAACCTCGCCAAGTACTTCGTGGGCGACCGGCCGTTCTACGCCCTGCGCGCCCGGGGGTTCAACGAGGGCGAGAAGCCCTTCGTGACCTTCGACCAGATGGTCGACTCCTACGTGGACGCCATCCGGGCACGGCAGCCGCACGGGCCCTACGCGGTCGCCGGCTACTCCTTCGGAGCCGCGGTGGCCTTCGAGATCGCCAAGGTGCTCCGCTCCCAGGGCGAACGGGTCGACTTCGTCGGCAGCTTCAACCTGCCGCCCCACATCAAGTACCGCATGGAAGAACTCGACTTCATCGAGACCGCCGCCAATCTGGCCTTCTTCCTGGGGCTGCTCGACAAGCAGCAGGCGCAGGAACTGCCCGGCCTGCTGCGGGGCCTGCCCGTGGAGGAGCAGCTCACCCGGCTCTTGGACACGGCGGAGCCGGAGCGGATCGCCTCCCTCCAGCTGGACCGCGAGCGGTTCTGGAACTGGGCGGAGCTGGCCGACTCCCTCACCGACCTGGGCCGCGGCTACGAGCCGAGCGGCACGGTGCCCTCCGTCAGCGTGTTCTACGCGACCCCGCTGCGGGGCACCAAGGAGGACTGGCTGGCCAAGGAGCTGCGCCGGTGGGACGAGCACACCACCGGGCCGAACCGCTACATCGAGGTGCCCGGCGAGCACTACACCCTCATGGGCCCCCGGCACGTGGCCTCCTTCCAGGCGATCCTGCGCGCGGAGCTCGACCGGGCCCTGGGCGAAGCCGACCGGCACCACGACCACCACTGACCGTCACCCGCGGACCGAACCACCGATTGCCGAAGTACCGACCATGAATCACACAACGGGGGAACGATGCGCACGCATCTGAAGGAGCAGGCACCGGCCATGAGAGGGAAGAAGATCCTCGTGACCGGAGGAACCGGCCAGGTCGCCCGGCCGGTGGCCGAGGCACTGGCCGAGCACAACGAAGTCTGGTGCCTGGGGCGGTTCGGCACGCCGGGCATCGAACAGGAGCTCAACGCACGGTCGATCACCACCCGGTTCTGGGACATGGACGACCTGTCGGACACGGCGCTGGCCGACCTCCCCGACGACTTCACCCACGTCATCCACTCCTCGGTACGCCGCGGGGAGGACGGGGACTTCAACGCGGCCATGGAGGTCAACGCGGTCGCCGCCGGATGGCTGATGACCCACTGCCGCAACGCCGAGGCCTTCCTGTACGTGTCCACCGGAGCCGTGTACGCCCGGCAGTCCCTGGACCACCGCTACGGGGAGAACGACCCGGTCGACGCGGTCGCCGACTGGCTGCCCGCCTACCCGGTGGCCAAGCTCGCGGCCGAGGGCGCGGTGCGCGCCTTCGCCCAGGTACTGGACCTCCCGACCACCATCGCGCGGCTGAACATCGCCTACGGTCCCGGCGGTTACGGCGGGGTGCCGATGCTGTACTTCAAGCGCATGCTCGCCGGCGAGCCCATCGCGGTCCCCGTGAGCGGACAGAACTGGTGCTCGCTGCTGCACACCGACGACCTGGTGGCCCAGGTGCCCCACCTGTGGGCGGCCGCCGAGGCCCCCGCCCGGCTCGTCAACTGGGGCGGGGACGAAGCGGTCGGCATCACCGACTGCATCCGGTTCATGGAGGAGCTGACGGGCGTCGAGGCGAACCTCGTACCGAGTCCGGTCACCCGCGAGACCTACCAGTTCGATCCCACCCTGCGCCGCGCACTGACCGGCCCCTGCACGGTCGGCTGGCAGGACGGCATCCGCCGGACCCTCGAAGCCCACTTCCCCGCCCACGCCCGCCGGCGTGCCCACGTCTGAGGAGTCTGCGATGTCCCCGTACCCGTACCCCGCGCTCCAGGAGCGGCACTCCGACACCGCGGTTTCCCTCCTCTCCACCGGCTTCTCGGCCCATCGCGCGCTGATCCAGCGGGCCTACGACGCGTTCCGCGACCGTGACGCCGCGGCCCTCCTGGACGTCCTTGCCCCGGACGTCCTGTGGGTGCACCCCGACGGCATGGCCGACTACGGTCTGGGCGGCACCAAATACGGCCACGACGGCGTCAGGGCGTTCCTGGCCCGGGTGCCCTCCTTCCTGGCGGGCATGCGGCTGCATCCGCAGGAGTTCGTGGAGGCGGGCAACCGTGTCGTGGTCTTCGGGTTCCGCGACGTCACCTCGGTGAGCGGCCGGACCGAACGGCTGAGCTTCGTGCACTCCTGGACGCTGAGCGGCGGCCGCGCCATCCGGATGGAGGACATCTTCGACACCGTCCTCCTGCGCCGGCTCATCGAGAGCTGACCTCCCGTACGTCCCTGAGGGAACCGGCCGGCTCCCGGGCCAGGAGCGCATCCTGGCCCGGCGGGCCGGCACCGTCACGACCCGATCCGGTGGCGGACCGCTTGCAGGATCTCCCGGCGGACGAGCCCGGCGGGGAACCGGATCAGCGTCCAGTACCTGCGGAACTGGCGCCGGGCCTGCTCGTCGGCGCCGAACACCCGGGTCTCCGTGTTCAGGACGCCGTCGGCGTACCAGAAGCTGAAGGCGAGTTTGGTCGACTGCGGCTGCGCGTAGGCGAGGAACCAGTCCCGCTGTGCGTCGCCGCTGCGGTCCTCGGGGAACGGCTCGCCCCCCGAGACCGCGCCCAGTACCAGCTCCCGGTCGCTGCTGCTGAGCACCACGAAGCCGTTGGACAGGAACTCCTCCAGCACCGGCCGGTCCGGATCGCGGCGCACCCGGCCGAAGGACGCGACGCGCAGCAGCGAGCTGAACAGCGGCACCTCCGCCCACGTGACCGCGCCGACCGCCCGCAGCACGGCCTCACCGGATCCGTCGACCCGCACCCGGTGGCGCCGCTTGCGGAAGTGCCATTGCGGCATCACCTCGTCCAGGTGCGTCGGGGCACTCTCCTCGACGGGCATTCAGCGGGCCGTGGCCTTGCCGAAACTGCGCACGGCAGCAGGGACGATCACCACGAACATGACGGCCAGGGCCACGAGCGCCACCACGCCGGGGTGTTCGGCGGCGAAGCCTTCGCCCCTGGCCGTGGTCGAGTTGCCCCACAGGATGCGGCACTCGTCGGTCACCGCGGTCAGCGGGTTCCACTGGGCGACCGCGCGGAGCCAGTTGGGCAGACCGTTGAGGGGGATGAAGGCGCTCGACAGGAACATGAACGGCATGACGATCACGACCCCGATGGCATTGACCGCCTCGGCGCTGCGCAGTGCCAGACCGAGGAGCGCACCGCCCCAGATGGCGACGAATCCCAGCAGGAGGAGCAGGCCGAAGCCGGCCAGGTTGTTCCAGAAGCCCCCGTGGATCTGCCAGCCGATCGCGTAGCCGACCGCCGACATGACGACGCAGGCGATGGCGGACAGCAGCAGGTCGGAGACGGTCCGTCCGATGAGGACCGCGGACCGGGACATGGGCAGGGACCGGAAGCGGTCCATCAGCCCGTTGCTCAGGTCCTCGCAGATGCCCACGCCGGTGGTCGTCATTCCGGCAATCATGACCTGGGCGAAAACACCCGCCATGAAGTATTCGCGATATTCGACCCCCGGAACCTGCATGGCGCTGCCGAGCACGTATCCGAAGGCCAGTACGAAGGCCACGGGCATGACGGTGACGGACAGCAATTTCTGCGGAACCCGGACAATGTGCCTGATGTGCCGTCCGATCAGGGCCCAGCCATCGATGATTGCCTCACTCATGCCGCGTTCTCCGATTCCGCTTCCAATTCCGATTCCGGGTCCGGGTCCGTCTCCGATTCCTGGGCGCGCGTGCCGTGCCCGGTGAGGCTGAGGAACACGTCGTCGAGGGAGGGCTTGCGCAGGCTGAAGTCGACGATGCGGGCACCCTCGCCCTTGAGCGCCGCGACCGCGGTGGCGACCGTGTCGATGCCGCCGTCCACGGGTACGGACACGCGCCGTCCGCCCTCGCCGATGACGGCCGGCCCCATGCCCCACTCGCTCAGTGCGAGGGCGACGCCCTGGGCGCGCGACGGATCGTCGACGGTCACCTCCAGGCGCTCGCCGCCGACGCCGACCTTCAGTTCGTCGGGCGTGCCCTCGGCGATCGCGCGGCCGCCGTCGAGGACGACGATGCGGTCGGCGAGCTGGTCCGCCTCCTCCAGGTACTGGGTGGTCAGCAGGACCGTCGCACCGCGGGCGGCCTGCTCGCGCACGAGCTCCCACATGGCGATGCGGTTGATCAGGTCCAGGCCGGTCGTGGGTTCGTCGAGGAACACCACCGGCGGATCGGCGATCAGGCACGCCGCCAGGTCGAGGCGCCGGCGCATGCCTCCGGAGTACGTCCTGACCTGCCGGTCCGCCACATCGGTCAGGTTGAACCGGTCCAGCAGGTCGTCGACCCGGCTGCGGACGGTGCGGCGGCCCAGGTGGTAGAGGGTGCCGATCAGCCGGAGGTTCTCCAGGCCGGTCAGGCGCTCGTCGACCGCGGCGTACTGTCCCGCCAGGCCGATGTTGCGCCGCACCTCCCTGGCCTGCTTGACCACGTCCAGGCCCACGATCCGGCAGCTGCCGGAGTCGGGCCGCAGCAAGGTCGTCAGCAGTCGGACCGTGGTGGTCTTGCCGGAGCCGTTCGGTCCCAGCAGGCCCAGGATCGTTCCCTGGGGGACCGCGAGGTTCAGTGCGTCCAACGCCTTGTGGCGTTCGTAGCTCTTGGAAAGGTCGTGCGTCTCTATGGCGTACTCCACGCCAGCCTCCTCGCGCAGTTGGGTGACATGCGGCAACCGAAAGCGCGACGGAGGGACCCGTCCCGGTAGTCAGCCGGCATCGGCATGACGGTACGCAGGCCGGGGGGCGTTCTCGATCCCACTGTGAATACTTCGATATCGCGGGCCACGCCCTCGACGGGCTCCGCCCCGCGGGCGAACCGTTTTTAAGTATTGGAATCAAGCCGGGCCTCCGCATGCTCAACACCTAGTCTCGCTTTGATGCCGAATGGATGAGTTCCGGCGAACTGAGAGACCGGTGTCGAGAATTCCGACGGAGGGAACAACCATGTCAGCAGTGCCTGCTGAAACCATTGATCTCACTGCAGCGCAGCGTGGCATGTGGTTCGCTCAGCGATTGGACCCGGACAACGCCATTTACAACATCGCCGAATACATCGACATTCGGGGGCCGGTCGACCGGACCGCACTCGCCCAGGCCCTGCGCCGGGTTCTGGGCGAGGCGGAGGCCATGCGGACCACGTTCCACGAGCGGGACGGCGAGCCGGTGCAGCGCGTGCAACCGGCACCGCCCCAGCAGGTCCAGCGGGTCGACGTGAGCGCCGCGGCGGACCCGGAGGCGGCCGCCCTGGAGTGGATGCTCGCCGATGCGCGCAAGGCGGTGGATCCCGCTCGCGACCCGCTGTACCTGTTCGCGCTCGTCGACCTCGGCGGCGACAGGCTCCAGTGGTACTACCGCGCCCACCACATCGTCCTCGACGGCTTCAGCGGGGGCCTGGTCGCCAGCCGCGTCGCGGAGATCTACCGCGAACTCACCGGCGGCCCGGCCTGCGACCCCCGCCGGGAGTTCGCCGGCCTGGCCGACCTCGTCGGGGCGGACGCGGCGTACCGCGCCTCGGAGGCCTTCGAGACCGACCGCGCGTACTGGCTCGGCCTCTTCGCGGACCGCCCCGAGCCGGCCAGCCTCTCGGGCGAGCAGCCCTCGATGCCGTCCTCGTTCCTCCGACGCACCGGCCAGCTCCCCGATTCCGTCACCGGCCGCCTCCACGGGCTGGCCCGGGAGACGAACTCGAGCTGGGTGGTGGTCACCGTGGCCGCCATCGCGCTGTACATGGCGAAGATGACCGGCAGCTCGGACATCGTCCTCGGACTGCCGGTCGCCGCACGCCGCGCGGGGGTCGCCAAGCGCACCCCGGGCATGGTCTCCAACGTCCTGCCGCTGCGCATACCCGTACGGTCCACGAGCACCGTGGCCGAGCTGGTCAAGGCCGCGTCCGACGCGATGCACGGCGCGGTGAAGCACCAGCGCTACCGCTACGAGGACATGCGCCGCGAGCTGAAGCTCGTCAGCGACGGCCGCCGCCTCGTGGGCCCGCAGGTCAACTTCCTGATGTTCGACACGGACTTCTCGATTCCGGGCTGCGAGACGGTGTCGCACAGCCTCACCGTCGGACCCAACGACGACATGACCTTCGTCGTCGACGGCCGTCCGGGGCGCGACGGCCTCGCCATCGACCTGCACGCCAACGGCGACGTCTACGCGCCCGGTGACCTGGACCGCCACGGCGCCCGCTTCGAACACCTCCTGGTCCAGTTCACCGGCTCCCCGCCCGAGCGCACCCTGGGCGAGATCGAGGTGGCGACCCCCGCCGAACGCCGGACCCTCCTCCAGGGATGGAACGACACCGGCCGCGACCTCTCCACCCTCACGGCCATGTTCGAGGCCCAGGTGAGCCGTACGCCGCAGGCCGAAGCCCTCGTCTTCGAAGAAGAGACGCTGACGTACCGGGAACTGAACGCCCGGGCGAACCGGCTCGCGCACCGCCTCATCGCCCTGGGAGTCGGCCCCGAGGACCGGGTCGCCGTGGGGCTGACCCGCTCGGTCGACCTCGTCGTGAGCCTGCTGGCCACCCTGAAGTCCGGAGCGGCCTACGTACCCGTGGACCCCGGGCATCCGCGCGACCGGATCGCGTACATGCTCACGGACGCGCGGCCGGTGGCGGTCCTGACGACGGCCGGCCTCGCGCAGGCGCTGCCCGCCGGCGACCGTCCGCACCTGTGCCTCGACGACCCTCGGACCGCGGCGGAGATCGCCCGGTGCGCCGCGACGGACCCCACCGACCGGGACCGCACCACCGCGCTGCGCACGGACCACCCGGCCTACCTCATCTACACCTCCGGCTCCACCGGCCGCCCCAAGGGCGTGGTGGTCCCGCACGCCGGAATCGTCAACCGGCTCCAGTGGATGCAGGGCCAGTACGGCCTCACCGGCGAGGACCGGGTGCTCCAGAAGACCCCGTCGGGCTTCGACGTGTCGGTCTGGGAGTTCTTCTGGCCGCTGGTGGAGGGCTCCACCCTGGTGGTGGCGCGGCCCGACGGCCACAAGGACCCCGCGTACCTCGCGGAGATCATCCGGGCGCAGCGGATCTCCACGCTGCACTTCGTCCCCTCCATGCTGCAGGCGTTCCTGGCGCGGGCGCCCTTCGCCCAGACCTTCCCCGCGCTGCGCCGCGTCGTCTGCAGCGGCGAGGCGCTGCCCCGGGAGACGCAGCGCCAGTTCTTCGCCGAGTTCCCCGAGGTGGCGCTGCACAATCTGTACGGACCCACCGAGGCCTCGGTCGACGTCACCGCCTGGCAGTGCATACCGGGCGTGGAGGACGACAGCGTGCCGATCGGCGCGCCGGTCTGGAACACCCGCACCTACGTCCTCGACGCCGCGCTACGCCCCGTTCCCGCGGGCGTCCCCGGCGAGCTCTACCTCTCCGGCGTCCAGCTGGCCCGCGGCTACCTGGGCCGCAGCGCACTGACCGGGGAGCGGTTCGTCGCCGACCCGTTCCACCGCGGCGAGCGGATGTACCGGACCGGCGACCTGGCCCGCTGGCGCGAGGACGGGAACCTGACCTTCCTGGGACGCTCCGACGACCAGGTGAAGATCCGCGGGTTCCGCATCGAACTCGGCGAGATCGCGGCGGCCCTGTCCGAACTGGACGAGGTGACGCAGGCCGCGGTGATCGTGCGGGAGGACGGCCCGGGCGGCAAGCAGCTCGTCGGCTACGCGACCCTGCGGCCGGGCGGGAGCGCGGACTCCGCCGACCTGCGCCGCATGCTGACCGACCGGCTGCCGGAGTACATGATCCCCGCCGCCGTGGTGCTCGTGCCCGACCTGCCGACCACCGCGAACGGAAAGCTGGACCGGCGGGCCCTGCCCGCACCGGACTACGGAGGCCTCGCGACGGGGGCCGCGGCCCGCAACGAGGTCGAGGAGGTCCTGTGCCGGGCCTTCGCCGAGGTGCTCGGCCTCGGGACGGTCGGCATCACCGACAACTTCTTCGACCTCGGCGGCGACAGCATCGTCGCCATGCGGCTGATCTCCCGGGCGCGCCGCCAGGGCCTCGTCCTGACGGTCGAGGAGGTCTTCGCCCACAAGACGGTGGAAGCGCTCGCCCCGCACGCCTCGGCCGCCGAGATCGACATCGAGGACGAGGTGGACCCGTTCGGCGACGTCCCGGCGACGCCGATCATGCAGTGGCTCCGCGGCCGCGGCGAACTCATCGACAGGTTCGGCCAGTTCGCCCTGATCCAGACCCCGGTCGGCGTCCGCGCCGATCACCTCGACACCGCGGTACGAGCCCTGGCCGGACACCACGACGTCCTGCGGGCCCGGCTCGAACGCTCCCCGTCCTGGCGGCTCCACATCCCGGACGGCCCCCTCACCGTCCCGCCGGCCGGTGTCGTCGACGTCGTCGAGGCGGCCGGACTGGACCAGGAGGCGCTCGCCGCTGCCATCGCCGCCCACCGCGAGAGCGCGGCCGGCCGGCTGCGGCCGGACGACGGGGTGATGTTCCAGGCGGTCTGGTTCGACGCCGGGAGCACGCGGCCCGGCAGGCTGCTGCTGGTCCTGCACCACCTCGTGGTCGACGGCGTGTCCTGGCGGATCCTGCTGGACGACCTCCAGACGGCCTACACGGCGGCAGCGGCGGGCCTTCCCCCGGAACTCGGCGCACCGGGCACCTCGTTGCGCAGCTGGGCCGGCCGGCTCGAGGAGGAAGCGCGCTCGCCGGAGCGGCTCGCGGAGCTGGCCGCATGGAAGGACGCGCTCGCGCTGCCCGCACCCCTGAAGCCGGGCGGCCCCCGGCTGGACCCCGCCCGGGACACCGTGGCCGCACTGGCATCGCTGGACACGGCGCTGCCGCCCGCGACGACCGAACCGCTCCTGACCACGGCGCCCTCCAGGATCAACGGCGCCGTCACGGACATCCTGCTGACCGCCCTCATGATGGCCGTCCCCCAGTGGCGCAGCACCGGCGGGCGCGAGGAAGGGCGGCTCACCGTGGCCCTCGAAGGCCACGGCCGGGTACCGCTGCGGGAATCCCACGACCTGTCCAGGACCGTCGGCTGGTTCACCTCGCTGTACCCGGTGACCCTTCGCCTCGCCCCGGCGGACGCCCGGGCAGCGGCCCGCGGCGGCGACGGCGCGGACCACGCCCTCAAGCAGATCAAGGAGCAGCTGCGGACCGTACCGGCCGACGGGATCGGCTACGGCCTGCTGCGCCACCTCAACCAGGACACCGCCGGCGAGCTGGCCTCCCGGCCCGGGCCCGACGTGGGCTTCAACTACCTCGGACGCCTCGACTCCACCGCCCAGGACCCGTACAGCTGGGGTCTGGCCCCCGAAGAACCCCTCGGCGAGACCACAGAGCCCGCCATGCCCGCCGCCTACCAACTGGACATCAACGTCATGGTCCAGGACGCGGCCGATGGACGGCGGCTGACCACCCGGTGGACCTGGCCGAAGGCCCTGTTCACCGAGGAAGAGATCGGCCGCCTCGCGGACCACTGGCAGCGCTCCCTGGAAGCGCTCGTCGCGAGCTCGCAGCAGTCGGACGTCGCGGTCCAGACCCCGTCCGACCTCACCCTGAACACCCTCAGCCAGAACGAACTCGACGCGCTCGAAGACGAGTTGGCCCAAGAATGGGAGATCGCACAGTGAAGCAGTCACGGATCGAGGACGTCCTTCCGCTCTCGCCCCTCCAGGCCGGCCTGCTCTTCCACGCGCAGTACGACGAGAGCGACGCCCCCGATGTCTACACGGTGCAGTTCGCCCTCTCCCTGAGCGGCCCTCTCGACGTCCCGCAGCTCCGCGAGGCCGCGGCCAAGCTGCTGGAGCGCCACCCCAGCCTGAGGGCGGGCTTCCGGGCCCGCCGCGACGGCGACTCCGTCCAGGTGGTGCACCGCACCGTCCCGCTGCAGTTCTCCGAACACGACCTGCGCACCCTGGATCCGGCGGACCGGCCGCGGGAGCAGGAGAGGCTGGTCGCCGAGGACCGCGCCCGCCGCTTCGACCCCGCCACTCCCCCGCTCCTGCGGTTCACACTGATCCGGGTGGACGAGGACAGCCACGTCCTGCTGCTCACCAACCACCACATCCTGCTCGACGGGTGGTCGATGCCGCTGCTCATCGAGGACCTGTTCAGCCTGTACGCCGCCCCGGACGGCCGGCACCTCCCGCCCGCCGTCCCGCACCGCGACTACCTGTCCTGGCTGATGCGCGAGGACGCCGAGGCGCACCGGGCCGCGTGGAGCGAGCTGCTCGAGGGCGTCGAAGAGGCGACCCTGCTCGCCCCGGACGTCCCCGCCGACGCGGAGAAGACCCCGCTGAACCACGTCGTGGAGCTCTCGGCCGAACTCACCGAGGAACTCTCCGCGTTCGCCCGCTCGCACGGCCTCACCCCCAACACCGTGATCCAGGGCGCCTGGTCGATCCTGCTGTCCCGGCACACCGGCCGCTCCGACATCCTCTTCGGCACCACCCTGGCCGGCCGGCCCGCCGAGGTCCCCGGCGCCGAGTCGATGGTCGGCCTGTTCATCAACACCGTCCCGGTACGGGTCCGCGTACGCCCCGAGGAGCCGGTACTGCCGCTGCTGGAGCGCCTCCAGCAGCAGAGCCTGCGGATGTCCCGGCACCAGTACGTCGGCCTGGCCGACATCCAGCGGAGCGCCGGCATCGGTGACCTGTTCGACTCCCTGGTGGTCTTCGAGAACTTCCCGCACGCCTTCGACTCCGCCATCCCCGGCACCGATCTGCACCTCGACGCCGTGGACCCGCACGACGCCACGCACTACCCCCTGGCACTGGTGATGGCGCCGGGGCCCCAGCTCTCCCTCCGCTTCAACTACCAGTCCGGAGCACTGGACCGCGCCGAGGTGGAGACGATCGCGGAGCGGCTGGTGCGGGTCATCACCTCGGTGATCCGCGACGCCGCCCAGTCGGTCTCGGCGATCGACGTACTGGGGGAGGCGGAGCGCCGGCGGGTGCTGGTGGAGTGGAACGAGACCGGTCCGACGGTGGAGCCGCAGACCCTCCCGGCCCTGTTCGAGCGCCAAGTGAACCTCGCGCCGAACGCGTTGGCGGTGGCCGCCGGTGATACGGAGCTGTCGTACGGGGAACTGAACGCGCGGGCCAATCGCCTGGCGCGGCTCCTGGTGGACCAGGGGGTCGGTCCCGAGTCGTTCGTGGCGGTGGTGATGCCACGGTCGGTGGACCTGGTGGTGGCGTTGCTGGCCGTGGTGAAGGCCGGCGGCGCATACGTACCCGTCGACCCGGGCTACCCGGCCGAGCGCATGGCGTTCATGATCGCCGACGCCGCGCCCGTCGTAGTACTGACCCTGGACGGCATGGACGTCGGTGACGTCGGCGGAGCCGCTGTGGTGGCCGTGGACGACCCCACGACCGCCGGGCTGATCGCCGCACGGTCCGATGCCGATGTGGCCGATGCCGAGCGGCGCGAGCCGCTGCGGGTCGAGCACCCGGCCTACGTCATCTACACCTCGGGGTCGACCGGCCGCCCCAAGGGCGTCGTCGTCGGACACCACGGCATCGCCCATCTCACGGCGGCCGAGATCGACCGGTTCGACGTGGACACCACGAGCCGGATCCTTCAGTTCTCCTCGCCGAGCTTCGACGCCTCGGTGCTGGAGGTCTGCATGAGCCTCCTGGCGGGCTCGGTGCTCGTCGTTCCGACCTCCGGGATCCTGGCCGGCGAAGACCTCGGCGCCCTCCTCGCGGAGGCCCGGATCACCCACGCGCTGATCTCCCCCGTGGCACTGGCCGGCGTTCCGCCCCTCGAACTCCCCGATTTCCGCACGGTCATCGTCGGAGGCGAGGCCTCCGGTGCGGATCTGGTGGAGCGGTGGTCGGTGGGCCGACGGATGGTGAATGCCTACGGGCCGACGGAGTCGACGGTGTGTGTGTCGATAAGCGATCCGCTGGTCGGCGGGGGCCTGGTACCGATCGGGCGTCCCGTGGTCGGGACGCGGGTGTTCGTGCTGGACGGCGGTCTGGGGCCGGTGGCTCCGGGTGTGGTGGGCGAGCTGTATGTCGCGGGTGCTGGGTTGGCCCGCGGGTACTGGGGCCGTTCCGGTCTGACGGCCGAGCGATTCGTCGCCTGTCCCTTCGGCGGGCCGGGCGAGCGGATGTACCGCACCGGTGACCTGGTCCGATGGCTGCCCGACGGGAACCTCGTGTTCGTGGGCCGGGCCGATGACCAGGTGAAGGTACGCGGCTTCCGCATCGAGCTGGGCGAAGTCGAATCCGCGCTCGCGGCCTGCCCTGGTGTGGATCAGGTCGTGGTCATGGTCCGTGAGGACCGTCCGGGCGACCGACGGCTGGTCGGCTACGTCGTGGGGTCGGGTGTCGATGGAGGGGATGTCCGTGCTTTCGCAAGCCGGTCGCTGCCGGGCTATATGGTGCCGGCGGCTGTTGTGGTCCTGGATTCGCTGCCTCTGACGCCGAACGGGAAGCTCGATCGCCGCGCTCTGCCCGCACCGGACTTCACGGGTACGGGAAGCGGCCGCGCGGCACGATCTCCGCAGGAGGAGATCCTCTGCGGCCTGTTCGCCGAGATCCTGGGCCTGCCGAGTGTGGGCGTGGACGACAACTTCTTCGAGCTGGGCGGCCACTCCCTCCTGGCAACGCGCCTGGTGTCGAGGGTCCGTTCCTCCTTCGGCGCGGAGGTTCCGATCCGGGCCCTCTTCGAGGCCCCGACGGTGGCCGAACTGGCGCTACGGGTGTCGGGGTCGCCGAGCGCACGGCTCGCGTTGAAGGCGGTGGAGCGACCCGAGGTGGTTCCCCTGTCGTTCGCACAGCGACGCCTGTGGTTCCTGAACCGTATGGAGCCGGAATCCTCGGCCTACAACATTCCGGGCGCCCTGCGCCTGACGGGCGCCGTGGACCCAGAGGTCGTGCGGGCCGCGCTCGCTGACGTGGTGGGCCGGCACGAGAGCCTGCGGACGGTGTTCGCGGAGGCCGGCGACGGCGAACCGTGCCAGATCGTGGTCGACGGCCATGTCGAAGTCCCCGTGGTCCAGGTGGATGCGGCAGGTCTCCCGGATGCCCTCGCCGCCGAGGCGGGTCGCGGGTTCGACCTGTCGGCGCAGGCCCCCCTGCGCGCGACGCTGTTCGACCTGCCCGGTGACGAGTTCGTGCTGCTGTTCGTGCTCCACCACATCGCAGGCGACGGCTGGTCGGTGGCTCCCCTGGCCGGCGACTTCTCGGCCGCGTATGCGGCGCGGGCCGAGGGCCGGGCCCCCGAATGGGAACCCCTCGCCGTCCAGTACGCGGACTACACCCTGTGGCAGCGCGAAGTACTCGGCTCCGAAGACGACCCCGACAGCCCCATCTCCGGCCAACTCGCCTACTGGCGTGAGCAGCTGACGGGCGCCCCGCAGGAGCTGGCACTCCCCGTCGACCGGTCCCGGCCCATGGTCTCGTCCTACCGGGGCGACGCCGTCACCTTCACCGTCGACACGGAGCTCTACAAGGGCCTGACTGCCCTCGCCCGCGGATCACAGGCCAGCATGTTCATGGTCGTCCAGAGCGCCCTCGCCACCCTGCTGAGCCGACTCGGAGCCGGCGAGGACATCCTCCTCGGCACGGCAGTCGCCGGCCGCACCGACGAGGCCCTGGACCGGCTGATCGGGTTCTTCATCAACACCCTCGTCCTGCGCACCGACGTATCCGGGGACCCGAAGGTCGCCGAACTCATCGCACGCGTCCGCGAAGCCGACCTGGCCGCCTACGCCAACCAGGACGTGCCTTTCGAACGACTCGTCGAGGTCGTCAACCCCGACCGCTCCCTCTCCCGCCACCCCCTCTTCCAGACCATGCTGGTCTTCCAGAACGTCCCCGAAGCCACCATCGACCTGCCCGGCGTACAGAGCGTGATGGAAGCGGTCGAGTCCACCTCGACCAAGTACGACCTGGCGTGGACCTTCTCCGAGACGTACGACGCCGATGGCCCGATCGCCCTGAACGGACATCTGCAATACAGCCTGGACCTGTTCGACCGTTCGACGGTCGAGGCCTTGGGCCAGCGGCTGCTACGGGTGCTCCAGGCGATGGTCGCCGACCCGACCGCCCGCATGAGCAGCATCGACGTACTGGGAGAGGCCGAGCGCCAGCGAGTACTGGTGGAGTGGAACGAAACCGCTTCGGCCGTGGAGCCGTCGACCCTGCCGGCGCTGTTCGAGCGCCAGGCGGCACTCTCTCCGGACGCGGTAGCGGCGGTCGCCGGTGATGCGGAGCTGTCGTACGGGGAACTGAACGCGCGGGCCAATCGCCTGGCGCGGCTCCTGGTGGAACAGGGGGTCGGTCCCGAGTCGTTCGTGGCCGTGGTGATGCCACGATCGGTGGACCTGGTGGTGGCGTTGCTGGCCGTGGTGAAGGCCGGCGGCGCATACGTACCCGTCGACCCGGCATACCCGGCCGACCGCATGGCATTCATGATCGCCGACGCGGCGCCCGTCGTAGTACTGACCCTGAACGGCGTGGACATCGGTGACGTCGGCGGGGCCGGTGTGGTGGTCCTGGACGACCCCGCCAGCGCCTGGCTTATTGCCGCACAGTCCGATGGGGACCTGGCCGACTCCGAGCGGCGCGAGCCGCTGCGGGTCGAGCACCCGGCGTACGTCATCTACACCTCGGGTTCGACCGGCCGCCCCAAGGGCGTCGTCGTCGAGAACCGCAGCGTCGTGGACTACCTCTCCTACACCCGGCAGGCGTACCCCGCCGCCGAAGGCGTCGCGCTGGTCCACTCCCCCGTCTCGTTCGACCTGACCGTGACCGCCCTCTACACCCCTTTGGTGTCCGGGGGGCGGATCGTCCTGGCCAGCGTGGAGGACGAGGACGAGCAGACCGCGGCCCTCCTCAGCGAGACGCCCACCACCTTCCTCAAGGCAACGCCCAGCCACCTGCCCCTGCTCGAGGCCCAGCCCGCGGGCTACTCTCCGGCCGGACACCTGCTGCTCGGCGGCGAAGCCCTGCACAGCGAGACGCTGCGCAAGTGGCGTGAGCAGCACCCCGACGCGGTGGTCAGCAACGTCTACGGCCCGACCGAATCCACGGTCAACTGCACCGAGTTCCGCATCGAACCCGGTCAGGTGCTCCCCGACGGCATGGTGCCGATCGGCCGTCCGCAGTCCAACGCACAGGTCTACGTACTCGACGGCGGTCTGGGGCCGGTGGCCCCGGGCGTGGTGGGCGAGCTGTACCTTGCCGGTTCCGGTCTGGCCCGCGGGTACTGGGGCCGCTCCGGCCTGACGGCCGAGCGCTTCGTCGCCTGCCCCTTCGGCGCACCGGGCGAGCGCATGTACCGCACCGGTGACCTGGTCCGATGGCTGCCCGACGGAAACCTCGTGTTCGTGGGCCGAGTCGACGACCAGGTGAAGGTACGCGGCTTCCGCATCGAACTCGGCGAAGTCGAATCCGCGCTCGCGGCCTGCCCCGGAGTGGACCAGGTCGTGGTCACGGTCCGCGAAGACCGTCCGGGCGACCGACGGCTCGTCGGCTACGTCGTCGCGCCGGGTACTGAAGCAGGGGACGTCCGTGCCTTCGCCAGCCGGTCACTGCCGAACTACATGGTGCCGGCCGCAGTCGTGGTCCTGGATTCGCTCCCTCTGACACCGAACGGAAAGCTCGACCGCCGCGCCCTGCCCGCACCGGACTTCACGGGATCGGGAAGCGGCCGCGCGGCACGGTCCCCGCGGGAAGAGATCCTGTCCGGGCTGTTCGCCGAGATCCTGGGCCTGCCGAGTGTGGGCGTGGACGACAACTTCTTCGAGCTCGGCGGCCACTCCCTCCTGGCAACACGCCTGGTGTCGAGGGTCCGTTCCTCCTTCGGCACGGAGGTCCCGATCCGGGCCCTCTTCGAGGCACCGACGGTGGCCGAACTGGCGCTGCGCGTCTCCGGCTCCCCGAGCGCACGGCTGGCACTGAAGGCGGTGGAGCGACCCGAGGTGGTTCCCCTGTCATTCGCACAGCGGCGGTTGTGGTTCCTGAACCGCATGGAGCCGGAATCCGCGGCCTACAACATTCCCGGTGCGCTGCGTCTGACCGGCGCCGTGGACCCGGAGGTCGTGCGCATCGCCCTGGACGACGTACTGGCCCGGCACGAGAGTCTGCGGACGGTGTTCGCGGAGACCAGTGACGGCGAACCGTGCCAGGTCCTGGTGGATGTCCGGATGGATGTGCCCGTCGTTCAGGTCGATGAGGCGGGCCTGTTGGAGGCGTTGTCCGCCGAGGCGGGTCGCGGTTTCGACCTGTCGGTGGACACTCCGCTGAGGGCAGTTCTCTTCGCCCTCCCCGGTGACGAGTTCGTGCTGCTGTTCGTGCTCCACCACATCGCCGGCGACGGCTGGTCCGTCTCTCCCCTGGCCGGCGACTTCTCGGCCGCGTATGCGGCGCGGGCCGAGGGCCGGGCCCCCGAATGGGAACCCCTCGCCGTCCAGTACGCCGACTACACCCTGTGGCAGCGCGAAGTACTCGGCTCCGAAGACGACCCCGACAGCCCCATCACTGGCCAACTCGCCTACTGGCGCGAACAGCTGACAGGTGCCCCGCAGGAGCTGATCCTGCCGGTGGACCGGTCCCGCCCCACGGTGACCTCCTACCGGGGTGACATCGTCACCTTCAGCATCGACGCAGAACTCCACCAGGGTCTGGCAGCTCTTGCCCGGGCTTCGCAGGCCAGTGTGTTCATGGTCGTGCAGAGCGCCCTCGCCATGCTGCTGAGCCGACTCGGAGCCGGCGAGGACATCGTCCTCGGCACGGCAGTCGCCGGCCGCACCGACGAAGCCCTGGACCGGCTGATCGGGTTCTTCATCAACACCCTCGTCCTGCGCACCGACGTATCCGGGGACCCGAAGGTCGCCGAACTCATCGCACGCGTCCGCGAAGCCGACCTGGCCGCCTACGCCAACCAGGACGTGCCCTTCGAACGGCTCGTCGAGGTCGTCAACCCCGACCGGTCCCTCTCCCGCCACCCCCTCTTCCAGACCATGCTGGTCTTCCAGAACGTCCCCGAAGCCACCATCGACCTGCCCGGCGTCGAAGCGACCAACTTCGAGGTACCGGCGGACTCCTCGAAGTTCGACCTGTCCTTCGTCTTCGACGAGCGCGAGGGTGAAGGCGAGGGCGAGGGCGAGACCGGCAGCACGCTGCACGGCACGGTGGAGTTCAGCCTGGACCTGTTCGACCGTTCGACGGTCGAGGCCTTGGGCCAGCGGCTGCTACGAGTGCTCCAGGCGATGGTCGCCGACCCGACCGCCCGCATGAGCAGCATCGACGTACTGGGAGAGGCCGAGCGCCAGCGGGTACTGGTGGAGTGGAACGAGACCAGCCCGGCGGTGGAGCCGTCCACCCTCCCGGCCTTGTTCGAGCACCAGGTGGCACTCGCGCCCGACGCGGTAGCGGCGGTCGCCGGTGATCTGGAGCTGCCCTACGGGGAACTGAATGCCCGGGCGAATCGTCTGGCGCGGTTCCTGGTGAGCCTGGGTGTGGGCCCGGAATCGTTCGTGGCCGTGGTGATGCCACGGTCGGTCGACATGGTGGTGGCGTTGCTGGCCGTGGTGAAGGCCGGCGGCGCATACGTACCCGTCGACCCGGGCTACCCGGCCGACCGCATGGCGTTCATGATCGCCGACGCCGCACCCGTCGTAGTACTGACCCTGAACGGCATGGACGTCGGTGACGTCGGCGGGGCCGCTGTGGTGGTCCTGGACGACCCCGCCATCGCCGGACTCGTCGCCGGGCAGTCCGAGATGAACGTGGTCGACGCCGAGCGGCCCGAGCCGCTGCGGGTCGAGCACCCGGCCTACGTCATCTACACCTCGGGTTCGACCGGCCGCCCCAAGGGCGTCGTCGTCGGACACCACGGCATCGCCCACATGACCAGCGGGCAGGCCGCCGGATTCGGTGTCGACAGTGACAGCCGGCTCCTGCAGATGGCCTCGCCGAGCTTCGACGCCGCGATCTCGGAAATCGGTATCGCGCTCACCAGCGGTGCGGCCATCGTCCTGGCCTCGGCCGAGGAACTCATGCCCGGCCCCAGCCTCGTCCGCGTGATCGCGGACCAGGGCGTCACCCACGCGATCCTCACCCCGGCAGCCCTCGCCGTCCTGTCCCCCGAGACGATATCGACCTCCACCACCCTCATCGTCGCAGGTGAGGCAACGGGTACCGACCTGGTGGAGCGGTGGTCGGTGGGCCGGCGGATGGTGAACGCCTACGGGCCGACGGAATCGACGGTGTGTGTGTCGATGAGCGATCCGCTGGTCGGTGGAGGCCTGGTACCGATCGGGCGTCCCGTGGTCGGGACGCGGGTGTTCGTGCTGGACGGCGGTCTGGGGCCGGTGGCTCCCGGTGTGGTGGGCGAGCTCTACGTCACCGGTGCCGGTCTGGCCCGCGGGTACTGGGGCCGTTCCGGTCTGACGGCCGAACGATTCGTCGCCTGCCCCTTCGGCGCACCGGGCGACCGGATGTACCGCACCGGTGACCTCGTCCGATGGCTGCCCGACGGGAACCTGCTCTTCGTCGGCCGAGTCGACGACCAGGTGAAGGTACGCGGCTTCCGCATCGAGCTCGGCGAAGTCGAATCCGCGCTCGCGGCCTGCCCCGGAGTGGACCAGGTCGTGGTCACGGTCCGCGAAGACCGTCCCGGCGACCGCCGGCTCGTCGGCTACGTCGTGGCGCCGGGTGCCGATGGAGGGGAGATCCGTGCCTTCGCAAGCCGGTCACTGCCGAACTACATGGTGCCGGCGGCAGTTGTGGTGCTGGACTCGCTGCCTCGGACACCGAACGGGAAGCTCGACCGCCGCGCCCTGCCCGCACCGGACTTCACCGGATCGGGAAGCGGCCGAACCGCACGGTCCCCGCAAGAGGAGATCCTCTGCGGCCTGTTCGCCGAGATCCTCGGCCTGCCCAACGTCGGCATCGACGACAACTTCTTCGAGCTGGGCGGCCACTCCCTCCTGGCAACACGCCTCGTATCGCGCGTCCGTTCCTCCTTCGGAGCGGAAGTCCCCATGCGAGCCCTCTTCGAAGCACCGACCGTCGCAGAACTTGCGCTGCGCGTCTCCGGTTCCCCGAGCGCACGGCTGGCACTGAAGGCGGTGGAGCGACCCGAAGTGGTTCCGCTGTCGTTCGCACAGCGACGGTTGTGGTTCCTGAACCGCATGGAGCCGGAATCTGCGGCCTACAACATCCCCGGCGCGCTCAGGCTTTCAGGTGCGGTGGATCCGGCCGTGGTCCGGGCTGCGCTGAATGACGTGGTGGGCCGGCACGAGAGTCTGCGGACCGTGTTCGCGGAGGCCGGTGACGGCGAACCGTGCCAGGTCGTCGTCGATGTCGATATCGATGTGCCTGTGGTTCAGGCGGACGAGACCTCGCTCCTGGAGGCGTTGTCCGCCGAGGCGGGTCGCGGGTTCGACCTGTCGGCGCAGGCCCCCCTGCGGGCAACCCTGTTCGACCTGCCGGGTGACGAGTTCGTGCTGCTGTTCGTGCTCCACCACATCGCAGGCGACGGCTGGTCCGTGGCTCCCCTGGCCGGCGACTTCTCGGCCGCCTACGCCGCGCGAGCCGAGGGCCGGTCCCCCCAGTGGGAACCCCTCGCCGTCCAGTACGCCGACTACACCCTGTGGCAGCGCGAAGTGCTCGGCTCCGAAGACGACCCCGACAGCCCCATCTCCGACCAACTCGCCTACTGGCGCGAACAACTCACAGGCGCACCCCAGGAACTGGCACTCCCCGTCGACCGAACCCGACCCGCAGTCTCGTCCTACCGGGGCGACGCCATCACCTTCACCGTCGACACAGAGCTCTACAAGGGCCTCGCGTCCCTGGCCCGCAGCTCGCAGGCCAGCGTGTTCATGGTCGTCCAGAGCGCCCTCGCCACGCTCCTCAGCCGACTCGGCGCCGGAGAAGACATCGTCCTCGGCACTTCCGTCGCCGGCCGCACCGACGAGGCACTCGATCCGCTGATCGGGTTCTTCATCAACACCCTCGTCCTGCGCACCGACCTGTCGGGCGACCCGAACGTCGCCGAGCTCATCTCGCGGGTCCGGGAACGCGACCTGGCGGCCTACGCCAACCAGGACGTGCCCTTCGAGCGGCTCGTCGAGGTCGTCAACCCCGACCGGTCCCTCTCCCGCCACCCCCTCTTCCAGGTCACCATGGAGTTCCAGAACGTCTCCGGAGCCGCCATCGACCTGCCCGGCATCGAAGCCCGTCCCTTCCAAGTACCTATGGAAGCAGCGAAGTTCGACCTGTCCTTCGTCTTCGACGAGCACGACGGCGAGGCCGGCGCCACACTGGCCGGCACCGTGGGGTTCAGCCTGGACCTGTTCGATCGCTCTACGGCGCAGGAGCTGGCCCAGCGGCTGCTGCGGGTGCTGGAGGCGATGGTCGCCGACCCGTCCGTCCCCGTGAGCGGCATCGAGGTCCCGGAGATCGAAGGACGGCCCGCGCGGCTGGCCTCGCCGGAACTCGGCGCCCCGGTCACGCCGGGCGACGGCGCCTCCGAGGGGAGCGGAAGCAGGCCGATCCGCAACGCACGGGAAGAGCTGCTGTGCGGTCTGTTCGCGGAGGCCCTGGGCCGGGCGGACGTGGGGGTGCACGACAACTTCTTCGACCTCGGCGGCCATTCCCTGATGATCGTCAAGATGCTGGCGAAGGTGCGCTCCGTGTTCGGTGTGCGGCTGCCGATCCGGGCCCTGTTCGAGGCCCCCACCGTCGCCGAACTGGCCCTGCGGCTCGACGGTGACGCCGAGGGCGGCGTCTTCGACGTCCTCCTGCCGCTGCGCAAGGCGGGATCCCGGGCACCGCTGTTCTGCGTGCACCCGGTCAGCGGCCTCGGCTGGTCCTATGCCGGACTGCTGCGCGAGGTGCCGGCCGAGCACCCGATCCACGTGCTCCAGGCCCGTGGGATGGGTTCCGACGAGCAACTGCCGCAGACGCTGGAGGAGATGGCGGCCGAGTACGTGGCCCACGTGCGCGCGGTCCAGCCGTCGGGCCCGTACCACCTGCTCGGCTGGTCCTTCGGCGGCGTGGTGGCGCACGCCATGGCCGTGCAACTGCAGCTGGCGGGCGAGGAGGTGGAGCTGCTGGCCATGCTCGACTCCTATCCCGCGGAGCAGGACGGGACGCCCCCTGCGCCTTCGGACGAGTACCTGCTCGACGCCCTGCTGAAGTACGCCGGCGCCGAATCCGACCCGGAGGACGGCCCGTTGACGGTGGGCGCCGCGATGGAGCGGCTGGAGGAGCAGGGAGGCCTGTTCGGCAACTTCGACGCCGACACCCTGGCGCGGGTGGGCCGGGTGACCCGGAACAACATGGTGATCGACAGCGGTCACACGCCCGGGTCCTTCGACGGCGAGGTGTTGTTCTTCAGGGCGGTCAAGGGGCGCCCGGAGTCCGCTCCGGACGTGGAGCTGTGGGAGTCCGCCCTCACCGAGAAGATGGACCTCCGGGAGCTGAACTGCACCCATGACGAGATGATGCGGCCCGAGGCCCTCGCGCTGATCGGGGAGGCACTCGGCGAAAGGCTGGCGGGCCCCTCCTCCGAGGGGTGACCGGCACGCGAGTCCGTTGATCCACGGGCCCGCGGGGAGGTGGCACGTCGGCCGGGCCGGCCGTACGCCACGTCCCCGCGGGCCCTTCGCGTACCGGGCGGGTACGTGGGCGGGCCGGTGACGGTTGGCAGGAAGGTGGCACCTCCGGGCGCCGCAGGGCGCCCCTCTCCCGGTACGCCCCGGGCCCTACCAGCCCCCGTACAGGCATGCCCCTGCAGGTAGTTGACACATCCGTCGGAACGCGTCCCCACCCGGCCTAGGGTGGCCCGCGACATACCGAGGGAGTCCTTCATGACCGTACCGGCCGCCGTCGGATTCGACGGCCCCGCCCTGACGGTCGTCATCATGCTGACGACCGCAGTCACCGTCGGGGGTGTCTTCCTCGGTGTCCGGTCGGCGTCCCGGAAGCTGCTCGGGATCACGATCGGTCCGCTGCGCGCCCTCTTCGCGGGCCTGGTGGCGCTGGGAACGCTGTCCGCCTTCGGGCAGATGGTGCCCGAGGACGGAAGCCGCGGCGTGCTCACCGCGGTCCAGATCGGGCTGTCCCTGTTCGCCGCGATGATCGCGATCGTGCTCGCCGACGTCTTCCTCCCCCACGGCAGTTGGGCGCTTCCCCTGCAGCTGCTGCGCGGCGCGGGCGCACGGTTCCGACGTGCCCGCCGCTACTCGCAGATCAGCCGGATCCTCATGCGCAACGGTCTGGGCCGGCTGCTGCGCAGCCGCACCCGCCTGGAGCGGGCGATGAGCCCGGGGCCGTTCGGCGAGCAGTCCGCCAGGGCGCTGCGGACCGCGCTGGAGGAGTGCGGTGGAGTGCTCGTCAAGCTCGGCCAGGTGCTCTCCACCCGCCGCGACCTCCTGCCGCCCCATTTCATCGACGAACTCAGCCGTCTGCAGAGCAGCGTGCCCCCGGCGCCATGGCCCGAGGTGGAGGCCTTGCTCCGCCAGGAACTGGGCAAGCCGGTCGACGAGGTCTTCGAGTGGTTCGAGCACATACCGCTCGCGGCCGCCTCCATAGCCCAGGTGCACCGCGCACGCCTGCACGGCGGTCCGACCGTGGTCGTCAAGATCCAGCGTCCCGGCGTACGGGAGATGGTGGAGCGCGACCTCGACATCGTGCTCGCCATCACCCGGGGGCTCGAGGCCCGGGCCCGGTCCGCGCAGTCCCTTGGGTTGCGCGATCTGGGCGACGGCTTCGCCCAATCCCTCCGGGAGGAACTCGACTTCCGCATCGAGGCCCGGAACTCGGGCGCGGTCGCCGGGGCCTGCGGCGGGTTCGAGGCCGATGCGGCGGTGCGCATCCCGCAGGTGTACTGCGCGTACACCTCGGCCCGGCTCCTGGTGCAGGAGTGGCTGGAAGGGGTCACGCTCGACCGGGCCCCGGCCGTCGCCCGGAAGAAGGGCCTGGACCGGGGAGCGATGGCCAGGACCGTTCTGTCGAGCATGCTCCATCAGATCCTGCGGGCGGGCGTCTTCCACGCCGATCCGCACCCGGGGAACATGCTGCTGCTCGAGGACGGGCGGATCGGCCTGATCGACTTCGGCTCGGTCGGCCGGATCGGGCCCCCCATGCGCAGTGCGATCCAGGAACTGCTGGTGTCCATCGAACGCGGCGACCCGGCCAGGCTGCACGACGCCCTGCTCGCCCTGCTCGGCACCAGGGCGACGACGAACGAGGAGCTGATGCCCGATCCGCTGCTGCTCGAGCGGGAGCTCGGGCGGTTCATGGCGCAGCATCTGGGTGCGGGCTCCCAGCCGGACTCCGAGACCTTCACCGCCCTCTTCCGGATGCTGTCCCGGTTCGGGCTCGCGGTGCCGCCGGAGATCGCCGCGGTCTTCCGGGCCCTGGCGACGGTGGAGGGGAGCCTGGCCCAACTCGCCCCCGGGTTCAACCTGCTGGAGGAGGCACGTGCCTTCGCCGTCGAGATGGTCAAGGAGGAACTGAGGTTCCGCAGGCCGCGGCGTCCGGACGCGCAGGACGGTGCGGACGAGAGGTTCGAGCTGCTCGGCTTCCCGTCCGTGATGCACGACATGGCGCACGAGTTCCTCTCCCTGCTGCCGATGCTGCGCCGGCTGCCCCGGCGGGTCGAACGCATCAGCGCCGCCCTGGAGGAGGGACGTCTGGGCGTGAGGGTACGGGTCCTCGCGGACGAGCGGGAACGGCGCTTCGTCACGGGCCTGCTCCACCAGCTGACCGTCACGCTGCTGGCCGCCTGTACCGGCCTGATGGGGGTCATGCTCGTGGTGTTCGGCACCCGGCGCGGACCGCACGTCACCGGTCAGCTGGAGCTCTACCCGCTGCTGGGCTACCACCTGTTGGCGGTGAGCGCGATCCTCATGCTGCGGGCGCTGTACACGGCGATGCGCCGCAGCCCGTAGCGAGAATTTCCCAATGCGCGCAAGAGGCCACCTGCGGCCACCGTTTCCGCGATGCGGGAGCGATGCGGGAGCAGTGCGGATGGCCGATGGCATTCGACTGCCATCAGGCCTTCCGGAGGGCCGAGTTCAGGGCCTGGTGCGGCCCGCCCGGGCTCTCTGCGACCCATTCCGCGGACCTGTGCAACACGTCCCTCCATTCTTCATATTCAATTCCTCGTATTGCGGCCCGAGTTGCACCGGGGATCCCTTGTCGAATCCGCTCCGCGGATGCTTAAGTCGGTCCCGGATTGGGAGACAGGCGAATGAATCAGTAATTCGCCTTCAATAGAGGGCCGTCGAGCCCGAAGAACTCGCCGGTCGACGGAAGCTGATGTCCGTCGACACCACGGACGGCGTCTTCTTCGGGCCCGTCCGGTTGTACAGGAGAGAGCGATGACGATCACTGGAGCACCTCAGCGGCTGATCCCCCGGTGGGTCCCGCCGGGCGACGTCCCCGCGGAGGAGGCCGAGCAGGCCTCGCTGACCCGGCAGATCCCCGTACGGCTGGCCGCGCGGATCAGACTGCTGTCCCGGCGGTCCGCCACCGGGTGGGAGGCCGCCCTCCTCGCCGCCCACACCGCGGTGCTGTCCGCACTCAGCGGCGAGCGCGCCCTCGTGTCCGGATACCTTCCCCCGACCGCCGCCGCCCCGGAGGCCGGCCCGCAGCCCCGTACCCTCGCCCTCTCCCTCTCCCTCCGCGACGAGACCTGGCGCGAGCTGCTCGGCGCCTCCGAGCGGGCGGCCGACAGGCCCGCCGACGGTGCCTTCGAGACCGTGCTGGACCTCGGGCACATCGACGGCGCCTGCGCGGAGCCCGCCCCGGGCACCGTGCTGACCACCACCCTGCGCTACGGACCCGACGGCCCGGCCGTGCTCCTGCGCTACCGCACCGACGTGCTGGACGCCGAAGCGGCCGGCCGCATCGCGGGCTACTACGTGACGGCACTGGAGCAGATGGCGGCCGGGCCGGACACCCCGAGCCGCGCCCGCGCGCTGCTGTCCGATGCGGAGTTCCAGCACCAGATCCACGGGCTCGCCGGTCCCGAGCGGCCGATACCGGACCGCCGGTTCCACGAGCTGTTCGAGGAGCAGGTCGCCCTCAGGCCGACGGAGGTGGCCGCCGTACGGGCCGGTGAGAGCCTGACGTACGCGCAGCTCAACGCCCGCGCCAACCGCATCGCCCACGCCCTGCTCGCCAGGGGGCTGGCGGCCGAGGCGGTGGTGGCGGTGGTCACCGAGCGCAACCTCGACTGGCTGGCCGCGGTCATCGGCATCTTCAAGGCCGGAGCGGCCTACCTGCCCATCGAACCGCACGCCCCGGCGGACCGGATGGCCCGGACGCTGGAGCGCAGCGGCTGCGCGATCGTCCTCACCGAGCCCGGCGGTCCGGGACACCTGGAGCGGGCGGCCGCACCGGACCTGGAGCTCCTCACCGTCGCCGACGCCCACGGCGAGGACCGCTCCGAGGAAAACCCCGGCGTGCCGGTCGCGGCGGACCAACTGGCCTACCTGTACTTCACTTCGGGCTCCACCGGAGAGCCCAAGGGCGCGATGTGCGAGCACGCCGGCTTCGTCAACCACCTCTACGCCAAGATCGACGACCAGGGGATCGGCGAGGGACAGGTGGTGGCCCAGACCGCCCCGCAGTCCTTCGACATCTCGCTCTGGCAGCTCGTGGCGGCCCTGGTCGTCGGCGGGCGCACGCTGATCATCGAGCAGGACGCGGTCCTCGACGTCGACCGGTACCTGGACGCGGTGGAGCGGGGCGGGGTCGCCGTCCTGCAGGCCGTCCCCTCCTACCTGGAGGTCGTGCTCGCCCGGCTGGAGACCAGCCCCAGGGAACTGCCCGCGCTGCGCTGCGTATCGGTCACCGGTGAGGCGCTGAAGAAGGAACTGACCGTGCGCTGGTTCGCGCGGTTCCCGCACATCGCGTTGATGAACGCCTACGGGCTCACCGAGACCTGCGACGACACCAATCACGAGGTGATGACCTCGGTGCCGGTCTGGGACTCGGTGCCGCTGGGCCCCACGGTCGGCAACGTCACCGTCTACGTCGTCGACGAAGAGCTGCGGCCGGTACCCCTCGGTGCGCCCGGCGAGATCGTCTTCTCCGGCGTGTGCGTGGGCCGCGGCTACGTCAACGATCCCGAGCGCACGGCCCAGGCGTTCGGTGAGGACCCGCACCGCCCCGGCCTGCGGCTCTACCGCTCCGGTGACTTCGGACGCCGGCTGCCCGGAGGTTCCCTCGAGTACCTCGGACGCCGCGACGCGCAGATCAAGATCCGGGGCTTCCGGATCGAGATCGGCGAGATCGAGAACCAGCTGCTCAAGCTGCCCGGGGTCCGCGACGGCGCCGTCGTGGTCGTGGAGAGCCCCGATCGGGGCCGCCACCTGGTCGGCTTCCAGACCGGCTCCGATGAACCCGCCGGGGTACTGCGCGAACGCCTGGCGCAGGCGCTGCCCGCCTACATGGTGCCGGGCCGGCTGGAGCGCCTGGACGTACTGCCGCTCACCCCCAACGGGAAGACCGACAAGCGCGCCCTCACCGCCATCGCCTCGGAACTGGCCGCTCAGGAGGCGGAGCAGGGCCACGAGGAGCCCCGTACGGACGCCGAGCGGCGGCTGGCAGCGGCCTGGGAGGCCGTACTGCGGCTGCCCGCGGGCAAGGTCGGACGCAACGACAACTTCTACGACCAGGGCGGCACCTCGCTCTCGGCGGTGCAGCTCGTCGTACGGATGGACCGGGCGTTCACCCTGCGCGATGTGATCGAGCACCCCACGCTGCACGAGCTCGCCGGTCTCCTGGCCCCGGCGGCCGCCCCCGTCGCGGCCCCGGCCCCGTCCCCCTCCCCCGTTGCGGCCTCCTCCCTCCTCGTGTCCCCCTCCACCGACACCGACGCCGACGCGCAGGACGCGACACGGGTCGCCCCGTTCGACGTGACCCGCATCGACGACCGCCCCGCGGTGCTCGAACTCGCCGGCCCCGCCCCGGCCGACCCGGCCGCCTGGGCCGCCGAGCACCGGGCGCGGCTGCGCGCCACCGTGGCGGAGCACGGGGCGGTGCTGGTCAGGGGCCTCGGTCTGCGCGACGCGGACACCGTTGCCCGGTTCGGCCGGGCGTACCTGGACCGGATCATCACGGAACGCGAAGGCTTCGCCCCGCGGCAGGTTCTGGCGGACGGGGTCCACTCCTCCTCCGAATGGCCCGCCGATCAGCCGATGTGCATGCACCACGAGCTGAGTTACGCCCGTGAGGTCCCCGGGACGCTCCTGTTCGCCGCTCTCAAGGCCCCCGCCTCCGGCGGAGTGACCGCGGTCGCCGACTCGCAGGAGGTGCTTCGGGCGCTCCCCGCAGGAATCGTCGACCGCTTCGAGAAGGAGGGATGGTCGCTCGTCCGCAACTACACGGAGACCATCGGGGTCACCCTGGCCGATTCCTTCGGCACGGCCGACCGCGCGGCCGTCGAGGAGTACTGCGAGGCCCGGGGCATCACGTACGCCTGGCAGGACGACGGCGGCCTGCGCACGCGGCAGCGGGCCGCCGCCGTGCTGCGCCACCCCGTCACGGGACGCCGCGGCTGGTTCAACCAGATCGCCTTCCTCAACGAGTGGACCCTGGACCCGGTGATCAGGGAGTACCTGACCTTCGAGTTCGGGGAGGACGGGCTGCCCTTCAACAGCCTCCACGGCGAGGGCGAGCCCCTCGACGAGGACACGGTGCTCACCATCAACTCCGTCTACGAGAAGCACACGCTCCGCGAGCCCTGGCGCGACGGTGACCTGCTGATCGTCGACAACCTCCGGATGGCCCACAGCCGGGAGCCGTACGAGGGCGAGCGCGAGATCGCGGTCGTCCTCGGAGACCCGGTCACCTTCGCGCCGGGCCCCGACGCGCACTGACGGCGCCTCCGGGGCCGGCGTGGCTCCCCAGCACCACCACCACAACCCACCACCCACCACCCAGCAAATGGAGTCGTCATGTCCCCGCAGCCTGTCGTACCGCCCTTCGCCGTCATCAGCGGCGCCCAGGTCGCCGACGTGCTCACCGGCAGCGAGAAGCAGATCGTGGACCTGGTCGAGGACGTCTACCGGCTCCACGGCCGGGGCGACACGGTCAACCCGCCCTCGTACTTCCTGCGCTTCCCCGACCGGCCCAGCTCCCGCATCATCGCGCTGCCCGCCGCCGTGGGCGGCGACCGGCCGACCGACGGCCTGAAGTGGATCTCCAGCTTCCCCGACAACGTCGCGGCGGGCATCCCGCGGGCCTCGGCGGTGCTGATCCTCAACGACCACGCCACCGGCTACCCCTTCGCCTGTCTGGAAAGCTCCATCATCAGCGCGTCCAGGACCGCGGCGTCGGCGGCGCTCGCCGCCGACCGGCTCAGCCGGGGCGAGCGCCCCCGCAGGATCGGTTTCATCGGTACGGGGCTCATCGCCCGGTACATCCACCACTACCTCGAGGCCACCGACTGGACCTTCGACGAGCTCGGCGTCCACGACCTGTCGCAGGAGCACGCCGAGTCCTTCGCCGGCTACCTGGGCGGCCGCCCCGGCAGCGCGCCCGTCGTGGTGCACGGATCCGCGGAGGAGCTGATCCGGGAGAGCGACCTGGTGGTCTTCGCCACCGTCGCCGGCAGCCCGCACGTCCACGACCCGGCCTGGTTCGCCCACAACCCGCTCGTCCTGAACGTCTCGCTGCGGGACCTGTCCCCGGAGATCCTGCTGGCCTCCGCGAACATCGTGGACGACATCGAGCACTGCCTCAAGGCGGACACCTCCCCGCACCTGGTGGAACAGCTCACCGGGAACCGCGAGTTCATCGACGGGACCCTCTTCGACGTCCTCGAAGGCAGGGTCGAACTGCCCGCCGACCGTCCCGTGGTCTTCTCGCCCTTCGGCCTCGGAGTACTGGACATCGCGCTCGGCCGGCACGTCCACGACCAGCTGCGGGACGCGGGCCAACTGGGCGTCGTAGACGGCTTCTTCCACGAGCTCGACCGCTACGGCAACAACGGCTCAGCGGCCCGTTCACAGCACTAGGCCCCGTCGCCCCGAGCCCCGCACCCGCGAGACAGGAGTCGTCGCCCCATGGACAGGTCCGTCGTACTGATCGCCGAAGAGCTCTCCGAGGCCACCGTCACCGCTCTGGGGCCGGACATCGAGGTCCGGTACTGCGCGGGCGCCGACCGGGAGGCGCTGCTCGCGGCGCTGCCCGGGGCGGACGCCGTCCTCGTGCGCAGCGCCACCCGGATGGACGCGGAGGCGATCGCGGCGGGGACCCGGCTCAAGGTGATCGGCCGGGCGGGCGTGGGCCTCGACAACGTCGACGTGGCCGCCGCCACCCGGGCGGGCGTCATGGTGGTCAACGCCCCCACGGCCAATGTCGTCAGCGCCGCCGAACTCACCGTGGGCCTGCTGCTCGCGGTGGCGCGGAACATCCCGCAGGCCGGCGCGGCGCTCAAGGAGGGCCGGTGGCAGCGCAGCCGGTACACCGGGGTGGAGCTGGCCGGCAAGACGCTGGGCATCATCGGCCTGGGACGCATCGGGTCGCTGGTGGCGCGCCGCATGGAGGCCTTCGGCATGCGACTGCTCGCCTACGACCCGTATGTGCGGCCGGAGCACGCCGCCCGGAGCGGCGTACGCGTCACCGGGCTCGACGAACTCCTCGCCGAGGCGGACTTCCTGACCGTCCACCTGCCCAGGACGAGCGGGACGGCGGGCCTGATCGGATTCGACGCACTGCACAAGGTCAAGCCGGGCGTCCGTCTCGTCAACGCGGCCCGGGGCGGCATCGTGGACGAGACGGAGCTGTACGCCGCGCTCAAGGAAGGCCGGATCGCGGGCGCGGCCGTCGACGTCTTCGCCACCGAACCCTGCACCGATTCCCCGCTCTTCGAGCTGGACAACGTGATCGTCACGCCACACCTCGGCGCCGGCACCGCCGAGGCGCAGGAGCGCGCCGGTACGGCCGTCGCCGCATCCGTACGGCAGGCGCTGTCGGGGCGGTTCGTCCCCGAGGCGGCCAACCTGGCGGTGGGCGCCGTCGACGGCGAGCTCGACCCGTGGCTGGTCCTGACCGAGGAGTTGGGGCGGCTGTTCACCGCGACCGCCGACGGCCTGCCGCGGCGGCTGCGGGTGAGGGTCGACGGGGAGATCACCGTCCATGACACCGCGGCGCTGGAGCTGGCCGCGCTCAAGGGCGCGCTCGATGGTGTGGCCGCAGGGGCCGTCTCCTACGTCAACGCTCCGCTGATCGCCCGGGAGCACGGTCTGGGCACCGAACTGATCAACGGAGCCGACGGCGGGGCGCACCACAGTCTGGTCACGCTGTCGGGGGTGCTGCCCTCCGGCGAGGAGGTCTCCGTCGCGGGCACGCTCACCGGGCCGGGCTCCGGCCACAGGCTGGTGGAGGTGTGCGGTTTCACGCTGGACCTCCCTCTCACCGGGACCACCCTCTTCTTCCGTGCCCCCGACGCCCCGGGGCTGGTCGGTGCGGTCACCGAGGCGCTGGACCGCACTCCCCTGAACGCCCTGCGGATCGCGCACGGATCCCCCGACGGGAACGAGGTCCTCCTCGCGCTGAGCGTGAGCGGTCCCGTGGCGCCGGAGGTCCTGGACGCCGCGGCTGCCGGGATCCACGCGACCCGCAGGTGGTCCTTGGAGCAGTCTGCGTGAACACGGACAATCGACAGACCCGACGATGAGGTGCGCGCGAACATGACGACCGGTTTGAGCGGCAACACGTGGTTCCGCAGGTACTCCGCAACTCCCACGCCCCGACGCCGGCTGGTGGTCCTGCCGCACGCGGGCGGTTCGGCGAGCTTCTTCCACGCCTGGGGCCGGTCCTTCGACGCCGATACGGAGGTCCTGGTGGCGAAGTATCCGGGCCGGCACGAGCGGCTCGCCGAACCGTGCATCGACAGCATGGACGTGCTCGCGGACCAGGTCACCGCGGCGTTGCTGCCGTTCGCGGACCTACCCCTGACGCTCTTCGGCCACAGCATGGGGGCCTCGCTGGCCTACGAGGTGGCGCTGCGGCTGGAGGAGCGGCACGCCGTCCGGCCCGCCGCCCTCCACGTGTCCAGCCGCAAGGCTCCGCACCGGCTGACCCCGCGCGACCTCTACCTTCGGGGGGACGCGGCGCTGATCGCCGAACTGCGCAGGCTCGGCGGGACCGACACCGCTCTGCTCGACGACCCGGACATCCAGGAGCTCGTACTGCCGGCGGTCCGGGCGGACTTCACCATCGTGGGCACCTACGGACCGCGCAGCGCCGTCCCGGTCGGCTGCCCCGTCCACGCCTGGATCGGCGATGCGGATCCCTCCACCCCGGCGCGGGAGATGGAGGCCTGGGGCGATGTCGCGCCCCGCGGATTCCGGCTGCGGGTGCTGCCCGGCGGCCACTTCTACCTGGTCGAACAGCACGATGCGCTGGTGCGCGAGGTCTCGGAGCTACTGGTCACCAGCGGCTGACGGGGCTGACGGCAACGCAGCGCGGCGGCACGCCGCGGCCGGGCTCTCGGGGAGAGCGCCGGTCCGCGGCGTGCCGCCGCCGCGCTGGTTCACGTATTCGACGCGGCGATCAGGCTCTTGGGCCGCATGTCGGTCCAGTTCCGCTCGATGAAGTCCAGGCAGGACTGCCTCGCGTCCTGGCCGTGGGCGATGGTCCACCCGAGCGGGACTTCGATGAAGACGGGCCAGAGGGAGTGCTGGCCCTCTTCGTTCACCAGGACGTAGTAGCTGGCGTCGTTGTCCTCAAAGGGGTTCGTCATGGTCGTTCCTCTCCTTCTGCCGTCAATGGGTGTACTGCTCGTGGGTGCTCAGCCCGTCCAGGACGTCCGGGCCGTAGAATTCCCGCACCCAATTGGTGTGGTAAAGCGTGTCGAGATATCGCTCGCCGAAATCGGGGGCGATGGCCACCGCGGTGACCTCGCCCGCCGGCCGGTGCTCGGCGAGCCAGCGGCGCGCGCCGGCGATCACGGTGCCGGTGGAGCCCCCGAACATGAAGCCGGACCTGGCGAGCTGGTGGCAGACCCTGACGGTCTCCGCCTCCGGCACGTGCACGACGTGGTCCACGAAGGACTCGTCGAGCAGCGCCGGACGCACGCCGGCGCCCAGGCCCGGAATCATCCGCAGTCCCGCCGGTACGCCGAAGGTGACGGACCCGACGCTGTCGACCGCGACGATGGTCGTGCCGGGTTGCGTCTGGCGGAAGTACCGGGCGCAGCCCATCAGGGTGCCCGTGGTTCCGGCCCCGATGAACAGCACGTCCAGCTGGGGGAACCGGCGCGCGATCGCGGGCGCGGTGACCCGGTAGTGCGCCTTCCAGTTGTTGGGATTGGCATGCTGGTTCAGCCACACGTACCGGGGGTCGCTCGCACAGCGTTCGCGTACGTAGTCCAGCCGCGCGCCGAGCAGGCCGCGTTCCGGATGCCCCTCGGTGATCACCTTGACCCGGCTGCCCATCGCTTCGATCAGCAGCCGCGTGGCCAGGTTGCACCGGGCGTCGGTGACGCACTCGAAGTCGTAGCCCCTGTTGGCGGCGATCATGCTGAGCGCCACGCCCAGGTTGCCGGACGAGGACTCGATCAGGATGGAATCGGAGCTCAGGAGCCCCTGGCGCTCGGCGGCGTCCACCATTTCGGTGGCGGCCTTGAGCTTGATCGAGCCCGCGAAGTTGAAGCCCTCGCACTTGAGGTAGACCGGGAGGCCCATCGTGGAGTGGAGGTCCAGGTAGAGGTCTTCCTGATTGAACTGCTCAGGAGCGTCCACTATGGGCAAGCCTCAGCCCCCCGAACCGTAGACGTGTCCTTGCATGGCGGTGCGCGAAATGAATTCGGACCGTCGCATTTCAGTCGACATGGGTTGACCCTAGATATCGACCCGGTCGTGGCGCATTCGCCCTTCGAATACCTCTATATGGAGTTCGCATGGGCGCCGGACCGACCCGGCGCCGCAGGACCTTCCGCTCAGTGGTGCTCGAGCACGCGCTCCGGCCGGACGGGCGCGGCCGTCCGGCGCCGGTGGTACGCGATCGCCGTGGCCGCCAGCAGCGGGGCCCAGGCCACCAGCGGGAGGTAGCAGGCGACGAGGACGGTGTCCTGGGTCGCGGAGGTCGTGAGGCTGCCCGAAGCCAGGCTGTTCGACTGGACGATGCCGACCAGGATGCTCAGGAAGAAGAGCGCGGCCGCACCCAGCAGTGCCGGTACCACCGCCGCGAGCGGGCGCACCGGACGGCCGCCGATCAGCGGGATCCAGCGCGGCACGACCTCGCCCCAGGGCTGCACCAGACCGAGCGTCAGCAGGGCGAGCCCCTCGGAGACCGCCGTCAGCGTCAGGACGTACGCAACGCCCCAGCCGGTGTGCACGGGGTCCTTGGCCACCGGGAGCCCGATGACCAGGGCGATCCGCCACAGCCCCGAAGGCAGGGTGACCAGCGGTACGGCGTAGGCGGTGAGGACGGCCCAGCGCGGTACATCAGGAAGTACGTTCCTTCTCAGCATGTGATCCATTCTCATCACGGGGCCGTCGCCGGACCTCCACCTACGGGGCCATTCGCCTCCCCCGCACGGGGGAGGCCTCGGCGCTGAACCGTATGAGCGGGGTGTCCGCCGGGCGCGGGGAAACCCGTACGGATGTCCTCAAGAGGACATGAGGGAATGCGATCGGGCCGGTTCCCTGCGGAAGTTCCGGGGCGACTGTCAACAACCTGTCGGCAATCGAAGTCGGAGCCTGCTATTCCGTGCCGGCACGCAAGACTTGGAAGAAATGGTGCTGACCTGCCGCGAACCCGCGGCTCCGCACCCTATCCATTTCCAAAGGAGCGTCATGTTCGGACGGATAGGACGGTTCTCCGTCAACCGGCCCTGGCTGACCATAGTGTCCTGGATCGTCGCGACGGTTGCCCTGGCCACCCTGGCCCCCGAGCTGAAATCCAGTACGGACCAGGCGGACTTCCTGCCCTCCCGGTACGAGTCGGCTCAGATCATGAAGATCAAGGAGGAGTCCTTCCCGCAGCAGGAGTCCCCGGCGGCCATCGTGGTCTTCCAGCGCAACGACGGCGCCGCGCTGACGGATGGTGACAAGGCCACCGTCGCGAAGGTCACCGCGGACCTGCAGGCCAAGCGGTACGAGAGCTTCAAGACCATCGCAACCTCGCCCGAGGCGGTGTCCAAGGACGGAAAGATGGCGCTCGCGAGCGTCGTCTCCGCCGAGAAGGACCCCGCGGCCGAAGCCGGTCTGGAGTCGCTGCGCCGGCTGCGCACGGACGGCAGGGCCCAACTCCAGGGCAGCGAGCTGAAGATGGGCGTCACGGGTCCCACGGCGTTGATGGTCGATGCCAAGGACGCGGCCGGTGACACCGACGCCATGATCATGATGGCCACTCTGGTCCTGATCATCGTGCTGCTCGGGGTCATCTTCCGCAGCCCGCTCATCGCCCTCCTGCCGGTGCTGATGATCGCGCTGATGTTCATCTCGGCCAACGGCCTGATCGCGACCGCGAGCGAGCTCTTCGGCCTCGAGGCGGACGCGAGCAACTCCGCGATCCTGATCGTGGTGCTGTTCGGCGTGGGATCCGACTACATCCTGTTCCTGCTGTTCCGCTACCGCGAGCACCTGCGGGCCGGACAGGAGCCCAAGCAGGCCCTCATCGACTCCGTCTCGCGGGTCGGCGAGACGATCGCCTCCGCCGCCGGCGCCGTGATCGTCGCCTTCCTGGCCCTGGTGTTCTCCACCATGGGCAACATGCGTGCCATGGGCCCCTCGCTGGCCATCTCCGTCGCCGTGACGCTCGTCGCCGCGCTGACGCTGGTGCCCGCGGTCTTCTCGCTCCTCGGCACGAAGGCGTTCTGGCCCTCCAAGGCCTGGAAGCGGGCCCCGAAGAACCGGCTGGCCGGCAAGGTCGGCGACATCGCCTCCCGGCGCCCCGCCCTGGTCGCCGCCGTCGCCACGGGCCTGCTCGCCGTGCTCGCGGTCGGCGCCCTCGGCTTCAAGCCCGGGTTCGACCAGGAGAGCACCCTGCCCAAAACCCTGGAGTCGATCCAGGTCAACGCCGATCTGCAGAAGAGCTTCTCCGCCGGCGAGACCGAGCCGAGCCTGGTCTTCGTCAAGTCCAAGGAGGGCGCACCGCTCGACAAGGCCGCCCTCGACACCTTCCGGCAGTCCATCGCCGCGGTGGACAACATCGGGGACGTCTCCCCCGCCGTGCTGAGCCCCAAGGGCGATGTCGCCCTGTACAGCGTGGTGCTGAAGTTCCGGCCCTCGTCCGACGAGGCCATCGAACTGGTCGCCGGGGACCTGCGCGACGCGGTGCACGCGAAGGCGCCCGAGGGCTCGAAGGCGCTGGTGGGCGGCAAGACGGCGGTCCTCGCCGACATCGAGGACGCCGTCAAGCACGACTACGGGCTGGTCTTCCCGATCGCGGCGCTGGCCATCATGCTCATCCTGGGCCTGCTGCTGCGCAGCGTCGTCGCCCCGCTCTACCTGATGCTGGCCGTCGGCCTCGGCTTCACCGCGACCCTCGGCTCGGCGGTCTGGCTGTTCCAGAACATCAAGGGTGAGGACGGACTGCTGTTCTCGCTGCCGATCGTCGTGTACCTGTTCGTCGTCGCCATCGGCACCGACTACAACATCCTCATGGTGGCGCGACTGCGCGAGGAGGTGCAGGCCGGACGGTCCACCGCCGAGTCGGTGCGGCTCGCCGTCTCCCAGTCGGCGCCGACCATCGGTTCGGCGGCCGTCATCCTGGCCGGCACCTTCGGCGTCCTGATGCTGGCCGACAACTCGATGCTCCAGCAGATGGGCTTCGCGGTGGCGTTCGGCATCCTGCTGACCGCGTTCATCATGGCGCTGCTGCTGGTGCCGACGCTGACGGCGCTGATCGGCCCGAAGGCATGGTGGCCGGGCAACCGCTCCGGACACCCTTCCGACGTCCGTGAGCAGCCCGTCGTGGAGCCCCGCCAGGAAGAGCCGGCCGTCACCGGCAGCCACTCCTAGCACCGACGGACAAAGGGCCGGGCGGCAACCTCGAAAGAGGTTGCCGCCCGGCCCTTCGTGCATCCTCCGCTCCAGCGCGGGGCGCGGCTTGCCGCCCTACGGAGGCGGTGCCCGGGTCCGGGCTGCTGAGCCGGAGGCTGAGGGTCAGGCCTCGGCCGGGCTCCCGTAGGCCCCGGGAGGGAGCCTGCCCACCCGGCACCCGGCACCCGGCACCCGGCACCCGGCACCCGGCACCCGGCACCCGGCCGACAACGCGAAACGGCCCGTCGGAGAATCCGACGGGCCGTTTCGAAAGGTCGTCACCGTGCCCGCTCCCTGGGGCTGACTTCGGCGAACGCGCTGCGGTAGTAGGCGAGTGGTTCGCTCGCGCCCAGGTGGGTGGCCCGGTGGACGTTCGCGAGCAGGATCAGGTGGTCACCGGCAGGGATGACGCGGTCCAGCCGGCATTCGATGACACCGAGGGAATCGGGGAAGGCCGGGGCCCCGCCCGCTCCTTCGACGACCGTGAGGCCGTTGAACTTGTCGTCCAGCTTCGAGGCGAACCGCCCCGCCAGCCCGTCCTGGTGCGAGCCGAGCACGTTCACCGAGATCCAGTCGGCCTCGGCGAACGCCGGCGCGCACCGCGCCGACCGGTCCAGACAGACGGAGATCATCGGCGGATGCATCGAGACCGAGGTGAAGGAGCTCGCGGTGAACCCGTACGGAGCCCCGTCCACCTGCGTGGTCACCACCGAGACCCCGGACGGCCACATCTTCATGAGGTGCCGGAAGTCCTGGCTCACGTCGGTGTGAGGAGCCGCGGGTGCCACGCCGAGCGCGGTCATCGGGCCACCTCGCTGCCCGCCTCGAGCAGGGCGTCCAGGCTCTCCGGCGTCTTCAGCGGATGGCGTACGGCATCGGGGAGTTCGCGTCGCACGAGACCGGTCAGCGCACCGGCCGGAGGAAGTTCGACCACGACGGACACCCGGGCCTCGCTCATGGCCGCCATGCACAGGTCCCAGCGCACCGGTGCGGTGAGTTGCGCGACGATCCTGGCGAGCGCGTCAGCGCCCGAGCGGACCGGCCGGCCATCGGAATTCGACAGCAGGGGCCGGATCGGATCGTGGGTGGCGATGTTCCCGGCGGCGGCCGCGAGGGCCTCCTGCGCGGGCTTCATGAAAGGGGTGTGGAAGGCGCCCGCGACCTTCAGGGCGACGACCCTCGCACCCTTGGGCGGAGCGGCGGAGAGTTCGTTCAGGGCGGCGGATCGGCCGGCGGCGACGATCTGCCCGGCTCCGTTGCGATTGGCCGGGGTCAGGCCGAGTTCGACGATCCGATCGCACACCTCGACCGGATCCCCGCCCAGGACGGCGGCCATACCGGTCGGTTCCAGTCCGCAGGCCACGGCCATGGCCTTGCCGCGGACCGCGGCGAGAGCGATGGCGTCCTCGGCCGAGATCACCCCGGCGACGGCAGCGGCGGCCAACTCGCCGACCGAGTGCCCGACCACGACGGTATCGGACGAGAGGGTTCCGGTGGACTGCAGGCGGTGGAAGCCGATCAGGGCGGTGGCGACGATCAGCGGTTGCGCGATCGCCGTATCGACGAGTTCGCCCGCTTCGGCAGTGGTCCCCAGCCGGAGCAGGTCCAAGCCGCATATCTGCGACCAGCGTTCGAGCTGGGCCTCTGCGTCCGGGGACAGCCAGGGCACGAGCATGCCGGGTTTCTGCGCGCCTTGTCCCGGTGCCAGGACGGCCGTCGTAGCTAAGTCGGCCGGTGGTTCCGTACGGGTGAGCAGGTTCGATGCTTGGGTCATATCGAGCTTTCGCATGGGTGGGTTGACGGCTGTACCGATGTGTTCACTCGGCCCAGGCCCGGGAGTGAAACGGCGCGGAGATGAGAGCCGGCATGATTCTTCGGTGGAACGGCTTGACCAGCGCGAAGTAGCCGCGCCCGACCCGGTCGGAGAACTGGACCTGGGTGGTGAAGCTGCCGCACTGCCGCACCGGGTCGACCTCGAACAACGACCGGAACACGAAGTGCTTGTCGGTGTTTCCGCACTCCACCAGTTCCGGGGACACGGACTCGATGACCAGGGGCCCGAACTTGCGGCCCACCTCCAGGTGGACCGGCTGCCCGTAGTTGCGCTCCTGGGAGTTGAAGCCGAACGGAGCGGCCACCCGGTCCCGCATCGACAGGGCGAGGTCGAGCCACCGTGGCGCCGATTCCAGGACCAGCGAACAGAACCGGGGCGCGTCCATCGGTTCGGGGAGCGCGACGCTGTACTTGTCGACGTAGTCGATGCGGCCGAGGTGGTTGGACGTCATGGCGTGTGGTCCTCCGGACGGTCAGCGGGCGGCCGCGATGATGGATTCCACGACCGTCACCTGCTCCCCATTCAACAGGGTTCGTCCCGACATGAACGCGGTTCCACGGATGCTGCGGTCGAACCGGATCTCGTGGACGAGTTCGTCGCCGGGGAACACGTCGCGCAGGAACGTCACCCCCTCCGCCTTGGCGAAGTAGAGCGTCCCGGCCGCTTCCGGGGATCCGGCCTCGCGGTGCAGCCACAGGGCGGCGGCGGCCTGGCCGAGCGATTCGACGATCAAGGCGTGGGGGTAGGCCTTCGAACCGGTCGCCTCGGTCTCCTGGAAGCACGGCTCGTCGATGCCGATCGACTTGTACCCGGTGGCGCTGCTGCCGTCCTCGGCCACTTCGAGCCGGTCGATCATCAGGATCGGCGGCCGGTGCGGCAGCAGGTTCAGCAGCGCCGGAGTGTCGTAGCTCGTGGTCGTGGTCGTGGTCGTGGTCATGAGTAGGACATCCTCGCTGTGAATTTCTTCTCCGCTTCCGATGTGTCGGCGCGGCCAAGGAAGTTGGCGCCGGTGAGCTGCCCCTCGGGCGAGTAGCGCAGCGTCAGCTCGATGCGGATGCGGTCACCGGGCAGGGTCGGCGCGGAGAACCTCAGGGAGTTCAGGCGGTCGAACGGCCGCTCGATGGCCGGGCACTGACTCACGAGCTTCTCGCACAGGTCGAGCAGGAAGACTCCGGGGTAGACCGGGTTGCCCGGGTAGTGCCCGGACAGGTACGGCTCCACCGGACCGATGGTCTTGATCGCCGTCGCACCGGTGGAGGTGGTTTCGACGTGGTCCAGCGCAGTGGTGCTGGAGGCCCTCGGGTGGCTCACAGCGAGGTCCCCCCGTCGATCACGATCGTCTGCCCGGTGATGTAGCTCGCGCCGGCGCTGTGCAGGTAGCCGACCAGCCCGGCGACGTCCTCGGGGCGCCCGATCCGTCGCAGCGACACCTTCTTGACCAGCGCCTTGACCTGGTCCGGGGTGAACGCCGCCGTCATGTCCGACTCGATGAAGCCGGGCGCGACGGAGTTGACGCGGATGCCGGAGCGGCCCAGTTCCTTCGAGAGGGACCGGGTCATCGCGTCGATGCCGCCCTTGGTGGCCGAGTAGTTGAGCTGGCCGGGGTTGCCGTACACGCCGGCGACGCTGGAGATGTTGGTGATCACGCCGAACTGGGCGCGCATCGCGGGCAGGGTGTAGGCCCGGGTGAGGTTGAAGGTACCGGTGAGGTTGGTCTCCACCACCCGGTCCCAGGCCTCGTCGGGCATCGTCGCGGCCGCGCGGTCGTCGGTGATCCCGGCGCAGTTGACCAGGTCGGTGATGACGGTCTTCTCGGCCTTGAACTCCGCGAACAGCGCGGCGACGGCCGCCCGGTCGGTGGTCTCGCAGATCCGCAACTCGCTGCCGGGCGAGACCGCGTCGAGGTTCTTGGCGACCTGCTCCGCGCTCTCGCTGGGCGAGCGGTGGATCCCGATGACCCGGATCCCGTCCTGGGCCAGCTGGAGGGCGATCGCGGCGCCGATGCCGCGGGATGCTCCGGACACGAGTGCCGTCCGCGGCAGCTCCTTGCCCTTGCCCTTGCCGTCCTTGCCGATGGTGTCGTTGCTCATGCCTGTTCCACCTCGCTGTTGTTGAAGGAATTCAGGTACGCGTGCGCCGGGTGCCGCTCGTCGGGCCGGTCGGATCCGGTGAACCGGGCGCGGAACGTGGTCGGCTCGGCCTCGGCGGGCTCGGCGGCGAGCCCGCGCCGCCGCAGCTCGGGCATGACCGAATCGATGAACTGCTGGTACGAGCCGGGGAGCGTGTAGTTGATGATGTTGACGCCGTCGATCCCGGCGTCGGCCCACACCTGGATCGCGTCGGCGATCTCTTCCGGTGTACCGACGATCCGGCCGGCACTGCGGTGGATCCGGGCGATGTCGCGGACCGTGGGCTCCCGGTCCGGGATCGCCTGCTTGAGCCAGCCGACGACGGATTCGGTGCCGCGCTGGCGCAGGTCGCTGATCGGCTGGTCGAGGTCGGCGAAGCCGAGGTCGACGCCCATGATGCCGCCGGCGAAGGCCACGTAGGCGGAATCGTCGAGGGTCTCGTCCAGGCGGGCCGCCTCGGCCACGGCGGCCTCGTGGGTGTCGCCGACGACGAAGGTCAGGCCCTGCAGGATCTTGATGCCCTGGGGATCGCGGCCGCAGGCCTCGGCGCGGCGGCGGATGTCCGCGGCGTCGCGTCCGGCGATCTCGGGGGTCGGCGCCAGCAGGAACACGACCTCGGCGTGCTTGGCCGCGAAGTCCCGGCCCCGCGCGGAGGCCCCGGCCTGGAACAGGAACGGAACCCGCTGCGGGCTGGGCGACACCAGGTGCGGGCCCTGCACGGAGTAGCGCGGACCCTTGTGGTCGATGCGGTGGACGTGGCGGGGATCGGCGACGGTACCGGCGCTCTTGTCGAGCAGCAGCGCCTCGTCGTCCCAGGAGCCCTGCCACAGCTTGTAGACGACCTCCATGTACTCCTCGGCCCACTCGTAGCGCTCGTCGTGGGCGACGAGTTCCTCGAGGCCGAAGTTGCGCGAGGCGTTGTCCGACATCCCGGTGACGACGTTCCAGCCGATCCGGCCGCGCGTCGCATGGTCGAGCGTCGAGATCTTGCGCGCGAATTCGAACGGGTGCAGCTGGAGGATCGAACTCGTGAAGGCCAGGCCCAGCCGCTGCGTGGCCGCCGCCATCGCCGACACGAGCACCATCGGGTCGTTGCAGGGGATGTGCAGGCCGGAGGCGACGAACTTCTCGATGCCACCGGCGTAGTCGTGCACCAGGCCCGTCATATCGGCGAAGAACATCATGTCGAACCCACCCGCTTCGAGGGTCCGCGCGAGGTCGACCCAGAGGTCGAGCTCGTTCATGCGGGTCTGCTCCGCCTCCGGCAGGGTCCAGGCCCCGTGCTGGAGGTGGGAGACGGTGTTCTGCAGGAAGGCCGAGAAGAACAGCGGCTTGGCCGGGCTGGCCTGGTCGGTCTGGTCGGCCGGACTGTGGTCGGTGTTTGTCATTCGGATTCGCTTTCGGGGTTGGACGCGTTCCGCGCGGCGGCCCGCAGGTTGACCAGGGCGATCAGGGTCGTGGCCACCGCGCCGGCCAGGCCGATCCAGCGCAGGCCGTCGCGCACCGCGTCGGCGGTGAGGTGCTGGCCGACGGAGCGGGTCATGATCAGGCTGAGGACGCCGATGCCCACGGAGGTGCCGAGCTGGCGGGTCATCGTCAGAATGCTGGCCGCGGTGCCGTAGTCGTCGCCGGAGGTGTGCGCGAACGCCTGCGCCGAGGTCGCCGGGAACGACAGGCCCACGCCGATGCCCAGCACCACCGTCGGCACGATCGTCGCCAGTGCGCCCGGCCGGGAGTCGGCCAGCATGACCCACAACAGCGTCAGGCCGATGCCGCAGATCAGCATGCCGACGCCGATGGTGGCCGCCTGGCCGATGCGCTCGCCCACCTTGCGGCCGGCGCCGGCGAACACGACGAGCATCGCGCTCATCGGCAGGTAGTGCAGACCGGTCGCGGTAGGGCTGAGGCCGGCACCGTACTGCAGGTAGTACGACAGGAAGAAGAACAGTGAGAACACCGCGAAGCCGCTGACGAAGCCGGTCAGCAGGCTGCTGCGGAACTCCCGCTCCCGCCGCAGCGTGACCGGGACCAGCGGCCGCTTCGAGCCGGCTTCCCCGGCCACGAACACCACGGTCCCGACCAGGGTGAGGCCGAACATCGCCAGCACCCGGACGTCCGCCCAGCCCCAGCTCGGGCCCTGGATCAGTGCGAGGGTCAGGGCGAAGGTCGAGACCGCGAAAGCGGCGACGGAGACCGGACTGGGCAACGCCTCGCGGCGCCGCCCGCCCGGCGCCGGGGTGCGCAACAGCAGCGCCACCAGCACCGCGACCACCGGCAGGTTGATGAGGAAGATCCAGGTCCAGCCGATGTGCTGGACGATGAGCCCGCCCACCAGCGGACCGACGGCGGTGGACAGGCCGCCGACGGCGCTCCACAGCGCGATCAGCTTGGTCCGCGCCGCCGGCTCGGCGAATACGAAGATCATCGCCAGGGACAGCGGCAGGATCAGTGCCGCGCCGACACCCTGCACGGCACGGCCCACGAAGATCATCGCCGTGCCGTGGGTCCCGCTGGAGGCGGCCAGGGTGCACGCGAGCGATCCGAGGCCGAACACCGCGCCGCCGACTCCGTAGAGCACCCGGATGTCGCGTAGGTCGCCGAGGATGCCGGCGGGCACGATCAGGGCCGCCAGGGCCAGTACGTACAGGCTGACGATCCACTGCGATGCGCTGATCCCACCGCCGAGCGCCCGCTGGATGTCGGGCAGCGCGACGTTGACGATGTTGGTGTCCAGCAGGCAGATGAACACGCCCACCACGGAGGCGGCGATCGCCGCCTTCGAGGTCCGGACCTGCTCGGTGGGGGGCAGTGCCACTGCGGAGGTCATCCGCAGCCTCCTGGTGAGTCGGCGTCGAGGGACTCGGCGTCGAGGGACTCCGTCAGCCCGCCGGTCTCGGGCATGTCCACCGGCTCGTCCGGCTGGCTGAACTTGCCCGTCTCGAGCCACTGGTCGTAGCAGGACAGGAACCAGCCGACCCGCTCCATGCCCCAGAAGCGCTGGCTGCCGGCCTTGAAGTACGGGATGCCGAAGACGTCGTCCTTGTAGGCGCGCACCAGTACCTCGACGCCCCGGGCGGCGACGTCGGCGTCCCTGTGCGCCCGGGCCAGCTCGGCGTCCAGCCCGGCGGCGGCGAAGAGGCCCGCGATGTGCTCCTCGTCGCAGATGTCCTCACCGCGGCCCCAGCGGGCGTCCATGAGGGTGCGGTAGACGGCCGGCCGGTCCTCCGCGGAGGCGGCCAGCCATGCCAGGTGCGGGACCTCCCAGCGGGGCGAGCGGTCGACCGGCCAGACCATGGCGAGCCCGAGGCGGCGGGTGAGCCGCTTGGTGTCCTGCAGGATGTACAGGTGCTTGGCCCGGCTCATCTGGGTGTAGTGGTAGTCACCGCGCTGCGCCGTGAGCGCTTCGAGGGTTTCCGGAGCCGGGTCCCAGTAGGGCAGCAGCTCGCTGGTCTCCAGCACCTCGGGCCGGGTCTTCTCGATCAGCTGCAGGCTGATCCAGCTGAAGGGGCTGCGCAGGGAGAAGTAGATGCGCGGCGGCTTGGCGGGCGGGCGGGTCACTTCGGCTCCCCCCGGGTCAGCGCCTTGATCGTGGTCTCGTCGAGCCGGGCGAGCGAGCCGGCGGCCTCGCCGCGGCTGATCGCATAGCCGTGCTGGATCTCGCCGCGGGCGGTGCACACCCAGCCCTCGGCCTCTTCGGTGTAGGTCGCCCAGCCGGCGTTGAAGACCACGTCGCCGATGACGTCGTCGACCTTGAAGTAGGTCCGCATCCGGGAGCCCATCCGCGCCGGGGCCAGGACCTCGATGGAGTACTTCGCCACGACCGGGATCCACGCGCGCTCGGCGAGCAGGTCGGGGATGGCGAGCCCCACGTGGGCCAGGTACTCGTCGACGACGGTCTCCACCGTGCGGACGTAGCCGCGGTAGGACAGCACCTCCGAGCGCTCGCAGTAGTAGTAGGGAACGACCCACTCGTGGGCGAAGGCGTCCGGGGTCCCGGCGCCCGACAGGCTGCCGGAGCGGGGCTTGGCCGCGCTCGAAAGCGTGCCCTGCGCAAGGTTGTCCAGGACCGGGGCGAGCCGCTCGGGGTCGCCGGCCGGCGCGCTCAGCACGACCTGGTACCGGCCCTTGAGCGCGAGCTGGCCGCTGCGCAGGTTGTCGATCTCGATCGTGGCGCTGAGGCGGTCCGCCTCCACCCGGGTCAGGGCGACGATGCGGACCGCCAGCCGGTCGCCGAGCTCGATCACGCTGGTGAGCGCGACCCGGGACGCGACGACCTCGAACGAGCCGCCGTCGATGACCAGTTGGCGCGCGTCCACTCCGGACGCGGTCAGGTATTCGCGGACGGCGTCGGAGACCACGTACTCGAAATGCTTGAATCCGATCCAGGTCCGGATGTTCGCGCCCTCTCCGGACGCGATGGTGTCGTAAGTGAAGATCATGCTCAGCTCATTTCCGTGAGGAGAGACCGGGCTCGTTTTCCCGGAGGCTGCGACGGCGGATTGCAGGCCGAATGCGCAGGCGATACGGATGTCCCGTCGAGCGGCGCCGGCAGGGGATGTCCCCGCCGCGCGGTTCACGATGCGGAAGCGTACGAACCCTGGAGGAGGGACTGAATGCTCTCAGCGACCGCCTGCGGCGCCGTGTAGTGCAGGAAGTGATCGCGGCCGGGCAGCAGCGTCAGTTCCAGGCCGAGCCGGGAGCTGAGTTCCTGGGCGCGGTCACCGGCGAATCCGGGGTCGTCCTCGGAGCCGATCAGCCGTCCGGGGATCGCCAGCTTCTCGAGAGGCTGGTGCTGCATCAGCGCGAAATGGCCGAACAGCTCGGTGAAGGCCAGCGGGTTGATCCCGCTCATGAGCTTGCTGACCATCATCTCGAGGGTTTCCTCGGAAACCGCCCGGCCGACCCGCTTGGCCCGCGACACGATCGAATCGCGCATCAGATTGGAGAATTCGACGCGGGTCCGGTCGAGCAGCCGCCAGTCCAGGCGTTCCGCCGTGTTCAGATAGAAGGGCGCGATCAGCACGATCGCGCGGGGCCGGTAACCGGCTGGGTCGCGCAGCAGCGCTTCGATGAGCGCGAGCGCACCGAAGGAGTGGGCCACACAGATCTCCGGCCGCACCCGCGCCAGTTCGGCCGTCACCGCGTCGTGCGGTGCCTGCCGGCCCAGCCAGGTGAAGTCGGTACCGCGCTGCCAGGGGAAGTCCGGGGTCTCGTACTCGAAGCCCTCGGCCAGTGCGTCGCAGGTCTCGCGCCAGGATGCGCCCTGGTCCTCGATTCCGTGGATGAACAGTGCCTTCATGCCGCGACCTCCAGCCCGACCAGCGCCGGCCAGACCGGCGCGAGCAGCGCCGCCGTCTCGCACAAGGAGTCACCGTCGACGGCGCCGAGTTCGGCGACCTCGTAGGGCGTGGTCACGGACTCCTCGGCGGACACCACCACGGCGACCGCCGCCGGAAGCGGCCCGTCCAGCGACGGATCGCTGACGATCTCGACGAGCAGCACCTGTGAGCACCGGCCCGCCGTCAGCATGGCCGTGGCCAGCCGCCAGGCTCCGGAAACCCCACCGCTGCGGTTGTCGATGGTGAAGGCGGGCCCCCGGGCGCCGAGCCGGATGCTCACCGAGGACGAGACCACGTTGGGCGACACATTGGGCGCGTCCAGGATCGACACGACGCGGAACCGCCCTTCCCGCGCAAGCTTGTTGACCTCGAGCACGGCCTCGCGGGACGTCTGCGGAGCCACTACGACGACGCCCACGGACTCCGCGGCGCCCAGTGCATCGCCGAACACCTCGGTACGGGCCAGGTCGGCGGCGGCGATCGCCACCAGCGACTGACCGCGGTGGCCCAGCAGGCCCTTGCGGCCGATCGCCTCGACTATGTCCTTCTTCGCGTTCGGTACCCGCCGTGCGCCCGGCACCAGACCGGGCCCGATCTCGATCGGTTCGGAAACGTACATCGTCATGCCGCGATCACTCCTACCGCATTCGCACCGCCGAATCCGTACGCGCACACCAGCCCTCGCCTGGGCGTCCACGAGGCGTCCGGTCGCCAGCGCAACGCGCCCGCACCTTCGATCGTGGTGCCCGGGACGTATCCGGGCGGGGGTGTGCCGCGCGTTACCGCCATCCCCGTCAGCAGCGACATCAGGAACGACGCTCCCGACGTGTGGCCGAGGCCGCCCTTGAGCGGGAGGAACACCGCCCGGCTCGTGAGGTCCGGCATCGCGGAGTACACCGCGATCTCGCACTGGTCGTTGAGTGTGGTTCCGGTGCCGTGCGGGACGACGAAGTCGAGGTCGCCCGCGGTGAGTCCGGCCCGCGCGATCGCGCGGTGCACGGTCTCCTCGATGGTCTGCTGGTCGGGCGCGGTCGGGTGGTTGGCATCGCTCGAGCACTCGATGGCGCTGACCGCGGCGAACCGCTCCAGGCCGGACCAGGAATCGTCGAGCGAGAGCAGGCAGGTGGCCGCGCCCTCGCCGAGCACGGCGCCGACGTGCTTCTCCTCGAACGGAGCGCAGTGCTGTGCCGGCTCGGCCGCGACCTTGCCGATCATCGTGAGCATCGCGCGGGTCATGCTGTCGGCCGCGGCCAGGAGCACCTGGTCGTAGGCGCCGGTCTGCAGCAGATCGGAGCCGAGGGCCAGCCCCATGCCGCTGGCCGAACAGGCGTTGGTGATCGAGTAGACGTCGACGTCCGGGCCGAGTTCCGCGCGGGCCACGTCCTCGACCGAGGACCACGACACACCCGGGTCCGCCTCGTCGCCCGAAGTGACGCCCAGACCGGTGCACAGGATCACGGCGGTCCGCTGCAGGTCCAGCGGGGGCAGCTGGCTCAGGGTCTGGCCCAGGGCGCGCCGCAGGTGCTCGGCGGCGCGCTGCACGTACGGCACCTCGATGGACGGATCGGCGTAGACGACCGCGACGCCGGGGATCTCGAAGCCGGTGACGTCGGCGAGCTCGCGGGTGCCGCGCCGGCCTTCGTGCATGGCCTGCAGCGTCTCGTCGAAATCGCCGAAGCAGCTGCTCATTGCGGGGGCGTAGACATTGATCACAGCTCGACCTCGACCCAGGAACGTTTCTGCGCATCAGGGAACGGGATGATCACCCGGGGGTGGCGTCCGGTGCGGAGCAGGTGCAGCGCGATCAGGACCTGGCAGCCGAAGGTTGCCGACCCCACCACACCGAACACCTCCTCCACGTCCACGACGTGCCCGGCGGCAGCACTCACCGCCTTCACACCCGCCGCACCCGCGACGACCACGGCGGCATCCGGATCGGCCGCCCGCTCGCCCTGCTGCACTCGGATCCGGAACTCCCGGTCCGCCACCTCGCCGGGCGTGAGCAGCAGCGCTACGGCCGCCTCGCCGATCGGGTCTTCGCCGGCCGCGGCCGCCCACGCCTGCCGCGGAGCGGTGAGCTCCTCGGCGCAGACGAGCAGGCAGGCCGACAGCAGCTCCGTCTCGGTCAGCATCTCGATGTAGGACATGGCCTTCATGCCGCCCGCCTTGCCACCGGCGATGGTGGTGTTCGGCCCGGTCAGGCCGTGGCGGATGGCGACGAGCCCGGCGGCCGCGTTCATCACGGTGTTCGGGAACAGCGACGGCGGTACGTTCCACGGCTTGGGGCCGATGATCGTGATCCCGGAGTAGTCCAGGGTGGACCGCATGCTGCCGACCGTGGTGGACACCGTCACACCGGTGCCCTCGGGGAGCGAGGGCACGTCGGCGAGGCAGTCCCGCGCGGACAGCAGCGCGAGGGCGCCGAGCCGGTCGAGCGTGCTCGACCCCTTGCGGCCCAGCTCCGTGGTCACATCGAACTGGGGCACCGCGAGCTGGTCCGGCGAGTCGTACTCATTCGGCTCGAGTTGCGCGGAGTACCCGATACCGAATCGCGTGACCGCGCCGATTGCGGAACAGGAGAACCACATGCGTCAGACCTTCCCGAACAGGACGATGGCGTTGTTGCCACCGAAAGCGAAGCCGTGGTTCTGGACGACGTCGAGCCGCGCGGGACGGCCCACGTTCGGAACCACATCGGTCAGCGGCACGTCCGGGTCCAGCTCCCTGAAGTTCGCGGTCGGCGGGCACATCTGCCGCAGCAGCCCGAGCACGCACGCGACGGCGCCGAAGCCGCTGGCCGCGCCCATGGTGTGACCGAGCATCGATTTGATCGAGCTCACCGGCGGCGGGCTGGCACCGAAGACGTCCGCGATCGCCGAGCTCTCGGTGGCGTCGTTGGCCTTGGTGCCGGTGCCGTGGGCGGAGATGTAGTCGACCTGGTCCGGCGTGATGCCGGCGCGCTCGTGCGCCAGCCGGATGCAGCGGGCCACCGAATCGCGATTCGGCGCCACCATGTGGTCGGCGTCGCAGTTGATGCCGGCGCCGAGCACCGTGGCCAGGGGGACCGCGCCGCGCGCCTTCGCGTGCGCCTCGGACTCCAGTACCAGGGCGACCCCGCCCTCGGCGGTGAGCATGCCCTCGCGCTCGGCGTCGAAGGGACGGCACACGTCGGGAGACATGGCGCCGAGCCGGTAGAAGCCCGCATGGGCCCAGCGGCACACCGCGTCGGCACCGCCGACGATCGCGATGTCGGCCTTGCCGGAGGCGATCAGCAGCGAACCGTAGGCGATGCTGTAGTTGCTGGCCGAACAGGCGGTCGAAAAGGTGATGTCGTCGGAGTGGCCGGCAGCGAGCTCGACCGCGACGGCCTCGCCGATGCGCTGCGCCGGCAGCTTGTCCGCCGCGTCCGCCGAGATCACGCCCGGTGTGGTCACCAGGTACTCGGCGGTGGCCCGCTCCATTTCCTGCGACTCACCACTGGTCGTACCCATGCAGATCGCGATGCGCGCGGCATCGAGATCCACCTGGCCCAGCCCCGCGTCCTCCACCGCCAGCCGGGCGGCCGCGGCGGCCAGCAGGCTGCTGCGGCCGTACTGCTCGCCGGTGACGTTCTTGCAGATCTGCTCGGCCACGAAGTCGTGGACCTCGCCGGCCTGATCGGTGCGGAATTCGGAGGTGTCGAACGACCTGATGGTCGAAGTGCCCACCCGCCCCGCGAACAGCGCGGCATCGAATGCGTCCCGCCCGATTCCGAGACTGGAAACCGGTCCGAGACCGGTCACCAGGACTTTCTGGCTCACGCCCACTTCGCGTACTCCTTGACGACGTTGTAGACGTTCTGAAGGTTGTCCATGCGCGGCAGTTCCTCCTGCGGCACCTCGACGTCGAACTCCTTGTCGATGCGGGACAGGATCTCGATGGCCCGCAGGGAATCGGCCTCGTACTCCTCGACGAACAGACCCGTATCGGTCAGCTCGGCCGTGTCGATCTCGAGAATGTCCGCGACGATCTCGCGCAGCGTCTCGAGACGGGCGTTCTCAACTTCAGTGATGGTCATTCTTCATTCCCTTGTCGAAGTACCGTCGAGCAACGGCAAAGACGAAGCTTTGTCAAAGCAAAGATTGATCGGCTGTTTGAACCGACTGAACTGACTGGATTGCTGGCGGACTGTCAGACCGGCTGCGGTCGGATCCGGTACAGATCCACGGTGGCCCTGCCCGCATTCCCTCGAACGCTTCAAACACTAGGGCGAGTTGGCCAACCCGTCGGATTCCGTGTCCACAAGGTGCCATTCACGGCGGCCGTCCGGCCGAGGGGGCGGATCGGCCGGCAGCGGCTGTCCCGCATTCGGGAGCCCGCACGAGGCTCCCGGAGGAGCCGACGCCCGGGTCAGACCCCGACGACGCTCTTGATGCTCTCGAAGAGGGACAGCATGGCCCGCGCCGAGGGCAGGATCATCCGGCCCTCACGGGTCAGCCGGGCACCCGTGGAGTCCCGGTCGAACAGCCGGGTTCCGAGCGCCTGCTCCAGGCACTTGATCTGGTAACTGACGGCCGGCTGCGAGTAGCCCAGGTACTCGGCGGCGTGATCCATCCTCCCGATGTCCGCGATCGACACGAAGGCGCGGAGCTCTCGCTCGTGCATGAACCCACTCTCCTCAACGTTGCTGCCCGTGGACGAGAAGAACTCCGTTCCACCCGGTCGACGCCATCCTCGGGCCCCCTGACATCAGCGAGACAGAACGGTGCAGGAAGATGCACACACGCCATCGGCGACCGCCGGCGGTGCTACAAGTACGGTTTTCTGTGCATCGGTTGGCCGGCCCCCGGAGCCGGCGGCTCCCGCGGTATGGCGAGGAACCGTCTTACGCAGGCGCGGTCGGCGGTGCAGGCGGGTCCGCCGCGCCCACGGCCGCGCCGGGCGTCCGGACGGGCGCATGACCAGCACATGACCGGCATATGGCCGTGAGGGCCGACACGGGCCATCTACGGAGGGCGCGTAGCCGCACCCGCGTGGGCCTTTCCGCCTTGTCGCACGTCAGACGGGTTGCGGGGCCCGAAACCGGAAGGGCTCCGACATCTTCGCGGAAGTCCGCACGGAGAGCCGGCCATTAGGCCCGCGCCGAACTGCGCCGAACTCCGCGGGTCGATGCAGCTCAGTTTCGGCCAGAATGGGGAACACCTCACCACACTGGATGTCTGACATTTATCGTGGCTGCGGCAAGCTTGAGCCTCGGTGCGCGGGACTGAGGTCGACCGACACGCTCAGGGGGAGCGATATAAGATATGCATAAACGGGGCCATCGCCACACCTTGCTCGCCCAGCCGGTCTGAAACCACCTCGCGCCGGACTTCGCAGCCCGAAGATTCGACGATGAGCTGCAGCGACGGAGAAGCAATAGCCATCACGCCGCGCTCATCACACGTCCGCGATCGAATTCGCGAGCCGGGCTCCGAACGCGCCCGCGCGCCCGCTTTCAGCGAGCAGGCAATCCACGTACACGGTTCACCCGGAATCAACTTTCACTTTGCTGACACATGCGACATATAGGGGTATCCAGCACGTCGACAACCTCGCGACAACGCTCGCGTGCCCATACGACACCGCAAGCAGTCGTGCACAGAAGGGGGAATGCACAATGCCCAGGGTAGGCCGCTCGCAAACCAAGCGCCGGGAATCGGAAAGAGGGATCGACGGTCGGCGACAGCCCATCGGGGCGGGATCCGCGGAATGAATCGGATCCCCCGTCGCGAATCCGGAATCCTCTCGGGCTTCTCCCGCCATCTACGCGCCTCCCGACTGCACTTCCAGGCCGAGCGGGAAAGCGAGCGCCTGATCGCCTCCATGCCCCTCCCGGACCCCTTCGACTTCGACCAGCTGGTCGGGAACATGGCGGAGGCCAGCGGCCGGCAGATCGTCATGAAGCCGATCCCGGACCACCTGACCGGGCTCGAGGGCGTGTGCGGCCTCCTCATCAAGCACGACACACATCCGGTCGACCTGATCCTCCACCCCAAGGGCCGTTCACCGCCCCACGAACTCACCCTGAAGGTGCACCAGTTGGTGCACTTCTGGGCCGGGGACAACACCCGCTTGGTTCAATCCCCCGACATGGCGCGGTCCCGTGCGATGCCCCCGGACGCCGGGCTCTCGACGATCAGGCCCCCGGACCACGACGCGCTCATCGAACTGCGCGCCGTCCATGTGGCGCGGCTCATCGCCCAGAGGAGCACGCGCCGGACCGCCGAGGAGGGCCAGCCGCCGCGCGACGTCCCGCACCGTGGCGGAGCTCCCGCCCGGCCGTGAATCCCGGCGGCCAGCGCCCGAACCGACTACGCCGAGCGGCCCTTCCCTTCATCGGCCAGGATCTCCCCCATCGTCTCGCCGATGAAGTCGCGGAGCTGGTCCCAGGATTCCTTGGGCATGCCCTGGCCCGCACCGCGCGCGGCCATCACGGTGAACCTGTTGCGCACGGCCAGGGTCGACAGGATCAGGGCGTCGACCTCCGGGTCGTCCTGCCGGAAGAAGACCGCCGGCACGTCGAAGGCGAGCGCCAGGGCGCCGAGGGCCCCCTCCTCCGGTTCGGCGACCCCGCCGGTCCGTAGCGCCCGGACCGTCGCCTCGGTGAGCACCGCGGAGCCGCTCTTGCGGTTCCCCTCGGACGCGAGGTGCGCATCAGAGGGCGCCACCCCTCCGTAGACCTCGGTGCGCAGCGACTCCAGCTTGCGGGCCACGCGGGCACCGTCGGCCGAAGGCTCTTCCTCCGGCGCTTCGGGCTGCCCGAAGGAACGCCGCTGCGCCGCGAGCAGTTCGGCGCGGGTCACGCCGTAGGCGGCGGCCAGCACCGTCACCGCTTGGTCGGACAGCGGCCGCTTTCCCTGTTCTGCGGCCCTTACCGGCATGGGGGACGAGGTATTGGTGTATTGCGCCGTGTCCGACTGGGTCATCCCGGCATCGCACCGCAGGTCGGCGAGATTCGGCGATTCGGTGCGCGGAAAGAGTTCGTCGAGATCGGCGTCCAGGAATGCGGAGATCGCCGACAATCGCTCCTGAGGGGGAACGGCCAGGCCGTTCTCCCAGCGATAGACGGCGTTCACTTTCACGTGAAGACCCTCGGCCAGAGCAGCCTGCGACAGGCGTTTGATGACACGGCGGTCACGCAACTTACCGCCGTCGAAGACACGGTCGGGCATAGACATGCTCCACAAGGTGAGGGTTTGAAGGGATTCTAGTGCCCCCCTGGGAGAAGATCTTGGCATCCGAGATATCGGAATGGGCTCGCGCCCTTCGCCGAAGTCGTGCCGACCGCCGAGAAGGCTGCCCTCACCACACCCTACTTGTCACGATTTTTAGATATTTACTCACCTTCTTTCGGGGCCGCCTCCCCCCTTCCGGGAGACCGATCGGGGGTCGGATCACCTTCAGGTGATCCAGGACCCCTTGACCGGATCACCAGAAGTAGATAAATTCAGCTTCAGGTGATCGGGAGGTGGTCGTCACACCGCCCGACAGCCCCCCACCTCGGAGTTCGAGGAGGAGGCGCAAACCCGGGGACGCCTCCTCCCGGATCTCCGAAGCATCGTATCCGCGAGACAACCGCACCGCGCTCCGCACCGAAGACCGATGCGACAACGCCGGATCATCTCGGGCGTTGTGGCCGACGGCCGATTTCCGCGCACCCGGCCGGCGGAATTCACCGCGCACCCTCTCGTCCCGCTTTCCGCTTTCCATATTTCGCGCACCCGCGCATTCCCTTTCATGTCGTCACAGGAGGCGATCCGTCATGCCCACGATCTCCGTCGGTAACTCGCGCATCCACTACACCGTGACCGGCGAGGGTCCGGCCCTGCTGCTGGTGCACGGCGTGGGCAAGGGCGGCCAGGTCACCTTCGGCCACCTGGTCGAGGAGTTCGCCCGCCGCAACACCGTCATCCTTGCCGAGCTGTCCGGCAGCGAGACCGCCGAGGACGACGGCACGCCGCTGACCGTCGAGCAGCTCGCCGACGAGGTCGCCGCCGTGATCGAGCACGCCGGCCTCGGCCCCGTGGACCTGGTCGGGTTCTCGCTCGGCGGGGCCGTCGTCGCCGCCACCGCCGCGATGCACCCCGAGGGTGTGCGCCGCCTGATCACCGTCGGCGGCCTGGTCAAGTCGGACCTCTACATCCAGAACCTGATCGGCCTGACCCTGAGTCAGAAGCACGACGCGAAGGCCTTCGGCCGCGTGCTCAGCACCACCGCCTTCAGCCCCCGCTTCATCCGCGGTCAGGCCAGTCTGAGCGACGTCGAGAACCTCGGCTCCGAGCTGAGCCCCTCCGACGGCCGGATCCGCCAGCTCGAGCTGCTCGTCCAGGTGGACATCCGCGACCTGGTCGGCAAGGTGCGGGCCGAGACCCTCGTCCTGGCCCCGTACCCGGACGCCGCGGTGCCCGCCGAGCACTCCCGCGAGCTGGCCGCCGCCATCCCGAACTCCTCGTACACCGAGATCGACAGCGGCCACATGGTGATCTTCGAGAAGCCGGTCGAGTTCGTGAAGCTGGTCCAGGACTTCCTTCACCAGGCCTGACGCCCACCACGCACGACCCGACCACCCGCGGAGCGCACTCCGCGGCGATTCCAGGAGGAAGCATGGCCAAGATCCTGCTCGCCGTCAGCAGCCACGAGACCCTGGGGGACACCGGCAACCGGACGGGCTACAGCGTCTCGGAGGCGGCCCACCCCTACAACGTCTTCACGGGCGCCGGCCACGAGGTCGACTTCGTCTCCGTGCTCGGCGGCGAGCCGCCGGCCGTCGTCTTCGACGGCGAGGAGAGCGACCCCGAGATCATCGGCTTCCTGGCCGACGAGACCGTCAAGGGCAAGCTCGTGGCGACCCGCCGGGCGGCCGAGGTGGACCCCGCCGAGTACTCCGCGATCTTCTACGTCGGCGGCCACGGCGCCATGTGGGACTTCCCCGACTCCCCCGACCTGGCCCGCATCGCCATGGACATCCACGGCCGCGGCGGAGTCGTCTCCGCCGTCTGCCACGGCCCGGCCGCGCTCGTCAACCTGCGCCTGCCGGACGGCACCCACCTGGTGCGCGGCAAGCGCGTCGCCTCCTTCAGCAACGAGGAGGAGCAGTCGATCGGCCTCGTCGAGGTCATGCCCTTCCTCCTCGAGGACCGGCTGAAGGAGACCGGGGCGCTGCACGCCAAGGCGCCCATGTTCCAGGAACACACCGAGAGCGACGGCCGGGTCATCACGGGGCAGAACCCCGCCTCCGCCGCCCCCGTGGCGCGGCTCGTCGTCGCCGAGATCGACCGGGCCGCGGGCTAGCCCTGTCGCAGCACCGGCACTGAGCCGAGCCCCGGTTCCACCGCCGTCGTCACCCGAGGAATCCCATCGCAGACCGGCCCCGGCTCGGACCGCCGCGGCCCAAGGAGGCAGACATGTACGGCTTGATCCAGGTCGCGGGCGTCATCGACCAGTCCGAGGCCGACCTCATCGTCGAGGAGGGCGCGGACTGGCTCGGCTTCGCCCTGCGGCTCCCCGCCAAGAACGAGGACCTGTCGGAGGCCGAGGCCGCCGCCATCGTCAAGGCGATCCAGCCCGACAACAAGGGCGTCATCATCACCTACCTGACCGATGCAGACGAGATCGCCGGCTTCTGCGCCGAGATGGGCGTCGGAGCGATCCAGCTGCACGGCGACGTGACCCCCGCCGAGCTGCGCCGGCTGCGCACCCTGGCCCCGGACCTCTACGTCCTCAAGAGCCTGGTGGTCAAGACGGACAACATCGACGAGCTCCGCGAGATCGTCGAGACCTCCGCCGAGTGGATCGACATGTTCATCACCGACAGCTTCAACCCGGCCACCGGTGCCAAGGGGGCGACCGGGCTGACCCACGACTGGGCCGTCAGCGCCGAGCTCGTCCGCATCTCCCCCAAGCCCCTGATGCTGGCCGGCGGGCTCACCCCGGAGAACGTCGGGGCGGCCATCGAGGCCGTCCGCCCGGCCGCCGTGGACTCCCACACCGGCCTGGAGGACCCCGCCACCCGGCGCAAGGACCGCCAGAAGGTACGCACCTTCGTGCTGGAGGCCCGCGCCGCCTTCGACCGGGTCGCCGCCGAGGACGGACGGAGCCGGTCCTGATGACCACGCGAACCGAGCCACTGAGCGGCGTGACCCACCTGCTGCCCCAGACCAACCGGCTGCGCGCCCTGCACTCGATCGTCCGCGACCGCGAGGCCCGGCGGGAGGACTTCGTCCCCGCCGCCAACCGGATCATCCGCGGGCTCCTCGACGCCGCGCTGGACCTGCTCCCCTACGAGCCCCGCGAGGTCCGCACCCCGGTCGGCCGGACCTACCACGGCCTCTCCCTGGCCTCGCAGGTCTACGGAGTCTCCATCGCCCGGGCCGGCGACAGCATGGAGTCCGAGCTGCGCGTGATGGCGCCGGAGACCCGGCTGGGCAAGATCCTGATCCAGCGGGACAAGGTCACCAAACTCCCGCACCTGTACTACGCGGCGCTGCCCCCCGGCATCGACCGGGGCCACGTGCTGCTCCTCGACCCCATGCTCGCCACCGGCGGCACCGCGCTGGCCGCCATCCGCGTACTGCTCGAACACGGGGTGCCCGAGGGGCACATCGTCTTCGTGAACCTGCTCTCCGCCCCCGAAGGGATCAAGGTCGTCCACGACCGGCACCCCGAGGTGCGGATCGTGACCTCCTCCGTCGAGGAGCGTCTCAGCGAGCACGCGTTCATGCTTCCCGGCATCGGTGACTTCGGCGACCGCTACTTCGGGACCGACATCCCGGCGTGAGCGCCCGACCCTCCGCAGCGGGCGGGGCTCCGAGCGCCTGGAACCCCGCCCCTGCGGCCCCACGACCTTCGCAGTGAGGAGTACACCCCGTGTCCACCGCCGACACATCCCCGTCGACGACCAAGCTCTCGATCGTCTACTACTCGGGCACCGGCAACATCCACAAGCTCGCCGTGGCCGCCGAGGAAGCCGCCGCGAAGACCGGCGCCGAGGTCCGGCTGCGCCGGGTCGCCGAGTACGTCGACGCCTCCCTGGCCCCCGAGTTCACCGAGTGGACCGAGGCGTGGCGCGAGAACGCCGAGGCCATCGCGGACATCCCCACCGCCGGCGCCGACGACCTCGACTGGGCCGACGCGATCCTGCTCGGCGGCCCCGGCCGGTTCGGCATGATCGCCGCGCCGCTCAAGCACTTCATCGACCTCGCCTGGCCACTCAACGCGCGCGGCGGCCTGGCCGGCAAGGTCATGTCCTCCTTCACTTCGACGGGCGCCCCGCACGGCGGCCAGGAAGCGACGATCCTGTCGCTGAACACCGTCTTCTACCACTGGGGCGGGATCATCGTGCCGCCCGGCATCACCGACGAGATCATGACGGCGCCCAGCAACGGCAACCCGTACGGCGTCAGTTCCGTCTCCGGCCGGCAGGCGGTTCCGGGCCGGCTGGCGGAGAACGTCACCGAGGACAACCTCGCCGCCATCGCCCACCAGACCCGCCGCATGGTCGAGGTCGCCGACGCCCTGCGAAAGGGCAGGGCCGCCGACGCGGGCCGGTGAACACTCGGCCGGTCCCCACACCGGCCGAGTGTTCGTCACGAGCGGGTGACCGCCACAACCCGCCCACCACACGGCACACACGCACACCCAGGGGGACTCATATGACCACCGACGCGTCTGACCGGAAACCGGCCACTCGTCTGTCGTTGCCCGAACTGCTCCTGCGCACCGCCGCCGAACGCCCGGACGCCACCGCGGTGATCAGCGGCGAAGAACACGTGACCTTCGCCGCACTGGTGGGGCGGAGCCGAGGACTGGCCGGACGCCTGCGGGACCTCGGCGTGAGCGCCGACCACTGCGTGGGGCTGTTCGTCGAGCCCTCCCACGACCTGATGACCGGGGTCTGGGGCATCCTCTTCGCGGGCGGCGCCTACCTTCCGCTCGCTCCGGAGTACCCCGAAGAGCGCCTGCGCTACATGATCGAGCACTCGGGCGCGAAGGTGATCGTCACCCAGGGCCACCTCGTCGAACGCCTGGCCGCGCTGGCCCCCGCGGACACGGTGATCGTCCGGGTCGAGGACGTCGGCGAGGGCGGCCCGGGCGCGGACGCGGACATCGCCCCCGCCTCGCTGGCCTACGTCATCTACACCTCGGGCAGCACCGGGCGCCCCAAGGGCGTCATGATCGAGCACCGGAGCATCGTCAACCAGATGTCCTGGTTACGGACCGCCCACGGCATCGACCGCACCCGGGTCGTCCTGCAGAAGACACCGATCAGCTTCGACGCCGCCCAGTGGGAGATCCTCGCCCCGGCCGTCGGCTGCGTCGTCGTGATCGGCGGCGCCGGCATCCACCGGGACACCGAGCGGCTGGTGCAGGCGGTCAGGACCCACTCCGTGACCACCCTCCAGTGCGTCCCGACCCTGCTCCAAGCCCTTCTGGACACACCGGAGTTCGACTCCTGCCGCTCGCTGGAGCAGGTCTTCACCGGCGGCGAGGCCCTCTCCAGGCCCCTGGCCCGTGCCTGCCTGGAGGCCCTCCCCGGGTCCGAGCTGATCAACCTCTACGGACCCACCGAGTGCACGATCAACTCCTCGTCCCTCACCGTGACCAGGTCCACCGTCGGAGACGGACCCCACTCGATCTCCATCGGCGCCCCGGTCGACTCCACCGAGTACCACGTCCTGGGCCCCGACCTCGCCGAACTGGCCGTGGGCGAGGTCGGCGAGCTGTACATCGGCGGCGTCCAGGTCGCGCGCGGCTACCTGCACCGGCCCGACCTGACCGAGCAGCGCTTCACGGACAACCCGTTCGGCCCGGGACGGCTCTTCCGCACCGGGGACCTGGCCTACTGGAACGCCGACGGCACCGTCCAGTTCACCGGCCGCGCCGACAACCAGGTCAAGCTGCGCGGGTTCCGTGTGGAGCTCGACGAGATCAGGCTCGCCATCGAGACCCACGACTGGGTGCGGCACGCGGCCGTGCTGGTCAAGGACGACCCGAGGACGGGTTTCCAGAACCTGATCGCCTGCGTCGAACTCGATCCGAAGGAAGCCGCCCTGATGGACCAGGGCAGCCACGGCGCGCACCACCAGTCCAAGGAGAGCAAGCTCCAGGTCAAGGCCCAGCTGTCGAATCCCGGGATACGGTCCGGGGCCGAGCTCGCCGGCCTGCCCGTACTCGACCTGCCCGGCCGGACGCCCACACCGGCCCAGCGCGGCCTCGCCTTCGCCCGCAAGACGTACCGCTTCTACGAGGGCGCCGCCCCGGTGGCGCAGGCCGACCTGCTGGAGCTGCTGGCCCGCCGCCCCTGCGCCGTGCCCGGGCGGGAGCTCGCCGAGCTGGACACCCGAGAACTCGGCGCGATCCTGCGCAGCCTCGGACCGCACCTGAGCCCGGAGCGGCTGCTCCCCAAGTACGCCTACGCCTCTCCCGGTTCCCTCTACGCCACCCAGCTCTACCTGGAGATCACCGGCTTCCCGGGGATCCCGCCGGGCATCCACTACCACCACCCGGTCAACCACCAGCTGGTGCTGGTCTCCGAGCTCCCCGCGCCGGAGTCCGCGTCGGCGGGCCCCCGGATCCGGGCCCACTTCCTGGGCCGGCGCGGAGCCGTCGAGCCCGTCTACAAGAAGAACATCCGGGAGGTCCTGGAGATCGAGGCCGGCCACATGGTCGGACTCCTCGAGGAGGTCCTGCCGCGGTACGGCCTCGACATCGAAGCCGCCCCCTTCGTCCCGGAGGCCAAGTCCGGGCTGCGGGTCGCCGCCGGGGACCACTACCTCGGCGCCTTCGACTGGGTGCCCTACCGGGGCCCCCGCGCGGACGAGGACATCGACCTGTACGTCCAGATCCACCCCCGCAAGGGGCTGGACCGGCCGGCCGGACAGTACGCCTACGAGGACGGCCGGCTGCGCCCGGTCTCCCGGGACCTGATCCTGCGCAAGCACGTCATCGCGATCAACCAGGCGGTCTACGACCGGGCGGGCTTCGGCGTCTCGGTGATCAGCCGCAGTCCGCAGGAATGGCGGCGCTACATCGACCTCGGCCGCACCCTCCAGCGCCTGTCGATGAACGACCTCGACATCGGCTTCATGTCCTCGGGCTACAGCTCGCAGAGCGGCCACGACCTGCCCTCCGCCCGGCGGATCGACGGCATCCTGGACGGGCTCGGCCGGCCCGGCGGGGCCTCGTACTTCTTCGTCGGCGGCCGGGTGAGCCAGGAGCAGCGGCTCCACGAGGGCATGCGGGAGGACGCGGTCCACATGCGGGGGCCGGCGGAGCTGATCCGCGACGACCTCGTCAACTACCTGCCGGACTACATGATCCCGAACAAGGTGATCATTCTCGACGCGCTGCCGACCACCGCCAACGGCAAGATCGACCTCAAGGCGCTGGCCGTCTCCGACAAGGTGGACGTCGGGGAGGCCGACCGTCCCTTCGTGGCCCCCCGGGACGAGACCGAGCGCCGGGTGGCCGCGCTGTGGAAGCAGGTGATGAAGCAGGAGAGCGTCTCCGTCCAGGACGACTTCTTCGCCTGCGGCGGCAACTCGCTGCTCGCCGTGGCCCTGATCAACCGGATCAACCGGACGTTCGGCTCCGGACTGCCGCTCGAGGGCATCTTCACCACGCCGACGGTGGAGGGGCTGGCCCGCCGGATCGCCGGCGGGGCGGCGGGCGACACCTCGCGCCTGGTCCCCCTGCAGCGGGAGGGCTCCGGACCCGCTATCCACTGCTGGCCCGGTCTGGGCGGCTATCCGATGAACCTGCGGCTCCTGGCCGAGCGGATGGGCACGGACCGCCCCTTCCTCGGGGTGCAGGCGTACGGGATCAACCCGGGCGAGGTGCCGTACGGGACGATCCGGGAGATGGCGGCCGAGGACGTCAAGGCCATCACGAGCCGGCAGCCGCAGGGGCCCTACACGGTGTGGGGGTACTCCTTCGGAGCCCGGGTCGCCTTCGAGGCCGCGTACCAGCTGGAGCGGGCCGGCCACAGCGTCGACCACGTCTTCCTGATCGCCCCGGGCGCCCCCAAGGTGCGCACGGAGGGACCGGACCGGCGGAGCGCCTCGTACACCGATCCCACCTTCGTCTCCATCCTGCTCTCGGTCTTCACCGGGCGGATCGACGGCGACCTGACGGCGCAGTGCCTGGCCGTGGCGAGCGATGAGCAGGGCTTCGCCGAGTTCGTCGCCGGCCGGCTGCCGGGCATGGACCGCGACTGGGTCCTGCGGATCGTACGGGTCGTGTCGCTGACCTTCGAGTTCAGCTACACCTTCCGCGAACTGCGGGAGCGGCGGATCTCGGCGCCCATCACCATCTTCAAGGCCCGCGGGGACGAGTACTCGTTCCTCGACGGCAGCAGCGGCTACTCCTCGGACCCGCCGACCGTCGTCGAGCTGGAGGCCGACCACTACTCCGTGCTCAGGGAACCGGACATCGACGAGCTCGCGACGGCGATCCGCCGGCGCCTGAACATCCGGAAGGACACCGTCATGCCGCACGTCAACATCAAGCACTTCCCGATGGCGCTCAGCGACGAGCAACAGTCCGAGCTGGTGTCCGCGGTGACCAAGGCGGTCACCGACGCCTTCGGCTGCGACGAGGGGGTGGTGTCGATCGCGGTCGAGTCGATCGACAAGGAGCTCTGGAACGAGGAGGTCTACATCCCGGAGATCGTCAACCGCAGACACATCCTCGGCAAGGTCCCGAACTACGGCCCCGACACCGAGTGAGGGGACGGCCGTGACCTCCACCAGCTCCCTCACCCACCAGGACGTCCCGCTCGTCTTCAGCCCCGAGGTGGCCGAGGCCCTCCACGAAGGCCGCCCGGTGGTGGCGCTGGAGTCCAACGTCATCACCCACGGCCTGCCGTACCCGGACAACGCCGCGACCGCCCGGAAGGTCGAGGAGGCCGTCCGGGCGGGCGGCTCGGTCCCGGCCACGATCGCCGTGGAGGGCGGCAGGATCGTGGTCGGCATGACCGACGCCGACATCGACCGGTTCGCCTCGACGCCGGGCATCCCCAAGGTCAGCAGCCGGGACATGCCCGTGGTCCTGGCCCAGGGCCGGATGGGCGCGCTGACGGTCGCCTCCTCGCTGGTGGCGGCCGAACTCGCGGGCATCGCGTTCTTCTCCTCGGCCGGCATCGGCGGCGTGCACCGGGGCGCCGAAACGACCATGGACGTGTCCTCCGACCTGATCCAGTTCACCCGCTCCAAGGTCGCGGTGGTGTGCGCCGGCGCGAAGAAGATCCTGGACCTCGGACTGACGCTGGAGTACCTGGAGACCCAGTGCGTACCGGTGGTCTCGTACCGGTCGGACGACTTCCCCGCCTTCTACTGCGTGTCCAGCGGCTTCCGCAGCCCGATGCGGCTGGACGACGACGACGTGATCGCCCGGTCGGTCGAGAACCACTGGGCGCTCGGCGGCAACGGCTCCTTCCTGATCACCACACCGGTCCGGCCCCAGGAGGCGATCGACAGCGACGAGGTCGAGGCCGCGATCACCGCGGCCATGGCCGCCGCCGACCGGGACGGCATCCGGGGCCAGGCCATCACGAAGTACCTGATGCGTGCGGTGGACGCGGCCACGGAAGGCCGTTCGTCCAAGGCCAACATGGCCGTGCTCGTCAGCACGGCCGAGGTCGGCGGCCGGCTGGCCGCGGCGCACGCCCGCCTGCGGGCCGGGTCCCGGCCCGCCTGACGGACGCCGCCACCCGGCCATCCCGCCGTACCGCCGTCCCCATCGCACCACCGCCCCCACACCACCCACCCCCCACCATCCCCACCCACCGAACCCGTTTCCTCGGGCACGACATACGAATGGATGCGACACCATGACCAAGCTCGACCGGCAGTCCACGTCCGAAGCCGAGTCCTACCGCCCGCTCGTCTCCCCGGAGCGGGTGGAGGAGATCAAGGAACTGCGCAAGGTCATGTCCTCGCTGGGCGGCGGCGAGGAGGGCGAGGAGACCCACCCGTTCCTGGGCCTGACCCTGCGGGTCCCCTCGCAGGTCATGACCCCCTGCCCGGTGTCCCCGATGCTCGGCGGCGCGGTCTTCGCCGAGGTCGAACCGGGTGACCGGGTCCTCGACATGGGCACCGGCAGCGGTTCGCTGGCCCTGATAGCCGCCAACAAGGGCGCCGATGTCCTGGCCGTGGACCTCAACCCGCACGCCGTGACCGCCGTCCGCGTCAACGCGGAGCTGAACGGCCTCGCCGACCGCGTGGAGGCGCAGGAGAGCGACGTCTTCAACTCGGTCGAGGGCCGCTTCGACCTGATCGTCTTCAACCCGCCGTTCCAGTGGTTCGCCGCCGCCGACTACGCGGACGTCGCCGGCACCGACGCCGGCTACCAGGCGCTGACCCGCTTCTTCCGCGAGGCCCGCAACCACCTGACGGAGAAGGGCCGCATGATCCTCTTCTTCAGCACCATGGGCGACGTGGAGTACTTCGAGAAGCTGGTGGCCGACGAGGGCTTCACCCACGAGGTGGTCTTCTCCACCACCCGGCCCGTCTTCGACCTGCCGGTCGAGTTCACCGTGCACCGCCTGTCCTGACCCCGGACACCCGCCGGGGCCTCCCCCACCGGGGAGGCCCCGGCCGGCCGCGGGCCGCACCGGCCCGGGCCGCATCCGGTACCCATCCACGCACGTCCGTACGACAGGAGCGCTACGCCGTGTCCCAACGCCTGTTCACCTCCGAGTCGGTGACCGAGGGCCATCCCGACAAGATCGCCGACCGGATCAGCGACACCGTCCTCGACGCCCTGCTGGCCCAGGACCCGCACTCCCGGGTGGCGGTGGAAACCCTGATCACCACCGGCCAGGTGCACGTGGCCGGCGAGGTGACCACGTCCGCCTGGGCCGACATCCCCGCGCTGGTGCGCGAGGCGGTCCTGGAGATCGGCTACGACTCCTCCGCGAAGGGCTTCGACGGCGCCTCCTGCGGAGTCTCCGTCTCCATCGGCGCGCAGTCCCCGGACATCGCGCAGGGTGTCGACACCGCGTACGAGAGGCGCGTCGAGGGTGCCGGCGCGGGCGAGGAGGGTGACGAGCTGGACCGGCAGGGCGCCGGTGACCAGGGCCTGATGTTCGGCTACGCCTGCGACGAGTCCCCGAACCTGATGCCGCTGCCGATCGAGGTGGCGCACCGGCTGTCGCGCCGGCTCACCGAGGTCCGCAAGGACGGGACGGTCCCGTACCTGCGTCCCGACGGCAAGACCCAGGTGACCATCGAGTACGAGGGTGAAGTCCCGGTCCGTCTGGACACGGTGGTGGTCTCCTCCCAGCACGCGAGCGACATCGACCTCGACGTCCTCCTGACCCCCGACATCCGCCAGCACGTGGTGGAGCACGTGCTGGCCGGGCTGGTGGAGGACGGCATCAAGCTGAACACCGAGGGCTACCGGCTGCTGGTGAACCCGACGGGGCGCTTCGAGATCGGCGGCCCGATGGGCGACGCGGGCCTCACCGGCCGCAAGATCATCATCGACACCTACGGCGGCATGGCCCGCCACGGCGGCGGCGCCTTCTCGGGCAAGGACCCCTCCAAGGTGGACCGTTCCGCCGCCTACGCCATGCGCTGGGTCGCCAAGAACGTCGTCGCCGCCGGCCTCGCCTCGCGCTGCGAGGTCCAGGTCGCCTACGCCATCGGCAAGGCCGAACCCGTAGGCCTCTTCGTCGAAACCTTCGGCACCGCCAAGGTCGACGTGGAGAAGATCGAGGACGCCATCGCCCAGGTCTTCGACCTGCGCCCCGCCGCGATCATCCGCGACCTCGACCTGCTCCGCCCGATCTACGCCCGGACCGCCGCCTACGGCCACTTCGGCCGCGAGCTGCCCGAGTTCACCTGGGAGCGCACCGACCGCACCGAGGCCCTCCGCGCGGCCGCCGGGATGTGATCATGGACATCGCCGTCACCGGATCCATCGCCACCGACCACCTGGCGACCTTCCCGGGCCGCTTCGCCGAGCAGATCATCCCCGAGCGCCTGGCCACGATCTCCCTGTCGTTCCTCGTGGACGACCTCCAGGTGCGCCGGGGCGGCGTCGCCGCGAACATCTGCTTCGGGCTGGGGCAGCTCGGGCTGGCCCCGGTGCTGGTCGGCGCCGCGGGCACGGACTTCGCCGAGTACGACGCCCGGCTGCGCGCCTGCGGCGTGGACACCGGATCGGTCCGGCTCAGCACCACGCGGCACACCGCCCGCTTCATGTGCACCACCGACCTCGACCACAACCAGATCGCCTCCTTCTACCCGGGCGCCATGGTGGAGGCCCAGGAGATCGACCTCGCCGAGGTCGTGGCCCGCGTCGGCGCCCTCGACCTGGTCCTGGTCGCCCCCGACGTGCCGGAGGCGATGGTCCGCCACACCAGGGCGGCGCACGCCGCCGGCATCCCCGTCGCGGCCGACCCCTCGCAGCAACTGGCGCGGCTCGACGAGGAGTCGACCCGACTCCTCGTGGACGGGGCCCGGTTCCTCTTCACCAACGCGTACGAGAGCGCGCTGCTGCGGCAGAAGACCGGGTGGAGCGAGGCCGACGTGCTGGCGCGCGTCGGCGTGTGGATCGTCACCCGGGGCGCCGACGGGGTCTCGATCCTGACCGCCGGCGGAGCGGCCGAGCACGTGCCCGCCGTAGCGACGGACCGGCCCACCGAACCCACCGGTGTGGGCGACGCCTTCCGGGCCGGCTTCCTCGCGGGCCTGTCCCGGGGGCTGTCCCACCTCCGAGCGGCCCAACTGGGCTGCGCCGTGGCCACGATCGTCCTCGAGTCCTCCGGCACCCAGGAGTACAAACTGCTCCCCTGGGACCTCTCGGAGCGACTGCTGCGCTCCTACGGGGCCGAGGCCGCGGCGGAGATCGGCGCGTGGCCCGGGGAGCCCGGGTGACGGAGCTGCGCGCACTCCTCGCCACCGGGACCCCCTCGTTCTCCTTCGAGTTCTTCCCGCCCCGCACGGAGGCGGGCGCGGCCGCCCTGTGGGAGGCGATCCGCCGGATCGAGGCGTTCGCCCCGAGTTTCGTCTCGGTGACCTACGGGGCCGGGGGATCGTCCCGGGACCGCACGGTCGAGCTGACGAAGCGGATCGCGGCGCAGACCACCCTGCGGCCGGTGGCCCACCTGACGGCGGTGGCGCACTCGGTGGCCGAACTGCGGCACGTGATCGGCCAGTACGCGGACGCCGGTGTCCGGGACGTCCTGGCCCTGCGCGGGGACCCGCCGGGCGACCCGAACGCGCCCTGGATCCAGCACCCGGGCGGCCTCTCCCACGCCTGGGAGCTGGTCCGGCTGGTGCGGGAGTCGGGAGCCTTCAGCGTCGGCGTGGCCGCGTTCCCCGAACGCCATCCGCGCTCCCCCGACTGGGAGTCCGAGATCCGGCACTTCGTGGCCAAGTGCCGTGCGGGCGCGGACTACGCGGTCACCCAGATGTTCTTCCGGGCCGAGGACTACCTGCGGCTGCGGGACCGGGTCGTGGCGGCCGGGTGCGACGTCCCGATCATCCCCGCGATCATGCCGGCCACGGACGCCCGGCAGATCGCCCGGTTCGCCGAGCTGAGCGGGGCCGCCTTCCCCGAGGACCTGGCCCGGCGGCTGGAGGCGGCGGGCAGCGGCGCCGAGGGCCATCGGATCGGCGTCGACTTCGCGGTGGCCATGGCCGAGCGGCTGCTCGCCGAGGGCGTTCCCGGCCTGCACTACATCACGCTCAACCGGTCCACGGCGACCTCGGAGATCCACCGCGCGCTGCTCGGTTCCGGCCTGACCGGCCGCGCCCTGGCGGCCCGGTCCTGAGTCACTGCCGCAACCGTGGGGACGAGCCGGGGGCGACCCCGGCTCGTCCGCGTGCTCCCGTACTCATTCCTCCTGGAGGTCCAGGAGCTCCAGGAAGGCCGCGGCCGCCGGGGTGCGGCTCTCCCGGCCCCAGATCACGTACTCGGCGCGGGACGGCGCGTCCGTGACCTCGATGGTGACCATCCCGGTCAGGCCCGCCACGTAGCCGGGCGGGAGCAGGGCCACGCCCAGGCCCGCGCCGACCAGACGGGCCAGGTAGTCCGCGTTGGTCACCTCGAAGGCCACCTCGCGGGTGAGGCCGGCGGCGGTGAAGGCCAGATCCGACTGGGCCCGGCCGGCGGTCTTCGCCGGGAGGTCCACGAACACCTCCGAGGACAGCCGGCGCAGGTCGACCGAGGTCTCGCCGGCGAGCGGGTGGTCCGGGGAGACCACGGCGACCAGCCGCTCCCGGGCCAGCTCCCGGGCATTGACGCCCTTGGGGCGGGCCGTGACCGGGATGCCGAGGAAGGCCACCTCGATCTCGCCCTGCCTGACCTGCTCGACGAGCTCGTCGCTCGCTCCCACGCTGAGGCTGATCCGGGCCTTGGGATGGCGCTGGTTGAAGTCCCTGAGGACGGCGGGGATGTCCACGGCCGCGACGGTGGGGATCAGCCCCACCGCGAGGCGTCCGCGCACCTCCCCGACGGCCGCCGCGACCTCGGCGGCAGCCCGCTCCGCCGCGTCCAGGCACTGGCGGGCGGCGGGCAGGAAGGCCGCGCCCGCCGGGGTCAACCGGACCCGGCGACTGGTGCGTTCGAAGAGCCTGGCACCCAGTTCCTTCTCTAGGCGCGCGACCTGGTGGCTGAGCGCGGACTGGACCACGAGGCAGCGTTGGGCAGCCCTGGTGAAGCTGTTCGTCTCGGCCACGGCGATCACGTACCGCATCTGCTGGAGCTCCATGGATCCATCGTGATACGAGATGCATCGGGTGACAAGCATGTGTTGGACTCATGGATACCCGCGGGCCGACACTGGTGACGACCGCACGCCGCGGGAACGCCCTCGGGCCGACCGCGCCGGGCGGGCCCTCGATCGGGGGCCCCTCCGGCACGCCCCGAAGCCACTCCTGCGCGGCCCCTCCCCACCACCCGCACCTGGGCGCACCGCGCCGAGGCACGTCTGCGCGCGTCCTCGCGCCCGTGGCACCGAAAGGACGAGCGACCTCAATGAGCACCACGCCATCGCGTTCCGAGACGACCATCGCCGACATCTGGGTGGACCCCCGCTGCCCCTGGGCGTGGATCACCTCACGCTGGATGCTGGAGGTGGAGCAGGTCAGGCCGCTGGAAACCCGTTTCCACATCATGAGCCTGTCGGTCCTCAACGAGGGCCGCGAGGTCCCGGAGAAGTACCGCCAGGGCATGATCGACGGCTGGGCCTGCGTGCGCGTGTGCATCGCGGCCCAGGAGCGGCACGGCAACGAGGTGCTGCGGCCCCTCTACAACGCCATGGGCCGTCTGATCCACCACGAGGAGGCCGGGCTCGGCCACGACATGATCCGCGCCGCCCTGGCGGAGGCGGGTCTGCCCGCCGACCTCATCGAGGCCGCGGAGGACACCTCCTGGGACGAGCCGCTGCGGGCCGAGCACCACGAGGGGATGGACCCGGTCGGCTCGGAGGTCGGCACCCCCGTGATCCACGTGCCCGGCCCGGAGGGGAAGCCCCTGGCCTTCTTCGGCCCCGTGCTCACCCCCGCCCCCCGCGCCGAGGCGGCCGGAACGCTCTGGGACAGCGTGCTGGCCGTGGCGGCCATAGACGGCTTCTTCGAGCTGAAGCGCGGCCGCGACCGCGACCCGATCTTCGACTGAGCCGACTGAGCCGACTGCGCCGTCCGGCCGGACAAACAGACGGACGACCGGACAGACGGACGGCCGGACATCGGGAGCCACGGTGATCCCCGCGAGATTCGAGGCAGGATGAAGAACAGACAGAACGTACTCACTGCGGCCCTGACCGGCCTGTCTCCGGCGGTCTGGGGCAGCACCTACCTGGTCACCACCGAACTGCTGCCCCCGGACCGGCCGCTCCTGGCGACCACCATGCGGGCCCTGCCCGGCGGCCTGTTCCTGCTGGCCCTCGGCCGGAAGCTTCCCGTCGGCATCTGGTGGTGGCGCGCGCTGGTGCTGGGCGTTCTGAACATCGGCGCCTTCAACTTCCTGCTCTTCGTCGCGGCCTACCGGCTGCCGGGCGGCATCGCCGGCGTCATCCTGTCGGCCCAGCCCATGTTCGTCGTCATCCTCGCCGCCCTGCTCCTCGGCGAGAGGATCAGACCCGTCCACGCCCTGGCCTGCGTCATGGGCATCGCAGGCGTGGTCCTGCTCGTCTTCAAGGGCGCGGCGTCGCTCGACACCGTCGGAGTCCTCGCCGCGGTGGGCGGGGCGCTGTGCATGGCCTCGGGCATCACGCTGACCAAACGGTGGGGCCGGCCGGAGGGCGTCGGCCTGCTCACCTTCACCGGGTGGCAGCTCACGGCGGGCGGTCTGGTCCTGCTGCCGTTCTGGCTGTCGCTGGAAGACCTTCCCGACACCCTCACCGGCTCCAACGTCATCGGGTTCGCCTACCTCATCACCCTCGGCGCGGTCCTGAGCTACATCGTCTGGTTCCGGGGCATCGAACGCCTGCCGGCCGTAGCGGTCTCCTTCCTCGCGCTGGGCAGCCCGGTCGTGGCGACCCTGCTGGGCTACCTCGTCAAGGACCAGACGCTGTCCGCCCTCCAGATCCTCGGCATGGCGGTCATCTTCCTGGCGGTCGTGCTCGGCCAGCCGCGGCCTCCCCGACCGAAGTCCGGGAAGACCCCGTCGACTCCACCCCTGACCACCGTCCCGCACCTCCCCGACCAACCCGCTCTGGAACAGGAACACAGCGGATAACGGCGGGCGCACCACCCCACGCCTGACCACATCCGGAGAGATGACATGACTATTCAAGAAGAGACAAACGTCCCCGTCACGCCACAGAACCAGCTGTCCCCGGCCCGGGGATGGCTGGGTGTGGCCGCCATCACCGCCAGTCTGTTCGTCTTCCTCACCACCGAACTGATGCCGATCGGCCTGCTCACCCCGCTCAGCGAGAGCCTCAAGGTCTCCGTGGGCTCGGCCGGCCTCATGGTCACGGCACAGGGCGTCGCGGCCGGTCTCGGCGTGCCGTTCATCGTGGCCTGGACCCGGCGCGTCAACCGGCGCCGGCTGCTGACCGCACTCCTGGCCGTCCTGGCCATCGGCAACCTGATCACCTCCATCGCCCCCAACTACCCGCTGATCCTGGGCACCCGCCTGATCATGGGCTTCGCCAGCGGCGTCTTCTGGGCCATCGGCGTCAGCATGGCCATGCGCATCGTCCCCGAGAAGCAGGCCAACCGGGCCGCCGCCGTCGTGATGTCCGGAATCTCGATCGCCACCGTCGTCGGCATCCCGCTCGGCACCCTGCTGGAGAGCGTCAGCGACTGGCGCACCACCTTCCTGATCTGGGCCGGCCTCAGCGCCCTGGTGTTCCTCGCGGTCGCCTTCACGATCCCCTCGCTGCCTTCGGCCAACGCGGTCTCGGTCCGCGAGGTCTTCGGACTGCCCGTCAAGAACGTGCCGCTGCGCGTGGTCCTGGTCATGGTCGTCTTCTTCGTCCTCGGCCACTTCGGCGCCTACACGTTCGTGCGGCCCTACCTCGAGGACAGCGCGTCCGCCACCGTCGGCTTCATCACCGTCGTGCTCATCGTCTTCGGCATCGGCGGCGCGATCGGCAACTTCATCGGCGGCCAGAGCGTCAACAAGAGCCTGCGGGGCAGCTTCATCGTGGGCGGCCTGATCATGATCGCCGCACTCGTCATGCTGCTGACCATCGGCACGAACGACATCGGCGTGATCGTCGCCATGGCCCTGTGGGGCATCGCCTTCGGCGTCGTCCAGCTCAGCCAGATCAACATGACGCTCTCGGCGGCCCCCGACACCTTCGAGGCCGCGATGTCGCTCAACACCATGGCCTACAACACCTGCATCGCCCTGGGCGCCCTCATCGGCGGCCTGTTCGCCGACCACGTGGGCGTGACGAGCGTCGTCTGGTTCGGCATCGTCCTGGTGGCTCTCGCCGTGATCCTGCGCGCCGCCACCGGCCGCCGGACCGCGCCCGCGAGCTGATCCCACCCCCTGACCACCGAAGCGCGGTCCCGGCCCCGCCCTCGCACCGAGGGCGGGCCCCCGGGAGCGGACGTCGCGCACACCCCCGCCGCGACGATCCGCACCGCCTCCGGTGCCGTGGGCGCGTGTTCCGGCCGGCAACGGCGGAGCACGCGCCCACTTCGCGTTCCCGGCGGGGACTCCCCGCCCCACACCATCCGCCGAGCCGCCGCCACGGCCCGGCGCTCGAGGAAGGCCACGGCGCCACCCCATGACGACCCACACCGACCGCACCACCGCCACCGAGCCCACCGACCTCACCGGACCCGTCGCCTCCGCCTCCACCGGCAGCCTGGCCCTGGCCCTGTCCGACGACCTGGCCGCGGGCCGCTGGACGCCGACCCACCTGGACCGGCGCCTCGCCTGCCACCTCGCCGCCGCGTCGGCGGGCGACGGGCAGCTCACGGCGGAGCGGATCCGTACGGCGCTGTGGGAGGGCGGCGAGCCCTTCCTCCGGCAGCCGGACAACCGATTCGCCGCACTGCTGGCCCAGTTGGTCCCCGGCACCGCGTCCGTCCTCGACGAGACGACGGTCCACGCCCTGCTGCGCCGCCTGGCCCCGCACAGCTGACCCCTCCCACACCCCTGGCCACCCGCCCGGTGTTGGCCGCTCCGCGCCCGTCCTCTACAGTCACCCCCGTGGTCTACATCCATGTAGACCACGGGGATCCCCGAGTTCGCCGCGGGCGCGGACGCCGACCCATCTCCACACCACCGAACCAACCCCAGGGACGGACCACTTGAGCACCATCGGCATCGGACAGGCGGCGATCCTCGGCGTCGTCGAAGGGGTCACCGAATTCCTGCCGGTCTCCTCCACCGGCCACCTGAAGATCACCGAAGGCCTGATGGGCATCCCGGTGGACGACAAGGCCGTCGTCGCCTTCACCGCCGTCATCCAGGTCGGAGCCATCGCCGCGGTGCTGGTGTACTTCTTCAAGGACATCGTGCGGATCGTGAGCGCGTGGGGGCGCGGCCTGGTCAACCGCGAGGAGCGGTACCACCACGACTACAAGTTCGCCTGGTGGGTCATCTACGCCACCATCCCCATCGTGGTCGTCGGGCTCGCCGCCAAACCGCTCATCGAGAGCACCCTGGCCTCCCTGTGGGTGGTGGCCGGCTCCCTCATCGTCGGCAGCGGCCTCATGTGGGCCGCCGACCAGATCGGCCGCCACAAGCGCGGCGAGGACGACACCACCTTCAAGGACGCGATGCTGGTGGGCTGTTCGCAGATCCTCGCCCTCCTCTTCCCCGGCTTCTCCCGCTCCGGAGCCACCATGGCAACCGGCCTCCTCCTCGACCTCGAGCGGGTCGCCGCCACCCGCCTCTCCTTCTTCCTCGGCATCCCGGCCCTGACCGGCGCGGGCCTGTACGAGCTCAAGGACGCGGTGGGCGCCGGAGTGGACGCCCTCCCCCTGGTCGTCGGCACGCTGGTCTCCTTCGCCGTCGCCTACGCCTCGATCGCCTGGCTCCTCAAGTTCGTCGCGAAGCACTCCTTCAACGCCTTCGTCATCTACCGCATCGTCGTGGGCCTCCTGCTCTTCGGCCTCCTCGGAGCCGGAGTCCTCACCGCCTGACGGCAGTCGGACAGCGGTTCGGCCCAGGCCGTCTCTTTCGGATCTTGTCGGTCAGGTCCGCGAGAGACGGCCTACGGCAGGACCTGGTCCTCGCGCCGTACGAGGCGGAAGGCGCGCGGACCCGGCGGCGCCTGTCCGGGGCGTCGCGGCCGGTAGCCGGCCGGTACGAAGTTCTTCGGCTTCCGGGGCCGCGCCCGCCGCGCCGCCTCCACCAGGGCGGCCAGGACCGGGTGGGTCTGCGACAGCCGGCGGAAGCCCCGGACGGGGAAACCCGCCACGGCCACGGCCTGCGGCCATGTCGCTCCCCGGCTGAGCGCCAGTACCGCGACCCGGACCATCGCGGGCGTGGGCGTGGTGGCGGGGCCGGCGGCGAGCCCGTGGGCCCCGGCCAGGGCCTCGGCGGATCGCAGGGCGGCCGCGAAGGCCGGGTCCTTCGCCAGCCAGTTCCGCAGCACCCGCTCCGGCATGTCCGCCCATACCGCGGCGGCGTCCAGGGCGAGGCCCTGCGCCGTGGCCTGGAGGACCTCGGCCATCCGCGCCAGCGTCTCGTCACGCTCGCGCGGCAGTCCGCCCAGGGAAGCCTTCAACGCGAGCTCGACCTCGTCCCGCGCGCCGAGCAGCTCCACCACCCGGTCGGCCCGGGCAGCACTGTCGTCCGCATCCGAAGTCCGGTTCCTCTGCTGCTCGTACACCGCCGCTCCCCCCTGCCCGGTGCGTGCGGGGGCCGGGAAGACGGCCGTGACCGGTGCCAGGTACAGGCTCCGGACGGTCACTTGGAGCACGGTCGGGTCCTGCTGGAAGCCGAGGGCGGGGCAGGCCGGACGTCAGTCGGCCGGGTGCTCGCCCTGGGCGATCTCCACCCCGCGGTGCAGCCGGACCGCTCCGGCGAGGGAGGACGCACCGGCCGCCGAGCACAGCAGGGCCATGGCCAGCAGTGCGGGAGCGATGCGCCGGGCGGGCGCCTGGGTCAGCAGGGCCTTCACGCGGGCGGGGACCGGCCCGGTCACGGCCCCCGGCGCGAGCGCGGATCCCGCGGGCCGTGCGCCGCCGCGGGTGACGGCCAGCGCCGCCCGCCCCACGGCGTGCGCGGTGAGCGTCCGGCTGCCGGTGGCGCGGGCGGCGGACTCGTCGGCCGCGCGTTCGGCGGCGAAGGACACCTGCGGGACGACGGCGGCCAGCGCCGGATGGCACCAGCCGGCGAGCTGGGCAACGGCGAGGAAGAGGTGGTGGCGCGCGGCGAGGTGCGCGCGTTCGTGGGCCAGGAGGGCTTCCCGTTCGCGCGGCTCCAGCGAGCTCAACATGCCGGAGGTCACCACGATCCGGCCCCCGCCCCGCAGCCCACCGGGAAGGGCGTAGGCGTCCGGGCGCGCGTCGCGCAGTACGCACAGCCCTCCGACGGCCGGCAGGTGGGCGACGTCTCCGTGGGCGGTGCGCAGCCGCCTGGCCTCGGACAGTCCGCGCCGGGCCACGGTGACGCCGATGACCGCGAAGACCCCGGCGGACAGCGCGGAGACGCCCAGCGCCAGCAGCGCCGGACCGGCCTGGAGCGGCCGGATCAGGTGTACGAGGGCGGCCACGGGCCCGATGGCCAGAGCGAGGGGCAGCAGCAGGACGCCCAGGCAGGCCACGACCCCGAGGACTGGGTCGTCTCTTCCGGATCTTGCCGGTCAGGTCCGCGTCGTCCGGTGCCGTGCCTCGCCGCGCTGCCGGGTCACCCTCGTACTGGACGTACTCGGGTGACCCGGCAGCGCGGCGAGGTGCGGTGCCGGGCGGCGCGGACCCGGCAAGATCCGGAAGAGACGGCCCAGCGCTCCGGTGGCGGTGGTGATCGTCCACAACGCGACCCCGGGCCGCACCCGGCGGGCCGTGCGCCGCGCGAGCGGCGGCAGGAGCCAGGGCAGCAGGAGGGGGACGATCAGCAGCGCGATCATTGCCCGCTTCCCTCCAGCAGCCGCCTGAGCTCCGCCTCGTCGTCGGAGCTGAGCCCTTCGACGAACCGGGCCAGCACGACACTGCGGTCGCCGTCCTGGTCGAGCTCGCGGTGCATCCGGCGCGCGGTGAGACCGTGCGCGTCCTCCACCGGGAAGTACAGGAAGCCCCGCCCGCCCGGATTGCGGTCGATGGCGCCCTTCTCGTGCAGCCGGGCGAGCAGCGTCGCCACCGTGGTCCGTGCCAGCGACTGCGGTATCGCCTCCCTGACCTGCGCCGCCGACTGCGGTTTCCCCGCGGCCCACAGCGCCGCCAGGACGCTGGCCTCCAGCTCGCCGGCCGGACGGCGTTCGCTCGCGCTGTCGGTCATGAAACCTCCCTCTCGCACAGGTCGTCTACAGTGGGGTAGACGGACTACTGTCCTGTAGACACCGGGTGGGCGGACCGCACCCCCGAGGCGGTCCGGCACCCTCTTGCCCACAGCGGTGAGCCCCACCCAGCGGTGAGCCCCACCCCCCGCCACCATTATCGATGGGACCGTACGGATGTTCCTCACTCAGCTCGCCGCAGCGCCGCCGGTGCACCTCGCCGTGAACCTGCTCGACGCCCAGTCCCTGCTCGCCGCGTTCGGAACGTTCGGCATCGCGGTCATCCTGTTCGCCGAGACCGGCCTGCTCCTCGGGTTCTTCCTGCCAGGGGACTCGCTGCTGTTCACCGCCGGACTGCTGTGCGCGGGCTCGGCCGCCTCCCCCGGGCACCTGTCACTGCCCTGGGTCCTGCTCGCCGCCGCGACCGGCGCCCTGGCCGGCGCGCAGACGGGCTACCTCCTGGGCCGCAAGGCCGGGCCCGCGTTCCTGACCCGGACGAAGTCGCGCAAGATCAGCGAGGGCGCCGAGCGGGCGGCGGAGATCCTGGAGCGCTACGGGTACGCGAAGGCGATCGTCCTGGCGCGCTTCCTGCCCATCGTGCGGACGGTACTGAACCCCCTCGCCGGGATCCTGAACGTACCGGCCCGCACCTTCGCCCTCTGGCAGGTCCTGGGCGGCCTCCTGTGGACCGTCGGCCTGGTCCTGGCCGGCTACGCGCTCGGCGCGTCCGTACCGAACGTCGACCGCTACCTCCTGCCGATCATCGCCGTGATCGTCGCCCTGTCCCTCGTCCCCGTCGGTCTGGAGCTGCTGCGCTCCCGCCGTACGGGGCGGGCCGGCACCAGCGCCTGATCCCGGCCGCTCCGCGCAGGGCGACGCCACCCCCGCGGGCCTGCGCAGGGCCGCACCACGCCTCGTAGGACGAAGGAAGCCGCGCCGGCCGGGGCGAACCCGTCCGACGCGGCCACGGCACTACGGCCGCCGGTCGAGCTCACCCCCGTGAAGCTCAACCCGACCCGTTCGATCCCGCCACCACCACACCCTCGACACTCCAGTGGCGACGAAGCATTGGTAACGTACACCAGAGTGACTGCCCGGCGTCAACCAAAGTGTTGCCGGGGCCGGCCCGACGGGCTTCGAGAAACACTGTGGTGGGCAAAGACTCGGCATCACGCCAAGGAGGTTGTGTACGTGGAGGATGACCAGGCGCATGACCAGGCGCCCACCTTCGCCCAACTCCTGGACCACCTCTTCCGCGAGGTGCACCCCCCTTCCCGCGGGCCGTACACCTACGCGGAGGTAGCCGAGGGCATCCGCAAGGCCGCGACCGGAGAAGGACGCGGGGTGACGGCGAGCGCCATCCAGCAACTGCGCACCGGCGCCAAGCGGAACCCGACGCGCCACACCATCAAGGCCCTGGCCGACTTCTTCGGCGTCCCCGCGGGCTACTTCGTCGACAGCGCGGCAGCCGAACGCACCAAGGCCGAGATCGGCCTCCTCGCCGCCATGCGCGACCAGGACGTCCGCAAGGTGGCCCTGCGCGCCAACGGCCTGAGCGTCGACAGCCTGAAGATGCTGTCCACCGTCATCGAACAGGCCCGGAAACTCGAAGGGCTCACCACCGACGGCCCCGCGCAGGACCTCAACCTGGACGACTGAACCGCCCACCGGGCGGCGGTCACCCGCCCCCCTCCCCGACACCACACCCCCTGCCCCGGCTCACCGGCAGGGGGTATCGAGCGTTCCCCGGCACCGGCCCGGCGTCCCCGCCGCACGACCGGCCGTACGACCCTGCCGCAACAACACCCCGCCCTCGGATCGGAGTCGCGAACATGTCAGCATTGGGGCGCGCGTAGCAGGCTTCCGGGGAGAGGTCCGCCCCGGCCGACCACCCCCGCCCGGCGTCACCAGAGTGAGGACATGGACCTTGAGCAGCTTCGCGCCACGTGTGAGGCGCGCGTCGAGGCACTTCAACTCCCGCACCGCTTCAGCACCCGCGACCTCCGCGACGCCGTGGCCGAACAGCGCGGACGCCCCATCGTCCTGCGCCCCCTGAGCACCCTGGGCGCCGTGGACGCACCGTGCGGCATCCGCCTGGAGACCCCGGACGCCGACCTGTTGTTCTACGAAGAGGCCACCTCCCCCCTCCACCAGAACCACATCCTCGCCCACGAGATCAGCCACATCATCTGCGACCACCCCGGCAGCCTGGAGCTGGACCAGGACACCCTGCGCGCGATCGGGTTCGACCCCACCCTCGTCCAGCGCATGTCGGGCCGGACCAGCTACACCAGCGAGGACGAACGCGAGGCCGAGGTGATGGCCAGCGTGATCCGACAACTCATGTACCGGGGACGCGAAGGCCCGTCGAGCCGGCCCGCCAGCGGCGCCGAGAGCTGGGACGCGTTGTTCGCCAAGCCACACAGGAAGAAGCGCCACCGGAAATGATCAACATCCTCTTCACGGGCATGGCCGTCGTGCTGCTGTGCTTCGCCGCCTACTGGGTACGCGGACGCGGCGGACACCGCCCCACGGGCAGTTGGGCGATGGCGGCGCTCCTGACCTCGTTCGCCCTCGCCTTCGCCTCGTACGCCCCCGCCGTGGAGCACGCGGTCGAATCAGTGGTCCCCCACGTCGCCCGGCTCCTCAGCAACGCCTTCACCCTGACGGCGGCCACCTCGGTCCTCGCCTTCCTCTTCCAGCTCAATCTGGACCGCGAACGGGCCCGCCGGCAGATCCGGCTGCGCGTCATCGCCCTCGCGATCTCCGTCGCCGGCATGACCGCCTTCTTCACCGCCGAACAACTCACCGGACGCAACCCGGTGTTGTACGCGTGCTACGTGCTCATCTACATCTCCTACCTGGGATACACGGCCAAGGACTTCCTGCTGCAGACCTGGGCCCAGTCCAAGCGCTCGACCCGCCGCAGTCAGTGCTGGGGCCTGCGCACGACCTCGATCGGCTGCGGCTTCGCCCTCGTCTACGCCGCGTACAAGCTCTTCGCCCTGGTCTCCATCGGCCTCGGCCTCGGGCTCGTGCCCGACAACGCCCGGTGCTCGAGCCCGCTGACCCCCTTCCGCTGCACCTTCAGCGTGACCGCACCGGCCGTCGCCGTCCTCCTCATCACCGTCGGACTCACCCTCCCCGCCCTGCTGTGGCCGCTCAGCCAACTGCGCCGCCGCCGCTGGGAACGGAACTCGTTCACCGCGCTGGAACCCCTGTGGCGCGAGGTCACCTCCGCGGTCCCCGAGGTCGTGCTCGACCCGGACAGCACCGGAGCCGACACCCACGACCTCGACTTCCACCTGCACCGCCGGGTCATCGAGATCAACGACTGCGTGCTGGCCCTGCGCCGGTACCGTCAGACATCGGTACGCGACGCCGCGGCCGCCGAAGTCGCCCGCCGGGGCACGGCCGACACCCCCGCCGGCGAAGCCGAGGTGGAGGCGGCCGTCATCGCCGCGGCCGTCAGCGCGAAGCGCGCCGGACTCCCCGTCGACGGCGACGAGGCCCCGCCCGCCGCCGGCACCCGCTCCCGCAAGGGCGACCTCCCGGCGGAGACGGCCTGGCTGCTGCTGGTTGCCGCGGCCTACGCACTCCAGCCGGCCCCCGAGCACGCGGGCGCGGCCTCATGACCGCCCCGCGGCAGGACCCCCTGCGCGACCCGCGCTTCTTCGCCGACCCCTACCCCACGTACGACCGGCTGCGCGAAGGCTGCCCGGTCCAGCGCGTCCCCACCGGCTCCGGCGGACACCACGCGTACCTGGTCACCGGCCACTCCGAGGCCCGCGAGGCGTTCACCGACCCCCGCCTGTCCAAGGACACGGCCCGCTTCTTCGCCGACCGGCCCTCGAACCGCGACCTGCACCCGGCGATCTCCCGCAACATGCTGGCGAGCGACCCACCCGAGCACACCCGCCAACGCCGGTTGGCAACAAGGCTGTTCACAACAGCCCGCGTCCGCGAACTCCGCCCGTTCATCACTCAGGTCGTGGACGACCTCACGTCCACGTGGCGACCCGGCACGGACATCGACCTGGTGGCGGACCTTGCGGTCCCCCTGCCGGTCACCGTCGTCTGCGAACTGCTCGGCGTCCCTGCACCCGACCGCGCCACCCTCGCCGCCCACTCCCACGACCTGTTCGACGCGACCGACACCACCCGCGTCGATGCCGCGTCACACCACATCGGCGACTACCTCACCCACCTGATCGACACGGCCCGCACGACCCCCACCAACGGCCCGCTCCACACCCTCCTCCACGACTGCGACGAAGACGGCCTCACCCGCGACGAGACCATCTCCCTGGCCGCCCTCCTCCTGGTCGCCGGGCACGAGACCACCACCCACTTCATCGGCAACGCCGTCCTGGCCCTGCTCCGCCACCCCGAGTCCTTCGACCGCCTGCGCCGCGACCCCTCCCTCATCCCCGGCGCCCTGGACGAACTGCTCCGCTTCGACTCCCCGGTGAGCGTGGCCACCTTCCGCTACAGCACGCAGGACCTGCGCATCGGCGGCACCGACATCCCGGCGGGCCACCCGGTCCTGATCTCCCCCGGCGCCGCCAACCGCGACCCGGCAGCCTTCCCCGACCCGAACGCCCTGAACCTCGACCGCGAAGCCACGGCCCACCTCTCCTTCGGCCACGGCATCCACCGCTGCCCGGGCGCCCCCCTGGCCCGCGCCGAGGCCGAAATCACCCTCCGCACCCTACTGACCCGCTACCCGAACACCCGCCTGACCACCCCCGCAAATTCCCTGACCTGGCGCCAAACCCGCCTCACCCGAGGCCTCTCCACCCTCCCCCTCACCTTGGCCTGACGCGGCCCCGCGTCCCTGCTTCGATCCCGAGACCTCCAAATTCGGCCAACTAGGCAGGCTGCCCGCCGGCACGCAGGAGGGGTGGGCTCAACACCCATGCAATCCCTCTGCGGTACAGCGCGGCCGGGCGGCCTGTCGAGGGCATCCTCTGTTCGCCCGTGGGTTCCACGAATCCTGTGGTCCTCAGCACCTTGCGCCGAAAATTGCTCGGGTCCAACGGCTGCCCCCAGACCACTTCATAGACCGTGCGCAACTCGCTGAGAGTGAACTCCGAGGCACAGAAGGCCGTCGCGACAGAGGTGTATTCGAGTTTGCGGCGGACCTCCTCCAAAGCCTCGGCAAGGATCGCGGAGTGATCGAATGCCAGCCTCATCCTGGCCTGGTCGAGTTCATCCACCGGTGCCCAGTAGGCGCGTTCCGCGTCCGTGCCGCCCACAGGCACGGGCAGGTTGGGCCCCAGCGCCAGGTATGCGACGGTGACCACTCGCCCCCTCGGATCCCGCCCGGGATCGCCGTAGGCACCCAACTGCTCCAGGTGCAACAGCCCACCGTCGATGCCGGCTTCCTCCCACAACTCCCGCAGCGCCCCTTCCCGCAGGGTCTCGCCCTTCTGGACATACCCGCCAGGGAGCGCAGGCTGGCCGACGAAGGGCTCCAGCCCCCGATCGATCAGTAGCACCATCAGGCGGGCGCCTTGCAGCGTGAAGATCGCCAGGTCCACCGTCACCCACGAGGCCTCCACCTCATCGGAGTCTTTCAGCCAGTCATCCACGAGAACCCCTAAAGGTCACATTGACTTGAACACTCTCGCCACTTATGGTCACACAGACCTTAACCCCCAGGAGGCGAGGGCAGGGCATGGCCACTCCCCCCGTACCACCCGCGGAGGATTCCGCCGAAGAACTCACGGCTGCGACACGCCACTTATGTGCGGGCACTTACGTGGACGAAGACTTCCGCGACCTCGTGATCGACAAGGTCTGTGCCTCCCCGCACCGAAGGGTCGCCCCGTCCTACGGCTTCGACATCGTCCCGGTCATGCGTCATGCATGGCGGGCCGCCACCCTGACGGCCGCCCTGCGCGTCACGCTGCTGACATCCGTGATCGCGCCGGCCTACGCGGACGCCCTGCCTGCGAGCGTTCTCGTCGCATGCGGCCTCTCCCTCCTGTGTCTGCTCCGCCTGGCCCTGCTCATACATCGGGGCGACCGCGAGCCCCAAACCGATCGAAAGTCCGTACGACGCACCCAGGAGCGGCAGTTTCGCCATCGGCGCCGCCTCCAACGGATCCTCCCGCGAAGAAAGTCGGAGAAGTCACGGGCGCTGCAACGCATCGGAGGCATCGCGCTCGGCGTGGTGACGGCCGGTCTCGCGATCGGACTCGCCCACCCCCATCACGCCACCACAGCCCTTCGCGTGGGGGCGAGCATCGTGCTCATCTGCCTCGCCATCGGAGCGATACGTCAGCTGCAGCTCAACCGGATCCTTCGAGCACCGACCCTGCGCCCCGCCCACCTGTCCCCCCGGCAGCGGGTGGTCGACGTTCAGCAGAGGGACGTGCACGCCGTGTATCGCCGCCCCCGCCACAGCCAGGACAAGGAAGCGGCCGACGACGACCTGAACGTGTTCACCCTCTTCGGCAAGGAGTCGCCGTTCATTGGTGCCGGAGAGATCGTCTATCAGTGGAACCCGCCGATGAGCGTCCAACTCCTGCGTCCTGTTGATGACGATGACGCCCCACTGCACGAACGGGAGTACCTCGTACCCCCGTTCCAGGCCCACGAGCTCGTCGAGCACCTGCGCGACGCGGTCCGTCTACTGAACACCGACAGCCACGATGTCCGCCTGCCCGCCCAAGTCAGGGACCGCGTCTATGTGTCCGAGACCGACGTGGCAACCAATCGCTCCCTATTACCGCTGAAGCTCACGGACGCGGATCTGCGGGAGATCATCAACACGCCAGGATCGAGGGGTCATCATTTCCTCGAGGTCACGACACCACTGGAGGGCGCGGAGTACGTCGCGACCGTCCTGCTCCACGTCAGCATACGGGGGCGGACCCTCATCATCTCCACGGCGGCGTGCGTGCTCGCGCACACGCCGAGATCCTTCCAACGGACAGCCGAGTTCGGCCAACACGGCCTCGTCGCGGTCATATGGGCCGCCTTCCGTGAATTGTCCACCCTCCCCCGGCAAGTCCAGAGCTCGTGGCGGATCATCCGATATCTCCGCGCCCTGATCAAGGTCACCTTCCTCCCCCCGGATCTCACCTCCACACCGATACCCAACGTCCTCATCGGCAGTCGCGTGAGCATCCGGGAGCAATCGGCCCAGGCATGGTCGAAGGTGCAATTGGAGAAGACCGACATCCTCGGCCGGATGAAGACGATCGAACAACGTCTGCTCCGGGCGGCGGGCGACTTCCTGCTGACCAAGGACGTGGACGCGTCGGAGTTCAACAATCGAGCACTCAAGATCATCAATAGTGGGATCTTCAACTTCGGCGACAACAACACCATCAGCAACAACGCCGTGGGCGATGCGGCCCAAGTCGGCGTCCCGGCGGACCCTGCCACGGGGACCGACAACCCCAGCGACGGAGGAACTCCGTGAACACCAACCGAGGTATCAGCTCCTACGGCAACGGCAACACCATCAGCAACAACGCCGTGGGCAGCCACGCCCGAGTCATCGCAACGCCTCCCGCAGAACGAGACGGCGCACCAGTCGCCGGCTCCGCGGCACCAACGGATCAGAGCACGTGGGACGTCGGAATCGTCACCATCCTCAGCGAGGAACTCCGCTCACTGTGCGACGAGTTGAAACTCGAACGGCACAGGGAGCCAGGAGGCCTCTACTTCTACCGCGGAGAACAAGCCACTCCGAACTCAACCGTCCGCATCGTCGCCACTCAGACGCAGAGTCAGGGACAGCGGTCGACCATGGCCGCTTTGGAGAACCTACGACGCCACTACGCGCCCCGGCTATGGGCTCTCGTCGGCGTGGGCGGGGGAATTCACGACGAACACGCTCGCATCGGGAACGTCATCGTCTCGACCGAGGTCGTCTACTACGAGAACCGCAAGATCAATCCGCTCGGCGATGTCCGCAGGCGTGGCGAACACCGGCAGGCTCCGGCCCAGGTGGTGCACGCCGTGAACGCGTTCTTCACCGAGCACGGCACCCCCGCCCGTATCCACGGTCAGCTCGCCTCGCAATCCTCACAGGAATACGAGGTGTATCCGGGGCTGATCGGCTCCGGCGAAGCAGTCGTCGCCGACCGCGACAGCGACATCCGCCGATACCTCGCGCACTACAACGAGAAGGTACTGGCGGTGGACATGGAAGCGGGCGGCTTGAGCCAGTACTGGCAGGAGAATTCCGTCCACGACGAGTCGAACCCCGGCTGGATCGTCATCCGTGGTGTTTCCGACAACGCCGACGAAGAGAAGGGACACGCACACCACGAACTCGCGGCCCGCAACGCCGCCCACGTCCTGCGGCTCCTGCTGCCCTTCCTCTGCTGACGCGATCGATGCCCGGCCGCACTCCGACCCGACACCTGAAGAGGACTCCACATGACCGATTTCCTGTTAGGGATCCTCGGCTCTCTGGCGGCCAGCGCGATCCTCCTGGCCCTTGGCTTGCTCCGCGGCGCCCGTCCCATGTGGTGGCTGATCGCCGCCTGCTCCCGGTACACGGGGACCAAGCTGGGGCGCGTCTACCGCCACCAGTCCTCCGCTGAACAGGACCTCGCCCGCGACCTGCGGCAAGCCCGCTGGGTCAAGGTCCTGGCGGGCCGAGGCAACGTACTCACCCGTGAGGTCTTCTCACCCGTGTGGTCGGCGGAGCCGTCCCCGCAGTCCGTCCAGATCCTGTTGCCCGACCCCGATACCCAAGAGGACTCGTGGCTCGATCGGCGCTCTCAGGAAGTATCCCGGTTCGACCCAGGCTTCACGCGGGGTCTGCTCAGAAGCCAGGTCCGAACGAACATCGACTACCTGGCCCGGGTGACGCATACGAGGGAGGGCATCGAGCTGCGCACCTTCAACCTGCCCAACAACTGCCGCGTGATCGCGACAGACCGTGCCGCCTACCTCACGTTCTACAGTGCGTCAGCCCACGGCAGAAACTCTCCGTGCCTGTACGCCCGGGCGCCTGGCATTCTGTACACCGCCGCCCTGCGCCAGTTCGACGCGACCTGGACACACGCTACGCCGGCTCTCCCGACCCCCCTCCCCTGACGAACCGGGGAAGGGGACGAGCGGGAACAGGTCGAGCTGACGGCGAACGCCACGAACCCGCAGGTCAGGCGTCCTTCACGACCCGCTCCAGGATCGCCACGCACTCCACGTGGTGCGTCGTCAGAAACAGATCCAACCAAAACAGGTGGAAGAAAACCGCAGGTCAGAGCCTTTCCGATCCTGGGTTCGTGGTTTGAGTTGTGTGCACTGTGGGCGCTGCGTGCGGAATCACGACGCTGGTTTGCTGCTCGGGACCGGCCGGAACGCCGTCCAGTCGTCGACTGACAGCGACCGGTCTGCCGTCGTCCAGGCGCAGGCGGGCATACATCATGGCCGTAGTCCTCTTGGCGGCTTGGGCGCCACCCCGGAGCCATCGAAGCGACTGCGCAGTCCGGCTCCGCTCGGACTGCAGGGCGAGCTCCAGCTCACCGGTGGCCCCGACTGCTGCGTCGATGCCGCTTCGGACGCCTACCCGATGGCCCGTCATGGCCAGCGCGTCGCACAGCTACGCCATCACTTCAGCCACCGTTGCGGCATGTGTGCGCCAGCAAGCGCGACGGTGAGGGAACCAGCCACTGGCGGGTAACGGCCATCCGGGGACACGGGTGCCCCGAGCCGCGAGACTACGCGCATGAAGATCATCCGTATCCTCGCACCGCTGGCCGCCATGGCCGCGCTACTCACCATGGCGGCCCCTGTCCAGGCCCAGCCCGCGCCGGCCCCCGCGACCGTAGCTACTGCCACAGTCCCGCCACCCGCCAACCAGAGCATCTGCAAGAAGCCGGGAGGCTACTACCAGCACCTCAGCGACCCGGCCGCGTTCTGGGTATGCGACAACGCCTACCGGCCCACCCGCCACATATGCCCCGGGGGGCTCCTGTACAACGCGGACGCCCGGCCCGCGACCTGCGACTGGCCTGACCAGGTCCACTCCCAGGCCCCCACCGGCGCGACCACGCTGACCGCCGCCCCGGCCCACCTTCAAAAGCTCCCGCTGAAGGTCGTCGGCCTCAAGGCGACCCTGAAGACCGGACTGATCGGAGTACCGATCACCTTCAAGAGCAAGTCCGGCAAGGTCCTGTGCACGGCCACCACTCAGTCGGTCAACTACTACGACAACACCCGTGGTGCGCCCAGCGTCGCCACGTGTGACAGCACCGCGGGCCTTGTCGGTACCGTCACGGACCTGCTGCTCGGCTACACGGCCTCCTTCGCCGGCCGCGACGGTCTCTTCGAGGCATCGACCGGTAACGGCACCGTGAAACTTCTCGGATAACCCCGGCCCGCACGGAATGACCACGTACATCCATACCCCCGCACACCGTGGCCCTCGACGGGAGCAACCGAGGTCCCCCGCCGACACGGCGGGACCCCTGAGGTCTCAGCGCGTGGATGCCGGGGTGTCGGTGAGGTGGGCGTAGACGACCACGTTAGCCGGGTAGCCAGTCTTCTTCGTGTACGTGCCGCCGCAGGTGATGAGCCGTAGTTCGGGACGGCCCGTGGCGCCGTAGACCTGCTGGTCGGGGAAGCCCTCTCGGTCGTGGACCTCGATCGCGTCGACGGTGAAGACCGCGGTGGTTCCGTCTCGGCGTGCTATTTCTATGCGCTCGCCCTTCTTCAGTGCTCCGAGTCGGTAGAAGACGGCGGGGCCATGTTTGTTGTCCACGTGGCCGGCGACGACGGCCGTGCCGTCGGCGCCGGGTGACGTACCGCCCGCGTACCAGCCCGCGAGGTTCTTGTCGTCGGGCGCGGGCGCCTGAAGGCTGCCGTCGCTCTCCAGGCCGAGGCCCGTGAGTGGGGCGTCGATGCGGAGCGAGGGTACGCGGATGCGTTCCGGCTCGGCCGGGGCCATGGCCGCCGGCTGGGGCGCGGACGTCGGGGTGGGCGCGGAGCTCTCCCCGCGTGACTCACCGCGCAACTGGTCGAACACCCTGTGCTGGGTGCCGAGGAGACCTTGGGCTCGGGTCGGCTGGGGTGGCGGCTGCGGTATGTCATCGGTGGTGACCAGCCAGACCCCCACGGCCGCCGCGAGTGCGGTCAGGGATCCGATCGTCCGGTTCCCCCAACGCCGTCCGTCCGGCACGTATGCCCCCTACTGGTCCGTGTGATGTCGGTGACCCGCGGCGGTGCCGGATCCAGGCTCGGGGCACCGGATCCGACACCGTCATACGCGTACGGCCTGAGCCGCAGACCGGTCAGACGCGGCCGGAGGCCGTCCGGCGGCGCGCCATCCACACGCCGCCGACGGCCGCGGCGCCGAGGGCACCGATGCCGACCGCGAGGTTCGTACCGGAGTCCTGGGTGCCGCCGAGGCCGGTCTTCACCGCACCCTTGGGGTGCGCCGCGGAGACGGTGAGGGTGCCGGTGAACGGGCCCTCGACGTTGCCCTTGCCGTCGTCGCAGACCACGGACACCTCGTAGGAGCCGGGCTTGGTGCTCGCGGGAACGGTGCCGACGCCGCCGACCTCGTTCTTGAGCATGGAGAGCTTGACGGTCGGGATGCTGGAGCCGGTGACGCCCGTCTTGAAGGTGGCCAGGCCCTCCTTGCCCTTGCAGTTGCCGCCGTCGAAGACGGAGAACTGCCCGCCCGGAGCGACCGGGTTGGGCTGGAGCACGACCGGGTTGGAGGCGGCTGCGGCGGCCGGGCTGCCGGCAGCGGCGGCCGGGCCAGCGAGGCCGAAGCCTGTCGCGAGGGCGAGGGCGCCACCGGTGAGTATCGAGGACGTACGCATGTTGTTCTCCCCTGGACGCGGCCACGGAGCCACCCCCGTGTAAGGCAGGAACCGCGTCCCGGGATCAGCACACGGCCGTCCCTCAACCGGCGCATCCCGGACCGGCGCACCCGTCCGGCGTGTCGCGGACACGACAGAGCCCGAAGCCCAATGACCGTGCAGGTCAGACCGCTTAGCAGGTGATCTCTGGGTTACCGCAGCAAGTTCGGCCGAACGCATGACGGACTCCCTGCCAGGGACTCCCTGCAATGGCCCCCCAGGCCCCCGCCCCGAATCGCCGACGGCCCCGGGAACCGAGCAGCCCCGCAACGCCGGCACCCCCTACCCCAAGGAGGGCCCGGACCAGCAGATCACTGACGGATGCACCGCGGAGCCAGAACACCGACGAAGGGCATCGAGCGGCGTGACCGGCAGGTCGCCACAGAGGCCAGTACGGCCGCCGATGCGCCCACAGCCCCCTTACCGACCGTCATGAACCCGCCGCCTTGGCCGCGCGCTTCCTCTTCGTGATCACCCTCGGTTCGACTCCGGGCGCAAGGCGCCAAGATCGTCGAGACGGGCGAGGGGCGAACCCCACCGGCCCGATGGTCCGCCGGGGCCACACCGTGGCCCTCGGTTTCGACGTCAGCGGCCAAGCCGAGCTGTTGCGACGGCACCCATGGAGCGAGGTCCCGGCCGCGTCAGATCCCGGTGCCCGCAGCCCGGGCCGAGACGCGCAGGATGCGCCGCAGGAGCGACTGCGGTTCGAGGTCGTACTTGATCCGCAGGAGGCAGGTGACCGCGGAGTTCCGCAGGTGAGCGTCGCGGGCGTCAACCACGTGACGGCGTATGGACGTCACGCCGAAGGCGACCGCTCCGGCGGTGAGCAGGGACGATCCTGCGGCCAACCCGCCCAGGGAAGCGGCCGCCGCGCTGCCGAGCTCCAGCTTGTAACCTATCGCGGCATGGCCGGCCTCCATCCTGAGCCCCTTCATCGCCGCTTCGAGGTCTTTCAATGGCGTCGTGAACCGCTGCTGGACCAACAGCCGCAGATACGCCTCAACGGCCGTGGGATCGTCGGCGGAGCCAAGCGCGTCACGCAGCTCCTCAGCCGTCGCGGCCACCGCGTCCGCGAAGGCGTCGAACTCCGTGGCATGGCGGGTGCGCAGCTGGATCATCTTCTCGACCGGGATGTCCTGGAGACCGCGCGGCACCACGCAGCGCACCACCAGATGCCCGATAGCGGCGGCGAACTGCCGTTGGCCGAACACGGTCGCGGGAGTTGCGGGAGCGGCACTGCTGTGGGCCCGATAACGGCTGATGAGCTGGGGGCCACTTTCTCCCAGGAGAACCTCCGCCAGCCGCGCTGCGCTCCAGTCGCCGCTGTACGGGTGCAGGACGGGCTGGTCGGTGACGGGCAGGTAGCCGGTGCGGCGCGCCAGTTCGTCGACGACCACGCGCTTCCAGATCCAGGCGAGGGTGGGGTCCATGGCGGCCCAACGGGACTGGCGTCCATCGACGTCCACGTTATCGGCGATGCCGGGCACCATCAGCCCCATGGACTCCAACGCGCCGTAGTCGACTTCGCCCCAGTGCATCGGCACCAGGTCCGGGCCGAGAGCAGGATCGCCGCCTCCCTGCGGCCAGGCGTAGGTTGCCGCGTCATATGCGTCGTAGCGCATCATGGGCGCTCTTCCCGGCTGTTTGACCGCCCGCTCCCGCAGGTTGTTCGCATAGCGTCGCCACATGGTGTGGGAGTCGACGCTGAACACCTCTCTGAACAGCGGAATCACCGCTTCGATCGCCTCGCGAGGAGAGACGTCGACGACGAAGTCGAGCCCGTCCTTGAGCGCCAGGGCAACACCCGCATCGGCCGGGACGAACCGGTCGGGGACCACACGTGCCATGCGCGGCCAGTACAAGGCCGCCGCTTTCAGCCACTCCTCGCTGCGGAAGTGGATGTACGGGTAGTAGAGCCCGATGCGCTGCATCGGATCACGCTAGCCAGCACGGGCGTGTTGCGGAAGGGATGGTGGAGACGCAACCGATCTCGCCCCGAACCAGGGCCTGTTGGGGAATACCGGGGCCCGACTGGGAGCAATGGCCGAGGACGAGCCGGCCTTGCCGCTCGCCGACGGTGCGTTCGACCGCGTCACCAGCCGCCATCCCGTGAAGGCCTGGCAGGAGGAAATCGCCCGCATCCTCGTACCCATCGGCACGTGCCTTTTCCCAGCACGTGGGGCCGGCCGGCGTCTTCGAGCTGGTGGAGTACTTCCTCGCCCACACCGCCCGATCCTTATCGAAACCCGCAAGCCCGCCTGAGACGGCCGTGGCCTGGTGAGACGAACGCCTACCCGCAGATGAACCCGGCACCGGCCCAGTCGATCCGGAGCTGGGTGGGCCCCACCGACGAGGGCCACCCAGCGGGACACCTACCGCGGGGCGGCACCAACCGGCGGCCTTCGGCTACGACTGGCCCTGGTCCATCACGCCTCCACCGCGTGTCCTCGCCTCCGGCGCGGGCTCCTGGTCAGCAGCATCCACGCCCGCCCCGGGGCCATCGTCCTGGGGGCCGGCGACCCTGCGGACGACCAGCTCAGGCTGGTCGTCGGCGTCGTGCTCATCGATCTCGGGCATGTGGCTCTCCTTATTCGGGACTGTCAGGTACTGGTACCAACGAGCCGCCGCTCACCGGATAACGGCTCCTGAGGGATGGCTGCACGACTACGCGGAACCTGACCACCGACGTGGTCACCACCGCCGCTACCGTCCCGGCGCCCGCAGGGCGGCAATCTTCCACGCGGGCTTAGCCGAGCAGGCCTGCTTTCGTACGAGGCTTCCGCACTGAGCTGCTGCCCGCCGGGGCGAGATCAGTCTGCCGCGGGACGGCTGCTGTCACCGAGGTGGTCGCAGGCGCCCATGTGGTACCGCGCGGGGGCAGACGGTGTCAGGTGATCGCAGCATTGGTACCAGTTCGCGCGGACCTGCTACGGGTGGCAGGCCTGACGGCGTATCGACCGCGGGGGCCGGGCAGCACGAGCGCCCCCTTGACCACCGCAAAGAATCGCTCCAGGCCGGGGACCAAGGCGTGGGCGACGTGGATGTCACCGGGCAGGACGCGGATCGTTCGCCGGTAGGCCGTGTACCCCCCGGCGGCGAGCAGGGAGAGTACTTGGTCCAGTCGGTGCTGCGGCCCTCCGGGCGGCTGCCGGCGGTCCGCGAAGGGGACGAGCTCGGCACGGCTCAGCTGACCGGTCAGGTCGAACCGCCCGCACGCGTGGAGCTGTGGGTAGCTGTGCAGGGCGCGCAGGTCGGCCTGTCGGTCGAGGGTGTCCCCAGGGGCCAGGGCCCGGACCTGCACTGATTCCAGGAGTTCGGTGAGGGCCCGGTGAACAGCCTGGCGCATGCTCAAGGAGGCACCTTGGCCACGGAAGTACGGTGACTCGGGGGTGGGAGGGCTGTAGGCGACGACGGTGGGGATATCGAGGTCCGTGGTCGCGTCCAGCAGGTGTACGCGGTGCCCCGCGCTTTCCTCGACGTGAGCGTGGAGGCTGGCCAGGTCGGGCGGCAGAGTGCGGGGATCAAGTTCCGCGAGGTGGTGGCCGCTGCCGAGGAAGGCGTGTGCAAGCAGGAGCGAGCAGGCGTCGCGCTCGACGGTCTCGTACAGGGCGTGCAGCGTGGCGTCGGTGATTGAGAGGCCAAGGCCGTAGCCAGAGTTCACCGCGTACCGTGACAGCGCGCGGTAGTCGCCCTGGTCACCAGCCCTCTCCCTGAGGGCCGGGCCTTGCTCCGAGTCCGCGTACCAAGGGGCAGAGAGATAGACGGGGACGTCCAGTTCATGGACGTCCGCGAGTGGCTCGTACGTCCAGCAGGCGAGTCTCTGCTCCGGAGCAGCGGCCAGGAGCAGAGCGCTGGCCTCGGCGGCCAACGCCCCGCGGGCGAGTTCTCCCGCGTACCGCAGCCGGGTCCGAGCCGGATCGAAGCCGGCCGGACCTGCCAGATGACGTTCCAACGCCTCGCACACGGAGCCGAGTCCGGCCCGTGCGGCGCTTCCAGCCGCGTGCCCGACCGCATCGGGCACCGCATGCCCCTGCCTGTCGAGGAGCTGGCACGAAACGGTGGTCGGTTGCTGACCCGCCGCGTGGTCCGTCCACTGTGGGAAGAGCCCGAGAACCTCGGCCGCGTGGAGCACCACGGCGGTGGCCTGCTTGAACGAAGGGGTCCGTTCGCGGGCCGACCCGGCAGGTACGGGAGGTGCGGGTGCGGCCCGGCCGGGGGCAGGCCGCACGCTCTCGTACCCACCTGGCGTCATGCGGTCAGGCCTGCCCGCCCTGGTCTCCATTGTCATCGAGGCCCAGCTCGGCGGCGAGGGCCGCTTCGACCTCCGACAGTTGGGTCTCCTTCGGCTGGACGATGCCCATGTCTCCGACGCTCGCTCCCATGGTCTTCACCTTCCGTTTCCGTCACTGGCCAAAGGGCTGCGGGTCCGCCGCCCTGCCAGAAGGTAATCGGGCACCGGGCGGGCAGGCAGGGCGCACGGGGGGCGCATCCGACCCCCGAAGGAAGACGGCGCGATCCCGACCCCGCGCCCCGCTTCAGCGCCCTGCCTACTGCTCGAGCCGGGTAACGTCGGGTGCTCGGGAGCCGACGGCTTCACCGACCGCTCCGGTGATCGTCCGCAACTGGTTGGTCGACAGCGCCACATTCAGCGCGCCGATGTTCTCCCGCAAGTGACCGCTCCTTCGCGTGCCGGGGATGGGAACCACGGACTCCCCCTGCGCGAGGAGCCAGGCGAGTACCAGTTGCGCCGGCGTGCACCCGACCTGCGAAGCGAGGGCACGTACGCTCTCGACGACGGCGAGGTTGGCGGTGAGGTTGGCACCCCGAAAGCGCGGCTGGTCACGTCTCACGTCGTCGTCGGACAGCCCGTCCACCCCTGCCATCTCGCCTGTCAGGAGGCCCCGGCCGAGCGGACAATAGGCCACGAGGGCAACACCGAGTTCGCGGGCCGCGGGCAGGATCTCCTTCTCCAGGCCGCGGGTCCACAGTGAGTACTCGCTCTGCAAGGCCGCGATCGGCGCCTGCGCACAGGCCCGGCGCAGCGTCTCGGCGCTCACCTCCGAGAGACCGAGGAAGCGCACCTTGCCCTCATGGACGAGTTCGGCCATCGCGCCGACGGTGTCCTCGATCGGGACGCCGGGGTCACGCCGGTGCAGATAGAACAGGTCGAGATGGTCGACGCCCAGCCGCTTCAGCGACGCCTCGCAGGCGCGCTTGGCGTACGCCGGTGTGGAGTCGACCCTGCGGGCACGCGCGTCGGCGCCGCGTACGACACCGAACTTGGTGGCGAGAAAGACCTCGTGGCGACGCCCGGCGATGGCACGACCGACGAGCTCTTCGTTGGTATGCGGCCCGTACATGTCGGCGGTGTCGAGGAAGGTGACGCCACAGTCGAGGGCCTCGCTGATCGTGGCTCTCGACTCTGCTTCGTCGGACGGTCCGTAGAAGTCCGACATCCCCATGCACCCCAGACCCAGTGCCGACACCTGCGGACCGTTCCGACCCAGCCTCCGCGACAGCATCCGCCCTCCCCACTCCCGTGCCCGGCCTCAGCCTAGGCGTCCAAGAACCAGCAGCAGAGGGCTTGTTCGGGCCTTCTGCAAGCCCTCCGGGGTCTCCTACGATCACAGCACGGATCCGGGACCAGGGAAGGGGCCGTGCCCTGTGAACGAGTACGCGACCGGCTGGCAGCGTCGCAGCTTCACGGGCAGCGCGGCTTTCAGCCTCGCCTACGATCCCGATCACCCGAGGCTGGCCGGACAACTGCGTGACCGGCTGCTGCACGGGGCGGGCTTCGCGCTCGTGACGGGTGTCCCCGTCCAGGAGGGGACCACGGCCGACGCCCAGAGGCTGGGTGAGTCGATGCTGAGCCCCCTGGGGGAGCTCCTCCCCCAGGGAAGGGACACGGACCGGACCCTGGGCTGGCTGGTCCAGGACGAGGGCGTCTCGGCGTACACCGACGACCGCAGATTCCACGAGTCGGCGTACACGTCGAAATCGCGGGGCTACCTTCAGCTCCACAACGACCGCGCCGTGACGCCGTTCGGCCACGAACCGGACTTCATCGCGCTGCTGGCCCATCGCAGGGCCCTGCGGGGAGGCGCGTCCGTCCTGGTGGACGGCCTGACCGTCCACCACATACTGAGCGAGCAGCACCCGCGTGAACTCGGGCTGCTCCACTCCCCCTTCGCCTTCGACCGGCGCCATGTGACACCACCAGGCCAAAACCCCGTCGTACACGGGCCCGTCTTCGAGCAGATGGATGGCCGGCTGCGCCTGCGGTGCAACACGACGCGCATGCGGACCGCCTTCGAACTCACCGGCGACCAGCTGACCCCGGACCACCGCGCCGCACTCGCCGCCCTCACGCAGGTCCTGGCACGCCCCGACCTCGCGATCACCATCGAGCTTGACGAAGGCGACTGCCTGGTCATCGACGACCGGCGCATCCTGCACGGCCGCACGACCTACCAAGACCACCCGGAGCCCGCCCGTCGACGCTGCCTGGTGCGCATCATGCTCAAGCAACACGGCACCCCACCGAACGCTTGACGGACCGCAGGGCGTTCAGTCGGCGGCCGGCTGAAGACGTCACGGGGGCATGAGACGGGTCCCCCGGGGGCGTCACGGGCGGTAGACCTTGCCCGCCTCGGGTTGGGCAGGTGCGAGGAGCTGGGAGACGGTCACGAAGGTGTAGCCCTGCGCATGGAGTGTCGGGATGACGTCCTGGACGGCGGGGATGGTTCCGGCGTACCGCTCGTGGAGGAGGATGATGCCGTCGCGTTTCGTCTGGTCGAGGACGCGCTTCTTGATCAGGGCCGTGTCGGTGGTCTGGTAGTCCTTCGCGGTGACGCTCCAGAGGATCTGGGCCAGACCCAGGTCTTTCATGACCTTGGACACGTCGTCGTTGGTGGCGCCGCCAGGTGGCCGCATGAGGTTGGGCGTGCGGCCGGTGGCCTTCTGTATGTCTTCCTGGACCGGTTCTATTTCCGCGCGTATCTCGTCCGGGGTGAGTTCGGTGAGATTCTTGTGCGACCACGTGTGATTCGCTATCTCGTGGCCCTCCTCGGCCATGCGGTGCACGGTGTCGGGATAGGTATCGGTGTGCCCTTTCCCTTGGAGGAAGAAAGTCGCCGGAACGGTTTCCTGTTTCAGGATGTCCAGGAGTGCGGGCGTCGGGGCGCTGGGGCCACCGTCGAAGGTGAGGGCCACGCATTTCGCGGTGCGGCAGTCCACCGGGGTGGCGGCCGTGTCGTCCGCGACGGCCGGCTTGTTGCGAGCGGCGGCGGGTGAGGTGACCCCGGTGAGGGTGCTGCAAGCCGTCAGGGCCGCCGCGATAACGGCTGTGAGGAGCAAGACGGCGGTCTTCGGCGTTCGGGTGGTGCGGTTCATGTTGGTGATCACCGGTTACCGGCGTCTGCGAGGGGGCGCAGGGTGTAGTGAACGGCGAAGCCGAAGGCGGTGAGGCCGGCCACGAGGAGGATCAGCTGACTCAGGACCGGGCCGTAGAAGAGGTCGGCGAAGAGGAGGTCCGACAGCAGGCCGGTAGACCGGGCGGCAAGTGGCAGGCCCGCGGCGACGGCGAGGATGCCGAAGATGAGGGCCAGGGCGGCGAGCATGGGGCGGACTGCGGGGGCGGTGCGGTTCGTCACGTGTGTTTCCTTGCAGGAGGGGTCAGGCCGATGGGAAACACACTAGGAAGCGCGGCAGTTCGGTTTCTTCGGCAGAAAGTCGGCGATGCGTGAGTGACGAAAGGATGAGTCCCGGGCAAGGGCATATACCTTGGTATAGAGATGCGCGCGGACAGCGCGCATAAGTGATCACCGCCCTCCGGCCGGTCTCCAACGCCGTACTCTTGACCGTTATGGAATGGGGAATGACGGAGCCCGCCGCCAGGCGCCGGAGCACCGAACTGCTTGTCGCGGCCGGAAGCGCCGCGCTGTGCGTGACCGTCGGCTTCGCCGAGGCGCGCGGGTTGTCGGTGTACCCGAGGCTGTCGTCCCTTCCCCTCTCGATCCCGGGGACGGGCAGGCTGCCCATATACCTCGCAGCCCTCGTGCACTACGGCATGGTTCCGCTCGTCGGCAGCGCGCTGCTCTTGGGACGCAGGCACCGGCCGGTGGCCGTCGCGGTCGCCCTCACCATCCTGGCCACGATGACGCCGCTCATCCCCGCGGCCCTGGCCGCTCTGTTCACCGTCGCCTCGATGCGTTCTATCCGGACCACCTGCGCCGTCACGGCTGTGGCCCTACTCCCGCTGCCGCTGTACCTGGCCCTGCAGCCGTCCCTCTCCTCGGCCTCGCTGGCCACCGCACTGACCGGCGGCGTGCTGGTCGGCGGCGCCGTGGGCTGGGGACTGTTCCTGCGCGGCCTTCACGACCGCGGCAAGCAGGCCAGGGCACAGGCCGTCCTGCGTGCCGAGCAGATCCGCCAGCGCGAGCGCGAATCGCTGGCCCGGGAGATGCACGACGTGCTCGCCCACCGGCTGTCCCTGCTCAGCGTGCACGCCGGAGCCCTGGAGGTGAATCCCGGCGCACCGCCCGAGCAGGTCGCCCAGGCCGTCGGCGTCATCCGCTCCAGCGCACACCAGGCCATGGAAGACCTCCAACAGGTTCTCGGCGTCCTACGCACCCCACTCCAGGCCGAGGGCGCCCGACCCGAACCTCCGCAGCCCACCCTGGGCGACATCGCGCCTCTCCTGGAGGAGTCCAGGACGGCCGGCATGCGCATCGACCTGACCGATGAGGTCCTCCACCGGTCACAGATCCCTCCAACCACCGGACGGACGGCCTACCGGATCGTGCAAGAGGCCCTCACCAACGCGCACAAACACGCACCCGGACACGACGTACGGATCGCCCTGCGCGGCGCCCCGGGCGCGGGCCTGAGCCTGGAGGTCACCAACACGGTCCCCGCCGGGGAGGGGCCCAACCTGCCGGGCAGCGGATCCGGACTGATCGGCCTGAGCGAACGAGCCGCTCTCGTGGGCGGCGACCTCACGTACGGCCCCCACGGGGAAACCCACCATGTCCGGGCGCAGCTGCCGTGGCCGGCATGATCCGCGTCCTGCTCGTCGATGACGACGCCCTGGTCCGTGCCGGCCTGCGCATGATGCTCGCCTCCGCTCCCGATATCGAGATCGTCGCCGAGGCGGCTGACGGCAGCGAGGTCGAACCGCTGGTGGACCGCCACGGCCCCGACCTCGTCCTGATGGACATCCGCATGCCGGGCGTCGACGGCCTGGAAGCCGCCCGCCTCCTGCGTGCACGCCCCGGCGCCCCCGAGATCGTGATGCTGACGACCTTCTCCACCGATGGCTACGTCCTGCGTGCCCTGCAGGCCGGCGCCGCGGGGTTCCTGCTCAAGCACACCCGCCCGGACCGGATCATCGAGGCGGTGCGGCAGGCCGCCGCCGGAGAGCCCGTCATGTCACCCGAAGCCCTCAGCCAACTCATCGGCACCGTCACGGCGCCCCCCGGCCCCACGGACGCACCCGCGTCGGCGGCGGTTCCCTCCGCCGACGCGCAGGAGCAACTGGGTCTGCTCGGCGATCGCGAACTCGAAGTCGCCCTCGCCGTCAGCCAGGGCAGGACCAACGCCGAGATCGCGTCGGACCTCTACATGAGCATCCCCACCGTCAAATCCCACATCTCACACATCCTGGCAAAACTCGACCTGAACAACAGGGTCCAGATCGCCCTGCTCGTCTACCGCTCCAGCCGGACCTGAACCACCCGCAAAGAACGGGCAAGGTGCCGAACCATGGCCGCCTTCGACGCCCGATGGTGACTCTCGTGACCTTGATCCGTTGGATACCCGGAATGTCATCTCCGGAGGAGCTCCTCATGCTCAAGAAGGTCCTTGTCGCATCACTGCTCACGGCTACGGCGGCCATGGGGGCGGCTTCACCCGCCATGGCCGCTGAACCGGCCCCGCCGACCGTGCGGGACGTGCCCCTCACCCGTAGCGCTCCGAGTGACGGACCCGCCGCCCCACGGGGGAACAGCTCACGGCGCTGCTCCTACGGGTTGCTCTTCAACGACAACCGGCTTACCTGCGACTACGCGCAGTTCATCGGCGCCTAGTCCACGGGCAGCCTGGCACGCAGGTTGCGCCTGGACAGCGGGGTTCCCAGCCGCAGGAAGGCTCTAAACGATCTAGCCGAAGGCGACGGCCTGGCCCCACCCTGGGCTCGGACATGATCCGCAGCGTTGTGGCGGTCTCAGCGTCGAGGGTGCTGGAAGGCACCCCGGGCGCCGACCGGCAGCGGCCACGGCGACAGCTCGGAGAACACCGTCGGCCCCGGGTCGACCGTCGCGAAGGCAGGTGCCGGTGTTACCGATACCAGTGAAGGCCCCACGGAGCCGCGATGCCCGGCACGTGCTGCTCAAGGCCCGGGCTCTGGTGGATCCGGAGCTGCGCGCGGCGGTCGGGAGTCTCCCGGCGCCTGCACGGAACGTGGCTGCGTACCACTTCGGTTGGAGGGACGAGCGCGGCAGGCCGAGTTCGGGCGGGGTGGGGAAGTTCCTTCGTCCCGCGCTGGTGCTACTTGCCTGCGAGGGGGTCGGTGGCAGGCCGCAGCAGGCCCTGCGGGCGGCCGTCACGGTGGAGCTCGTCCACAACATGTCCCTGATTCACGATGACGTCATCGACCGAGATGCCCTGCGCCGTCACCGCCCCACCGTCTGGTCGGTGTTCGGACTCCCGGCCGCGATCCTGACCGGGGACGCCCTGCTGTCCCTGGCCGGGCGAATCCTGGCGGACGCTCCCGGCCACGCGGGCATGACGGGCCGCGCATGGCTGGACGATGCCGTCCAAGAGCTCATCGCAGGCGAGTTCGCCGACAGCACGGCCGAGAACCGCGAGGCGGTCACCCTGCAGGAGTCGGTGGCCACGGCGGAAGCGAAGACGGGCTCGCTGATCGCCCTGTCCTGCGCGCTCGGAGCCCTGGCCGGCGGTGCCGACGAGGCCAGGGTGGGTCACCTGCGCAGCTTCGGCCGCCATCTGGGGGCGGCCTTCCAGCTGACCGACGACATCCTGGGAATCTGGGGCGACCCCAAGATCACCGGGAAGCCGTACCTGTCCGACCTGAGGTCCCGCAAGAAGTCGCTGCCGGTCGTGGCCGCGCTCGCCGCCCCCGGGCAGGCCGCCAGGGAGCTGGCCGGTCTCTACCACTCCCCCGCCGTGCTCACAGACGCGGAGCTGATGCAGGTCGCGGAGCTGGTGGAGGCGGCAGGAGGCCGCGCCTGGGCGGAGTGCGAAGCAGGCCGCCGCCTCACCGAGGCCATCGCCGGCCTGGAAGCCGCAGACCTGACCCGGACCGCGTACGACGACCTGAGCGCACTCACCCGCATGATCACCGGCCGGGACCACTGAGCCCGCCTGAACGCCGAGCACGGCCGTCACCTCGCGGCGCCGACCGCGTAATCCGCCCAGGCCAGAGCATCGACACCCGACACGACCGATGCGTCAGCGCCCCCAGGGCCCCGCGAAGGTACCCACGGTCACCGAAGAACACCGACGACGCATGAGGAGTGGACGATGGACGCACCTTCCCTGAACGGCCTGGTCTGGCCCACCTGGCACATCCCCTTCCCCCACCGGCAGAACCCCGTGGTGGACCAGGTCGAGGCCGCGCACCTGGAGTGGATGGACCGGTTCGCTCTGGCCCCGACAACCAAGGCAATGGAGCACTACCGCAAGGCACGCAACGTGGAGGGGAACGCCTGGTTCTACCCCACCGCCTCCTTGGAGGACCTGATCCTCCTGACCAACATGATGGGCTGGTTCTGGATCTTCGACGACCAGTTCGACGACGGCCAGACCGGCCTGGACGTCGCCAAGGCCAAAACCATCGCCTCCGGGATCATCCCGATCCTCTACGGCGCCCCCGCTCCCGCCGGCTCCCCAGCGCCCTACCAAGGCCTCGCCGACGTCGTCCAAGGGTTCGGCAGACGCCTGGGCCCCGACAGCATGCGGCGCCTGGGGCGCGGCATCAGCCAGTTCATGCTGGCCTACATCTGGGAAACCGAGAACCGCTCCGCACGCAGGTTCCCCACCCTGCGGGAGTACATCCACATGCGCGTCCACAGCGGCTGCGTCGTCCCCGTCTACGACGTCGTCGAACTCGCCGAGAACGTCTCCCTTCCCTACCGGCTGCGTGAATCGGTATGGATGAACGACTTCCTCTTCGACGCCGCGAACATCATCAACTGGCAGAACGACGTGGTCTCGCTGGTCAAGGAGAGCAACCAGCACCACGTCAACAACCTGGTGTACATCCTGCAGAACCAGAATGGGTGCAGTCTGCAAGAGGCTGTCGACACCGCCTACGGCATGGCCACCGGCCTGAACGAGAAGATCTTCCGAGCGCAGCGGGAACTCCCCGGGATGATGGACATCTTCCGCCTCGACGACACCGAACGCGACGGCGTCCAACGCTGGTTCGACGGTGTCCTGCTGGCGCTGGGCGGCTGCATGAAATGGCACGAGATCACCCACAACCGCTACCTGCGCTACACCACAGCTCTCGACGACATCGATCGCGGCGCTCCCGGCGCCAACCCCGCCTACCTTGCCGACCTGCTCCCCAACGAGCGCATCCATCCTGGAGGAGCACCGGTCTGACCGGGCGAGATGGCGGAGGCGGAGACGACTGGCCGCAGCCGGATACCCCCAGCCGCGTATTCATCCGCTCGTACGGACGGCACCACGGACTGAGATCAAGGGCTGCCGCGTCGCCCGCAAACTTCGCAATCACGCCGAAGGAAGAGGACTGTGCCCCTGAAGCCCCCACAGGCGACACCCGCCCCCGGATCCGCGAACAAGGGGGGAAACGGCGTCGTCACGGGCGCGCCCGCCCCTCACGCTCCGGGCGCCTGGCCGCTGGCGGGCCATGTGCCTTCCCTGATCCGCAACCCCTTGCGGTTCGTGACCTCGCTGGCCGCGCACGGCGACGTGGTGCGGCTGCGGCTCGGGCCCTTGCCCGTGTACGCGCTCACCCACCCGGCCCTGGTCCACCAGGTCCTCGTGGAGGACGCACGCGACTACGCACGGGGCCGGATCTTCGAGAAGGCCGGCCCCTTCCTCGGCGATGGCCTGCTCGCCCATTCCGGCACGGAGCACCGCCGTCAGCGGCGCCTGCTCCAACCGGCCTTCCATCGGGACCGGATCGCCGCCTCCATCCCCATGCTGCGGCAGGCCGCGGAGCGCATCAGCGCCTCATGGTCGCCGGGGCAGACCGTGGCCGTGGACCGCTCCATGAACGAGCTGTCCCTGACCATGCTCACCAAGACCCTCTTCGCCGCCGACGCGGGAGCCCGCGCCGCCACCCAGATCGAACGCGCTCTGCCGGTGCTGGCCCAAGGCCTCATCACCCGCACTCTCATGCCCGAGTGGTGGACGAAACTTCCCACCCCCGCCAACCGCCGCTTCGACCGGTCCGTCCATGACATGGGCGCGTCCATCGACGAGGCCGTCCACGCCTACCGCGCCGAAGGCCGCGACCACGGAGATGTGCTCTCCATACTCCTGAGCACGCGCGACCATGACGGGCAAGCCCTGTCCGACCAGCAGATCCGCGACCAGCTGATCGGGTTCGGCCTCGCCGGAGTCGAGACCACCGGCGCGAGCCTCGCCTGGCTCTTCCACGAACTCGGACGACACCCCGAGATCGAGCAGCGCGTCCACGCGGAACTCGACACGGTCCTGGGCAGCCGACCGCCCCTGTACGAGGACCTGCCCGCCCTGCAATACACCGGCCGCGTCATCAGCGAAACCCTGCGCCTACACGCCCTCTGGCTGGTCATGCGCCGCACCCGCACCACGGTCCGGCTCGCAGACACCACCCTGCCAGCCGGGGCGGAGATCCTCTACAGCGCCTACGCCCTCCACCGCGACCCCCGCTGGTTCCCCGACCCCGAGCGCTTCGACCCCGACCGCTGGCTCCCCGAACGGGCCCGCCACATCCCCAAGGGAGCCTTCATCCCCTTCTCCGCCGGAGCCCACAAATGCATCGGCGACTCCCTCGCCTTCACCGAAATGACGATCGCGCTCGCGGTCATCTGCCGACACTGGCGCCTGCGCCCCACCCCCGGCGTGCGCGTCCGCGAAGTCGCCCGCGGTGATGTCCACCCGAACCGGCTCCCCATGATCGCCGAGGCACGGTCCAGCTGAACCCCGCTCAGCCTCGGCTCCTCGGGCCGCGCTGCCGTACGCGAAACCCAGGAGGTGACGTACCAGGACAGCGGCGGCGGGCGCTCCTCGGCGGCCCGCTCGACCGCGCCCCGTACGGCGGCCAGGGCCTCGGTCGCGATGGCAGCGATCAGCTCGTCCGGGTCGCGCAGACAAGAAGCTCCTGATCAAAGGTTGCGGTGCGCGGCGGTTGATCGTCACCGGCACACTCCACCAGGCACTCCCCGCCTCCTGAACCCGACGCGTGCCTACTGCTGTCGGCCTCTGCGTCGGCCGCACGCCAGGAAGGTCAGTTGATCTTCACCGAGGTGATCTGGTCGTTCCAGTTGAAGGTGGCCTCTGGCCCGTACGGGACCTGGTCGGCCTTTCCGGCGGGTGCCTGGCCCAGGGTGCCGTAGGCGGTGCGGCGGCGAGCCGTGGTGGTGAAGCTGTGCCCGCTGAATTTGTGGTCCTGGTAGATCGTGACCCGGCGGCCGGTGTTGTTGATGAGGGAGGAGGCGCAGTCGCTCATGCCGTTGAGATTGGGGTCGCTGACCTTGGTCGCCCACATCGATCCGCCGGTGGCGGACTTGGGCTCCTTACTGGGGAACCCTCCCTTGGTGTTCCACTGCACGTCGTCGTAGATGCACAGGTATCCGTCCGGGCATGCCTCGTACCCGTGGCCGCCCTGGACGTAGAAGGTGTCGGGTTGCGCCTCCGCGGCAGCGACAGGCCCGCCGGGCAACACCGGCGCCAAAGCGATAAGTAACCCGGCGACGACCGTGAGCCCTCGTGCGCGGTCGATGTGCATGCCGATACCTCCGAAAGTGGTGAGCGCGAATCGCACGATCAACGCCACACCGTCCAGAAGGTCACCGCGGCAGAACAGCGACTCGCGAGTGCCCCACACCTCACGCCCCAAGGCGGGGGTGACGGACCAGGCGGTAACCGCCTCGGGCGCCGAGATCGGCCCCTTCGACAACCGGTCGCGATGCAGATGCCGGCCGCCATCGGCGTCTGGCTTTGTTGACAAGAACGCGAACTAAGCCACCGCGCAGGACGCTCGGGTCACACTCCGGCCGATCCCGCCTGCTGCCCGGCAGTGTTCGGCCAAAGTTTCTTCCTGCAGGCCAATTCGATCCCGTGAACACGTTCCGCACCAGCATGATCACCGCATGACAACGAACTTCCCCGTGCCGATTCCGCGCTCAGCCCTTGGTCGCGGCCTGCTCGCTTTGGGCGCCGCCTTGGCCTCGGCACTGCTGGTTCTCACGGGCTCGACCCAGGCGCACGCCATCGTCGGCGGCTACGAGGCGAAGCCGCTGCAGTTCCCCTCCGTCCTCGCGCTGCAGAAGAACGGGCAGCTGATCTGCGGGGCCACCCTCATCAAGCCCGGCTGGGCCTTGACCTCCGCGGCGTGCACGACCGGGTCCGCCCCCAGTCAGCTCAAGGTCGTCTCCGGGGCGCTCGCCCTCACCGACCTGTCTATCCCCGGCATCACCACAGTGCAGGTCGCGCAGATCGTTTTGCATCCCGACTACGCCGCGAGCGACGGGCGGAACAACATCGCGCTGCTCAAACTCAATACCCCCCTCGTCGCCGTCCCTGCGGCGCTTCCGCAGTCCGGCGCCGCGTTCACCGGCACGGTCACTGCCGTGGGCTGGGGCGCAACCCGTGAGGGAGGGCAGCCCTCTCCCACGCTGCGCTACGTCAACACCCAGGTGGTGCCTCGATCGACGTGCCGCAGCCAGTACGGCACCGGCGCGATCACCGACAGCATGATCTGCGCCGGAGTGGACGCGGGCGGAAAGGGCACCTGCAAGGGCGACGGCGGGGGCCCGCTCTACAAGAACGGCACCGTCATCGGCATCGTGTCCCACGCCAACGGCTGCGCCAGGGCGGGGTCGTCCGACATCCTCACCAACGTCGCCTCCTTCCGAACCTGGATCGACAGCAAGACTGCGTAGACACGACCGGTCTGGGCCTCTGCGATCGCGGGAGGCCGGCCTACCAGCGGAAGCCATCGGGGCAGGCATCTGGGGCAGGTCCGCGCCCATCGCGGCGAGGCGTGCGCCCCACTCATCACCATGCAGGGAGCTGTAGATGACGTTCTACATTCAGAACATCAGCACGGGACTCGTTCTCGACGTCCAGAAGGGCCGGGCCCTGGTCGAGGAACTGACCACTCGTGAGGATGTCCCGGCCGACGTGCGCGAACGTGCCGCCGAGTTCAAGCCGACGCTGGAGCTGATCGAGTCTTCCCTCACGGCCGGCGTTCCGGGGGGCACGGCAGCGGTGAAGCCGTAGCCATCACCGCTGCCGTGTGGGTGCCACCAGAGCGGACTGGTGGCACCCCACACAGGCCGCTTCGGCTGAGGAGAAGCCCCGGTAGATCCGCCGGAGACGATGCTCCTTCAGGAGTCCCTTTCCGGCGGAACCGTGCTTGGCGCGGGCATGTCGCAGCCGCCGCGACGGCCCCGGGGGGCTTGCCAGGCCGGGTTGTCGGCCCGGTGCTCCGCTACGAGATCATGTTGATCTTCGTCGTTTCGTACGCTTTGGCGGTCGCGCCGGTGGCCCTGGCAAGCTCGGCGAACGTCGTCGCCGAGGTTTCGTCCCAGAAGGCCAGCGTGAACGAGGAGTCCGACCGCCCCAGCAAGTTGTCGATCTCCGCGGGGCTGTACTCGCTGCCGACCCTCTCCGTGAGGACGGCCCGCAGCAGGTCTTCGTCGCCGCCTGAGACGTCGACGTTCCACAGGTAGGAGACGGGCCTGCCTGATGTCAGGGTGCCGTTCGTCTGATCGCTGCCGAGCCCGCTGTCGTAGTAGCCCATGATCTTCCCTTTCGGTCGGTATGACAGGGGGCGGGCGTAGTCGCCGTGGCCGGGCCACCGGCGAGGACACCGATCCCCCGATGAAGCGGCATCCGCTTGCTGATCGGCCGTCGCGAGCTTTCAACCACCCTGGCACCGTCTGGTTACGGCCGTGCGCCGGGTGACTGGAACTTCCGACTGCGGGTGACTCAGGCCGGGGGCTCGTTGGACAGCCCGGCTCTCCGAACGCCCTCGCCGTCAAGCGCATCGGGCACACCGGCGATGCGCCTCCGTCCTCCGCGCCCCCGACTTTGACGGGCGGCCGCAGACCCACGACCGCGACACCGCTGATCCCGGATAACCGGACGGACCGAACCGCGTCCGGCACGGTGACCGGCGAAGCCTGTTGTCGTTGACCATTACATGATCAAGAAGACCGCACAGGCCGCACTCGTCGTGGGCGCCGTCCTGCTCTCCACCGGCCTGGCCCACGCCGATGTCGACACCGTCGACGAATCCACCATCCGGGACCGCACCGGCACTCTCACAGCAGACTTCGAGCAGCAGAACCCCCACGGTGGACGACTGTCTGCGGGCACCGACACCCTGGGGATGCCCCGGCCGGGACACGACATTCCTGTGAAGGTCGACTTCACCGCGAACGAGGACAGCAAGACCGCCATGCTCGACGTCACCGCGTCCGAGTTCTGACCGCCGGATTGCCGCGTCGGCGAGGCATGGACCAAGCCGGCTCTACGGACGGCCGCCCCGTCCTGCATATAGAGGTGTGTCGGGGGGGCTCAAGCAGGTACGGGAACGCCTGCTGGCAGGTGCCGGTGGCGTAGCAGGCGGTGATCTCGGCAAGGACCTCGTCTTCGGTGATCTGCCCGGTGGCGTCGGCCTGGCGTTCAGCCGCGACACGGCGGACCTGGTCTGGGTCGGCGCCGAGCACGGTCAGTATTCGTTCCACGGCGGCGACGGTGACGCCACCATCGCCGCCGTGATCGGCGGCGGTGTAGACCGCCCGGTGCCAGGGCAACGCGATCCGAGCAAAGGCTTCCGGGTCCTGGTGCAGACCGGTCTAGGGGGCGATGTCCACCCCGACCGGACCCCCGTGATCGCTGAACCGAGGACCACCCGAACCCGATCGAACTGAGCATCCTCAGCGTCACGTCGACGCCGCGCCCCCTCCCCATCCCTCACGGGCCCAACGGAGCCCAAGGTTAGGACTTTCGCCTCTTGAGGGCGGTTTGTCCTCAAATAGATTGATCGGGAAGGATTCCAGTCATTCGAAGGAGCAGCGCGCCATGAGCGAGATCCAGTGGGAGGCCGGCCCTTACCGGATCCGGGTGTCGCTGCCGGAATCGGATGCACCCTGGGCCGTCGAGGGCACGAAGGGCCTGATGGGCATCCGCCCCCTGTTCCAAGGGCGGGGACCCGAGCCCCGTCCAATCGCCGAAGGCGACAGCGGGATGGACCCGGCGGTGCTGGGTTACCTGGGGAAGGGCTTCTAGACCGCCACACCGGTCGCCGACCTTCCTCATGTCGGCCTGGGCAGCGACGGGCCGGGCCCTGCGGACGCCGTTGCGTTTCGGCCGGATTCGACGGCTGGCGGGGCTGGAAATCACCGTCATCCGATCGAGGGGATCTTGGCGCTCCGATGCGGCACTTGCGGCGCCGACAGACCAAGATCGTTACATGAGCAGCCCCATGACACGACGTCACATTCTCGGTTCCGCAGCGGTGGTCGGCGCCACCGCCTTCCTTAGCGGCGGGACCACGGCATCCGCCGCCCGGGCGGCCTCGGGCCCCACACCCTCGCGGGCCACCGCAGCCGATGCCGTTTCTGAAGAGAGGGCCCTTCTGGAAGGCTTGAAGCAGGTCGCGGACCCGCAGTGCGACGAGGCCGTGACCGACGCCTTCGAGCGGGGCCAGGGTGCGGCTGTCAACGAAGCCCTCAAGGGATGGGGAACCAACGGCCAGGCCATCCCCGAGGGACTGCCCGCCAAGCTGCGCGACTTCCTGGAGACGACCCGACAACTGCCCTCCTGGGTCGACCCGCAGGCACTGGCCGCCGGTCACCGTTTCGGCATGGCGCACGCGCAGCAGATCTCGTTCGCCGCAGTGCTGTACGTGACGCCGGAGCGGATGCGCTTCCCCGCCGCGGCGGCGGCCATCATCGGGATCGAGGGCCCGCACGACAACAAGCAGGGCTTCGCCAAGGCGCTGCGCGCCGTGGGCGACATCCTGCACAAGACCCCCTACGGACCCCAGGGGGCAGGCTTCGTCACGCCGGCACGGGTACGGATGGCGCACTCCGCCGTGCGCTACCTGCTGCACACCGAGGGGCACTGGGACACCGGCAAGTGGGGCCTGCCGATCAACCAGTTGGATCTGCTCGCCGAGGGAAGCCTCTTCACCAGTCGCCTGATCGACCACCTGCCCAAGCTGGGCGTCCACCCCAGCGAGGAGGAGGCGGAGCACTACTACCACGAGTGCCGCGTCGGCGCGTCCCTGATGGGGGTCTCCGAAGTCGGCATGCCCTCGACTCTGGCCGCGGCGCGCAAGCGTGCGGTGGTGGGGGACGCGCTGCACGCGCGGGTGACGCCGCAGTCCGCGAAGTATGTGCGGGCGACGATCGAGTACTTCTCCTCGCTGGTCGGCCCGAAGGAGATGACGGTGCCGCCGGCTACCGCTGTGGTGCGGTACATGATCGGTGACGTGGACGCCGACGCGTTCGGTCTGGCCCGCTCCTCGTGGGATGCGGTGGTGCCGTCCGCCGTGCACGGCTTCTTCACCGGCACCCAGGCGGGCGGGCTGCCGACACCGTCGGCGACGATGACGCGCGTGGCGGTCCAGATGGTGCAGCGCGCGATGAACGACGGCAAGGAGATCGACCTGACCATGCCCCTGCACCTCTACAGGCACCGGTAGAGAGCCTCCGGACACCTCGGCCTCAACCTCGCGGACCGCAACGCCGGCGACGCGACGGCACCCCTCACCGGGATGCGTGACCTGGCCCGCCGCCCGCAGGACATGCACCACGCGGACCACCGTCCGGTGTGATCATGCCAACGGCCCCGTAGCGCTGGCCCTTCGCCACTTTCCATGAAGCGTTTCCGCACTTGTCTCAGTTTGATCCTCAGGCCGCGGCGATCGTCGCGGACCTTGAGGACCAAGTCCATCACCACTCCTTTGAGTTGCTGGCGTCATGAACCCGCTGCTTGTTGATCATGGGCTCGTTTGCCGAGGTGGAAGAGGAACGCTACCGACGCAAGGGAGACACAGTGCTCAGGAAAGCAGCCATCGCCGCCCTGGGGGCCGCCAGCCTTATCGGGCTGTTTGCGGGCCCGGCTCAGGCCGACGACGAAGTAGACGCCTGGTTCTCGGCGGAAGCACCCGTGGAGGACTCCAACGGATGCCTCGAAGGGGAGGTTCACGAGAGGCGTCCCCACGGCAAGAGCGAGTTCGTCGACTGCTACAGCAGCCCCCGCGACTACCCCTCGTCGCTGTCGGCGCAATACAAGATCTGACCACGCGGTCACCCTCTGGAGTGACTGCAGGGCACTCGGGCAGATTCGATCTTGAACATACGTTTCACCTCTCCAATCAGTCCCTCGCTGGCCCGACCCTCGGATCATGTATGGAATATTTTGAGGCATAAAACCGTGTACCCTCAGGGGAGTTGAACTCGCCAGGGCTGGAGGTGAGCACGTGCGCGACCAGAAGAGCATGGTTGCGGATCCCGGGATGCTCACACTGGCCCGTGACTCACGCGGCTGGACACAGTCCGAACTTGCTGACGAGATGACACGTCTTGATGGCAGCCGCATCACCCAGGGGTACGTCAGCCGAGCCGAAGCCGGCCGCATCCCCGTCAGGGACGGGCGCGTGCAACTGTTCGCCGACGCCCTGCGCTACACCGCCGACACCCTGTGCCACGCCGCTGAGACGGCCGGTGCAGGTGTCGGACTGGTGCACCACCGTAAGCGAGCCTCCCTGGGGGCACCCGCCCTGCGTCGGATCCATGCGACGTTGGCGCTCACCCGGCTCCAGGTCGACTCCTTGGCCCGGGCAGCGGACCTCCATCGCAACGACAGGTTTCGGCGCGTGGAGGTCAACGACTTCGACACTCCCGCGGATGCGGCGGAGACGATGCGTGAGGAGTGGAACGTCCCCGCAGGGCCGATCGAGGACATGGTCGCCCTGCTCGAAGATGCCGGCGCTCTGGTCGTAGTTCGGGATCTCTGCACCACCGAGCTCGACGCCGTGAGCCAGTGGCCCCCCGGCGGGTGCCCGTTGATCTTGCTCAACTCGCATGCACCAGGGGATCGTTCTCGCTTCAGCCTGGCACACGAGCTGGGCCATCTGGTGATGCACGGCGAGCCGGGTGAGGGTCGCGTGCAGGAGGACCAGGCCAACCGGTTCGCCGCCGAGTTCCTCATGCCCCATGACGCGGTCCTGCCCGAGCTGAAGCCAGGCATCGACGTGTCCCGTCTGCTGGACCTCAAGGCCCGGTGGGGGGTGTCCATGGCGGCGCTCATCAGGCGGGCCATGGATTTGGGAGTCATCAGCGAATGGCAATACCGCACGCTCGTGGTCGAGTTGTCCGCCCTCGGCTACCGCACCAACGAGCCGACCACCATCCGGCGCGAAAATCCGCGCCACCTCGCTCAAGCCGTCACACGGCTTGAGCAGCAGCTCCACCTCAGTCCGACCGAGACCGCCCACCTGGCTGGCCTGGGTCGCGAGGAGTTCCACGAGATCTACTTGTGCACTTCCTCTCCGTCCGGCCACAAGGACGTGCCGGACTCTTCTGCGAGGTGATTCATGAGCAACACCCCTTCCCCGAGGCGGCGACCGCCCGCCCTGAAGACGCTCGACCACACCGTTGCCGCCGTGCCGCTCCTCCAGGGGCGGGTGCTGCTCCACGAGAACGCCGTCAATCTTCCGCGGCCGCGGCCCGCGCTCGATGACGACTTCAGCGGCGTCGTGATGACCGGAGCCAAAGCCGAAGAGCGCGCCTTCCACCTTCGCAGCACGGCCGGCTACGAAGGCACCCTGCTGATCGACAGCGCCCCCTACACCACCTATGTCGCAACCGCGGACGAGCCGTTCATGGTGCCCACCGACGAGCTGTTCGCCTCAGTGGACACCTCGCTGGCCTTCCAGAAGGCACGCGGAGCGAGCGCGGCACTGACCCCGACCGGCTACATTCCGCCCGCGGACTCCAAGACGCTCAAGGCAGTGATACGCGAGGCCAACAAGATCGAACGCGCCGACACCGTCGTGACGCTCCCGATCGACGTCACGTGGCTGAACCGCGAGAACATTGGTCAACTCATCGCGGTCTCCACGAAGATCCGGCACCCGAAGGCCCTCGTCCTCTGCCGCCAGTTCGATCCGCTGGAGCAGACGAAGGACATCCCCTCCAATCTGCGCCGCCTGCTGGCCGAGGTCGAGCACATGGCGCTGCTGCGGACCGACCTCGCTGCGCTTGATGCGATCGCGCACGGCGCCTTCTGTGCCGGCATCGGTGTGCAGAGTTCACTCCGCCACGCGATACCGCCCGGCGAGAAGGCCCAGGTCAACAAGGCCGGCCCCACCTACCCGAGCGTGCTGATGCCGGAGCTCATGTGCTTCAAGGGCGCCGAGTCCCTCTCCAGGTTGTACGGGAACGTGGATCCCGCAACCTGCTCCTGCGAGGAGTGCGACGGCCGTGGTCTCGATCGCTTCTTCCTGCCGGACGGCGAAACCCGGCGCGAGGCCGACAATCACACTGTCCTCACGTGGAGCGACTGGGTCACCGAAATGGCCGGCTACCAGCCAGGCACCCCGCGTAAATCGTGGTGGCGCGACAAGTGTGCGGCTGCGATCGGCCGCTACGCACTGGAGAACCAGCGCATCGGCCTGGGCGCCAGCCCCAGGTCCGGGTTCCAGGCGCCCGCGCCGCTGAAAGCATGGGCGACACTTCCCGTCACCCTGTAGCGAGCTGCGGGCCGGATGCTCAGGGGAGCTGGCGGTGGACGTCTTCCAGGAACTTCCAGCCGGCGACGGTATGGCGTCTGCGCACGAAGGGCCGCGGCGGCACCACCACTTCCACCGAGTCCCCCCGAAGCGTGAGCAGGCCGATGCCGTAGAAGTCCGAGCGCAGCACGGCATCATCCTTGCGCCGCAATACGCCGTCCACCACCACCGCGCGAGAACAGAACGGAGTAAATCGCTCGGCCTTCTCCATCCCCGACTCCCAGCTGCGGCCGGGCACGAACGCCATGTCGATGTGGACAGGCTGCGCCGCGCGACGGGTGATCGACCCGTCCCTGTGGACCGCCGCACCTTTCGGAAGGGACTTCAGCACCCGCCGCTCCCTCTCGCTCAAGGAGCTGGCAGAAACCGGCTCGCCCAGGGGCAGCGACATGAGGAGATCCAGCACGTCAGGTCGCGTCAGCGGCGGCATCCCTTCGGCTGCCCGCCGCTCCCGCTCAAGCGCGTCATGCCGATAGGCCACAACAGCTTCCGTCCCGAAGGCTTCGACAAGCGCGAGCTTCGCCTCGCGGGGCACGAGGTCGCAGGGAGCCAGCGCACCTGCGACGACATCCATCTGCTCTCGCGCCACGACCGACATGAACCAACCCGCTCTCGTTTCGAACTGACACCCTCGTCTGCGGAGCGTCTGCACGCCCCTGCTTACCCTCAGGCACCCATCACCGGAAGCACGAGCGGCTCACGTTCACACGATCCACTCGCCAATCCCCTGCTGGCCGCAGCCGAGCGGGACCGACACCCCTAACCCGCCTTCCCCTGACCAAGACACGGGAACGCCTCAGCACGGACGGCCCAGGCTAGTACGGGCAGTCGTACGCCCGGCGGCCACCTCCTCAGATGATCGCGGGATGGCCAGCACCCGTCATAGTCCGGCCAACAAGCGTCCACGGCGGCCACCAACGAACGACTGCGAGCCTAGCCACCACAGGCGGCCATGCCTACATCTGTCCGAATCTTCATCCGGCCTGCCAACCCCCTTCCCCTTCCACCCGCGCCAGGCGGAGTGCGGCTGCGAGCATGCCCGTGCAGGCATTCGCACGGTGGGGAGTTCAGGTGCCACGAGAGCTCAACGAACGGCAGCAACAGGTGCTGCAATGGGTCGCCCGAGGCTGCCCTGACGGCGTGTGGGAAGGAACCGGGCACAAACTCAGCTGCCAAGCCCTGCACAGCCGCGGACTGGTCAAAGTCTCCAGGCGCCAGGGGCAATGGTCCGTCGCCCTCACCAAGGCCGGCCAGCAATACCTGGACCACGGATCCCATCCGCCGGAACAGCCTCGCGGCAAAGACACCGCTCCCGCACCGCAGACTGGAATCCAGCCACCCGACGTGGCCAAGAGCAAAGAATCCAGCGGCCAGGCGGCTGCGCCCGTACCGGTTCAGCGAACGAACTCCCTTCCGCGGAAGAAGGCCAAGACCGTCACGGAGCAGCTCCTGGAAGAGCTCGCAGAAGCCGGCGGCCGCGTCGTCAAACGCGAAGCCAGCGGTCGGGAGACCGAGAAATGGCCGATCCGTGTTGCCGCCGCACGGCGGTCGGGAAAGATCCCTGCAACCAAGCAACTGCACGCCGGCTGGTGCCGCGACGGATATGAAATCCGGCTCGTCGACACCCCCGCATGGCGATTGGCCGTACTGCCACCCGTCCCCGTACCGGCACGGCTCCCCACTCCACACCCCGTGGTCAGAGCTCTGCAGGCGCACCCCCAGCCCATGGCGCTGACCAAAGCCGTGCAGAGCAGAGCCCTCCGCCTCATCCACGCATTGCTCACCGCGACACAGAGGCTGGGATACGCCAACGCGTTCGGTACGGCCGAGAGTGCACCCGCCCCACACCGCCGACGAAACGGCCCTCCCCACTTCACCATCACAGCCCAGGGCCAGCGATGCGATTTCCTCATCCTGCAAGAACAGGACCGGACCGACCACATCCCCACGAAGAAGGAGCTCTCGGACGCCGAGAAGCACTCCTGGGTGCGGATTCCTCGGTACGACCACTCCCCCGCTGAGCGCCTGAGATTCTGTGTCAGTGGCGGGCTGCCACACAGGGCCGGGGAATGGGCCGATACGACTTCACGCCCCCTTGAGGATCAGCTCGCCGAAATCGTGCAGGAAGTAGGACTTCGAGGCGAGGCAGCCGAACGCAAACGCCTGGCCGACCTGGAGGCGGCACGGGAAAAGCGGCTGCAATGGGAAGCCGCGATGCAACGAGCAAAGATCGACTTCGCCGAGGCAGCCCGAGTCCAGCACCTCGAAGCGCAGGAACAAGCATGGCGCCGTGCAGCGGGCCTGGCCGAGTACGTCGACGCCCTGCGCCTCCACGCAGAGACCTTGGCGACCGGACCGGAGAGGGACGGAGCCGAGGCATGGATCGCCTGGGCCATCGACCACGTGGAGCGCCTGAACCCACTCAACGGGACGCTCCGCCTGCCCGACATTCCCGAACCTCGCGCCAGCGACCTGCAGCCGTTCCTGCACGGATGGAACCCCTACGGTCCCGGCTACTAGTCGCGAGCCCCCTCGGACTATCACAGAGCGTAACCGGAGAGGAGAAGGTGGATCGCAGGTCTGACGCCGACCGACTCGGTCGCCGACTATCGGAAAGGGGGCCTCCCGCAGCAAGATCACAATCTGCTGCGGGAGGCCCCCTTCCGCGCCTGACGGCTCATCAGAGATCGCCGACGGCGTGCGTCAAACGTGCGTCACGAGCGTCAAATCTGCGTCAAGATATCGCCCACAACGCCCACAGTGCACATAACACACACTGCCCTAACCTGCAGGTCAGAGGCCCTTTCCGACGGGCTCAAGGATCGCGACACACTCGACATGATGGGTCATCGGGAAGAGGTCGAAGGCGCGCAGGGTGCGGGGCTTGTAGCCCGCCTCCTTGAAGTAGCCGAGGTCGCGGGCCAGGGCTGCCGGGTCGCAGGCGACGTAGGCGATGCGGCGGGGGGTGAGGGCGGCGACCTGGCGGACCGTCTGCTTGCCGGCGCCCGCGCGGGGCGGGTCCAGGACGACCAGGTCGCATTCCGTGATGCCGGTCTTGGGGAGGATCGCCTCGACCTTGCCCTGCTCGATGCGGACGCGGGGGAAGTCGGTCAGGTTGTGCCGGGCGTCCTCGACCGCGCGCTTCGTGGACTCGATGCCCAGGACCGCGCCGGTGTCGCCGAGGCGTTCCGCGAGGGCGCCGGCGAAGATGCCGACGCCGCAGTAGAGGTCGAGGGCCATCTCGCCCTTGCGCGGCATCAGGCCCTGCATGACGGCCTTGATCAGGGTGTCGGCGGCCTGGGGGTGGACCTGCCAGAAGCCGCCCATGCCGACGCGGTAGGTACGGCCGTCGGCGCGCTCGCGGACGAAGGGGCGGCCGTGGACGCGGTGGACCCCGCCGTCCTTCTCCTCGACGCGGAGGACGGAGACCGGCTTGTCCAGTTCGACCAGGGGCAGGCGGCCGCCGGGGCGCGGGGTGAGGACGACCTGGCGGTCGCCCGAGCCGGTGGCGGCGATGGCCTCGACGGTCTCCATCTGGGGCCAGTCCTGCTGCTCGATGCCGAGCTCGCTGACGCCCGGGGCCGCGATCATGCAGTGGTCGATCAGTTCGATGTCGTGGGAGCGGTGCTTGCGCAGGCCCGCGTTGCCGTCCTCGTCGATGGCGAACTGCACGCGGGTGCGCCACTGCGGGACCTGGCCGGCGGGCACCTTGTCGCCCTCGGCCGGCATGACGGTGCCGTCCCAGCCGGCCTGCTCGGGGGTGAGCCCGGCGAGGCGCAGCAGCTGCTCGGCGATGACTTCGCCCTTGAGCCGGCGCTGGGCGCCGGGCTTGGCGTGCTGCCAGTCGCAGCCGCCGCACTTGCCGGGGCCGGCGTACTTGCACGGGGCCTCGACGCGGTCCTTGGAGGGGTCCAGGACGGTGATGGCGTCGGCGCGCAGGAAGCGGGAGTCGGCGTCGCCCTCCGTCACGCGCGCGATGACCTTCTCGCCGGGCAGGGTGTGCCGGACGAACAGGACGCGGCCCTCGGCGGTGCGGGCGATGCAGTGGCCTCCGTGCGCGACGGGGCCGACCTCGACCTCGTACTCCTCCCCGACCAATGACTGCTTCTCGTTCTGCTCGGTCGTCATGGTGGGGAGGCTCCAAGGATGGATAAGGATGGATGTGGATCAGACGAAAGGGAACGGCCGGACGACCGACCCACCAGTTTACGTGGATCTCGTCCGGCCGTTCACCACTCGTTACGGGGCCCGGGGCGCAGGCGCTACTTCGCCGCCGGGTCCTTCGGGCGCGGGCTGTCGACCGGGCCGCGGCGCACCGCACCCGGCGCGTTCCACTCGGCCCGCTTCTTGGCCCGCTTCTTCGCGAGCTCCGAGGACTCCAGCTGGTAGGGCACCGAGGTGACCATGACGCCGGGGGTGAAGAGGAGCCGGCCCTTGAGCCGCAGTGCGCTCTGGTTGTGCAGGAGGTGCTCGTACCAGCGCCCGACGACGTACTCGGGGATGTACACGCTGACGGCGTCGCGCGGGTTCTCGCTGCGCAGGCCCTTCACGTACTCCACGACCGGGCGGGTGATCTCCCGGTACGGGGAGTCGAGGATCTTCAGCGGGACGTTGATCCCGCGCCGCTCCCACTCCTCGCGCAGGGCCTTGGTCTCGGCCGGGTCGACGCTGATGCTGAGCGCTTCGAGGGCGTCGGAGCGGGTCAGCTTGGCGAAGGCCAGGGCGCGCAGGGTGGGCTTGTGGACCTTGGAGACCAGGACGATGGAGTGGACCCGCGACGGGCGGATGCTGTCGTCGGAGGGCCCCTCGGCGGCGGCGATCTCGGCGGAGACCCGGTCGTAGTGCTTCCGGATCGCGGTCATCGTCGCGTAGAAGATCACCATGCCGAGCAGGGCGACCCAGGCGCCGTGGGTGAACTTGGTCGCCAGGACCACGACCAGCACCAGGCCGGTGAAGAACGCGCCGAAGGCGTTGATCGCGCGGGAGCGGAACATCTTGCGGCGGGCCGCCGGGTCCGTCTCGCTGCGCAGGTGGCGGTTCCAGTGCCGGACCATGCCGGTCTGGCTCAGGGTGAAGGAGACGAAGACGCCGACGATGTAGAGCTGGATCAGCTTGGTCGAGTCGGCGCCGTAGATCCAGACCAGCAGGATCGCGGCGCCCGCCAGCAGCACGATGCCGTTGGAGAAGGCGAGCCGGTCGCCGCGGGTGTGCAGCTGCCGGGGCAGGTACCGGTCCTGGGCGAGGATCGAGCCGAGGAGCGGGAAGCCGTTGTACGCCGTGTTCGCGGCCAGGAACAGTACGAGCGCGGTGGCGGCGGCGAGCACGATGAACATGAAGCTGCCGTTGCCGAAGACGGCCTCGGCGACCTGGGAGATCACCGGGTTCTGGACGTAGCCCGAGCCGACCTCGGCGCCGTTGTGGAGCAGGTCGGTGGCGGGCTTCTCGGCCATCCGCACGTTGGTGGCCATGGCCAGCGCGATGATGCCGCAGAACATCGTCACGGCCAGGCCGCCCATGAGGGCCAGGGTGGTCGCGGCGTTCTTGCTCTTGGGCTTGCGGAAGGCGGGTACGCCGTTGCTGATCGCCTCGACGCCGGTCAGGGCGGCGCAGCCGGAGGAGAAGGCCCGAAGCAGCAGGAAGACCAGGGCGAACCCGGCCAGTCCCTGATGTTCGGCCTTGATCTCGAAATCGGCCGTGGGGGCCTTCATGGTCTGGTCGAGGACCAGGCCCCGCCAGGCTCCCCACGCGATCATGAGGAATACGCCGACGACGAAGACATAGGTCGGAATGGCGAAGAGCCGCCCGGATTCCTTCATGCCGCGCAGATTCAACAGCGTGAGCATCAAGATCATCCCGATCGCGCACAGCACTTTGTGCTCGACGACGAAGGGGATGGCGGATCCGAGGTTTTCGACGCCGGAGGCGATCGATACGGCGACGGTCAGCACGTAGTCGACGAGCAGGGCGCTCGCGACGGTGAGACCGGCCTTGGGGCCGAGGTTGGTGTTGGCGACCTCGTAGTCACCGCCGCCGCTCGGGTAGGCGTGGACGTTCTGCCGGTAGGAGGCCACCACCGTGAACATCAGCACGACCACCGCGACGGCGATCCAGGGGCTGAAGTGGTACGCCGACACGCCCGCGACCGACAGGACCAGCAGGACCTCGCCAGGGGCGTACGCCACTGAGGAGAGCGGGTCTGAGGCGAAGACGGGAAGGGCGATCCGCTTGGGGAGGAGCGTTTCTCCGAGGCGGTCGCTGCGTAGCGCCCTGCCGATCAGGATCCGTTTGGGCACGTCGGTCAGTTTGGACACGCAGAGGATCGTAAGCGTTCGAAATCAGACTGACGAACCCCCCACCCCTATCCGCCACGAAGTCCCCCCACATCCAGGGCAAAGAGACGCAGCGTCCAGCGCAAACGGCCACACTGGTGACCGCCCGTGTGTAGCTTGGGCCATGGTCTGAGACCCTGTTAAGCCAGAGCAGCAAAGAGGCTGGAAACCAGCGAGCCGCTGACAGCCGGAAGGACGGCCGTGCACATCGTCATTATGGGCTGCGGAAGAGTGGGCTCCGCCCTCGCGCAGACCCTGGAACAGCAGGGGCATACGGTCGCGGTCATCGACCAGGACCCCACCGCATTCCGCCGGCTGGGGGCTTCCTTCGGCGGCCGCCGCGTCACCGGGGTCGGCTTCGACCAGGACACCCTGCGCGAGGCCGGCATCGAGGAGGCGGGCGCCTTCGCCGCGGTCAGCAGCGGTGACAATTCCAACATCATCGCCGCGCGCGTGGCCCGGGAGATGTTCGGCGTCGAGAACGTCGCCGCCCGCATCTACGACCCCAAGCGCGCCGAGGTCTACCAGCGGCTCGGCATCCCCACCGTCGCCACCGTGCGGTGGACCGCCGACCAGATGCTCCGGCGGCTGCTGCCGTCCGGCGCGGAGCCGCTGTGGCGCGACCCGAGCGGCGGTGTCCAGCTCGCCGAGGTGCACACCTCCACCGCCTGGATCGGCCACAAGGTCAGCCAGCTGCAGGAGGAGACCGGCGTCCGCGTGGCCTTCCTCACCCGACTGGGCGAGGCCATGCTGCCGACTTCGGCGACGGTCCTGCAGGAGGGCGACCTCGTCCACGTGATGATGCGCACGGACGAGATCGACAAGGTGGAGGCTTCCTTCGCCGAGGGACCTGAGGAGACGCACGCATGAGGGTCGCGATCGCCGGAGCGGGCGCGGTGGGCCGCTCCATCGCGGGTGAGCTGCTGGAGAACGGCCACGAGGTGCTCCTCGTCGACAAGGCGCCGACCGCCATCTCGGTGGAGCGGGTGCCGCAGGCCGAGTGGCTGCTGGCCGACGCCTGCGAGATCACCTCGCTGGACGAGGCCGCGCTGCAGCGCTGCAACGTGGTCATCGCCGCCACGGGTGACGACAAGGTCAACCTGGTCGTCTCGCTGCTGGCCAAGACCGAGTACGGGGTTCCCCGGGTCGTGGCCCGCGTGAACAACCCGAAGAACGAGTGGCTCTTCAACGAGTCCTGGGGCGTGGACGTCGCCGTCTCCACCCCGCGCCTGATGTCGGCGCTGGTCGAGGAAGCCGTCAGCGTCGGCGACCTGGTCCGGCTGCTGCGCTTCAGCCACGGCGACGCCAACCTGGTCGAGCTGACCCTGCCCGCCGACTCCCAGGTCGCCGGCAAGCAGATCAGCGAGATCACCTGGCCCGAGGACACCTCGCTGGTCACGATCATCCGCGGCAACCGCGTCCTGACCCCGCACGGCGAGGAAACCCTCGAGCCGGGCGACGAGCTCCTCTTCGTGGCCGCCCAGGCCCGCGAGGAGCAGCTGGAGGACCTCCTGCAGGCGGCCGACTGACCTGCGGTCCCGCTGAACGGCCGAAGGGGCGGCTGACCATCACGGTCAGCCGCCCCTTCGCACGTTTCCCCCGCTGGTCCAATCCGGCGCCGGCCAAAATCCAGCCCCGCCGGCGTTTGAGGCGCGGGGTCTGGGGCGGAGCCCCAGGAGCCCGGGCGCAGCCCGCCCCACCGGTCGCAGCCCCCGCACGCGCACGCAGCGGCGTACGGGTCAGGCCTGACCCTTCGCGGCCTTCGCGGCCTTCTCCGCCGCTTCCTCCGCCTCCCACTCCGCGATCACGTCGATCGGCGGCGGCGCCTTCGCCAGGAAGACCCAGGTGAAGTACACGGCCAGCACCATCGGCGGCAGCTTCAGCGCGATCAGCACCCAGCCCAGCTGCGTCGCGTCGCCCCACCAGTACAGCGGGAAGAGGATCGCGTACTTGGCGAGGAAGATGAGCCCCCAGGCCAGGCTGGCCTTGGTGTACGCCTTCTTGCGACCGGGGTTGCGGGTGCGCCAGGAGAGGTTCTCCTTGAAGACCGGCCCCAGGATCACCCCCAGCAGCGGGAAGCCCACCAGCGCGGAGAGCGTGAAGGCCACGCCCAGTCCGGCGCCGTAGATCATGCCGGGCAGGTAGAAGCCCTTCGCGCTGCCCGTGAACAGGGCGAAGGCCACGCCCACGCCCACGCCGAAGACCCCGCTGAAGGCGTGCTTCACCGTGTCCTTGCGCAGCAGCCGCACGATCACCAGCAGGACCGCGACCGCGCCCGCCGCGATGGCGGAGCTCTTCACGTCCTTGTTGATCGTGTAGATCATGACGAAGAGCAGCCCGGGGAGCATGGTCTCCACGGTGCCCCGGATCCCGCCGAAGGCATCGAAGAGCGCCGCCTGGGTCACGGCCTTCTGGTCGGCGGACGGATCCGCGGACGGATCCACCTGGGGGGTGGCCGGTTTGTCGAGTGACGTCACCGTCAGTGCTCCTGTCCGAGAGGTCGGAGTTCGTACTTCGGGTTGAAGAGCACCCGACGGCCGTGGCTCATCGAGATCCGCCCGGAGGCGATCATGCGACGGCCGGGTTCGATTCCCACGATCGAGCGACGCCCGAGCCATACGACGTCCAGCGCGGCCGAGCCGTCGAAGAGCTCGGCCTCCAGCGCGGGGACGCCCGCGCGCGGCCGCAGGGTGACGGTCCGCAGGGTCCCGGTCACCTTGACTATCTGGCGGTCGTGGCAGTCGCAGATCCGCGTGCACCCCGCGGCTTCTGCGTCCTCCTGCAGCTCCGCCGAATGCAGCTCCTCCTGCGAGGTGGACAGCCGCTCTATCATCCGGCGGAACCGGCCCGCCGGCCTGGCGGGTTTCGCCGGCTTGGCGGGCTTCTCGGGACGCGGTTCAGCACTCATACAGGAAGCGTACCGGCGCGGCCACTACCTCTCGAAGCGGTATCCCATGCCCGGTTCGGTGATGAAGTGGATCGGGTGCGAGGGGTCCGCCTCCAGCTTGCGCCGCAGCTGCGCCATGTAGACCCGCAGGTAGTTGGTCTCGGTCCCGTACGAGGGCCCCCAGACCTCCTGGAGCAGCTGCTTCTGGCTGACCAGCTTGCCGCCGTTGCGGACCAGGACCTCCAGCAGGTGCCACTCGGTGGGCGTCAGGCGCACGTCGCGCCCCTCGCGCACCGCCTTCTTCGCCGCGAGGTCCACCGTGAAGTTCTCGGTCTCGACGATGACCTCGTCCTCGCCGGACCCGGCGGAGGGTTCGGCCCTGCGGACCGCGGCGCGCAGCCTGGCCAGCAGCTCGTCCATGCCGAAGGGCTTGGTGACGTAGTCGTCGGCGCCGGCGTCCAGGGCCTCGACCTTCTCGTCGGAGCTGTGCCGGGCGGAGAGGACCAGGATCGGGACGCGGGTCCAGCCGCGCAGCCCCTTGATCACATCGACCCCGTCCATGTCGGGCAGGCCCAGGTCCAGGACGACCACGTCGGGGTGGCGGGCGGCCGCCAGTTCCAGGGCTCCGGCCCCGTCGGCGGCCGCGTCGACCTCGTACTTGCGCGCCTTCAAGTTGATCACGAGGGCTCGGACGATCTGGGGTTCGTCGTCCACCACGAGCACCCGGGTCATTGAGGTCCTGCCTTCTGTCGTATCGGATCAAGATCGAAATCTACGGGGCCGGGCGCGCGGTCCGCCTCCGGTCCCCCGGGCTCCTGCGGCGCGCTGCGCCCCTCGCCGTCCACGCTGACGTGGATCTGCGGCCGTCTCCCGGCCGCTGCCTTCAGGGTGAGGACCATGGTCAGCCCGCCGCCGGGGGTGTCCTCGGCGGCCAGGGTGCCGCCCATGGCCTCGGCGAAGCCGCGTGCGACCGCCAGGCCGAGCCCGACCCCGGCTCCGCGCGGGGCGTCCCCGTGCCGCTGGAAGGGGGCGAAGATCCGGTCCTTGGCCTCGTCGGGCACGCCCGGCCCGCGGTCGACGACCCGTACCTCGACCCGGTCGCCCAGGAAGCTGGCCGCCACCAGCACCTGCTCCCCGGCCGGGCTGTACTTGACCGCGTTCTCGACCACGTTGGCCACGGTCCGCTCCAGCAGCCCGGGGTCCACCGCCACCATCGGCAGGGTCTCCGGGATGTCCAGCAGGACGCTGTCCTCGGGTACGCCGCCCAGCGCCATCGGGACCACCTCGTCGAGGTCGATCTCGCGGATCAGCGGGGTGACGGTGCCGGTCTGGAGCCTCGACATGTCCAGGAGGTTCCCCACCAGGTGGTCGAGGCGGTCGGCGCCCTCCTCGATGCCCTGGAGGAGCTCCGCCCGGTCCTCCTCGGACCATTCCACGTCGTCGGAGCGCAGGGAGCTGACGGAGGCCTTGATGGAGGCCAGCGGGGTACGCAGGTCATGGCTGACGGCGGCGAGCAGCGCGGTCCGGATCCGGTTGCCCTCCGCCATCCGGCGGGCCTCCTCGGCCTCCCCGACCAGGCGCTGGCGATCGAGTACGACGGCGGCCTGGGCGGCGAAGGCGCCGAGCACCCGGCGGTCCTCGGCGGGCAGCACCCGGCCGGACAGGGCCAGCGCCATGTGGTCGCCGATCGGCATGTCGACATCGGCGTCCTCGGGCCGGGTGACCGGGCTCGGGCCGACGCTGCTGGCCGGCTGCCAGGGTTCGACGTCGCTCTCGCGCTCCAGCAGGGCCACCGACTCCATGGCGAAGGTCTCGCGCACCCGCTCCAGCAGTGCGTCCAGGGTGGTCTCGCCGCGCAGCACGCTGCCCGCCAGGAAGGAGAGGATCTCGGACTCGGCGCGCAGCCGGGCGGCCTGGTGGGTCCGGCGGGCCGCCGCGTCCACGACGGAGGCCACGGAGCCGGCCACGCCGAAGAAGACCGCGATGGCGACGATGTTCTTGGGGTCCGAGACGGTGAACCGGTGGATGGGCGGGGCGAAGTAGTAGTTCAGCAGCAGGGAGCCGAGAGCCGCGGAGGCCAGCGCCGGGTAGAGCCCGCCCAGCAGCGCGGAGGCCACGGTCAGGGCCAGGAAGAGCAGCATCTCGTTGGCGAGACCGGGGTCGCTGTCGATGTGCGTGAGCAGCGCCGCGAGCAGCAGCGGCAGCACCACCCCCGCCACCCAGCCGGCCACGATCCTGGGCCGTCCGAGCCGGGCCGCCGAGCGGACCACGGGCAGGCCGCGGCCCTTGGCGACCTCCTCGTGGGTGACGATGTGCACGTCGAGGTCGGGCCCGGAGTCGCGGGCCACGGTGGCGCCGACACCGGCGCCGAAGATGTACTGCCAGGGGTGGCGCCGGCTGGAGCCGAGCACGATCTGGGTGGCGTTGACCCCGCGGGCGAATTCGAGGAGGGCGTCGGGGACGTTGTCGCCGATCACATGGTGAAACGTTCCGCCGAGGTCCTCGACCAGCGTCCGCTGGATCGCGAGCTCCTTGGGCGAGGCGGCGGTCAGCCCGTCGCTGCGTGCGATGTAGACGGCCAGGATCTCGCTGCCGGATCCCTTCGCCGCCACCCGGGAGGCGCGCCGGATCAGGGTCCGGCCCTCGGGGCCGCCGGTCAGGCCGACCACGATCCGCTCGCGCGCCTGCCAGGTGGAGCGGATGTTGTGCTCGCCCCGGTACTGCTGGAGGTACTCGTCGGCCCGGTCCGCGACCCAGAGCAGCGCGAGCTCGCGCAGGGCGGTCAGGTTGCCGGGCCGGAAGTAGTTGGACAGGGCCGCGTCGACCTTGTCGGACTTGTAGATGTTGCCGTGGGCCATGCGGCGGCGCAGGGCCTGCGGGGACATGTCGACCAGCTCGATCTGGTCGGCCCGGCGCACCACCTCGTCCGGGACGGTCTCGCGCTGGCGCACCCCCGTGATCGACTCGACCACGTCGCCCAGGGACTCCAGGTGCTGGATGTTCACCGTCGTGACCACGTCGATCCCGGCCCGCAGCAGCTCCTCCACGTCCTGCCACCGCTTGGCATTGCGCGAACCGGGCACATTGGTGTGCGCCAGCTCGTCCACCAGGGCCAGGGCCGGTTTGCGCGCGAGGACCGCGTCCACGTCCATCTCGGTGAAGGCGGCGCCCCGGTAGGACAGCTCCTTGCGCTCCACCTGTTCCAGGCCGTGCAGCATCACTTCCGTGCGCGGCCGCCCGTGGTGCTCAACGAAGCCGACGACGCAGTCGGAGCCGCGCTCCACCCGGCGGTGGCCCTCGGAGAGCATGGCGTACGTCTTGCCCACACCGGGTGCCGAGCCGAGATAGATCCTTAGCTTGCCGCGTCCCATGCGCTCATTCTCCGGGACGTTCGCCCCGATCACGCGCCGATGGGGGCGTACCGGCAGATCCCTGACGGATCCCTGACACCGTTGTCGGCGGGACAGGGCGGGACACGCCGGAGCCCGGCAGCGCGCCCCGGACCCGGACACGACCCCGGAGGCGACCCCGGACACGGCCGTGGGCCGTACCCCCGAAGGAGTACGGCCCACGGCCGGAAACAGTCGCCCGCACACGGCGGGCCGAGGAGATCAGCGAACCTCGGTGATCTCCGGGCCGCGCTCCAGCTGGCCCATGCCACCGCCGAAGCGGGAGCCTTCCTGCTCCTCGGTCTGCACGCCGTCCGGCACCATCTGCGCGTCGTTCGGCAGCTTCAGGACGATCGGGTCGCGCGGGGCCATCGGGCCCTCGCCGCGGACCACGACGGTGTCCAGGAAGATCCGCTCCAGCACACCCGCCGACTCGGGACGCACCGCGCCCTGGCCGGAGATGACACCGCGCAGGAACCAGCGCGGGCCGTCCACGCCGACGAAGCGGACCAGCTGGGCGCCGGTCTGCCCGTCCGGCAGCGGTACGGGCACCTGCGCGCGCAGCTCCCAGCCCAGCGGACCCTCGACCTCGTCGATGATGCCGCCCTGCTTGGTGATGCCCTCGGCGATCTCCTCGCGGACCTCGCCCCAGATGCCTTCCTTGCGCGGCGCGGCGAAGGCCTGCAGCTGTACGGCACTGTCGCCGAGCACCACGGTCGCGGCGACGATCGCGTCACCGGCGACCTCGACGCGCAGCTCCATGCCCTCGACACCCGGTACGAGGATGCCGCCGAGGTCGACGCGGCCGTCCTCGGGGTTGCCGGGCACTTCCGATACGTCCCACGGTCCGTCGGGGCGCGGAGCCGGCGGCAGGTTCAGCCGGCGCGGCGCTGCCGCGTCGGTCTCCTGCGCACCGTCCTGCTCATCGGCGCCGACGCCGTCGACGACCTGCTCGGCCGCGCCGCCGTCCTTGACGGAGTCGTTCTTCTTGCGACGTCCGAACACGTCACTGTCCTTCCCGGTCGGATACGACCGAAGCGTAGCCATTCCCACCCTGCTGACCAGCGCCGGATCCGGCCACGGCCGCATGACCTCCGGTGGAGCCGAAACCCCCCTCGGCCCGCGCCGAGTCCGGAAGATCCGCCACCTCGTGGAAGCGCACCTTCTCGACCCGCTGGACAACCAGCTGGGCAATGCGGTCGAAACGCTCGAACCTGACGCTCTCGCGCGGGTCGAGATTGACCACGATCACCTTGATCTCCCCACGGTACCCGGCATCCACCGTCCCCGGGGCATTCACGAGCGCGAGCCCGCAGCGGGCGGCCAGGCCCGAGCGCGGGTGCACGAACGCCGCGTAGCCGTCGGGCAGCGCGATGGAGACCCCGGTCGGCAGTACGGCCCGCTCGCCCGGCTCCAGTTCGGCGGCCTCGGTGGTGACCAGATCGCAGCCGGCGTCGCCGGGGTGCCCGTAGGCGGGGATCGGGACCTCCGGGTCCACGCGCCGGATCAGCACGTCGACGCTTTCACGGGGAGTGTTGTTCTCAGACATCAGGGGTTCACCTCGAAGGCGCGTGCGCGCCTGACCTGGTCCGGGTCGGCCATCGCCGCCCGGATCTCCTCGGGCCGTCCGTTGTCGGTGAAGTGGTCGACCTTCACCTCGATGAAGAGGGCTTCGGCGCGCAGCGCGACGGGTCCCTGCGGACCGCCTATTCGGCCGACGGCGCGGGAGTAGATCTTCCGGCCGGCGACGGCGGTGACCTCGGCCTCCAGGTACAGCACGGTGCCGACCGGCACGGGCAGGACGAAGTCCGTCTCCAGCCGGCCGGTGACGGCGATGACGCGCAGCAGCCAGTTCAGGGAGCCCAGGGTCTCGTCGAGCGCGGTGGCGAGGACGCCGCCGTGGGCGAGACCGGGCGCGCCCTGGTGGGCGGGCTTGACGGTGAACTCGGCGCTGACGCGCACGCCCTCGCCGGCGCGGGCCGCCAGGTGGAGCCCGTGGGGCTGTCCGTCGCCGCAGCCGAAGCAGTGCTCGTAGTGGGCACCGAGGAGCTCGCCGGGGGGCGGGGCATCGGGGTGCCGCACCGGCTCGGCGGCATCGGCCGGGGGCGTCAACGCTGTGTTTCGTCCACTCACAGCCGCAGACCTTACCCGCGCGGCTGTCCACCGGTCGCCTCGTGGGAGGCTTGGCCCCATGCAGCTCTCCCCCGCGCACCACGACGAACGCCTGACCGCCCCCCGCTCCTGGTGGGCCATCGCCGTACTCACCGGTATCGCGTGCGGTCTGATGCTGCTGCCGCTGGGCACCATGCCGCTGCTGGCCGGACTGGTCGGGGGCACCGCGCTGACGGGGCTGCTGGTGAGCTCGTACGGATCCCAGCGGGTGCGCGTGGTGGGCGGAGCGCTGGCGGTCGGGGAGGCCCGGATCCCGGTGACGGCCCTGGGCGACCCGGAGGTCCTGGAGCCGGAGGAGGCCCGCGCCTGGCGGACCTACAAGGCCGACATGCGTGCCTTCATGCTGATGCGCAGCTACGTGCGCACGGCGGTCCGCGTCGAGGTCACCGATCCCGCGGACCCGACCCCGTACGTCTACGTCTCCACCCGCGAGCCCCGGGCCCTGGTGGCGGCCATCCGCGCGGCGCAGGAGAAGACCGCCGGGGACAAGGCGGCGCAGGACACGGCGAAGGCCTGAGCCCGACCGCTGCGCGCGGCTCCGGTGGGGCCCCGGAGGCGGCGCTCAGCCGCGCGGGTCGAAGGGGTGGCCCTCGATGGCGGCCCTGGCTGCCTCGGGAAGGGCCTCGGTGGGCCGCTCAAGGCGCGGGAGCTGCGGCAAGGCGTCCCACGGCACGGCACGGGCCCGCAGGTCCGCACGGACCTTCTCGGCGAGTTTGCGGGTGTCCCGGCGGTTCATGACCGCTCCGACAGCCGCGCCGACCATGAACGGCATCAGGTTCGGCAGGTTGCGGAACATCCGCTTGGTGATCTGCTGGCGCAGTTCGCGCTTCATCTGACCGCCCAGCGCCGCGTTCAGCGTGGTCGGCTTGGTCAGGTCGATGCCGCGCTCCTCGGTCCACGACACGAGGTAGGCGAAGCTGCGCTCTTTGAGGTTGCCGGGCGGCCGCAGGCCGTAGACCTCGTGGAGTTCGGCGATGAGCTTGAGCTCGATCGCGGCGACCCCGGTGACCTCGGCGGCCAGCTCGGCCGGCATGGCGGGCGGCACCGGCAGCATGGCTGCCGCACCGATCCCGGCGCCGACGGTGGACGTCGCGTTGGCGGCGCCCGCGATCAGCTTGTCGGCGAGCTGTTCGGGCCCGAGGCCCGGGAACTGCGCGCGCAGGGTCGCGAGGTCCCGAACCGGAACGCGCGGTGCGTTCTCGATGACTCGGTCGGTGAGGTAAAGGGCGGCGGCCCTGGCACTTTCGCCGCCCTTGCGCACACCGTTCTTGACGGCTTGCAGCCGACGGACCCCGGTGCGGGACCGGGACCCCTCGTCGGCCTCGGAGGCCGACGGCACCGCCTCGGCGGTGTCGGGGAGCACGGCGGGTACGCCGGGGGCTCCAGGGCCCGTTTCCAGGCCCTTGGTTCCCTCCTGCGTCTCCGCCGGATCACCAGACTTTCGGAAGCGCCGCTTCCGAAATGGTGTCGAGCCAGTCACGGCCGAAGCCTCTCAGTCGCATTCGCGACAGATCGGCTGACCGTTCTTCTCGCGTGCCAGCTGGCTGCGGTGGTGCACCAGGAAGCAGCTCGTGCAGGTGAACTCGTCGGCCTGCTTGGGCAGGACCCGGACGGCGAGTTCCTCGTTGGAGAGGTCCGCGCCGGGCAGGTCGAGGCCTTCCGCATTGTCGATTTCGTCCAGGTCGACGTTCGAGGACGACTTCTCGTTCCGTCGAGCCTTCAGCTCTTCGATGCTGTCGTTGTCTACGTCGTCGTCGGTCTTGCGCGGGGTGTCGTAGTCCGTTGCCATAGTTCGCTCTCCCCCTCTGGGATTTAGCGGGTGTCTCAGCGCACGTAACGCGCGAGAGGCCGGACTTGTGCCCGACCCGAGGCGGAGATTTTGCCTCACATCAAGGTCTGTTACTCAATCGACACCCAGCCGCACATCAGAAGGAGCGATTGGCTGGGATGACGACCGGGACCGTACACGGTCCGGGGGCCGTCTTGCACAAACGCCACCCCATGTATTTCCCGCCGTTAGGGGGGCCGGAAACCCGGACTTCCCGGGCTTTTAGGCCCCCCCAAGGTCACTGAATGCTTATGGTCCGACACTCGACACTGTGATCGATCGCACAGAAGTCACTGTCTTCACATCCCAAGCATTCAGCCAACAGCGAACACGGGGTGGCCGGGGTCACAAGGGTAGAGTGACGCGCATCACGAGGCCACCGCCCTCGCGCGGGATCGCCTGGATCCTGCCGCCGTGTGCGCGCGCCACGGAGCGCGCGATGGAGAGGCCGAGCCCGACACCCTTGTCGCTGCCCGTGCGCTCGGTACGCAGCCGTCTGAAGGGCTCGAAGAGGTTGTCCACCTCGTACGCGGGAACCACGGGACCCGTGTTCGATACCAACAGCACCGCCTGACCGTGCACGGCCTCGGTGGTGACCTCCACCCAGCCGCCCTCCGGGATGTTGTACCGGACGGCGTTCTGCACCAGGTTGAGCGCGATCCGCTCCAGCAGCACGCCGTTGCCCTGGACGACGGCCAGCGCGCGCTCGCCGCGGATCTCCACGCCCTTGGCGTGTGCCTCCCCGCGCGCCTGGTCGATGGCGCGCGAGGCCACCTCCGCCAGGTCCACGGGCTTGCGCTCGATGATCTGGTTGTCGCTGCGGGCCAGCAGCAGCAGACCCTCGACCAGCTGCTCGCTGCGCTCGTTGGTGGCGAGCAGGGTCTTGCCGAGCTGCTGGAGCTCCACCGGGGCCCCTGGGTCGGAGAGGTGCACCTCCAGCAGCGTCCGGTTGATGGCCAGCGGGGTCCGCAGCTCGTGCGAGGCGTTGGCCACGAACCTCTGCTGGGCCGTGAAGGCCCGCTCGAGGCGGTCGAGCATCTCGTCGAAGGTGTCGGCGAGCTCCTTGAGCTCGTCGTCCGGCCCGTCCAGCTCGATCCGCCGGGTCAGGTCGGAGCCGACCACCCGGCGGGCGGTCCGGGTGATCTTGCCCAGCGGCGAGAGCACCCGTCCGGCCATCGCGTAGCCGAAGGCGAAGGCGATGATGCTCAGGCCCATGAGGGCCATCAGCGACCGGCTCAGCAGATCGTCCAGGGCGTGCTTGCGCTGCTCCAGGACGCACTGGGCGATCGCGGCGTTGAACTGGTCGTGCGTCTGGCCCGAAGCGCCCACACCCGGGCAGTTGCTGGTGACCTGGATGTCGGAGCCGCCCACGATCTTGAACGGGAGCGCATTGCCCTCGCGCAGCGCCTGGGCCGCCAGGAGGTAGATGATCGACAGCAGCAGGATGCCGGCGATCAGGAACATCCCGCCGTACAGCAGCGTCAGACGTATCCGGATCGTCGGCCGCAGCCAAGGGAAAGGACCCTCGGGCTGGCCGGGGTCCCAGTTCGGTTTCGGTGGCGCCGCCGGTGGCGCCGGGGTCGCTGCCACCCGCGTCAGATCCGGTAGCCGGAACCGGGGACGGTCACGATGACCGGGGGCTCCCCGAGCTTGCGCCGCAGGGTCATCACCGTCACGCGCACCACGTTGGTGAACGGGTCGGTGTTCTCGTCCCACGCCTTCTCCAGGAGCTGCTCGGCGGACACGACGGTGCCCTCGCTGCGCATGAGGACCTCCAGCACCGCGAACTCCTTCGGCGCCAGCTGCACCTCCTTGCCCTCGCGGAAGACCTCGCGCCGGTTCGGGTCCAGCTTGATCCCGGCGCGCTCCAGTACGGGAGGCAGGGCGACGGTGGTGCGGCGCCCGAGGGCTCGTACCCGCGCGGTCAGCTCCGTGAACGCGAAGGGCTTGGGCAGGTAGTCGTCCGCCCCGAGCTCCAGGCCCTCGACCCGGTCGCTCACGTCGCCGGACGCCGTCAGCATGAGCACCCGGGTGGGCATGCCGAGCTCGACGATCTTCCGGCAGACGTCGTCACCGTGCACGAGCGGGAGGTCCCGGTCGAGCACGACCACGTCGTAGTCGTTCACTCCGACGCGCTCCAGGGCGGCGGCGCCGTCGTACACGACGTCCACGGCCATGGCCTCCCGGCGAAGTCCGGTGGCAACCGCATCGGCGAGCAGCTGCTCGTCCTCGACGACGAGTACGCGCACGTCGTTTCCTTCCTCAGTGCCCTTCAGGGCAGGCGTGTGGTGCGTCGTCCATCCTGCCCGTTTCGGCCGTAAACCGGCTGTAAGACGCCCGTGGGGCTCACCCGGAGCACGCCGGGAGCACGCCCGGGACCCGCCCTCGACCCGCCCGGCACCCGCCCGGGATCCCCGTACAAGGGACGGAACCGAGGATTCCCTCGCCTTACGAGGTTTCTGGGGCCAGGGCGGTGGGGAGGACGATTTCACACCCCGAAAACTCCCTGATGGCGGACTGCCACGTGCCGCCGCCGACCCATGAAGAGGGGGCGCACCCACCATGGACGCATTCACCGCAGGTCTCCTGCAGCGCATCAGGAGCACGCAGACCGACCTCAGGCAGGCCCGCGAGGCGGGCGACGACTTCCTCGCGGAAGTGGAACAGGCGGAGCTGGAAGACCTTCAGCGCCTCGCCGCCGAGCACGGCGTTCCGGTCTCCGTCCCCGCCTGCTGACAGCGCCGGCCGGGGCACCCGGCCGGTCGGCAACAGCACGTCCCGAACCCCGGCAGCCGCCACCCGGCTGCCGGGGTTCCCTCTTGCCGTCCGGCCGATCGCGCCTGCCGCCCCGCTGGTCGCGCCTGCCGCCCCGCTGGTCGCGCCTGCCGCCCCGCTCAGTCGTGCCAGGCCCCGGCCTCGTCCAGCAGCGGCTGCAGCGAGGCGAACACCGCCGGCGTGGCCGCCAGCGCGAGCTCGCCCGAGGCCGGCTCTCCGGGCCGTCCCCCGGTCAGCGCGCCGGCCTCCCGTGCGATCAGCTCGCCCGCCGCCAGGTCCCAGGGGTTGAGCCCGCGCTCCCAGTACCCGTCCAGCCGCCCGGCGGCCACGTCGCACAGGTCCACCGCCGCCGACCCGCCACGCCGGATGTCGCGGACCACGGGAATGATCCGCTGCGCGACGTCGGCCTGGTGCGCCTTGCGGGTCTGGACGTACGCGAACCCGGTGCCGATCAGCGCCTGGTCCAGCGGGGCGGCCGCGCGGCAGGCCAGCCGGAGCTCGCCGAGCCAGGCCCCGCGCCCCAGCACCGCGTGGTACGTCTCCCCGCGCATTGGCGCGGCCACGACCCCGGCCACGGTCTGCCCGAGGTACTCGGCCGCGATGGACACGCCCCAGGTCGGCAGCCCGTAGAGGTAGTTCACGGTGCCGTCCAGCGGGTCGATGATCCACCGCACCCCGCTGGTCCCCGCCGTGTCGGAGCCCTCCTCGCCCAGCAGCCCGTCCTCGGGCCGCCGCTCGGCGAGGATCCCGGTGATCAGCTTCTCCGCGGCGATGTCCATCTCGGTCACCACGTCGATGGGGCTGGACTTGGTCGCCGCGACCCCCAGATCGGCCGGCCGTCCGTCCCGCAGCAGTTCGCCCGCCCGCCGGGCGGCCTCCAGGCCCACGGCCAGCAGCTCGGTCTTCAGCTCTTCGGAAATCACAGCCGGATCCACTCCCTGTGCGTGCGTGTGGTGCTTGTCGGTTCCCGTGGTGCGGTCCTGCCCGCCCGTGCGCCGCTACGCGTACGGGCTGTCCACCCCCGCGGCCGCCGGCCGCGGTGCCCGGGCCGGGCAGCAGCCCACGGCGCACAGGTCCTGGCTCGCTCCGAGCAGCCCGAGCACGCAACGCTCCACGCTCTCGCCGCGTTCCGCCGCGGCACGCTCCAGCACGAGGTCCCGTACCGCCGCCGCGAATCGGGGGTCGGCGCCGACGGTCGCCGAGCGGGCGATGGGCAGCCCGAGCTCGGCGGCCTTGGCCGTGGCCTCCGTGTCGAGGTCGTACAGGACCTCCATGTGGTCCGAGACGAAGCCGATCGGCACCATGACCACCGCCGGGGTGCCCGCCTCGTGCAGGGCCTCCAGGTGGTCGCAGATGTCCGGCTCCAGCCACGGGATGTGCGGGGCGCCGCTGCGCGACTGGTAGACGAGCTCCCAGGGCAGTTCGGTGCCGGTCTCGGCCCGGACCGCGTCGGCGATGACCTTCGCGACGTCCAGGTGCTGCTTGACGTAGGCCCCGCCCTCGCCGTCGGCCGTGTGCTCCCCGACCGGGCCGGAGGTGTCCGCGGCCGCGTTCGGGATGGAGTGGGTGGTGAAGGCCAGCCGGGCGCCGGAGCGGACCTCGGCGGGCAGCGACTCCAGCGCCGCGAGCACCCCGTCGATCATGGGCTGCACGAAGCCGGGGTGGTTGAAGTAGTGCCGCAGCTTGTCGACCCTGGGCAGATCGGCCTCGGCCACGCCCTCTTCGACCAGCAGGGCGAGCGCGTCCGCGAGGTTCTCGCGGTACTGCCGGCAGCCCGAGTACGAGGCGTACGCGCTGGTCGCGAGGACCGCGATGCGGCGGCGGCCGTCGGCGGCCATCTCGCGCATCACGTCGTCGAGGTAGGGGGCCCAGTTGCGGTTGCCCCAGTAGACCGGCAGGTCCAGTCCGTGCTCGGCGAAGTCCTTGCGCAGCGCGTCCAGCAGCTCGCGGTTCTGCCCGTTGATGGGGCTGATCCCGCCGAAGCCGAAGTAGTGCTGCCCGACCTCCTTGAGCCGCTCGCGCGGGATGCCGCGCCCGCGCGTGACGTTCTCCAGGAACGGCACGACGTCGTCGGGTCCCTCGGGGCCGCCGAAGGAGAGCAGCAGGAGGGCGTCGTAGGGGGCGGCGGGGCCTTCGGCCTTGCCTGCGCCGGCGGCGGAGGCGGGAGCGGAGGCGGAGGCGCGGAGCTGGTCAGACATGTCTCGAATCCTGCCACCCGTCCCCGCCGGCCGGGAAACAGGCCCGGCGTCCAGACCCCCGCCCACGCAGGTAAGGTCACCCTTACTTCCCGTACCTCCTGTCCCTTTTTCCCCATGCGGGCGCCTTGTGTGCGGTCGTAACCTGTATGGGCCAATGACGTCCCTCACGGAGGGCACCTTGCCCAGTCCCTACCGCGCGATATTCGCGGCCCCCGGAAGCCGGTCGTTCAGTGCGGCCGGCCTCATAGGCCGGATGCCGCTGTCGATGGTCGGCGTCGGCATCCTCACGATGATTTCCCAGCTCACCGGCCGGTACTCGCTGGCCGGGGCGCTCACCGCCACCCTCGCCCTCTCGGCGGCCGCCATCGGACCCCAGGTCTCCCGCCTCGTCGACCAGTACGGCCAGCGCCGGGTCCTGCGCCCGGCGAGCCTGCTCGCGGCCGTGGCCGTGGCCGGGCTGCTGCTCTGCGCGGCCAACAACGCCCCCGACTGGACCCTCTTCGTCTTCTCCGCCCTCGCGGGGTGCGTGCCCAGCGTGGGCTCGATGATCCGCGCCCGGTGGACGGCCATCTACCGGGACTCCCCGCGCGAACTGCACACGGCGTACTCCCTGGAGTCCGTCCTCGACGAGGTCTGCTTCATCTTCGGCCCGATCCTCGCCATCGGACTGTCCACCACCTGGTTCCCCGAGGCCGGCCCGCTGGTCGCCGGGGTCTTCCTGCTGGTGGGCGTCTGGTGGCTGACCGCTCAGCGCACCACCGAGCCCGTCCCGCACCCGCGCGGCGCCGACACCGACCGGACCTCCGCCCTACGCTCTCCCGGGCTCCAGGTGCTGATGGCCACCTTCGTGGCCACGGGAGCCATCTTCGGCTCCATCGACGTCGTCACCCTGGCCTTCGCCGAGGAGCGGGGCCACAAGGCCGCCGCCAGCTTCATCCTCGCCGTCTGGGCCGTCGGCTCCTGCCTCGCGGGCATCGTCTTCGGCCTGCTCCACCTCAAGGGCAAGGCGGAACGCAGGTGGGTGCTGGGCATCTGTGCGATGGCCGTGAGTATGATCCCCCTCCTACTGGCCGGGAACCTTCCGTTTCTGGCCGTGGCGCTCTTCGTCTCGGGCCTCGCCATCGCTCCCACGATGATCACCACGATGGCCCTGATCGAGGCGCACGTACCACGCGCGAAGCTGACCGAGGGCATGACCTGGATCAGCACCGGCCTCGCGGTCGGGGTCGCGCTCGGCTCCTCCGTGGCCGGCTGGGTCATCGACGCCGCCGGCGCGAAGACCGGGTACGTCGTCTCGATCTCGGCGGGGGCCGCCGCGGCGGCGGTGGCGTTCGCGGGTTATCGCCGGCTGACGAGGTCGGCGCAAGGGGAGGAGCCTTCCAACGATGGCTACGACGGGGACAGCAGGGACGAGCGGGACAAGGACCGCCGCGTGGCATAACTGGGCGGGCAACGTCACCGCCACGCCCACGCGCGTGGTAACCCCCGCTTCGGTGGGCGAGCTCCAGGAGGCGGTCCGCCGGGCCGCCGAGGAGGGGCTGAAGGTGAAGGCGGTCGGCACCGGCCACTCCTTCACCGCGGCCGCCGCGACCGACGGCGTACTGATACGCCCGCAGGCGCTGGCCGGGATCCAGGTCATCGACCGGATCGCGGGCACCGTCACCGTGGCGGCGGGCACGGTCCTCAAGGACCTCAACCTGGCCCTCGCCAAGGAAGGCCTGTCGCTCACGAACATGGGCGACATCATGGAGCAGACGGTCTCCGGGGCCACCAGCACCGGCACGCACGGCACCGGCCGCGACTCGGCCTCCATCGCCGCCCAGATCCGCGGCCTGGAGCTGGTCACCGCCGACGGCCGGCTGCTGACCTGCTCGGAGAAGGAGAATCCCGAGGTCTTCGCGGCGGCCCGGCTCGGCATCGGGGCGCTCGGCGTCGTCACCGCGATCACCTTCGCCGTGGAGCCGCTCTTCTTCCTGACCGCCCGTGAGGAGCCGATGGGCTTCGACCGGGTGACCGCCGAGTTCGACCAGCACCACGCGGAGAACGAGCACTTCGAGTTCTACTGGTTCCCGCACACCGGCAACTGCAACACCAAGCGGAACAACCGCAGCCAGGGCCCGGCCGCCCCGCCCGGAGCGGTCGGCGCCTGGGTCGAGGACGAGCTGCTGTCCAACGGCCTCTTCCAGGCCGTGAACTCGCTGGGCCGCGCGGTCCCCGCGGCGATCCCCTCCATCGCCCGGATCGCGAGCCGCGCCCTGTCCGCGCGGACCTACACGGACATCCCGTACAAGGTGTTCACCAGCCCGCGCCGGGTCCGGTTCGTGGAGATGGAGTACGCCCTGCCCCGCGAGCGGGTCGTCGAGGCGCTACGGGAGCTCAAGGCCATGGTCGACCGCTCCGACCTGCGGATCAGCTTCCCGGTGGAGGTGCGGACGGCTCCGGCGGACGACATCACCCTGTCGACGGCCTCGGACCGCGAGAGCGCGTACATCGCGGTGCACATGTACAAGGGGACCCCGTACCAGGCCTACTTCACGGCCGCCGAGCGGATCTTCACCGAGTACGGCGGGCGGCCGCACTGGGGCAAGGTGCACACGCGGGACGCGGAGTACTTCGCGCAGGTCTACCCGCGCTTCGGGGAGTTCACCGCGCTCCGGGACCGGCTGGACCCGGACCGGGTCTTCGGCAACGACTACCTGCGGCGCGTCCTGGGGGCCTGAGCCCGGAGCCCGGACCCCTCCGCCTGCCTGCCCGCCTCAGGGTGTCGGCGACTCCCGGCCGGCGCCACTGCCCGCGCCCCCGCCCGGGGTCGCCCCGCCGGAGCTCGGCGTGGGGGTCGGGGTGGGCGTGGGAGTCGGCGTCGGGTCGGGCTTCGGCGGGCTGGGGCTCGGCGTCGGGTCCGCGGAGTGCGAGGGGCTGGGGTCCGGGCTCGGGCTCCCGCCGCCGTGCGAGCGCGAAGGACTCGGGGAGTTCCCGGTCTCCGGGGTCTTCCCGCCCTTTTCGCCGGGCTCGCCCTTGGGCGGGGCGGGACTGTCGTTCCCCGCCTTCTGCGTGCCTCCGGAGAAGACGGTCCCGCCCCCCTTGCTCACGGAGGTGTCGGCGATCGCCTCGTAGGTCCCTATCCCGCCGAGCGCGATGGCGAACGCCAGGCCGGAGGCCACCGCCGTCCGCTTCCAGCCCCGTACGCGGGTGCCGTGGACGGTGGCCTCGCCGAACTCCTCGTCGGGCAGCGCCTCGGCGGGGACGGCGCGCAGCATCATCGTTCCGTCGGGCGCCCGCTCCCCGCCCGGTGCCTCCACCGGTACCTGACGGGCCTTCGGGCGGGCGGTCTCGCGCAGCTGGTCGCCGGTGCGCCGGAAGAAGTGCTGGATGACGGGGCCGCCGGCGGTGGCGACCACGCTCACCACACCGGCGCCGAGGATGGTTCCGTAGACGCCCATCTGCGAGGCCAGCAGGGCCGCCGCGACCGTGGCCAGGGAGGAACCCGCGACCTGAGCCGCGCTCAGGTCGAGCTTCTTCTTCTCCTTCTCCCGCTCCGGCTCGACGTCCAGCACCGTCTTCTGACCCATCGCCATCCCCTGCGTGTCCGACCCTCTCGCGCTTCACCGCTTTCTCCCGTTACTGACCCCTGAGCGAAACGGATAGTTCCATTTCTGGGGATTGTGTGAAGCAGGACACCCGAAAACGAACGCGCCCGCAGGTCCGCCCGGATGTGGACCCGTCAGAGGGCAGCCCAACTCCCGCCGTCCGAGACAAGTTCGGCGGCGCGGCGGTCCACCCAGGTGGCCCGAATGGAGTACTGTGGCGAGCCCTGGGGCCGTCCTTCCTTTCGGATGTCCGGACCCGGGAGAGGGGGCCGGCTGATGGAAAAACGGCACTCGAGACCGGTGATGCCGCGATATTGCACGGGATCCTGCTGCGCACAGTAATCGTTCGGTCACTGTGCGTGCCCAACAGGTAACCGTGCCATAACAGCGATCAAGGGCGCATGCCCGACACGCCGGTTTAACTCGGCAAGGTAGTGGCAGGCTGCACCCGGGCAGGCCACACTCGACTAGCGGAAGCAGCGACGCACGTGACGTCGGCAGGCACCACCCGGGAGGTCCCCATGCCCGAACTGCGTGTCGTGGCCGTCTCAAATGACGGCACACGACTGGTGCTCAAGGCTGCGGACAGCACGGAGTACACGCTTGCGATCGACGAGCGTCTCCGGGCTGCCGTGCGTAACGACCGTGCGCGCCTGAACCAAATCGAGATCGAGGTGGAGAGCCACCTCCGCCCCCGTGACATCCAGGCCCGGATACGGGCCGGTGCCTCCGCGGAGGAGGTCGCTCAGCTCGCGGGCATCCCCGTCGACCGGGTACGCCGCTTCGAGGGCCCCGTGCTCGCGGAGCGCGCCTTCATGGCCGAGCGGGCCCGCAAGACTCCCGTGCGCCGTCCCGGCGAGAACACCGGACCCCAGCTCGGCGAGGCCGTGCAGGAACGGCTGACGCTGCGCGGCGCCGAGAAGGAATCCGTCCAGTGGGACTCCTGGCGCCGTGACGACGGCACCTGGGAGGTCCTCCTGGTGTACCGGGTCGCGAGCGAACCGCACTCGGCGAGCTGGACGTACGACCCGCCGCGCCGGCTGGTCGTGGCCGTGGACGACGAGGCCCGCTCCCTGATCGGCGAGTCGGACGACCTGCCCGCGACGCCGGAGCCGAGCTTCCCGTTCGTGCCGCGCATCGCACGGCTGCCCCGGGACCGGCCGCTGGACCGTGCGCTCGACCGCCAGCTGGAACGTCCTGTCGCTCCCGCCCCGCCGCCGCCCCCGGAGCCGGAGGAGGAGCGGGACACCCTGACGGCCCTGCTGGAGTCGGTACCGAGCTTCCGCGGCGACATGGTGGTCCCGGAGCCGGTGCAGGAACCGGAGGCCGAGGAGCCGCCGGCGGCCTCGGCCGGCGCGGGCACCGCGTACGCGGACGTCCTGATGCCGCGCACCGTGGCGGGCCACCGGGACCGCCTCACCGGAACGACCGACCGACAGGCGGAAGCCGACGGCGTCCGGCCGGGCCGCCGCGCGGCGGTCCCGAGCTGGGACGAGATCGTCTTCGGCACCCGGCGCAAGAAGCAGGAGTAGCCCCGGCCGCCTCCGTCCGCGGACGGAGGCGGCCACGGGTCGCTCAGCCCGGCAGGCTGCCGACCGCCACCGGCCGCGCCGGGTCGGCGGACCAGTGCGACCAGCTGCCCGCGTACAGCGCGGCCGGGATGCCCGCCGCTGCCAGGGCGAGGACCTCGTGGGCTCCCGAGACCCCGGAGCCGCAGTACACGCCGACCTGGGCCCCGGCGGCGTCCGCGCCGAGCTCCGCGAAGCGCGCCCGCAGCGCGTCCGCGGCCAGGAACAGCCCGTCCGGACCCACGTTCTCCGTGGTCGGCGCCGATACCGCTCCCGGGATGTGCCCGCCGACCGGGTCGATCGGTTCGACCTCTCCGCGGTAGCGCTCCCCCGCCCGCGCGTCCAGCAGGAGCCCGGTGCGGGCCAGTGCGGCGGCCCCGTCCGCGTCCAGCAGTCCGATCGCACCCGGATTTGGCTTGAAATCACCTCGTTCCACAGGAGTGACCTCCGTCAACAGCGGGCCGCCCCCGTCCGTCCACGCGGCCAGTCCCCCGTCCAGCACCCGCACCTGCGCATGACCCGTCCAGCGCAACAGCCACCACGCACGCGCCGCCGCCCAGCCCTGTCCACCGTCGTACACGACCACCGGCGTGTCCGCCGAGACCCCGGCCCGCCGCATCACCGCGCCGAACTCCTCCGGATCCGGCAGCGGGTGCCGGCCGCCCTCCCCCGCCGGGCCTGCGAGTTCCGCGTCGAGGTCGACGTAGACGGCGCCCGGCAGGTGCCCCGCCTCGTACGCGGGCCGCTGGTTCGGGCCGCCGAGCTGCCAGCGGACGTCCAGGAGGACCGGCGGCCGGGGGCCGGACAGTTCGGCCTTCAGGGCTGCGGCCGAGAGCACGGGAGAAGGGGAAGCGTTCGCAGTCATGCGGGCCATTTTGCTCCCTTCACCGGACCTTGCGTAACAAGCCGGACATCGACGGGCCGCATCGATCCGGTCATCTGTCCAGGCTCGCTCGAGACCCGGCCGGGTCGGGGCGCGCCGAGGCGCCCGGAGTGGAAGCATCTGCTGCGGGAAGCCTCATGCGCATGACGACGGAGGAGACGGCCGAGATGACCGAGGCACTGGAAACGATGCGGCGCACGCCGGGCGCACCGTGCTGGGCGAACCTGATGGTCCACAGCCTCGGCGCCACCGAGGAGTTCTACGCCGATCTGTTCGGCTGGGAGTACGCGCCCGGCCCCGAGCAGCTGGGTCCGGGCGTCCATGCCCTGCTCGACGGGCGCGAGGTGGCCGGCATCGGCAAGCTGCCGCCGGACCGCCACCTCCCGGTGGCCTGGACCACCTACCTGGCCACGGACGACGCCGATGCGACGGCCGAGTCGATCCGCTCCTGCGGCGGCACCGTCGCGGTGGGCCCGCTGGACGGCGGGTTCGTGGGACGGGTGGCGATCTGTTCCGACCCGCTGGGCGCGATCTTCGGACTCTGGCAGGCCGCACCCCACCTGGGCGTCCGGCCGAGGGGCATCCCGGGCACCCCGGTGTGGAGCGAGCTGGTCACCCAGGACACCTCCACGGTCGGCAAGTTCTACGAGCACGTCTTCGGCCACGAGGCCCGTGCGCACGCCGACTCCTCCGAGGACTTCGACTACCTCACCCTCCTGCTCCAGGGCAGGCCGGTGGCCGCCGTGCACGGGGTCGGCCGCTCCCTGCCCCACGACCGGGGCCCGCACTGGATGACGTACTTCGAGGTGGAGGACCCCGACGAGGCCGCGGCCCGGGTCCTGCGCCTCGGTGGCCGCGTCGTCCAGCCGCCCCGCGAGGGCCTCAGCGGCAGACTGGCCACGGTCGCGGACCCCGAGGGAGCCGTCTTCACGGTCGTCCGCAGCAGGACCTGACCCGGACCGTCACCGCAGGGGTGTCGTGCGCGGCGCGGGTCCCGCGCCGCGCACGACGCTCCTACTGGATTCCCGGGATCTGGCGGGCCTTGAACGCCTGGCGCACCGCGTCCGCGGCGCTCTTGCCGTACATCCGCTGGGCGGTGGCGATCGTCGTCAGCGCCGCGTCCTGGAAGCTGGTGTCGGGCGCGAAGCCGAACTGCGCGTTGACGATGACGCGGTCGGCGGTCCTCGCGCCCAGTGCGCCACGGATGTCGAAGAGGGCGCGGGACCAGATCTCGCCGTCGGCGTGCACCTCGCCCGTGCGGTCCGCGTAGACCTTGTTCCCGTCGACGCGGCGCAGGCAGTGCGGGGCGGAGCTGTACTCGACCGAGTCCCAGTCCCCGACGCATGCCAGGTCCGTCTTGCGCGGCCATCCGTAGGCCTCGTCGGCGTGGGAGCCGACCTCGACGGCCAGGTAGTCGCCGAAGGCCTCGCCTATCGCGCCGGCCTCCGGGGAGGAACCGAAGCCGGGGACCTGGGCGTTGTGCACCGCGTGCCCGTACTCGTGGACGATCACCTCGGCGTCCTCGGCGTCGTCGACCCCGCCCTTGCCGAAGCGGATCTCCGACTTCTTGTCGCTGAAGAAGGAGTTGTCGGCACCCCACTGGTTGATGCGGACGGGCTGGGCCCGGTCGTTGGCCCCGGGCAGTTCGCTTCCGAAGCCCAGGCCCTGCAGGTACTCCTGTGCCTCGTTGACCCAGAAATAGGCCATGACCTGCTCGAACCGGTCGTCGGCGCGGGTGAAGGTGCCCGCGTCGGCCACGTTCGCGGAGGCGCCCGTGTCCGATCTGACGTAGGCCCACTTCCCCGACAGTCCGCCGCTGCCGTCCAGGTTGCGCAAGGTGGCCATGGCGTAGGCGGAGGCCGGCACGGCGGCCGCGGAGTCCTTGGCGTCGGTGAGCGTCTGATCGCCCGACGACTGCACGGGGTTGACCATGAAGACCCGGGCCTGCGGCGAAGCTCCGGGCGCGGCCGGGGCCGAGGCCGTGGCCGGCACGGCCGGTGCGAGCAGGGCCACGGTGACGGTGGCCGCGGCGACGAGGCCGCGGGGTGTGCGGCGATCCATATACATCCTCCGGGTTGGGATGTGGTGCGCGGGGCGGGATGCCCGCGCGACGCGGCGTGATCATTGCGCACCACCACCCGCCTTAGCCAGGGCTCGTACGCACCCGGTTCGCTTTCCGGGCCACGGCGTCCGCCCGGGGACCCGTCCGGGGACCCGTCCGGGCCGGCCCCCGGTGGAGGCCGGCCGCGGGCCGGGCTGGCCGTGGGTCCCGGCGGGCCGTGGCGCATCATGACCCGGTGCAGAATGCGGAGCGGTTCGGCGAGGCCGAGGACGAGGCGGGGAAGCCGGGAGTGCCCATCGGGCGCGACCCCGCGGAGATGTCCGAGCAGGTGAACGCTGCCCGGAACGGCGACGAGGCCGCCTTCGGGGCGCTGTTCCGTGCCGTGCAGCCCGGCCTGCTGCGGTACCTGCGGGTGCTGGTCGGCGCGGACGCGGAAGACGTGGCCTCGGAGGCGTGGCTGCAGATCGCCCGGGACCTGGGTTCGTTCCAGGGGGACTTCGACGGGTTCCGCGGCTGGGCGGCGACGATCGGACGGAACCGGGCGATGGACCTGTTGCGGGCCCGGCGCCGTCGCCCGGTCAGCGGTGTGCCGGTGGAGGACCTGCTCGCCGACCGGCCGGCGGCCGACGACACCGAGGGCGCGGCCCTGGCCACGGTCGACACGGCCGCGGCACTGGCCCTCATAGCCTCGCTGCCCCGCGACCAGGCCGAGGCCGTGCTGCTCCGGGTGGTGATGGACCTGGACGCGGCAACCGCCGCGCGGGTGCTCGGCAAGCGGGCCGGCGCCGTACGGATGGCCTCCCACCGCGGGCTGCGCAAGCTCGCCGAACGGCTCGAAGGGCGGCGGCGACCTGCGGGAACGCCCGCGGCGGCGGACCCGCGGGAGTCCGCGGAAAAAAGTTCCGCCCAGGGAGTGACACCGACGACACCGCCAACGCTGAAGGGCATGAGATGAGCACCAACCGTCCCCGCCGGATCGACCAGAGCACCGCCGAGCAGCTGCTCGGCCGGGGCCCGGTCGCGCCGACGGGCGGCCACGACGCCCTCGTAGGACTGCTCGGCGCCGCCGCCGCTCCCGCCGCGGAAGGTGAGCTGGCCGGCGAACGGGCGGCGCTGGCCGCGTTCCGGGCCGCTCAGCTCGCACCCGAACCTGCTCCCGCACACCGTCCCCGGAGGCGGCCCATGCCGACGCCGACCCTGGCGAAGCTCCTGAGCGCGAAGGTCGCGGCCGTCGCCGCCGCCATCGCGCTCGGCGGCGTCGCCGTCGCGGCCGGCACCGGACACCTGCCCGCCTCCCTGGGCGGCGATCCCGCCCGCAGCGAGCCCGGTCCCGCGGCGAGTTCCGCCCCGGCCACGCCCGGCGCGGTTCCGCCCGCCGCCACCCGCAGGCCCGGCGCGCCCGTGCCCGCGACCCCGGTGGAGCCGGGCACCCCGAGCCCCGGGGCGACGGCCCCGCCCGGCCGGTCGGGCGGCCACCCGACGCCGGGCGCCCAGGAGCCGGGCAACCGGCCCGCCACGCCGGGGACGGGCCGGACGCACGCGCCGGATACGGACCGGACGCACACGCCGAACGGGCCCGGCGAGCACCCGAGCGGCCCTCCGGACGACCGGCCCACCGCGCCCACCGCGCGCCCGAAGGGGTAGCCCCGCCCGAGTCCGACGAACGCCGACCCCCGACCCCCGACCTCCGAACCCCCCGGCCTCCGACTTCCGGCCTCCGACCATGAGGTCGCCCCGCCCGGGTCCACGACCGCCCGGCCCCTGATCCCGCTACCCGTAGAGGCCCCACCGATGCAAGGACGACTTGGCACCACGGCCGAGGACACCATGCCGCTCCCCCGCGTCACGCAGGGCCACCCGGGCCCGGCGGACGCCTCGCCGCGGCACGCTCCCGAGCCCAGCCCCGTCTTCGTCGACGCGTCGGGGCGCAGGCAGCGAAGGGTGCGAAGGGCGGGGCGCCTGCTGGTCGTACCCGCCGCCGCCTACGTCGTCCTGCTGATCAGCACCCTGCTGGGCGGCCCCACCGTCCGCTCCCCGCTCCTGCCCGCCGCCCCGGCTCCGCACACCCCCGCGCCCGAAGCCTCGTCGGCGCCGAAGAGCGCACCCGGTGCTTCCGGTGGGAGCGCGGCGGGTGCGAGCCCCACCCCGTCCGCCGCGCGCGGCGCCGCCCCCTCCAAGGCGGCCCCGGCCGTCGGTCAGACGCCCGCACCGGGCGCGACCGGGGCCCCCGGCACCACCCCGGCGCCCGGGACCGCTGCCGGGAAGGGGGCCGCGCCGACTGCGGCGAACACCGCGCACGGCCGCCCCACTTCCGCCCCCGGCCAGGGCGGCGGCAAGCCCACCTCGCACCCGTAAGCCACCGGAAGCCACCGGAAGCCACCGGAACGCAGCAGTCAGGAACACCCCGTTGTCCAAGAACCGTCGCCGCCGGGCACCGTCCCGCGGCCGGCACAGCACCGTGCGCGACGTTCCGTTGCGCACGCACTGGCTTCTGCTCACCACGCTCGTGCTCACCCTCTCGGCCGCGCTGCTGCTCCAGGGCTACACCCGCCACATGTTCGACTCCACCGCCGACGGCGCTCCCCGGGTACAGGGGCCGGCCTCCTCCGTACCGGCGCGGATAGCCGCCGGCGGCCCGGTGATCGAGGGGGCGGGGGGCCGCACCGCCGGACCGGCCGCCCATACGATCGCGCTGACCTTCGACGACGGCCCCGATCCGGTCTGGACACCGAAGATCCTCGACGTCCTGCGCCGCAACGGTGTCCGCGCCACCTTCTTCACCGTCGGCACCCGGGTCGCCGAGAACCCCGCGCTCGCCCGCCGGATCGTCGAGGAGGGCCACCAGATAGGACTCCACGGCTTCACCCACACCGACCTGGGCACCGCCTCCCCCTGGCGGCGCTCGCTCGAGCTGCGGGAAACGCAGCTCACCGTCGCGGGCGCCACCGGCGTCACCACGCCCCTGCTGCGGCCCCCGTACTCCTCCGGCAACGACGCCCTCACCGACGCCGACTGGGCCACCGTCGTACAGGCCGGGCAGGAGGGTTACCTCACCGTCCTCACGACCCTGGACAGCGAGGACTGGCGGAAGCCCGGCGTCGAGCGGATCATCGCCAACGCCACCCCCGAGGACACCCGCGGGCAGATCCTGCTGATGCACGACTCGGGCGGCGACCGCTCGCAGACCGTCGCCGCACTGGAGCAACTGCTGCCCCGGCTCAAGGCCGCCGGGTTCGCGTTCTCCCCGGTCGGCGAGGCGGTGGCACTGCCCACGGCGGTCCAGCCCGCGGGCACCGCGGAGCACTGGCAGGGCCTCGCCCTGATCACCGCGCTGCGGACCAGCGACTGGATCCTGGGAGCAATCTCCTGGCTGCTGTGGGCGGCGGGTGCGATCAGCCTGCTGCGCGCCGTCGCCGTGTTCGTCGCCGCCCGGCGCCACGTGCGGATGCGCCGCAGACCGTGGGGGGATCCGGTGACCGAACCCGTCAGCGTCATCGTCCCCGCGTACAACGAGAGCGCCGGGATCGAGGCGGCCGTCCGCTCCCTCCTCGCGTCCGACCACCCGGTCGAGGTGATCGTCGTCGACGACGGCTCCACCGACGGCACCGCCGACCTCGTCGAAGCCCTCCACCTGCCCGGTGTCCGGGTCATCCGGCAGCAGAACGCGGGGAAGCCCGCCGCGCTCAACACCGGCATCGCCGCCGCCTCCTGCAACCTCCTCGTCATGGTGGACGGTGACACCGTCTTCGAACCGGATGCCGTCCGCATGATCGTCCAGCCCTTCGCCAACCGCCGCGTCGGCGCGGTCTCCGGCAACGCCAAGGTCGTCAACCGGGACGGCCTGCTGGGGCGCTGGCAGCACATCGAGTACGTCGTCGGGTTCAACCTCGACCGTCGGCTGTTCGACCTCGCCGAATGCATGCCGACCGTCCCCGGCGCCGTCGGCGCCTTCCGCCGCGAGGCGCTGCTGCGCGTCGGCGGTGTCAGCGACACCACCCTCGCCGAGGACACCGACCTCACCATGGCCCTGTGCCGCGACGGCTGGCGCGTCGTGTACGAGGAGCGCGCCAAGGCCTGGACGGAGGCGCCCGCCTCGCTGGGCGCCCTGTGGAAGCAGCGCTACCGCTGGTGCTACGGGACCCTGCAGGCCATGTGGAAGCACCGCGGCGCGCTCGCCCAGCGCGGGCAGGCCGGCAAGCTCGGCAGGCGCGGGCTGATCTACCTGCTCATGTTCCAGGTCCTGTTGCCGCTGCTGGCCCCCGTCGTGGACGTCTTCGCGCTCTACGGCCTGATCTTCCTGGATCCGCTGCGCATCCTCGGCCTGTGGAGCGCGTTCCTGCTCCTCCAGGCGCTGATGGGCCTCTACGCCTTCCGCCTGGACGGGGAACGGCCCGGCCCGCTCTGGAGCCTGCCCCTCCAGCAGTTCGTCTACCGCCAGCTCATGTACCTCGTGGTCATCCAGTCGGTCTTCACCGCGATCGCCGGATCCCGTCTGCGCTGGCAGCGGATGGAGCGCTACGGGAGCCTCCAGGTCCCGGTGCGCGCGACCGAGTCCGAGGCCTTGCCCCGCGCACCCGAACCCCCGGGCCTGGAACTCGCCGAGATCTGGACCGAGGAAGCCCAGCGTGCCGCGGCACTCGCACCGGAGGTCGGCTACTACTCGGATCTCTCATGGGCATCCCGCCCCCATCCGAACGAGCGGATTCGCAATGCACCCGCCGAAGAGACGCACGGGGAATCCCACTGGAGTTGAGCGCCGGGGGTAAATCGGCGGGCCGTGCGCGGCAGAACGCGCACGGCTTTCGCCGCGCACCCCAATTCGGATCGGAGGCCCGCCGGCGAAGGGCTGGAAATCCGATCCCACAAGCCTCCACGGCACCGGGCCGTGGAGGCTTCGCCGTGAACGGCCCCCATCCATAGGGGCTTTCACCTGCGCACTACAGACTCTCAGGCCTTCGGGCAACCATCCGGAGTGGCGCATTCCCGCCACCACGGAACCAGGGTCACCGGAGGCGCACATACCCGCAACACAGGCGCAACATTCCACAGCCATGCGGAGTTGGTACCGAATTCCCCGAATCGCGCCTGGCCGTACACCCGGTAACGCCGCTTTCGCCGGCCGATTCACCCGGATTGCCCGTATCTCCTGACGCCAACTCACATAAACCGGCGCTGTCCGGCTTGGCGAGAGCGCGCCAATTCCATGACAGACCTGTTCATCCGATCCCGTCGATTGTCATGCTTCCGACAGCCTCGTGGGCACCGCCGGTCCATCCCCTCCGGCACCTGTCTCTCGACCCCACGGGGCAGCACGTCAGCACCCGTTCCGCCCCCTCAGGCGCCTACCCCGGCGCCTCGGAACGAGGTGCGGCCGCGAACACGCGGTTGGATCCGGAAGGAAACCTACGTGAAGCGAAAGCTCGCAATCGGAGCCGCTCTCTCCGCCTCGGCCCTGCTGGCCGGCGCCATCCAGGCCGGCGCCGGACTGGCTCAGGCAGCCCCCGTGCCCGTACCGGCCCAGGAGCACGCGGCCCTGATCGCCCAGGCCGGCAGCGATGCCCCCGCCACGGCACGCGCCCTGGGACTGGGCGGCACGGAGGCGCTGGTCGCCAAGGACGTCGTCACCGACGCGAACGGCAACCGCCACGTGCGCTACGAGCGCACCTACAACGGCCTCCCCGTCCTCGGCGGAGACCTGATAGTCCACCAGGACTCCCGGGGCTCCGTGAAGTCGGTGGACAAGGCGGCGGCGGGCATCGCCCCCGCCTCGCTCTCCCCGAAGCTCTCGGCGGGTCAGGCCGCCGCCAGGGCGACCGGCGCCGTGAAGTCCACCATCGGCATCGCCAAGGACTCCGACGAGCCGGCCCTCACCTCGGTCGACAAGACCGGGGCCGCCCGCCTCGTCGTCTGGGCCGCGTCCGGCAGCCCGCGCCTCGCGTACGAGACCCTCGTCGAGGGCATGCGCGCCGACGGCACCCCCAGCAGCCAGCGCGTGGTCACCGACGCCTCGAGCGGCGAGGTCCTCTCCTCCCACGAGGGTGTCCAGACCGCCAACGCGGCGGGCACCGGCAAGGGCGTGTTCGTCGGCTCCGTGCCGCTGACCACCAACTTCACCGGTTCCACCTACCAGCTGAAGGACGCGACCCGCGGCGGCCAGTCCACCTCGAACCTCGCGAACAAGACCAGCGGGAACGGCACCCTCTACACCGACGCCGACAACGCGTGGGGCGACGGCACCGTCTCCAACGGCCAGTCCGCGGCCGTCGACGCCCAGTACGGCGCGGCGGTGACCTGGGACTTCTACAAGAACACCTTCAGCCGCAACGGCATCCGCAACGACGGAGTCGGCGCCGCCAGCCGCGTCCACTACGGCCGCAACTACGTGAACGCGTTCTGGAGCGACTCCTGCTTCTGCATGACGTACGGCGACGGCGCGAGCAACACCCACCCGCTGACCGAACTGGACGTCTCCGGCCACGAGATGAGCCACGGCGTCACGGCGAACACCGCCGGCCTGAACTACTCGGGCGAGTCCGGCGGCCTGAACGAGGCCACCTCGGACATCTTCGGAACGGCCGTGGAGTTCTACGCCAACCTGTCCTCGGACAAGGGCGACTACCTCATCGGTGAGCTGATCAACCTCAACGGCAACGGCACGCCGCTGCGCTACATGGACAAGCCCTCCAAGGACGGCAGCTCGGCCGACTACTGGTCCTCCGGCGTCGGCAACCTCAACGTCCACTACTCCTCGGGCGTCGCCAACCACTTCTTCTACCTGCTGTCGGAGGGCAGCGGCGCCAAGACCATCAACGGCGTCTCCTACAACAGCCCCACCTACACCGGCGCCGCCGTCACCGGGATCGGCCGCGACAAGGCCCTCCAGGTCTGGTACCGGGCCCTCACCGTCTACATGACCTCCACCACCGACTACCAGGGCGCCCGCGTGGCCACCCTGAAGGCGGCCGGGGACCTGTACGGATCGACCTCCGCCGAGTACCAGGCCGTCGCCTCGGCCTGGTCCGGGGTCAACGTGAACTGACCCGGCACCGAAGCTGCAAGTACGTTCCCGTCCGCGCGGGCTCCGCGCGGACGGGAACGTACGGCCGACGGACTGAATTCGATCACCCGTTAGCCATAAATGATCAAATCGAGCACACCCCTTCTGTCTATTCGTGTGAATAGATGACCGCACTGGTCCTCTATGGGCGAGTCGACTTCCCCGAAGGGCACCCGATGCGACGTGTCTTGAGAAGCCGCGCCGGCGCCCCGCACCGGCGCCGCCGCACGGTGACCGCGTTCTGCGCGGTCGCGACGGGCTGCTTCCTCTCCACGGCGCCTTCCGCGGCCTCGGCCCCGGCGGACCCCGGCACCGCCGGATCCGAGCCGCCGGGGTCCTCCGCTTCCCCCGGGGCCTCCGCTTCCCCCGGGTCCTCCGCTTCCCCCGGGTCCTCCGCTTCCCCCGGGTCCTCCGCTTCCCCCGAGGCCCCGCAGGTGCCGGAGAGCGCCGACCTCTCGGTGTCGGGCGCGCTGCGCCCGGTGGCGACCAGCGCCCGGGAGAACCGGGAACAGCCCGGCTCGGCCGCGCGGGAGACCTTCGACTACGTCGTGACGGTGACCAACCGCGGACCGTCCGCCGCCCGGCAGGTGCGCGTCACCGACCGGCTGCCGCCGTCCCTGGAATTCGTCTCCTCCCGCGACGGCTGCACCGCCGAAGGCCGGACGGTGGTGTGCGGGCCGCTGGCCGCGCTGGCGGTGGGCGCCTCGCACGCATGGGTGCTGACCGTCCGGCTCTCGGCCGACTACCGCGGAGACGGTGGGGACATCGTCAACGAAGCGGTGGTCGACGCGGCGACCTCGGACCCGGACTCCCGGAACAACACCTCCTCCCTGACCGGCCTGAAGATTCCGCCCAGCGCGCGCACGGCCGATCTGTCGCTGCGCAAGACGGCGCTGCTCGCGAAGGGACGGGAGCACGTCAGGCCGGGCGAGAAGTTCACCTACCTGATCACGGTGCGCAACGAGGGCCCGGCGACCGCGCGGCAGCTCCAGGTCACCGACCGGCTGCCGGCCTCGCTGGTCCTGCTCTCCTCGCCCGATGACTGCGCGGTCCCCAATGGCGGGGACCGGCTGGTGGTGTGTCCGCCGCTGGACCGGCTGGCGGCCGGTGAGAAGGCGGAGTTCCGGATCACGGTCCGTGCCGTCGCCGATGACCGGGCGGCCCAGCCGCCGGCGAGCATGTGCACGCCCATCGAGAACGTCGCCCGCGTCACCTCGGCGAGTTTCGACCCGGACCTCTCGGACAACGCCAACGACCCCGGTACGACGGGGCCCAAGGGCGGCCGCCTGTGCCTGGTGTCCGAAGGAGGGGGCGGGGAGCACGGCGGGCACGACGACCAGAACGACGGCCGGGAGGACGGCCACCAGGGCCACCACGGCCACGACGACCAGCACGACGGTCGGCAGGACGGCCGGGAGCAGCACGAAGGCCGGGAGCAGCACGGCGGCCACGGCGACCTGGCCGACTCCGGCACCGAGGTTCCGGCCTGGCTGCTGTGGACCTCTGCCGCACTGGTGGCCGGCGGAGCGGCGCTGCGGACGGCCTTCCGGGTGCGGCGCCCGTGACCGACGAGGGACGTTCCGGTATGACGAGGCCCCTGAGCCTCTGGTGGCGCAGAACGGCCGCCTCCTTGCTGTGCACGACCGCGCTGGTCCTGCCGGCAACGCTCGCCCCACCCGCGACGGCGGCCTCGGCCGCCGCGGCCGACCCGGCCGAAGGCCTCCGGCCCCGCGCGCTCGCCTTCCCCGTCAACGAGACCTTCGACAGCTCCACCAACCTGGGCGCCACCAGCGGCAACGCGAGCTATCCGGACGGCGGTGGCTGGCTGCGGCTGACCTCCGCGAGCTCCACCCAGGCCGGTACCTGGAAGCTGAAGGACACCTTCCCCTCCAGCCTGGGCATCATCGCCGAGTTCCGCTACGCCACCTACGGGGGAACCGCCTTCGAGGGCAAGCGGGGTGACGGGCTGTCGTTCTACCTGGCCGACGGCGCGGCCGCCGACGGGGTCGGCCCCTCCGGAGGCGCACTCGGCTACGCCTGCACGGGCGCGGCCGACCTCTGTGCCGTCTCGGGCGTACCGGGCGCGTACCTCGGCATCGGTCTGGACGAGTTCGGCAACTTCTCCTCCAGCTCCGTCGGCAACGGCGGTCCGGGCCCCCAGTCCAACAAGATCGTGGTGCGCGGCGGAGGCAGCGGCAAGGCGGGGTACCGCTTCGCCACGTCCGCCGACGGACCGGGCAAGACCGTGGAGACGGGCAGCCGCGCCAAGGAGCGCAAGGTACGCGTTTCCCTGCTTCCCAGCGGTACGAAGATCCTCCTGTCGGTGTGGTCCGACAGCGGCCCCGACACGGCCATGACCCAGCTGATCACCGACTTCGACGTCACGGGCATCACCGGCCAGCCGAAGCTTCCGGCCACCCTGAAGGTGGGGTTCTCCGGGAGCACCGGCGGCGCGACGAACATCCACGAGATCGACGACCTCCAGATCAACGTGCCGGCCGACCTGACCATCGCGAAGACGGGCTCCCCCGCGAGCGTTCCCGCCGGCGGCGGACCGGTGACCTACACCCTGACCGTCTCCAACAGCCAGGCGAACAATGTCTCCGGCGCCGTGGTGCGCGACACCGTGCCCGGTCTGACCAACGTGACCTGGACCTGCCGCGCCGGCACCGGCGGGACCTGCGCGAAGGCCACCGGCAGCGGGAACCTCCTGGACACGACGGCCGACTTCGAGCGGGGCGGCTCCGTCACCTACACGGTCACCGGCACGGCCCCGGCGCAGCCCGTCACCCTGTCCAACACGGCCACCGTGACCGCCCCGGCGGACCGTACGGACACCAACCTGAAGGACAACAGCTCGACCGCCCCCGACACGGTGGTGACGGCGAGCGCCGACGTGGCCGCGGAGAAGCAGGGGGTCGGAGCCGGGCCGGTGGCTCCGGGCCAGGAGTTCGAGTACAAGATCACCGCACGCAACCTGGGGCCCTCCCACACGTCCTCCGTCCGGATGTCCGACACGCTCCCGGGGCCGCTGCGGTTCGTCTCCTCCGCCGACGGGTGCACGGCGTCGGGACAGGTGCTGTCCTGCCCGGTCCGAGATCAGCTGAACGCCGGGACGAGCACCTCGTGGACGGTGCGCGTGCGGCTGGACCCGGCCTATCAGGGGGACGGCTCGGACCTCGGGAACGTCGCTGCGCTCCAGCACGCCGTCGCCGATCCGCAGCCCTCGAACAACACCAGCGCGGCCGCGGCTCCACCGGGCGGAGTGTCGGCCGCCCAGGCCGACCTCTCGCTGGTCAAGGCCGCCGAGAGCCGCTCCCCCGTCGCGCCCGGCGAGACCTTCACCTACACGGTGACGGTGCGCAGCGCCGGCCCGTCCGTGGCCCGGAAGGTCACGGTCACGGACCCGCTGCCCGCCGCGCTCTCGTTCGTCTCTTCGCCCGGCGGTTGCACCGCCGTCGGCCGGGACGTCACCTGCGGAACCGCTGCGACGCTGGACCCGGGCGGGGTCCGGTCGTGGACCTTCACCGTGCGCCTCGACCCGGCGTACTCCGGTGACGGGACGGCCCTGCGGAACACTGCGACCGCCCGAGCGGACACCGCCGATCCGAACCCGCTCGACAACAGCGGCTCCGCCGGTGTGCCCGGCGGGCGCGTCCGCCCGCCGAGCGCCGACATCGAGCTCTCCAAGCGGGCGATCGCGGGCTGACAGGACGCTTCCCCCGCCGCCTTCCCTTCCCCCGAACTCCCGTACAGCTCTCTGTACGGTCCTCTCCGCACGAAACGGAAACGATGCGCGATGACGACGACACCAGGCCGGCGGCCGGCGGTGTGGGCCGTGGCTCCGCTGCTCTGCGCCGCGGCCCTGTGGGCCGGACCGGCCCCCGTGGCCGCCGCCCTGCCCAGCGGAGGGCATACGGTCGAGGTGACGGCACAGCGTGCCAAGGCCCCCGGTGACCTGATCACATACACGCTGACCGCGAAGAACAAGGGCCCGTCGGTGGCCCGGAAGGTCACCGCGACGGACAAGCTCCCCACCGGGATCTCCTTCGTGGGCTCCTCCGACGGCTGCACCGCCATCGGCCAGACCGTCACCTGCGGGCCCGAACCGGAGCTGGCCGCCGGGGAGACCAAGAGCTGGAGCTTCCAGGCCCGGCTGAGCCCCTCGTACCAGGGGGACGGTTCCGATCTCGGCAACAGTGCCACCGGCAAGTCGGACGCCATCGATCCCGACCCCGCCAACAACAAGCCCGATCCGGTGCTGCCTCCGGGGCCGTTCGATCCGGTCTCGGACCTGGCCACCGTCAAGACCCCGCTGGGCGCGGGGCCGACGGTCCCGGGCCAGGAGTACGAGTACGAGGTCCGCACCACCAACAAGGGCCCTTCCGACGCGCGCAACGTCGTGGTGACCGACGCCCTGCCCGACGGGCTGACCTTCGTCTCCTCCGCCGACCCGTGCGCAGTGTCCGGACGGACGGTCACCTGCGGTCCGCTGGCCCGGCTCGTCCCCGGCGCCGAGGTGGTGTGGACCTTCAAGGTGAAGCTGGACCCGGCCTACGCCAGTGACGGCAGCGACCTGCGCAACACCGCGACCTCCGCCTCCGCGTCCAAGGATCCGGAGCCCGCCGACAACACCTCGCACGCCGTGCTGCCTCCGGGCGGGGTCACCGAGCCGCAGGCCGACGTCTGGACGACGAAGCGGCCCGCCACCGACACCCCGATCGCCCCCGGGCAGACCTTCGAGTACGTGGTCACCGCGCACAACGACGGCCCGTCCCGCGCCGTGAACACCACGATCACCGACAAGCTGCCCGCGCAGCTCGCCTTCGTCTCCTCCCCCGACGGCTGCTCGGCCACCGACGGCACGGTCAGCTGCGGCCCGTTGGCCGTACTGGAGCCCTCGGCGTCCCGGACCTGGCGGTTCACCGTCCGCCTCGACAGCAACTACACCGGCAACGGATCCGACATCCGCAACACGGCGACCGCCACCTCACGGACCAAGGACCCCAAGCCCGAGAACAACACGAGCAGCCCGGCGGGCCTGCCCGGCAGCACCGTCAACAAGCCGACCGCGGACCTCTCGGTGACCAAGGAGGCCGTCGGCACCAAGCCGCCGGTGCCGGGCGAGAGCTTCGACTACCGGATCCGGATCACCAACAACGGCCCGTCGGCCGACGCCTTCAACGTCAAGCTCACCGACGCCCTTCCCGAGGGCCTCTCGTACGTGGCCTCCTCCCCCGCCGGATGCACCGTCGCCGGGCACCTGGTGAGCTGCAAGCGCACCAGCCCGCTCAGGGTCGGTGAAACGATCGAGTACCTGCTCACCGTCAAGGTGGACCCCGCGTACAGCGGAGACGGCAGCGACCTGAAGAACACCGCCCAGGTGACCGCCGACAACATCGACCCGGCGAGCGAGAACGACAAGAGCACCGCGACCGTGCCCGGCGGGCACGTCACGGATCCCGCCGCGGACCTCGCCATCACCAAGAAGCCCGTCCAGACCGCCCCCGTGGCGCCGGGCGAGACCTTCGACTACGCCCTGACCGTCACCAACAACGGCCCCTCCCAGGCCGAGCAGGTCACGGTCTCCGACACGCTGCCGACCGCGCTGAGCTTCGTATCCGGCGACGCCACCTGCACCTCGGGGCGGACCGTCACCTGCGGCCCGCTGCCGCGCCTGGCGCCCGGAGCCTCGATGACCTGGGTGATCAAGGTGAAGCTGGACCCGGAGTACACCGGCAACGGCTCCGACATCCGCAACACCGCAACCGTCGACTCCCTGACCAACGACCCCAAGCCCGCGAACAACACGAGCGCGGCCGCCGGCCCGCCCGGCGGCACGGTCAAGGACCCGACGGCCGACCTGGAGGTCGGCAAGACGACCCCCTGATCACACGACCCCCTCGGAAGGCCGGCAGGGCACCCCGCCCTGCCGGCCTTCCGGCGTCCGCGTTCACTCGAACGGCGGCGCTCGAATGTCCCGGCGCGCCCCCGCCACGGACTCTGGGCGGGACGCCGGACCCCCGGCGCCCCGTCCGACGAAGGAGCTTCCCGTGGCACAGACAACACCTTCCGGCAGGGCCCCCGCCGGACAGCGCACCGCCGGCGGTCAGAACCCGTGGGCGGCCAGCGGCACCCTGTTCGCCGGAGTCCTGATGCTCGTGGAGGGCGTCCTCGGCATCCTGAAGGGGATCGTCGGCATCGCGAAGGACGACGTCTACGCGAGCGTGGGCGACTACACCTTCAAATTCGACGTCACCGCCTGGGGCTGGATCCACCTCATCGTGGGCATCGTGCTCGCCATCGTCGGCGTGGGCATCCTCAAGGGCATGGCCTGGGCCAGGGGCGCGGGCGTGGCCATCGCCGGGCTGGACATCGTCCTCAACTTCCTGTGGCTGCCCTACACACCGCTCTGGGCCCTCATCTCGATCGCCATCGGCGTCTTCATCATCTGGGCCCTGTGCACGGACACGGGCAACACCCGCGTTCATACCTCTGAGTGAGGCTGGTGGGGTTCGAGGGGGGCATGAGCAGGGATCTGCCTAGGGTGACTGGCGGGAGTGGCGGGCAGCCGCTCCGACCAGTGCGTCGACCTCAGGTACGGGAGCTCGCGTGGCGCAGCAGGACACGACGTCGCTCCGGCTCCGTCTCCAGTACCGCTTCGACCATCTGGTCTCGGGGGGAACGACCGCGCTCATCGGCTGGCTGGCCCTGGCCTGCCTCGCCGTGGTCGTGCCGGCGAGCATCGTCCTCGTCTGGTCCGACCGCGCCGCTCCGGCCACCCTCGCGGGCCGGCTCGCCGCCGTATGGGTCAGCGTCGGCCAGACGCTGAAGATCGGGGGTGCGGTCGGCTCCCCGCTCTACGTGCTGGCCTCCGTAGCGCTCGCCCTCGTGGCCCTGCTCTTCGTGTCGACCCTGGTCAGTCTGATCACCACGGGCATCAACCGGCGCATCATGTCGCTGCGCCGCGGTCACTCCACCGTGCTGGAGACCGGGCACACCGTCGTACTGGGCTGGTCGGACCAGGTCTTTCCCGTGATCGGGGAGCTGGTGGCCGCCCACGCGAACCAGCATCGCTCCGCCGTCGCCCTGCTCGCCCCGCAGGACAAGGTGTGGATGGAGGAGGAGATCTCCGCCCGCACCGGCGACAGCGGCAGAACGCGGATCATCTGCCGCAGCGGGAGCACCACCGACCCGGCCGAGTTGTGCCGGATGAGCCCGCGCACCGCGAAGGCGGTGCTGGTGCTTCCTCCGACCGGGGACACCGGAGACGCCCACGTGGTGAAGACGCTGCTCGCCCTCGACGCCGCTGTCCCCGGGCCCGCGGACCGGGCAGCGGTGGTGGTCGCCGCCGTCCGTGACTCCCGCAACCACGTGACGGCCCGGCTGGCCGCCGGGCCCGCGGGACACGTCCTGTGCGTCGACGACATCATCGCCCGGCTCCTCGTCCAGACGACCCGGCAGCCCGGCCTCTCGCTCGTCTACTCGGAGTTGCTGGACTTCGCGGGCGACGAGTTCTACCCGGTCGCGGCCGGGGACCTCGCGGGGCGTGCGTTCGGCGAGGCCCTGCTGTCGTTCGCCACGTCCTCGGCGGTCGGCCTGCTGCACGCCGACGGGAGCGTCACCCTCAACCCGGATCCGGCGACGGTGATCGGCCCGGCCGACCGGATCATCGCCATCTCCCGGGACGACGACACGGCCGTACGGGCGGACGTGGCCTCCCATGTCCGGGAGGACGCGATCGTGACGGCCGGACCCGGAACGGACCGCGCCGAACGTCTCCTCCTGCTCGGCTGGAACCGCCGCGCCCCGCTCGTCATCGAGCAGCTCGACCAGTACGTGAGCCCGGGTACCACCCTGGACGTCGTGGCCCTCGGCGAGTACGCGGCCACGCGCGGCGACCGCTCCGTCTCGGCCGCCCGGTCCCGCCTCGAAGTCACCTTCCACGAGGGCGACATCACCGACCCGCTCACCCTGGCCAAGCTGGACGTGCCCTCGTACGACGGCGTGATCGTCGTCGGTGAGACGGAGCCGGGTGCCCCGGAGGCGCCCGGGACCCCGGACGCACCGGTGGCCGCCCTCGCTCCGGTGACGGATCCGCAGGCGCGGGCGGACGACAGGACGCTGGTCACCCTGCTGCACCTGCGGGCCATCGGGGAAGCCGCCCGGCGGGAACTCGCGCTCACCACCGAGATGTCCGACGACGGCAACCGGCTCCTCGCGCCGGCCCGGGACGGCGCCGACTTCATCGTGAGCGGCAGGCTGATCAGCCTTCTGATGACCCAGATCTCCGAGAGCCCGTACCTCGCCCAGGTCTTCGAGGAGTTGTTCAAGGCACAGGGCCACGAGTTCCACCTCAAGCCGGCCTCGGACTACGTCCGGGCCGGCTCCGAGGTCCCCTTCGCCACCGCCGTCGAATCGGCGCGGCGGCGCGGGGAATGCGCGGTGGGCTACCGGCTGCGCGCGCTGAGCGCCACGGGCCCCGACTACGGGGTGCGGATCAACCCCGACAAGCGCCGGCCGGTCCGGCTCTCGGCGGAGGACTGGCTGATCGTGCTCGCCGAGAGCTGAGGGCCGAGGGCTGACGGCCGAGGGCTGACGGCGCCGCCGGGGGCGCCGCTACGCCGTGTGCACTTCCAGTGCGCTGCGCACCGCGGATTCCAGCGCTCCCTCGATCCACGCGGGCTTGATGGAGGTGTGGCATCCGGCGAAGTGCAGGCTGCCCTCGGCCTTGCGGACGTGGGAGAAGAGCTCGGTGTGCTGGCCGGGCAGCAGTACGGAGGCCTCACCGTAGGCGTACGGATCGCGCATCCAGGACTGGGTGCGGCCGACGCCGGTGTAGAACACCTCGATGCGCTGTCCGAACACCTCCTGGACCCCGGCGAGGGCGCGCGGGTAGCGCTCCTCGTCGTCCAGGGAGTCCCACTTCAGGGCGTCGTCGGACCAGCTGTAGGAGGCGAGGAGGACGCCGCCGGCGCTGCCTTCGACGGGGTAGGAGGGCTGGAACATGAAGCGGTTGGGGTTGTCGGTGGCCGAGCCTCCGCCGATGACGTGGGCCGCTTCGGGCTGGTCGCGGGTGACCACGCGGCTGGCGGCGTAGTGGGACCGCTGTCCTTCGGAGACGTGGCCCTCGGGTACGGAGGGGTGGGCGCCCAGCAGGGCTCCGTCGGCCGGGGTCCGCCCGGTCTGGTACTTCCGGTACAGGCCGGGCTGCACGGCCTCCAGCTCGCGCTTCCAGTCGGCCTCGTCGAACTCCCACCAGCGGCGGCTGAATTCGAGCAGCACCTTGGTGGCGGCGTCGTAGTGCAGCTCGGTGACCGCGCGCCGCTTGCCGTACGAGAGCGCGGGGGCGATGGGGATGTGACGCAGCCCGGAGAAGGGGACCGTGATGATGGCGGTGTCGGCGGTGAAGGTCTCGCGGCGTACGGGACTGCCGCCCTTGCCCTCGGAGACGGTTTCGACGGTGACCCTGCCCTCCCCGTGGGTGATGCGGGTCGCGCGGCGGTCGAGCCGCACGAGGTCCTTGACGCGCGCGTACATCGCGTCGGCCAGGGTCGCGCTGCCGCCGGGCAGTTCGTAGAAGGCGGTGTCGGGGCTGATCAGCGAGGCGCCGATGAAGCTGTGCACGAAGGCGAGGTGCAGGCGGGAGGTGAGGTTCTCGACGGTTCCGATCAGGTCGATGGTCCGCTCGTCGAGCTTGGCCTCCTCCGTCAGGAATCGGTACATCGACATGTGCCCGTAGCGCTGGATGACGCGCGCCCAGCCCTCGACGAGGTCCTTGTCCTTCTTGCCCTCGATCTCCTTGCGCACGGGGGCGAAGGCGTCCCGGACGATCTGCGAGGAGGGGACGGACTCGTACTCCTTCGGAACTCCGAAGGAACGGTTGAGCGCCTGCGGGGCGCTCGCGTAGTCGGCGCGGCGGACGCGGATGCCGTTGACGTAGATCCACGTCCGGTAGGCGGGGCGGCCGGCCGCGTCCACGTCGACCAGGTAGAAGCGCCGGCGCTTGAGGCCGAGGCCATCCATCAGCCCGGTGACCAGCGGGTGGCTGTCGGGGATGCGCATCGCGCCGGCCTCGGCGTACTGCTTGGGGTCGGCGAAGGGCTGGGCGGCGTTCTCGTGGCCGCCGGTGCGGAAGGTCTTGATCCGGCCGCCGACCCGGTTGGCGTTGGCCTCGATGACGGTGACCTGGTGGCCGGCCTGGTGCAGCAGGTGGGCCGCGGTGAGGCCGGCCGGACCGGCGCCGACGACGAGCACCTTCTTGCCGGGGCGGCGCGAGCGGGGCAGGCCGTTCTTCAGGAGGATGTCGGCGTAGCGCGGTACGAGCGGCTGGTCCTGCTCGTCCCGTACGAGGATGGCCCGGGCGATCGCCAGGCAGGCACCCCAGTCGGCGACCGCCGCGCCGGGGACGGCCTGCGAGGTCTCGGCGGAGGTGACGGCGAGCGCCAGCCCGCCGGCTCCGGCGACGGCGGCCGCGCCGGCGATGACGGTACGGCGGGAGGGCCGGCGGGAAGGCGCCGGTACGGGCTCGCCGGGGGTTCCGGAAGCCTCAGGGTTTCCGGCGTTGGCATCGGGATCCATGATCATGGGCCAACTCTTGCCGCCCGCCCGGCCCCGGACCGCCAGAATCCGCCCGCGCGGGCAAGTACCACCCGGACGTGCGTCGCGCGCCGCCCCGTGCTGACGAACTGGGTTTCGTACGGGCCCTCACGCCGGAACCGTCAAGGTGATCCCTGCAGATATACGCGGATCTGGTCGAGCCGAGAGGTCTCGGCGGTGAAGGAGATCGAGCGGGTCCCGCTGGTCACCGACACCTGCTGTCGACCTGCCGCCCCCTCCGTGACGCGCACCGTGCGGTCGTGGCGACCCGGATGCTCCGCGGCGATGCCCGCCATCCGCAGCTCCTCCACACCGCTGAACACGGCGAAGAAGCGCAGGGTGTTGTACGTGCCCTCCTCCCAGTCCGACTGCGGGTGGTCGGGCAGCCTCGAGGTCTCGAAGCCGAGGGTGACCGAGGTGTCCCGCTCGTCCACGTGCACGTAGTACAGCGGGCACGAGGAGAGGTCCGGCGGTGCGTCGTACAGCACCGCGAGTTGCGGCCACGGGGGAAGGGGCAGGCTCATCTCGGACTCTCAGACCCGCTCGTAGAAGGTGTTGTCATGGGTGGGCGGAAGCTCCGGGTAGCGCCTGCGCTCGATGGGGCGTGCGAAGTCGCGCGGCCCGCCGTCGCCGCCGTCCGGCCCCCGGGTGAAGACCCCGAGCCGCCCGGCGACCACGGAGGCGTTCGCCGTGAACGCCACCTCGGCCCCGTCCGCCGCCACCCGTACCGCGATCCGGTACTCCGGCAGCGCGGCCAGCTCCACGTCCGCCGTCACCGGTGGCCGCCAGCCGTCCATCACGAAGTCCCGGGCGTGCGAGAACTGGAGCTGACACTGCATGGTGTCCCCGGGCCCCCGCTCCCACCGGTCCGGGAAGCGGGGCATGTCGATCCGGAGCGTCACGGCCGAGGCCCAGCCGTCCAGGTGGACGGAGCGGATCCGGACTGCCGTCAGCGGGGGCAGCTCGTCGTAGAACGGGGAGAAGACCTCCGCATTCACCACGAATTCATTCCAGGTCATGGAGGTAATCCTCCCCCGTGCCCGGGGCGCCAGAGGTTCCCTTCACAGGCCCTGGCAGGGCCCGGTCAGGCGTGGTTGACCGGGAGGACGTCCGGGGAGAGCGCGCCCGCGTGGGCCGCGGCGCTCGTCATGCGCTTGCGGTGGTGGCGGCGGCAGAGGACCTCGTAACCGATCTCCTCCGCCGGGCGGTTGACGTCGCCGACCACCACCTGGGCGCCCTCGACCACCATCTCCCCGCCCACCGTACGGGCGTTGTGCGTGGCCCGGGCGCCGCACCAGCACAGGGCCTCCACCTGGAGCTGCTCCAGGCGGTCCGCCAGCTCGATCAGCCGCTGCGAGCCGGGGAAGAGCTTCGTGCGGAAGTCCGTGGTGATGCCGAAGGCGAAGACGTCCAGGCCGAGGTCGTCGACGATGCGGGCGAGCTGGTCGATCTGCTCCGGGGCCAGGAACTGCGCCTCGTCCACGATCACGTAGTCCGCCTTGCCGCCCTTGGAGAGCTGGGCGACCAGGTACGCGTACAGGTCCATGCCCTCCGGCGCCTCGACCGCCTCCGTCACCAGCCCCAGGCGGGAGGACAGCTTGCCCTCGCCCGCACGGTCGTCGCGGGTGAAGATCACGCCCTGCAGGCCCCGCGCGTCGCGGTTGTGGGCGATCTGGAGCGCCAGTGTGCTCTTTCCGCAGTCCATCGTTCCGGAGAAGAACACCAGCTCGGGCATGGGGAGCAGGACCTTTCGGGTCAGGGAGGGGACGGCGGAGGGGGGACGGCGGGGAGCCGTCAGGAGCGGATTTCGAGCAGCGGGACGAGCTGCTCGGCCGGGGTCATGGAGCCGTGCATTCCGGCGAGGGCCGATTCGTTGGGCTCGTTGCGGGAGGCGGTGATCGCCACGTCGGCCTGGGCAGCGGCGACGACGTCGCCGATGCGGCCGAGGACGCGCTCGTCGCATTCGCCCGGCGTCCCGAACCAGCCCAGTTCCAGGGCTTCCTCGCGGCTCGCGATCCAGAACCGGTCGCCGAGCACCTCGCGCCACACGGTCAGGACGTCGGCCTCGGCGCCCGGTACGGCGTACACGTGCCGGGCCCGGCCTTCGCCGCCCAGCAGGGCCACGCCCGCGCCGAGTTCCCAGTCGTCGTCGTAGTCGATGCGGGAGTCCTCGTCGAAGGGGACGTCCACCATGCCGTGGTCGGCGGTCACGTACAGCGCGGTGCGGGGCGGGAGTTGCTCGGCGAGGCGCTGGACGAGGCGGTCCACGTACATCAACTGGCCGCGCCAGGCGTCGGAGTCGACTCCGTGCCGGTGGCCTGCCCCGTCGAGTTCGCTGTAGTACGTGTACACGAGCGAGCGGTCACCGGCCGCGAGGCGTTCGGCCGCCAGGTCCATGCGCTCCTCGCCGGTCATCCGGCCGAGGAAGGTGCCGCCGCTCAGCGCGATCTTGGTGAGCGGGGTGGTCTGGAAGGCCGGCGCGGACACCTGTGCGGTGGCGACCCCGGCGGCGTCCGCCTGCTGGAAGACCGTCGGGTACGGCTGCCAGGGCTTGGGCGGGGTCCACGGCTGCCAGCGGAGCTGGTTCATCAGTTCGCCGGTGGCCGGATTGCGCACGGCGTAGCCGGGCAGGCCGTGCCGGGACGGCGGCAGGCCGGTGCCGACGGAGGCGAGCGAGGTGGCGGTGGTCGCCGGGAAGCCCGCGGTGATCGGCCGGCCGGTGCCGCCGCGCGAGCTGCCGAGGAGGGAGGTGAGGTACGGGGCCCACTCCGGGTGGGCCTTGATCTGCTCCCAGCCCATCCCGTCGACCAGGAACACGCAGTTCCGGTCGGCCGGGGTCAGCTCGGCGATCGAGGCCTCGAAGCCCGGTACGCCCTGGCCCGCGACGAGGGTGGGCAGCAGGTCGGCGAGGGAGCCGGAGCCGTACTCCGGGACGGGGGCACCGGCCAGGTCCAGCAGTTCCGGCTCGTCCGCCCAGTTCTGCGCCGCGGCGTACGCCATCAGCGGGCGGGGTTGGACGTGGCCGCCGTGGCCTCGGAGAGCGCCTGCGCGAAGAGCAGGGTCTGGCGCACCGCCTCGGGGCCGTCGCCCGCCTCGCTGACGCGCAGGCTGAGGTCGTCGGCGGTGGAGTTGCCGGTGTACCCGTGGTCGGCGTCGCAGTTCTGGTCCCCGCAGGCGGCGGGCTCCAGGTCGATGCGCGAGACCGCGCCCCAGCCGATGGTCAGGACGACCTCGCGGGGCAGGGTGCCGGGGGTGTAGGACTCGGGGTTGGCCACGACCCGGCTGAGGACCACGGAGGAGATGGTGGCCAGCTTGACCGACTCGGTGGAGGTGGTCGCGTACGGCGAGGGGGAACCGGCGTCGGCGGCCTGCTCGTCGGTGTGGCTCACGATGAACCGGTTGCCGGTCAGGACCAGCACGGTGACGTGCCGGCGCACCTCGTTGGAGTCGAAGGTCGTCTCCTGGTGGACCAGGTACGAGGAGATCGGCTCGCCGCCCACCGCGGCCTCCACGGCCTCGGCCACGAGGGCCGGGTAGTAGCCGCTGCGCTCGATCGCCGTGCGCAGCCCCTGGGTCGTCGTACCGGATTTCGCCATGAGGTCCATCCTAAGGCCCGTTCGGGGCACCCCGGCCGCCCCGGACCGAGCCGGTCCGGAGCTCGGTGGCCGGGCGGGGTCCGGAGCTCGGTGGCCGGGCGGGGTCCGGAGCTCAGTAGCTGGGCAGGGTCCGCGGCCCGAGGTCGCCGCGGGCGGGCGGGTGGGCGACGCGGACGGTGGCGCTGAGGACGCAGAGTCCTTCGGTGGCGACGACCACGGGCTCCAGGTCCACTCCGACCACCTCGGGGTGGTCGTCGACGAGGCGGGAGAGGCGCAGGAGCAGCTCCTCCAGGGCCGTGGTGTCCACGGGGTCGCTCCCGCGCCAGCCGAAGAGGAGCGGGGCGGCGCGGATGGAGCGGATCAGGCCCGCCGCGTCCCGGTCGGTGGCGGGGACCAGCCGGTGGGCGGTGTCGCCCAGCAGTTCGGAGGCGACTCCGGCGAGCCCGAAGGAGAGGACGGCTCCGGCGGCCGGGTCGATGACGGAGCGGATGACGGTGTCCACGCCGCGGGGAACCATGGCCTGGACCACGGGGAGCAGCTCCTGCGGTTTGCCCAGCATGTCGGTGAGCTCCCCGTAGGCCCGGCGCAGGTCGGCCTCGGTGGTGAGGTCGAGGCGTACGCCGCCGAGGTCGGCGCGGTGGCGCAGGTGGGGGGCGGTGGTCTTGAGCGCCACGGGGTAGCCGAGGACCTGGGCGGCGCGGACGGCGGAGTCCGCGCTGGGGGCGGGGAGCGTGGGCGGCACCCGGATCCCGTAGCGGGCGAGCAGCTCGCGGGCGTCGGGGTCCGGGAGCCCCCGCACCTCTGTGTCCCCCACCTGCTCCAGCAGCCGGGAGAGCTGCCCGGCGGCCCCGCTCTCGTCGATGTCCTCGTAATCGGGCACCTGCCCGGCTTCGGCGGTGGCCCGCCGCCACTGCCCGTAGCGCACGGCTTCGGCGAGGGCCTTCACGGCCCGCTCGGCGGCGGGGTAGCTGGGGATCCGGATCCCGTCGCCACCGGGCGCCTGCGCGTCGGCCGGCGCAGCCCCCGGTCCCGCCGGGGCGGGCGGCGCGGGCTCCGGGGTGGCGCCCCGGTAGGGGGAGAGGGCGGGGTGGGGGAAGGTTCCCGCGGGGGCGGTGGCCGCCGAGAGGGCTTCGGCCAGGGCGCCCAGTTCCACGTGGACCACCGCCACCGGCTTGCCGGGATGCTCGGCGACCGCCGCCCGCAGGGCCTCGGCCAGGTCGTCGGCCAGGGTGTGCTCGCTCACCCAGGGGATCGCGGTGACGACGACCGCGTCGTTGTCCGGCGAGGCCAGCGCCGCGGCGACCGAGGCGCGGAAGTCCTCCGGCGAGGCGGCGGTGGTCAGGTCCAGCGGCGCCAGCGGCCGCAGTCCCTCCGTCAGGCACGCGTCGTAGGTGAGCACCCCGAGCGACTCGGAGTTCCCGAGGATCGCCACCCGCGGCCCGGCCGGTACGGGCTGCGAGGCCAGCAGCAGGCCGGCGTCCACCAGCTCGGTGACCGTGTCGACGCGGATCACCCCGGCCTGCCGCAGCAGCTCCGAGACGGTCGACTCGGGCAGCCGGGTGCCGGGGACCACGTGTCCGGCGGGGGTGTGGCGACCGCCCAGGGCGACGACCACCGGCTTGACTGCGGCGGTGCGCCGCGCGAGGCGGGTGAACTTCCTCGGGTTGCCGAGGGTCTCCAGGTACATCAGTGCGACGTCGGTCTCCTCGTCGTCGTACCAGTACTGGAGGATGTCGTTGCCCGAGACGTCCGCCCGGTTCCCGGCGGAGACGAAGGAGGACAGCCCCTCCCCGCGCCGCAGCAGCCCCGAGAGCAGCGCGATGCCGATCGCTCCGGACTGGGTGAACAGGCCGACCCGTCCCCGCGCGGGGGCCGGGGCCGGGGCCAGCGAGGCGTTCAGCCCCACCTCCGGCGCGGTGTTGATCACCCCGAAGGCGTTCGGCCCGATCAGCCGCATCCCGTACGAGCGCACCTGCCGCACCAGTTCGCGCTGGCGGGCGAGGCCTTCGGTCCCGCTCTCGCCGTATCCGGCGGACAGCACCACCAGTCCCTGCACCCCGTGCTCACCGCAGGCCGCCACCGCCTCGGGGACCCGCTCGGCGGGGACCGCGATCACCGCGAGGTCCACCGGGGCCCCGATGTCGCCGACCGCGCGGTAGGCCCGTACGCCGTCCAGCAGGCCGCTGGCGATGCCGGGGGCGCAGGCCTCGTTGACGGCGTAGAGGTGGCCGTGGAAGCCGCTGTCCCGCAGGTTGCGCAGGGCGGCCGCGCCCACTCCCCCGCCGGAGCGGCTGACTCCGATCACCGCCACGGATCCGGGGGCGAGCAGCCGCTGTACGGACCGGGCCTCGGCGCGCTGTTCGCGGGCGCGCTGCACGGCGAGGGATTCGGCGGTGGGTTCGAGGTCGAGGGTGAGGTGGACGGAGCCGTCCTCGAAGCTGCGCTTCTGCTGGTAGCCGACGTCCGTGAACACCTTGATCATCTTGGTGTTGGCGGGCAGCACCTCGGCGGCGAAGCGGCGGATGCCGCGCTCGCGCGCCACCGCGCCGATGTGTTCGAGCAGCGCCGAGGCGACTCCGCGGCCCTGGTGGGCGTCCTGGACGAGGAAGGCAACCTCGGCCTCGTCGGAGGGCCCGGTGGCCGGCCGGCCGTCGGATCCGATCCGGTCGAAGCGGACGGTGCCGATGAACTCTCCGCCGATCGTCGCGGCGAGGCCGACCCGGTCCACGAAGTCGTGGTGCGTGAAGCGGTGCACGTCGCGGTCGGAGAGCCGGGGGTAGGGAGCGAAGAACCGGTAGTACTTGGACTCGTCCGAGACCTGCTCGTAGAAGCTGACCAGCCGGCCCGCGTCGTCGGTGGTGATGGGCCGGATCCGGGCGGTTCCGCCGTCGCGCAGGACGACGTCGGCTTCCCAGTGGTCCGGGTACGAGGGGTCCGACTCGGTGGTCATGGGGCCACCTTAAGGCTCGAACGGTTCGATTGGCCTGGGCGCGGCGCATCGGGCAAGCTGACCCGAATCAGTGCAAGCTGGGGTAGGTCGAACGGCGGGATTTTCGGGCCGAAGGTCGGTCCGACCATTCCGGACGTCATGAGAGACTGGTCTAGACAACCGTAAGAACCTGAAGGGCATCACCATGGCAGAGCGCCGCGTCAACGTCGGCTGGGCCGAGGGCCTGCACGCTCGTCCCGCCTCGATCTTCGTCCGTGCGACGACCGCTTCCGGCGTCCCGGTGACCATCGCGAAGGCCGGCGGCGACCCCGTCAACGCCGCCTCCATGCTGGCGGTCCTGGGCCTGGGCGCCCAGGGCGGCGAGGAGATCGTCCTGTCGTCCGAGGCCGATGGCGCCGAGGCCGCGCTGGACCGCCTCGCGAAGCTGGTCGCCGAGGGCCTCGAGGAGCTCCCCGAGACCGTCTGACCCTTCGGGTTCGACACGCAAGACGTGCACGGCGAAGCCGTTGCCCCCGACCACCGTCGGAGGCAACGGCTTCGCTGCATTTCAGCCGGCCGGAAATGCGCAAGGCGCACCCGGACGTGAATTCACGCGAATTGCGCGACCCGCGATATCCTCGGCGCCATACGGATATCAGACCTTTGTATACGGCGTTTGTTAATGCCGGCCGCTTGCCATGTTTACGGCAGGTTGCAAAGTCCTCACCCTGATCCGGTACGCCCCCGCCGCGCGGTCCACGTGCGCCGCGGTCAGCGTCCGGGCCCGCTCGGCGTCGCCCCGGGCCACCGCGTCCACGATCGCGCCGTGCTCCGCCCAGGACTCCACGGGCCGCGCCGGGGACTCCACCACGTACATCCAGGCCAGCTTGTGGCGCATCTGGGTGAGCAGCGTGATCAGCCCCGGGCTCCCCGACGCCTGGGCGAGCGTCTCGTGGAACCAGCCGCCCAACGAGCGCAGATCCTCCCCCTGCCCCCTCCTGGCCCTCTCCTGCCCCAGCCTGACCAGCCCCCGCAACACCTTGAGGTGGGCCTCGCCACGGCGCCGGGCGGCCCGCGCGGCCGCGAGCGGCTCCAGCAGCATCCGCAGCTCCAGGAGGTCGGCCGCCTCCTGCTCGGTCGGCTCGGCCACGCAGGCGCCCGCGTGCCGGCGGGTGGTCACGAACCCCTCGGACTCCAGCGTGCGCAGTGCCTCGCGCACCGGGACGCGCGAGACTCCGTACCGGCGGGCCAGCACCTCCTCGGTCAGCCGGCCACCGGGCTCGAACACCCCGGAGACGATGTCGTCGCGGATTGCTGTGCATACCGTGTGCGCGGGAATACGCAAGACCGGACCTCCGCCTTTTTCGTATGGCTGTGCGCGCTGCGACTCTATTGCAACACACGATAATTTCCGAGAGCGGTCGGAAATACGAAACATTCACACAACGCGAAGGCCCCGGCTCGGATAGAGCCGGGGCCTTCGGAAAGACGCGTGACGCGGCGGGGCGTCGTGCGGCCTGAGACCTGGGTCAGACGTTGACGCCGTGGGAGCGCAGGTACGCGACCGGGTCGATGTCCGTGCCGTACTCGGCGCCGGTACGGGCCTCGAAGTGCAGGTGCGGGCCGCTGGAGTTGCCGGTGGAGCCCGACAGGCCGATCTGCTGGCCCGGGGTCACCTGCTGGCCGACGGAGACGCTCAGCGAGGTCATGTGGCCGTACTGGGTGTAGGTGCCGTCGGCGTGCTTGATGACGACGTTGTTGCCGTACGCGCCGCCCCAGCCCGCCTCGACCACGGTGCCCAGGCCGACCGCGTGCACCTCGGTGCCGGAGGCGGCGTGGAAGTCGATGCCGGTGTGGCTGCCGGAGGACCACATGCCGCCGCCCGCGTGCCACTGGGTGCTGACGTAGGAGTCCGTGATCGGGGCCACGAAGGTGTTGAGGCGCTTGCGCTCCTCGTCGCGGGCCGCGCGCTCGGCGGCCTCGCGCTCGGCCTTGGCGCGGGCTTCGGCCTTCGCCTTGGCCTCGGCGGCGCGCTGCTTCGCGTCGGCCTCGGCCTGCGCCTTGGCGGCGGCGGCCTCGGCGGCCCGCTGCTGGGAGTGGGCCTGGGCCTGGATCTCGCCGGCGAGTTCGTCGGCCACCACGATGGTGTTCAGGCCGGTGTCCTCGACGGAGGGGGCCTTGTCCGCGGCGAACGCCGGGCCGGCCAGGGAGCCGACGACACCGGTGGTGACGACGGCGGCTATGCCGGCGTAGCCGGCGGTCTTGCGGCTCAGACGGCTGGAACCACGGTGCTTGCCGGCGGCACGACTGCCAAAGGCCATGAAGGGGTTGATCCTTTCCTTCCCTCTCGCCTACCGGGTTAGCTGACGGGTTCGGAGCAGGAAGGTCTCCTACGGGCCACCTCTCACGAGGCGGTCCGATTCACCCCAGGGACACATGTGGGTCCCCGGCTCCCCAGGCTCGCGCCTGACGGGGACTCGGCGATCGCTGTCCGGTGCCGCGGGCGCGGCGGTTACAACTGACGGACAGCACGGCCGACGCTAGGCGGATCATCAGTCAATCGCCAAACAGACACGCCTTTTTGTTGCGTACGCCACACCACATACAAGCAACCACACGACTAAATGGACAAAAGGGGCCCCTGCGGAAATACCGCATGGGGCCCCTCCGGTGGCCGACGAACGGCCGCACACCGTCCGGTCAGTTGGTGACCACGGTCACTTCGCCGATCCCCAGGGCCCGTACGGGCTCCTCGATCTGCGAGGCGTCGCCCACCAGCACCGTGACCAGGCGGTCCACCGGGAAGGCATTGACGACCGCCGAAGTGGCCTCCACCGTGCCCGTTTCGGCGAGCCGCGCGTACAACTGCGCCTGGTAGTCGTCCGGGAGCTCCTGCTCGACCTGGTCGGCGAGGGTGCCCGCGACCGAGGCGGCCGTCTCGAACTTCAGCGGGGCCACGCCCACCAAGTTCTGCACCGCCACGTCCCGTTCGGCGTCGGTCAGGCCGCCCTCGGCGAGGGTGCGCAGCACCTTCCAGAGGTCGTCCAGGGCCGGGCCGGTGTTCGGGGTGTCCACCGAGCCGCTGATGGCGAGCATCGAGGCGCCCTTGCCGTCGGCGGTGGAACGCAGGACCTGGCCGAAGGCGCGCACGCCGTAGGTGTACCCCTTCTCCTCGCGCAGCACCTTGTCCAGGCGCGAGGTGAGGGTGCCGCCCAGGCAGTACGTGCCGAGCACCTGGGGCGCCCAGATCCGGTCGTGCCGGTCCGGTCCGATGCGGCCGATCAGCAGCTGCGTCTGGACGGCTCCGGGCCGGTCCACGATGACCACGCGGCCGCGGTCGTCGGCGGTGATCGCCGCTACCGGGCGGGGCTCGGTGGTGTCACCGGTCCACGTGCCCAGGGTGTCGGCCAGGACGGCGTCCAGGTCGATGCCGGTCAGGTCGCCGACGATCACCGCGGTGGCGGTCGCGGGGCGTACGTGGGCCTCGTAGAAGGCGCGTACGGCCGCGGAGTCGATCCGCGCGACCGTCTCCTCGGTGCCCTGGCGCGGGCGGGAGATCCGCAGGGACTGCGGGAACAGCTCCTTGGAGAGCTGCTTGGCGGCGCGGCGCTGCGGGTTGGCCAGCTCGTGCGGGATCTCGTCGAGCCGGTTGCGCACCAGGCGGTCGACCTCGGCGTCGGTGAAGGCCGGCGCGCGCAGCGCCTCGGCGACCAGTCCCAGCGCCTTGTGCAGGCGGGAGGCCGGAACCTCCAGGGAGACCCGCAGGCCCGGGTGGTCGGCGTGCGCGTCGAGGGTGGCTCCGCAGCGCTCCAGCTCGGCCGCGAACTCCTCGGCCGAATGCTTGTCGGTGCCCTCGGAGAGGGCGCGGGCCATGATGGTGGCCACGCCGTCCAGGCCCTCGGGCTCCGCGTCGAGCGGGGCCGCGAGGTTGATCTCGACCGCGATGACCTGCTGGCCCGGCCGGTGGCAGCGCAGCAGGGTCAGGCCGTTGGCCAGGACCCCGCGGTCGGGGGCCGGGAAGGCCCACGGCTGCGGCTCGCCGGCCTGCGGGCGCGGGTGGAAGGTCATCGTGACGGCTGCGGTGTCGCTCACTGCTCCGCCCCTTCGTTCTCGTCGCTGTTCTCGGCCGGCTCGTCCGTCTCGTCCACCGCGATCGGCTCGTACACGAGCACCGCGCGGTTGTCCGGGCGCAGTCGGGCGGCGGCCACGGCCTGGACCTCCTCGGCGGTGATGTCGAGGACCCGCTGGACGGCGGTCAGCGCCAGCTGCGGGTCGCCGAACAGCACCGCGAAGCGGCACAGTTCGTCCGCGCGGCCGGACACCGTGCTCAGCCGGTCCAGCCATTCGCGCTCCAGCTGGGCCTGCGCGCGCTCCATCTCCTCGGCCGTCGGGCCCTCGGCGGCGAACCGCGCGAGCTCCTCGTCCACGGCCGCCTCGATGGCGGGCACCTCGACCCCGCTGGAGGTCTTGACGTCCAGCCAGCCGAGGGAGGGCGCGCCGGCCAGGCGCAGCATCCCGAACCCCGCCGCGACGGCGGTCTGGTCGCGGCGGACCAGGCGGTTGTGCAGCCGGGAGGAGTCTCCGCTGCCGAGGACGGTCAGCGCCACGTCGGCGGCGTCGCACTCGCGGGTGCCGTCGTGCGGGAGGCGGTAGGCGGCCATCAGCGCACGGGCCGGGACCTCTTCGACGATCTCCTCGCGCAGCTGCTCGCCCATGATGTCGGGGAGCGAGCCGTCGCGCGGCGGCTGCTTGCCGTCGTGGGCGGGGATGGTGCCGAAGTACTTCTCGACCCAGGCGAGCGTCTGCTCGGGGTCGATGTCGCCGACGACCGACAGCACCGCGTTGTTGGGCGCGTAGTACGTACGGAAGAAGGTGCGCGCGTCCTCCAGGGACGCGGCGTCCAGGTCGGCCATCGAGCCGATCGGCGTGTGGTGGTAGGGGTGGCCCTCCGGGTACGCCAGAGCGGTCAGCCGCTCGAAGGCCGTACCGTACGGGACGTTGTCGTAGCGCTGGCGGCGCTCGTTCTTGACGACATCGCGCTGGTTCTCCATGGACTCGTCGTCCAGGGCGGCCAGCAGCGAGCCCATCCGGTCCGCCTCCAGCCACAGCGCGAGCTCCAGCTGGTGCGTCGGCATCGTCTCGAAGTAGTTGGTGCGCTCGAAGCTGGTGGTGCCGTTGAGGGAGCCGCCGGCTCCCTGGACCAGTTCGAAGTGGTCGTTGCCGGACACGTTCTGCGAGCCCTGGAACATCAGGTGCTCGAAGAGGTGAGCAAGGCCGGTACGCCCCTTGACTTCGTGGCGCGAGCCGACGTCGTACCAGAGGCAGACCGCGGCGACCGGGGTCAGGTGGTCCTCGGACAGCACCACGCGCAGGCCGTTGGCCAGCCTGTGCTCGGTCGCTGTGAGGCCGCCGGAGCCGGCCTGGGCTGTGGCCGTGTGACCCATGGGCATGTGGTCCCTTCGATCGCGATGCAGAGATTCCTGTCAGACCTGCCACTGTATGCAAGCGTGTCGTCGACCGGAGAAGTTCCCGGCCCAGTCCTGGGTCGGAGTCGGCGTTGTCGGTGCCTCGGGCCACAATGGTCCGCGTCACCCCTGTCCGAAACCCGGCCAGGCCCACCCGCACACCCCGTGAGAGCTCAGCTCATCCCGATTCTTGGTTAAGGAGCCGCGCAGCGATGGCCCGCCGCAGCACGAAGACCCCGCCGCCGGAGGATTTCGAGGAGAAGATCCTCGACATCGACGTCGTCGACGAAATGCAGGGCTCCTTCCTCGAGTACGCGTACTCGGTGATCTACTCCCGCGCCCTGCCCGACGCACGCGACGGCATGAAGCCGGTACACCGGCGCATCGTCTACCAGATGAACGAGATGGGCCTGCGCCCCGACCGCGGCTACGTCAAGTGCGCGCGCGTCGTCGGCGAGGTCATGGGCAAGCTCCACCCGCATGGAGACGCGTCGATCTACGACGCCCTCGTGCGCATGGCGCAGCCCTTCTCCATGCGTCTCCCGCTGGTCGACGGCCACGGCAACTTCGGCTCGCTCGGCAACGACGACCCGCCGGCCGCGATGCGGTACACCGAGTCCAAGATGGCCGACGCCGCCTCGCTGATGACGGACGGGATCGACGAGAACACCGTCGACTTCGCCGCGAACTACGACGGCCAGGAGCGGGAGCCGGTCGTACTGCCGGCCGCGTATCCGAACCTGCTGGTCAACGGCGCGTCCGGGATCGCGGTCGGCATGGCCACCAACATGGCCCCGCACAACCTGGGCGAGGTCATCGCGGCCGCCCGCCACCTGATCCGCTACCCGGAGGCGGACCTGGAAGCGCTCATGCGCTTCGTACCGGGTCCCGACCTGCCCACCGGCGGCCGGATCGTGGGCCTCGCGGGCATCAAGGACGCCTACGAGAACGGCCGCGGCACCTTCAAGATCCGCTCGACGGTGACCCTGGAGGACGTGACCCCGCGCCGCAAGGGCCTGGTCGTCACCGAACTGCCCTTCACGGTCGGCCCCGAGAAGGTCATCGCGAAGATCAAGGACCTGGTCGGCTCGAAGAAGCTCCAGGGCATCGCGGACGTCAAGGACCTCACCGACCGCTCGCACGGCCTGCGCCTCGTCATCGAGATCAAGAACGGCTTCCACCCCGAGGCCGTGCTGGAGCAGCTGTACAAGCTGACGCCGATGGAGGAGTCCTTCGGCATCAACAACGTCGCGCTGGTCGACGGACAGCCGTTGACGCTGGGCCTCAAGGAGCTCCTCGAGGTCTACCTCGACCACCGCTTCGAGGTCGTGCGGCGCCGCAGCGAGTTCCGCCGGGGCAAGCGGCGCGACCGCCTGCACCTGGTCGAGGGCCTGCTGGTGGCCCTGCTCGACATCGACGAGGTCATCCGGATCATCCGGGACAGCGACAACTCCGCCCAGGCCAAGGAGCGCCTGATGGAGCGCTTCTCCCTGAGCGAGATCCAGACCCAGTACATCCTGGACACCCCGCTGCGCCGGCTCACCCGCTTCGACCGGATCGAGCTGGAGTCCGAGCGCGACCGGCTGACCGGTGAGATCGACGAGTTGACCGGGATCCTGGACTCCGACAACGAGCTGCGCAAGCTGGTCTCCTCGGAGCTGGCCGCGGTGTCGAAGAAGTACGGCACGGAGCGCCGTACGGTGCTGCTGGAGTCCGCCGGAACCCCGGTCGCGGCGGTGCCGCTGGAGGTCGAGGACACCCCGTGCCGGGTGCTGCTGTCCTCCACCGGTCTGCTGGCCCGCACCCCGAACGCCGATCCGCTCCCCGAGGAGGAGGGCGGCGCCCGCGCCAAGCACGACCTGATCGTCTCGCAGGTCGCGGCCACCGCCCGGGCCGACATCGGCGCGGTCACCTCGTACGGGCGGCTCCTGCGGCTTTCGGTGATCGACCTGCCGCAGCTCCCGGACACCCACGCCGCGCCGAACCTGGCGGGCGGCGCCCCGGTCTCGGAGTTCCTCTCCGGGCTGGAGGCCGACGAGAAGGTCGTCTGCCTGACCTCGCTGGACGAATCGGGGCAGGGCCTGGCGCTCGGCACCGAACAGGGCGTGGTCAAGCGGGTCGTGCCGGACTACCCGGCCAACAAGGACGAGCTGGAGGTCATCACCCTCAAAGACGGTGACCGGATCGTCGGAGCGGTCGAGCTGCGCACCGGCGAGGAGGACCTCGTCTTCATCACGGACGACGCCCAGCTGCTGCGCTACCCGGCGGGCCAGGTGCGCCCCCAGGGCCGCCCGGCGGGCGGTATGGCGGGCATCAAGCTCGCCGACAACGCCAAGGTGATCCACTTCTCGGCCGTCGACCCGGCGCGCGACGCCGTGGTGTTCACTGTGGCCGGCTCGCAGGGGACGCTGGACGACTCGCTGCTGTCCGTGAAGCTGACCCCGTTCGACCAGTACCCGCGCAAGGGCCGGGCCACCGGCGGCGTGCGCTGCCAGCGGTTCCTCAAGGGCGAGGACCTGCTGGTCCTGGCCTGGGCGGGCGGCTCCCCGGCCCGCGCGGCGACGGCGAACGGCAGCCCGGCCGCGCTGCCCGCCGTCGATCCGCGACGGGACGGCTCGGGCACCTCGCTGCCGGTCGCGGTGGCGGCGCTGGCGGGGTCCGCACTGTAGGGAGTTCCAGGTCATTCGGGTGGTACGTCCGGGGGACGTACCACCCGAATGGCGACTAGTGTTTTCCCTCTTGGCACTGTCGGGTGGGGCGGGGAGACACAGAACTGATGAGTCGTCGGTCGGACGGATCGATCAGGGACTGGGCCGAAGCCCAGCGCCGGACGCAGCAGATGCAGCTGGTCCGACAACGCGAGGCGGAACACCCCGAGCGACCCTACGAAGGCGGTGGGGTCCGGGGGCAACGGCAACAGCAGGCAGCCGACCGGCAGCACCGCGACGCCGAGGCTCGGCGGCGTTCCGCGCAGCTCGACGCCGAGGTCGAGGCCCTACAGGTCCTGTTGGTCACCGGATGCAGGGCACCGGCGTTCCGAACGGCGGCCATGGTCCGGTCGGAGCAGCTGGAACCGTTCGCCCCGGGAAGCCTGGCGCAGCCGGTGGCGCTCCCGCGCATCGATCAGTTCCAGCACCAGAGCAGCGGCTGGACCCTCGGCTCCGGCCAGCGGGCGCAAGCGGAGCGGGACGCGCACGCGCGGTACACAGCCGCCTGGCAGGCCGCGCAGGCGGCCGAGACCCAGCGGCAGCACCAACTGGCTTCGTACCGGCAGCAGTACGACACCTGGGCGGCGGAGCAGCTCGCCGGGATCCGGGCGCACAACAGCGGACTGGCCGAGCTGGCCGCCGCCTTGCGCGCCGGCGACCCCGAGGCGGTGGTGGAGTACTTCTCGGCCGCCCTGTACGTCTCGACGGCCTGGCCCGAGGCCCTGCCCAGGCAGGTGGCGGCCGCCTACGACCCGGGGGCGCGTCAGCTGGTGCTGGACTGGGAGCTGCCCGGATACACGGTGGTGCCGGAGGCCAGGTCGGTCCAGTACCTGCCGAGCACGGGCCAGTACAGGGTGAAGCCCCGCCCGGCGACGGAGCGGCGGGCGCTGTACCGGGATCTGCTGGCGCAGTGCGTGCTCCTGGTACTGCGCGAGCTGTATGCGGCCGACGAGTTCGGGGTGCTGGACTCGGTCCTGGTGAACGGCTTCGTGGACCGCCCCGATCCCGTGACGGGACAGGAGGCGCAGTTCGTCCTCGCCACGGTGACCGCCGCGCGCACCACGTTCGAGGGACTGCGGCTGGAGCAGGTCAGTGCGGTGGACTGCCTCGTGGAGGGCTTGCGCGGGCAGCTTTCCTCGAAGCCCGACCAACTGACCACGGTGCGTCCAGGGCGTCGGCCCGACGAGGTCGGCACGGTCGTCGGCCACGGTGGGCACGCGGACGGCGGCGAGGAGGAGCCGGACCTCTTCGCGATGGACCCCATCGCCTTCGAGAACCTGGTGGCCGAGCTCTTCCGGGCGATGGGCATGGAGGCGGTGACCACGCAGCGCTCGGGCGACGGCGGCGTGGACGTCGAAGCGCTGGACCCGGCCCCGATCCGGGGCGGGCGGATCGTGGTGCAGGTCAAGCGCTACCGGAACACGGTCCCGCCGACGGCCGTGCGAGACCTGTACGGCACGGTCCAGGACCGGGGGGCGAACAAGGGGGTGCTGGTCACCACGGCGACCTTCGGGCCCGGGTCGTACACCTTTGCCAACGGCAAGCCCCTGGAGTTGGTTCCCGGGGCCGAACTCGTGGAGCTGCTGCACCGGCACGGACTGCGCGGACGCCTCGGCGGGGGCGCGCCCGACGCGGCCCCCGCCCCGGTGCCTGCCCGGCGAACGACCGAAGAGGCGCCCCCCGCCGATCACAACGTGCTCGGCATGTCCTGGACCGGCGCGGTCGCGCTCGACGTGTGCGCACTGGTCTGCGAGGGCAACCGGGTGCTGAGCGAGGAGCACTTCGTGTTCTTCAACAACCCCCGCACCCCGGACGGTTCGGTACGGACACATGCGCACGCGGCGCCCGACAAGGCCGCGCTGCTGGTCGCCTTCGACTCCCTGCCGCTCCCCGCCGACCGGCTGGTCCTCGTGGCAGCGATCGACCCGGAGATCGATCCGGACGCCGACCTCGCGGGCTTCACGGACGCCCGGATCCGGCTACTGGACACCGTCGGCGAGGAGTTGGGCCAGCTGGAGGTATCCGACGGACGCGCCGGTGAAACCGCCCTGGTCCTCGGTTCCTTCCGGCGCCGCCCCAGTGGCGACTGGGACTTCGTCCTCGGCGGCAAGGGCTACCCGGGCGGCCTGGAACCCCTGCTCGGCGACTTCGGCATCGAGGTCGTCTGAGCGGGATCGGCTGCTCTCAGAAGTCCTCGGGGTCGGCGTCCTGCTCCGGTCCGGGTTCCTGCTCCGGTCCGGGTTCCTGCTCCGGTTCCGCCGGGCGGTCCACGTAGCGCAGGACGCCCCACATGGATTCCGGGCGGCCGTGCTGCGGCTGCGCCTCCCGGCACGCCTCCAGCTCGCGGAGCAGGCCCGGGCCGTCCGTGCCCGAGCCGATCAGGACGAGCTGCGTCAGGCGCGGCTCGCCCCGGCCCCAGGGGTGCGGGGAGAAGCGGAGGAACCGGCCGACCGCGTGGACCTCGTAGCGCTCCTGGTGGCCGGGGACGCCGAAGTAGACGAAGCCCTTGATCCGGTAGAGCCCGGCCGGGCGGCGGTCGAGGAACTCGATGAACCGGCGCGGGTCGAGGGCCTGCTCGGACACGAACTCCGTGCTCTCGTAGGCGGCGTGAACGTGGCCCGCGTGGTCGTCCGCGCCGCCGTCGTGGTCGTGCGCCTGGGCCAGTAGGTCCTCGAAGGACAGCTGCCCCCGGGTCTGCTCCCACGGCCGCCGGTCGAAGAGCAGCTCCGGGTCGATCCGCCCGTGGTCCGCGCCGACGACCGGGATGCCCGGCGCGCACAGTCCGCCGAGCACCTCCTCGATCCGGGTCCGTTCGCCCGCGTCCACCCGGTCGGTCTTGTTGAGCAGCACCAGGTCCGCGACGGACAGGTGCCGGTCGGTCTCCGGATGCCTGATGCGGGTCGCGTCGAACTCCGCCGCGTCCACAACCTGCACCATGCCGCCGTAGCGGACGGCCGGATTCTCGTTGGCGACGAGCATCCGGATCATCTCCTGGGGCTCCGCCAGCCCGCTCGCCTCGATGACGATCACGTCGATGCGGTGGACCGGGTCGGCGAGCTTCTCCAGGTAGGCGTCCAGCTCGCTGCCGTCCACCGCACAGCACAGGCAGCCGCCGCCGAGGGAGACCATCGAGTCGCCGAGCTGGCCGGCCACCGACATCGCGTCCACCTCGATGGAGCCGAAGTCGTTGACGACGACCCCGATCCGGGTGCCTCCCCGGTGGGTCAGGAGGTGGTTGAGGACGGTGGTCTTGCCGGATCCGAGGAATCCGGCGAGGACGACGACGGGGATGCTGTTCACCCGGTCGATCGTAGCCAGTGCCGCGTCGGGCGGCGTTCGCCCGTCAGCCGAGGGCCGGGACCGGCTCGGGCGGGGTCGGGCCGGTGTAGCGGGCCGCCGGGCGGATGATCTTCGAGTCGGTGGCCTGTTCGAGGATGTTCGCGCTCCAGCCGACCACCCTGGCCGCGCAGAAGGTCGGGGTGAACATCTCGCGCGGCAGCCCGCACAGCTCCATGACCACGCCCGCGTAGAACTCCACGTTGGTGTGCAGCTCGCGGCCCGGCTTCAGCTCGGCGAGGATCTCCTCCACGTGCCGCTCGACCTCCACGGCGAAGTCCACGAGCGGGCCGCCGAATCCGAGGGCGATCTCGCGCAGCATGCGCGAGCGCGGGTCCTCGGTGCGGTACACGGGGTGTCCGAAGCCCATGATCCGGTCGCCCGCGAGCACCCGCTCGCGGATCCAGGGGTCGATCCGGTCCGCCGTGCCGATGGCGTCGAGGGTGTCCAGGGCCCGGCTGGGGGCGCCGCCGTGCAGGGGGCCGGAGAGCGCGCCGATCGCCCCGGTCAGGCAGGCCGCGACATCGGCTCCGGTGGAGGCGATCACCCGGGCGGTGAAGGTGGACGCGTTGAAGCCGTGGTCGATCGTGGAGATCAGGTACTGCTCGACCGCGCGGGCCTCGACCGGGCCGGGCTCCCGCCCGGTCAGCATGTAGAGGTAGTTGGCGGCGTACGGGAGGTCCTCGCGCGGCTCCACCGGCTCCAGCCCCTGCCCGAGCCGGTGCAGCGCGGTGAGCAGGGTCGGTACGGCGGCGCAGGCGGCCAGCGCGTCGGCGGCCCGGCGCTCGGGGTCGAGGTCGTAGACCGGGCGGAAGCCGGCCGAGGCGCCGAGCAGGGAGAGCGCGGTGCGCAGGCCGGCGAGCGGGCCGGACAGGGCGGTGGCGCGGGCCAGTGCGGGCAGGGCGTCCCGCACCTCGGCGGGGAGCCGGCGCAGCGGGGCGATCTCGGCGGCGAAGGCGGCGCGTTCGGCGGCATCGGCGGGCAGCGCGCCGCGGAACATCAGGTGCCACACGTCCTCGAAGGTGCGGCTCTCGGCGAGCTCGACGGCCGAGTACTGGCGGTAGTGGTAGAAGCCCTCACGGCCTCGGACGTCACCGAGCAGGGTCTCGGTGACCACGACTCCCGCGAGTCCGCGGGGTGCTTCGAAGGGTGCGACGGTGGTGTTCATGGGTCGACCATCGATGATGGACTCAATCACTGTCAATATTGATTCAATCAATATATGTAGGGTGTGCGTCATGAACGAGGAGTCCGGTGTCGAGCCCCGTGTTGAGCCCGGTGACGAGTCCGCCGAGCGGAGGCTCAGCACCCAGGAGGCGGCCCGGCTGCTGGGGGTGAAGCCCGCCACCGTCTACGCGTACGTCAGCCGGGGCCTGCTCACCAGCCGCCGCGACCCGGTCGGGCGCGGCAGCAGCTTCGACGCCCGGGAGGTCGAGGCGCTGGCCCGGCGCAGCCGGCGCGAGGCCGCGGTACCGGCCGGCTCCGCCGGGGAGCTCTCCGTACGCACCTCGCTCACCCTCATCGAGCCGGACCGGTACTACTTCCGCGGCGTGGACGCCGTGGAACTGGCCTCGCGGTACCGCTACGAGGAGGTCGCCGAGTGGCTGTGGACGGGGACCCTGGTGCACGGGGCCCGGTTCACCGCTCCCCCGGAAGCCCTCGCCGCGGCCCGCCGGGCGGTGGCCGCGCTGCCGGAGCACAGCGGCCCGCTCGACCGGCTGCGGGTGGCCGTCGCCGCCGCGGCGGTCGCGGACCCGCTGCGCTTCGACCTGTCCGAGGCGGCCGTACTGGGCTCCGCACGCACCCTGATCCCCACGCTGGTCGGCGCCCTGCCCGAGGTCGGCCCGTCCCAGTGGCCCGGGGACGGTCGCCTGGCCCGGCAGCTGTGGCCCCGGCTCTCGCCCCTGGACCCGGATCCGGACGCGCTGGCTGTGCTGGACCTGGCCCTGGCGCTGCTCACCGACCACGATCTGGCCGCGTCGACCCTGGCCGTACGGGTGGCGGCCTCGGCCCGCGCGCATCCGTACGCGGCGGTTTCGGCCGGGCTCGGCGCGCTGGAGGGCCCCCTGCACGGCGCGGCCGGGCGGCTCGCCCACCGGATGCTGGTGGAGGTGCTGGAGCGGGGCGGCGCGGCGCCGGTGGTGGCCGAGTACCTGCGCGCCGGGCGCCGGGTGCCGGGGCTCGGGCACCGGCTGTACCGGGGCGAGGACCCGCGGGCGACGGCGCTGTTCGCGCGGCTGGAGGGGCTGGCCCAGGCCGGTCCGGCGCTGGGAGCGGCGCGCGAGGTGGCCGGGGTGATGGCCCGGCACGGCGGGGGGCTGTACCCGAACGTGGACCTGGCGCTGGCCGTGCTGACGGTGTCGTGCGCGATGGCCGCGGAGGCCGGGGAGACGGTGTTCGCGGTGGCCCGCACGGCCGGCTGGATCGCGCACGCGCTGGAGGAGTACCAGGAGCGCCCGCTGCGGATGCGGCCGAGCGGCCAGTACCAAGGCCCCCGCCCACCACGGCCGATGCCGTGACGGGCGGGGAGGCCCCGGAAGAGACGGCCCAGCGGTGGTTCCGGCGGTCTGGCGGCGGCGTCAGGTCCGCAGCCAGACCGCCGTGTCCTGCGCGAGCAGCCCGCTGTCGTCCGGGGCGGAGCTGCTCAGCAGGAGTTCGGTGTGGGCCGGCAGCGGGACCGGCTCCGGCGACAGGTTGGCCGCGCAGACCAGCCCGTCGGGGCGGCGGAAGGCCAGCACCCCGGGCGGCGCGTGCAGCCACTCCAGCGATCCGCCGCCGAACCCGCGGGCGGCGCGGCGCAGCCACAGGGCCGTCCGGTAGAGGGTGAGCATCGAGCCCGGGTCGCCGTCCTGGCGGTCCGCGGCGTACGCCGTCCAGTGCGCGGGCTGGGGCAGCCAGGGGTCGTTCCACGGCTCGGCGGTCCAGGGCAGCGGGACCCGGCACCCGTCGCGGCCCGGGTCGGTGCCTCCGGAGCGGAAGTGCATCGGGTCCTGGATGCGGTCGAGCGGGATGTCGGCTTCCGGCAGGCCCAGTTCCTCGCCCTGGTAGAGGTACACGGCGCCGGGCAGTGCGAGCGAGAGCAGTGCGGCGGCGCGGGCCCGCCGGGTGCCCAGCTCCAGGTCGGTGGGGGTCCCGAAGGCCTTGGCGGCGAAGTCGAACCCGGTCTCGGCGCGTCCGTAGCGGGTGACCGTACGGGTCACGTCGTGGTTGCACAGCACCCAGGTGGCCGGGGCGCCGACGGGGGCGTGTTCGGCGAGGGTCTCCTCGATGGAGGTGCGCAGCCTTGCGGCGTCCCAGGGGCAGCTGAGGAAGGAGAAGTTGAAGGCGGTGTGCAGCTCGTCGGGGCGCAGGTAGCGGGCGAACCGCTCGGAGTCCGCCAGCCAGACCTCGCCGACGAAGATGGCCCCGTACTCGTCGGCGATGGCGCGCCACGAGCGGTAGATGGTGTGCAGGTCGTCGCGGTCGATGTAGGGGTGGACCTCGCCGGGCCAGGGTTCGGGCGAGCGGCCCGCCAGGTCGGGCAGGGCGGGGTCCTTGGCGAGCAGGGCCGCGGAGTCGATGCGTACGCCGGACACTCCGCGCTCGAACCAGAACCGCAGGACTTCCTCGTGCTCCCGTCGGACGGCGGGGTGGTCCCAGTTCAGGTCGGGCTGCTCGGGGGTGAACAGGTGCAGGTACCACTCCCCGTCCGGTACCCGCGTCCAGGTGGCGGCGCCGTTGAACTGCGAGGGCCAGTCTCCGGGCGGCAGTTCCCCGTGCGCGCCGCGGCCGGGGCGGAAGTGGAAGAGCTCGCGCTCGGGGCTGCCGGGGCCGGCGGCGAGGGCGGCCCTGAACCAGGCATGCTGGTCGGACACGTGGTTCGGGACGATGTCGACAATGGTGCGGATGCCCAGCTCACGGGCTTCGGCAATGAGCTTCTCGGCCTCGGCGAGGGTGCCGAAGGCGGGGTCGATGGAGCGGTAGTCGGCGACGTCGTAGCCGCCGTCGGCCAGCGGGGAGAGGTACCAGGGGGTGAACCAGAGGGCGTCCACTCCCAGTTCGGCGAGGTAGGGGAGGCGGGCCCGGACGCCCACGAGGTCACCGGTGCCGTCCCCGTCGCCGTCGGCGAAGCTGCGTACGTACACCTGGTAGATGGCGGCCGAGCGCCACCAGTCGGCGGCGTTTTCGGGCAGGGGAAAGTCAGCCACGGAGGGGTCCTTTCACGGCGGTCCTTCAAACAGGGGGCGGCCGGGCGCGGCGGCGGAGCGGGGTTCTCACCCCTTGAGGGAGCCTGCCGTCAGGCCGCTCATGATGTTGCGCTGGAAGATCAGGAAGATGATGAGCGTGGGTGCGGAGGCCATCGCGAGTGCTGCGACGAGATGGTTCTCGGGGACTCCCCTGGACAGTGAGTAGATGCCGACGTTGAGCGTCTGCAGGGCCGGGTCGGAGAGGGTGAGCATGGGCCAGAGGAAGTCTTTCCAGACTCCGACGATCGCGAAGATCGACACGACTCCGAGGATGGGCCGGGACATCGGCAGGACCACGGAGCGCAGGGTGCGCAGGGCGGAGGCTCCGTCGATGGCTGCGGCATCGAGGATCTCTCCGGGAATGGAGTCGAAGAATCGTTTCAGCAGGAAGATGTTGAACGCGTTGGTGACGGAGGGGAGCCAGATCACCCAGGGCGTGTTCAGCAGGTTCCGCTGGATGAGCGGCATGTCCAGGACCGTGAGGTACTGCGGTACGACGAGCACGGTGGCCGGGATCATCAGGGTGCCCAGCATCATGGCGAGGACGGCCTTGCCGAAGACGGGCCGGAGCTTGGACAGCGAGTAGGCCGCGGAGACGTCGAGGACGAGCTGGAAGGCCAGGGCCCCGAAGGCGTAGTAGAGGGTGTTGAACAGCAGCTTGGCGAGGTCCATGACCTTCCAGGCCGCCGAGTAGTTCTCGGTGTGCAGGGAGTCGGGCACCAGGGTCGGCGGGACCTGGGTGAACTCCTGGGTGCTCTTGAGGCCGTTGGCGACCATCCAGTAGAGGGGCCCGAGGAAGACGACGGTGAAACCGACGACGACCAGGGCGAGGACGGACCAATAGGCGATCTTGCCTCGGGTGCGGCCGAGTTGGGCCGGCGATATCAGCGTGCGCTCTGCCATGTCAGGTGCTCCCGTCAGTTCTCGTTGTCGCGGCTCAGCCGGACGTACACGGCGGAGAAGCCGGCGAGCAGGACGAGCAGGCACAGGCCCAGGGCCGCGGCGCCGCCGTACTGGTTGAAGCTGAAGGCGTACTGGTAGATGAGGATGACGACGGTGGTGGTCGAGCCCTCGGGGCCGGCGCCGCCGGTCAGCATGAACGGTTCCACGAAGACCTGCATCGTCGCGATGATCTGCATCAGCAGCATCAGCGACAGGATGAGCTTGGTCTGCGGGATGGTGACGTGCCAGATCTTGCGCAGTACGCCGGCACCGTCGAGCTCGGCGGCCTCGTAGAGCTCGCCGGGGACTCCCTGGAGGGCCGCCAGGTAGATCAGGGTCGCGCCGCCCATGTTCATCCACGTGGAAGCGATGACGACGGAGAGCATCGCGGTATCGGTGGACTGCAGCCAGTCCTGCGCCGGCAGGTGCAGGAATTCCAGGACCCTGTTGAAAATGCCGTAACCGGGGTCGTAGAAGTACTTGAAGAGCAGGATCGAGGCCACCGGCGGCATCATCACCGGGAGGTAGACCAGCAGCCGCAAATAACCCTGTGCGTGGCGGAATTCGTTGAGCACGATCGAGACCACGAACGGGACGACGAAGCCGAGGACCAGCGCGAGTCCGGTGAACAGGAGCGTGTTGCGCCAGGCCTGCCAGAAGGCCGGGTCGTTGAAGACGTAGCGGAAGTTGTCCCAGCCGACCCAGCGGACGGATCCGCCCTCGGTCTTCTGGAAGGCCAGCAGGAACTCCCGGACCATGGGGTACCAGGAGAAGAAGGAGAAGCAGAGGACGGCGCCGATCAGAAAGCCGTGGGCCGTGATGTTCCGCTTGAACGCCCGGACGAATTCCTCGCGGGAGGTACCGGGCAGGGTGGGAGCCGACATCGCCGCTCGCTCCTAGGTGGGTCGTCGCCGTCGAAACACAAGTACGGGGCGGGCGGGCGGGTCCGGGCCGGGGAGGCCGCCCGGACCTCCCCCGGCCGGGCCGCTACTGGTTGGCCAGCACCTGGTTGACCGCCTTCTCGGCTTCCGCGAGGAGCTGCGCCGAGTCCGCGTCCTTGTTGGTCAGGACACCCGACATCACCTTGTCGAGGACCTTGTAGACCTCCTGGGCCTTCTTCGGCTCGGCCTTGCCGGCGATCGGGTTGTCCAGGAAGGTCTTGAAGTTGACCACCGGCATGGTGGCGCTGGCGGCCTTGAGCTCGTCGTCCTTGGCCTTGCTGGCCCCGGTGAAGAACGCGGGCTGCGGAAGGCCGACCGGCAGGCCGTCGGTCTTGGAGCGGTCGTACTGGAACTGGCCCTTGCCGACGGAGAGGAACTTGAAGTTCAGCCAGGCGATCGCGGCCTTGACCTTGTCGGGCGAGCTGCCCTTCTTGATCATGTAGCCGTTGCCGCCGGCCAGCGTGGCGGCGCCGCCGGGGAGCGGGCCCATACCGAAGTTCTCGTACTTGGCGCCGAGCTGCTGGACCATGTACGTGATGTCGTCGGGCGCGGCCAGGAACATGCCGAGCTTGTCCGAGGCCATCTGCTTCTGCAGGTCGCCCCACTTGAGCAGCTGGGTCTTGCCCATGCTGTCGTCATCCCAGCGCATGGCGTGGAGGTTGTCGGCGATCTGCTTGCCGGTGGGGTTGTTGAAGGCCGCCTTGCCGTCGGCGCCGACGATGTCGCCGCCCATGCCGTACATGGCCGCCGTGTAGTGCCAGCCGCCCGTGTTCTCGACGCTGTAGTCGCCGTAGCCGGCGGTGCCGTTGCCGAGGGCCGCGATCTTCTTGGCGGCCGCGCGGACCTCGTCCCAGGTGCGCGGGGGCTGGTCGGGGTTGAGGCCCGCCTGCTGGAAGAGCTTGCGGTTGATCAGCAGGCCCATCGTGTAGTTGCTGGTGGGCAGGCCGTAGACCTTGCCGTCCCGCTTGAGGACGTTCGTGACGTTCTTGTCGATGTCGTCCAGGCCGGGCACCGACTTGGAGGTCGCGTAGGCCGAGATGTCCTCGGCGCCGTCGTTGTCCAGCACCTGCTGGAGGTCGGTGAAGTAGGCGTAGAACACGTCCGGCTGGGACTTGGCCTTGAGCATCGCGGTGAAGCGCGGGGGTTCCAGGCACTGGCCGGGGGTGGAGCGGCCCTCGATCGTGACGTTCGGGTAGGTCTTGTTGAACTCCGCCACGTCCTCCTTCCACTCCTTGAGCTCGGCCGCCTTCGCCGCGGGCGGCATGCAGTCGATGGAGATGGTGACCTTGGTCTTCGGGTCGAGCGGGGCGGAGGCGTCGCTGGACCCGCCGGACGGCTGGTTCTTGTCGGCGTCACCGCTGCTGCTCGTACCGCAGGCCGCGAGGGCGGTGACGGCGAGCGCCGAGACGAGGGCTGCCGCGGTGTTGCGGCGGATGTTGGTTCTCATCGGTGGTCCCCTTCGAGCATCAAGCAGGAGGCTGGGGGCGAGTGTGGGGGTGAGCGCGGCACACTCAACCACCACCCACAGATGAACGCAATATCTCGCGCAGATTTCGCAAGAGATTGGCAGCGAGGCGCCGGACAGGTCGGGCAGAGAACGCAAAACAGGGCTCCGAAACGTCATCAAGACGTTGCGGAGCCCTGTGCTCAAGCGGTGGGGCGAGGGGTGGAGCCGGCCGGAGACCTACGCGGGACGGCGGCGCGGAACCTGTCCCGTGGAGCCGCGCACCACGAGTTCGGGCTCGAAGAGCAGCTCGCCCGGCTGTACGGCGGCGCCCTGGATCTGCGCGGTGAGCAGTTCCACGGCGGCCCGGCCCATGGCCTCGATCGGCTGCCGGACGGTGGTTAGCGGGGGCTCGGTGCAGTTCATGAACGCCGAGTCGTCGTACCCGACGACGGAGACCTCGCCGGGGACGTCCAGCCCCCGGCGGCGGGCTGCGCGGATGGCCCCGAGGGCCAGCGGGTCGCTCGCGCAGATGATGCCGGTCACCCCGCGGTCCAGCAGCCGGGAGGTGGCCGCATGGCCCCCCTCCAGCGAGAACAGCGCCCGCTCCACGTGCTCGGCGGGCAGCTCGGTGCCGGCCGCGGCGGCGACCGCCTGGGCGGCCACGAGCTTGCGCAGGGAGGGGATGTGGTCGGGCGGGCCCAGCACCAGGCCGATGCGTTCGTGGCCCAGGGAGGCCAAGTGGCGCCAGGCCTGTTCGACCGCGACGGCGTCGTCGCAGGACACGCACGGGAAGCCGAGGTCCTCTATCGAGGCGTTGATGAGCACCACCGGGACCTTGCGGTCGTGCAGCAGCCGGTAGTGCTCGTGCGGGGCGTCGGCCTGCGCGAAGAGCCCGCCGGCGAAGACCACGCCGGAGACCTGCTGCTGGAGCAGGAGCTCGACGTAGTCGGCTTCGGAGACCCCACCGGTGGTCTGCGTGCAGAGCACCGGGGTCAGCCCCTGCTGGGCCAGCGCACCACCGATGACCTCGGCGAAGGCCGGGAAGATGGGGTTCTGGAGCTCGGGCAGGACCAGGCCGACCAGCCGGGCGCGCTCGCCGCGCAGCTGGGTGGGGCGCTCGTAGCCGAGGACGTCCAGGGCCGTGAGCACGGACTGGCGGGTCGCGTCCGAGACGCCCGGCTTGCCGTTGAGCACCCGGCTGACCGTTGCCTCGCTGACCCCCACCTTCTTCGCCACTTGAGCAAGTCGTCGCGTCATGAGCGCAAGAGTAGCGCAAACAATGCAAGTTCCTTGCAGTTGGATTACAGCCAGTTTGGCCCATCGGAATCCGGCGTGGAACCCCCTGGGCCCCACCCGTGCGAATCAGCCACGGCTGCTGTCGGCGACGCCTGCGCACGGCGGCCCCAGGGGCTGTTCCAGCGGGCCGCCATCGACTCCGAGCGCGCGAAGTGGGAGGCGGCCCCGGACTCGTCTCCCAGCAGGACGGCGAGCTCGCCGAGGGTGTACGCCACCGGCCGCATCGCCACGGTGAACCCGGACGACGGCGGCGGGGCGTCCGCGTAGGGCAGCAGGGCCTCGTAGAGCTCCCGCGCGCCCCGTTTCTCGCCGAGGGCCACCAGGGTCATCGCGCGGAAGGTCCCGAAGACCTTGAAGAGGTAGTTCGCGGGGAGCGGCCCCGCCTCGGCCAGGACCTCCCGGGCCTCCCCCGCCTCCCCCGCCTCGGCGAGCGCGACGGCCAGCAGGTCCGCGGCCAGGGTGCCGAAGCCCTCGTACACCTGCCGGGCCCAGGCCACGGACTGCCCCATCAGTCCCCGGCTCGCCAGGAGCGTGGCCGTGGCGATCGCCAGATGCCCGGCGGCATGGGGTGAACCCTGCCGGGACATGGCGGCGGCCGCCTCGGCGTACATGCGCTCGGCGTCCTCGGTACGGCCCTCGATGTGCGCGAGGGTGGCGCGTACGCCCTCGCCGACCACCGCCGGTCCGGGCATCCGGTAGGTCCGGGCGAACTCCGTGTACTCCCCCACCAGTCGGCGCACGGCCGCCACGTCCCCCGTGGCGGCGGCGGCCGTGGACCGGATGAAGAGCCCGTACCACCGGTGCGCGGGAAGGTCGTGCGCGGTGCCCAGATCCTCCAGTTCGCGCCCCAGCGCGGCCCGCTCCCGCCATTCCAGATCGGCGTCGAGCTCACGCACGAGCGCGGCGAGCGCGGCTGCCCGGAGCGCGGGCCGGCCGAGCCCCTCGGCCAGTGCCGCGTCAGGCAACGTTTGCCCCTCAAGGAGCGGCGGCCGGTGCGTGCTCTCGGCGTGCTGGCCCGAAGCACTCGTACTGGACGTACTTGGGCTTTCGGCCGGCACGCCGAGAGTGCGTGCCGGGTGTCGCGACGGGGCGAACGTTGCCTGACGCGGCACTAGCTCCACGGCCTCGCGGGCCGCCGCGCGCACGGCCGGCAGCCGGGCGTCGGAGAGCTCGGTGGCGTAGGCGATCAGCAGCCGGCACCGGACGGCCGGTTCGTGGTCCGGCCGCGCCAGCAGGCGTTCGAGCAGCGCCACCACCGGCCGGTCGACCGTCCCGTAGGGCCGTGTCTGCCACGGCGTCGGCTCGGTCCAGGCCGTGAAGGCGCGGATGAGCAGGTCTTCGCGGCCCGCGCCGACGGCGTGGTCGATGGCCCCGCGGCGGGTCTCGCGCGCGGCCACGACCGCCCCGGCGCGCACCTGTGCCCGTACCAGCCGGCCCAGCAGGTCGGCCCGTTCGGCATTCCGGTCCGTGGTCCGGCCGGTGTTCCCCTCGCCCGACTCGCCCCCGTCGTCCCCCTCGCCCGCGCCGCTGCCGCGGTCCGCCGGGATCCGCTCGAAGCTCTCCAGCGCCTCGGACAGCAGCGCCGCGGCCGCCTCGTGCGCGTAGCGGGCCTCGGCCAGTTCTGCGGCCCGCAGGCAGTACCGCACCGCCCGCGCCGCCGTGGCCGAGGAGGCGGCCCGGACGAAGTGGTGGGCCAGCGCGGAGACCTCGTCCGGGCCGAGCCGCTCCAGCACGGCCCCGATCCGGGCGTGCATCCGGGTGGCGCGCAGCCGGCTGAGGTCGGCGAGCAGGGTGTCGCGGACAAGGGCGTGCGCGAACCGGATCCGGCCCGGCCCGGGTTCGACAAGCAGTCCGGTGAGCAGTCCGGCCTCCAGCGCGCCCAGGACCCCGTCCTCGTCGGTGTCGGCGGCCCCGACCAGGACCTCGACTTCCGCCTCCCGCCCGGCGACGGCGGCCAGCCGCAGCACCGCGACCACCGGATCCGGGAGCCGGCCGAGCCGTCGGCGCAGTACGTCGCGGACCCCTTCGGGTACGTCGGACAGCGCGACCAGGGCGCCTTCGCCGGCCAGCAGCCGGGCGCTCTCCCGGACGTAGAACGGATTGCCCCCGGTGCGTTCGGTGAGCGCGGCCACCGTCTCGGGGGCCACCCCCGGCCCGGCCGCGGCCCGGACGACCTCGGCCACCGCGGCTTCGCCCAGACCCTGCAGCGCGATCCGGGCCGGGGAGCTGCGGGCCAGCACGGCAAGGGTGTCGGCGAGCCGGTCGCCCACCTCGTCGGGCCGGTGGGCGCCCACCACCAGGACGGGCGTCCCCGCCGGCAGTTCGCCGACGCCCGTGAGCAGGGCGAGCGTCTCGGCGTCCGCCCCGTGCAGATCGTCCAGGAGGACGGCGACGGGCCGTACCGCAGCCGCCGACCCGAGCCACTCCCACACGGACCGGTGGAGCCGAAACCGCCCCGCCGCGGCGTCTTCCCCTGGCAGGCCCGCGCCGCCCACCGGGCCGGAACCCGCCGGTCCGCCACTCGCCGCGCCGCCCAGCAGGGGTGCCAGGGCGGCCGCCGCCCCGGGTCCGGGCGGGATCTCGGCCGCCACGGTGCGCAGGGCCTCGGCCCAGGCCCAGGCGGGCGGGGCTCCCTCGGCCTCGCCGGCCCGGCCGAGCGCGACGAGCCAGCCCTCCCGGCGCAGGCGCTCGCCCAGCCGGTGCAGCAGTGCGGACTTGCCCAGGCCCGCTTCGCCGGTGACCAGCGCGACGGCGGGCCCGGCGGCCAACGCCCGGCCGGAGGCCTCGGCGAGCAGCGCCAGTTCCGCCGCACGGCCCACGAACAGCCCGGCCTCGCCTTCGGGTTCCGCGCCCGGTGGCCGCTCGGCCGCCCGCGCAGCCGGCAGGAGTGCCCCTGCCCCCGCCGCGTCCGGTGCCGCCGACGGCCCGGCCGTGGCCTCGCGCAGCAGCCGCTCGTCCTGGGCCAGGACCGCCTTCTCCAGTTCCACCAGGGCCGCCCCGGGATCCAGTCCGACCTCGTCGGCCAGCACGGTCCGGGCCCGCCGCAGGGCGGCCAGCGCGTCGGCCTGGCGCCCCGCCGCCCACAACGCCAGCGCGTGCAGCCGCCAGGCCTCCTCCCGCAACGGCTCCGCCCGCGTGAGCAGCGCGGCCTCGGACACCACCCCCGCGGGGTCGCGGCCGCGCAGCCCGGCGGCGATGTCCAGTTCGCGGGCGGCCAGCCGGAGTTCGTCCAGTCGCAGGATCTCGGCGTGGGACCACGGCTCGTCGGCGCTCTCGGCGTACGCCGGCCCCTGCCACAGCTCCAGCGCCTCCCGGAGCAGGCCCCTGGCAGCGACGGGATCGGCGGCACGGACAGTGGCCGGCCCGGGGACAGCGACGGTGGCCGGACCGCCGGTCCCGCCGCCCGCCAGCAGCTCGCGGGCCTCCCCCAGCAGCCGTTCGAAGCGCCAGGCGTCCACCGCGTCCTCGGGCAGCCGCAGCGCGTAGCCCGGGGGCGTGCTCACGAGCAGCCGGGCGGCGGTGCGCGGAGCCCGGCCCGGTTCGAGGAGCCTGCGCAGGTTGGACACGTACGCCTGGAGCGAGGCCACTGCCCGCGCGGGCGCCGCCCCCTGCCAGAGCTCCTCGATCATCCGGTCGACCGAGACGACCCGGCCCCGCGCCGAGACCAGCAGCGCGAGGACCGAACGCTGCCGGTGACCGCCGAGCGGGACGGGCTCGCCGTCGCGTTCGGCGGCGAAGGACCCGAGTACGCGTATGTGCACCATGTGCCGCCCAGCTTAATCCGGATCACCCAACATCCCTTCAACAGAAGGGAATTCAATCGACCGGACGGACCGGCGCGCTGCTCCAAGTCCCTTCCAAGAGCCCTCCATGAACCCGCGGCCAGTCTCTTCCCATGAACACGGAGACGAAGAACGCGGCGCCGGGGGCGGGCGAGCTGGTGGCCGTCCACCGCGGCCTGCGGCGCGAAGCGCGTCTGCTGGTCACCCTGGTCGCCGCGGCGGCCCCCGGGGACACCGTCCGGGCCCGGTTGCTGTCGGGCCACTTCGGCGACTACCGGCGCTCCCTGCTCGGCTGCCTGGACGCGCAGGCCGCGTACCTGCGTCCGCCGCTCCTGGCCCGGCTCGACCTCGATGCCGATCTCGTGCTGCGCAGTGCGCAACGGGAGGACCGGGTGGCCGCGACCCTCGCGGCGGCCGGGGCGGTACTGCCCGGCTGGGAGGCCGGGGCGGGCGAGGCTGCCCGTGACGGGCTCACCGCGTTGCTGGCCGAGCACCGCGCCGTGCTCGTGGAGCACCTGGCCGAGGAGGCGCTGGCGCTGCTTCCGCTCGCCGCCCGGCACCTGTCCCCGTACGAGTGGGACGCGCTGGGCCGACACCTGACGGTGGGCCCAGGCCCTGCGCTGGAGGACGCGGACCGGGCCGAGCGCCGGGCGCTGCTCGCCCGTCTCCCGCTGTCGGCCCGCCTGCACTGGTACGCCATCGGCCGGGCCCGGTACGCCCGCAGGATGCGGGCCGTCCGCCGGACTCCGCGCCCGGCCCCCTGAACCTCGCACCAACCGCCACACCCACACCCCAGGCCACACACCCCACGCCTCACCAGGAGACACGTCATGAAGCTCAGGCACTTCACCACCGCCCTCGCCGCCCTCGGCGCCGTGTTCATCATCTACGTCGGCCTCAGCTACCTGATCGCCCCGCAGGCCACCGCCGCCGGCTTCGGCGTCCCGACCTGGCCACAGCACGAGGGCACGGCCTTCCTGGCCGTCAAGGGCGTACGGGACATCGCGTCGGGCCTGGTCATCCTGGCGCTCCTGCTGACCGGGCACCGGAAGGCGCTGGGCTGGGCCATGGCGGCGATCGCCTTCGTGCCGATGGGAGACGCGGTGATCGTGGTGACCAGCGGAGGGTCCGTCGCCACGGCCCTCGGGGTCCACGCCTCGACGGCCGCGGCCGTCGTGCTGACCGCCGTCCTGCTGCTCCGCGAACGTCCCGCCACCGCCTGAACACGCCGGCCCGGCAGCGTCCTATCCAACCCAGCGCTCCTCACCCAACACCCTGGAGAAGACCCGATGTCCTTCATCGTCCCGACCTTCGACGACTCCGTGATCGTGCGCTCCGCCGATGCCCAGACCATCGGGGGCGGCCCGACCACCATCCGCCTCCTGGCCGACAGCAGTTCCACCGGCGGCGCCCTGTCCACGCAGCGCGTGACCCTGCTCGACGGCGCGAACGGCGCCGCGCCCCACCACCACTCCCGGTCCGCCGAGTTGTTCTACCTCCTCGACGGCACCGCCCAGCTCCTCTCGGGCGACCGGGTGGTGACCGCCGGGCGCGGCGACCTCGTGGTCGTCCCTCCCGGCCTCGACCACGCCTTCGCCGCCGCGCCGGGGGAGGACGCCGACATCCTCATCGTCATCACGCCCGGCGTCGAGAGGTTCGAGTACTTCCGCCACCTGGAGCGCATCGCCTACGGCAAGGTGCCGCCCGAGTCCCTGCTGGACGTGCAGGAGCTCTACGACACCTACTTCACCACCAGCGAGCCCTGGACCGGGGCCCGCACGTGAAGCGGCGGGGCGCCCCCGAGGGGTGCCCCGCCGCTCCACTGCTCCGCTACCCGCCTACGGCAGCTGGTTGATCTTGAACGTCGAGGTCGTGTTGCGCACGTCCACGGCGTTGTCGTTCATCTTCAGGTTCTGGATGGTGACCTCACCCACCGCCGGACCCTGGCCCGCCTCGGGCATCTCGTTCGCCCACAGGCCGAACCCGGACTTGGCGTCGAAGGCGTCGCCGCTCTTCTTGGCCCCGGTGATGGTGATGTCCTTCAGGATGGTGTCCTTGATGGGATTGACCGGCTGGCCGCCGACGTACTGCGTCTGGAACATGATTCCGCTGTACGTCGGGTCGATGATGTCGACGTTGTTGACCCGGATTCCCTGGAACACCTTGGAAGCGGAGAAGATCCAGATTCCGGGGAAGGTCTGCGCACCCCAGAAGTGGCCTCCGGACCGGACGATCGAGATGTTCTCGAAGGTCGTCGGGTCGGTCCCGAATCCGTTCATCGGATACCCGAAGTCCAGCGAGCTGATGGTGATGCCCGAGTAGACGAGGGTGTCGGCGATGTAGACGTTGCGGAAGGTGTTGTTGAAGCCGCCGTAGACGGCGACACCGGCCGCGCGCCAGGTCAGGATCGTGGTCAGGTTCTCGTAGACGTTGTTCTTCATGTCCGCGCCGCCCGCATCGATCGCGGAGAACAGCGCGAAGCTGTCGTCACCCGTGGAGCGCGCCTCGTTGTTCGAGACGAGGTTGTCCGTGCTGCCGTTGGTCATGTTGATGCCGTCGGCGAAGGTGTCGCGGATCCGCGAGTTCTTGATGGTGATCCGGTCGGTGTTGGCGCCCCAGTACAGGCACACCGTGTGCTCGTTCCAGACGTTGTCGATGGTCATGTCGGTGACGTTGGAGAAGTCGAAGACCTTCCCGGGACCGTCGATGCGCGAGGTGTAGTTGCCGAAGTAGGCGAAGCCGGAGAAGGAGGATCCCTTCGCGGTGCCCTCCGCGCGCCAGCCGTTGTCGGTGTTGTCCTGCGAGGACGGGGCGTGGAAGCGGGTGAACCACGGTCCGGCGCCGACGACCTGCACGGCCTTGCCGTACACCTGGAACTTGCTCGCCGTGTCGTAGTCGCCCGGCGGCAGGTAGACGCCCACGAGCTTGCCCGTGGTGTCCATGCGGACCTTGTCCAGGGCGTTCTGCACGTCCTGGTGGGTGAATCCGGCGGGCACGGTGTACGTCGCCGGGTCGGGGTTGGGGACGGCGGTGGCCTGCTCCAGGCTCACGAAGTCGATCGCGTAGGTGGTGGTGTTGGCGGCGTCCTTCTGGAGGCGGATCTTGCTGCCCGCCGGGACGGTCTCGCCGAGGAGGATGTTCGCCTCGTCGTAGATGTGCCGCGGGGCGCCCGCGGTCGGGGAGTTGCCCGGGCCGGCCTCGGCCCCGTAGAGCCAGGAGTACTTCGAGGTCAGCGGCAGGGCCTTCTTCAGGACGCCGTTGACGTAGACGTCGATGGTGGAGTCGATGCCGCCGCCGCCCGGGGCGTCCGGGATGGAGAAGCGGGTGACCAGGGTGTTGGTGGCGGCCCGGGTGGTGAATTCGACGTACTCGCCGGTCGCGTCCAGGCTGACCGCCTTGCGGCCCGAGGCCTCGCCGGCGATGTCGCCGATGGTGCGGTTGGGGCCGACGACACTGGCGCCGCCGCCGACCACGCCGTCCTCCGCCTCGTAGGTGTCGAAGGGCATGTTCGCCCCGCGGCCGACGAAGAAGGGCTTGGTGGAGGTGTTGTTGACGCGCTTGACCGGCAGTTCGTTGGCGTCGTCGGCGAGGACCACCTTGACGGTGTACTTGCCGTTGGCGGCGGTCCAGTTGCCGAGCGCGATCGGGGCCGTGGAGGCACCGGCCGCGAGGGCGCCGCTGAAGGAGCCCGTCAGGGTACGGACGGTGGCGCCGGCCGCGTCCTGCAGGGTGAGGGTGACGTTGTGCGTGCCCGCGGCGGCGGCCACGGTGCCCTGGTTCTGGACGGTGACGGAGAAGCCCACCGACTGTCCGGCGGAGGGGGCGCCCGGGGACCAGTTGACGGCCGAGGCCACAAGGTCCGAGCTGTCGACCGGCTTGACCACCAGCGGGGAGCCGGTGAAGGAGTTGTTGGTGTCGTTCTGCTCGACGACCGTGTTCGCCTCGTCGACGATCGCGCTCAGCGGGTACGAACCGGCGTCGCGCGGGCCGATCCCGGCGGTGACGGTGGCCGTGGCGCCGGCGGCCAGCGCGGGCACGGCAGCGGTGGCGATCTTCGAGCCGCCGAGCTGGAAGGAGACGGCGGTCGCGCCGGCCGGGGCCGGGCCGGTGTTCTTGACGGTGGCGGACAGGGTGACGGAGTCCGACTCGACGGGAGCCGCCGGGGTGGCGCTCAGCGCGGTGATCTGGAGGTCCGGGTTGGGCGCCGGGACGCCGATGACCTGGAACTCCGCGATCTGGCCGTTGGAGGCGCCGGTGTTGGAGGTGAAGCGCAGCTGCACGTCCGCGACCCGGGCGGTCACCGGGATGGTGACGGTGTTGGATCCGGCGGCCGGGTTGAAGACGTAGTCCTTGGCGGCGACGAGGCTGCTGACGCCCGAGGCGCTCTGCTCGCGGCCGAGGACCTGGATGTTCTGGGTGCGGGTGCCCCAGCTGCTGTCCGGGTTGAGCTTGAGGACCAGGCGGTCCACGTCGGCGTTGGCGCCGAGCTTGACCGTCAGGGTGCTCGGGTAGGCGCCGGCCGCGCCCTCCCAGTAGGTGGAGGTGCTGTTGTCGACGGCGTTCTCCGCGACGAAGGTGTTGATCACGGAGGAGCCCTCGACGGGCTTGCCGACGGCCAGGTTGGAACCGCCGCCGCCGCTGCCGCTGCGGGTCACGGAGTTGCTGTCGCCGGAACGGTTGCCCGCCGCGTCCTTGGCCCGGACGAAGTAGCTCACGGTGGCGGTGGCCGGCTGGGTGTCGGTGTACGTGGTGAGGTTGCCCGCGACCGTGGTGAGCAGCGTGTTGTTGGCGAAGACCTCGTAGCCGGTGACGCCGACGTTGTCGGTGGAGGCCTGCCAGGCCAGCTTGATCTGGCCGGAGGCCGGCTCGGTGAAGGACAGGGATCCCGGGGTGGTCGGGGCCTGGGTGTCACCGGTGTCCCCGGCGCGGGTGACGCTGTTGCTGTTCGCCGACTGGTTGCCGGCCGCGTCCTTGGCGCGGACGTAGTACGTCACGCTCGCGGAGGCCGGCTGGGTGTCGGTGTAGCTGGTGACGTCGCCGGCGAGGCTGGTGCGCAGCTGGTTGTTGGCGTAGACGTCGTAGCCGGTGACACCGGTGTTGTCGGTGGCGGCGTTCCAGGTGAGCTTGATCTGACCGGTGGCGGGCTCGGTGTAGGCGAGCTGGGCCGGTGCGGTCGGCGCCTGGGTGTCACCGGTGGTCGGGCCGTAGATCTCCAGCTCGGAGAGCTGCCCGCCGGGCTGTACGGAGTTGAGCGATATCCATACGCGCACGTAGCGGGTGGTGGTGGCGTCGAAGGTGATGGTCACGGCGTTGCCGCCGGCGGCGTTGAAGTCGTACGCCTTCGACGCGGTCAGGTCGGAGTAGTCCGTGCCGTTGGCGCTGCCCTGGATCTTGAGCGTCTGGCTGCGGGCGCCCCAGTTCTCGGGCAGCTTCAGGACCACGCGGTCCACGCGGACGGAGGAGCCTAGGTCGGCCTGGAGCCACTGGGGCATGGCGTTGTTGACGCTCTCCCAGTAGCTGGCCGTGTTCCCGTCGTTGGCGTTGCCGGGGACGTAGACCTGGGTGCTGCTGCTCGCGGTGAGCGTCTTGCCGAGCGCCAGGTTGGTGCCGGATTCGCCGGGGGCGTGGACTTCGAGCTCGGAGAGCTGGGCGGCCTGCCAGCCGGTGTTGGCGGTGATGTCGATCCGGACGTACCGGGTCTGGGTGGCGGGGAAGCCGATGGTGACCACGTTCCCGCTGCCCTGGCCGAAGGTGTACGTGGCCGAGCCGACCAGGGTGCTGTAGCTGGTGCCGTCGGCGCTGCCCTGGACGGACAGGGTCTGGTTGCGGCTCTCCCAGGCGGCGGGGAGCTTGAGGACCACCTGGTCCACCCGGGTGGTGGCTCCGAGGTCGGTCTGCACCCACTGCGGGAACGTGCTGCCGGCGCTCTCCCAGTACGTGGACTGGTTGCCGTCGGTGACGTTGACGGCGGCGTAGCCGCCGTTGGTGCTGCTCGCCGTGGCGGGGCGCCCCGCCGAGATGCTCGGTCCGCCGGCGGCCACGGCGGTGAGAGCGGGCCAGCCCAGCATCAACAGGGCTGTGCTGATCAAGGCGGCCAGGGTCCGCCATCTCCAGTTGTGCCTTCTCATATGTCCTCGTCCCTCGACATGAACTTTCTGAACCATGGGAGATAGGAATTTGCGATGTTCGGTGCGAGAGTTGCAGAGCTTTGCCGAGTCGTCTACCGCTCTGACCGCACTTTTATGGCGTCATCGCTTGCGCAAGCTGGGCGCAAATAACGCAAGCCATTTGCGTGCATGAGGGAAATTCCGCTTACGCCCGAACCGCCCTACCGTTCCTACTCATGCGGTTCCTCCACATGAGCGCTCGGCGCCTCGGGCTGCCCAGACGGGCCGTCTCCCAGATCCTCCTGACCCAGCTGGCCATCGCCGCCGGGGTCCTCGCCCTGGCCACCGGCCTGTTCCTGGCCCCGCTGAGCGCGCAGCTCGACGACCAGGCCATGCGACGCGCCCTGGCCATCGCCCAGAGCGCGGCGGCCGACCCTTCGCTCGCCGCCGACCTCCTCGACTCGGGCCCCTCACCGGACGGCCCGGTCCAGGCCTCGGCCGAACGGATCCGCAGCGCCACCGGCGCCGAGTACGTGGTCGTCATCGACCTGAACGGGATCCGCCGCTCGCACCCGAGCCCCGACCGGATCGGGCATCCCGTCTCCACCGACCCCGGCGACGCCCTTGCGGGCCGCGAGGTCATGGAGATCGACGAGGGCACCCTGGGCCGCTCCGCGCGCGGCAAGGTGCCGCTGCTCGCCGCCGACGGCGAGATCGTCGGAGCCGTCTCCGTCGGCATCGACTACTCGGGGGTCCGCGACCGCTTCCTCGGCGCCATCCCGGGGCTGCTCGCGTACGCGGGCGGCGCCCTGGCGGCAGGTGCGCTCGCCGCCTACCTGCTCTCCCGCCGGATCCAGCGGCAGACCCGCGACCTGGCCTTCTCCGATATCGCGAGCCTGCTCGCCGAGCGCGAGGCCATGCTGCACTCCATCCGCGAAGGGGTGATCGCCCTCGACCGGGACGGCCGGGTCCGGCTCGTCAACGACGAGGCCGCACGGCTGCTGGGCCTCACCCCCGCCTGCGCCGGAGCCGTCGCGGGACGCGCGCTGGACGAGGTGCTCGGCGCGGGCCGCACCACCGACGTCCTCGCCGGCCGGGTCACCGGCCGCGACCTGGTCACCGTCCAGGGCCCCCGGGTGCTCGTCGCCAACCGGATGCCCACCGAGGACGGCGGAGCCGTGGCCACCCTGCGCGACCGCACGGAGCTGGAGAACCTCGGCCGCGAGCTGGACTCCACCAAGGGGCTGATCGACGCCCTGCGCGCGCAGGACCACGAGCACGCCAACCGCCTCCACACCCTCCTCGGCCTGCTGGAGCTGGGCTTGCACGAGGAGGCCGTGGAGTTCGTGACGGAGGTCGTCGGCGTGCACCGCAGCACGGCCGAGCAGGTCACCGAGAAGGTCCACGACCCGCTGCTCGCCGCCCTGCTGGTCGGCAAGGCCACCGTCGCGGCCGAACGCGGCGTCCCCCTGCGCCTGGCCGACTCCGCCCTGCTGCCCGACCGCCTCGTCGACCCGGGAGGGCTGGTCACCATCGTCGGCAACCTGGTCGACAACGCCCTCGACGCGGCGGTGGGCTCGCCGACGCCACTGGTCGAGGTCGACATCCGCGCAGAGGGCCGCACGGCCGTCCTACGGGTCCGCGACAGCGGCCCCGGCGTCCCGGTGGCGCGCCGCGAGGAGATCTTCACCGAGGGCTGGTCGACCAAGCAGCCCCGGGCCCACCGTGAACGCGGGCTCGGTCTCGCGCTGGTGCGGCGCCTGGCGGAGCGACAGGGCGGCACGGTCCGGGCCGGCGAGGCAGCGGACGGAGGGGCGGAATTCTCCGTCGTACTCCCGGAGGCCCTGCGATGAACGGGTCCGCGTCGAACGGACCCGCCGACAGTCCGAGCGGGGTGTCGGGCGACATCTCCGTATTGGTCGTCGACGACGACATGCGGGTTGCCCGGATCAACGCGGCGTACGTGGCCAAGGTTCCCGGCTTCCGCGTGTCGGCCCAGGCCCATTCGGCGGCCGAGGCGCTCGCGTTCCTCGACACCCACCCCGTGGACCTGATCCTGCTGGACCACTACCTCCCCGACGAGAACGGCCTCGACCTGGTCCGGCGACTGCGCGAACGCGGCCACCACGCCGACGTGATCATGGTGACGGCCGCCCGCGACCTGGCCACCGTCCAGGCCGCGATGCGCCTCGGCGCCCTCCAGTACCTGGTCAAACCGTTCACGTTCGCGGGCCTGCGCACCCGGCTGGAGGCCTACGGAGCCCTGCGCCGCACCCTGGACACGGGCGGCGAGGCCGAACAGGCCGAGGTCGACCGGATCTTCGGCGCCCTCGCCGCGGCCGGCGCCGACGCCCCGAACGACCTGCCCAAGGGGCACTCCCCCACCACCGCCGACACGGTCCGCCGGATCCTGCTCACCGCCGAAGGCCCGCTCTCCACCCAGCAGATCGCCGACCGCGCCGGCATCAGCCGCCAGACCGCCCAGCGCTACCTCAAACTCCTCGACCGCACGGGCCGCGTCACCCTGGCCCTGCGCTACGGCGAGACCGGCCGCCCGGAACACCGCTACGCCTGGCGCCCGGCCGACCCCGGCGGCGCGCACTGACCCGGCCGGGCCTCACACCGCTCCGGCTCCCGTCAGCGACCTGACCTCCGTCTCCGCGTGGAGCCGCTCGTCCGCCTCCTCCGCGGAGGTCACCGTGCCCAGCCAGCCCGCCAGGAAACCCAGCGGGATGGAGACGATGCCCGGATTCTGGAGCGGGAAGTACTGGAAGTCGACGCCCGGGAACAGGGATTCCGGGCTGCCGGAGACCACGGGCGAGAGCACCACCAGCAGCACCGCCGGGACGAGGCCCCCGTACACCGACCAGACGGCACCCCGCGTGGTGAAATCGCGCCAGAACAGCGAGTACAGCAGCACCGGCAGGTTCGCCGAGGCCGCCACCGCGAAGGCCAGTCCCACCAGGAACGCCACGTTCAGGTCCTGCGCGAGGAGCCCCAGCGCGATGGCCACCGCCCCGATCCCCACGGCCGCCGCCCTGGCCACCGCCACCTCGCTGCGCTGGCGGGCGTGGCGGCGCCTGAGCGAGGCGTACAGGTCGTGCGCGACCGAGGCCGACGAGGCCAGGGTGATCCCCGCGACCACCGCCAGGATGGTGGCGAAGGCAATGGCCGCCACGAACGCGAACAGCACCGCTCCCCCGGTGGACTCGGCGCCGCCCCCGAGGAACGCCGCGAGCAGCGGAACCGCCGTGTTCCCCGAAGCGTTGGAGGCTTTGACCTGCTCCGGCCCGAGCAGCGCCGCCGCCCCGAAGCCCAGCACGATGGTCATCAAGTAGAAGCCGCCGATCAGCGCGATCGCCCACACCACCGACCGGCGTGCCGCCCGCGCCGTGGGCACGGTGTAGAAGCGCGACAGGATGTGCGGCAGCCCCGCCGTGCCGAGCACCAGCGCGAGTCCCAGGCTCATGAAGTCGACGCGGGCCGTCCAGTCCCCGCCGTACTTCAGCCCCGGCCCCAGGAACCGGGCCCCGTGCCCGCTGCGCTCGGCGGCGGTGCCGAGCAGCTGGTCGAAGTTCCCGTGGAAGCGCAGCAGCACCATCACCGTCAGGGTGATCGCCCCGCCCATGAGCAGCACGGCCTTGACGATCTGGATCCAGGTGGTGGCCCGCATGCCGCCGAAGGACACGTAGATCACCATGAGCGCGCCGACCCCGATCACGGTCAGCGTCCGCGCGGCCCGGCCCGAATCGGCGAGCAGCAGGCCCACCAGGCTGCCCGCGCCGACCATCTGCGCGACGAGGTACAGCACCGAGACCACGACCGACGAGGTCCCGGCGGCGATCCGTACCGGCCGCTCGCTCATCCGCGCGGCGACCACGTCGGCGAGGGTGAAGCGGCCGCAGTTGCGGACGAGTTCGGCGACGAGGAACAGCACGACCAGCCAGGCGACGAGGAAGCCCACGGAGTACATCAGGCCGTCGTAGCCGAAGAGCGCGATCAGGCCGGAGATGCCGAGGAAGGAGGCGGCGGACATGTAGTCGCCCGCGATGGCGAAACCGTTCTCCAGAGGGGAGAAGAGCCGTCCGCCCGCGTAGAACTCCTCCGCGGAGCCGTGCCGGTTGCGGCTGACCCACGTGGTGATGCCGAGGGTGACGGCGATGAAGACGCTGAACAGGATCAGCGCCAGTGTCTGGTGCTCGCTGGTCACCGGCCCGCCCCCCGGGTCCGGTCGCGCTCCTTGGCGTCCGCCCGGCGCACCTGCTCCTGCTCGAAGACCGTCCAGCGCAGGTCCAGGGCCGCGCGGTCGCGCCGCAGCCGGGCGTGCCGGGCGTAGGCCCAGGTGAGCAGGAAGGTACTGAGGAACTGGCCGAGGCCCGCCAGCAGGGCCACGTTCACCGAGCCGACCACAGGCCGGGCCATCATGCCGGGCGCCGTGGTGGCCGCGATCACGTAGGCGACGTACCAGAGGAAGAAGCCGGCGGTCGCGGGGACGACGAACCTCCGGTAGCGGCCGCGCACCTCCTGGAAGGCGGCGCTGCGCTGCACTTCGAGGTAGATGTCGGACGCGCCGGGCGTGTGCGGGCCGGCGGCGGCGAACCGCGGCGGTGACGTTTCCGCACCGCTGCCCGCTTCCCCGCCCGCACCCTCGCCCACCCCGGCACCCGCGCCCTCGCCCCACCCGACGGCCAGCGCGTCGTACCAGGGGTCGTCCAGCCGGATCGTTCCGGCATCACGACCTTCGTGCTTGTCCACCGAACTCTCCTTGTCCGCTGCCGCATTGGCCGCGTGCCCACAAGGATGTGCGGGAGGGAAGGTTTCCGGACTGGTGTCCCGGTGGTCTTCACTCCATCAGGTGATGGAGCGGAGACCACCGGTGTGCCAGTGCGCCGGTGGTGCCCGCTGCGGTCAGGCGTCGATCCGCGAGCGGTCCAGGGTGGCGGCGGAGCTGGTGATGAACTCCTTGCGCGGGGCCACCTCATTGCCCATGAGCAGGTCGAAGACCGACTCGGCCGAGTCCAGGTCGCCGATGTTGATCCGCCGCAGGGTACGGAAGCGGGGATCCATCGTGGTCTCCGCCAGCTGGTCCGCGTCCATCTCGCCGAGGCCCTTGTAGCGCTGGATCGAGTCCTTGATCCGGATGTTCTTGCGCTGGTACTCCAGCAGGGTCTGGCGCAGCTCGTTGTCCGAGTACGTGTAGACGTACTTGTCCTGGCCCTTCTTCGGCTGGACGAGCTCGATCCGGTGCAGCGGGGGCACCGCGGCGAAGACCCGGCCCGCCTCCACCATCGGGCGCATGTAGCGCTGGAAGAGCGTGAGCAGCAGGCAGCGGATGTGCGCGCCGTCCACATCGGCGTCCACGAGCAGGACGATCTTCCCGTACCGGGCGGCGTCGATGTCGAAGGTCCGGCCCGAGCCGGCTCCTATGACCTGGATGATCGCCCCGCACTCGGCGTTCTTGAGCATGTCCGAGACCGACGACTTCTGGACGTTGAGGATCTTGCCGCGGATGGGCAGCAGGGCCTGGAACTCCGAATTCCGCGCCAGCTTGGCGGTGCCGAGCGCGGAGTCCCCCTCGACGATGAAGAGCTCGCTGCGCTCCACGTCGTCGCTGCGGCAGTCGGCCAGCTTGGCGGGGAGCGAGGAGGACTCCAGCGCCGTCTTGCGGCGCTGCGCCTCCTTGTGCTGACGGGCGGCGATCCGGGTCCGGGCGGCCGCGACGATCTTCTCCATCACGGCGCGGGCCTGCTGCTTGTCGTCGCGCTTGGTGGAGGTCAGGAAGGCCTTGAGCTCCTTGGCGACCACGGCGGCGACGATCCGGGTGGCCGCCGAGGTGCCGAGCACCTCCTTGGTCTGGCCCTCGAACTGCGGCTCGGCGAGGCGGACGGTGACCACCGCCGTCATGCCCTCCAGCGCGTCGTCCTTGACCACGTCGTCCTCGGCGACGCGCAGGAGCTTCGCCGAGCGCAGCACCTCGTTCACGGTCTTGGTGACCGAGCGCTCGAAGCCGGAGATGTGGGTGCCGCCCTTGGGGGTGGCGATGATGTTCACGAACGACTTGACGTTCGTCTCGTACCCCGTGCCCCAGCGCAGCGCGATGTCCACGCCGAGCTCGCGGGTGACCTCGGTGGGGGTCATGTGGCCCCGCTCGTCGAGGACCGGGACGGTCTCCTTGAAGGTTCCCATGCCGGTCAGGCGCTGCACGTCGCAGGCCGCCTTGTCCTGGGCGAGGTACTCGCAGAACTCGCTGATGCCCCCGTCGAAGCGGAAGGTCTCCTCGGTCTTGCCGGCCCCTTCGAGGGCGCGCTCGTCGCGCACCACGATGGTCAGGCCCGGGACGAGGAAGGCGGTCTGGCGGGCGCGCTGGTAGAGCGTGTCCAGCGTGAGCTTGGCGTCCTTGAGGAAGATCTGCCGGTCGGCCCAGTACCGGATGCGGGTGCCCGTCTTGCCCTTGGTGACCCGCTTGCCCTTGCGCAGCCCGTTGTCGGGGTCGAAGGGGCTGTCCGGGCCCTGCTCCGTGAACATCCCCGGGACGCCGCGGCGGAAGCTGATGGCGTGCGTGGCGCCGTTGCGGTCGACCTCGACGTCCAGGCGGGCGGAGAGGGCGTTGACGACGGACGCGCCGACGCCGTGCAGGCCGCCGGAGGCCGCGTACGACCCGCCGCCGAACTTGCCGCCGGCGTGCAGCTTGGTCATGACGACCTCGACCCCGGAGAGGCCGGTCTTGGGCTCGATGTCCACGGGGATGCCGCGGCCGTTGTCCCGGACCTCCACGGAGGAGTCCTCGTGGAGGATCACCTCGATGTGGTCGCAGTACCCGCCCAGGGCCTCATCGACGGAATTGTCGATGATCTCCCACAGGCAGTGCATGAGGCCACGGCTGTCGGTGGACCCGATATACATGCCGGGGCGCTTGCGGACGGCCTCCAGTCCTTCGAGGACGAGCAGGTGCCGCGCGGTGTAGTTGGAGCCGTCCCGGTCTGCTCCGGTCAGCAGTGCGCTGGAAGGCACGGACGTGTCGGCGGTCACGCAGTTCGCTCCTCGCTGAATTTCTTTTCTGGCCCGGTCGGGCGCAGTGGTGGCTCGGCTGCCGCTGGAAGGGTACCGAGGCCTGGTAGAGCCGATGCAACGCCACCCCAGCCTCTTCGTCAGCCTAGTGCAGATCCGTACGAGTGTTCGATCCCCCGTGGGAGTGAAGCAAACATCACGTTCCCTTCCACGCATGAACCATTTAGTGTTCGGGCACGTCCTCATGAACAACCGGCACTCAGCCGGAGAGGGCAGAACTGCGACAAGCGAACGACCTGACAACGCGAAACCGTAAAGCAACGCAATACGGCTCCTTCGCCGCCAACCGGCAACGGCCGGCCAGCTTCGGAAGGAAGTTTCGAGGAAAAGCCGCGAGCGGGAACGTTTTCGGCCTGGTTGGATGTTGACCCTGGTACGACAGCTCGTCGAGCTAGAGAAGAGGCGACGTGACTACTGTTCTGACACCCGCGACCCCGCTGACGGCCGCTGACCGATGCGACCGTTGTGGCGCCCAGGCATATCTGCGCGTCGTCCTGCTGAGCGGCGGTGAACTGCTCTTCTGCGCCCACCACGGGCGCAAGTTCGAGCCGGAACTCAAGAAGATCGCCGCGGAAATACAGGATGAGACCGAGCGGCTCACGTCCGCTCCGGCGGCGAATGCAGCCGACCCCGAGGACCGCTGACACAAGGCCTATACCTCGCATCCGACGAGCCAGGACCGGCCAGGCCGGTCGACGGGCGGGACCTCTGAGACCCAGGGGTACCGCCCGTCCTCATGCCCAGGACCGGGCGCCGTTCGCGGACCCGGTTCCACGGCGGGACCGGGCTCGGCGCCAGGCCGAGCCCGACATCGGGGCCGTGCTCAGCGCTTGGGCACCGGCCGCTCCCCCGCCAGAAGGCCCCTCCCGGGGCCCTGGGCGGGCCGTACGCCCACTCCCAGTCCTCCGTGGGCATCTGGACGGGTCCGCTCGCGCCGGCCCGTCTGCGAGCCGTTGGGGAAGTCGGCCACGAACCCCATCAGCGGTGCGATCCGCGTGTACACCCCCGGGCTGTCCGCCCGGGCGCAGCCGCGCCCCCAGGACACCAGCCCGATGAGCCGCCCCTGGGCCACCAGCGGGCCGCCGCTGTCCCCCTGGCAGGCGTCCTTGCCGCCCTCGCGGTCCCCCGCGCACAGCATGGAGTCGGCCCGGTACTGCCCGTCGGCATCCCCCGGGTACGCCCGCCCGCAGACCTCGTCCGCCAGCACCGTCACCCTGGCGGCCCGCAGCGCGTAGGCGTAGTCGCCGAATCCGCTCGTGTCGCCCCAGCCGTACACGGCCGCCTCGGTCCCCGCGGCGTACGCTGGATGCCCTGGGTCCGCCATGGGCAGCACGTGCTGCGCCGGCACGGCTTCGCCCAGCTCCAGTACGGCCAGGTCGCCCGCGTTGCTGCCGGGGTCGTAGCCGGGGTTCACCCGGGCGGAACGCACCGCGATCTCCCGGCCGTCTTCCGCACGCAGCTCCGTACGCCCGGTGATCACCCGGAAGTCCGGGACCGACTCGACCGGGCCGCCCAGCACCTGGCGCCCCAGGCAGTGCGCCGCGGTCAGTACCTTGGTCGGGGCCACCAGGACGCCCCCGCAGAACTGCCCGCCCCGCGTACCCCCGAACCGGTCACGGCTCGCGAGGGCCACGACCCACGGGGCATCGGCCACCTTCACCGGCTTCCCGCCGATCACCACGCTGTCCGCCGCTGCTCGCGGCGCCTGGCTCAGCGGGGCCGCCGCCGCTCCCGCGACCAAGGTCAGCGCTCCCGCCAGGACACGGGCAAAGGGACGACGCATGAGGCCTCCTGACTCCGAGTGTGCATGACTCCACCCAGAGTGGGACGCCCGGTGGCCGTGCGCACCCGCGCGGCCACCGGAGAAGGTCCTCGGCGGGGCTCAGTCCAGGTAGTCGCGCAGCACCTGGGACCGGGAGGGGTGACGGAGCTTCGACATGGTCTTCGACTCGATCTGGCGGATGCGCTCACGGGTGACCCCGTAGACCTTGCCGATCTCGTCGAGCGTCTTGGGCTGGCCGTCCGTGAGGCCGAAGCGCATCGAGACCACGCCGGCCTCCCGCTCGCTCAGCGTGTCCAGCACCGAGTGCAGCTGCTCCTGCAGAAGCGTGAAGCTCACGGCGTCGGCCGGGACGACCGCCTCGGAGTCCTCGATGAGGTCGCCGAACTCGCTGTCGCCGTCCTCACCCAGCGGGGTGTGGAGGGAGATCGGCTCGCGGCCGTACTTCTGGACCTCGATGACCTTCTCGGGGGTCATGTCGAGTTCCTTGGCCAGCTCCTCCGGGGTGGGCTCGCGGCCCAGGTCCTGGAGCATCTGGCGCTGGACGCGGGCCAGCTTGTTGATGACCTCGACCATGTGCACCGGGATGCGGATGGTGCGGGCCTGGTCCGCCATGGCGCGGGTGATCGCCTGGCGGATCCACCAGGTGGCGTACGTGGAGAACTTGTAGCCCTTGGTGTAGTCGAACTTCTCGACCGCACGGATCAGGCCCAGGTTGCCCTCCTGGATCAGGTCCAGGAAGAGCATGCCGCGGCCGGTGTAGCGCTTGGCCAGCGAGACCACGAGGCGGAGGTTGGCCTCCAGCAGGTGGTTCTTGGCGCGGCGGCCGTCCTCGGCGATGATCTCCAGCTCGCGCTTGAGCTTGGGCGCCAGCTTGTCGGAGTTGGCCAGCTTGTCCTCGGCGAAGAGACCCGCCTCGATGCGCTTGGCGAGCTCGACCTCCTGCTCGGCGTTGAGGAGGGGGACCTTGCCGATCTGCTTGAGGTAGTCCTTGACGGGGTCGGCGGTGGCGCCGGCCACGGCGACCTGCTGCGCGGGGGCGTCGTCCTCGTCGTCCGAGATGACGAAGCCCTTGCTCTCGCCGCCGTCCTCTTCCTCCTCGGACTCGGCCTTGGCCGCGCCCGCTCCCTCTTCCGTGGCCTCTTCGTCGCCGGCCTCGTCGGCGTCCTTCTTGGTGGCGGTCTTCTTCGCCGCCGTCTTCTTCGCGGCGGTCTTCTTGGCGGGCGCGGCCTTCTTGGCCGCAGCCGTCTTCTTCGCCGCCGTCTTCTTCACGGCGGGTTCGGTCGCTGTCTCCTGCGCGAGGGCGTCGGCGGTCTCCGGGGCCGCCACCTCGGTCTCCGGGGCCGTCGCGGCGACGGCCGGCGCGGCCGCCGTCTTCGCCGCGACCGTCTTGGTGGCCGTCCGCTTGGCGGGGGTCTTCGCTGCGACGCTCTTGCGGGTGGTGCGCTTGGGCGACTCCGCGGCACTGACCATCAGCGTCACACCCTCTTCCTCGAGGATCTGGTTGAGGCTGCGCAGAACATTCTTCCACTGGGTCGCAGGAATCTGGTCAGCCTCGAAGGCCCGACGCACGTCATCGCCGGCGATCTGCCCCTCGGCCTTGCCCCGCTCGATGAGCGCCATCACAGACTCGGAATCGGCGATCTCCGGCGGGAGCGTACGGGATGTGCTGGCCGACACGAACAACCTCTCGGAACGATGGAAACGGCTTCCGACCCCGGGCCTGGTGGTGCTGGACCGGAGCCGACGACCACCGACTGGGGATGGGCCGGCGGCGCGGGCAGGGGCCGGGGAGCTGTACAGCACCCCCAAGGGCTGCTGTCTTCCCTCCGTCGGCCATCACCTCTTAGGTCATCGCGTGACCTCGCGGAGCGTTACGCCCAATCTTCGTGGCCCGAGTCACACCCCGTTTGATGCCATGCCGGTCATACGGTCATAAATGTGGGTCCGGTGTGTCCGAACACGCCCCGTTTCGGGGGCCGGAGGACCGCTCGGGAGCGGCGCCGCCGGGCTCCGGGCCGCCGGGGCCCCGACGTCGAAGCCGCCGGACCCTCCCCCGGGGCCCGGCGACGCGTCGGCAGCTCTCCCGCCATCCCCGCACCCCAGCACACCCGAGCCCGTGGGCCCGTCAGTGCTCGCGCGGGGCGGGGACCACTCGCTCGACCTCCGGATGCACCGTCAGAAGCTGGCGCATCGCGTTCTCCGCGCCGATCGCGTCACCGGCGGCGATGGCCTCGACCATCCGCGCGTGGTGCGCGACGCAGGTCTCGCTGGGGCGGTCGCAGGCAGTGACGGGGCTGCCGGACACCTGGAGGGCGGAGGAGACGATGCCGGAGAGGTGCTCCAGCATGCGGTTGCCCGCGACCTGGATGAGCAGCGCGTGGAACTCGTTGTCCGCACGGGCGAAGGTGATCGAGTCTCCCTGGCCGAGGGCGTGACCCATGATCTCGACCATGTCGACGAGACGCTGCTGGATGTCCTGACGGCCGTGGCCGGCGGCGAGGCGGGCCGCGAGCGGTTCGATGGTCCAGCGGAGCTCACCCAGCTCGCGGCGCTGGTCGTCGCGCTGCGGGCCGAAGGCGCGCCACTCGATGATGTCGGGGTCGAGCAGGTTCCAGTCGGCGACCGGACGGACCCGGGTGCCGACGTTCGGGCGGGCGCTGACGAGGCCCTTGGCCTCCAGGACCCGCAGCGATTCGCGGACGACCGTGCGGGAGACCTCGAAACGCTGGCCGATCTCCTCGGGAACCAGCGGGCGGTCCGCGCCGAGGTCACCGGAAACGATCATCTGGCCGAGCTGCTGGACGAGTTGGCCGTGCAGTCCGCGGCCGCGGCTGCCGGCCGCGCGCCGGCCGACCCGGCTCAACTCGATGTCGGATCCGTCCCAGTGGGGCACTCCTACGCGGTCGGTCCCGGAGGCCTCCGCGAAGGGGTAGCGGTCGAGTTCGCCCGAGCCGGCGAGGCCGGAGTCGGCGTGGCGGGCGGCGGTCATCATGGTGTGCGCAAGGGTACTCACGAATCCTTTGTCGGCCTCGTCTCCACCGCCCTTGAGGTCTTTGGTGAAAAGCACACGAAAGGGTGATCGGTGCCACCTACGCAATTGACGACTTATCGTAAAGAACCGGGCTTTTTACGGGGAGTTGCAGTCCGGCACCCTCGATGTGGACCGCATCGATCCCGTTGAGGTGCCGTCCCGCATCGGAACGATCACCAACGATCCCTCACAACCGAACGCGGCCGCGCAGTCCTGTGAACCCATAGGCGCACAACAGGACCATCAGCGACAACACCAGCGCGGTGCCGACCGGTTGGGCCATCACCCGCAGGGCCCCGAGAACCAGGCGGTCCGCCTCCGGCGGCCACTGCGCCCAGGCCAGGGCGCGCAGGCGCTGCGCGAGGCCGCTCACCGGGTACGCGGACGGACCGTCCAACGCCTTGCGCACCAGCGGTACGACCATCACCGGTACGGCGAGCACCGCGGCCAGACCGGCGGAGGCGGACCGGAAGGCTCCCGAGGCCAGCACCCCGGACCAGGCGCAGCCGATGAGCAGGCCCGCCCAACTCGCGGCCGGGGAAACCCACTCCACGGGCGTACGCAGCGGGCCACTGCCGAAGACCAGCGTCAGGGCGGCGGCGTCGGCGCTCACCGCGAGGATCCCGAGCAGGAGCGCGAGGACCGCGCTGACCCCGAGCTTCGCCGTGAGCAGCCCGAGCCGGCGGGGGACGGTGCCCCGGTCGGCGGCGAGCGCCGGGTAGCGGTACTCCTCGCCGAAGGCGAGGGCGCCGAGCAGTCCGGCCCCGAGAGCCGCCGGCGGCAGCGGCAGCAACTCCGGCCAGGCGGCGAGCAGCCGGTTCTGCGCGGTGTGGCCGACCCGGGCGAGCACCAGCGCCGTGAGGACGGACACGGCGACGACGAAGGCGGCGGTGAGGACGGGGGTGGCGGTGCCGAAGACCCTGTGCAGTTCGTAGCGCAGGGGTCGCAGCGGGCCGCCGAGCCTGCGCACGACCGAGGTGGGCCGGCTGGAGCGGGCGTGGCGCCGGCGCCCGTCGCCGTCCGCGCCCGCCTCGCCGGGCCCGGCCGGTGCCGCGTCGGCGCCCGTGGCCCGGACCCCGGATGCGGCGTCGGCGCGGGCTCGGGCGCGCGGCAGCGACGGGGCTCCCGCGTCGCCGGTCTCGTCGGCGAGTTGATGGACGAGCACCCCGTGGCGGAAGGCCGCCTCGCCGATCTCGGCGCAGTTGCTTCCGTACACGGACAGGCGGCTGCCGCTCTCCTCGACGATCTCCACCGTGCGCTGGGTCGCCCGCGCCTCTCGGCCCAGTACGTCGGCCAGCCGGGCGGCGTGCGGGGTGCGCACGGCGACCCGCGGCCGCAGCCGGGTCCGGGCGAACTCCGCCGCGTCCTGGTCGGCGACGAGCCGGCCCGCCTCGATGCTGACGACCCGGTCGGCGCTGCGGGCGGCTTCCTTCGCGTCTTCGGTGGTGAAGAGCACGGCTCCGCCGAGGGAGGCGTGTCCGCGCAGCAGGCCGTGCAGCCAGCTCCGTTCGCGGGGTGAGAGCCCGGCGGCGGGCTCGTCGAGGACCAGCGTGCAGGGGTCGGCGAGCAGCGCGCAGGCCAGGGCGACCCGGCGCTCCATGCCGAGCGAGAGCGATCCGAGCCGCTGATCGCGCAGGCCCGCGACGCCGACGACCTCCAGCATGGTGTCGGCCCGGGAGGCCGGCACGCCGGCAGCGGCGCACAGCATGCGCAGCTGACTCCGGACGGTGCGCGAGGGGTTGCCCGGAAGGTCGCCGAGGAGCACGCCGACCTCGCGGCCCGGATACGGGATCCGGTGCAGAGGGCGCCCGCGGAAGTAGGTCACTCCGCGGCCGGGTTCGAGTTCGAGCATGAGCCGCAGTGCGGTGGTCTTGCCCGATCCTGGGCCGCCGAGGAGCGCGGTCACGCTCCCGGGGCGGGCCTCGAAGGTGAGGTCGTCCACGAGGGGCGGGAGGTCTCGACGGGGGTTGCTGGTCAGTCCGATGGCCTGGAGCATCGCTTCTCTCGCGGGGGGTGAGACCGCTCTGCGGCAGCGTGAGTACCGCCAACAAGATAACGCGATATGTCCGATATTCAGTGGATCCGACACGGGCATTCGCCCGTGTCGGATCAGGCGCCGATGCGGGTGCTGACGCGGGTGCTGATGCCGATGCGGGCGCTCGGCCCGGCGCCGGCGCTGATGCCTGCGGGTCAGATTTCGGGGCGCAGCATCGGCGGGTTGAGCAGGGTGGCCCCGCCCGCCCGGAACAGCTGTGCGGGCCGACCGCCCTGACGGGTCGTCGTCCCACCGGCGGGCACCAGGAACCCGGGGGTGCCGGTGACCTTGCGGTGGAAGTTGCGGGGGTCGAGGGCCACGCCCCAGACCGCCTCGTAGACCCGGCGCAGCTCCCCGACGGTGAACTCGGGCGGGCAGAAGGCGGTGGCCAGGGAGGAGTACTCGATCTTCGAGCGGGCCCGCTCGACCCCGTCTGCGAGGATCCGCTCGTGGTCGAAGGCGAGTCCGCCGCCGGTCTGGCCTCCGGTGGACACCAGCTCCTCCACGGGGGCCCAGCGCGCACTGTTGGCGTCGCCTCCGGCCCGGGGCGCGGGGAGGTCCGGAGCCAGCACCAGGTGCGCCACGCTGACCACCCGCATGCGCGGATCGCGCTTCGGATCGCCGTAGGTCGCCAGCTGTTCGAGATGGGCCCCGTTGCCCACGCCCGGAGTGACCCCGGCGGCCGGGTCGTGGGTGCACAGACCGGTTTCCTCGGCCAGTTCACGGGCCGCGGCCGCCGCCAGGTCCTCGTCTCCCCGCACGAAGCCGCCGGGCAGCGCCCAGCGTCCCTGGAAGGGCTGCTCGCCCCGCCGGACCACCAGCGCGCAGAGCGCGTGGCGCCGCACGGTGAGCACGACCAGGTCGACGGTGACGGCGAAGGGCGGAAAGGCCGACGGGTCGTAGGGCGACATGCCGCGATCATAGTCGTCTGCCTGACGATAAACAGAGCTTTGGTGATCCTCGGAGCACGGAACCGGAAGCCGCGCGGTGCGGCCGGACCGGACTCAGCCGCCCAGTTGCAGCGCATCGGCGGCCTCCTCGACCATTCCGAGGCCGAGGCGGCTGATCCGCACGGCGAAGGGTTCCCCGGAAACCCGGAGACCGGAGAGGCGGAGCTCGCCGAGCGGGGCTCCGGGGAGCGGGTTGAGGGCGACCGTGCCGGCGGGGGCGTCCGGCCGGATCCCGGCCAGGGCGGTCAGCACGTGGATCCCGGCGGCCGCCGCGACCGCCGCCGGGCGGCAGGCAGCCGGATGCGGAAGCGGAGCGCTGCCCGCGGTGCGCTGCTCGGCCGCGTACATCTCCGGGAGGCGGTACCCGAAGCTCTCCGCCGCGTCCAGCAGTCCCCTGAGCAGTGCGGTGGCTTCCTTCTCGCAGCCGGCCTGGGCCAGTCCGGCCACCGCGACCGCGCTCTCGTACGGCCGTACCGCGCCCGATCTGTAGCCGAACGGGTTGTGGCCCGGCTCGCGGACCGCCATGCTCCGCAGCCCCCACCCGGAGTCCATGGCGGGGGCTCCGAGCAGCCGCGCCAGCTGCTCGGTACGGACCCGGTCGAGCAGTCCCGGCGCGAGCCGGCCGCCTCCGAGCAGCCCGGTGTCGAGCAGGTGGGCGGCGGCCCCCGTCAGCCGGGGCAGCGGCCGCCCGTCGGGATGCAGGGCCGCCGCGGGCCGGCCCCCGTCGGGGCCGCCGAGCCAGAACCCGGCTGCGAACCGCTCCCGCAGGGCGGCCGCCCACTCCCGCCACTCCGCGGCTCCGGGCCGCCCGCACCCGTCGAGCAGATCGGCGCCGAGCAGCGCGGCCCGATGGGCGTGGGCCTGGGTTTCACAGCGGCGCGGTCCCGGGTCGGGATCGGCCAGGAACCCGTCCTCCCCCAGGGCTCCCCGCAGCCAGTCCAGGCACCGCTCGGCGGCGGGGAGGAGCCGGGCCACCTCCGCCTCGGGCATCCCCCAGCGCCTGGCTTCGGCCAGTACCGCGGGGAAGGCCAGCGTCGCCTCGGTCCCGGTGCAGCCGGGGGGCAGCTGCGGCCCGGCACCGCGCAGGGGGCCCGGGATCTTCCCGGCGTCGCCACCGCGGCCCCCGATCTGGGTCCGGGCCAGGACGCGCAGGGTCGCGGCGGCCAGTCCGGTGCCGAGCGGGAGGGCCATGCGGGCCGCCCACAGGGATTCCGCCGGGGCCAGTCCGAGCCGCCACGGCACCCCGGCCGCCGCATAGGCGTCGGCGGGATCCCGCGGATCCCTGAGCAGGAGCGCCCCGAGGTCCTCGATCCCGGTGCGCAGCCAGGCCTCGGCCCTGGGGTCGTCGCCCTCCGCACGGGCGTCGGACAGCGGATTCGCCACCTGCCCGGCGGTGGCCCGCGCCGCGCGGTCCCGGGTGGTCCGCAGCTCGATGGTGCGCGATTCGCCGGGGCCCAGTTCGAGCTGCCAGCGCAGCAGCCCGACGGAGGCGAGCGCGTCGTCCGGAGCCGGCTCGGCCGCCGTGACGGCCTGGGCTTCCCCGCTGGTCCAGCGCAGCCCGGCGGCGTGCACCCCGGCGGGCAGTTCCGGCCCGGCCCGGCCGGCGGCCACCTCGGCCAGCTCCGCCAGGTCGGTGCCGAGGGAGACCTCCACGGGGATCCGCAGCGGCCGGGTGGTGAAACTGCGCAGGGTGATCCGCTCGGTGCCGTCGGCGTGCCGGATCCGCTCCACACCGACATCGGGGTCGGGCCCGGCCTCGGCTCCGGTGCGGACGGTCGCGGTGAAGGCGGCCCGGTCCGCGCCGAGGCTGCGCCCCTGTACGGCGACCGGATCCCGGCCGTCGATCCGCAGCACGCAGCGGGACAGCAGCCTGCGGCCGGAGCGGTAGATCCCGTCGATCCCCTGCCCGGTGAGCTGGCCGTGCTCGGGCGAGATGACGAGGCAGGGCGCGGCGACACAGATGACGGCACCGTGCACGGGCGGCAAGTCGGGCCTGCGGGACGGTGGTACGCGGGCCGGGGGTACGGGGTGGGACATGCGACGCCTTGTCTGCGCTCCGGGTGGATCGGCTGGGCGGCGGCGCGGCCGGGCCCCCACCACCCCCCAGGGCAACGCCCCCACCCCCGCCCGGGTCACGGGCCCCGGCGGTGGCTGCGCCCATCGGAGACCCGGCCGTGGCCTGAGCCGCCGGCGCAGGACCGAACACACCGCCCCCGGCAGCAGCCGCCACCGGGACGGCACGGGCGGCCGAGCCCGCAGCAGCCCCCGGGCCCGGGGCATCACTGCTCTCCCCCGACCGTGCGGCCGGATTCGCGGCGAGCGGTCCGACTGCGGCGGCCGGGAGGCCTGGTGACACCCCGTCGACCCCCGGCCGCCTGGCGGCCCCTGCGGGGCTCCCTGCGGCGCCGCTCCTGCCTCAGGCACTCCCGCAGCCCCTCCGGGTCGATCCCTTCGTTGCAGGCGTGGTGCAGGAGCTGCGCGAAGCGGTACTCGCCGTCCGCCCGCAACGCCAGGCCCAGCGCGATCCTCGCGGTCGGCTCGTCTCCGGTGGACCAGGAGACCCAGCCCGCCAGGGTCAGCGGGGCCGCCGCGTGCTCCCCGTAGGCCCCGACGCAGCGCCGGGCCAGGGCCCGCCACAGCCGCAGGGCGGGGGCTGCCTCCTCGTCCTCCATCCACTCGGCGGCGATGTCGCGGATCTCCCGGTCCTGGAGGCCGAGGATCAGCGAGGCGGCCTCGTCGTGGCCGAGCAGCGCGTCGTCCCGGTCGTCGGCGCAGGGGCCGGCTTCGGCCGGCGGGGCGAGGGTCATGCGCTGCATCAGGGCGCGGGCGAGGACCACGGTCTCGGCGCCCACCTCCTCCCGGGTGGCCCCGTCGAGGATCTTCGGCACCAGGGCGGCCGCCGCCCGGTCCAGGGCCCGCTCCATCTCCTCGGCGACCGTCCCGCGCAGCGGGGTCAGCCGCCGCTCGATCTCCTTGAGGGAGCCCCGGACCTGCAGCCCCGCGAAGGTGGCCGCGGCGGCCATCACGGAGGTGCCGGGCGGGGCGGGCACGCTGCCCTCGGCGGGGCAACAGCGCTCGTCGGGGCAGCAGTAGGACCAGTACCGCCCTGCGGAGAGGCACAGCGCCTCCAGCACGGGTACGTCCAGGGCGCCGCAGGCCAGCCGGATCCGCTGGGCGAGCGGGCGCAGCCGTGTCATCACGCGCTGCCCGCTCTCGTCCCCGCGCGGGTCCTGGCAGAGGAAGACGACGATGCCGTCGGGCTTGGCACCGCGCCGGGTGCTGCCGCCGACCAGGCATTCGGCGGCCTGCCGGGCCGTGTCCTCCCATTCCGCGGAGGCCTCCGGGATGCCGACGCGGAGCCTGCCGCCGAAGCGTCCGCCCTCTCCGTGGACGGCGACCATCACGAGGGAGTCGGTCGGGTGGAAGCCGAGCATGTAGGGCAGCGCGTCGGACAGTTCGGCCGGGCTGCGCAGGGTGATCGGGGCTACGTCGGTGGTTCCGGACGGGCTGGTCGCAGACCGGCCGGACGGGCTGTGTGCTTCGTGGCTGTTCGTCATGAACCGAAGGTCCCGTGTCCGGCCGAATCCGGAAACCCCTGTGGATAACCCCCACCTCGGGCCGTACCACCGCATGAGGTGCCACCTCAGGCCACGGAAACCCAGGCCTTCGGCCACCTCAGCCGACGGCAACCCCAGCCCGCAGCCACCTCAGCCCGCGCCCACCTCAGGCCACGGCAACCGCACATCGCGGCCGCCGCAGCCCCGTTCCCCTCAGCCGCCCGCGGCCAGCACCAGCGGAAGCACCCGTTCGGCGCCCGCCCGGCGGAGCAGGCGGGCGGCGACCGCCAGGGTCCAGCCGGATTCGGTGCAGTCGTCCACGAGCAGGACGGGGCCGGGCGAGCCCGCCAGGGCGGCGGCCAGCTCGTCGGGGACGGCGAAGGTCCCGGAGAGCGTGCGCAGGCGCTGGGCGGAGTTGCTGCGGCGTGCCGGGTGCGCGCCCTCCGGCCCGGTGTACGTCAGCGTGCCCAGGAACGGGAGGCGGCCGATGGTCGCGATGCCCTGGGCCAGGGATCCGACCAGCTGTGGGCGGGTCAGCGAGGGGACGGCGACGATTCCCACGGGCCGCGGGGAGGCGTCAGGGACGTTCGGTGCCCAGCCGCCCGGGGAGCGCGCCCAGTCGGCGATGACCGCCACCGCGGCCTGCAGGACCTCTTCGGGGACCGGACCGTCGGGTGCGCCGTCGGCCAGCAGCGGCCGCAGCCGGTTGCCCCAGCCGATGTCGGAGAGCCGGCCCAGGGCGCGCCCGGTGGAGCACTGCTCCTTGAGCGGGATGCGGCCCTTGAGGTCGATGCCGAGCGCGGACATCCCCGTCGGCCACATGCGGCGCGGTTCGATCTCCACCCCCGGACGGTCCAGTTCCTTCGCCGCCCCCGTCAGCGTCTCCGCCGAGACGGAGGCATCGGCCCAGGTGCCCGCGCAGTTGTCGCAGCGACCGCACGCCGTCGCGCCCTCGTCGTCCAGCTGGAGGCGCAGGAACTCCATCCGGCACGCGGAGGTGCTCACGTAGTCGCGCATGGCCTGCTGTTCGGCGGCCCGCTGCCGGGCCACCCAGGCGTACCGCTCCGAGTCGTACGCCCATTCCCGGCCGGTGGAGGTCCAGCCGCCCTTCACCCGCTTGACCGCCCCGTCCACGTCGAGGACCTTGAGCATCGTCTCCAGCCGGGTGCGCCGCAGGTCCACCGCCGCCTCGAGGGACGGAACCGACAGGGGCCGTCCGGCATCGGCCAGGGCCGCCAGGGTCTGGCGGACCTGGGCCTCGGGCGGGAAGGCGGTATCGGCGAAGTAGCGCCAGATCGCCTCGTCCTCCTGGCCCGGGAGCAGCAGGACGTCGGCGTGCTCGACGCCACGGCCGGCTCGGCCGACCTGCTGGTAGTAGGCGATCGGCGAGGACGGCGAGCCGAGGTGGATCACGAAGCCGAGGTCCGGCTTGTCGAAGCCCATGCCGAGCGCGGAAGTCGCCACCAGCGCCTTGACCCGGTTCTCCTGCAGGTCGACCTCGGCCTGCAGGCGGTCGGCGTTCTCGGTCTTCCCGGTGTACGAGGCCACCTTGAAGCCGCGCTGGCGCAGGAACGCGGCGGCCTCCTCGGCCGCGGCCACCGTCAGCGTGTAGATGATCCCGGAGCCCTGCAGCCCGTCCAGGTGCTCGGCGAGCCAGCCCAGGCGGTGCGCCGCGTCGGGCAGCCGGACCACGCCCAGCCGCAGGCTCTCCCGCTCCAGGGTGCCGCGCAGCACCAGCGCCTCACCGGCACCGGTGCCCAGCTGCTCGGCCACGTCCGCCGTGACCCGCGCGTTCGCGGTCGCCGTGGTGGCCAGCACCGGCACACCGGGGGCGAGCTCGGCGAGCATCGCCCGCAGCCGGCGGTAGTCGGGGCGGAAGTCGTGGCCCCAGTCGGAGATGCAGTGCGCCTCGTCGACGACCAGCAGGCCGGTCGTGGCCGCGAGCTTGGGCAGCACCTGCTCGCGGAAGTCCACGGAATTGAGGCGCTCCGGGCTGACGAGGAGGACGTCGGTCTCGCCGCGCTCGACCTCCCCGTAGATCGTGTCCCACTCCTCCGGGTTGGCGGAGTTGATGGTGCGCGCCTGGATGCCCGCCCGGGCCGCCGCCTCGACCTGGTTGCGCATCAGCGCGAGCAGCGGCGAGATGATCACGGTGGGGCCGGCGCCGCGCCGGCGCAGCAGGGCGGTGGCGACGAAGTACACCGCCGACTTGCCCCAGCCCGTGCGCTGCACCACCAGGGCCCGTCGGCGCTCCTCGACCAGCGCCGACACCGCCTGCCACTGGTCCTCCCGCAGCCGAGCCGAGCCCCCGGGGTCGCCGACGAGCTCGGCGAGGATGGTGTCGGCTTCGGTGCGGAGCTCCAGGGTGTCCATGCCCCCATGCAACCCGATGGCTATGACAATCGGCCAGCTCACGCACCGTAATCGCCGGCGTGGACACGATTCGGCGGTCTTTCGGCCGCCGGGGAACTCCCGTCGGCTTCCGGACGATCTCGCGCGGCCTCCACCGGCCCCTGGCCGCGCCTGCGGAACCCGCCGCGAAACTGATGGGCAGCGAGGTGTTTCCGCTGGTGCCGGCGGTTCCGCCGGTGCCGGATGAGTCATGGACGGTGTGGCGGGGCAAGGATATGAACGGCATACCGGCGAATTCCGGTCGGCGGCGTCAATTGCTCGTTGCCGCATGCTCACGGGCCACGCGAGAATTGCACTGCTCCCGTTCGGCTCGACGGCACTGTTTTGGGTCGCGCCGGCGCCCGTACCCCAGCCGTGCCCGTTCGCGGGCGTGTACCCGAAGGGAGGACCGTGACCTTCGGATTCGCCCCGCCCTCGACCACGTCCCTGTCAACGGCCACCGGCGGCGCCAGCCGGCACGGCAGGCTGCTGGAACCGTCCGAGTGGACCTCGTCGGGCGTACCCCTGCTGCGCAGTCCGCGCGAGGTCGTCAGCGGGCTGCACTCGCGGCACAGCCCGGTGCCGTCCACTGCGGTGATCGCCGTGCTCGGACCCGAGGAGCGGCTCGTCGCGAGCGCCTCCTTCGTCCAGCGCTCGGCCTCGGCCGATGGCTGGGAGTACCGCAACGCCCTGCTCGCCGGCCTGCGCCGGATCATCCCGCACGACCTGCGGCGGCGTACCCCGGTACGGACGGCGGTGCTGCTGTACTGCCGCGACGGCGACGAGCGGTGGACCGAGGAGGACGGGGCCTGGATGTGGGGGCTGCGCGACGCCTGCACCCTGCACGGGCTGCGCTGCGGCGCGTACATCACGCTGACCCGCGGCGGCTGGCAGGTCCTGGGCGAAGGCCGTGGCGGCCGCAGACCCAGCTCGGACTCCCGGCCCGAACGGCTCGGCCAGGCCACGGCCGAGTTCGCTCCGATCGCCCTGCACACCGGGGGCGGAGCGCCCGAGGCCCTGCGCCGCGCCGCCGCGCGCTGAGCCCGGCGTAAACGGGGCCGAAACGGGGCCGATCCCTGCGCAAACAGGGCCGACCCCCGCGCAAACGGACCCCCGGGAACGCCCAACGGCCGTACACCCAGGAGCGGGCGTACGGCTGGTCAGGCCTCGGACTTCGGCAGGGCCGGCTGTTCGCCCGCCCCGCCCCTCGACCGTGCCGGGGTACGGAGCGTCAGACGCCCGCACCCAGCACGGAGTTGATCTGCTGCGGCTCGCCGCAGCAGATCAGGAGCGCACCGGCTCGCGCGAGCGCGACCGGCAGGGCTGCGGCGACGGCCTCGACCGGTCCGCCGTTGGCCGCGAGGACCACGACGGGACGGCCGGCGGCACGCTGTACCTGCGCCGCGTCCGCGTAGAAGACGTCGTCCCCGGCGTCGTGCAGGGCCCAGTACGCGGCCTCGCCGAAGGACAGCTCGTGCGCGGCCCACGGGTGCGGGTCGCCGGTGGTGAGCACCAGGATGTCGCCGGGCGCGCGCCCGGTGTCGAGCAGCAGGTCCACGGCCTCCTCGGCCGCGTCCAGCGCACCCTCGGCGGATGCCGGGATCAGCTGGACCTGCGGCACCGCCGCGGAGACGGACGGGGTGGTGGGGTTCGCGGGAACGGGTCCGGAGGCGGCCTGCGCTACCCGCTGGGCGGGCGGTACGGGCCTGGGGGCACTACCCGCGCGGCCGGCCGCTGCGGGAGAGGGACCGGGGCGTCCGGGCCGGGGAACGGCTGCGGGACGCGGACCAGGTACGGGGCGGGGGGTCTGCGCGGTGCGGCTCGCGGCCGGCGTGACGCGGGGACCCTGGGCACTCTCGTGAATCTGAGGCTCCTCGGGGGCGGGGGTGAGAGGCATGAGTTGATATCTATCAAACACCGGTACGAAACGTACCCGTGGGTGGCGCGTGCGTGCGATCAGAAATCGAAGCCGAGTTGGCCTCCGTTTTCCAGTTCCATCGATTCCTCGCTGCGGCGCACCTTCTTGAGGTGACGCCAGCGGGGCAGCGCGTCCAGGTAGGACCACGAGAGCCGGTGGTACTCGGTGGGACCCAGCTCCTCAAGCGCCGCCCGGTGCACGGGCGAGGGGTATCCGGCATTGGCGGCGAAAGCGAAGTTCTCGATTCCGCCGCCCTGTTCACCGATTTCGGCCATCATCCGGTCGCGCCGGACCTTGGCGATCACCGAGGCGGCCGCGACGGCGACACAGGACTGGTCGCCCTTGATCACCGTCCGGACCTGCCAGGGCGAACCGAGGTAGTCGTGTTTGCCGTCGAGAATCACCGCGTCCGGCCGCACGGGCAGCGCCTCCAGGGCGCGCACCGCGGCGAGGCGCAGGGCGGCGGTCATCCCGAGCTCGTCGATCTCCTCCGGGGAGGAGTGACCCAGCGCATAGGCGGTGACCCAGTCCTCCAGGACGCCGACGAGCGCGTCGCGCCGCTTGGGGGTGAGCAGCTTGGAGTCGGTGAGTCCCGCGGGCGGCCGGCGCAGACCGGTGATCGCCGCGCACACGGTGACGGGACCGGCCCAGGCCCCTCGTCCGACTTCGTCGACCCCGGCTATGACCTTGGCGCCGGTGGTGGCACGGAGGGAGCGTTCGACGGTGTGTGTGGGTGCTTCATACGGCATGGCGCCAGCAAGGTTACGCCGCCTCGCGCCGCCTGCACACCCCGACCCCCGCCAGGCCCGCGCCAGACCTCCGCCGGGCCTCCCGCCGACCCCTGCCGGACCCTCCCGGACTCCCCCGGACCCCCTCCCGGCCACCTTCGCGGCCTGCGCCGACCGCCCGGACCGCCTCTGCGCCCGCCTCACGCCCGGAGCAGCGGCAGCATGACCTCGTCGATCATCTCGGCGATCTCCACGTCCACCCATTCGCTCCCGCACACCTTCGCGCGGTACATCATCATCGCCGGAATCACCTCGACGAGGAGGGGGCCGCTCGCGTCCGCCCGGACGTCGCCGCGGTCGATCCCGCGCTGCACCAGCTCGGCGATCAGGCGGTGCGCCGGGTCGTGCAAGCCGGACAGGATCAGGCCCCGGAACCGCTCCGCATGGCCGTGGTCGCACTCGTGAAGCACCGCTCTCAGCGCCCGCCCGGCTCGCGAGTTCATGACGTCCCGCATCCGCACGCAGAGTGCGTAGAGGTCCTCGCGGATCGACCCCAGGTCCCGGATCTGGACGAGCGGCGGCAGCCGCGTCCACAGCGCGTCGGCCACCAGGTCCGCCTTCGAGGGCCAGCGCCGGTACAGCGCCGCCTTGCCGGTCTGCGCACCGGCGGCCACGCCCTCCATGGTGAGGGCGTTCCAGCCACTGGTGCTCAGCTGCTCCAACACGGCGTCGAGAATCGCCCGTTCGAGCTCGGGCCCGCGCCTGCGCCCCGAAGGCGCCGCTGACCAGCGCGTACCCATCACTGCCCTACCTCCGCCCGGAACTCACGTCCGTCGCACGCATTTTCAGCCTTAGTGAACGCTTGCGTTCCCTAAGGCCGACTCCCTACGGTGGACGGGCTGTGAACGCATACGTTCACTATTTCACTTTGGGGGGATCCACAGTGACAACTCCTCAGCTCTCCAAACCCCGGATACCGGGCGCGGCCCGCCGGGAGGGGCGCCCGGGAGTGGCGCTCGCCGTCATCGCCGCCTGCCAGCTCATGGTCGTCCTCGACGCGACGATCGTGAACATCGCGCTCCCGCACATCCAGACCGACCTCGCGATCTCGACCACCGACCTGTCGTGGGTGATCAGCGCCTACACGCTCGCCTTCGGCGGACTGCTGCTCCTCGGCGGCCGCGCGGGCGACATCCTGGGCCGGCGCCGCGTCTTCATGACCGGCATCCTGCTCTTCACCCTGGCCTCCCTGCTCGGCGGTTTCGCCCAGGAGCCCTGGCAGTTGCTCGCGGCCCGCGCCCTCCAGGGCGTCGGCGGCGCCATCGCCTCCCCGACCTCGCTCGCCCTGATCACCACCACCTTCGCCGAGGGACCCGAACGCAACCGCGCCTTCGGCGTGTTCGCGGCCGTCTCCGCGGGCGGCGGCGCCATCGGCCTGCTGGCGGGCGGGATGCTCACCGAATGGCTCGACTGGCGCTGGGTCTTCTTCGTCAACGTGCCGATCGGCATCCTGATCGCGGTCCTCGCCCCGCTCTACATCAGCGAGTCCGAGCGTCATCCCGGCCGGTTCGACATCGCCGGAGCACTCGCTTCCACCGGAGGCATGACCGCACTCGTCTACGGGTTCATCCGCGCCTCCCAGGACGGCTGGCGCGACGGCGTGACCCTCGGCTCCTTCGCGGTCGCCGTCGCCCTGCTCGCGGGCTTCGTACTCATCGAGTCCCGGGCCGCCGATCCGATCATCCCGCTGCGCATGTTCGCCGAGCGCAATCGCACCGGCACCTACGTGATCATGCTCAGCCTCGCCGCCGCGATGTTCGGAATGTTCTTCTTCATCGTCCAGTTCGTGCAGAACGTGCTGGGCTTCTCCCCCATCCAGTCCGGCATCGGCTTCCTGCCCGTCACGGTCGCCATCGTCACCGCCGCCGGAATCTCCCAGCGCCTGCTGCCGCGCTTCGGCCCCAAGCCCTTCATGATCACCGGCTCCGCGCTCACCGGTACCGGCCTGGTGTGGCTGACCTTCATCGAGCCCGACAGCTCGTACCTCTCCGGAGTGCTGGGCCCGATGCTGCTCTTCGGCTTCGGCATGGGCCTCAACTTCGTCACCCTCACCCTCACCGCCGTCTCCGGGGTGGCCCCGCACGAGGCGGGCGCGGCCTCCGGGCTGCTCAACGCCAGCCAGCAGGTCGGCGGCTCGCTGGGGCTGTCCATCCTGGTCACCGTCTTCGGCACGGCCAGCCGCAACGAGGCCGACAAGCAGTTTCCGGCCTTCCTCGCGCAGGCCGAGCCGGGTCAGGTGGCGGCCGTCAAGCAGACCGGGCGACTGCCCGACCCCTGGGGGGACATCGTCCTCACCCACGGGATCGCCACCGCCTTCATCGCGGCCGTGGCCATGGCCGCGGTCGCGCTCGTCACCGCCCTGCTGGTGATCCGCGTGCGCAAGAGCGACCTGGAGGCGCTGAACGGAGCCGCCGCCCAGGCCGGTCCGGCCGCCTGAGCGCAGTCCCGTACGAGGGGCCCGGCGCGGGCGGAATTGCGCGCCGGGCCCGTCGCACGAGATCGCTAACCGAAGGTGCGCAGGCGCGAGCACTCCTCGTACGAGGCCGTCACCGGGCGGTCGTGCAGGATCTGCCGGGCCCTGCGCTCCCCCAGGCTCATCGCGTACCAGGGCACGTCGTCGCCCGCCCGCACCAGGTCCTGGTTGATCCCGCGCAGGGCGCAGGAGCGCTGCGGCTCGGGCAGCCGGTCCAGGGCCGGCACCGCGTCGGCCGACAGGGACTGGAAGTAGGCCAGGTCGATCTTGCGGTCCTGCTCGTAGCGGTGGACGTTGCCCTCGGCGATCAGCCCGTCCGGGGACACCAGTCCGAAGGCCAGTACGGCGGCCACGGCGCTCCCCGCCACCGCGCGCGGCAGCCACCGCGCGCCGAACACCCCCGCAGCCATGATCAGTGCGACGACCAGCCCGAGCCACAGCTCCACGCCCGCGACCGAGACGCGCAGCCGGGTCAGCCCGTACGCGTCCACGTAGAGGTTCATGCGGTGCAGCGCGGAAGCGACCACGACCAGGGTCAGGGCGCACAGCGTGCCGAGCACGGAGCGCACCAGCCGCCGGTCGCCGGCACCGTCGCGCGGGGCCCAGCGCAGGGCGAGCGCGATGACGGCGAGGGTGAGCAGGGTGGCCCAGAGCAGCTGCCAGAAGCCCTGGCGGGCGTACTCGGAGTAGCTGAGGCCGGTGGCTTCCAGGACCTTGCGGTAGCCGCCGAACAGGACGGTCAGCTGAACGGCGTTGAATCCGGCGAAGAGCAGGTTCAGCACGACGAGCGGCAGCGCCCACTCCACCCGCGAGCGCGCCTTCCCCGGGGCCACCGCGATCCGGTCCCAGCGGGCGGGCGCCGCGGCGGTCCGGGCGGCGGCGATCGCGAGGACGGCGCCCAGCAGGAAGAGCAGGAAGCGCACCGCCCCGTCCCCGCCGCTGACGTCGGGAACCAACCCGCTGAGCACATCCGCGAAGGCGGCGTCGGCCGAAGCGAACAGCGTGCCGAAGAGTACGAGCAGAACCACCGCCACCAGCGTCGCCTTCAGCAGCGGCAGCACGCGGTCCTTCCTCGCCCCGTCGCCGCGCGAGCGCACCCCGGTCCAGGCCCAGCGCACCCCGAGGACGGCCGAGTCGACGAAGCCGAGCGGGCTGAGCAGGATGCCGGGCCAGCTGCGGCTGCCGTGCAGGGCCAGCGCACCCGCCAGGAGGGCGGCCAGCAGGGCCATCGCGGTCGGCCAGCCGGAGTCCCGCAGGGCGGGCACGGCCAGGAGCGCGATGCAGCCCAGCGCCCACACCGTGGTCCACGGCCGGATGGTGCGCCCGGCCCTGCGGGCGGCCGCGTACGCGGCGACGAGGGCCGGCACCACCGCGATGAGCAGGCCTGGACCCAGCCCGTCACCGAGCAGCAGGGCGGCTGCGACGCCCGAGGCGAGGACGGCGCCGAGCACGGGGCCCGAGACGGGGGCCACAGCCCCGGGCCGCGCGGCCTCGGCCCAGGCGAGCGTGGCGAGGGACCAGCCACCGGCCCGGGCCCGGCGCTGACGCATCAGACGCGTCTGGTAGGTCTGCCACGCCTTGGGATCCCAACCGGGCGGCGCGGGGGGCATCCCTGTCGGCGTGGGCGGAGCGGATCCTACGCCGGCCCCCGCGCCCGGCCCGGCAGGAGCACCGGCGGCTCCGCCCCCGGCCACGGCGTCCGCGACCTTCGCCGCGTCCGCGGCCTTCGCCGCACCGCCGTTCGCTCCGTCTGCGTTCTCTGGCATCGGGTTCCCCTCCCCTGTCGGCCGCCCCCGGGAGTGCGGGGGCGGCGGAGCGGACAGAGTAGGCCGGTGGCAGTCAGTTTTGAACAGGTTTAAAAGAGCCCTGTGGCAGGACCGTGACAAACGGACGGGGCGCGGTTCCGCGCGGACCGCCGCCGCCGCGCTGCTACCGCGCCATCTCCGGCAGCCAGGCCGGCAGTGCCTCGGTCCGCGCCAGCCAGGCGGCCGGCAGCACCTCGTCCCCGCGCGCGCCGAGCACCCCGCCGACGATCGCGCAGGTCGTGTCGACGTCACCGCCCACCTGCGCGGTGGTCCAGAAGGCCCGCTCGTAGTCGTCGAGGCCCCGTGCCGCCGACCACAGGGCGAACGGCACGGTGTCATGGGCGCTGGTGCGCCGCCCGCAGCCCAGTACGGCCGCGACGGTGGTCGCGTCGCTGTAGTCCAGCATGTCGCGCGCCCGCCGCAGCCCGGCTCCCACGGCGCTGCGCGGGACCAGCGCGATCACGCCGTCCAGCAGGTCAGCGGCCTTGGGCGGCCCGGCAGGGGCGGCCGCGAGCGCGGCCGCGGCGGCCACGGCCATCGCTCCGCACACCGCTTCGCGGTGCTGGTGGGTCGTGTAGGCGGAGATCTCCGCCTGATGGGTGGCCTGCTCGGGGTCGTCGGCGTACCAGGCGCCCAGCGGGGCGACCCGCATGGCCGCGCCGTTGCCCCACGAGCCCTGCCCGTTGAACAGTTCGGCGGCGAGCGTGCGCCAGTCCGCGCCTTCGCGGACCAGGCGCAGCATCCGGTTGACGGCGGGGCCGTAGCCGCGGTCGAAGTCGTGGTGGTGGGCGAAGGAGGAGGCCAGAGCGTCCTGGTCCACCCGGTCGTGTTCGGCGAGCACGGCCACCACCGAGCAGGCCATCTCGGTGTCGTCGGTCCACTGCCAGGGATCGCTGCCGAGGGGCAGCTCGCGCCGCTTGAGCAGCGGGTAGTTGACGGGGACGAAGTACTGGGAGCCCAGGGCGTCCCCCATGGCCAGCCCGCGGAGGCTGGCCATGGCGCGCGCGTAGCGCCTTTCGGGAGAGGAGTCAGAGGTCATCGCGCGTCACTCTAGCCGTCCAGGTCATAAGGCTCGGGTGTGGTCCACCGCTCAAACGGGCGGTCCATCCGGTACCGGCCGTCGGGGCCGAGCAGAAGGACCCGGTATTCGCCGTTCCCCGGGTTGGAGAGGGCCTCGAACTCGGCCACGGACCAGTGGAACCACCGCATGCAGAACAGTCTCATCGTCAGCCCGTGGGTCACGAGCAGCACGTTTTCCGGATGGTCCGGCGCCTCGAAGCTGCGGTAGAGGCTTTCCAGGAAGGAGCCGACGCGGTCGTACACGTCGGCGCCCGACTCCCCCTGCGCGAAACGGTAGAAGAAGTGTCCGTAGGCGTCGCGGTAGGCCTTCTGCAGCCGTACGTCGTCCCGGTCCTGCCAGTTTCCCCAGTCCTGCTCGCGCAGTCTCGGCTCCTCGCGCATCCGGACCCGCGCCGGGTCAAGGCGCAACTCCCGGAAGGTCTGCAGGGTCCGGCGGTACGGGGAGACGTACGCGCTGATGGACTCGTCCTCGAAGAGCTCACGCAGCCGGACGCCGGCGTCGGCGGCCTGCTCGCGCCCTGCGCGGGTCAGCCTCAGGGCGTGGTCGGGCTCCCGCTCGTACACCGAGTCATCGGCATTGCCCTCCGATTCCCCGTGCCGGACAAGGACGATGCGCCGTGGTCGAACCATCCCACGACCCTATTCGGCCACCGGCGGCCCGGCCGACCGGGCACGCCGGTCGGCCGGGCCGCAGTCGTACGGCCAGCTCTTCGTACGGTCATACCGTCCAGGAGGGTTCCAGGTCGACGACGTCACCGGTGAGGGCCTCCACGTCGGCCTGGATCTGGGCGCGCAGCGAGAGCCGCTCGACCCGCTCCTGCCGGTACTTGCCGTGTTCGGCCGCCGCCTGCCACATCGACAGGACGAGGAACTCCCGGCCGGGCGCCTCGCCGAAGAGGCCCCGGATCATGCCGGGCGAGCCCGCCATCGCCGGATTCCACACCTTCTCCTGCATGAGGGCGAAGTGGTCCACCCTGCCCTCGCGCACCCGGGTATGGGCGACCCGGACGACGTCGGCGTCGGTGAAACGGGGCTCGAAGCCGGTCTTCACATCGAATCGATAATCGAAGAGCGTGACCCGCGCGTCGGTGAAGGTGCCGTTCTGCGAGGCCGCCAGCCGGTCGTGCGACCGGGCCATGAAGGAATCGTAGAAGGAGCGGCTTTCCCAGAACGCGAAGACATGCGCCACCCCCTGCCGGCCTCGGCTCCAGCCGCCGCCCTGTCCCCGGAACCCCGGTTCGCCGGGCAGCCCAGCCCATTTGCGCTGCCCGCGCTCGAACCCGCGTCGGTCCGTCACCGTGCAGCGAATCCACTTGACCAGCACTGCGCCATCGTACGGGCCCGGCGGGGCCCGGGTCAGTCCCCGGCGCGGTAGATCCGCAGGAGTTCCACCGCGTCCCGATCGGGCAGACGAAGCCCGAACTCCCGGTCGAGCAGGGCGAGCAGCCCCTCGGACTCCACTTCCCGGCGCTCCACCCGCCCGTCGGGAAGCAGCCGCGAGAGCACCCGCCCCACGAGCGCCAGCCGGGCCCGGTCGCCCGGGTACTGGACGATGACCTGGCCGACGAAGGAGGAGCGGGGGTGCGAGGAGCTGTAGTGGTTGAGCACCACGTAGTCGACGGGGTGGTAGGGCTGTGGGGAGAAGGCGTACAGGTCGCGCCAGGCTCCCTCGCGCAGTGCGCAGAGCACGAGGACCCCGCCCGCCTCCTCCCGGACGCGGAACACCCACTCCCCCTGGTGCGCCTGGGCTCCCGGGCGCGCCAGGAGCACGGGCTCGCGCGGGCCCTGCCAGCCGAACCCCGCGTCGCAGAGCCAGGGCTCCCCTTCCACGGTGACGACGAGGACGGCGTGCGTCACCGCGAGAAGGGTGTCCCCGCGGGTGCGGTTGCGGGCACCGCGCCCCGAGACCTCGAAGCCGATCCGCTCCAGGGCAGCGGCCAGCAGCAGGTTCTGCTCGTAGCAGTAGCCGCCGCGGCGCTCGTGCACGAGCTTGTCTTCGACCGCCTTGACGTCCAGCGCGACCGGGCGGCCGAACAGTACGTCCAGACTCTCGAAGGTGATCGCACCGGTGTGGGCCCGGTGTACTTCCTTCAACGTCGCCAGATCCGCCCGGAGTTCCCCGCCCTCCCAACCGATCCTCGCCAGATAGGCATCCAGGTCCAACTGGTCGCCGTTCCACATGGCCGCTCCCCCGCTCCGTCGCTCGCCGTACCGTGACATCCCGGGGCGCCGGGTCGCAGGGCCCCCGCACAATGATGGTCATGACCGCCCTGCACTCCAACCCGCTCTTCACCCGCCTGGCTTCGGCCGAGCGCATCCTCGTCGCCGGCGCCGGCGGCGGCTTCGACATCTACTCCGGCCTCCCCATCGCCCTCTCCCTCATGCACCAGGGCAAGGAGGTCCACCTCGCGAACCTCTCCTTCAGCTCGCTCGGGGGCCTCCCGGTCGAGGACTGGGTGGCCCCGGACCTCGCGGCCGTCACCCCCGACTCCTCGCCCCACCAGGCCTATTTCCCCGAGCGGACCCTGGCCCAGTGGCTGAAGCTGCACGGCTACCCGTCCACGGTGTACGCCTTCCCCCAGGTCGGCGTGCAGCCGCTGCGCGCCGCCTACCGGGCGCTGATCGACCTGCACCACATCGACGCGGTGGTCCTGGTCGACGGCGGCACCGACATCCTGATGCGGGGTGACGAAGCCGGTCTCGGCACGCCCGAGGAGGACCTGACCAGCGTGGCGGCGCTGGCCGCGCTGGACGACGTAGCCGAACGCCTCGTCGTCTGCGTCGGCTTCGGCGTGGACGCGTACCACGGGGTGAGCCACGCACTGGTGCTGGAGAACATCGCGGCGCTGGAGCGGGACGGGGCGTACCTCGGTGCGTTCTCGATCCCCCGCGCCACCCGCGAGGGCGCGCTCTACCTCGATGCCGTGGCCCACGCCCAGGAGCACACCCCGGACCATCCGAGCATCGTGAACGGCTCGGTCGCCGCGGCCGTCCGCGGCGCCTTCGGAGACGTCCGGTTCACCAGCCGCACCCAGGACAGCGAGCTCTTCGTGAACCCGCTGATGTCGCTGTGCTTCGCGTTCGAGCTGACCGGACTGGCAGCGCGCTGCCTCTACCTCGACCGGATCGAGAACACCCATCTCATGCGCCAGGTGAGCTCCGCGATCTCGGACTTCCGAGAAGAAACGATCACCCGCCCGGCCCGCACCATCCCGCACTGAAGCGCGCGGCGGGGTCCCCGCCGGTCAGCGGCCGGCCGGGCCCCGCTCGCGCAGTCCCGCGATCGTGTCGACGTACTTGACCATGAGCCGGGCCAGGTCCAGCCGGTCGGGCTCGGACCAGTCGGCCGTCACGTACTCGAACGCGGCGCGCTGGTGCGCCCGGAAGCGGCCCAGCAGGTCCACGCCCTGCGCGCTCAGACACAGGATGGTGCGCCGGCCGTCCCGCTGGGAGGCGGCCCGGACGAGGTAGCCGCTGGAGATGCAGTCGGCGACCATCCGGCTGGCCACGGACGGATCCACGCCGAGCCGCTCGGCGACCGCCCCCACCGTCACCTCGCCGTCCGGCGCCTTGGCGCCGTCCTCGACGATGTTGAGCACGAGCGTGCGCGTCATGTCCTTCGGTGACAGCGGATTCTCCACCTCGGCCAGTACCGAGCGGCGGAGCTTGCCGAAGGCCGGACCGACGGCATCCAGCAGTGCGGCGGCCTCGGCCGGACCGTAAACACGCACGGGTCCACTCTCGGGTCCGCTTTCGGGCGTAGTCATGACCACCACCCTACCGAATCACATGTTGACCCGAAACTATATGCATGCAAGCATGCATATCCATGAAGCCCATCGGATACTGGTTGAACCGCACCGACCTGGCCCTCACCCGCTCCATGGACGCCCTCCTCGCCGACGCCGGTCTCACGCGGCTCGGCTGGCAGGTGCTCAACGCCGTCGAAGGCGGCCCGACGGCGCCCGCCGACGTACTCGCCCTGCTCGCCGCCAACGCCGGTGCCGAAACCCTGACCGGCGTCATCGAATCCCTCACCGCCGACGACTGGCTCCGCGAAGAGCCGCCCGGCGCCCTGTCACTCACCCCCGCCGGCCGCACCCGCTTCGCCGCCGCGGCCACCCGCGTCGCCGCCTTCCGCGAGCGGTCGACGAAGGGCATCACCCCCGAGGAGTACCGCACCGCGGTCTCCGTACTGGAGCGCATCGCCCACAACACGGAAGCGGGGACCGGCATGATGCCGGTCCCCGCTTCGTCAGCTATTCAGCCGTTGCGGCCCTGAGGCCTCGGTCAGCTGCAACCGCTGGTGGAGCCGCAGCCCTCGCAGATGTAGCAGGAGCCGGCGCGCTGCATCTTCGTACCGCAGGAGAAGCAGAGCGGGGCGTCGGCGGAGACGCCGAGCTGCATCTCGACCAGTTCGGCGTTGGAGTGCGCCGTCTTGGGGGCCGGAACCGGGGCGACCGCGGCCGCGACCGGCTTCGGAGCCACCGCGGGAACCGCCGCGAGCGGGGCCGACTGGGTCAGGGACTCCGTGTCGAGCTGCTCGTCGAGGGGCTCGTAGGAACCGGTGTCCAGGTGACGCTGACGCTCCTCGGCGGAGTGGATGCCGAGGGCCGAGCGGGTCTCGAAGGGCAGGAAGTCGAGCGCCACGCGGCGGAAGATGTAGTCGACGATCGACTGCGCCATCCGCACGTCCGGGTCGTCCGTCATACCGGCCGGCTCGAAGCGCATGTTCGTGAACTTCGCGACGTACGTCTCCAGCGGGACGCCGTACTGCAGACCGACCGAGACGGCGATCGAGAAGGCGTCCATCATGCCCGCGAGGGTGGAACCCTGCTTGGACATCTTCAGGAAGACCTCGCCGAGACCGTCGTCCGGGTAGGAGTTCGCGGTCATGTAGCCCTCGGCGCCACCGACCGTGAAGGAGGTGGTGATCCCCGGGCGGCCCTTCGGGAGGCGCTTGCGGACCGGGCGGTACTCGATGACCTTCTCGACCGCCGCGCGGATCGTGTCCTCGGCCTTGGCCGTGACCTCGACCTTCTCCTCTTCCTTCTTCTTCGCGGAGAGGGGCTGGCCGACCTTGCAGTTGTCGCGGTAGATCGCGAGCGCCTTGACGCCCAGCTTCCACGCCTCGAAGTAGATCTCCTCGATCTCCTCGACGGTCGCCGTCTCCGGCATGTTGACCGTCTTCGAGATCGCGCCGGAGATCCAGGGCTGGATCGCGGCCATCATGCGGACGTGGCCCATCGCGGAGATGGAACGCTCGCCCATCGCGCAGTCGAAGACCGAGTAGTGCTCGGGCTTGAGGCCCGGGGCGTCGACGACCACGCCGTGCTCGGCGATGTGGGCGACGATCGCCTCGATCTGCTCTTCCTGGTATCCCATGCGGCGCAGGGCCTGCGGGACGGTGCCGTTGACGATCTGCATGGAGCCGCCGCCGACGAGCTTCTTGAACTTGACCAGGGCCAGGTCCGGCTCGACGCCCGTCGTGTCACAGGACATCGCGAGACCGATGGTGCCGGTCGGCGCGAGGACGGAGGCCTGCGAGTTGCGGAAGCCGTTCTTCTCGCCGAGACGGACGACGTCCTGCCAGGCCTCGGTGGCCGCGGCCCAGATGACCTTGTCCAGGTCCTCCGTGCGCGGGGCGACGGCGTTGGCGTCAGCGTGCTGCTTCATGACGCGCTTGTGCGACTCGGCGTTGCGGGCGTAGCCGTCGTACGGGCCGACGATCGCGGCCAGCTCGGCGGAGCGCTTGTACGCGGTACCGGTCATCAGCGAGGTGATCGAGGCGGCGAGGGTGCGGCCACCGTCCGAGTCGTACGCGTGGCCGGTGGCCATCAGCAGGGCGCCGAGGTTGGCGTAGCCGATGCCCAGCTGGCGGAAGGCGCGGGTGTTCTCGCCGATCTTCTGCGTCGGGAAGTCCGCGAAGCAGATGGAGATGTCCATCGCGGTGATGACGAGCTCGACGACCTTGGAGAAGCGCTCGGCGTCGAAGGACTGGTTGCCCTTGCCGTCGTCGTTGAGGAACTTCATCAGGTTCAGCGAGGCGAGGTTGCAGGACGTGTTGTCCAGGTGCATGTACTCGCTGCAGGGGTTGGACGCGGTGATGCGGCCGGACTCGGGGCAGGTGTGCCAGTTGTTGATCACACCGTCGTACTGGATGCCCGGGTCGGCACAGGCCCACGCGGCCTCGGCGAGCTTGCGGAAGAGCGACTTGGCGTCGACCGTCTCGATGACCTCGCCGGTCATGCGGGCACGCAGGCCGAACTCGGTGCCGTTCTCGACGGCCGTCATGAACTCGTCGTTCACACGGACGGAGTTGTTGGCGTTCTGGTACTGGACGGACGTGATGTCGTCGCCGCCCAGGTCCATGTCGAAGCCCGCGTCGCGCAGGGCGCGGATCTTCTCCTCTTCCTTCACCTTGGTCGCGATGAAGTCCTCGACGTCCGGGTGGTCCACGTCCAGGACGACCATCTTGGCCGCGCGGCGGGTGGCGCCGCCCGACTTGATGGTTCCGGCGGACGCGTCGGCGCCGCGCATGAAGGAGACCGGGCCGGAGGCGTTGCCGCCGGAGGAGAGGAGCTCCTTGGAGGAGCGGATGCGGGAGAGGTTCAGGCCGGCGCCGGAGCCGCCCTTGAAGATCATGCCCTCTTCCTTGTACCAGTCGAGGATCGACTCCATGGAGTCGTCGACGGCCAGGATGAAGCAGGCGGAGACCTGCTGCGGCTGGGGCGTGCCGACGTTGAACCACACCGGCGAGTTGAAGCTGAAGATCTGGTGCAGGAGCGCGTACGTCAGCTCGTGCTCGAAGATCTCCGCGTCGGCGGGCGACGTGAAGTAGTCGAAGTCCTCGCCGGCCTTGGTGTACGTCTTCACGATCCGGTCGATCAGCTGCCTCAGACCGGTCTCGCGCTGCGGGGTGCCGACAGCACCACGGAAGTACTTGCTGGTGACGATGTTGACCGCGTTCACCGACCAGAAGTCGGGGAACTCGACGCCGCGCTGCTCGAAGTTGACCGAGCCGTCGCGCCAGTTGGTCATGACGACGTCACGGCGCTCCCAGCTCACCTCGTCGTACGGGTGCACGCCCGGCGTGGTGTGGATGCGCTCGATACGCAGGCCGCTCTTGGCAGTCTTGGTCCCCTTGGCGCGGGAACCTCGTGCCGAGCTGCTCGCCGTCTCTGTCATGCCGCTTCCTCCCATATGCGGGCAAAAACGCCCTAAAGTGCCATCGATATTCCGCGGCACGGTGCTGTGTGTATGTCTGTGGAGCTACGTATCTGCGATGCCATCGCCGGACCGAGCGGACGGCCGCGCTGCGGGCGCGGCCACCGGATCAGTCGGCGGCGGAGGCGGGCACGGGGACCGAAGCGGTCCCACCGGGCTCGCACTCCTCGTGGGACCGCGGCACGCGGAGTTCCGCGATGGCGGTCTCGAAGTCTTCGAGTGTGTCGAACGCCTTGTAAACGGACGCGAACCGGAGGTAGGCGACCAGGTCGAGTTCCTGCAACGGGCCGAGTATGGCCAGACCCACGTCATGGGTGGTCAGCTCGGCGCTCCCGGTGGCGCGCACCGCCTCTTCGACCCGCTGGCCGAGTTTGGCGAGGGCGTCCTCGGTGACCGGCCGCCCCTGGCACGCCTTGCGCACGCCGGAGATGACCTTGGTACGGCTGAAGGGTTCTGTCACCCCGCTGCGCTTGATCACCATCAGCGAGGCCGTCTCCACCGTCGTGAAGCGACGGGAGCAGTCGGGGCACTGGCGGCGCCTGCGGATCGACGTGCCGTCGTCGGTGGTCCGACTGTCGACGACACGGCTGTCGGGGTGCCTGCAGAAGGGGCAGTGCATGGTTCCCTCACCCTCCTCTTGGCACGACTGAATCACCCCATGAGACCCCTGAACGGCAGAGTCGAAGCTCTGTCGGGGGCTCATGAAGCAGCCACAAGCATATGCGATGTCGGGGGCCTCGGCAGACCGAGGACCACAACCTCTGGGTGGCAGCGCTCATCCAACCACTAGATCTTGGGTTGTGGTGGATTTACGTCGCTCCGCGTGTCGCGGCGCCCGATGGCCTGATCCGAGGCCTCACGGTGCCACACTGGGGCCAGACCCGACCGGTGGCGACCCGACCCGGAAGGGTACCGTAAGCAGTGACTCCGGAGCCGAACCTCCGTTCGGTCCAGACGGCCCACCCATCACCCTCAGGCCGTCCATACACCTCCCGGTATGAACACGGTGGGTGATCTGCGATTTTTCACTCGAACGTGTGTTTGGCGCAACCTTTCGAAAGCAACTACCGTTGTCCAGCTAGGGAGAACATTTCGAGAGGGGCCGACGTGACCACCACCGCAGACAGTGCCACCATCACTGCCCAGAACCGCTCCCAGAGCCGACTTGAGCCGGTGCATGCCATGAACGACGCAAGCCTGAACCCGGAGGCGGAGCCCGCACGCCCCGCACGCTCGCTGCCAGGGCGACCTCCAGGCATCCGCGCCGACAGCTCCGGGCTCACGGACCGGCAGCGGAGGGTCATCGAGGTCATCCGCGACTCGGTGCAGCGGCGGGGCTACCCGCCGTCGATGCGGGAGATCGGCCAGGCCGTCGGCCTGTCCAGCACGTCGTCGGTCGCACACCAGCTCATGGCCCTGGAGCGCAAGGGTTTCCTGCGCCGTGACCCGCACCGCCCCCGGGCGTACGAGGTACGCGGCTCCGACCAGCCCAGCTCGCAGCCCACGGACACCACCGGGAAGCCCGCGGCCTCGTACGTCCCGCTGGTCGGCCGGATCGCCGCGGGTGGCCCGATCCTCGCCGAGGAGTCGGTGGAGGACGTGTTCCCGCTCCCGCGCCAGCTGGTGGGTGACGGTGAGCTGTTCTGCCTCAAGGTCGTCGGAGACTCGATGATCGAGGCCGCGATCTGTGACGGCGACTGGGTCACGGTCCGCCGTCAGCCTGTCGCGGAGAACGGCGACGTCGTCGCCGCCATGCTCGACGGCGAGGCCACGGTCAAGCGGTTCAAGCGCGAGGACGGCCACGTCTGGCTGCTCCCGCACAACGCCGCGTACCAGCCGATCCCCGGCGACGAGGCCACCATCCTCGGCAAGGTCGTCGCCGTACTGCGCAGGCTCTGAAAGCCGCGCCCTCATCCAGCCCTGGGACCCACTGCGCCGGTCCCAGGGCTGTTCTGCTTTCTGCGGCTAAACCGCCGCCGCTCTCGCGGATGTGGTTGCTCGCCGCTTGGGTTGCTCAATCGATGGTTGCCGCTCGTGCTCCCATAACTACTTCCCGTCGGCCTGCGCGGAGGCGTCGATCGCCGCCAGTGAGCGGCGGACCTGGTTGCGGTCCGTGGTGTACCAGAAGTCCGGCAGCGTGGCCCGCAGGAAGCTCCCGTACCGTGCCGTCGCGAGCCGGGGGTCCAGGACCGCGACGACGCCCTTGTCCCCGGTGGCCCGTACGAGACGGCCAGCGCCCTGGGCCATCAGGAGCGCCGCGTGCGTCGCCGCGACGGCCATGAAGCCGTTGCCGCCGCGCTCCTCGACCGACTTCTGCCGGGCGCTCATCAGCGGGTCGTCGGGGCGCGGGAACGGGATCCTGTCCATGACCACCAGCTGGCAGCTGGGCCCGGGAACGTCCACGCCCTGCCACAGGGAGAGCGTGCCGAAGAGACAGGTCTTCGGATCGGCCGCGAAGTTCTTGATCAGCTCGCCCAGGGTCTCCTCGCCCTGGAGCAGGATCGGGTTCTCGAGCCGGCCGCGCAGTTCCTCGGCGGCCGCCTTCGCGCCGCGCATGGAGGAGAACAGGCCGAGGGTGCGGCCGCCGGCCGCCTCGATCAGCTCGGCGAGCTCGTCCATCATGTCGCCGCGGGTGCCCTCGCGGCCGGGGGTGGCCAGGTGCTTGGCTACGTAGAGGATGCCCTGCTTGGGGTAGTCGAACGGCGAGCCGACGTCCAGGCCCTTCCACTGCGGTACGTCCTCCCCCTCGACGCCCTCCGGGGAGAGTCCGAGGGAGGCCGCGACCCCGTTGAAGTCGCCGCCGAGCTTGAGGGTGGCCGAGGTCAGGACCACCGAGCGCTCCGTGAACAGCTTCTCGCGCAGCAGGCCTGACACCGACAGTGGAGCCACCCGGACCGTGGCACCGAAGCGGTCGTGGCGCTCGTACCAGACGACGTCGTACTCGGACCCGTTCATGATCCGCTCGGCCACGCCGTGCACGGTCTCCACCGCGGCCAGGGCCTGCTTGCGGACCGCGTCCTCGTCGTGGACGGACTTGTCGCGGGTGTTGCCGATCGCCGAGATCACGTTGCGCGAGGCGTCGCGCAGGGCCATCAGGGCGTAGCCGAGATCCTCGGGAATCTCCTCCAGCCGGCCGGGGAGGGCCAGCTCCATGACGCGCTCGAAGGTCTCCGAGGCCGTCTGCAGGGAGTCCGCGGTCTTCTCGTCTACCAGCTTCGCCGCCCGCTTCACGGCACGGTTCACCTGGCCGGGGGTGAGCTCGCCGGTGGCGACGCCGGTGACCCGGGAGACCAGCTCGTGGGCCTCGTCGACGATCAGCACCTCGTGCGGGGGGAGCACCGGGGCGCCCTCGATGGCGTCGATGGCCAGGAGCGCGTGATTGGTGACGACCACGTCGGCGAGCTTGGCCCGCTCGCGAGCGGCCTCCGCGAAGCACTCGGCTCCGTACGCGCACTTCGTCGCGCCCAGGCATTCGCGGGAGGAGACGGAGATCTGCGACCAGGCCTTGTCCGAGACGCCCGGGGTCAGGTCGTCGCGGTCGCCGGTCTCGGTCTCGTCCGCCCAGTCGCGCAGGCGCAGCAGGTCCTGGCCCAGCTTGCTGGTCGGGGTGGCCGCCTCGAACTGGTCGAAGAGGCCTTCCTCCTCGTCCTGCGGGGCACCTTCGTGCAGGCGGTGCAGGCACAGGTAATTGGAGCGGCCCTTGAGCATGGCGAACTGCGGGCGGCGGCGGAGCTGCGGATGCAGCGCCTCCACCGTCCGGGGCAGGTCGCGCTCGACGAGCTGGCGCTGGAGCGCCAGCGTCGCCGTGGCCACGACCACGCGCTCGCCGTGCGCGAGCGCCGGCACCAGATAGCCCAAGGACTTTCCGGTGCCGGTACCGGCCTGGATGAGGCGGTGGGAGGTGTCGTCGATCGCTTCGGCGACGGCTTCGGCCATGGCCACCTGGCCGGGGCGCTCCGTGCCGCCGACGGCGGAGACGGCGGCGTGCAGCAGGTCGGGGAGGGAGGGCTTCGTCATAGCACTGCCAACCCTACGGGGCGCCACCGACAGGGACCGCACCGACGAGGACTCACGGCCGGTACAAGGGGTTCGCCGCGGTGCCGTGCTGGACGGCGTGCGGACGGTCGGGGCGGTCGCGGTAGCCGTCCTCGTAGAGCCGGTTCCGGTTGAGGCAGAGCCGCCCGATGCGTTCCCCGAGGAGGTCGAAGAGCTCGTAGCGCTCCTTGAGCTCCGGGAAGCGGGCCTGGTGGCGCAGGATCTCCGCCCGTACGAGGGACCAGAACTCCTCCTCCGGGACATCCAGCCGGTCCTCGCAGAGAGCGGAGAGGTAGCGGAAGACTCCGACGAAGAGCCCGGAGTGGATGAACTGGGGCAGGAAATCGGCGGGCTCTCGGAGCAGTACCGCGCGGACCTCTTCGGGCATGGCGGCGAGCTCGGGCAGGGGTTCGTCGCAGATGTTGACGTCGTCCACGAAGTCCTTGACCGCGAGCCGGACCGGGACGTCGTGCTCGTCGAAGATCACGACGGCGTTCTCGCCGTGCGGGGAGAAAACGGTGCCGTAGCGGTAGAGGAAGCGGAGCAGCGGGGGCAGCAGGGCGGCGAAGAGGTGCTGGAGCCAGACGGCGGGGGCCAGGCCGGAGCGGGCGACGAGCTCGGCCGTGAAGGACCGGCCGCGGGGGTCCGTGTGCAGGAGCGAGGCGAGGGTTCGGGCCCGCTCGCCGGGGGCAAGGTGGCCGGTCAGCGGCTCGCGCCAGATCGCGCCGAGGAGCTCCTTGTACTGGTACGGGACTTCGGGGAGCTCGTCGTAGACGGGGTGGCGCACGGTGACGGAGGCCACCTCGCCGAGCAGGATCACTCCGCATTCGTCACGGAGGAAGGGGTCGCCGTCGCGGAGCGAGTGGATCCAGGCGGTGACGGCGGGCGCGGCCAGGGCCAGGTCGGAGGGCAAGCCGCGCCAGACCATGGTGTTGAAGACGGAGAGCGGCAGTTTGACGCTGTGGCGCTCGGGGCGGGTGAGGTTGAGGAAGGTGCGGATCGACTGCTGGGGAAGGCGGAGGTCGGGGTCGGCGGGGAGCGGTACCAGGGTGCCGGCGGCGAGGGCGGGGGCGAAGAGGGGAAGGAGGACCTCGTCCCACTGCCAGGGATGGACGGGGAGGTAGAGGTAGCCGAGCGGATCGAGGCCACGGTCGCGCAGGGCCCGGTCGAAGACGGCGCGGGTCACGGGGTCCAGCTCGGCGGAGTAGAGGCGTGCGGGATCTTCCAGGCCGGCGGTGCCCCGGTACTGGGCCAGGGAGACGTGGGCCGCGAGCCAGGGCAGGCGCTGGGGCTTGCGGGCCTCGGGGGCCCAGGCGGCGGTGTCGGAGGCGGACAGCCCGAGGCGGCCCTTGTTGAGGACGAGCCAGGGATGGCCGGTCTGGTGGCCTTCGAGGGTGGCGTAGTCGAGGTCGGCGAGGACGTCGGCCGTGAGCGCGCCGTGATCGATGCGGGCATCGGCGGCGAGGGTGGCGCTGAGCTCGCGGACCAGGTGGCCGAGGGTGGCGCCGTCGAGGCCGAGGAGGGTGCGGGCGCGGATGAGGAAGGCGTACGGGTCCGCGAAGGCGGTGGTCTGGCCGCTGGGGGTGGTGGGGCTCCCGGGGGTGGGAGCACTGGGGGTGGTGGGAGTTCCGGTGGGGGCCGGGGGCTCGGTTGAGGTGCGCGGCGGGGTGAGGGTGATCGTGTCGGGGGCGACGTGCCAGCTGCCGTACGCGCGGCGGCGGGCGCGGAAGCCGAGGCTGCTGCCGTCGTCGAGGGTCAGGGTCCAGGCGTCGCCGGAGGCGGCCGGAGCGGGGACCGGCCTGATGATCTCCTCGTACGCGAACTCCCCGAGCATCTTGGCGAGGAGGCGGCGGGCGGCGAAGTCCCAGGTCGGGAGGTTCAGTTCGGGTGGGGTGCACGGGTGCTGGGGGGACGGGGGCACGGCGTCCGAGAAGTGGGGGCCGGCGGAGTCGGGGGCTGCTGAGAAATTCGGCACGGGACTCCTCGGAGATCGGGAACTTTGCTGCGCGACGCAGAGTTTTCGAAGTGAGAGGTGCGGAGGACGACGAAGGGCGGGGCGAGCGGGTTCGATGGATCCGGGACTTGCGGGGCGGCACTCAGAGGAGATTGCGCAGCGCCCGCTCGCGGATCATCAGGGCCGCGCGCTTGCCGGGCAGTTCGATCTCCGCGGAACAGCGGAAGCCGGAGCTCAGGAAGGCTGATACGGAGGGGGTGTTGCGGATGTCCGGTTCGGCGATGACACGCATGGAGCGAGGACGGTTGTCGAGCACCAGGTCTGCCACGGCGCGCAGGAGCGCGGTGCCCAGACCCCTGCCACGGTTCGTGCCGTCTCCGATGAGCAGGTGGATACCCGTGTCGTGGGGGCGCGCCGGGTAGTACGCGGAGAGCGGGTCGAGGTCAGCCCGGTAGATCTCCCAGTAGCTCATCGGTGTGCCGTCGAGGAGGCCGAGGCACGGGATGCTGCGGCTGTCCCCGTCCAGCTGTGCCCGCATGTGGGCTGCGGTGACGGCGGCGGGGCCGGCGAGCTCCCAGTAGGCGGCCACCTCCGGGTCGTTCATCCAGCGGGTGAGCAGATCCAGGTCACGGCCGAGGCGGACGGGTTCGAGACGGAAGAGTCCGGCCCACGTGGTGACACCGCCCCAGCTCGCCGGGGAGTCGAGCAGGTCCGCTTCGGCGAGCAGCGGCAGCAGCTCGGCGGTCAGAGGCGGTTCGGTGGTGTGGGGCGCATCGGTGTGGAAATCGGTGGAGGGCATCGGGGCTCTTCTCCGTGTCGGTGGTGACGCGTCAATCGTGAAGGGGGTTGGCGATGGTGACGTAGACGGATTGGGTGTCGACGGGGCCGACGAGCTCGTCGAGGCCGCCCAGGCGGGTGAGCAGATTCGCCTTGCAGCGCAGGGTGGGTGAGTCGAGCAGCCGCGCGGGGAGCGGGCCGAGGTCCAGGGCCTTGCCGAGGAACCGGCGGAAGGCGGCGAGCAGGACGCGCTCGTCGGCGAGCCGCTGGGATCCGAAGGCTCCGATGAGACCGAGCACGTTGTTGATGCCGAGGTAGTAGGCGAAGCGTTCGTCGGTGACGGCGTCGGAGACGAAGGTGTCGCTGGCGGCGCCGATACCGGGGAGCCGGTGTTCCAGTTCCGTGCGGCGGGAGGCGCGGAAGTAGTAGCCCTGGTTGTCGCGGTAGCGGCCGCCGACCGGCCAGCCGGCCGGGTCGAGGAGGACCAGCGTGTTCTGCTGGTGCGCTTCGAGGGCGATACCGGCGAGCGAGTCGAAGGCGAGGACCGGCAGGACGACGTGGTCGAGGTAGCGCAGGAACCACTCGGCGGAGACGGCGGAGGTCGTCCGCCCGGTGGTGGCGGCGAGACGCGAGACCGTCTCGGCGAGCCGGGAGCTCATGGTGGTCCGCCCGGGCCACGGGCGGAGTGCGGTGAGTGCGGCGACGCAGAGGGCGTCGTCGCCCGAGCGGAAGGGGTTGTGACGCAGTAGGACGTCGAGGCCGGGGATGGGAGTGCCGTCCGGGGCGTTCACGGCCACCCAGGCGGGGTCGCGGACGATGTCGAAGCCGGGGTGGGCCGCCTGCCACCGCTCCGCGAGCCCGGTGCGCAGCAGTCGGTGGACTTCGACGCCGCGGCGGAGTTCCTTGCGGAGGTTCTCCCGGCGGGAGTTGGTGATGCGCAGGCCCAGGGAGAGCTTGAGCATCGCGGGGGCGCCGGGCCGGTGGACGGTGCGGATGGAGGAGGTGGGGTACCAGGGCTCGCCGTACGGGCCCAGGTCGTGCAGGAGTCCCGCGTCGCGGAGGGCGGTGACCGCGGGGCGCTGGAGCAGGTCGTGCGCCTGCCAGGGATGAAGGGGCAGGGGGGTGGTGTCCTCGGGCACGGGAAGGCCGGGGGCGAGGCGGCCCAGCAGCCGGGCGGCGGAGACCGGGCGGCCGCGTTCGGTCCAGGCGGAGTCGGTGGCGAGCGCTGCGGGCTCGACCGCCACCCAATGGAGGGGGAAGGAGCCGTGGAGTTCGGGTGAGTAGGCGCGCACCTCGGCTTCGGAGAGGCCTTCGCGGCTCTTCGGGGTCGGGTGCAGCGGGTGGCCGAGAAGGAGGGACTGTTCGGCGGTGAGGAACGGGTCCTCGGCGACGGGAGAGGGGGCGGTCGGCCGTCGGCGGCGATCGGCGATGAACTCGGCGGTCCGGTGCACCGAGTCGGCGACCCGGCCGACGAGGTCCGCACCGCTGGGGGCGGCGTCGCCGGAAGGGGTGTTGGCGGAAGTGGTGCCGCCTCGGACGGCACGGCCCTCGCGGGAGATGAGGGCGGCGAGGGTGACGGCGTCCACGGCGGGGGCGTCGACGGGGGCACCCTCGAGCAGGGCCGGGCCGAAACGGTGCCAGCCGGCGGCCGACCAGTAGCGGACGGCGACGAGCAGGGCGGCGCCGGATGCGGGCAGGGGGACGCGCAGCACGGGCCCGGCGGGCTGCCCGAGCCCGGTCTCGCGGACCCAGCACCGCAGCAGGTTCTCCACCGAGGCGGCCTCGGCGGCGACCATGTGGTCGGGGTGGTCCAGCGGGTCGGCCGCTCCCGTGCGGGGTCTGACGGTGCCGTCCTTCTGCCGGGGGACGGTGGCGCCGGCTTCCCCGCCGAGCCGCGGCTCGGCGGCCACCCAGGGCATACCCGGGCCCGGCATGGCGGGCAAGGCATTGGCCGGGCCGGTCGGAGCGTTGCCCGGCCCAGCGGCGGCGGCAGGGGGTGCGGCAGCCGGTTCCTGGGGCTGCCCCGCCGATTCGGCGACGCCGGAATCCGCTGGGGGCTGCTTGTGGCGTGCCTCGTCCGGCGTGCCGTCGGCGGCCATGGAGAAGGCCGCGGAGCCGGAGACCGGGGGGAGCACTGTCCAGGCACCACCGGACGTGGCCACTGGCGCGGGACGCGCCGGTGGTGCCCCGCCGGGCACGGCCGGGGACAGCCCGGCCTGGTTCCCCGGAGCGAGGGGTGCGGCCGGGTCGGCGAAGCCGGGGGTCGGGGCGCAGGGGACGACCGGGGACGGTTCGGCCACCGCTCCGGCGACAGCCGCCGGGGAGGCCTGGGCCCCCACGGGGCCGGTCAGCGTCAACGCGCCGACGGGGCCCGGCACATCCGGGTCGGCGGCGGGGGTGGGGGTGGGGGCGAGTACCGGAGGCCGGTCCGGCACTCCGCCGAGAGCGCCCGGCGAGGCGGGCGGCTCAGGCAGGAGCCGGGCCGGACGGGCCGAAGGCCATCCGGTCACGCCGTCGGCGACCGGCTCCGGGGTCCTGCCCTCCGCGGCGGTGGGTGGCGCGGCCCACGGATTCCGAGACGGCGGCGGCTCGTCGGACCCGGAGGCCGCCGAGCTCGGAGTCGACAGGCCCTCCGTGGAGGCGCTTGGGGGCGCCCCGTCCGCAACCCCCGTTGGAACTGCCGAATGCGGAAGCCCCGGAATGCCGGGACCAGCCGGGGCCGGGGCCCAAAGCTGGGCATCGATGCCGGGACCGGCCGGGGCCGGGGGGCGCACCGGCGAAGGCCAGGCGAGGGCTGGCGGGGAGGCTGCGGCCGCGCTGCCGGCTGGGCTCGCCGGGCTCATCGGGGTGGCCGGGCCGGCTGGGCTGGCCGGGGCAGGTGGGAGCGGGTCCGCGGGGAGGAGCGGAGGGATGCTCCCGCTGGTCAGCGGGGAGGTTGGACGCTGCGTCGGCGGTGGGAGAGGGGACTTGGTCGGGGCTGGGTTGGACAGAGGCGCAGACTCGGCGGGCATCGGCGTCGGCCGCACCGGGGCGGTCCCGGAGCCAGAGGTCACGTCCGGGGTCGGTGCGGTGGCTGCGGGCGGTAGGGAGTCGGTGCCCGTGGCGAGTGGGATGTCGCGAGCGGTCGGAGCAGGAGACGGCGCCGATCCGGGGTGTGGAGCGGCGGCAGAGGCCCTGGACTCGTTCTCTCCGGGTGGCGTGGCGCCCCGGGCCGGAGCACCCGATGGCAGGGGTCCGGTCGGGATGACCCAAGCCAGCGCGGGCTCGGCCCTCGTGGAGGGCGTGCTCCCGTGGGCGGAGGCCGGATGCACTGGCGGCGGCGGTAGAAGTCTTCTGGTGGCAGCCGGAGGCAGCGTCCCCGGCGTGGACGGGAGCGAAGAGCCTGCCGGTACAGCCTCGGACGGTCCGGCGGAAGCTCCGGAAGCGGACCCGGACCGCAGGCCCTGCGCTGCTCGCATCGGCAGGGTCGTGGCGGGCAGAACCGGGGACAACCCGGCAGCAGACACGAAGCCCAGCGCCGGGGCAGCCGCAAGAACCGGCGACTGCCCGGCGGCGACCACGGCCGGGGGCTCCGGGTCGGGGAACAGCCCAGCAACGGACCCGGAACCCGGCGCAGGGGCGGCTGCGGTCGGGAGCTGCGGGGCGGGGGACAACCCGGCAGCGGACGCGATGCCCGGCGCGGGCGCGGCCACGGCCGGAGACTCGGGGGCCGGGGACAACCCAGCAACGGACCCAGTGCCCTGCGCAGGGGCAGCCACAGCCGGAGACTTCGGCGCCGGGGACAACCCGGCAGCGGAAGCAAGGCCCTGCACGGGGCCAGTGGCGGTCGGGAGCTGCGGGGCGGGGGACAACCCGGCGGCGGACGCAATGCCCAGCGCAGCGGCGACCACAGCCGGGGGCTCCGGGTCAGGGAACAACCCGGCAGCCGAGGCAAGGCCCTGCGCAGGGGCAGCCGCGGCCGGAGACTCCGGAGCAGGGGACAGCCCGGCACCGAACGCGAAGCCCAGCGCGGGGGCGGCGACGATCGGGGGCTGCGGGTCGTGGGGTTGGGGTGGGGGGTCCAGGGGGTGGTTCGGGTGGGGCATGGGGGTCCTTAGCGGCGGAGGGCGGCGGGGATGGCGTCGGCGAGGCGGTCGAGGACGGCCGCGGCCTGTTCGTCGGTCAGGGTCAGGGGAGGGAGGAGGCGGACGACGCTGGAGTGCCGGCCGCCGAGTTCGACGATCAGGCCGCGGTCCAGGCATGCCTGGCGGACGGCCACGGCGAGGGCGGGAGCGGCCTCCCCGGTATCGGGGTCGATCAGTTCGACGCCGATCATCAGGCCGCGGCCCCGTACGTCCCCCACGCAGGCGTGGGCCGGGATCAGCCCGCGCAGGGAGGTCAGCATGCGCGCGCCCAGCACGTCCGCCCGTGCCGCGAGGTCGTTCTCCCGGACGTAGGCCAGCGTCGCGGTGCCCGCGGCCATGGCCAGTTGGTTGCCTCGGAAGGTGCCGGCGTGGGCTCCGGGGGCCCACTGGTCCAGCTCCGACCGATAGACGATCACCGCGAGCGGCAGGCTGCCGCCGATGGCCTTGGACAGCACCATCACATCGGGGACCACCCCCGCGTGGTCGACTCCCCAGAAGGCCCCGGTGCGCCCCACCCCCGTCTGGACCTCGTCGGCGATCAGCGGGATCCCGCGGGCCGCCGTGATCTCCCGCATCCTCCTCAGCCAGGCGTCCGGGGCGGGGTGGACCCCGCCTTCGCCCTGCACCGGTTCGACGATCATTCCGGCGGGCGCGGCCACCCCGCTCTTGGGGTCGTCCAGGAGGCTCTGCGTCCAGCGGGCCGAGAGTTCCGCTCCCTGGGGCCCGCCGATCCCGAACGGGCAGCGGTAGTCCTGCGGATACGGCAGCCGGGTCACCCGTACGTCCGCCGCCCCGCCCGAGGCTTCCAGCGCTCCCGCCGTCATGCCGTGGTAGGCCCCGGTGAAGGCGAGGAGCCCCGACCGGCCGGTGGCGGTCCGGACGAGTGTGAGCGCGGCTTCGACCGCGTCGGTCCCGGCCGGTCCGCAGAACTGGATGCGGGCGTCGGCCGCCAGCCCCGGGGGCAGGTTGGCGAACAGCTCGGTGGTGAAGGCGTCCTTGACCGGCGTCGCGAGGTCCAGGACGTGCAACGGGGCCCCGGAGTCCAGGACTCCGCGGATGGCTTCGAGCACCACGGGATGGTTGTGGCCGAGGGCCAGGGTGCCGGCGCCGGAGAGGCAGTCGAGGTAGCGCCGGCCGTCCGCGCCCTCGATGGTCAACCCCCTTGCGCGCACGGGGACGATGGGCAGGGAGCGCGCGTACGTCCGCGCCGCGGACTCCCGTTGTGCCTGCCGCCGCAGGATGCCCTCCCCCTGCGCGGTACGAGCTCCCGGCGCCGTCCGGCCTCCCGGCGTCCTCGAACTCCCCTGCGCCGCGGCTCCCGGTACCCGGTTCGCCTGCGGCGGGACGAGTGCCTCGGCCGCGGCCTGCTCGCTCGTCAAAGCCACGAGTGTCGCTCCTCCCGCACGGTTGCTCTTCCGGAGTGCGCCTCGAACACCAACGCTGCTCCCCCATCCCCCGTACGTACCAACGACGGTGACGGCGGCGGATCACGGGTGGGCCCAAGATCCTTGCCCCGCCCGGGATCCTTGGCCCCCAAGCTCCTTGCCCCGCCCGGGAGACGGCCCCGGTTGCACGGAACCGTCGCCCCGGGCTGTGCCGTCTCCCCCGGCAGCGGCATAGTGGGGGGCTGCTACCCAGGCACCATCCCGAACCACCAGGGGGATCCACGACATGCGACCGATCCGACCGGTCACCGCGCTGCTCTGCTCGGCCGCGCTCGCGCTGACCGCTGCGGCCTGCGGACCCGGCGACGGTGAGACCGACGCCAAGCCGACCGTGGCCGCGAGCCTTCCCACGAGCCTCGACGGGGTCAAGATCCCGGACTCGCTCAAGGACAAGCTCAAGGAGCACGGCATCGACCTGGAGAAGTGGAAGGGGGGTGCGTGGAAGAACTGGAAGAAGGAGGACTGGCTCCGCGAAGCGGGCGACTACGTCAACCCGATCATCGAGGGCCTGTGGGACTCGGACCGCATGCGTGACGCCGGCAAGACCCCACAGCCTCCGGCCGTGGACCCGGACGCGGGCAAGGACCAGGGCGTGACCGATCCGGTCCCGGCCCCGGTGACGGCGAAGGCCGCGGCCGCGCCCTACCACCAGAACGTCCCCGCCTCCGGCAAGGTCTTCTTCGACAGCCCCGAGGGCTCGATGGTCTGCTCGGCGACCGTGGTCAAGGATCCGGCGCACCCCGGCAAGTCCAACATGGTCTGGACGGCCGGCCACTGCGTGCACGCGGGCAAGGCGGGCGGCTGGTACCGCAACATCGCCTTCGTCCCGTCGTACAACAACGCCGGCAAGCCCGCGGCCGCGCTCAAGGGCGCTCCCCGCGACGAGGTGGCCCCGTACGGCGTGTGGTGGAGCGACTGGGCGCAGACCTCCGATCAGTGGATCGCGACCGGCGGTCCGACCGGCGGCGCGGGTGCCCCGTACGACTTCGCGGTGCTGCACGTGACCCCGGAGAAGGGCGGCGGCAAGTCCCTGGAGGAGACGGTCGGTACGGCGCTCCCGGTGGAGTTCAACGCTCCGGTCGTGCCCAAGGTCGCGAACATGACGGCCACGGGTTACCCGGCGGCGGCTCCGTTCGACGGCCAGAAGGCCTTCCAGTGCACCGACAAGCCGGGCCGGCTCTCGCTGAACGCGACCGACCCTTCGATGTACCGGATCGGCTGCACGATGACCGGCGGTTCCTCGGGCGGCGGTTGGGTCGCGGCGGGCGCCGACGGCAAGCCGGCGCTGGTGTCCAACACCTCGATCGGCCCCGCCAAGGCGGGCTGGCTGGCCGGACCCCGGCTGGGTCCGGAGGCGAAGGGCATCTTCGACGCGGTGAGCGGCAAGTTCAAGTAGCCCGCTCGGCAGCCTCGTAGGGCACCTGAGTGAGGGCCCCCGCACATGACTGAGGGCCCCCCGTAGGTGCGGGGGGCCCTCAGTCGTCTGTCCTACGAGGCTGCGTCGGTGCGGGCCTGCGTCAGTGCTTGGCGAGCACGTACGGAGCGAACTCCGCCGCGAGTTCCGCGTGCACCCGTGCCTTGAGCAGGGTGCCCTCCTCGATGTGCTCCTCGGAGATCACCTCGCCCTCGGCGTGCGCCCGGGCGACCAGCCCGCCGCGCGTGTAGGGCACGACGGCCTCGATCTCGATCGCCGGCCGCGGCAGCTCGGCGTCGATGAGCGCGAGGAGTTCCTCGATGCCCTGGCCCGTGCGCGCCGAGACGGCGATGGAACGCTTCTCGATGCGCAGCAGTCGCTGGAGCACCAGCGGGTCGGCCGCGTCCGCCTTGTTGATCACCACGATCTCGGGCACCTTGACGGCGCCGACCTCGCGGATGACCTCGCGGACCGCCGCCAGCTGCTCCTCCGGCGCCGGGTGCGAGCCGTCCACGATGTGCAGGATGAGGTCGGAGTCGCCGACCTCCTCCATCGTGGAGCGGAACGCCTCGACGAGGTGGTGGGGCAGGTGCCGGACGAAGCCGACCGTGTCGGCCAGGGTGTACACCCGGCCGGACGGGGTCTCGGCCCGGCGCACGGTCGGGTCGAGGGTGGCGAACAGTGCGTTCTCCACCAGTACGCCCGCGCCCGTGAGGCGGTTGAGCAGCGAGGACTTGCCGGCGTTGGTGTAGCCGGCGATGGCGACCGAGGGCACCTTGTTGCGGCGGCGTTCCTGCCGCTTGATGTCGCGGCCGGTCTTCATCTCCGCGATCTCCCGGCGCATCTTCGCCATCTTCTCGCGGATCCGACGACGGTCGGTCTCGATCTTGGTTTCACCGGGGCCGCGGGTGGCCATGCCGCCACCGCCGCCGCCACCCATCTGCCGGGACAGCGAGGCACCCCAGCCGCGCAGGCGCGGCAGCATGTACTGCATCTGCGCGAGCGCGACCTGTGCCTTGCCCTCACGGGACTTGGCGTGCTGGGCGAAGATGTCGAGGATGAGGGCGGTCCGGTCGACCACCTTCACCTTGACGACGTCTTCGAGGGCGATGAGCTGGCCGGGGCTGAGCTCGCCGTCGCAGACGACGGTGTCGGCGCCGCTCTCCATGACGATGTCGCGCAGCTCGCGCGCCTTGCCGGAACCGATGAAGGTGGCCGGGTCGGGCTTGTCGCGGCGCTGGATCACGCCGTCGAGCACGAGTGCGCCCGCCGTCTCGGCGAGTGCGGCGAGCTCCGCGAGGGAGTTGTCCGCGTCCTGCACCGTGCCGGAGGTCCACACGCCGACGAGTACGACCCGCTCCAGGCGGAGCTGGCGGTACTCGACCTCGGTGACGTCTTCGAGTTCGGTGGAGAGGCCGGCCACGCGGCGCAGGGCCGCGCGCTCGGAGCGCTCGTACTGCGCGCCGTCCCGGTCTCCGTCGACCTCGTGGCTCCAGGCGACGTCCTCTTCCATCAGGGCGTCGGCCCGAAGGCTCTCGGTGAAGCTCTGCGGTTCGGAGGCCGGCGCGCCCTGCGCGTCGTCCTGTGCGTCCCGCGCGTCCTGGGAAGGGGAAGAAGAGGAGGTCATTGGATCCTTACGTCGATTGCGAATGCGTCCGCGACAGCAGAAGCGGAGCCAAGGCCAAAGCTACTCCCGCGCGTGACATAACACTGTCATGTCCAACGTGTGACACCACCCGGAGATTCCCCGGAGGCTCCCAGCCGCGGCCCCGTCGATGGTGGCATGCCCCTTCCGCACCCGTCACACGCTTTTCGGGCCGCCCCACTCCGGGTGACCCGGCATCGCCGGGGTGGTCTTCCCGTACAGCCACGGCTCCAGGAACGGCCCGAGGTCCCGTCCGGCCTCCTGCGAGGCCAGCCGTACGAAGTCCCCCGTGCCCGCGACCGCGTCCCGGTGCTCGCCCACCCAGCGCCGCTCCACCCGGTCGAAGGCCTCGGCCCCGATCTCCTGCCGCAGGGCGTACAGGATCAGCGCGGCCCCGTCGTAGACCGCAGGCCGGAACAGCCCGATCTTCTCCCCCGGAGCGGCCGGCTTCGGCGCGGCCGGGGGCCCGCCGGCCGCGCGCCACTGGTCGGAGCGCTGGTAGGCCTCGCGCATCCGCCGCTCCAGGGAGTACTTGCCGAGGCCGTCCGCGTACAGGGCCTCGTACCAGGTGGCGTGGCCCTCGTTGAGCCACAGGTCCGACCAGGTGCGCGGGCTCACGCTGTCGCCGAACCACTGGTGGGCCAGCTCGTGGACCATCACGGACTCCACGTACCACTCGGGGTATCCGCCGCCGCCCGTGAAGAGTCCGCTCTCGAAGAGCGACAGGGTCTGCGTCTCCAGCTCGAAGCCGGTCCTGGCCTTCGCGATCAGCACCCCGTAGTTCTCGAAGGGGTAGCGGCCGACCCGCGCCTCCATCCACTCGATGTGCCCGGCGGTCTTCTTCAGCCACGGCTCCAGCCGTTCCCGGTCCGCCGCCGGGACCACGTCGCGCAGCGGCAGCCCGTGCGGACCGGTGCCGTGCACGACGGCCGAGGTGCCGAGCGAGACCTGGGCCAGCTCGGTGGCCATGGGGTGCAGCGTGCGGTACGTCCACGTGGTCGCGGAGCCGGCGCGAAGGGCCGCCGGGAGCGCGCCCGGCACCCCGTTGGCCACGGCCGTGGTCCCGACCGGCGCGGTGATCCGGAAGGTGAAGTACGCCTTGTCGGCTGGGTGGTCGTTGCAGGGGAAGACCCGGTGGGCGGCGTCGGCCTGGTTGGCCATCGCCAGCCCGTCGTCGGTGACCACCCAGCCGCCGTCGCCGCGCCCGCGCGGGTCGCTCGTGTGCCGGATGGTGACGTGCAGGGGCGCGCCCCGCTCCACGGGCCGGGCGGGGGTCAGTACGAGGTCCTCGCCGACGCTCGCGAAGGTCGCCGGTTCCCCGTTGACCTCGGCGGAGGCGACCTTCCCGTGGGTGAAGTCCAGGTTGACGGTGTCGAGCCGCTCCAGGGTGCGGGCGTCGATGACGGTGACCGCGTCGAGCGGGGTGCGGTTGTCCTTGTACGCGAAGGACAGGTCGTACGAGAGCACGTCGTATCCGGGGTTCCCGAGCTCCGGGAACAACGGATCGCCGATGCCCAGGGCCTTGGGCACGGGCACCACGGCGGCGACGAGGGAGAGGGAGGCCGCGGCCAGCAGGGCGGCGCGCAGGCGCGGGGAGGTGAGCTGCATCCCCCATCGCATACCAGCGCCCGCCACGCGCCCGCGAACGGCGCGCGACGGCTCCACCCGAAAGGGGTCGGGCGGGCTAGCGATCTCCCCCTCGGCCGCCTACGCCCGGCTGACGTCGTAGACGCCCGGCACGTCCCGCATCGCCCGCATCAGCGCCTGGAGCCCCGTGGCGTCGGGCAGTTGCAGGGTGTAGGTGTGCCGGACCCGTTGTTCGACGGGGGGTTCGACGGTCGCGGACACCACTTCCACCCCCTCGCGGGCGATGGCCTCGGTCAGATCGGCCAGCAGATGCGGGCGGCCGAACGATTCGGCTACCAGCGTGACCCGGCAGTCGGCGGTCGCCCTCCAGTGCACGGCGACGGGGGTGCGCCCCACCGCGCGCATCTGTGCCACCGTCGCGCAGTGGACCCGGTGCACGGTGACGGCCCCGCCCCGTACGACGAACCCCGCGACCACGTCCGGCGGCACCGGCGTGCAGCACCCCGCGAGCCGCACGGTGGCGTCCGGCAGGTCGGCGACGGCGTTGCCCCCGCCGCCGCGGGCCCCGATCACCGACAGCGGCGCCCGGGGCGCGGCCGCGGCGGGCCCGGCCCCGTCGGGGTGGGACTCCAGCCAGCTGCTGACGGCGATCCTGGCGGCCGGGGTCTTGGCGTGGTCCAGCCAGTCCGCGGCGGGCCCGGAGCCGGCGTCGTGCGCGAGGAGCAGCTGGACGGTGTCCCCGTCCGAGAGCCGGGAGGACAGGGAGGTCAGGCGCCCGTTGACCCGGGCGCCGATACAGCCGTGGGCCGCCTCGCCGTGCTGCGCGTAGGCGGCGTCGATACAGCTGGCGCCGGCGGGCAGACCCAGGGTTCCGCCGTCGGCCCGGAACACGGTGATCTCCCGGTCCTGTGCCAGTTCTGAGCGCAGGACGTCCCAGAAGGTGTCGGGGTCGGGCGCCGACTGCTGCCAGTCGAGCAGGCGCGACAGCCAGCCGGGCCGGGTGGGGTCCACCCGCTCCTCGTCCGGGTCGGCCGCCTCGGTGGCCTCGCCGGGCAGCTGCGGGGCCGTCGTCGGGGCCGTGGCCGCGTGCGGGGCCGGGGCCGCGGTGGCCGTGTACGGATTGCCGAGCGCCACCACCCCCGCCTCCGCGACCCGGTGCATCTGCCGGGTCCGGACGATCACCTCGGCGACGTACCCCTCGGGCGTGGCGAAGGCGGTGTGCAGCGACTGGTAGAGGTTGAACTTCGGGGTGGCGATGAAGTCCTTGAACTCGGAGACGACCGGGGTGAAGCAGGTGTGCAGCTCGCCCAGGACCGCGTAGCAGTCGGCGTTCTCCCCCACGAGGACCAGCAGGCGGCCGAAGTCGGAGCCGCGCAACTCCCCGCGCTTGAGGGCGATCCGGTGCACGGAGACGAAGTGCCGGGGGCGTACCACCACCTCGGCGGCGATGCCCGCCTCGCGCAGGACCACGCGGACCGAGTCGGCGATGGCGGGCAGCGGGTCGCGGTCCCCCGCGTGGGCCGCGATGAGGGAGCGGGTGTACTCGTACTCCTCGGGGTGCAGGATCGCGAAGACGAGGTCTTCCAGCTCGGTCTTCAGGGCCTGGACGCCGAGCCGTTCGGCGAGCGGGATCAGTACGTCCCGGGTGACCTTGGCGATGCGGGCCTGTTTTTCGGGGCGCATCACGCCGAGGGTGCGCATGTTGTGCAGCCGGTCGGCCAGTTTGATGGACATCACGCGGACGTCGTTGCCGGTGGCGACGAGCATCTTGCGGAAGGTCTCGGGCTCGGCGGCGGCCCCGTAGTCGATCTTCTCGACCTTGGTGACCCCGTCGACGATGAAGCAGACCTCTTCGCCGAACTCCTCGCGGACCTGATCGAGGGTCACGTCGGTGTCCTCCACGGTGTCGTGGAGGAGAGAGGCCGTCAAGGTGGTGGTTTCGGCGCCGAGTTCGGCCAGGATGAGCGTCACGGCGAGCGGATGTGTGATGTACGGCTCACCGCTTTTGCGCATCTGGCCGCGGTGCGAGGTCTCGGCGAGCAGATAGGCGCGGCGCAGGACGGACAGGTCCGCGTCGGGGTGGTGGGCGCGGTGCGCCTCGGCGACATGGCCGATGGCGTCCGGCAGCCGGTCCCGCGACGCGGGACCGAGCAGTGCGGCGCGTCCGAGTCGTCGCAGGTCAAGCCTGGTCCGGCCCCGTCTGCGAAGTTCAGGGCGCGCTTCGGAACGTGCTTCGGGGTTCGTGGCCTCTGCACTCATGGGAACCTCCGGCGGCTTCGACCGGCGGTGGTGGGCATGGGGTGCGCCCGCAGGGCCGGTGCCTGATGCTACCGACCCCACCACGTGGCGCAGTCCACCTCTCGCTCAGCGTGAAACGGATCACCCATTAGAGGGAAGCTTCAGGCGAAAGCCGTTTCGGTGAGCCAGGCCGGATCGAACTCGCCCTCGGCCACGATGACGGCCGGTCCGGCCATCTCGATCCGGCCGTCGGGGTGCTCGGTGATGACCAGCGTGCCGCCGGGCAGATCGACGGTGTACGTGACGGGCGTGCCGGTGACGGCGGGGTCCGCGCCGTCGCGGCGGATGGCGGCCACGGCGACCGCGCAGGCGCCGGTACCGCAGGAGCGGGTCTCGCCGGAGCCGCGCTCGTGGACGCGCATGGCGACGTGCCGGGGGCCGCGGTCGACGACGAACTCGACATTGACACCCGTCGGATAGGCGGACGCCGGGCTGTACGGGGGCGGGTCCAGCAGCTTCCCGGCATCGTCCAGGCTGTCAACGAAGGCCACCGCGTGCGGGTTCCCCATGTTGACGTTGAGCGCGGGCCAGGAGCGCCCGTCCACGGAGACGGTGACCTCTCCCTCGGGGAGCTCGGCGCGGCCCATGGAGACGGTCACGTCGCCGGTCTTGTCGAGGTGCACCCGCTTGACCCCGCCCCGGGTGGCGACGGCCAGGTCACCGGGGACCGCGTGTCCGGCGTGCTGGAGGTAGCGGGCGAAGACGCGGACGCCGTTTCCGCACATCTCGGCGATCGAGCCGTCGCTGTTGCGGTAGTCCATGAACCACTCGGCCTCGCCGGCCATGTGCGCGGCCTCGGGGTGCGCTGCGGAGCGCACCACGTGCAGTACGCCGTCCGCGCCGATCCCGGCGCGCCGGTCGCACAGCCGCGCCACGGCGGACGCCGGCAGCTCGATGGCGTTGTCCGGGTCCGGGACGATCACGAAGTCGTTCTCGGTGCCGTGGCCCTTGAGGAACGGCAGGGAGGAAAGCGGGGAGGCGGGGCTGGTCTGCGTCACCCGCCCATCGTACCGAGCCCGCGGCTACCGCAGCCGGGCCACCCGGTACACCGCCAGCGCTACGACGCCCAGTGCGACCAGCGCGTACAGCACGGCCACCCGCCAGTCGGGGCGCAGCCCCGAGCCGCGGGCCGGGAGCCCCGGCAGGGCGTAGCCCACGCGGCGCGCGGCCATCATGCCCCAGCCGCCGGCGCAGCTCATGAGGAGGAATCCGAGCATGGCGACGACCGCTCCGCCGTCGCCGAACTCGAAGGCGAGGGGGAAGGCGAACATCAGGGATCCGGCCGCGGCCAGGAGGGCGATGGGGGCGATCTGCCACAGCCGCAGCCGCCGCTGCGGGCGCAGTTCCACCTCGAACTCGGGCGCTGCGGCGGCCTCCGCCTCGGCGGTGTCCGGCGCGTCCGGGCCGTCGGGGGTCAACCGCGCGGGCCCTGCGGGCAGTCCGAGCCCATCGGCCACGGCGAGCCCGTGGTCGGCGGCGAGTCCGTGGTCGGCGGCGAGCCCGTGGTCGGCGGCGAGTGCGTGGTCCGCGACGGGTCCGTCGACGACGGCGAGTCCGTCGGCCACGGCGAGCGCGTCGACTGCCGCGAGCTCATCGGGCTCCGGGAGCTCGTCGGCATCGCCGAACCCCTCCGCCCGTGCGAGCGCGTCGGCCTCGGCCTCGGCGAGCGCACCGTGAAGCATCGGGTCCGGTTCCCGTCGGGTGTCGTCCCGACCGGTGTCGCGAGGGCCGGCCTCCATCGCCACGCGCCCTCCCCACTCGGACTTCGTACGCTGTCGTTCACCGCCGGTGACGGCACCGCCGGAAGTTTGATGATGGCACGCCAGGGGGCCCCGGACAGGCGGCCGGGGCTTCCCGATGCCATCACGTGATCAGGCTGTGACCGCTCGTTCGACCAACGACTGCGCGAGTCCGGCCAGTTCCCGGCGGTCCGAAGCGGCGCCGCTGAGCCAGTGCACCCTCGGGTCGCGGCGGAACCAGGAGTCCTGCCTGCGGGCGAACCGTTTGGTCGCCCGCACCGTCTCCGCGCGCGCCTCGTCCTCGGTGCAGGCACCGGCGAGCGCTGACAGCACCTGCTGGTAGCCCAAGGCCCTGGAGGCGGTGATTCCGTCGCGCAGCCCGGCGGCCTCCAGCGTGCGGACCTCGTCCACCAGCCCGGCCTCCCACATCCGGTCCACGCGCAGCGCGATCCGCTCGTCGAGCTCGGGCCGGGCCACGTCCACGCCGATCTGGACGGTGTCGTAGACGGACTCGTGGCCGGGGAGGTTGGCGGTGAACGGCCGTCCGGTGATCTCGATGACCTCCAGCGCGCGCACGATGCGGCGGCCGTTGCTGGGCAGGATCGCCTGCGCGGCGGCCGGGTCGGCGGCGGCGAGGCGGGCGTGCAGGGCGCCGGGGCCGCGCAGGGTGGCCTCGGCCTCCAGCCGGGCCCGGACCTCGGGGTCGGTGCCGGGGAACTCCATGGCGTCGAGCGCGCCGCGCACGTACAGGCCGGAGCCGCCGACGAGGACGGGGATGCGGCCCTGCGCGAGCAGCTTGTCGATCTCGGCGCGGGCCAGGCGCTGGTACTCGGCGACGCTCGCCGTCTCGGTGACGTCCCAAATGTCCAGGAGGTGGTGCGGTACTCCGCCGCGCTCCTCCGTCGTCAGTTTGGCGGTGCCGATGTCCATCCCCCGATACAGCTGCATCGAGTCGGCGTTGACGACTTCGCCGTCGAAATGACGGGCCAGTGCGACGCCCAGATCGGACTTTCCGGCCGCGGTGGGTCCTACGACGGCGATGACCCGCGGGGCGGGGGCTGCTTTCCTCACCGCCCCAGTCTCGCAGCCCCGCGTCAAGAGTCCGCTATGTACCCGATCGAGCTACGTGACGCGGTCCGGTCGGGGTCGTTGCCTTGGCGGGGTTCCGGCCCGGCGCGCGCCTGTCGTACGCCCGGCCCGTGACCGGCGCAGGCCGGTCCGTCCACGGCGGAACTTCACTCACACGAGTAACGTTATAGGAGTAGACATGGGCATTTTGGACCGGCTTCTCGGCCGCAAGAGCCAGGCAGCGACCGAAGAGGTCGTTGCCGAGGATCTGACGGTGGAGTCCGCCACGGCCGATGAGGCCGTGACCGAGCCGGCTGCGGCCGAGGGGACCGAGACGGCGGAAGCCGTCGAGATCCCCAAGCAGCAGTCGGCGGAGGTCGCCGCGGACAGCGAGGCCGCCGGCGAGGGTGCCCGTACGTAGCGATCGCCAACGGAAGGTGACCCATGGGCCTGCTGGACGATTTGAAGGCCAAGCTCGCGCCCGCGAAGGACAAGGTCGGCGACCTCGCGCAGCAGCACGAGGGAAAGATCACCCAGAATCTGGAGAAGATGGCCAAGGTCGTGGACTCCAAGACCAAGGGCAAGTACAGCGGCCAGATCTCTAGCGGCACGGACAAGGCGAAGGACGCCCTGGGCAAGATCGCGCACAAGGACCATCCCGGCGGGCCGACACCGCCGGCGGCCTCCTGACGCGGTCCCGGAAAGGGGCGCGGCACCACCGGGCGTGGTGTCGTGCCCCTTCGTCGTGTTCCGGGCCGCTGCCGCCCCGGCGGGCCTGCCCTCTAGGACCAGGCGGCGACGAAGTATCCGACCCCGTAGGGCGCGTCCTCGTACAGCAGTCGGCCTTCGAGACCGGCGCCCTCCGCGGCGCCCGCGAGCACCTGCCAGGGGGCCCGCCCGGCGGCCTGGAGCTCGGTGGCGAGCCCGGCGTCGATCGCGGCGAGCGCGGCCACGTCGGCGGCGCCGAGCGCGCGGGCGGCCTCGGCGTCGAAGGCGGCGGCGCGCTCGTCGAGGTAGCCGGGGGCCTTGAGGGTCCGGCAGGCGCTGCCGTCACCCATCACGAGCAGCGCGACCCGGGCGTCCCGCGCGGCGAGCTCCCGGCCGGCCGCCAGGCACTGCGCCGTGTCCAGGGGACCGGCGACCCCGAACCCCTCCACGGGCGCGGCGCCCCAGCCCGCCCGGCCGAGCAGCCAGGCGCCGACGGCGAGCGGCACGGGCAGCAGGCGGGGGCCTTCCTCGCCCTCGCCCAGCTGTACGTCGCTCCCGACCCCGAACCCGCGGAAGCTGCCGCGGGAGCCCTGGGGGTAGGAGCCCTGGTGGTCCGGGTCGGCGGCTCCGACGACCACGAGCAGATCGGGCCGGGAGGCGGCGAGCACCGACAGCGCGTCCGAACACGCGGTACGGGCATCGCCGAGTTCGGCGGCGGCCCCCGCGGCCAGCTCGGGCACGAGCAGCGGCGGGGCGGGGCAGACGGCGGCGGCTACGAGCATGATCCGCAGCGTAGCCGCAGCCGGCCGGGCGGCGCCCCCGCCGGGTGCGTCCCGGAAGGGATCCGGATCAGGAAGGGATCCGGATCAGGAAGGGCTCGCGCAGCCCGAGGCGGCCACCGGCAGCGGAGCCGGGACGCCCAGGGTCGGGATGCCGAGCAGGACGCCCTTGGGCTCGGCCGGAGCGGCGTTGCGCTTCTCCCAGGCGTCGCCCGAGCGGGTACGGCGTACCGACTGGGTCGGGCCTTCGGCCAGCAGGTGGTGCGGGGCCGCGTAGGTGATCTCCACGGTCACCACGTCACCCGGTCGGACCTCCTGGTCCGGCTTGGTGAAGTGCACGAGGCGGTTGTCGGGGGCGCGCCCGGACAGCCGGTGCGTGGCGCCGTCCTTGCGGCCCTCGCCCTCGGCGACCATGACCTCCAGCGTGCGGCCGACCTGCTTCTTGTTCTCGTCCCAGGAGATCTCCTCCTGGAGGGCGACCAGGCGCATGTACCGCTCCTGGACGACCTCCTTGGGGATCTGCCCCTCCATGTCCGCGGCCGGGGTGCCGGGGCGCTTGGAGTACTGGAAGGTGAAGGCGTTGGCGAAGCGGGCCTCGCGCACGGCGTGCATCGTCTGCTGGAAGTCCTCCTCGGTCTCGCCGGGGAAGCCCACGATGATGTCGGTGGAGATCGCCGCGTGCGGGATGGCGGCGCGGACCTTCTCGATGATGCCGAGGAAGCGCTCCTGGCGGTACGAGCGGCGCATCGCCTTCAGGATCGTGTCGGATCCGGACTGCATGGGCATGTGCAGCTGCGGCATGACGTTGGGGGTCTCGGCCATGGCCGCGATCACGTCGTCCGTGAAGTCGCGCGGGTGCGGGGAGGTGAAGCGGACCCGCTCCAGGCCCTCGATGGCGCCGCAGGCGCGCAGCAGCTTGGAGAAGGCCTCGCGGTCGCCCAGGTCGGAGCCGTAGGCGTTGACGTTCTGGCCGAGCAGGGTGATCTCGGAGACGCCCTCGGCGACCAGTGCCTCGACCTCGGCGAGGATGTCGCCGGGTCGGCGGTCCTCCTCCTTGCCGCGCAGCGCCGGAACGATGCAGAAGGTGCAGGTGTTGTTGCAGCCGACGGAGATCGAGACCCAGGCGGCGTACGCGGACTCGCGCCGGGTCGGCAGCGTGGAGGGGAAGGCCTCCAGCGACTCGGCGATCTCGACCTGCGCCTCTTCCTGGATGCGGGCGCGCTCCAGGAGGACGGGCAGCTTGCCGATGTTGTGCGTGCCGAAGACCACGTCGACCCAGGGGGCGCGGGACACGATCGTGTCGCGGTCCTTCTGCGCGAGGCAGCCGCCGACGGCGATCTGCATGCCGGGGCGCTTGGTCTTCATCGGGGCGAGCCGGCCGAGGTTGCCGTAGAGCTTGTTGTCGGCGTTCTCGCGGACGGCGCAGGTGTTGAACACCACGACGTCGGCGTCTCCGTCCGACCCCTCGGGCGCCCTGACGTACCCGGCGTCCTCCAGCAGACCGGACAGCCGCTCGGAGTCGTGCACGTTCATCTGGCACCCGTAGGTGCGCACCTCGTAGCTCTTGGGAACGTCCACACCCGGGCTCCGGTCACTGCTGCTGGTCATGCATCAAGGGTAAGGGTCTTCCCGGCGGCGCTCGGCCGGGGATCCGGGGGGCTGGGGTGGTGGGCCGTGACAGGACGGCGGGGCGGTGGCAGGATCGCGGCCATGCCTCTCGTACCGCCCCGGATCAGCAGGCGCCGTGCCCTGCGGGCCCTGGTGGCCGTACTGGCCGTGCTCGGCGCCCTCGTCTGGTGGCTGCGGCCCTTCGGGGAGCCGGAGCTGAAGGGGGACCTCACCTTCAGTACGGGCGTCCAGACCGGGGTCTACCACCTGTACGGCCAGCTCCTGGAGCAGGAGCTGGCCACGAGCATGCCCGGGGTCCGCGTCCGGCTGCAGCCCAGCGAGGGTTCCCAGCAGAACCTGCAGCGGGTGGCCGCCGGCGAGGCGGACTTCACGGTGGCGACGGCCGACGCGGTGTCCAAGTACCGCCTCGACGGGAAGGCCGGCGCCGACCGGCTGCGTGGTCTGGCCCGCCTCTACGACGACTACGTGCAGCTGGTGGTGCCCGCCGGTTCGCCGGTGCAGTCGGCCAAGGATCTGCGGGGCAAGCGGGTCGCGGTGGGCCAGGACGGCTCGGGGGTACGGCTGATCTCGGAGCGGATGCTCAACGCGGCGAAGCTGGACCCGGTCCGTGACATCACCCCGGTGTCCATCGGCATCGACAAGATGCCGGCGGAGCTGCAGGCCGGCCGGATCGACGCGTTCTTCTGGTCCGGGGGGCTGCCGACGAACGCCGTGCGCGAGCTGTCGGAGCGCTTCGAGATCCGGCTCGTGCAGCTGGGCGACCTGGTGGAGGCGCTCCAGGCCAGCGGCACGCCGGCGCGCTACTACCGGGCGGCGGTGATGCCGCAGGACGCCTACGCGCGGGCCCGCAACACCTCGGCCGTGGCCACGGTGGCGGTGCCGAACCTGCTGGTGACCCGGGACGACATGGGCGCCGAGCTGACGGAGCAGTTCACCCGCACCGTGATCCTGAGCCGGGACAGGATCGGGCACGAGGTGCACGCGGCGCAGCTGGTGGACCTGCGGACGGCGATCTACACCGATCCGCTGGAGCTGCACGTGGGCGCCGCCCGGTACTACCGCTCGGTCAAGCCGTAGCGGGACCCGAAGGGCTCGCCGGGCTCACGCCGAGGGAAGCAGCATCGTCGCCGCCGCGGCCGCGCCGATCAGGCCCGCGTGCGTGCCCAGGGCCGCCGGGACGACCTGGAGCTCCTTGACGAACGACAGGGTCGCGTACGAGGCCAGGTGCGTGCGGATCGGCCCGAAGAGGGTGTCTCCCGAGGCGGCGACTCCGCCTCCGATGACCGCGATGTCGGTCTCCACGAGGGTGGCGGTGGCCGCGATGGCCGCGGCCAGCGCCCGGCCGGCGCGGTCGAAGGCGGCCAGTGCGACCGGGTCGCCCGCCTGTGCCGCCGCGGCCACGCCCGCCGCGGTGGGGTCCCCGGCCGGGACCCAGCCCTGGTCCAGGGCCCAGCGTGCGATGGCGGTGCCGGAGGCGATGGATTCCACGCAGCCGACGCCCCCGCATGCGCAGGGCTCCCCGTCGAAGGCGACGCTGATGTGGCCGATGTGGCCCGCGTTGCCGGTGGGGCCGGGGTGGAGCCGGTTGTTCAGGACGAGTCCGCCGCCGACGCCGGTGGAGACCACCATGCAGAGCGCGTTGGCGTGCCCCCTGGCCGCGCCGAGCCAGTGCTCGGCGGCGGTCATCGCCACCCCGTCACCGGCCAGCACGGTCGGGATCCGCGCCCCGTGCTCCGCGAGCCGCGCTTCGACCCGGGCCTGGACCGGGAACTCCCGCCAGGCGCCGATGTTCACCGGGCTGACCGTGCCGCGCGCGGAATCCACCGGGCCCGCGCTGCCGATCCCGCAGCGCACCACCGAGGACCACAGCGGGCCGGCCGCGAGCTCCGCGACCACCTCGGCGACGGCCGCGAAGACGGCGTCCCCGTCCGGGCCGCCCGGGGTCGGACGGCGGGTGGTGGCCGTCATCGTGCCGTCGGAGTGCACCAGCGCGCCGGCGATCTTCGTACCGCCGATGTCGATCGCGACCGTCAGGCCGGGTTCGCCCGGCACACCGGCGCGGGGGGCGGGAAAGGCGGAGGTGGGAGTGGGAGTGGTCACGGGGTCGCTCCAGGAAGGGGTCGAAATTCAGTATGCGGCCGGCGGCGGAGCCGTACTCTCGCGGGGCTCCAGGCGGGGCCGCTCGCTCTCGCGGGACCTCGGCGGGCTCCCCGCCAGGACGGCGAGGAGCTCCTCGGCGGCGAGCCGTCCGAAGCCCGCGGTGTCCCGGACGAGGGCGGTGAGCCGGGGGTGGGTGACCCGGCAGAGCGCGGAGTCGTCCCAGGCCACGATGGAGAGCCGGCCCGGCACGGGGATGCCCAGCTCTGCGGCGACGGCGGCGCCGGCCACCGCCATCACGTCGTTGTCGTAGACGATCGCGGTCGGCGGCTGCGGCTCGGCAAGGATCCGCCGGGTGGCCGCCGCGCCCTCGGCGTCGGAGTAGTCGGTGGCCACCGAGCGCACCTGGCCGGGGCCGAGCCCCAGCCGCTCGGCCTCGGCGTGCAGCGAGCGGATGCGGCGCTCGGTGTGGGCGAGTCCGGGCAGTCCGGCGACGTGCGCGATCCGGCGGTGGCCGAGCCCGTACAGGTGGTCCAGCACCTCGGCCATGGTCCCGGCGTCGTCCGCCCACACCGCGGACAGGGTGGAGGGCGGGCTGGTCTCCCCGACCGTGACGGCGGGCAGGGCGAGCTGTTCGAGGAGGGCCGGGCGCGGGTCGTCGGTCCTGGGGTCCACGACGATGACCCCGTCCACGCGCCGCTCGGCCCACCAGCGGCGGTAGACGGCGCATTCGGCGTCGAGGTCCTCGACGACCTGGAAGAGGAGGGCGGTGCGGCCGGCGGCCAGGACCTCCTGGATGCCGGAGACCAGCTGGAGGAAGAAGGATTCGACGCCGAGGGTGTGCGCGGGCCGGGCGAGGACCAGTCCGACCGCGCCGGAGTGTTCGCCGGACAGGGCGCGGGCCGCACTGTTGGGCTGCCAGCCGAGTTCCTCGGCGACCCGGCGGATCCGGGCGCGGGTGTCCTTGGAGACTCCCGGCCGGTCGTTGAGCGCGAAGGAGACCGCGCTCTCCGACACCCCGGCCTGGCGGGCGATGTCCTTGATGGTGGGTCTGCGGGCCATGGCCTGTCTCATCCCTCGCTGACGTGGACGGCAATGGCCGGACCGTACGCGATCCTGCCCTGGCAGACCGCCTTGACCACCACCCAGTACTCCCCCGGAGGGGTGCCGAGCGGCGGCCGCACCTCGAAGACGGCCTCGGCCCCGCCGTCCGCGGGTACTTCGACCGGTTGCACGGCGGGGGCGGTCAGCTGCCAGCTGCCGTACGGGGAGACGGCGTAGGCCTGCCCGCTCAACGTGGACCGGATGCCGGTGGAACCGATGCGCACCCGTACGGAGGTACGTGCGCCGGGGGCGACGGTGACGGCGGGTTCCGGCGCGTCCACCCACAGCCCGGCGGGTCCTTCGGGGGCTCCGGGGACGGTGACGGTGAGCACGTCCTCGAACGCGCCTGCGGCGGTGGTGGCGAGGATCCGGATCAGGTGTTCGCCGGGTTCGGCGTCCTGCGGGGGCTCCACGGTCAGCGGCAGCGACACGTGCCCGCCGGGCTCCAGCTCGGTCCGCCGCCGGGTCCAGGAGGTCTTCCAGCCCTCCGGGGCCCGGACCTCCAGGTCCGCCGGGCCGCCCGCTGCGGCCCCGTGGGCGGCGAGGGTGACGGTCGCACCGGAGGCGATCCCGTCACACGTCACCGTGTACGGGGCGTCGCCGAGCGGAGCGGTCCCCGTGTTGTGCAGCCAGTAGCGGCTGAAGACCGGCTGGTGCGCTTCGCGTTCGCCCTCGCGCAGCGGCATGCCCGATTCCGCGAGCAGCAGCAGCGTGGTCGTCGCCGCGCCCCGGATCCGGCCCGCGAAGAAACCGAGCGGGCGGTCCAGCAGATCGGCCTCGGCGGCCGGATCCGTCGGCCACAGCATCTCGGCCGTCGCCGGGCGGCCGTGCGTCTCGCGCAGCCGGACGGCGAGGTCCGCGGAGCCCTCGGCCCGTTTGACCGTCTCGATCAGCACCCGGTCGGCCGGCTCCACACCGAGCAGCGAGCGCGCGGGCGGCCGCCGGCCTTCGCCGGGTTCGGCCGTGACGGCGGTCAGCGGCTTGTTGAACTCCCGGCCCCGGCGCACCAGGTCCACCGCCCGCCAGTCCCCGGAGCCCGCGACCAACGCGTGCTCGAAGACGTGGGTCCAGTGCTGGAGCTGGAAGGAGCTGCGGTCCGGGGCGGTGCGCCGCGGGGGGTCCATCCACGCGCCGCTCGGGCGGCCGGTGCAGGACCGCATCAGGGTGCTGTGCAGCCGCCCGGCGGTGTCGACGGCGAAGCTGGGCGTACCGCGGACCAGGATCCCGACCGTGCGGTCGGCGTACGCCGCCTCGTGGGGGTACGCCTCCATGTCCGCGTACACCTCCTCGTGCGGGTACGTCGCCTCGTGCGGGTACGCCTCCTCCTGCGGGTACGTCGCCTCCTGCGCGCGGCCTTCGCCGGCCGGAGGCCGCGCTCCGCCGGCCGCAGCCTCCGCCTCGATCCGGCCCGACTCCGAGACGGCGCGGGCCAGTTCCGCCGCCGGGCCGGTCAGGACCAGCACCGGCAGGTCCCGGATCCCGGTCAGGTCGCAGCCCGGGGTCCAGAGCGAGCGGAGCCCGGCGCGGGCCGGGACCCAGACCCGCGCGTGTTCCCGTACCGCCTTCGCGTACGCGGGAGGTGCCGACTCCAGCAGTGCCGCCGTGAAGGCGTTCTCGCCGGGGCCGCCGAGTGCGATGCGGAAGTCGGGCAGGCTGCTGTCCACCGCCAGGTCCCCCCAGCGCGGCCCGCCGGGCCGGGTCGGGGTCGCGGTGACCCCGTGGCGGCCCAGGGCGGTGACCAGCTCCCGCAGGCCCTGCGCGGTGCCCGAGTCCGGGAGCACGATCTCGGCCGCGCCCAGTGCCCGTCCGCCCAGACCGGTCATCGGAGCCGACAGGGCGAACCAGTTCAGGCAGGGGCTGTCCAGGGTCCACGGAGCCCGCGTGTGATCGGCCCCGGCATCCGCCTCGGGGAAGGCGAACCCGCGCCCCACCACGGCTGCGGCCGTCTCGGCGACGGGCAGCGCGCCGGGAACGTCGGCCGGGATCCGCAGCCGCAGCAGCTGGTCACGGCCTTCGAACGCGTGGACCGTGGTGGTGAGTTCCGCCCGGTCCAGGCCGTCCCACAGGGTGGTGGTCCGGGTCCAGCGGACGGGCCCGGTCCGCCCGGTGGCCACAAGGCGCGACCCCAGCGGCCCGCGCTCCGCCCGGCAGGACTCGGCGGGCGCGGCGCCCGAACCGGTGCCCGGACCCTTGGGCAGCAGGTGCCAGGGGCCCTCCTCGAAGTAGGGATGCTTGTCGTACTCCTCCTGTACGACCAGCTCGTCAACCTCCCCGGCGGTGAGCAGCTCCTGCCCGGTGCGCCGGTCCAGCAGCCGGGCGAGGCCGCCGCCGCGCGCGGGGTCGGCCTCGGCGCGCAGGAAGTCGTTCTGGACGGCGTGGCCCGGCGCGGGCTCCCAGCCGCCGGAGACCCGGAGCTCGCAGGCGGCCAGCCACCAGGTGCGGTGGCCGAGCGAGGGCACGTCCGCGGCGAGGAAGACCACCTCGGCGACCCCGTCCGCGACGGCCTCGACGTGCACGGAGGCGCCGCGGCCGGCTTCGTCGAGGAGGGTGATCCGCTCCGCGCCGGCGTCCGCGAGGCCCAGTACCGCGAGCTCGACGCGGGTGCGCACCAGGTCGGTGCGGGTCCAGGACACCGGGTTGTGCACGGTGACGGCGAGCGGGCCGGGGCCCCGGGTGTCGGCCCCGGCGGTCAGCGCGCGCAGCGCCTCCTCCCGTACCCCGGCGGCCAGGTCGTGGGCCTCGCGCCAGGTGGGGAGCAGGTCGAGGTAGACCTGGTCGGAGAAGGTCCCGGTGACGGCGTCGTGGTGGGCGGCGTGCAGCAGGTGGCGCCAGGCCTTGGACAGGGTTTGGGCCGGATAGTCGGTCAGTCCTTCGGCGCAGGCGAGGGCGGCGAAGGTCTCGGCCTGTTCGAGGAGGTTCTCGGCGGCCCGGTGGGCCTGTTTCACATCGCTGTAGGTGACGTCCTTGCCGGTGTAGACGGGACCCATCTCCCGGGTGACCGGCAGCGGCTGCTCGCCGCGCTGCGCGAACTCGGCGCGGACGGCGTCGAAGTGGGCGCGCGGGCCGCTGTGTTCCATGCGGGGCCAGCAGTAGCGGCGGTTCCAGGCGTGCTGCACGTCCAGGCCCCAGCGGTGCGGCCAGGAGAAGTCGGTGCCCATCGGGATCAGGACGTTCTTCGTGGCGGCGGCCGTACGCAGCAACTCGTACAGGTCCAGCAGTTGCTCGGCGGCGGCCTCGGCGTCGGGGGCCTGGTGGGAGAACCAGCCGGCGGAGTAGTGCGCGGGCAGGTAGTGCAGGAGCAGGCCCCGGCCGCCGCCGGGCGCGATCCACTCGTACTCGGCGGGCAGTTGCATGGCGGCGGGCGGGCGCAGTGCGTCGCCCCAGGTGTCCATCATCGGGCCCCACTGGTGGTGGGGCCCGCGGGCCAGGACGGCCGAGTCGAGGCCGGCGCCGGCCATCAGGGCGGGGAAGGACGGGTCGTGGCCGAAGACGTCGAGCTGCCAGGCGGTGCGCGGGTCGGCGCCGAGGGTGCCGCGGTGCAGGGCGAGGCCGTGGACGGCGCTGCGGATGGTGGTCTCGGCGGAGGTGAGGTTGGTGGAGGGCTCGTTGTAGGTGCCGCCGACGACCTCCACGCGGCCTTCGGCGATCAGCGCGCGCAGCTCGTCGCGCTCGGCGGGGTGGGTGTCCCAGTAGGGCTTGAGGTAGTCGACCTCGGAGAGCACGAAGCGGTACGCCGGGTCCTCGCGGGCCTGCTGGAGGTGGAGCGGGATGAGGGTGAAGGCGGGAACACCGGTGTACTCCCAGCCGTGTTCGGCCTCGCCGGGCTTCGGGGGCGCGTCCCACAGGGAGGTGTAGGCGGCCTGGGTGTTCCACCACATGGGGTCGTAGTGGAAGTGCGGGACGAGGCGGACGGTCCAGCCGGGCTCGGCGACGACGAGGCCGAAGGCGCGCTCGGCGAGCGGGCGGCCGTCGGGGGTGGTGACGCGGACGGTGGCGGGCAGGACGGTCCCGGGGGCGGCGGCGCCGGTGCGGACGGCGACCTCGACGGTGGACTCGGGGACGGGGACCCGGTCCCCGAGTGCGGCGCGGGCGTCCGTGCCCGCGTAGGCCTCGGCGGTGTCGGCGCGCACGATGCGCGGGTGCGCGGTGGTGATTTCGGCCCCGTGCACGGACACGTGCAGCGGCCCGGCCGGGCGCGCCCTGCGGATGCGCACCCTGATGACCTGCGACGGGGTTTCCGGCGGGCCGGTGAAGAGCGCCGGTGTGGTGACCGCCGTGACGGTAATTCCGCTGTCCATTTCCGCACACTTCCTTGTGTGACAACACTGCTCAACAACGACTAAACCGCATTAGCGACCTTAGCTTCAAGCGACTGGAACCGGCCTGTCAACTGGACTGAAGCGCATAAGTACCACGGCCCCGGGGGTGAGGACTTTCATCCCGCCAAGTCGGGACGTTCGGAGATAACGATCCTGTTGACTTATCCGGTCCGGGGACGGCAGGTTATGGGCATCCGGCGAATTCCCCTGAACTCCAGGACCTTTCATGCACGACGGCCCCGCCGCCTCCCCCGCCCCGCGAACCCTCCGCTTCGGCGCCAACTACACGCCGACGCGCGGCTGGTTCCACCACTGGCTCGACTTCGACCTCGACGAGGTCAAGGCCGACCTCGACTCGATCGCGGGCCTCGGCCTGGACCACGTACGGGTCTTCCCGCTGTGGCCGGTGTTCCAGCCGAACCGGACGCTGATCCGGCCGCGCGCCGTGGAGCAGCTCGTCTCGCTCGCCGACGCGGCCGCCGAGCGCGGGCTCGACGTGAACGTGGACGGGCTCCAAGGACACCTGTCGAGCTTCGACTTCCTGCCGGCGTGGACCGGGACCTGGCACCGGCGCAACATCTTCAGCGATCCGCAGGTGGTCGCCGGGCAGGAGGAGTACCTGCGCACGCTGGCCGCCGCCCTCGCGGACCGGCCCAACTTCCTCGGCATGACGGTCGGCAACGAGATCAACCAGTTCTCCGACGACCCGCACCCCTCCCCCGACCGGGTCACGCGGGAACAGGCCGGGCGGTGGCTGGAGCGGATGCTCGCCGCCTGCGAGGAGGGCGCTCCCGGCCGTCTGCACCTGCACGCCGAGTACGACGCCGCCTGGTACCAGGACGGGCACCCCTTCACCGTGGCCCAGGCGGCCCGCCTCGGCGGTGCGACCGCCGTGCACTCCTGGGTGTTCAACGGCACCGCCCAGCGCCACGGCCGCACCGGGACGGCCACCGAGCACCACGCCGCGTACCTGATCGAGCTCTCCAAGGCCTGGGCCCTCGATCCGCACCGGCCGGTCTGGCTCCAGGAGGTGGGCGCGCCCGCGCCGCTGATCGGGCCCGAGCACGCGGCCTCCTTCACCGGGGCGACCGTGGCCAGTGCACTGGACTGCCCGGACCTGTGGGGCGTGACCTGGTGGTGCTCGCACGACGTGTCCCGGGAGCTCGCGGACTTCCCGGAGCTGGAGTACGGGCTCGGCCTGCTCACCAACGACCGCGCGACCAAGCCCGCCGGCGAGGTCATCGCCCGGATCACCGAGGAGTGGCGGGGCCGCGCGCACCGCCCGGCGGTGCGCTCCACCGCGCTCGCCGTGGACGTGGGCGGCGCCGAGGCCGCGCCGCAGCGTTCGGTGTGCGCCCCGGGCGGCTCCTTCTTCGAGGCCTGGGCCGAACTCACGGCGCAGGGGGTCCGCCCGGCGGTGGTCCTGGCCGAACTCGCCGGGGACGCCGATCACTTGGCCGCGCGCGGCATCACCGAGGTACTGCACGTCTCCGAAGTCCCCACCCGGGCCTGACCGGCCCCTACGTCCTGCCGGAGGATCCCCTCATGTCCGAGATCGACAACGGCGTCGACCCTCGTCCCGCGATACGGCCGACCCGGCGCGGGCTGCTGCTCGCCGGAGCCGGGGCGGGCGCCGGCGCCCTGCTGTACGGAGCTGCGGCCCCGGCGGCAGCGACCCCCGGAGCACCCGTGGCACCCGTCGGCCCCGCCGACCTGGCCCCGTACGCCTCGTACTGGTTCCCCGACTCGCTCCCCCAGGGCTCCCCCGGCCCCGGGATCACCTGGCGCTCCCTGATGCGGTGGAGCCCCGAGTCCGACCCCGATCTGGCCCACAACACCGCGACCGTGCCGCTGGCCCCCCGCTTCACCCCGGTGGCGCCGAACACCACGGCCCGCGCCGGCCAGGCCCGGATCGCCTCGCTCGTCTCCTTCGGGAACACCGCCGGGAATCCCGCGCAGGGTTCCCCGACCGCCGACTACTACGCGCTCACCCACTGGGCGTACATCGACGAGCTGGTCTTCTGGGGCGGGTCCTCGGGCGAGGGCATCGTCCTCGCCCCGAACGCGCCGGTCGTCGACGCCGCGCACCGCAACGGCGTCCGGGTGATGGGCAACGTGTTCCTGCCGCCCGTGCCCTACGGCGGCGACCTGCAGTGGACCCGGGACCTGGTCCAGCGGGACTCCCTCGGCCGCTTCCCGGTGGCGGAGAAGCTGGTGGAGGTGGCGCGGACGTACGGGTTCGACGGCTGGTTCGTCAACGCCGAGACCGAGGGCGGCGACAGCGAACTCGCCGCCCGGACGAGGCAGTTCCTGCGCGCCCTGCGGGCCGCGGGCGCGCCGCACGGTCTGCGCATCACCTGGTACGACGCCATGAACTCCACCGGCGCGGTCGGCTGGCAGGGCGCGCTCAACGGGCTCAACCAGGAGTTCTTCGAGGACCGCCGGGGCAAGGTCGCGGACACGATGTTCGTGGACTTCCGCTGGACCCCGGCGAAGCTGGCCGCCTCCGGCGCCCTCGCGGACGAGCTGGGGCGCAGCCGCCACGAGCTGTGGGCGGCCGTGGACACGGAGTCCCACGGCTGGGACTCCGCGGTGGACTGGGACGCGATCGTCCCGCGCGGGCGCGACCACGTCGTCTCCTACGGGTTCTACCGGCCCGAGTGGACCCTGGGCCACCTCACGGACCGCTCCCCGGGCGCCTTCCACCGCGCCGACGACCGGTTCTGGACCGGCGAGTCCCTGGATCCGGCCCGCCCCGCGGCCGACTCCGCCTGGCGGGCGCCCGCCACCGCCGTCGCCGACCGGTCCACCGTCACCGCGCTGCCCTTCGCCTGCTCCTTCAACACCGGCCACGGGGAACGCTGGTACGAGGAGGGCAGGCCCGTCTCCGACACCCCGTGGAACCACCTCGGCCTCCAGGACCGGCTGCCGGGCCGGCGCTGGGTCGTGGACACCGCCGGGACCCGCCCCGAGGTCACCCTCGACTTCGCGGCCGCCTGGCGAGGCGGCTCCAGCCTGCTGGTCGCGGGCGCCCTGACCGCTCCGGCGGCCGTCGGGCTGCACTCCACCCGGCTGCCGCTGACCCGCTCCACCGTGGTCGAGCTGGTGCACTCCACCGAGTCGGGTCCGGTGTCGATCGAGCTCGGGGTCGCCACGCGCGAGCCGGCCTCTCCGGGGCAGGAGGTCCCGTACACCTGGCTGAAGGCCGAGACCCTGGGCACCGGGCAGGGCTGGCGCACCACGCGGGTCGGGCTGTCGGAGCTGGCGGGCGAGACCGCGCACGGTCTGGCCGTACGGATCACGGGGCTCGGAAAGAAGCCGGTGCGCTGGCGGCTCGGCGCCCTGACGGTACGCGAAGGCGCCCCGCACCCCCGCCCGGCGACCCCGGGGACCCCGGCCGTGTCCGCCGCGGCCCAGCAGTCCGGCAGGGCGGCCCTGCGGCTGTCCTGGCGGCGCTCCCCCGGCCCGGTCCGCCACTACGAGGTGTCCCGCGTCCTCGCGGACGGCACCCGCCGCTTCCTCGGCGGCACCTGCGGCACGGCCCTGTACCTCCCCGCCGTCGAACGGGCCGGCCGGGAGAAGGCGGCCGTCTTCGAGATCCGGGCCGTGGACGAGCCCTACGCCGTCTCCGCCCCCGCCCGCACCTCCCTCACCTGGACCGGAGCCCTCTGATGCACGATGACCGAGCAGTGGTGGAGAGCCGCGTCCGGTCGAACGGGTGACCTTGAGGTTCAGCCGTCCGTAGCGGCGGGGTCGGTGCGGGGGACCGACACCGTCACCCGCAGCCCGTGCGGCGGGTTCGTCTCGTAGGAGAGGGATCCGCCGCCCGCGGCGAGCAGGGTGCGGGAGATGGACAGGCCGAGCCCGGAGCCCTTGACGTTCTGGTGGAGGCCGCTGCGCCAGAACCGGTCGCCGATCCGGAGCAGCTCCTCCTGGTTAAGTCCGGGTCCCCGGTCGGCGACCACGACGAGCACCTGGCTGCCCTCGACGGAGAGGCCCACCTCCACCGCCTCGCCCGCCGGAGTGAACTTGAGGGCGTTGTCGATCACGGCGTCGAGCGCGCTGGAGAGCGCGATCGGGTCGGCCCAGCCGGTGGCGGCGGCCCGGCCCGTCCCGGTGAGCCGGACCCCCTTCTCCTCGGCGTACGGCCGCCAGGCGGTGACCCGTTCGGCGGCCAGCCCCGCGATGTCGATCAAGCTGATCTCGGCGGTGGCGTGCTCGGCCAGCGCCAGGTCCAGCAGATCGTCGAGGACCTGGGTCAGGCGCTTGCCCTCGGTGCGCACCGAGGCGATCTCCTCGTTCCCGTCGGGCAGTTCCAGGGCGAGCAGCTCGATGCGCAGCAGCAGCGCGGCGAGGGGGTTGCGCAGCTGGTGGGAGGCGTCCGCGACGAAGGCGCGCTGCTGTTCCAGGACCTCCTCGACGTTGTCGGCCATCTCGTTGAACGAGCGGGCCAGGCGGCGGAGTTCCGGGGGGCCGCCGCCGGCCGCGACGCGGGAGTTCATCCGGCCGGTGGCGATGCCGTGGGCGGCCGCGTCCAGGGTCCGCACGGGCTTGAGCACCCAGCTGGTCAGCCGCAGGGCGGCGCCGAAGGCGACGAGCATCGCGGCGGCGAGCCCGCCGACGATCAGCAGCCAGCCCCGCAGGATCTTGGCCCGCATCTGGTCGGTGGGCGATTCGGTGGCGACCACGGCGACCACGTCCCCGTCCAGGACCACCGGGGAGGCGACGAGAAGTTTGCCGTGGGTCTGCCACGGCCACACCTGGCCGGGGTCGTGGCTGCGCCGTCCGGCGAGGGCCTCTTCGAAGGCGCGTCGGCCCTCGCCCGACTCGGGGAGCCGCCACCAGCCGGGGGCCCGGACCATGGCGTTGTCGTCCCGGTAGAAGATGCCGACGCTGATGCCGTACAGCTCCTGGTAGCGGGCGAGTTCGAGCTGGAGGGTGTCGCGGCGCTCGTCGGCGCCGCTGGAGTTCGAGCCCTCGGCGTCGATGACGAACTGGGCGAGCGCGGCGAAGCGGGCGCTGTCGTCGATCCGGTCGACGACCACCCGCTGCTGCTGCCCGGCGGCCAGGGACACCGCGAGCGGGAAGCCGAGGGCGAGGAGCACGCCCGCCATGAGGACGACGAGCAGCGGGAGCAGACGGGCGCGCACGGCTGATCCCCGCTAGAGGGCGGGCGGGACGGGCGGCACCGCGGGCGCGGACGGCCCGGCGGGGGCGGACGGAGCCGGGGGTGCCGGCGGGGCCGGTGGGGCCGGTGGGGCCGGTGGGGCCACGAGCCGGTATCCGACGCCGCGGACGGTCTCGATGAGCGCCGGCATGCGCAGCTTGGAACGCAGCGAGGCCACGTGCACCTCGAGGGTCCGGCCCGTCCCCTCCCAGCTGGTGCGCCAGACCTCGCTGATGATCTGCTCCCGCCGGAAGACCACCCCCGGCCGCTGCGCGAGCAGGGCCAGCAGGTCGAACTCCTTGCGGGTGAGCGGCACGTCGGTGTCGTTGACCCCGACCCTGCGGGTCGACATCTCGATGGAGACGGGTCCGAGCCGTACGGTGCCGGGCGCGCCCGCCCCGCCGGCGGGCTCCTCGGAGACCCCGGTGCGCCGGGCGACGGCGTGGATGCGGGCGAGGAGTTCGCCCGTGTCGTAGGGCTTGGTCACGTAGTCGTCGGCGCCCATGTTGAGGCCGTGGATCCGCGAGCGCACGTCGGCCCGCGCGGTCACCATGATGACGGGCGTGGCGGTGCGCTTGCGGATCTTGCCGCAGACCTCGTAGCCGTCCTGGTCGGGCAGGCCTAGGTCCAGGAGGACCACGCCGAAGGGCGGCGCACCGGCCGGGAGCAGGGCCTGGAGGGCCTCCTCGCCGCTGCGGGCGTGGGTCACCTGGAATCCGTGCCGGGCCAGGATCGCGGACAGGGCGGCGGCGACGTGGTCGTCGTCCTCGACGAGCAGCAGTCTCATACCGTCCCTTTCCGATCTTCCCGTATCCGTAGTCCGGCATCCGTTTTCCGGACACCCTGCATCCACGCCGATGGAGACTCTCACGTCAAGGCGGTTCAGGTCGCGGGCCGCTTCCGTTACGGACCCGGTACGGCTCCGGGTGCCCGGCGGCGCGGCCGCGTACGGAGCGTATCGGTGCGAGGCCGGATCGTTATGCTCAATTCTCCCTCAGATGTACTGACGCTGTGCGCGCCACCTCACTACTGTCCTCCCAACCGAGGAGGACGGAGCAAGAAGCCGATGAGCGGAGTATCAGTGACCAAGGACGTGCAGGACGCGGCCGGTGCCGCGGACGACCTGGTCGTGCTGAGCAACGTAAACAAGCACTTCGGCGCGCTGCACGTGCTTCAGGACGTCGATCTGAGCATTGCCCGCGGCGAGGTCGTCGTGGTGATCGGGCCTTCTGGATCGGGCAAGTCGACGCTGTGCCGCACCATCAACCGCCTGGAGACGATCGATTCGGGCTCCATCACGGTCGACGGGAAGCAACTTCCCTCCGAGGGCCGCGAGCTGGCCAGGCTGCGCGCCGATGTCGGCATGGTCTTCCAGTCCTTCAACCTCTTCGCCCACAAGACGGTGCTGCAGAACGTCATGCTGGGCCAGCTCAAGGTCCGCAAGACGGACCAGGCCGCGGCGCTGGAGAAGGCGAAGTCGCTGCTCGACCGGGTCGGCGTCGGCTCGCAGGCCGACAAGTACCCGGCCCAGCTGTCGGGCGGTCAGCAGCAGCGCGTGGCGATCGCCCGCGCACTGGCGATGGACCCGAAGGTGATGCTGTTCGACGAGCCGACCTCGGCCCTCGACCCGGAGATGATCAACGAGGTGCTGGAAGTCATGCAGCAGCTCGCCCGGGAGGGGATGACGATGGTGGTCGTCACGCACGAGATGGGCTTCGCCCGCTCCGCCGCCAATCGGGTCGTCTTCATGGCCGACGGAAAGATCGTCGAAGAGGCCACGCCCGAACAGTTCTTCAGCAACCCGCGCAGTGACCGCGCCAAGGACTTCCTGTCGAAGATCCTGCACCACTGAGCCTCGCGTCTGGTAGTGATCCGGTGACGGATCGTCGTCCGAACACGGGTTACGTCCGTCCCACGTCTCACGTCTGTCTCACGTCTCACTTCGAGGGAAGTCCACGATGAAGCTCTCCAAGGTCGGCGCCACCGCCGCCATTGCCGTCGCTCTCGCCCTGACCGCGACCGCCTGTGGCGGAAGCAGCGACAAGACCGCCAGTGACGGCGGCGCGACCGGCGGTGCCAAGAAGGACAAGATCGTCATCGGCATCAAGTTCGACCAGCCGGGTGTGGGCCTCAAGACCCCCGACGGCAAGTTCACGGGTCTCGACGTGGACGTGGCGACCTACGTGGCCAAGGAGCTCGGCTACGAGCCCGACCAGATCGAGTTCAAGCAGGCCGTCAGCGCCGAGCGCGAGAACCTGCTCTCCAACGGCGACGTGAAGCTGGTCGTCGCGAGCTACTCCATCAACGACGCGCGCAAGCAGAAGGTCGACTTCGCCGGCCCGTACTTCCTCGCGCACCAGGACCTGCTGGTCCGCGCCGACGACACCTCGATCACCAAGCCCGAGGACCTCAACAAGAAGAAGCTCTGCTCCGTCACCGGCTCCACCTCGGCGCAGAACGTCAAGAAGAAGCTGGCCCCCGAGGCCGACCTGCAGGAGCTCGGTGGCTACTCCGAGTGCCTGACGGGCCTGGAGAACAAGGCCGTTGACGCCCTGACCACGGACAACGTGATCCTGGCCGGCTACGCCGCGCAGGACAAGAACAAGGGCAAGTTCAAGCTGGTCGGGCTGAGCCTGAGCAACGAGAACTACGGGATCGGCCTGAAGAAGGGCGACAAGGACCTGCAGACCAAGGTCAACGCCGCCCTCCAGAAGATGGAAGCGGACGGCGCCTGGCAGGCGGCCGTGACCAAGAACCTCGGCCCGTCCGGCTTCAAGAACGAGCCGGCTCCGGCCATCACCGAAGGCAAGTGATCCGGGGGCCGGTCCCACCGGCCGGCCCACCGACCGATCCACCGGCCGGGTTCGTCGGCCCGATTCATCGCTGAGGTACGTCGCCGCCCGCCTGCCGTGGGCGGCGCCGTACCGCACCGGCCAACCTGGCCATCCTGGGGAGAGCGCAGGCCATCGTGTTCGATTTTCTTGATTCGGGGCAGTACGACCTGCTCGGAGCCTTCTGGGTGACGGTTCAGCTCACCCTCTACTCGGGTGCCGGAGCCCTGGTGTGGGGCACCGCCCTCGCCGGGATGCGGGTCGGCCCTGTCCCGCTGCTGCGGGGCTTCGGCACCACGTACGTCAACGTGGTCCGCAACATCCCGCTGACCCTGATCCTGATCGGCTGCTCGCTGGGGCTCGGCTCGACGCTCACCATCACGCTCGGCGGCGGCACCTTCAAGGAGATCGGCTTCCGGATGGCGGTGCTCGGGCTCGCCGCCTACACCGGCACCTTCGTGTGCGAAGCCCTGCGCTCGGGCATCAACACGGTCCCGGTCGGCCAGGCCGAGGCAGCCCGCGCGCTGGGCCTGAGCTTCTTCCAGGTGCTCACCCTGATCGTGCTCCCCCAGGCCTTCCGGGCGGTCGTCGCACCGCTCGCCAACGTCCTGATCGCCCTCACCAAGAACACCACGGTGGCAGCGGCGATCGGCGTGGCCGAGGCAGCCCTGCTGATGAAGGAGATGAACGAGAACGAGGCCAACGCGCTCTTCGCCATCTTCGGGATCTTCGCCCTGGGCTTCGTCCTTCTGACCCTGCCCACCGGCCTGTTCCTCGGCTGGGTGGCAAAGCGAGTGGCGGTGAAGCGATGACCTCCGTGCTGTACGACGCCCCGGGCCCCAAGGCCAAGGCGCGCAACTGGATCTACACCGGCGTCTTCGTCGTCCTGTGCGCAGCGGCCCTGTGGTGGGTGCTGTCCAAGATGGCGGACAAGAACCAGCTCGACGCCGACAAGTGGAGCATCTTCTTCACCGACGGCCGGGTCTGGACGACGTTCCTGCTGCCCGGCCTCGGAGAGACCCTGCGGGCCGGCGCCCTCGCCATGGTGATCGCCCTGCCGCTGGGCGCACTGCTCGGCATCGGCCGGCTCTCCGACCACGCGTGGGTACGTGCCGCCGTGGGCGTCTGGGTGGAGTTCTTCCGGGCCATCCCCGTGCTGATGCTGATGTTCTTCGGCAACGCCCTGTACCGGATCTACACCGACATCGGCACCGACGTCCGGCCGCTCTACGCAGTGGTCACCGGCCTGGTCCTGTACAACTCCGCGGTCATCGGCGAGATCGTCCGCTCCGGGGTCCAGTCCCTGCCGGGCGGGCAGACCGACGCCGCGAAGGCGATCGGCATGCGCAAGAGCCAGGTGATGGGGTACGTACTGCTCCCGCAGGCCGTCACCGCGATGCTGCCCGCGCTGGTCAGCCAGCTCGTGGTCATCCTCAAGGACACCGCGATCGGCGGCGCGCTGCTGGGCCTGGCCGAGCTGCTGTCGATGAACCGGCAGATCGCGGCGAACTACAGCAACGTCATCGCGTCGCTCGTCGTGATCGCCCTGCTGTACGTCGCGGTGAACTTCGCCCTCACCAGCCTCGCCTCCTGGCTCGAGAAGACGCTGCGGAGGTCGAAGCGGACCACCGACGCGATCGTCCCGATCACCGGGGTCGACGCGGGCGCGGCGGCCTGAGCGAGCCCCCGACGGACTGTCGGCACCCGGCCTGACAGACGGTCAGTACACTGGCGGGACACGTGTGGTGCGGCGGAACTCATCCGCCGCACCACACGGCATTGTCCGGACCGGCGTCACTTGACGCAGGCACCTCCAGTGGGTTGCATACGTTCTGTGATCACATACCGGACACCGGGAGCCACATCATGGACCCGGTGATCGTCGTCGGCGCGGGGCCCGTCGGGCTGTCCATGGCCCTCGCCCTGGCCGGCCAGGGCGTGCCCTGCGTCGTGCTCGACGAGGGACCCGGCAAGGAAGAGCCACGCCCCGCCCGCACCGTCGCCCTCCACGCCGACACCGCCGCCATGGTGCACCGGCTGGGCTGTACGACCCTGCGCGACGAGGGCGCGTACTTCGCCGCCTGGCGCACCATGCGGCGCGGCCGGGACTCCCAGCGGATCACCTTCGAGGACGGGCCGGCCCCGATCCACCTGCCGCAGCACGCCCTGACCCGCGGGCTGCGCGACGCCGCCGCCGCGCACCCCCTGATCCAGCTGGTCACCGAGAGCAGGATCGACGCCCTCGAGCAGGACGGCCACGGGGTCACCGCGCACACCCGCGGCGCCGAAACCACCTGGTGGCGCGGCAGCTTCCTGATCGGCTGCGACGGCGCCCGCTCCACCGTGCGCAAGCTGCTCGGCATCCGCTTCCCCGGCCGCACCGCCGTCGAACGCCACGCCGTGGCCGCGCTGCGCACCGAACTGCCCTGGCCTGGCGAAGCCCTGCTGCACCGCGGGCTGCCCGGCGGGGCCGGCGAGGTCACCGCCCGGCCGCTGCCCGACGGGGTGTACCGGCTGGACTGGCTGCTGCCCCCGCAGGGGGACCTCGTCACCCCCGACGCGCTCGTCACCCTCATCCGCGACACCCTCGCGGTGTGGTGCGGGGGCACGGCTCCCCCGTACGACCTCCTCGACACCGGGGTCCACACCCTGCACCACCGGCTCGCCCGGCGCTGGCGCGACGGCCGCGCCTTCCTCGCCGGGGACGCCGCGCACCTGCTCGGCGCGCTCGGCACCCAGGGCGTCGAAGAGGGGCTGCGGGACGCCGAGAACCTCGCCTGGAAACTGGCCCTGGCCTGGCACCAGGGAGCGTCCGAGGAACTCCTCGACAGCTACGAGGCCGAGCGCCGCAGGGCAGTGGCCGCCCGGCTGCGCGCCGCCGACCAGGCCATGCCCGTGCTGCGCTCCGGGGGCGGACTGCGCACCTTGCTGCCCGGAGCCTCGCGCGCCGCCGAATCCCTCCTCACCGACGGCCACCTGGGACGGGGCCCGCTGGGCGCGGAGCCCGTGTACGCCCCGGCCGTGGCCGTGCGCGAGGTGCCGACGGCCACCGAGCCGGGCGGGCCCGTGCAGAACATCCCGGTGACCGCCCCCGACGGCGCCACGGTGCCGCTGCGCGACCGGCTCGGCCGGGGCCGGCTGCTGGTCGTCCTCGTCGCCCCCGGCACCGGCGTCTGGGACCGGCGCCACTGGCTGGGCGCCGGGCTGATGCCCCGCCTCGCAGCAGCGGTCTCGGCGCTCCCGGTCCGGGCGGAGCTGCTGGTCGCCGACGGGTATCCGGGGGCCGCGGCGCACACCGTGCTCCTCGTACGACCCGACGGGCATCTGGCGGCGACCTTCGCTGGGGTCCGCCCGGCGGAGCTGTACGGGGCCGCGGACGCCGTCCGCCACGGCGCGCCCGAGTCCGCCCCCTCCCCTTCGCCCGCCCCCGCTGTGACGCCCGCCGTCACACCGGTGATCGATTGACCCTCCGGCCCACTCGTGCTTCACTCACGGACATGACCGGCAACGACGTACGCCTGTGGCGGAGGGTCCATATGGACCTGCTCCGCTACGCGGGCTGCGTGTGTCGCCCTTCCTGCTGATTCGCCTTCCTCCGCGCGCCCGCCGAGTGCCGCGCGCCTTCGCGAACCCCCAGGACGGTCACCCTCCATGTCTGCATCTGCACCCGCGTACGCCCCTGCGGCCACGCACTCCCCCGCGTCCACGCACGCCCCGGCTCCTGCCGCCGTCACGGCCGCGGACCTCCTCGCCTTCACCCTGCGCATCGCCTCCGACCCCGAGCTGATCGCCTCCCTCCCCCTCGACCCCGAGGGCCGGACCTGGATCCGGCTCGACGGACCGGGCGGCAGCGAGGCCTGGCTGATCGGCTGGCCGCCGGGCACCGGCACCGGCTGGCACGACCACGCCGAGTCGCGGGGCGCGTTCACCACCGCCCGCGGGCGCCTCACCGAGAACTCCCTGGCGGTCCGCATCCCTTCGGAGGGCTGGCAGTCCCTCTCCCTGGCTCCGGACGTGGACCGCACCCGCAGCCTGGGTGCGGGCACCGGGCGGGCCTTCGGCGAGCACCACGTCCACGAGGTGCTGAACGAGTCCGGGACCGAGCACGCGATCTCGGTCCACGCGTACTACCCGCCGCTCCCGCTGATCCGCCGCTACAGCCGCACCGGCCCGGTGCTCACGCTGGAGCAGGTCGAGCGTCCGGCGGACTGGCAGTGAGCGGCATCGACGCCCTCGTGGACCGGCTGCGCACCACGTACACCCGCGTGGACCCGGCCGAGGCGCACGCCGAGTCCCTGACCGGGGCGCTCCTGGTCGACATCCGCTACCAGGCCCTGCGCGAGCGGGACGGGCTGATCCCGGGCGCCCTGGTGATCGAGCGCAACGAACTGGAATGGCGCCTGGACCCCGAGGGCTCCCACCGCCTCCCCCAGGCCACGGACCACGGGGTCCGCATCGTCGTGATCTGCAACGAGGGCTACGCCTCCACCCTCGCGGCGGCCTCCCTCCACGCGCTGGAGCTCCGCAACGCGACGGACCTGACGGGGGGCTTCCAGGCGTGGCGCGCGGCGGGCCTGCCGGTGACACCGCCGTCTTCTTGAGCCGTGCCGCCGACGGGCGACCCGAAAGGGCCGGTGGGGCCGGATCCGGCCCCACCGGCCCTTTCGGGGCAGGGCCTAGCCCTTCGCGGCCGCCACGTCCACCGGCCGGACCCGCAGGGCCAGTCGGCCCGGGAGCGAGGTCGCGCACAGGGCCAGCAGGCCCGCCCCGGCGACCACCACCCCGTACGCCAGCGGAAGCACCACCGGCGCGGCCACCCCCGTCATGCCCACGCTGAACGCGGTCAGCACCGCCAGCGCGATCCCCGAACCCAGCGCCGCCCCCATCAGGAGCACCGCCAGCGCCTCCACCCGCAGCATCCCCCGCACCTGCCGCCGGGTGGCACCCGTCAGGCGGAGCATCGCGAACTCCCGCAGCCGCTCCCCCGTGGACATCGCCAGCGTGTTCGCCACCGCGATCGCGGTGAAGGCCAGGACCAGGCCCATCGCCAGCAGGTTGATCTCCGCCCCCGCGGCCTGCCGCTCCTCCCGCGCCCCGTCCGCGTCGGCCGCCGACAGCACCGCCACGCCCGGGTACTCCCGTACGGCCGAGGCCAGCGCGTCCCGCCCGGCGGTGCCCGCCACCAGCACGGACGAAGCCAGCGGATCGTCCACGTGCGCGGCCACCAGAGCGTGCGGCAGCGTCACGTCGCCGAAGCCCAGTCCCCGCCCGTACACCGCGGCGACGGTGAGGGTGACCGGCGTTCCGTCGCCCAGGGTCAGCGCCAGCGGGCTCCCCGGCTTCAGCCCCAGCTGGTCGGCGGCCAGTTCGCTGACCGCGACGCTCGCGTCCCCGAAGCCCGTCAGGCTTCCGCCGCTCACGCCCGGGTCCCAGGTCCGGTCCAGGCCGGCCGGGGTCACGCCCTGCGCCGCGTACTTCGTCAGCCCCACCCGCACCGACGTGTTCACGATCTCCGTGACCGCCGAGACCCCGGGGGTCCCGCGGAGCCGCTCGGCCGCGCCGTGGGAGACCCCCGGGCCCCGCCCGGCGAGCACCCACTCGGCCCGCACCCCGTCACGGGCCTGCGCCCGCGCCGCGTCGCCGAGGGTCGGGGTGACGAAGAGCACGGTGCAGGCCATCCCGATCAGCAGCGTGAGCGGGGTGACGGCGGAGGCCATCCGGGTGGCGTTGCCGCGCAGGTTCGCGGTGGCCAGGTGCCCGCCCGGACCGGCCGCGCGCAGCGGTCCGGCGAGCAGCGCGGCCGCGCCCCTGACGATGAACGGGCCCAGCAGCGAGACCGCTCCGGCGAGGACCACGACGGCGAGGAAGGTGACCGGTGTGGACGCCGGCTCGGTGCGCAGCGTGCTCAGCACGGCGACCAGGACCGCTCCGGCGGCCAGCAGCAGCACCCCGGCCACGGTCCGCGCCCACGGCCGGCGCCGCTCGACCGCGGCTTCGGCGAGCGCCTCGGCGGGACGGATCCGGGCGATGCGCCGCGCGGTGATCCGGGCCGCGGCCCAGGCGCCGAGCAGGCTCGCGCCGACGGCGGCGATCATCGGGAAGATCCCGGCGGTGCGCTCCAGGGTGACGGGCACCACCCCGCTGTCCACGAACCGGCCGTGCAGCCAGGCGGCGAGCGGCAGCCCGGCAAGCGCTCCGGCCACCCCGGCGGCCAGGCCGACGAGCAGCGCCTCGCGGCCGATCATGCGGCGCAGCTGGCGGGGCGTGGCGGCGATGGCTCGGAGCAGGGCGAGCTCGCGGTGGCGCTGCTGGATCGACAGGGCGAAGGTTCCGGTGACCACGAGGATCGCCACGAGGAGGGAGGTTCCGCCCATCGCGCCGCCCATGGAGACCAGCTTGATGCGGGCGCCGGCCGCGTCGAGGAACTCCACGGGGCCCCGCTCGTCGCCCGAGGCGACCTGCGCGGTGGTGCCGTGGAGCGCCTGGCGGACCCGGTCCGCGAGTGCTCCGGCATCGACCCCGGGTTCGGGGCGCACCCCGATGGCGCTGACCTGCCCGTCGCGGGCGGCGAGCCGCTGCGCTTCGGCGTCGCTGAAGAACAGTGCGCTCTGGTGCGCCAGGCTGCCGCCGGCCGTGGCGGCGATCCCGCTGACCTTGTACGTACTGGGCTCGCCGGTGGACTGCACGGTGAGCTCCGAGCCGGGCTTCAGGGCCGCGCGGGCGGCGAGTTCGCGGTCGACGACCACCTCGGCGGCGCCCTGGGGGGCCCTGCCCTGGGCGAGCGTGAAGGGGGTGAGCGCGGCCGAGGTCCAGGCGTGCCCGTACGAGGGCTTCGCGCCCGCGCCCTTGACCAGCGCCGCGGCCCGGAAGGTGAGCTCGGGGACGGCCTGCGCCACGCCGGGCACCGCGCGGACGGTGTCCACGGTGACGGCCGGCAGCCAGGCCCGCTCGGCGACGGGCTTGGCCTTGTGCTTCGTCTTGCTCTTGCCCTTCTTCTCCTTGACCGTCGTCCGGTGGACGTTCTGGTCGGCGGAGACGACGACCGGGGCGCCCGCGTAGCGCTCGGTGGCGATCTTTCCGCGGAGTCCCGTCTCCAGGAGGGTGCCGCAGGCGGTGACGAGGGCCGCCGCGCACAACAGGGCGACGAAGGCTCCGAGGAAACCGGCTTTGCGGTCCCTGACGGTCTGGAGTGCGTAGCGCAGCATCATGCGGACAACTCTGCTGCCGGGGCGGCCTCCTGACATTGGAGCACCCCGGCGTCCGTCTCCTGGGGCTAACCCCACCCCGGCGGGGATCGGCGCGGATCGGCGGGATCGGCGCCGATCAGCCCCCCGAGTACCCCGGGTAGCCCAGGTCCTCGCCGTCGAGGTCCTCGGCGCCCTCCGCCTCCAGGGCGCGGCGGACCACCCGCAGGGCCATGCCCTCCGGGTATCCCTTGCGGGCGAGCATCCCGGCGAGCCGCCGGAGCCGCTTGTCGCGCTCCAGGCCCCGGGTGGAGCGGAGCTTGCGCTCCACGAGCTCCCGGGCGGTCTCCTCCTCCTGGTCGGAGTCCAGCTGTTCCAGGGCCTCCTGTACGAGGGTGGGGTCCACCCCTTTGGTCCGCAGCTCCTGGGCGAGCGCCCGGCGGGCCAGGCCCCGGCCGCGGTGCCGGGACTCGACCCAGGCACCGGCGAAGGCGGCGTCGTCGATCAGGCCCACCTCCTCGAACCGGGAGAGGACCTGCTCCGACACCTCCTCGGGGATGTCCCGCTTGGCCAGGGCATCCGCGAGCTGCCGCCGGGTGCGCGGCATCCCGGTGAGCAGACGCAGACAGATCGCCCGCGCCTGCTCCTCGGGGCTCTGGGGCGGCAGCTCCGGACGGTCTTCCCTGCCGCCCTCGGGGCGGCGGCCACCCCGGCCGCCGCCTTCACGGCGGCCTTGCCGACCGCCCGTACGGCGGCCTTCAGCGCCGTCCGCGCCGCCCCTTTCCTGCTCCCACACGGGTCAGCTCTTGGCGACGGCGGCCTTGGCCGTCGTCTTGGCCTTCGAGGCGGGAGCGGGCACGGCCGGGGTCTCGGCGGCGGCGTCCGCGCCGGCCTCGGCGGTGACGGCAGCGTCCTTGCGGACACCGACGCCCAGCTTCTCCTTGATCTTCCGCTCGATCTCGTTGGCGAGGTCGGGGTTGTCCTTGAGGAAGTTGCGGGCGTTCTCCTTGCCCTGGCCGAGCTGGTCGCCCTCGTACGTGTACCAGGCGCCGGCCTTGCGCACGAAGCCGTGCTCCACGCCCATGTCGATCAGGCCGCCCTCGCGGCTGATGCCCTGGCCGTAGAGGATGTCGAACTCGGCCTGCTTGAAGGGCGGCGCGACCTTGTTCTTGACGACCTTGACGCGGGTGCGGTTGCCGACCGCTTCCGTGCCGTCCTTCAGGGTCTCGATGCGCCGGATGTCGAGGCGCACGGAGGCGTAGAACTTCAGCGCGCGGCCACCGGTCGTGGTCTCCGGCGAGCCGAACATCACACCGATCTTCTCGCGGAGCTGGTTGATGAAGATCGCGGTGGTCTTGGACTGGCTGAGCGCACCGGTGATCTTCCGGAGGGCCTGGCTCATCAGACGGGCCTGGAGACCCACGTGCGAGTCGCCCATCTCACCCTCGATTTCCGCGCGCGGCACGAGCGCCGCGACGGAGTCGATGACGATCAGGTCGATCGCACCGGAGCGGACCAGCATGTCCACGATCTCCAGCGCCTGCTCGCCGGTGTCCGGCTGGGACAGGATGAGGTTGTCGGTGTCCACACCGAGGGCCTTGGCGTACTCGGGGTCGAGCGCGTGCTCGGCGTCCACGAAGGCGACGGTGCCGCCGGCCTTCTGCGCGTTGGCCACGGCGTGGAGGGTCAGGGTCGTCTTACCGGAGGACTCCGGTCCGTACACCTCGACCACACGGCCGCGGGGCAGCCCGCCGACGCCGAGCGCGATGTCCAGCGCGGTCGAGCCGGTGGAGATGACCTCGATGGGTTCGTTCGGCTTGTCGCCGAGCCGCATCACGGCACCCTTGCCGAATTGCCGTTCAATCTGTGCGAGCGCGGCGTCGAGAGCCTTCTCGCGGTCGTTGCCTGCCATGGGTTCCACCCGATTTGCTTGAGTCGATCGCTTCACGCCATTGACGCTAACGCCTGCCACTGACAACGCGGTCCGCCGTCCGTTTTGACTGTGGACAACCCATGAGAATGTGTGTTCGATTTCCCTGTCAAGCGCGCCACGCCGAACCCGCCCGCCCCACCCCCGGCTGGCATGATCCAGTGCCATGACAGACACGTTCCAGGCAGGCCAGACGGCGCTCATCGTGCGGATACCCGAGGCGGAGCCCGTGGTCGGCGAGTGGCGGGACCGGCTCGACCACTCCGCCCGGGCCGGGGTTCCCGCACACATCAGCGTCCTCTACCCGTTCCTCGACGAGAGCCGCGTCACCCCCTCCACCCTCGCCGCGCTCGCCGCACTCCTGCACCCCCTGCACGCCTTCGACGTCCGCTTCGAGCGGACCGGCCGCTTCCCCGGGGTCCTCTACCTCACCCCCGAGCCCGGCGACCCGCTAAAGCACCTGACCCTGGCGGTCGCCGAGCGCTGGCCGGAGGCGCCGCCCTACGGCGGCCGGTACCCCGGGGTGGTCCCGCACCTCACCGTGGCCCAGCGGGCCCAGGAGGCGACCCTGGACGCCGTCGAGACCGACCTCCGCGGCCGGCTCCCCTTCACCGCCCGCGTCCGCTCGGTGGACCTGGTGGCCTTCGACGGCACGGCCTGGCGCGAGCACACCTCGTTCGCGCTGCGGGAGCCCCAGGACGAACCGGAGCCGGAGAAGTGACAACCAACGGTTGACACTCATCCGACTGTCAACCTAGGGTTGCACTCATGACGAACCCTTCGGTGGAACCCGTTCGCATGACCAATCCGGTACGCCTCGACGAGCTGATCGAGGCCATCAAGAAGGTCCACACCGACACCCTGGAGCAGCTCAGCGGCGCCGTCGTCGCCGCCGAGGCGCTCGGGGAGGTCGCGGACCACCTCATCGGCCACTTCGTCGACCAGGCCCGCCGCTCCGGCGCCTCCTGGACCGACATCGGCCGCAGCATGGGCGTCACCCGCCAGGCCGCCCAGAAGCGCTTCGTGCCCAAGCCCGACAAGGCCGGGGAGGGCAACGACCTCGACGCCTCGCAGGGCTTCGCCCGTTTCACCCCGCGCGCCCGCAACGTGGTCGTGACCTCCCAGAACGAGGCCCGCTCGGCCTCCAGCAGCGAGATCGGCACCGCGCACCTGGTCCTCGGCCTGCTCGCCGATCCCGAGTCCCTCGCCGCGCTCGCCCTGCGGGCGCAGGGCATCGCCCTGGAGGACGTCCGCGCGGCCGCGACCGCCGCCCTGCCGGCCGCCGCCGCGGAGATGCCCGCGCTCGTCCCCTTCGACGCCGCCGCCAAGAAGGCCCTCGAACTCACCTTCCGCGAGGCCCTGCGCCTGGGCCACGCCTACGTGGGCACCGAGCACATCCTGCTCGCCCTCCTCGAACTCGAGGACGGCGAGGGCCTGCTCACCTCCCTCGGCACCGACAAGGCCGCCACCGAGGCGAGCGTCACCGAAGCCCTGGAATCCGTACTCGGCGCCACCGGGGAGAAGTAGCACCTCCCACGGGACCGTCCCCGTCCTCCGCCACCGCGTACCGCTTCACGTACGCGCCCAGGAAGGCCTGCATCGTGGCGACGGCCGGGATCGCGATGAGCGCCCCGACCGCGCCCAGCAGCGCGGTGCCGGCGATGACCGATCCGAAGGCCACCGCCGGATGGATGTCCACGGTCTTCGCGGTCAGCTTCGGCTGGAGGACGTAGTTCTCGAACTGCTGGTAGACCACCACGAATCCGAGCACGTACAGCGCGTACCAGGGGCTGACCGAGAAGGCCAGCAGCATCGGCAGCGCGCCCGCCAGGTAGGTGCCGATGGTGGGGATGAACTGCGATACGAGCCCCACCCACACCGCGAGCGCGGGCGCGTACGGCACGTCGAGCACCACGAAGCAGATGTAGTGCGCGATCCCGGAGACCAGCGCCATCAGTCCGCGCGAGTAGAGGTAGCCGCCCGTCTTGGTGACGGCGATCTCCCAGGCCCGCAGCACCTCCGACTGCTTCGCCGGCGGGAGTACGGAGCACAGCGCGCGCCGCAACCGCGGCCCGTCGGCGGCGAAGTAGAAGGAGAACAGTCCGATCGTCAGCAGCTTGAAGAGCCCGCCGAGCACGGTGGCGGACACGTCGAGCACCCCGCTGGCACTGTTCTGCACGTACTTCTGGAGCCAGTCGGAGTGCAGCAGGCTGTCCTGGATGTCCAGCCGGGACAGATCCGTGTGGAAGGTGTCGTTGATCGAACCGATCACCGAGTCCAGATAGCCCGGGAACCCTTCCACCAGGTCGACGATCTGCCCGGCGAGCATCGAGCCGAGCAGGACGACGAATCCCGCGGCCGCCACGAACACCCCGAGGAACACCAGGAAGGTGGCGAGCCCGCGGCGCATGCCGCGGGCCGCCATCCTGGCCACGGCGGGTTCGATCGCGAGCGCGAGGAAGAACGCGATCAGGATGTTGACGAGCAGCCCGATCAGCTGGTGGAAGGCCCAGCTGCCGAGCTGGAAGCAGGCCACGAGGGCCAGTACGAGGACCACCGCGCGCGGCAGCCAGCGCGGCATCCGGGTCCCGTCGGGGACCGGGGCGACCGGTGGCACCCCGGGTGGTGCGCCGTCGTCGGCGGGAACCTTCTCGGGTTGCCGGTCGGTCGTCGTCTCATCTGTCGCTGCCACGCCGCCAAGTCTGTCCCACCCGGCCCCCGTACGGGGAACCGCGCGGGTCCGCCGGCGCAGCGGGTCCGTCGCCGCGGCGGGCCAGGCGGCGCAACGGGCCCCTCAGCGCAGCGAGGCCGGCACGTCCATCGCCGAACACACCGCGCGCCACACGTCCTTGGCCTCCCACCCGGCGTCCAGCGCCTCGTGGACCGTGCGGCCCCCGAGTTCCCTCATCACGTGGTCGCGTGCGAAGGACTCCGCGTAGCCCGCGCCGAAGTGCTCGGCCATCCGTTCCCAGAAAATCGTCAACCGCATGCCCCCAGTATCCCGCCCCGGAGAGTGCACCCGCCGCGTTCGGGCCCCCCGGGCGCAGCACCCGCCCCTAGGTTGCTCGCATGCCTGGAGACGAAGCTTTGGCCCCGGCGGCGGCGAGCGCCACGACCCCGCCGTCCCCGCTGGCCCGTGCCGAGCGGTTCATCTGGCTCACCGCCCGGGTCCTGGAGCAGCGGCGGTACGCGTTCCACTTCCTCGGCGGGGAAGCCGACCCGGTGGACGCCGCCCTCGGCGCGTACCTCGGCGGCGACGGCGGCTACGGCCACGCCCTCGATCCGGATCTGCGCGGCCCGCTCAGCCATCCCCTGCACACCGCCCACGCCCTGCGCGTCCTGGACGGCCTGGGGCGCTGCTCCGGTCAGCGCATCGAGCGGCTCTGCGCCCACCTGACCCGTCTCTCCACCCCGGACGGAGCGCTTCCGGTGACCGCCCCGCAGCCCGGGGGCTACCCGGCGGCCCCGTACCACCCACTGCACGACGATCCGCCGGGCGACCTGCTGACCACCGGCCCCGTGGTCGGGCTGCTGCACCGCAACCGGATCTGGCACGCGTGGCTGTTCCGGGCCACGGACTTCTGCTGGGACCGGGTGGAGCACCTGCGCCGCTCGCACCCGTACGAGATCCAGAGCGCGGTGGCCTTCCTGGACGGAGTCCCCGACCGGGCGCGGGCCGCGGCGGCCGCGGACCGGCTGGGGCGCCTCGTGCGCGAGCAGCGGCTCGTCGTACTGGATCCCGCGGACCGGGACTCGTACCCCCCGGTGCCCGGCTACGCCCCGGGCGAGCACCTCTACCCGTACGACTTCGCCCGCCGCCCCGGCTCGCTGGCCCGCGGCTGGTTCACGGACGCGGAGCTGCGCCGCTCACTGCGCTTCCTGGCCGACTCGCAGCAGCCGGACGGCGGCTGGCCGGTGCACCGCAGGGCCTGGGCGCCGGGCAGCTCGCTGGAGCGGCGGCCGATCGCCACGGTGGAGGCCCTGCTGACGCTGCGCGCCTACGGGGTCCTCCCGCAGGGGATCAGCCTCCCAGGGCCCGCAGACCCGCGGTGACCACCACGGCCGCCGCGACCACGACGAGGAACGGGGCCCGCAGCAGCAGCGCGATCCCGGCGGCCGCGAGACCGGCGGCGCGGGCGTCGAGTACGAGCTCGTGCCCGGTGGCGAAGGTCTGCTGCGCGGTGAGCGCGGCGAGCAGGGCGACCGGGAGCAGCGCGGACAGCTGGCGCACGGCCGGCCGTTCCAGGGCCCCGGCGGGGACGAGCAGTCCGGCGAGCTTGACCGCGTAGCAGCCGAGGACGGTGAGTCCGATGGCGATCCAGACGTTCATGAGCGGCGTCCCTTCAGCCAGAGGATCACGGGGGCGGCCAGCGCGGCGACGAGCACGGGCACCCCGGCGGGCAGGACCGGCAGCAGTCCGAGCCCGAGGACGAGGGCGAGCGCGGCGACGGCCCGCTCGGTGGAGGTCTTCAGCATGGGCGCGAGCAGCGCGAGGAACACGGCGGGTCCGGCCGCGTCCAGCCCCCAGGCCCTGGTGTCCCCGATGGCTTCGGCGCCGAGCGCGCCCAGCAGGGTGGTGAGGTTCCACAGGACGTAGAGGCTGAGTCCGGTGACGGTGAAACCGAGCCGGGCCGTCCTGCGGTCGGGCTGGGCGAGGGCCACCGCGGTGGTCTCGTCGATCACCCAGTGCGCGGCGAAGGGCCGGACCCCCTTGGGGAGCGCGAGCAGCTGGGACAGCCGCAGCCCGTAGAAGGCGTTGCGGGTCCCCAGGAAGAAGGCCCCGGCGGCGGCGGTGAACGGGTTCCCGCCTGCGGCCAGCGCCCCGACCAGCGCGAACTGCGAGGCTCCGGTGAAGACGAGCAGGCTGAGCACGCACGCCTGGAGGGTGCTGATCCCGGACCCGGCGGCCGTCACCCCGAAGGCGAACCCGGACAGCCCGACCGCCACCCCGACGCCGAGCGCGTCGCGGACGACGGCGGCGCGCGGCTTGGCCGCGGCCCCGGCGGGGACTTCTCTTATCACCATCTGATGTTCTCCCACACCCCGAAACTACGGAGTTCGCGGCACCGGAGTCTTGTACGTTCTTGCACCATGTACGAAATGATCAAGGAGATGGCCGGCCGGCTGGCCGCGGTACCCGGTGTCGGCGGAGTCATGCTCGGCGGCAGCCGGGCCCGCGGCGAGCACCGGCCCGAATCGGACTGGGACCTCGGCGTCTACTACCGCGGCGACGCCCTCGATCTCGGCGCGCTGCGCGCACTGGCCGGGCCCGACGTGGAGGTGTCCGGGCCGGGCGGCTGGGGCCCCTGGGTCAACGGCGGCGCCTGGCTGAAGGTCGACGGCGTCGCGGTGGACTGGATCCTGCGGGACCTGGACCGGGTCGAGCGGGTCTGGGAGGACTGCCGCGAGGGCCGCTACGAGGTGGGCGTGCAGCCGGGGCACCCGCTCGGCTTCTGGTCCCCCTGCTACCCCGGCGAGGTGGCCCTCGGCCAGGTCCTGGCCGACCCCTCCGGCGAGCTGACCGCGCTGCGCGCCCGCACTTCGGTGTATCCGGAGCCCCTGCGGGAGGCGCTGATCGCCGGGGCCTGGGAGGCGGAGTTCCTCGTCGCGGGCGCGGCGAAGGGCGCGGCCCGCGCGGACGGGCTCTACGTCTCTCTGTGCCTGTCCCGGGCGTTCGGAATCCTCGCCCAGGCCCTGTTCGCGGCGGACCGCCGCTGGTGCCTCAATGAGAAGGGCGCGCTGGCGTCCGCGGAACTCCTGCCTTCGGCTCCGCCGGGCTTCGGCGACCGCGTCCGCGCCCTGCTGGGCGCGCAGGGCGCCACCGCCGAAGCCCTTTCGGCAACGGTGGAAGGTGCCCGCGCCCTGATCGAGGAGACCCGCGCGGCGCTGACGGCCTAGCGGGTGTTCCCCGGGCCCGGGGCCCGGCCGGCGGCCCGTTCCCGCCGATAGGCGCCCGGCGGGACCCCCACGATCCGGGTGAAGTGCCGGTTCAGGTGCGGCTGGTCGGTGAACCCGACGGTGACGGCCGCCTGTGCCGGCGGGGTTCCGGCGTCCAGGAGGCTGCGCGCCCGCCGGACCCGGGCGTCCGTCAGCCAGGTGTGCGGGGGCATGCCGTACCGGTCCCGGAAGGCCCGCAGCAGGGCGAACGGGCTGGTGCCCAGCTCCGCCGCGAGCTGCTCCAGCGAAGGCGGTTCGCCCATCCGCTCCTCGAGCACGGCCCGGGCCCGCTCCGCGTCGGCCGCGCCCGCGCGGCGTACCGCACGGGCCGGCAGGGGCCCGGCGTGCCGGGTCAGCATCCGGGCCACCGCGCCGCGCAGCAGGGTGTCGGCGGCCAGGGCGTTGCCGGCCTCGGCGGCCCGGTGGACCTCGGTGATGACCCGGGAGGCCTGCGGGTCGGTGACCATGTCGGCGGTGAAACCGGGGGTTCCGCGCAGGGTGCCGATCTCGGCGGCGACCTCGGCGATCAGCGCCCGGGAGGGGTAGAGGGTGGCGTAGGCCCAGCCCTCGGGGACCCCGGCGCGGGCGGTGTGCGCGACCTCGGGGTTGATCAGGACCACGCTGCCGGGGCCGGCACGGACGGTTCCTCCGGGCAGTCCGATCTCCTCGATGCCGCCGGTGACGGCCGCGATGACGTAGCCGTCGTGGGCGTGGCGCGGGAAGGTGTGGCGTACGTAGTGGGCGCGCAGCAGGTCCAGGCCGGGCAACTGCGCGTACTGCCAGTGCCGTGCCCATTCCCGGCCGCCCTCGGCGGCGGCGCCCTCGGCCGCTCCGGTCCCCGTACCCATCTCCCCATTCTGCGCCCCGGCCCGGTCCGATGTTTCCCCAGGTCCGGCCGGTTGTCAGTGGCCGGGTGCACGATGGGGGCATGTCCGGTACCGCGCTCGACTCGTTCTCCCCCGCGACCCGCTCCTGGTTCACGGGGGCCTTCGCCTCGCCCACCTCCGCGCAGGAGGGCGCCTGGCGGGCGATCGCGCAGGGCTCGGACGTACTGGTGGTGGCCCCCACCGGTTCCGGCAAGACCCTGGCCGCCTTCCTCGCCGCCCTGGACCAGCTCGCGTCGACCCCGCCGCCGGCCGAGCCGAAGAAGCGCTGCCGGGTGCTGTACGTATCGCCGCTGAAGGCCCTGGCGGTGGACGTGGAGCGCAATCTGCGCAGCCCGCTCACCGGGATCCGGCAGGAGTCCGCCCGCCTGGGGCTGCCCGAGCCGGAGATCCGGGTCGGGATCCGCTCCGGCGACACCCCGCCCGCCGAGCGCCGGGCCCTGTCCACCCGGCCGCCGGACATCCTGATCACCACGCCCGAATCGCTGTTCCTGATGCTGACCTCGGCGGCCCGCGAGGCCCTGACCGGGATCGAGACGGTGATCCTGGACGAGGTGCATGCCGTCGCCGGGACCAAGCGCGGGGCCCATCTCGCCCTGTCGCTGGAGCGGTTGGACGAGCTGCTGCCGCGCCCGGCCCGCCGGATCGGCCTGTCGGCGACGGTCCGGCCGGTGGACGAGGTGGCCCGCTACCTCGCGCCGCGCGGCAAGGTGGAGATCGTCCAGCCGCCCTCGACCAAGGAGTTCGACCTGTCGGTGGTCGTCCCCGTCGAGGACATGGGCGAGTTGGGCGGCTCCCCCGCCAGCGAGGGCAAGGAGGGCGGCGACAAGCCCTCGATCTGGCCGCATGTGGAGGAGCGGATCGCCGATCTGGTCCAGGCCCACCGCTCCACGATCGTGTTCGCCAACTCCCGCCGCCTCGCCGAGCGCCTGTGCAACCGGCTCAACGAGATCGCGTACGAGCGCGCCACCGGCGGCCCGCTGCCCGAGGGCCCGCCCCCGGCCGAGCTGATGGCCCAGTCGGGCGCCGCCCACGGCGCGCCGCCACTGCTGGCCCGCGCCCACCACGGTTCGGTCTCCAAGGAGCAGCGGGCCCTGGTGGAGGAGGATTTGAAGGCGGGCCGGCTGCCCGCCGTCGTCGCCACCTCCAGCCTGGAGCTCGGCATCGACATGGGCGCGGTGGACCTCGTCATCCAGGTGGAGTCCCCGCCGTCGGTGGCCTCCGGGCTCCAGCGGGTCGGCCGGGCCGGGCACCAGGTGGGCGCGGTCTCCACCGGGGTGGTCTTCCCCAAGTACCGGGGGGACCTGGTCCAGGCCGCCGTGGTCACCGAGCGGATGCGCACCGGCTCGATCGAATCCCTGCGCGTGCCCTCCAATCCGCTGGACGTCCTCGCCCAGCAGCTCGTCGCGATGACCGCGATGGACACCTGGCAGCTGGACGACCTGCTCGCCCTGGTGCGGCGGGCGGCGCCGTTCGCGGCGCTGCCCGATTCGGCGTTCACGGCGGTCCTGGACATGCTGGCCGGCCGCTATCCGTCGGACGCGTTCGCCGAGCTCAGACCCCGGGTGGTGTGGGACCGCGTGGCCGGCACGGTCACCGGCCGGCCCGGTGCCCAGCGGCTCGCGGTCACCTCCGGCGGAACCATCCCGGACCGCGGCCTCTTCGGCGTCTTCCTGGCCGGCAGCGACCCTAAAAAGGGCGGCGGCCGGGTCGGCGAGCTCGATGAGGAGATGGTCTACGAATCCCGCGTCGGCGACGTCTTCACCCTGGGCACCACCTCCTGGCGGATCGTGGACATCACCCGAGACCGCGTCCTGGTCACCCCCGCCCCCGGGGTTCCGGGCCGGCTCCCGTTCTGGAAGGGCGACCAGCTGGGCCGGCCGCTCGAACTGGGCCGCGCGGTCGGCGCGTTCCTGCGCGAGCTCGGCGGGCTCACCACCGAGGACGCGCGCCTGCGCCTGCTGGCGGCGGGCCTGGACGCCTGGGCCGCGCAGAACGTCCTGTCCTACCTCGCCGAACAGCGCGAGGCCTGCGGCCACGTACCGGACGACCGCACCATCGTGGTCGAGCGGTTCCGCGACGAGCTCGGCGACTGGCGGGTCGTCGTCCACTCCCCCTTCGGCGCCCAGGTGCACGCCCCGTGGGCGCTGGCCCTCGGCGCCCGCCTCTCCGAGCGGTACGGGATGGACGCGCAGGTGATGCACGCCGACGACGGCATCGTGCTCCGCCTCCCGGACGCCGACCTGCTCTCCATGGACCTCCTCGACCACGACCCCGCGGGCCTGGGGTCCCCCGGCGGAGCCGGACCGGGCCTCGGATCCTTCGAGTTCGACGACGAGAAGGCCCCGCTGGGCGCGGCGGACGTGACCTTCGACCACGGGGACGTCCAGCAGATCGTCACCGACCAGGTCGGCGGCTCCGCCCTGTTCGCCTCCCGCTTCCGCGAGTGCGCGGCGCGCGCCCTGCTCCTGCCCCGCCGCAACCCCGGCAAGCGCACCCCCCTGTGGCAGCAGCGCCAGCGCGCCTCGCAGCTGCTCCAGGTGGCTTCGGAGTTCGGCTCGTTCCCGATCGTGCTGGAAGCCGTACGGGAATGCCTGCAGGACGTCTTCGACGTGCCGGGCCTGACCGAGCTGATGGGGGACATCGAAGCCCGCCGGATCCGCCTCGTCGAGGTCACCACCGCCGAGCCCTCCCCCTTCGCCCGCTCCCTCCTCTTCGGGTACGTCGCCCAGTTCCTCTACGAGGGCGACTCGCCCCTGGCCGAGCGCAGGGCGGCCGCGCTCTCGCTGGACTCCCGGCTGCTGGCGGAACTGCTCGGCCAGGCCGAGCTCCGCGAGCTGCTGGACGCCGAGGTGCTGGCTGAGCTGGAGCGGGAGCTCCAGTGGCTGACGGAGGACCGGCGGGCCAAGGACGCCGAGTCGGTGGCCGATCTGCTGCGCCTGCTGGGCCCGCTGACCCCCGCGGAGCTGAAGGCGCGCGGCGCGGACCCGGCATGGGCGCGCTCCCTCGGCTCCTCCCGCAGGGCGATCCGGGTCCGGATCGGCGGCGAGGAGCACTGGGCGGCGATCGAGGACGCGGGCCGGCTGCGGGACGCGCTGGGCACGGCGCTCCCGGTGGGCGTCCCGGAGGCGTTCACCGAGCCGGTGAAGGACCCGCTGGGCGATCTCCTCGCCCGCTACGCCCGCACCCACGGCCCCTTCACCACCGCCTCGGCCGCCGCCCGCTTCGGGCTGGGCGCGGCCGTGACGGACGGCGCCCTGCACCGGCTGGCGGCGGCCGGGCGGACGGTCCAGGGCGAGTTCCACCCGGCGGGCATCGGCCAGGAATGGTGCGACGCCGGTGTGCTGCGCAGGCTGCGGCGCCGCTCGCTGGCCGCCCTGCGCCAGGAACTGGAGCCGGTCCCACCGACCGCGCTGGCCACCTTCCTCCCCCAGTGGCAGCACCTGGGCGGAGCCCTGCGCGGCATCGACGGACTGGCCCGCGCGATCGAACAGCTCCAGGGCGCCCCCGTCCCGGCCTCCGCCCTCGAACGCCTGATCCTCCCGTCGCGGGTCTCGGACTACTCCCCGACCCTCCTGGACGAACTGACCACCACCGGCGAAGTGGTCTGGGCGGGCGCGGGCTCCCTCCCCGGCAAGGACGGCTGGATCTCCCTCTACCTCGCCGAGGCCGCCCCGCTCCTGTTGCCCCCGCAGCACCCCCTGGAGCTCACCCCGCTCCACGAAGCGGTCCTGAGCGCCCTCTCCGGCGGCTACGCCCTGTTCTTCCGTCAGCTCGCGGACGCGGTCCGCGCCCACACCCCGGAGGCCTCGGACCTGGACCTCTCCTCGGCGATCTGGGACCTCACCTGGTCGGGCCGCCTCACCAACGACACCCTGGCCCCCCTGCGCTCCCTCCTGGGCTCGGGCCGGACGGCCGGGGCCACGGCCCACCGGGCCCGCCGTACGATCCCCCGCGGCCGCTACGGCACCCTCGCCCCCCAGGCCTCCCGTACGGGCCCCCCGACGGTCTCGGGCCGCTGGTCCCTGCTCCCGGCCCACACCCCGGACCCCACCCACCGGGCACACGCCCTGGCCCGCACCCTGCTGGACCGCCACGGCGTGGTGACCCGGGGCGCGGTGGCCGCCGAAGGGGTGGAGGGCGGCTTCTCGGCCGTCTACCGCATCCTGTCGGCCTTCGAGGACAGCGGCCAGGCCCGCCGGGGTTACGTGGTCGAAGGCCTGGGCGCGGCCCAGTTCGCCATGGACGGAGCGGTCGACCGCCTCCGCGCCGCCGAGCGCACCCCGCCCCCGCTGGCGGCGGTGGTCCTCGCGGCCGCCGACCCGGCGAACGCCTACGGCGCGGCCCTCCCCTGGCCGGAGCCCCCGTCCGGCGCCACCCACAAACCGGGCCGCAAGGCCGGCTCCCTGGTGGTCCTGGTGGACGGCGCCCTAACCCTCTACTTGGAACGCGGCGGCAAAACCCTCCTGGCCTGGCCCGCCCCGGACGCCCCCGACCTCACGGCAGCCCTGCAATCCCTCACCGCCGCCTCCCGAGCAGGCACCCTCCCGGCCCTCACGGTGGAACGCATCAACGCCACCCCCGCCCTCACCTCCCCCTACTCCCCACCCCTGGAATCCGCCGGCTTCCACGCCACCCCCCGAGGCCTCCGCCTGCGCTGACGGACGGGCGGGGCGAAGCGCGGGCGGGCGGGGGGCCGGCTTGGCGAAGCCCTGGCCGGCCGGAGGGGCCCCGGCAAAGCTGGGGCGCGGCGCTGGCGAGGCCCTGGTCGGCTGGGGCGCGGCTCTGGCGAAGCCCTGGTCGGCCCAACGGGCACGGCGAAGCCCCGGACGACGGGAGCGAGGCCCCGGCGACGCCCTGGGCCGGCCGGAGGGGCCCGGCAAAGCTGGGGCGTGGCTCTGGCGAAGCCCCGGACAGCTGCGGCGCGGCACTGGCGAAGCCCCGGCCCGCCCCCAGTTGCCAGGGGCGAAGCCCTGGCCGGAGGAGCCCGGCAAAGCTGGGGCGCGGCGCTGGCGAAGCCCCGGCCAGCTGCGGCGCGGCACTGGCGAAGCCCTGGTCGGCCCAACGGGCACGGCGAAGCACCGGACGACTGGGGCGCGGCCCCGGCGAAGCCGTCGTCGACCGGAGGAGCCCGGCGCCGCTGGGGCGCAGCCCCGGCGAAGCCCCGGGCCGGTCGGAGGGGCCCGGCAAAGCTGGGCGCGGCGCTGGCGAAGCCCCGGCCAGCGGCGGCGCGGCACTGGCGAAGCCCCGGCCCGCCCCCAGTTGCCAGGGGCGAAGCCCTGGCCGGAGGAGCCCGGCAAAGCTGGGGCGTGGCTCTGGCGAAGCCCCGCACAGCTGCGGCGCGGCACTGGCGAAGCCCCGGACAGCTGGGAGCGAGGCCGGGCGAAGCCCTGGTCGGCCGGGGCGCGGCGAAGCACCGGTCGACTGCGGCGCAGCCCCGGCGAAGCCCGTTCGGTTGGGGACAGCCCCGGCAGAGCCCCCAGCAGCGGGGCAAAGCCCTGGCCAGCCGGAGGGGCACAGCAAAGTCCCGGTCGACTGGAGCGCGGCCCGGCGAAGCCGTCGTCGACCGGAGAGGCCCGGCGCCGCTGGGGACGCAGCCCCGGCCCGCCCCCAGTTGCCGGGGGCGAAGCCCTGGCGGAGCCCCCAACGGCCAGGGGCGGGGCCGGGCAAGGCCTTGGCCAGCCCGACGGGCACGGCGAAGCCCAGGGCCGACTGAGGCATGGCCCCGGCGAAGCCCCGGCCTCCTGGGGGCTGCGCCAGCGAAGCCCTGGCCGGCCGGAGCGGGCCCGGCGAAGCTGAGGCACAGCCCCGGTGAAGCCCCCAGCGGCCGTGGGCGGGGCCCTGGCGAAGCTGGAGCACGGCGCCGGCGAGCCCCGGTCGGCTGCGGCGCGGCACTGGCGAAGCCCCGGCCAGCCGGAGGAGCACAGCGAAGCACCGGACGACTGGGGCGCGGCCCCGGCGAAGCCGTCGTCGACCGGAGAGGCCCGGCGCCGCTGAGGCGCGGCCCCGGCGAAGCCCTGGCCGGCCGGAAGGGCCCAGCGGAGCCCGGTCGGCCGCGCCTGGTGAAGCCCTGGCTTGCTGAGCGGCCCCGCAAAGCCCCGACGTCCAGTACCCGTGAGACGGGCACGGCCCGCCCACCGGGTCCGGGGCGGAGCTCCGGGGAACGGAGGAAGGGCGGGTTGGGGAACAGCCCTGCTCGGCGAGCGCCACCTCTGGGCCACGACTCCGCCCCAGCGCTACGCCATGCCTGCCAGCGGCGGCCAGGCCGTCTTTCGGATCTTGTCGGTCAGGTCCGCGTCGTCGGGTACGGTGCCGGGCGGCGTCGCGGGCCCGGCAAGATCCGACAGAGACGACCTAGGCTCCCGGAGCCCGGCTTCGGCCCCGCCCGCCGGCGAGGCTCGGCCCGGCCCGACGCGGCTGCCCAGGGTTGCCCGCCCCTGCACGACGCTGCACGCCAAGCCCCGCCCAGCCCGACCGGACCCGGCCTGAGCCGCCCGACCCGTCGGCCTGACCGCCCCGGCTCCGCAGCGAGGCCCGAGCCACCCCGCTTCGAGCCACCGCGCTCCGAACGGCCCGGCCCGGGCCCAGAATGGGGGCATGCCCGAAGGCGACAGCGTCTACCGCACCGCGGCCCTGCTCCGCGAAGCCCTGGCGGGGAAGGTGCTCATCCACTCAGACTTCCGCGTCCCCCGCTTCGCCACGGCCGATCTCACCGGCCGCACCACCCTCGAGGTGGCCTCCCGCGGCAAACACCTCCTCATCCGCCTCAGCGGCCCCGGCGAACCCAGCGGCGTCGACGCCCCCGACACCCCCGGCGGCCCCAACCAACCCCACGGCCCCCACGGCCCCGGTGGCCCGGGCAGTCCCAGCGATCCCGGCGGCTCCGACAGTCCTGGCGGCCCCAACCAAACGGACGGTCCGGGCGGCCCTGGCAGCCCTGGCGAACCCGACGGCCCCAACAGCCTTGGCAGCCCCCACGGCCCTGGCGGGCCCGCCGGCTCTGGCGGGCCCGACGGCTGTGGCGAACCCGGCAGCCCCAACCAAACCGACGGCCCCGGCAGCCCTGACGCCCTCAGCCGCCCCGCCCCCGCCGGTAACCCGCCCCGCACCCCCCGCCGGCCCCCCGACCGCCTCACCCTCCACACCCACCTCCGCATGGACGGCGCCTGGCGCATCTTCGCCAACGCTGCCAACGCCACCCACTCCACAGGCACAGGCACCGGCACAGGCGCCGGCCCCGCCATCCCCGGAGGCCACCGATATCCCGCCCACGAGATCCGCGTGGTCCTCGCCACCGCCACCCACATCGCCGTCGGCTACCGCCTCCCCGTCGTGGAGCTGCTCCGCACCGTCGACGAGCACCGCGTCGTCGGTCACCTCGGCCCCGATCTACTCGGCCCCGACTGGGACGCGGAGGTCGCCGCGGCCAATCTCCTCGCCGATCCCGGCCGTCCCCTCGGCGAGGCCCTGCTCGATCAGCGCAACCTGGCCGGCATCGGCAACATCTACAAGGCCGAGCTCTGCTTCCTCGCCGGGCTCACCCCCTGGACCCCCGTCGGTGACGTCCCGCGGGCCACGCTCCCCCGTCTCACCGCCGCCGCGCACCGGCTCCTCGACGCGAACAAGGGCACGAACAAAGGCACGAACAAGGACGCGGACAACCACGCGGACAAGACCCCCCGCCGCAACACCACCGGCAGCCGCCGCCCCGGCCAGGACCTCTTCGTCTACGGCCGCGCCCACCGGCCCTGCCTGCGCTGCGGCACCCCGGTGCGCGAGGCTCCGCAGGACGGCCGCCCCACCTACTGGTGCCCCCGTTGCCAATCCGGCCCGACACCATAGTTGACGCTCCGTCAGATCCGGTCGTACCGTCCCCGCATGCCCACACCCACTGCGTACGACCTCACCGGCCGCACCGCCCTGATCACCGGCGCCGCCAGCGGCATCGGCCGCGCCACCGCCGTGCTCCTCGCCGAGGCGGGAGCGGCCGTGCACTGCGCGGACCGTGACGCGCAAGGCCTCCAGGAGACCGCCGAGCTGATCACCAAGGCGGGCGGCCGGGCCACCGTCCACCCTCTCGACGTCACCGACCGCGCCGCGATAAAGGCCGCCATCGCCCAGGCCGGCCCGCTCGACATCACCGCCGCGATCGCCGGGATCATGCACAGCAGCAGCGTCCTGGACACGGCCGACGAGGACCTCGACCGGGTCCTGGACATCAACTTCAAGGGCGTCCTGCGCACCTGCCAGGAAGCCGCCCGCTCCATGATCGCGGCGGGCCGTCCCGGGTCGATCGTCACGATGGCCTCCGGCGCCGTGGACGCCGCCCAGCCCGGCCTGCTCTGCTACAGCGCCGCCAAGGCCGCCGTCGTCCAGCTGACCAAGACCCTGGCCACCGAGGCCGGCCCGCACGGCATCCGGGTCAACGCGGTGGCTCCGGGCTGGATCCGTACCCCGATGACCGGCCGGCACAGCCCCGAGGTCCAGGAGCAGACCGAGGCGATGATGACGCGGATGTCCCCGCTGCGCCGGGTCGGCGAGCCCGAGGACATCGCCCAGGCCGTGCTCTACCTCGCCTCGGACGCCTCGTCCTTCATGACGGGCCAGATACTTCGTCCGAACGGTGGGGTGTCGATGCCCTGGTAGCGGCCCCGTCCCGCCCACCAGCCCCGTCCCGCCCACCAGCCGCGTCCCGCCCACCGGACCCGCGACGCCCCCGCCCCCGCCCAAGCCCGGGCGCGGGCCCCGGCACGCAGTGCACCGGCAGCAGCCCCAGTCCCCACCCCCCGACGGCGACCGCGCCCTCCAGGGGCCCTGCCTCGTCCGGCGCCAGCGCCAGTCGCAGCACGGCCCACCACCACAGGACGCCCACCACCAGCGCAAGGGCCAAGCCCGCGGGTATCCGCGTCCGCAGCAACCTCCGCACGGTCATCTCCCAGGGGCCGGGGTCCCGGACAGGCCCAATCCTCCCGCACCCCCTGCGACCCCGCACCCAGAACGGCCGGGAGCCCCGGCCGGTGCATCAGCACCGGCCGGGGCTCCGACCACACTCACACGCGCGCCGCGAACGGCTCGCACATCACGCGGCTACGACATTCACCGCTTCCACGGGCGCCTTGATGGTCACCCGCTCCGGGCCACCCGTGACCGAGGCCACGGATACCGAATTGAGCATCGGGCGAACCGGTGCGGACACCGGCCCGCTTGCCGCGGCCGACTGTGCCAGCTCGGCGAGCGACAGCTCGTCGCTGACTTCCCGCATCAGCTCTGACATCCGTACGTCAAGCGCGTCGCAGATCGCGGAGAGCAGCTCGGAAGATGCCTCCTTCTGCCCCCGCTCCACCTCGGAGAGATAGCCGAGCGAAACTCGGGCGGACGAGGAGACTTCGCGCAGAGTACGGCCCTGGCGCTGGCGCTGCCGACGCAGCACGTCACCCAGCAGGCGACGGAGCAGAATCATCGGTGGCTCCCTCCTCTGACCGTGTAGCCGTAACCTTCACGCCCCACCGTACCGCCTCGCGCCGCGGCCGTGCGGGGAGCGATGTCGTGTTCACTCAGGGCTGCAAACATCAAATCCCCCCGTCCTGTTCCGTATCCTGCCCCCGCAGATTCTCGCGGAGTTCGCTCGCGAGAAGCTTGAGCACTGTGCGTGCACTCTCCCTACGGATTTCCTCCCGGGAGCCTTTCAACCGCAGCCGGGCCGTTTTCCTGCCCCGGGGACCCGACACGGCCACGAAAACGGTGCCAACCGGCTGTCCGTCCTGTGGCTCCGGACCGGCCACTCCGGTGGTCGCGATGCCCCACGAGGCGCCCAGGACACGTCGCACTCCGGCCGCCATCTCCTCTGCGACCTGCGCGTTTACCGCGCCTTCGGCCGCCAGCAGCTCCGCGTCCACGCCCAGCACCTGATGCTTCAGTTCGGTCGCGTACGCCGTGACCGAGCCTCGGAATGACCGAGAAGCGCCGGGGACCGCCGTGAGCTCGGCGGCCACCATGCCGCCGGTCAGGGACTCCGCCACCGCGACCGTTCCGTTACTCTCCGCGAGCAGATTCAGCACATCGGCCGCAACCGCCCCGGTGTCCCCGGCAGCCTCAGCGGCCCTCCGGATCGCATCACCCGTCACTGAGGCCACTGAAGATTCCCTCGTCCCGATTACCGCAGGGTTCCCGGTGTCACCCGCAAGGACGCCCGCGGGGCCGCTCCCGGCGTCCGCCGCAAGCCCGATCCCCGCACCGATCCCCGCACCGGTCCCCGCGTCGCTCACCGCGCGGCCCGCTCCTCGGCCAGTCCCTGCCTCCGCAGCACGATCGCCTGGCGGATGTAATCCAAACCGGTGACGACGGTCAGGACGACGGCGACCGCCATCACCCAGAACCGCAGGGTGGCCAGCGGCCCCGTCAGCGCGAGCACGTACATGCCCACGGCCGTGCCCTGGGCCAGGGTCTTGAGCTTGCCGCCCCGGCTCGCGGGAATCACCCCGTACCTGATGACCCAGAAACGCAGGAGCGTGATCCCGAGTTCCCGGCCGAGGATCACCCCGGTCACCCACCAGGGCAGATCACCGAGCCACGACAGACACACCAAAGCCGACCCCATGATCGCCTTGTCGGCGATGGGGTCGGCGATCTTCCCGAAGTCGGTGACCAGGTTGTACGTGCGGGCCAGATGCCCGTCGAAGATGTCGGTGATCATGGCGACGGCGAACGCCGCCCAGGCCAGCGCCCGCCAGACGGGGTCGTATCCCCCGTCGGCGAGCAGCAGCATCACGAATCCCGGCACCAGGACCAGCCGGATCATCGTCAGGATGTTGGCGATGTTCCACAGGCTGGCCTGATTGACCGCCGCGGCGCCCAGCTTCGCGCCGGGCGCGGGCCGGCGGCCGGTCCCGCCCGCCGCAGATGCCGGGGCTCCGCTCATCCGGCCGCCTCCTCGAGGTCCACGCCCAGGGGCTCGGCCACCAGGTCCACGCCCAGGGTGCCGACCACCTTCGCCGTGACGATACGCCCGGGGACCAGGCCCGCGCCGTCCGTGAAGACGACCTGGCCGTCGGTCTCGGGGGCCTGGTGGGCGGCGCGCCCGTAGGCTCCCTCACCGTCCTCGGCCTCGTCGATCGGGACGACCGTCTCGACGAGCACCTCCAGGGTCTCTCCGATCCGCTCCTCCGCGCGCTGCGAGGTGAGCTCCTCGGCGAGGCGCTGCATGTGGGCGAGGCGCTCGGCGATCGTGTCGGCGTCCAGCTTGTTGTCGTAGGTGACGGCCTCGGTGCCGTCCTCGTCGGAGTAGCCGAAGACGCCGATGGCGTCGAGCCGCGCGTTGGTGAGGAAACGCTCCAGCTCGGCGAAGTCCGATTCCTTCTCGCCGGGGAAGCCGACGATGAAGTTGGACCGGACGCCGGCCTGCGGGGCCTTGCTGCGGATGGTGTCCAGCAGCTCCAGGAAGCGGTCGGTGTCACCGAAGCGGCGCATGGCGCGCAGCACGTCGGGGGCCGAGTGCTGGAAGGAGAGGTCGAAGTACGGGACGACCTTGGGGGTCGAGGTGAGTACGTCGATCAGGCCGGGCCGCATCTCGGCGGGCTGGAGGTAGCTGACGCGGACGCGCTCGATGCCGTCCACCTCGGCCAGCTCGGGCAGCAGGGTCTCCAGCAGGCGGATGTCGCCGAGGTCCTTGCCGTACGAGGTGTTGTTCTCGGAGACCAGCATGATCTCCTTGACGCCCTGCTCGGCGAGCCAGCGCGTCTCGCCCAGCACGTCGCTGGGGCGGCGGGAGATGAAGGAGCCGCGGAAGGACGGGATGGCGCAGAAGGAGCAGCGGCGGTCGCAGCCGGAGGCCAGCTTGACCGAGGCCACCGGGCTCTTGTCCAGGCGGCGGCGCAGCGGCGCACGCGGCCCGGAGGCGGGTGCGAGCCCGTCCGGGAGGTCGGCGGGTGCTTCGGCCACCGGCTCCTGGGCGTGGCCGGGCAGGGCCACCTCGGCGTCCTGGCGGGCCGCCGGGCTGATCGGCAGCAGCTTGCGCCGGTCGCGCGGGGTGTGGGAGGCGTGGATGCCGCCGTTGAGGATGGTCTGGAGGCGGTCGGAGATATCGGCGTAGTCGTCGAAACCAAGGACGCCATCGGCTTCGGGAAGCGCTTCGGCGAGTTCCTTGCCGTAGCGCTCCGCCATGCAGCCGACGGCTACGACGGCCTGCGTCCTGCCGTGATCCTTGAGATCATTGGCTTCGAGCAGGGCGTCTACGGAGTCCTTTTTGGCGGCTTCGACGAAGCCGCAGGTGTTGACGACGGCTACGTCCGCATCGGCGGCGTCCTCGACGAGCTCCCAGCCATCCGCCGCCAAGCGGCCTGCGAGCTCCTCCGAGTCCACCTCGTTACGGGCGCAGCCAAGAGTGACAAGGGCGACGGTACGGCGTTCGGGCATGGACTCAAGACTACTTCGTCCCGGCGGCGGCCCCCGCCTCCCATCCCGGTACGACAAGATCCCCGGAGTGCGGCGCAGCACCCCGGGGATCCGGAAGGTTTTATTCCTCGCTGGTCAGCCTGCCTGGGCCTGGCCCTGACTGGGGTCGTCCTTGGTGTATGTGAGACGTTCCACCTGGCCCGGCTGGAACTTGTCCTTGATCTCCTTGCCGTTCACGAACAGCTTCACGACCCCGGCGTCGCCGAGCACCAGGTCGATGGAGTCCTTGTCGGTGAAGGTCTTCGATTCGCCCTGCGCGAGGGTGCCGTCGAAGAGGAGCCGGCCACTGTGGTCCTTGGCCGAGATCCAGCTTTCCCCGTCGTTGGCCGTCAGGACGACCGTGACGAGGTCCTTGGGCGCGGCGGCGATGGCGCTTTCCGAGGGCTCGGGCTTGGGGGCCTGAGGTGCCTGCGGGGTCGGGGGCGACGGCTTGGCGCCGGCCTGCGTGGGTGCGGCCTTGGGGGCGGCGGAACCTTCCGCCACCGGCTGCTTGGACTTCTCGTCGCCGCCGCCGAAGGCCGTGAAGCCTACGAAGCCGATCACGGCGACGATGGCGGCGACCATGGCGGCGGTCCAGTTGGGCCGCTGCCGTTCGGGGCGGATCCGCTCGGCTTCGAACATCGGCGCGGCAGGGGTGGGTGCCGGCCGGCCGCCATGGGCCGCGTCGTAGCTGTCGATCAGGGGTGCCGGATCGAGGCGCACGGCGCGAGCGAGCGTACGGATGTGGCCGCGGGCGTAGACGTCTCCGCCGCAGCGGGAGAAGTCATCGGATTCGATCGCGTGCACGATCGGAATGCGCACGCGGGTGGTGGAACTGACCTCGTCGACAGTCAGCCCGGCGGCGATCCGGGCCTTCTTGAGGGCCGTCCCGATGGACGGCTCTTCGACGGAACGCTCGACGATGCGGTCCTCGGACCGGTCGTCGGTCGAAGGCCGCTCTTCTTCGGGGGAGTTGGAGTTGCCGATGGACACGAGGGCGCCTTTCGAGCGTGTAGCCACCTGCTGGATGTCCAGTCTAGGGGGGTGACGAAAGGGTGGGGCAACCGGAGGGGTGACTCCGTACGCCATACGTATGGCTACGGGGCTCCCGCCCGGTGTGGCGGCCCGGAAAGCGCCGCCACCTCCCTCAACTGGACGCGGCTCCGGAGGAAACGGCCACCCCCGGAACACGGACGGCCTAGGTGGGAGTCTCGCCGCGGATCACCGCGAGCATGCCGTCCAGTTCGTCGGCCTTGAGCAGGACGTCGCGCGCCTTGGAGCCCTCGCTCGGTCCCACGATCCCGCGCGACTCCATCAGGTCCATCAGCCGCCCGGCCTTCGCGAAACCGACGCGCAGCTTGCGCTGGAGCATCGAGGTGGACCCGAACTGCGTGGAGACGACCAGTTCTGCCGCCTGGCACAGCAGGTCCAGGTCGTCGCCGATCTCCTCGTCGATCTCCTTGGTCTGCTTCTGCCCGACCGTGACGTCGTTGCGGAAGACCGGCGCCATCTGGTCCTTGCAGTGCTGCACGATCCCGGCGATCTCGTCCTCGGTGACGAAGGCGCCCTGCAGCCGGACCGGCTTGTTCGCGCCCATCGGCAGGAACAGCCCGTCGCCCTTGCCGATGAGCTTCTCCGCGCCCGGCTGGTCGAGGATGACCCGGCTGTCGGCGAGCGAGGAGGTGGCGAAGGCGAGCCTGGAGGGCACGTTGGCCTTGATCAGGCCGGTGACCACGTCCACCGAGGGTCGCTGCGTGGCGAGCACCAGGTGAATGCCGGCCGCACGGGCCAGCTGGGTGATGCGGACGATGGAGTCCTCCACGTCGCGCGGGGCCACCATCATCAGGTCGGCGAGCTCGTCGACGATCACCAGCAGGTACGGGTACGGGCTGAGCTCCCGCTCGCTGCCCGGCGGCAGTTTGATCTTGCCGTCGCGGATCGCCTTGTTGAAGTCGTCGATGTGCCGGTACCCGAAGGCCGCCAGGTCGTCGTAGCGCAGGTCCATCTCGCGCACGACCCACTGCAGCGCCTCGGCGGCCCGCTTCGGGTTGGTGATGATCGGGGTGATCAGGTGCGGGATGCCCTCGTACGCCGTCAGCTCCACCCGCTTGGGGTCCACGAGCACCATCCGGACGTCATCCGGGGTGGCCCGCACCATCACCGAGGTGATGAGGCAGTTGATGCAGGAGGACTTGCCGGAGCCCGTGGCGCCGGCGACCAGCACGTGCGGCATCTTCGCGAGGTTGGCCATGACGTAGCCGCCCTCGACGTCCTTGCCGAGCGCCACCAGCATCGGGTGGTCGTCCTCGGCCGCGTCGGCCAGCCGGAGCACGTCGCCCAGGTTGACCATCTCGCGGTCGGTGTTCGGGATCTCGATGCCGACCGCCGACTTGCCGGGGATCGGGCTGATGATCCGGACGTCGGGCGAGGCCACCGCGTAGGCGATGTTCTTCGCGAGCGCCGTGATCCGCTCGACCTTCACGGCGGGTCCCAGCTCCACCTCGTAGCGGGTGACCGTCGGACCGCGGGTGAATCCGGTGACCTTCGCGTCGACTTTGAACTCCATGAACACGTTGGTCAGCGAGGCGACCACCGCGTCGTTCGCGGCGCTACGGGTCTTCCCGGGACCCCCGCGCTCCAGCAGGTCCAAGGAGGGCAGGGCGTACGTGATGTCCCCGCGCAGCTGGAGCTGCTCGGCGCGGGGCGGCAGCGCCTGGGTCTCGGGCGGGGCCTTGGTCAGGTCGGGAACGGACAGCGTCCCGGAGGCCGCGGCGGTGGTGTCGTGCGGCGGTGCGGTGGCTGCAGCGGGGGCCTCGGCAGCGGCAGAGGCAGCGGCGGAGGCGGCCGCCGGGGCCTTCTCCTCGCGGGCCGAGGGCACCGGAGCCGTGCCGGAGGGCACCGGAGCGGTGATCTCCGCGCCCTCGCGCTCCACCGAGATGCCCTGGGTGAGATCGGCGACCAGCGGGGAGGGCGGCATCCCGCCGTAGACCGCCCCGTCCAGCGCGGCCGCGGCCGCCGCGGCCACGTCGACGGCGTCCATCTCCCGGTCCATGCCCGGCCGGCCGGTGGTCCGCCGGGGGCGCCGCCGCCGGGCGAGCGCCTCCTCCTCGGCGGTGTCGGCGGGGTCGCCGGGGCCTGCGGATCCGGCGGCCGCACCCGTACGGGCCCGCCACTGCTCGGCGTCGTGCCGGTCGGCGGCGGCACCCTCCGCGGCGGCCTCCCCGTACCCCTCGTCGTACTCGTTCGGCGCGATCACCCCGAGCCGGATCCCCGCACTGCGCAGCCGCCGCGGGATCGCGTTGACCGGGGTGGCGGTGACCACCAGCAGGCCGAAGACGGTGAGCAGCACCAGCATCGGCACGGCCAGCGGCGCGCCCATCGTGAAGATCAGCGGCTTCGAAGCGCCCCAGCCGATCAGCCCGCCCGCGTTCTGCATGGCGGTGGTGCCCTCGTCGCGCCCGGGGGCTCCGCAGGCGATGTGCACGAGCCCCAGCACTCCGATGACCAGCGCGGAGAGCCCGATCCCGATGCGGCCGTTGGCGTCGGCCTGTTCGGGATGGCGGATGAAACGTACCGCCATGACGCCGAGCAGGATCGGCACGAGCAGGTCGAGCCGCCCGAAGGCGCCGGTGACCAGCATGGTGACCAGGTCCCCGACGGGCCCGCTCAGGTTCGACCAGGTCCCGGCGGCGACGATCAGCGCGAGCCCGAGCAGCAGCAGCGCGAGGCCGTCCTTGCGGTGGGCGGGGTCGAGGTTCTTCGCACCCTGGCCGATACCGCGGAAGACCGCACCGACCGCGTGCGCGAGGCCCAGCCAGACGGCGCGCACCAGCCGCAGCACTCCCCCGGTGGGGGACGGCGCGGGTTTGGGCGCGACCTTCTTGACCGGGGCGCGCCTGGTGGCGGCCGCGGCCTTCTTGGCGGGCGGTTTGCGAGCGGGGGCTGCCTTCTTCGCCGGCGCCGTCGTACGGCCCGTGCGGCCCTTCGCGGTGCCCGCCGTGCTCTGGGAACCCTTACCGGACGTACTTGAGGCCATGGGCCCGAGGTTACCGGTGTGCGTGCCGGTGGACACGCGTGCCCACCGCTTCACCCGTTCGTGTCGCCGCCTGTGGCCCCGCTTTGACGTACCGCCAGACCTGACGGCCCGCCAAGCGGGTGGACGGGCGGCCCCCTACGGAAACCCGCAGCCCCTCACCCTGCGCGGGCCACGGGTCCCGCGGGCCCTCAGCCCTGCGCGGGCAGCACGGGCGCCCCGCTCCCGGTCCCCGGCTCCAGCGCGTCGAGCGCCCGCCGCAGTCCGGTGAGCTTGCGCTCCAAGTGGGCCGCCGTGGCCACCACCGAGGGATCGGCGGCTTCCTCGCCGAGCTGCTTGGTCAGCGCCTCCGCCTGCTCCTCCACCGCGGCGAGCCGCGCGGAGAGCTCGGCCAGCAGCCCGGCCGTCTCCTTGGAGCCGTCCACCGCGCCGTTGGAGCTGCCGCCCTCCAGCTGGAGCCTCAGCAGCGCCGCCTGCTCGCGCAGTTGGCAGTTCTTCGTGTAGAGCTCCACGAACACCGAGACCTTGGCCCGCAGCACCCACGGGTCGAAGGGCTTCGAGATGTAGTCCACCGCGCCCGCCGCGTACCCGCGGAAGGTGTGGTGCGGACCGTGGTTGATCGCGGTCAGGAAGATGATCGGGATGTCCCGGGTCCGCTCCCGCCGCTTGATGTGCGCGGCCGTCTCGAAACCGTCCATGCCCGGCATCTGCACGTCCAGCAGGATGACCGCGAAGTCGTCCGTCAGCAGCGCCTTGAGCGCTTCCTCCCCCGACGACGCCCGGACCAGTGTCTGATCGAGCGCGGAGAGGATGGCCTCCAGCGCCAGCAGATTCTCCGGCCTGTCGTCGACCAGGAGGATCTTGGCCTTCTGCACCATGCCCTGTCCTCCTCGCCCCGGCATGGGGCCTCCCCGGCTCCAGGCACCGGCCTGTGCGCCGGGCCCCGCCCCAGAGGACGGCATCCTTGCGCCGTCCGTCCTTGTGCCGGTCATCGTAGCCCCAGTCCCGAGATCGCCACACCCTGTCACCAAGATGTCACTGCGCACGAAGCGGAAACGTGGCGGGAGGGCAGAAGGTTCCCTCGCGAGTCCCTCCCCGCCCGCCCGCTCACGTCTCACTTGCCCCGCATATGCCCTTCCATGACCGTCAGTAGGTAGTCGGGTTCGACCGGCTTGGTCACATAGTCCGAGGCACCGGACTCGATCGCCTTCTCCCGGTCCCCCTTCATCGCCTTCGCCGTCAGCGCGATGATCGGCAGCCCCTCGAACTGCGGCATCCGCCGGATCGCCGAGGTCGTCGCGTACCCGTCCATCTCCGGCATCATGATGTCCATCAGAACGAGCGCCACGTCGTCGTGCTGCTCCAGGACCTCGATGCCCTCCCGGCCGTTCTCCGCGTACAGCACCGCCAGCCCGTGCTGTTCCAGCACGCTGGTCAGCGCGAAGACGTTGCGCACGTCGTCGTCCACGATCAGCACCCGCTCGCCGTGGAAGTCGTACGTCCGCGGCGCCACCGGCAGCGGCTCGTCGATCGCCCAGGCCTCCGCATCGCCCTGCCCCGGCACCTCCGCCCTCAGCAGCGGCTCGCTCAGGGCCTTGCGCCGCCGCCGGAACAGCGCCGAGGACCCCTGCCCGGCCGGTTCCCCGGCCCGCGGCGCCGCCAACGGCTGCGCGGGCGCTACGGGGCCCTGCTCGGCCGGGGCCGCCGGCAGCGCGGGCCGCGCGGCCTCGGCGGCCGGCCTGCGGTACAGCTCGGCGCGCGCGCCGCCGGGCGCGGGCGGCGCGTACCCCTGCGGGGGCAGCTCGCTCGGGTTCAGCGGCAGGTACAGCGTGAAGGTCGACCCGCGGCCCGGCTCGCTCGCCGCGTGGATCTCCCCGCCCAGCAGCCGGGCGATCTCCCGGCTGATGGACAGCCCGAGGCCGGTGCCGCCGTACTTGCGGCTGGTGGTTCCGTCCGCCTGTTTGAACGCCTCGAAGATCACCAGCATCTTGCTCGCGGCGATCCCGATCCCGGTGTCGGTCACCGAGAAGGCGATCAGGTCGGCGTCCGCCTCGCGCAGCGAACCGGCCTCCAGCAGCTGCTCGCGGATGGCGATGGGAACATCGGCTCCGGCGGGCCGGATCACCAGCTCCACCGCCCCGGTGTCGGTGAACTTCACCGCGTTCGACAGCAGGTTGCGCAGCACCTGGAGCAGCCGCTGCTCGTCGGTGTGCAGGGTGGCCGGGAGCTCCGGGGAGACCCGTACCGAGAAGTCCAGCCCCTTCTCCGCGGTCAGCGGCCGGAAGGTGGCCTCCACGTAGTCGACGAGCTGGACCAGCGCGATCCGGGTCGGCGAGACGTCCATCTTGCCCGCCTCGACCTTCGACAGGTCGAGGATGTCGTTGATCAGCTGGAGCAGGTCGGAGCCGGCCCCGTGGATGGTCTCGGCGAACTCCACCTGCTTCGGCGAGAGGTTCTCGTCCGCGTTGTCGGCGAGCAGCTTGGCCAGGATCAGCAGGGAGTTGAGCGGGGTCCGCAGCTCGTGCGACATGTTCGCCAGGAACTCGGACTTGTAGCGCATCGAGACCGCGAGCTGCTCGGCGCGCTCCTCCAGGACCTGGCGGGCCTCCTCGATCTCGGTGTTCTTCACCTCGATGTCCCGGTTCTGCCTGGCCAGCAGCTCGGCCTTCTCCTCCAGTTCGGCGTTGGCGGCCTGCAGGGCCTTCTGCCGGTTCTCCAGCTCGTCGGAGCGCTCGCGCAGCTGCTCGGTCATCTCCTGCGACTGCTTGAGGAGCACCTCCGTCTTGGAGTTGACGGAGATGGTGTTGACGCTCGTACCGATCATCTCGGCGATCTGGCTGAGGAAGTCCTTCTGGATCTGCGTGAAGGGCTGGAAGGAGGCCAGCTCGATGACGCCGAGCACCTTCCCCTCGAAGAGGACCGGCAGCACGATCACGTGCGCCGGCGGGGCCTCGCCGAGCCCCGAGGAGATCTTCAGGTAGCCGGGCGGGGTGTTCTCGATGAGGATCGTCCGCTTCTGGTCGGCGACCGTCCCGATCAGCCCCTCCCCCGGCCGGAAGGAGATGGGCATCTGGCCGCCGGCGTACGCGTAGCTCCCGCGCATCCGCAGTTCGTACGAGCCCTCGGCGCCCCCCTCCGTCCCGATCTCGGTGGTGCCCCCGGCCGGCAGCGCCAGGAAGAAGGCGCCGTGCTGCGCGGAGACCACGGGGGTCAGCTCGCTCATGATCAGCGAGGCCACGTCGTCCAGCTCGCGGCGGCCCTGCATCAGGCCGGAGATCCGGGCGAGGTTGCCCTTGAGCCAGTCCTGCTCCTTGTTGGCCAGGGTGGTGTCGCGCAGGTTCGCGATCATCGTGTTGAGGTTGTCCTGGAGGACCTGGATCTCCCCGGCGGCGTCCACGTCGATCTTGAGGTTGAGGTCGCCGCGGGTCACCGCCGTGGCCACGGCCGCGATGGCGCGGACCTGCCGGGTGAGGTTCCCGGCCATCTCGTTCACGGACTCGGTCAGGTCCCGCCAGGTGCCGTCGACGTCCCGGACCCGTGCCTGGCCGCCGAGGATGCCCTCCGTGCCCACCTCGCGGGCCACCCGGGTCACCTGGTCGGCGAAGGAGGACAGCTGGTCGACCATCGTGTTGATGGTGGTCTTGAGCTCCAGGATCTCGCCGCGCGCGTCGATGTCGATCTTCTTGGTCATGTCGCCCTTGGCGATGGCGGTCGTGACCATGGCGATCTGGCGCACCTGCCCGGTGAGGTTGGAGGCCATGAAGTTCACCGAATCGGTGAGGTCCTTCCACGTCCCGGAGACCCCCGGCACGTGCGCCTGGCCGCCCAGGCGGCCTTCCGTACCCACCTCGCGGGCCACCCTGGTGACCTCGTCCGCGAACGAGGACAGGGTCTTGACCATCGTGTTCACGGTGTCGGCGAGCTGCGCGACCTCGCCGCGCGCCTCGACGGTGACCTTCTTCGTCAGATCGCCGTTGGCGACCGCCGAGGAGACCTGGGAGATGTTGCGGACCTGCGAAGTGAGGTTGTTGGCCATCAGGTTGACGTTGTCGGTCAGGTCCTTCCAGATGCCCGTCACCCCGCGCACCCGCGCCTGCCCGCCGAGGATGCCCTCCGAGCCCACCTCGCGGGCCACCCGGGTCACCTGCTCCGCGAACGAGGACAGCTGGTCGACCATCGTGTTCACGGTGGTGACGAGCTCCAGGATCTCGCCCTTGGCATCGACAGTGATCTTCTTGGAGAGGTCTCCCGTCGCCACGGCCGTGGTGACCTCGGCGATGTTGCGCACCTGGGAGGTCAGGTTGTTCGCCATGAAGTTGACCGACTGGGTGAGGTCCTTCCAGGTGCCGGAGACCCCCTTCACCTCCGCCTGGCCGCCCAGGATCCCCTCGGTGCCCACCTCACGGGCCACCCGGGTCACCTGCTCCGCGAAGTTCGAGAGCTGGTCCACCATCGTGTTGAGGGTGTTCTTCAGCTCCAGGATCTCCCCACGGGCGTCCACCTCGATCTTCTGCGACAGGTCGCCGCGGGCCACCGCCGTCGCGACCTGCGCGATGTTGCGGACCTGACCGGTGAGGTTCCCGGCCATGCCGTTCACCGAATCCGTCAGATCGCGCCAGACCCCGGCCACGCCCGGCACCTGCGCCTGGCCGCCGAGCCGGCCCTCCGTGCCCACGTCCCGGGCCACCCGGGTCACCTGCTCGGCGAAGGCCGAGAGCTGGTCGACCATCGTGTTGATGGTGTTCTTCAGCTCCAGGATCTCGCCGCGGGCGTCCACGTCGATCTTCTGGGAGAGGTCACCGCGGGCCACCGCCGTGGTCACCTGGGCGATCTGACGCACCTGGGAGGTCAGGTTCCCGGCCATGAAGTTGACGGAGTCGGTGAGCTCCTTCCAGGTGCCGGACACCCCCTCGACCCGCGCCTGGCCGCCGAGCCGACCCTCGGTGCCCACGTCCCGGGCCATCCTCGTGACCTGGTCGGCGAAGGAGGACAGCTGGTCCACCATCGTGTTCACGGTGTTCTTCAGCTGGAGCATCTCGCCGGAGACGTCGACCGTGACCTTCTGCGACAGGTCGCCGTTGGCCACCGCCGTCGTCACCTGGGCGATGTTGCGGACCTGACCGGTGAGGTTGCGGAAGGCGGTGTTCACCGAGTCGGTGAGGTCCTTCCAGGTCCCTGCCGCGCCCGGCACCTGCGCCTGGCCGCCCAGTTCACCCTCCACGCCGACCTCACGGGCCACGCGCGTCACTTCGGCACCGAAGGACTGGAGCTGGTCCACCATCGTGTTGACGGTGTTCTTCAACTCCAGCATCTCGCCCGCGACGTTCACGGTGACCTTCTGCGACAGGTCGCCGTTGGCCACCGCCGTCGTCACCTGGGCGATGTCGCGCACCTGCGTGGTGAGGTTGCGGAAGACCGTGTTCACCGAGTCGGTGAGGTCCTTCCACGTCCCGGCCGCGCCCGGCACCTGCGCCTGCCCGCCGAGCAGGCCCTTCGCCCCGACCTCGCTGGCCACGCGCGTGACCTCGTCCGCGAAGGTCCGTAGCGTCTCGGTCATCTGGTTGATCGTTTCGGCCAGCTGCGCGACCTCGCCGCGCGCACTGACCCGGACCTTCTGCGACAGGTCGCCGTTGGCCACCGCCGTGGTGACCTGCGCGATCCCGCGCACCTGGGCCGTCAGGTTGCCGGCCATCGTGTTGACGGAGTCGGTCAAGTCCTTCCAGACGCCCGCGACTCCGGGCACCTTCGCCTGACCGCCGAGCTCGCCCTCCGTACCCACTTCCCTGGCCACCCTGGTGACCTCGGAAGAGAACGAGGACAGCTGGTCCACCATCGTGTTGACGGTGTTCTTCAGCTGGAGCATCTCGCCGGCCACGTGCACCGTGACCTTGCGCGAGAGATCGCCCTTCGCCACCGCCGTCGTCACGAGGGCGATGTCACGCACCTGGGCGGTGAGCCGGTACGCCATCGTGTTGACGGAGTCGGTCAGATCCTTCCAGGATCCGGACATTCCGCGCACCTGAGCCTGGCCGCCGAGCTTGCCCTCGGTGCCCACCTCCAGCGCCACCCGCGTCACCTCGTCGGTGAACGCGGAGAGCTGGTCGACCAGGTTGTTGACCGTCCGGCCGACCTTCAGGAACTCCCCGCGCAGCGGATGCCCGGCCCCCTCGGCGGCCTGGGTCCGCAGGTCCATCCGCTGGTCGAGGTCACCCTCGGCGACCGCCGACAGCACCCGGCCCACCTCGGACACCGGCCTGGCCAGGTCGTCCACCAGCTGGTTCGAGGCATCGATCGCGGCCGCCCAGGAGCCCTCGCAGGCACCTGTTTCCAGCCGTTCGCTCAGCTTGCCCTCACGGCCCACCATCCGCCGCACCCGGGACAGCTCCCCGGTCAGGTGGAGATTGCGGTCGGCGACCTCGTTGTAGACGGCGGCGATCTCCGCCATCACGCCTTCGCCGGACACCGTCAGCCGCTTGCGGAAATTCCCGTCCCGCATCGACACCAAGGCCGTGAGCAGCCTGTTCAGTGCCGCGGTATCAACTTCCGTCGTGCCGCCCCGCCGGGACCGTCCGCCCTTAGGGCGCGTTCCCGTACGCCGCACCGCCGCGCCAGACTCCACCGTGTCCCTCCCGAAAGGGTCGACCACTGTTCCACTCCACCGGACGCTTCGCTCATCACGCCGCGCTCGTTTACGCTGCGCCCATCAACTACCTGACTCCGAGCCTGCCCAGTGTTTCACCCCGACCTAACCCGGCCATAACACTCCGGCACCATCGCACACCGGCCGTACCCTGCGGGTGGATTCCCCGACGACGGCACCATGGCGAGCGCGAAGGTAAGTAACCTGGCATCCGATGTCCACCGCGTCGAAGGAGACTCGTGATCACGGCACGGGCGGCTGCCAGTTTTGATCCACAAGGGCGCTCGGTCGCCGCCGCCCGCGCGTTCGTCCGCGACACCCTCCAGGGGTGGGGCTTCGCGGACATCATCGACGACGCGGTGGTCCTCACCAGCGAGCTCGTCACCAACGCCGTGGTCCACGCCGGCACCCGCGCCGAAGTCCTGTGCCTGCGCACCGAGGACGGCGTACGGGTCGAGGTCGCCGACCGGTACCCGGAGCGCGAGCTCCCGCTCCACCTCCCCGGCGAGCGCCCGTACGCCGACCCGGACCGCGAGAACGGCCGCGGGCTGATGCTCTGCGCCGCCCTCGCCACCCGCTGGGGCGTCGAGTACACGGCCGCGCACAAACACGTGTGGTTCCGTCTCGACATGCCGGACCGTCCGGTCGGTACCCGCTCCGCGGGCCCGGTGGTCCCCGACCAGCTGCTGCCCCTCGCCGACAGCCGGGTCCGCGTCGCCGTCGTCCAGGTCGACGCCACCGACACCGTCTGCGGCTGGAACGAGGACGCCGAGATCATCTTCGGCCACCCCGCGGAGAAGGCCGTCGGCCGCCCGCTGGCCGAGCTCGCCGCCTGGCCGCAGACCCCCGGCACCGGGACCGGCATCGCCGAGGCCCTGCGCCTGTCCCGCTGGGAGGGCAGCTACGGCATCCGCGGCGCCGACGGCCGGGTCATCCCCGTCTACGCCTCCCACCTGCGGGTCCGCGATGCCCACGGCGAGCCCTCCATCGTCTGCCTCCTCGTCCACGACGACGAGCGCGCCCTGCTCATGAGTCCCGTCCGGGTCCCCGCCGACGCCGGCCACCTCTCCGAGCCCCGCCCCGCGGACCCCTTCGAGATCTTCATCGGCTCCCCCGCCCCCGACGACCTCGACGGCCTCCTCCAGCGCACCGTGGAGCGCGCCCGCGACCTCCTCGACGCCGACTCCGCCTTCCTCCTCCTCGCCACCGACGACGAGACCGAGCTGGAGGTCCGCGCCACCACCGGACTGCCCTCCACCCGCCAGCGCTTCGCCCGCGTCCCCATCGAAGCCGGTACCAACCGGTGGGGCAGCGCCCGGATGCCCGCCGTCCACGACGACCTCTTCGTGGTCCCCGGAGCCGTCCCGCTGCTGGAATCCACCGGCATGCGCTCCGCCGTCACCGTGCCCCTCAAGGTCGAAGGCCGCCTCACCGGCTCCCTGGGCGTCGCCACCGAATCCTCCGGCCGCTACTCCAACGACGACGCCCTGCGCCTCCAGTTCGCCGCCGACCGCATCGCCCTCGCCGTGGAATCGGCCCGCCTCGGCGAGCTCGAACGGCTGCGCCGCGGCTCCCTCTCCTTCCTCGTCGAAGCTTCCGACCTGCTCGCCGGCACCCTCGACCGGGACCAGACCCTGGCCCTCATGGCCCAGATGACCGTCCCCACCCTCGCCACCTGGTGCGCCGTCTACACGATCGCCGACCCCGCCTCCGACCCGTACCTCTCCTACGTCCTGCACGAGGACGAGGAGCGCATCGACGGCCTCAAGGACCTGCTCTCGCAGGTCAGTCCGCCCGAACCGGTCCGCGAGGCCGGAGCCCGCCCCTGGCCGGCGACCACCCTGGCGGTGGGCGGCGAAACCGTCGTCCTCCCCCTCCTCGCCCGCAACCGCGTCATCGGCATGCTGACCCTCGGCAAGCCCTCCGAGGAGCACTTCCGCCAGGAGATCCTCGAACTCGCCGAGGACCTCTCGCGCCGCGCCGCCCTCGCCCTGGACAACGCCCGCCTCTACTCCGAGCGCACCGCCATCAGCCGCTCCCTCCAGCGCAGCCTGCTGCCGCCCGACTCCCCCGCCATCCCCGGCATGGAGGTCGAGGTCATCTACCGCGCCGCCGGTGAGGGCAACGAGGTCGGCGGCGACTTCTACGACGTCTTCCCGATCCGCCCCGGCGTCTACGGATTCGCCATCGGCGACGTCTGCGGTACGGGCCCCGAGGCGGCCGCCGTCACCGGCCTGGCCCGCCACGCCCTGCGCCTCCTGGCCCGCGAGGGCCTCGGCGGCCCGGCCGTCCTGGAACGCCTCAACGCCGCGATCCTCGACGAGGGCGACCGCAGCCGCTTCCTCACCCTCCTCTACGGAGAGCTCCACCCCCAGCCCGACGGCAGCGCCCACATGAAGGTGGTCTGCGCCGGCCACCCGCTCCCGCTGCGCCTGCGCCCCAACGGCGAGGTCCTCCCGGCCGCCGAGCCGCAGCCCCTCCTGGGCGTCCTCGAGGACCTCGAGCTCTACGAGCAGACCCTGACCCTGGACCCGGGCGACGTCCTGCTCTGCGTCACGGACGGGATCACCGAACGCCGCGAGGGCACCCGCATGCTCGGCGACGACGGCCTCACCGAGGTCCTCAGCACGTGTACGGGGCTCACGGCCGGCGCGGTGGCCTCCCGGGTGCTGCGCGCCGTGGAGCGCTTCGCCGCCGAACCGGCCTCGGACGACATGGCCATCCTCACGTTCCGCGTCCCCCGCCAGCGCGAAGGCGACCAGCCCGCCTGATCCGCCCCCGGCCCCCTAGCCGGCCGGAGCCGCCTGTGGTCGACTCGCCCCGTGATTACCGTTCTCGCCAGCGTGGTCGCCGTGATCGGCACCCTCATCGGCTCGTGGAGCACGTACGCCTTCCAGCGCCGGGCCGCGGCGCGCACCCGGGCCGAGGCCCGGGAGGAACGCCTGCGCCAGGAACGCCTGTCGGCCTACAGCGCCTACGCCGGCGCGGTCACCGAGCTCAAGCGGGCTCAGATCACCCTGTGGTTCCGCCGCCGGGCGGACCCGCGCGACGAGGAAACCGTGCTGGCGGCCCAGTTGGAGAGCGACCGCCTCGGCGCCGCCGCCGAAACCACGGTGTTCCACCTCCGCCTGGTCGCGGAAGACCCGGTCCTGCGCCCCTTCATGACGGCGATATCCACCACGCTCGGCGAGATCAAGCATGCGGACGACCGCCGGGCGGTCATCGCGATCGAGGCCCGGTTCGAGGAGGCGGTCGGCGCCTTCCTCGACGCCGCCGCCCTCGGGCTGAGGTGAAATACAAAAGGCCTCCGCCGACCGGCGGAGGCCTTTCCCGTCCCTCAGACGTCGTCCCGACGCGTCAGGGGGATCCCGAGCACGTCCTGAACGTAGAGCTCCACGAACTCGGGCAGCCACGGATCGGCCGCCATCCGCTCGAAGACCTTCACCAGCCGGTCGTCGGGCCCATCGGTGAGCAGGACGATCCGCCAGGTGTTGAGCGGCTGCCCATCGGCGCCCTCGACACCGTGCTGTACGTGGAACAACGGCTGGGTCCCGGCCGCGTGCAGGAGATCGCCCCGGGCGTCGGGGAAGCTCTCCCGGCCGAGGAAGGTGACCACCTGACGGTCGTGGTTGAGGTACGTCTCTTCGAGTACGAGCCCGTACTCCTCGGGCTGGAGCCACAGCCTCTGCTGCGACTGCCTCAAAAACGCGGCCCCCAGCTCCTCGCCCTCCCGGCCCGGAACCCAGGCGGAGACGGTCCCCTCCTTGACGACGTTCGGAATGAAGGCGCCGGGGTTGCCGGCCTTCCGCACTTCCATGTCCCAGAGCTCGACCCGGTCCAGGGCCACCGGCTCCGGCGCGGTGTACCGCTCCCCCAGGATCCGGTTCACGTCCACGGGCGGCAGAACCACCCGGGTGTACCGCGCGTCGCCCCAGGCACGTTCGAACTCGGCCTCGGCCGTCATCTGACTCGACATGACATTCCTCCCCGTGGAACAGCTCTCAAGATCAGCGAGAAGAATACCCCGGAACGCAAAAAGGCCCCCGCCAATGGCGGGGGCCTTCTCTCTTGGAGCCCTTTAACGGAATCGAACCGTTGACCTTCTCCTTACCATGGAGACGCTCTACCGACTGAGCTAAAAGGGCGGGTTGTTCGGCGGCGTCCTACTCTCCCACAGGGTCCCCCCTGCAGTACCATCGGCGCTGAAAGGCTTAGCTTCCGGGTTCGGAATGTAAACCGGGCGTTTCCCTAACGCTATGACCACCGAAACACTATGAAGTTAACCAACCGGATATGAACACAGTTCGTTACTTCAGAACTAACACAGTGGACGCGAGCAACTGAGGACAAGCCCTCGGCCTATTAGTACCAGTCAGCTCCACCCGTTACCGGGCTTCCACATCTGGCCTATCAACCCAGTCGTCTACTGGGAGCCTTACCCTCTCAAGGAGGTGGGAATACTCATCTTGAAGCAGGCTTCCCGCTTAGATGCTTTCAGCGGTTATCCCTCCCGAACGTAGCCAACCAGCCATGCCCTTGGCAGGACAACTGGCACACCAGAGGTTCGTCCGTCCCGGTCCTCTCGTACTAGGGACAGCCCTTCTCAATATTCCTACGCGCACAGCGGATAGGGACCGAACTGTCTCACGACGTTCTAAACCCAGCTCGCGTACCGCTTTAATGGGCGAACAGCCCAACCCTTGGGACCGACTCCAGCCCCAGGATGCGACGAGCCGACATCGAGGTGCCAAACCATCCCGTCGATATGGACTCTTGGGGAAGATCAGCCTGTTATCCCCGGGGTACCTTTTATCCGTTGAGCGACGGCGCTTCCACAAGCCACCGCCGGATCACTAGTCCCGACTTTCGTCCCTGCTCGACCCGTCGGTCTCACAGTCAAGCTCCCTTGTGCACTTACACTCAACACCTGATTGCCAACCAGGCTGAGGGAACCTTTGGGCGCCTCCGTTACTTTTTGGGAGGCAACCGCCCCAGTTAAACTACCCATCAGACACTGTCCCTGATCCGGATCACGGACCGAGGTTAGACATCCAGCACGACCAGAGTGGTATTTCAACGGCGACTCCACCATGACTGGCGTCACAGCTTCAAAGTCTCCCACCTATCCTACACAAGCCGAACCGAACACCAATATCAAACTATAGTAAAGGTCCCGGGGTCTTTCCGTCCTGCTGCGCGAAACGAGCATCTTTACTCGTAGTGCAATTTCACCGGGCCTATGGTTGAGACAGTCGAGAAGTCGTTACGCCATTCGTGCAGGTCGGAACTTACCCGACAAGGAATTTCGCTACCTTAGGATGGTTATAGTTACCACCGCCGTTTACTGGCGCTTAAGTTCTCAGCTTCGCCACACCGAAATGTGACTAACCGGTCCCCTTAACGTTCCAGCACCGGGCAGGCGTCAGTCCGTATACATCGCCTTACGGCTTCGCACGGACCTGTGTTTTTAGTAAACAGTCGCTTCTCGCTGGTCTCTGCGGCCACCCCCAGCTCACGGAGTAAATCCGATCACCAGTGATGGCCCCCCTTCTCCCGAAGTTACGGGGGCATTTTGCCGAGTTCCTTAACCATAGTTCACCCGAACGCCTCGGTATTCTCTACCTGACCACCTGAGTCGGTTTAGGGTACGGGCCGCCATGAAACTCGCTAGAGGCTTTTCTCGACAGCATAGGATCATCCACTTCACCACAATCGGCTCGGCATCAGGTCTCAGCCTTATATGAGGGACGGATTTGCCTACCCCTCGGCCTACACCCTTACCCCGGGACTACCACCGCCCGGGCTGGACTACCTTCCTGCGTCACCCCATCGCTTACCTACTACAAGTCTGGTTCGTCGGCTCCACCACTTTCCTTTCCCCGAAGGGTCCGGAACGGCTTCACGGACTTAGCATCGCCTGATTCGATATTGGGCGTTTCAAAGCGGGTACCGGAATATCAACCGGTTGTCCATCGACTACGCCTGTCGGCCTCGCCTTAGGTCCCGACTTACCCTGGGCAGATCAGCTTGACCCAGGAACCCTTAGTCAATCGGCGCACACGTTTCTCACGTGTGTATCGCTACTCATGCCTGCATTCTCACTCGTGAACCGTCCACAACTAGCTTCCGCTGCTGCTTCACCCGGCACACGACGCTCCCCTACCCATCACAGCGGGCGTTGGCCCTATTGCTGCAATGACACGACTTCGGCGGTACGCTTGAGCCCCGCTACATTGTCGGCGCGGAATCACTTGACCAGTGAGCTATTACGCACTCTTTCAAGGGTGGCTGCTTCTAAGCCAACCTCCTGGTTGTCTCTGCGACTCCACATCCTTTCCCACTTAGCGTACGCTTAGGGGCCTTAGTCGATGCTCTGGGCTGTTTCCCTCTCGACCATGGAGCTTATCCCCCACAGTCTCACTGCCACGCTCTCACTTACCGGCATTCGGAGTTTGGCTAAGGTCAGTAACCCGGTAGGGCCCATCGCCTATCCAGTGCTCTACCTCCGGCAAGAAACACGTGACGCTGCACCTAAATGCATTTCGGGGAGAACCAGCTATCACGGAGTTTGATTGGCCTTTCACCCCTAACCACAGGTCATCCCCCAGGTTTTCAACCCTGGTGGGTTCGGTCCTCCACGAAGTCTTACCTCCGCTTCAACCTGCCCATGGCTAGATCACTCCGCTTCGGGTCTAGAGCGTGCAACTCAATCGCCCTATTCGGACTCGCTTTCGCTACGGCTTCCCCACACGGGTTAACCTCGCTACACACCGCTAACTCGCAGGCTCATTCTTCAAAAGGCACGCAGTCACGACCGTTATTCCGAAGAATAACGGCGACGCTCCCACGGCTTGTAGGCACACGGTTTCAGGTACTATTTCACTCCGCTCCCGCGGTACTTTTCACCATTCCCTCACGGTACTATCCGCTATCGGTCACCAGGGAATATTTAGGCTTAGCGGGTGGTCCCGCCAGATTCACACGGGATTTCTCGGGCCCCGTGCTACTTGGGAGATTCTTAAGCAAGCCGCTGATGTTTCGTCTACGGGGGTCTTACCCTCTACGCCGGACCTTTCGCATGTCCTTCGACTACATCAACGGTTTCTGACTCGCCGACCGGCCGGCAGACCGATCAAAAGAATTCCCACAACCCCGCATGCGCAACCCCTGCCGGGTATCACACGCATACGGTTTGGCCTGATCCGGTTTCGCTCGCCACTACTCCCGGAATCACGGTTGTTTTCTCTTCCTGCGGGTACTGAGATGTTTCACTTCCCCGCGTTCCCTCCACACTGCCTATGTGTTCAGCAGTGGGTGACAGCCCATGACGACTGCCGGGTTTCCCCATTCGGACACCCCCGGATCAAAGCTCAGTTGGCAGCTCCCCGGGGCCTATCGCGGCCTCTCACGTCCTTCATCGGTTCCTGGTGCCAAGGCATCCACCGTGCGCCCTTAAAAACTTGGCCTACAGATGCTCGCGTCCACTGTGTAGTTCTCAAGCAACGACCAGCCACCCATCACCCCACCAGACAAGCTGGCGAGTTCACTGGGGCCGGCATCGCAGAAGGCATGACCTTACGGCCGTACCCTCAGATACCCAACAACGTGCCAAGCACGATCCCCGCCACACTCACTGTTTTCCACGCCGAAGCAGTACTCACAGAAGGTTTTGGAAACCGTGCCAACTAATCAACGTTCCACCCTGAGCTGACCGTGCAGAACGTTTGTCTGCAATCGGTACTGTGCTCCTTAGAAAGGAGGTGATCCAGCCGCACCTTCCGGTACGGCTACCTTGTTACGACTTCGTCCCAATCGCCAGTCCCACCTTCGACAGCTCCCTCCCTTACGGGTTGGGCCACCGGCTTCGGGTGTTACCGACTTTCGTGACGTGACGGGCGGTGTGTACAAGGCCCGGGAACGTATTCACCGCAGCAATGCTGATCTGCGATTACTAGCAACTCCGACTTCATGGGGTCGAGTTGCAGACCCCAATCCGAACTGAGACCGGCTTTTTGAGATTCGCTCCACCTCACGGTATCGCAGCTCATTGTACCGGCCATTGTAGCACGTGTGCAGCCCAAGACATAAGGGGCATGATGACTTGACGTCGTCCCCACCTTCCTCCGAGTTGACCCCGGCGGTCTCCTGTGAGTCCCCATCACCCCGAAGGGCATGCTGGCAACACAGGACAAGGGTTGCGCTCGTTGCGGGACTTAACCCAACATCTCACGACACGAGCTGACGACAGCCATGCACCACCTGTATACCGACCACAAGGGGGGCACTATCTCTAATGCTTTCCGGTATATGTCAAGCCTTGGTAAGGTTCTTCGCGTTGCGTCGAATTAAGCCACATGCTCCGCTGCTTGTGCGGGCCCCCGTCAATTCCTTTGAGTTTTAGCCTTGCGGCCGTACTCCCCAGGCGGGGAACTTAATGCGTTAGCTGCGGCACCGACGACGTGGAATGTCGCCAACACCTAGTTCCCAACGTTTACGGCGTGGACTACCAGGGTATCTAATCCTGTTCGCTCCCCACGCTTTCGCTCCTCAGCGTCAGTAATGGCCCAGAGATCCGCCTTCGCCACCGGTGTTCCTCCTGATATCTGCGCATTTCACCGCTACACCAGGAATTCCGATCTCCCCTACCACACTCTAGCTAGCCCGTATCGAATGCAGACCCGAGGTTAAGCCTCGGGCTTTCACATCCGACGTGACAAGCCGCCTACGAGCTCTTTACGCCCAATAATTCCGGACAACGCTTGCGCCCTACGTATTACCGCGGCTGCTGGCACGTAGTTAGCCGGCGCTTCTTCTGCAGGTACCGTCACTTTCGCTTCTTCCCTGCTGAAAGAGGTTTACAACCCGAAGGCCGTCATCCCTCACGCGGCGTCGCTGCATCAGGCTTTCGCCCATTGTGCAATATTCCCCACTGCTGCCTCCCGTAGGAGTCTGGGCCGTGTCTCAGTCCCAGTGTGGCCGGTCGCCCTCTCAGGCCGGCTACCCGTCGTCGCCTTGGTGGGCCATTACCCCACCAACAAGCTGATAGGCCGCGGGCTCATCCTTCACCGCCGGAGCTTTTAACCCCCGCCCATGCAGGCAGGAGTGTTATCCGGTATTAGACCCCGTTTCCAGGGCTTGTCCCAGAGTGAAGGGCAGATTGCCCACGTGTTACTCACCCGTTCGCCACTAATCCACCCCGAAGGGCTTCATCGTTCGACTTGCATGTGTTAAGCACGCCGCCAGCGTTCGTCCTGAGCCAGGATCAAACTCTCCATGAATGTTTACCCGTAATCGGGTGCACACGCACTTAGAGCGGGACAGTCATGTCGGAATAAGACCGACCGTCCACTGCGTCCTCGCTGTGTAATTGCCTGCAAGCATCACGGCAGAACCGCGACCTCACAGGTCTTTTTTCAAAGGAACCTCATCCACCGAGGTGGACGGGGTATCAACTTTTTGGCGTTGATTTTTGGCACGCTGTTGAGTTCTCAAGGAACGGACGCTTCCTTTGTACTCACCCTCTCGGGCTTTCCTCCGGGCGCTTCCTTCGTTCTTGTGTCTCCGACTCTATCAGACTCTTTCGTGTCCGATTCCCAGTCAGCGGGTTTCGCTTTCCAGTTCTTCGCTTTCGCGTTTCCCTTTCCGGCGATTCCAACTCTACCAGATCTTTTCCGGGCCGTTTCGGGCCTTGGAATTGAATTGGACGGCCATTGGAGAGCCATTCCCTTTCGGGCGAGCCAGACTTTATCAGGTTTCCCAGGTCTGGATTCCCACCCGCCCGCGTGACATGGCCGGGCACACGTGTGTGCCGGGGTGTCGTGCGGGGTGGAGACGTAAACGTACTGGAGCGGGGCCCCCGGATGCAAATCCGGTTGCCCCGCTCCAGTGATGTCGCTACGGCGAGGGTCAGACCTCGACGACGACCGGGAGGATCATCGGGCGGCGGCGGTAGCCGTCCGAGACCCACTTGCCCATCGTGCGGCGGATGAGCTGCTGGATCTGGTGCGGCTCGGCGACGCCGTCGGCCGCTGCGCGGGCGATGGCTTCCTCGATCTTCGGCAGGACCGCGTTGAAGGCCGAGTCCTCGATGCCGGAGCCGCGGGCCTGGATGTTCGGGCCGCTGACGACCTTGCCCGTGGTGCTGTCCACCACGACGTAGACCGAGATGATGCCCTCGTCACCGAGGATCCTGCGGTCCTTGAGCGAGGCTTCGGTGACGTCGCCGACCGAGAGGCCGTCCACGTAGACGTAGCCGGCCTGGACCTTGCCGGAGATCCGCGCCTTGCCGTCGATGAGGTCGACGACGACGCCGTCCTCGGCGATGACGATGCGGTCCTTCGGTACACCCGTCAGGGCACCGAGCTCGGCGTTGGCGCGCAGGTGGCGCCATTCGCCGTGGACCGGCATCAGGTTCCGCGGCTTGCAGATGTTGTAGAAGTACAGCAGCTCGCCGGCGGAGGCGTGGCCGGAGACGTGCACCTTGGCGTTGCCCTTGTGCACGACGTTGGCGCCCCAGCGGGTCAGGCCGTTGATCACGCGGTAGACCGCGTTCTCGTTGCCCGGGATGAGGGACGACGCCAAGATGACCGTGTCGCCAGGGACGATCCGGATCTGGTGGTCGCGGTTCGCCATGCGGGACAGGGCCGCCATCGGCTCGCCCTGGGAACCCGTGCAGACGAGGACGACCTCGTGGGGCGGCAGGTCGTCGAGGGTCTTGACGTCCACGACGAGACCGGCCGGGACCTTCAGGTAGCCCAGGTCACGGGCGATGCCCATGTTGCGGACCATCGAGCGGCCGACGAAGGCGACCCTGCGGCCGTACTCGTGGGCGGCGTCCAGGATCTGCTGGATCCGGTGCACGTGGCTGGCGAAGCTCGCCACGATGATCCGGTTGTTGGCGTTCGCGAAAACCGTGCGCAGGACGCCCGAGATCTCGCGCTCGGGCGGTACGAAGCCCGGGACCTCGGCGTTCGTGGAGTCCGAGAGGAGGAGGTCGATGCCCTCTTCGCTCAGACGCGCGAAGGCGTGGAGGTCGGTGAGGCGGTTGTCCAGCGGCAGCTGGTCCATCTTGAAGTCGCCGGTGCAGACGACCATGCCCGCACCGGTGCGGATGGCCACGGCCAGCGCGTCCGGGATGGAGTGGTTGACGGCGATGAACTCGCAGTCGAAGGGGCCCAGGTTCTCGCGCTCGCCTTCCTTCACCTCGAGGGTGTAGGGGCGGATGCGGTGCTCCTGGAGCTTCGCCTCGATGAGGGCCAGCGTCAGCTTGGAGCCGATCAGCGGGATGTCCGGCTTCTCCCGGAGGAGGTACGGGACGGCGCCGATGTGGTCCTCGTGGCCGTGCGTGAGGACGATGCCCTCGATGTCGTCGAGGCGATCCCGGATGGACGAGAAGTCCGGCAGGATCAGGTCGATGCCCGGCTGCTCCTCTTCGGGGAAGAGGACGCCGCAGTCGACGATCAGCAGACGGCCGTCGAACTCGAAGACGGTCATGTTGCGGCCGATCTCACCGAGGCCACCCAGGGGGGTGACCCGGAGGCCGCCCTTGGGGAGCTTCGGCGGCGGACCGAGTTCAGGATGCGGATGGCTCAAAAGGTTCTCCTTCACCACGCCCGCCACGTCCCCTCGGGGCACGTGGCGAGCGTGTCATTCGTGCACTTGCTGTTGTCTTGTGTGGTGCCGCTTGTTCAGTTGTGAAGTCTGATGTCAGAGCTGTACCCCGCCGGCGGCAAGATCGATCTTGAGCTGCGCCGTCTCTTCGGCGGTCAGCTCGACCAGCGGGAGCCGCAGCGGGCCCGCGGGCAGACCCTGCAGGTTCAGCGCGCCCTTGGTGGTGATCACACCCTGGGTGCGGAACATGCCGGTGAAAACGGGGAGCAGCTTCTGGTGGATCTCGGTGGCCTTCTGGACGTCGCCGCCCAGGTACGCCTCGAGCATCGTGCGGAGCTCGGGGCTGACCACGTGGCCGACCACGGAGACGAAGCCGACCGCGCCGACCGACAGGAGCGGCAGGTTCAGCATGTCGTCGCCCGAGTACCAGGCCAGGCCGCTCTGGGCGATGGCCCAGCTGGCGCGGCCGAGGTCGCCCTTGGCGTCCTTGTTGGCCACGATACGGGGATGCTCGGCCAGCCGGACCAGAGTCTCGGTGTTGATCGGAACACCGCTGCGGCCGGGGATGTCGTAGAGCATGACCGGCAGCTCGGTGGCATCGGCGATCGCGGTGAAGTGCCGGAAGAGGCCCTCCTGCGGCGGCTTGCTGTAGTACGGGGTGACCGCGAGCAGGCCGTGTGCACCGGTGCGCTCGGCCTGGCGGGCGAGCTCGAGCGTGTGGCGGGTGTCGTTCGTGCCGATGCCGGCGACCACGTGGGCCCGGTCACCGACCGCTTCGAGTACGGCTCGTACGAGGTCGTTTTTCTCCGCGTCGGTGGTGGTCGGAGACTCACCGGTGGTGCCGTTGATGATCAGGCCGTCGTTGCCTGCGTCCACCAAGTGGACGGCGAGACGCTGCGCGCCGTCGAGGTCAAGTGCGCCATCCGCCGTAAACGGCGTGATCATGGCGGTGAGGACCCGCCCGAAGGGGGTCTGCGGAGTCGAGATCGGAGCCATGGGTAACACGCTACTCGCTGCCACGCTCGCGGTGTCCCCTCGGGGGACGTGATGACGGTGTTGGAGCCCGGCACTGCCTGCTCGGGGGTTCAAGCAGTGCCGGGTCCGTTTGATCAGCCTAGATGAACTTTACCAAACGCCGCAATACGGACACTTCGGACTTGATCCGTACATCTGTGCGGAACGGGTCCGATCCGGCCTTACGGGGCGACGCGGCCGTTGCCGTTGAAGGCCGCGTACGTGAGCGGCATGAGGCCCGCCCAGTGCTGCTCCATCTTCTCGCCGACCATCTCGATCTCCCGCTGCGGGAAGGACGGGACCGCCGCCAGCTCGTGCTGGGTGCGCAGGCCGAGGAAGTGCATGAGCGAGCGCGCGTTGCAGGTGGCGTACATCGAGGAGAACAGGCCGACCGGCAGGACCGCACGGGCGACCTCGCGGGCCACGCCCGCCGCCAGCATCTCCTGGTAGGCCTCGTAGGCCTGGACGTAGGAGTCCTCCATGACCCGGCCCGTCAGCTCCTGCTGGGCCTGGGTGCCTTCGACGAAGACGTACTTGCCGGGACGGCCCTCCTGGACCAGCTTGCGCTCGGCGTCCGGAACGTAGAAGACCGGCTCCAGCTCCCTGTAGCGGCCCGATTCCTCGTTGTAGGACCAGCCCACGCGGTGCCGCATGAACTCGCGGAACACGAAGATCGGGGCGCTGATGAAGAAGGTCATCGAGTTGTGCTCGAAGGGGCTGCCGTGGCGGTCCCGCATCAGGTAGTTGATGAGGCCCTTGGAGCGCTCCGGGTCCTTCTGCAGCTCCTCCAGCGACTGTTCGCCCGCCGTGGAGACGCGCGCCGCCCACAGCACGTCGGAGTCGGCGGCGGAGTGCTTCACCAGCTCCACCGTCACATCACTGCGGAAGCTGGGTTTCAGATCTGAAGCGGCGGTCTCGCTCACCGGGGGTCCTTCCGAACGGGTCTTACTGGGGGCGGCGACCACTCTACGGCGGTCCGCCGGGCGTTCCGCGCAGAGCGGGGCGGCCCGGACCTGCCGGTGCCGGATCTGACGCGGTGCCATAAAATTTGGTTAATGTCCCGAAATCCGGCACCGATCGGGGCTCTTGCACGTCCTACCCGGTAGAACGCGCAACCCGTCCCGCCCGCACTGCCCCAGGCCCACCACGGCCCCGATCGTGAGGAGACCGCTCCCGTGTTTCGCCGGCGCGAACCCGTCCCGTTTGCCTTCGTCGCCGAGGCCGACCGTTTCCGCAGCAACGTCACTCCGCCGCCGCGCGAGAGTCTGAGCAGGACCCAGCTCGCCGCTCGTAGTCTGGTCGGACTGACCGTGGTGGCAGGGCTCGTCGGTTCGCTGCTCTTCGGTCTGCCCGCGCTCCAGCCGACCGCACCGGCGAAGTCGCAGCAGTCGGAGGCGGCCGAGGGGCGGTAGCCTCACGGGCACAGCCCAACCGAACGTGCATGTGAGTGAGGTCCTGCCGTGCCCCTGCCCTTCCTGACGGCCGACGGCGCATTCGACGCGCACGACAGCGGGGAGACACTCCCCTACGAGGACCCCGACCGCTGGCACCGCCCCTACCGCCCGGGGCCCTGGCGGGTGGCCGTCGCCGCGCTGCTGCTCCTGCTGGGGTCCTTCATGCTGCTCGCCACGGTGATCATCGCCGCCGCGGGCACCCTGGGCGGCACCCTGGGCGGCGCGGTCGCCTCGCTCGCCGTGGTCGGCTCCGCCCTGCGGCTGCTGCGCACGGGGGTCTGGGTCAGCCGCAAGGGGCTGCGCCGGGTCGGGTTCTTCGTAACCCGCTCGGTGCCGTGGAGCCAGGTCGGCGAAGTCCGCACCGTGCAGCAGCCCGTGCGCTGGCTCGGACTGCCGAGGACCGTGCAGGGCCAGGCCCTGACGGCCGCCCCGCGCGGTGGCGCGCCGCTTCCGGTGCTGCTGACCGACCACAGCGCCGATTTCCTCTCGCGCACCGAGGCGTTCGACCGGGCCGCCGGCTCGGTCGAGGCCTGGGCCGAGGAGTACCGGACGGCCGTACCCGCCTGAGCGGAGCCGGCCCGCGCGGGCATGCCCGTACAGGACCGTGCCCGTAGGACTGTGCCCGTACAGGATTCCTTCCTGTACGGGCACAGTCCTGTACGGGCACAGTTCGCGGACTGAGCGGCCCTACGAGCGCTGGCGTCCGTCGTGCAGGGAGATGGCCCGCTGCATGGCCTGGCGGGCCCTCGGGGTGTCGCGGGCGTCGCGGTAGGCCACGGCGAGGCGGAACCAGGTGCGCCAGTCCCCCGGCGCGTCCTCGGTCTCGGCCCTGCGGCGGGCGAAGACCTCGTCGGCCGAGTCCCGCTTGATGCGGCCGTACGCGTCCCGTTCGAGCTCGTCGACGGGGAGTCCGCCCTCGGCCTCCAGCTCGGTCGCGAGCCGGTTGGCCCGGGTGACGAAGCGGGTGTTCTGCCAGAGGAACCAGACGCCGATGACCGGCAGGATCAGCACCGCCAGCCCGAAGGTGACGGTGAGCCAGGTCCCGTGCCGGATCAGCATCAGGCCCCGGCTGCCGGCCAGGACGAAGTACACGACCAGGACGGCGGCCGTGATGAAGTAGGCGATCTTCGCGCGCATGGTTCCGCTGTCTGCTCGTCAGCCGAGTTCGAGGAAGTTTTCCAGGCCGAACGTGAGGCCCGGGGTCTGCGTCACGCGGCGCGCGCCGAGCAGGATGCCCGGCATGAAGCTGCTGTGGTGCAGGGAGTCGTGACGGATGGTCAGGGTCTCGCCCTCTCCGCCCAGGAGGACCTCCTGGTGGGCCAGCAGGCCCCGCAGTCGGATCGCATGCACCGGGACCCCGTCGACGTCCGCGCCGCGCGCGCCGTCGAGGGCGGTGGCGGTGGCGTCGGGCTGCGCGCCGAGGCCGGCCTCGGCGCGGGCGGCCGCGATGAGCTGCGCCGTACGGGTGGCCGTGCCGGAGGGGGCGTCGACCTTGTTCGGGTGGTGCAGCTCGATGACCTCGACGGACTCGAAGTACCGGGCGGCCTGGGCGGCGAACTTCATCGTGAGGACGGCGCCGATCGAGAAGTTCGGTGCGATGAGCACACCGGTCTGCGGCGAACCGGCGAGCCAGGTGTTGAGCTGGGCGAGGCGGTCCTCGGTCCAGCCGGTGGTGCCGACCACTCCGTGGATGCCGTGGCGGATGAGGAAGTCGAGGTTCCCCATCACCGAGGCGGGGGTGGTCAGCTCGACGGCGACCTGGGCGCCGGCCTCGGCCAGCGTCTCCAGCTTGTCGCCGCGGCCGAGGGCGGCCACCAGCTCCATGTCTTCGGCGGCCTCGACGGCCTTGACCGCTTCGGAACCGATGCGCCCCTGGGCGCCGAGGACTGCCACGCGCAGCTTGCTCATGATTACTTCGTCCCTCGATGAAATGCGGACTCGCGTCCTGATGGAACTCTGCCGGTGGAACTAGGCGACGGCCTCGTCGAGACGGGCCGCCTGCTTCTCCTTCAGCGGGCCGATCACCGCGAGCGAAGGACGCTGGGCCAGTACGTCCCGGGCGACCGACCGCACGTCGTCCGGGGTGACCGCCGCGATCCGGGCCAGCATGTCGTCGACCGACATCTGGTCGCCCCAGCACAGCTCGCTCTTGCCGATGCGGTTCATGATCGCGCCGGTGTCCTCCAGGCCGAGGACGGTGGAGCCGGACAGCTGGCCCACGGCCCGCCGGATCTCCTCGTCGGTGAGCCCGTCGGCGGCGACCTTGTCGAGCTCGTCCCGGCAGATCCGCAGTACGTCGTGGACCTGGCTGGGGCGGCAGCCCGCGTAGACGCCGAAGAGGCCGGTGTCGGCGAAGCCCGAGGTGTACGAGTACACGCTGTAGGCCAGGCCGCGCTTCTCGCGGACCTCCTGGAAGAGGCGGGAGGACATGCCTCCGCCGAGCGCGGTGTTCAGCACGCCCAGCGCCCAGCGGCGCTCGTCGGTGCGGGCCAGGCCCGGCATGCCGAGGACCACGTGGGCCTGCTCGGTCTTGCGGTTGACCAGCTCGACGCGGCCGGAGGTGCGGATCCGCTTGGTGCCGGTGCGCGGGCCGATCGGCGCCGCGTCGGTCCGGGTCAGGGATCCGGCCTTCTCGAAGGCCGCGCGGACCTGCCGTACGACCTTGTTGTGGTCGACGTTGCCCGCGGCGGCCACGACCAGGTGGGTGGGGTCGTAGTGCTTCTTGTAGAAGCGGCGGATCCGGTCGGCCGTGAGCGCGTTGATCGTGTCGACGCTGCCGAGGACGGGGCGCCCGAGCGGGGTGTCCCCGTACATCGTCTGGGCGAACAGGTCGTGGACCATGTCGCCCGGGTCGTCCTCGGTCATCGCGATCTCTTCGAGGATGACGCCGCGCTCGGCGTCGACATCGGATTCGAGGATCAGCGAGCCGGTGAGCATGTCGCACACGACGTCGATGGCCAGCGGCAGGTCGGTGTCGAGCACCCGCGCGTAATAGCAGGTGTACTCCTTCGCCGTGAAGGCGTTCATCTCGCCGCCGACCGCGTCGAGCGCGGAGGAGATGTCGAGGGCGCTGCGCTTCTCGGTGCCCTTGAAGAGGAGGTGCTCCAGGTAGTGCGTGGCGCCGTTCAGCGTGGGCGTCTCGTCCCGGGAGCCGACGTGGGCCCAGATGCCGAAGGTGGCGGACCGGACGGACGGCAGGGTCTCCGTGACCACGCGCAGTCCGCCCGGGAGGACGGTGCGGCGGACGGTGCCGATGCCGTTGGTGCCCTTGAGCACGGTTTGGGTACGGGCGACGGCCCGCCCCTCCGAAGAGGGGCGGGCCGTCACACGGGAACTACGCGACATCACTTGTCGGAGTCGTCCTTGTCGGCGTCGTCGCCGGCGGCTTCGCCGTCGATCACGGGGACCAGGGAGAGCTTGCCGCGGGAGTCGATCTCGGCGATCTCGACCTGCACCTTGGTGCCGACCGCGAGCACGTCCTCGACGTTCTCCACGCGCTTGCCACCGGCGAGCTTGCGGATCTGCGAGATGTGCAGCAGGCCGTCCTTGCCGGGCATGAGGGAGACGAAGGCACCGAAGGTGGTGGTCTTGACGACCGTACCCAGGTAGCGCTCGCCGACCTCCGGCATGGTCGGGTTGGCGATCTGGTTGATCGTGGCGCGGGCGGCCTCGGCGGCCGGGCCGTCGGAGGCACCGATGTAGATGGTGCCGTCGTCCTCGATCGTGATCTCGGCGCCGGTGTCCTCCTGGATCTGGTTGATCATCTTGCCCTTGGGGCCGATGACCTCACCGATCTTGTCCACCGGGATCTTGACGGTGATGATCCGGGGGGCGAAGGGGGACATCTCGTCCGGCGTGTCGATCGCTTCCATCATCACGTCGAGGATGTGGAGGCGGGCGTCGCGGGCCTGCTTGAGGGCGGCGGCCAGAACGGAGGCCGGGATGCCGTCGAGCTTGGTGTCCAGCTGGAGCGCGGTGACGAACTCCTTGGTGCCGGCGACCTTGAAGTCCATGTCGCCGAAGGCGTCCTCCGCACCGAGGATGTCGGTGAGGGCGACGTAGTGGGTCTTGCCGTCGATCTCCTGGGAGATCAGGCCCATGGCGATACCGGCGACGGGAGCCTTGAGGGGCACACCGGCGTTCAGCAGCGACATGGTGGAGGCGCAGACCGAGCCCATGGAGGTCGAGCCGTTGGAACCGAGGGCCTCGGAGACCTGACGGATCGCGTAGGGGAACTCCTCGCGCGTCGGCAGGACCGGCACGATCGCGCGCTCGGCGAGCGCGCCGTGGCCGATCTCGCGGCGCTTCGGCGAACCGACGCGGCCGGTCTCGCCGACCGAGTACGGCGGGAAGTTGTAGTTGTGCATGTAGCGCTTGCGGGTCACCGGGGAGAGGGTGTCCAGCTGCTGCTCCATACGGAGCATGTTCAGGGTGGTGACGCCCAGGATCTGGGTCTCGCCACGCTCGAACAGCGCCGAGCCGTGCACGCGCGGGATGGCCTCGACCTCGGCGGCGAGGGTACGGATGTCCGTGATCCCGCGGCCGTCGATGCGGACCTTGTCCTTGATGACGCGCTCGCGGACCAGGGCCTTGGTCAGGCTGCGGTACGCGGCGGAGATCTCCTTCTCGCGGCCTTCGAAGGCCGGGAGGAGCTTCTCGGCGGCGATCTCCTTGACGCGGTCCAGCTCGGCCTCGCGGTCCTGCTTGCCCGCGATGGTCAGCGCCTGGGAGAGCTCGCCCTTGACGGCGGCCGAGAGGGCCTCGTACACGTCGTCCTGGTAGTCCAGGAAGACCGGGAACTCGCCCTCGGGCTTGGCGGCCTTGGCGGCCAGGTCGGCCTGGGCCTTGCACAGGGCCTTGATGAACGGCTTCGCGGCCTCGAGGCCCGCGGCCACGACCTCTTCGGTCGGCGCCTCGGCGCCGCCCTTGACGAGGGCGATGGTCTTCTCGGTGGCCTCGGCCTCGACCATCATGATCGCGACGTCGCCGTCTTCGAGCGCACGGCCCGCGACGACCATGTCGAAGACGGCGTCCTCGAGCTCGGTGTGCGTCGGGAAGGCAACCCACTGGCCGCGGATCAGCGCGACGCGGACGCCGCCGATCGGGCCGGAGAAGGGCAGGCCGGCCAGCTGGGTGGACGCGGACGCGGCGTTGATCGCGATGACGTCGTACAGGTGGTCCGGGTTGAGCGCCATGATCGTGGCGACGACCTGGATCTCGTTGCGCAGGCCCTTCTTGAAGGACGGGCGCAGCGGGCGGTCGATCAGGCGACAGGTGAGGATCGCGTCCTCGGAGGGGCGGCCCTCGCGGCGGAAGAAGGAGCCGGGGATCTTGCCGGCCGCGTACTGCCGCTCCTCGACGTCCACCGTCAGGGGGAAGAAGTCGAGCTGGTCCTTGGGCTTCTTCGACGCGGTGGTGGCGGAAAGCACCATCGTGTCGTCGTCCAGGTAGGCAACGGCGGAGCCGGCGGCCTGGCGGGCCAGACGGCCCGTCTCGAAGCGGATGGTGCGGGTGCCGAAGGAACCGTTGTCAATGACGGCCTCGGCGTAGTGGGTCTCGTTCTCCACTAGCGTTTTCTCCATTTTCGTCGTCTCCGTCCGCCACCCGTGTGGTGGTGGACGGTTGCGGAGAAGCGCTCCTTGCGTGCGGGCCGGTCTTCGATCGAAGCATCCGGGGTTCGAGCCCGTTGCGGGCGTTCCGGGTGCCACTACCGAGGACCGGCGGCGTAGGGAGGGCGCTCCTCCTCTTCAGTTGTGCACGCCTTTAAGACGTCACGCGATCCAGACTACAAAGCGTCCGGCCGCCGCGCGCACGTACAGCAAAGGGAGCGGCCCCCTCAGCGCGGGTGCCGCTCCCTCCACAGCGTTTTTACTTGGCGCCGGCCGCACCGCGGCGGATGCCGAGGCGCTCGACCAGGACGCGGAAGCGCTGGATGTCCTTCTTGGCCAGGTACTGCAGCAGGCGGCGACGCTGGCCGACCAGGATCAGCAGACCACGACGGGAGTGGTGGTCGTGCTTGTGGGCCTTCAGGTGCTCGGTCAGGTCCGAGATGCGGCGGGACAGCATGGCGACCTGGACCTCGGGGGAGCCGGTGTCGCCCTCCTTGGCACCAAACTCTGCGATGAGCTGCTTCTTTACTGCGGCGTCGAGCGGCACGCGTACTCCTCGTAATAGGTCTTCGTTGCCACCGAGTGCCCCAGGTCGAATTCTCTGGGGATCTTCCGTAACTCGGGAGGCGGGGTCCGCTGAGCGCAGCCTCCAGAAGAATCCGGGGGCGCGTACACAAACGGCCGTCACACAGCGTACCAGGCTGCCGCTCCGCCCCGTCTCAGCTGGTGAGAGACCGGACCCGGGCGTAGACGTCGAGCGCGGCCAGGGTCAGCGGGACCAGGCTGAGCAGGACCGCCGCCTCGGTGAGGTCGAGCAGCCGCCCCCAGAAGGGTGACAGACCCTTGCGGGGAATGACCAGCGCAATTCCGGCGAGGAGGGCCGCGCCGGCGGTCACGGCCGCGGAGAGCCAGGTCGTACGCAGGTCGAGGCCGCTGTGGTCTCCGTAGCGGTCGAGCTCCACCAGGAGGTCCAGCGGCGGGTGCATCGCCAGGCCCAGGATCAGCAGGCCGAGGGCGGCGAAGCCGGCCACCAGGGTGCAGGCGACCTGGGAGGTGTAGCGGAAGAGGCGGGCGCGCAGCAGCATGGCGAGCCCGGTGGTCAGGGCCAGGAGCCGGGCCCAGGTGTTGTCGGAGAAGCCGAGGACGGCGGCGGAGCCTACGGCGACCGCGGCGCAGCCGCCGACGAGGCCCAGGAGCATCTCGTGGCCGCGGCGGGCCTGGGCGGCGATGGCCTCGGCGTCGAGCGGGGCCCCGGGGTCGTGCTGGTCGGTGCCGGCGCGCTCGCCGTGGGGCTCGGTCTCGTAGCGGTCCGGGGTCTCGTACTCGGCCACGGCGCTCTGCGGGGCCGCGTAGCCGATCGGGAGCCGGGCGAAGCGGGCGGAGAGGCCCGGGAGGAAGGCGACGAGGCCGACGGCTACGGGGGCGCAGACGGCCGCGGCGGAGGTCGCGCCGGCGTCGGCGGTGATGGCGGCGAAGGTGGCCAGGGTCCCGGTGGCGGCGAGGAAGGTGGCCGCGACGAAGGGGGCGTCGCCGTCGGGGGTGAGCGCGACGAGGGCGACGGAGGCGACGAGCACGCACACGCAGCCGAGGAGAAACTGGAGCCGGCCGGGGCCGTGGCCCGCGGCGGGGGCGACGATGCCGACCCCGGCGAGCAGCAGGTGGGGCACGGCCGCGAGGCCGAGGGCGACGGCGGAGCCGCGGTCGCGGTAGACCCGGGCGCGGACTCCGGCGGCGGCGGTCAGGAGCACGCCGACGGAGCCGGCGATGATCCCGGGCAGCCCGTGCATGTCGTGCAGGACCGGGTCGGCGTACCAGAGGACGAAGCCGAGGAGCACGAAGAGCAGGGCGGCGCCGGCCAGGCCCGCGCCGCGCAGCATGTCGTCGCTCCAGCGGTGGCGGTCGCGGACCACCGCGGAGGCGACGGCGTCGGAGACGTCGTCGAAGACGGCGGGCGGCAGGGACTCGGCGAAGGGGCGCAGGCTGAGCACCTCGCCGTCGAGGACCTGCTGGGCCGCGAGGGTGCGGGCGCCGTCGAGGACGGTGCCGGACCGCAGGACCAGGTGGAAGCCGGTGGGTGCGCCTACGGGCTGGGTCTGGCCGGTGAGGCGCAGCAGCTCGGGATAGATGTCGGCGACGGCGATGTCCTCGGGGAGGGCTACGTCGATGCGGCTGTCGGGGGCCACGACGGTGACCCTGCGGAAGCCGGTCGCCTCGGCGGTGTTCACCTGGTGTCCCCCGGTTGCTGTGTGCGTGCGGTTGCTGTGTGCGTGTCAGCTGGTGCGTGCGTGTCGGCTGGTGTGCAGTCGATTCGCGGATGCGCATGCTGCGCGCGCCACCCTACCGGGAGTGCGGATGACTGTCGGCAAGTAGGATCACCTCTCTGCGGAGGAGACCCCCTTCGCGCCCGGGACTTGAGGGCGCCGGTTGCGACGTCCCGTCTGTTTTCAAGGGATTGATGCTCCGGTGAGCCAGATCGTCGTCAAACGTCCGCCCCGGTCCCTGCCGCCCGAAGTTCCTTCGGACGAACTGCGGCTGGAGCCCCCGCCGGAGCTTCCGCGCGGGCAGCAGGAGGGCGTGCTGATGCAGCTCCTCCCGATGCTCGGGATGGGCTCGTCCGCCGTGTTCTTCTTCATGCCGGGTGCGGCTCCCATGATGCGCATCATGGGCGTGCTGATGATGGTGTCGACGGTGGGCATGCTCGTCGCCCAGCTGATGCGCCACCGACGCGGTACGCAGGGGCAAATGGCCGATACGCGTCGGGACTACCTCAAATACCTGGCTCAAACCCGTCGTCAGGTCCGCAGGACCGCGCGGGCGCAGCGCGACGCGCAGCTGTACCTGCACCCGTCGCCCGAGCAGTTGTGGTCGGTGGTGGCCGAGGGTTCGCGCCTGTGGGAGCGGCGGGTCGGCGACGCGGACTTCGGGCAGGTGCGGCTGGGGCTGGGCGCGCAGCGGCTGGCGACTCCGCTGGTGGCTCCGGACACGGCTCCGGTGGACGAGCTGGAGCCGCTGACGGCGGGCGCGATGCAGCGCTTCCTGAAGGTGCACTCCTCGCTGGACGGGCTGCCGGTGGCGGTGTCGCTGCGGGCGTTCTACCACGTGACGGTGTCCGGGGAGCCGGAGTCGGCGCGGGGTACCGCGCGGGCGCTGGTGGCGCAACTGGCGACGCTGCACTCCCCCGAGGACCTGATGGTGGCGGTGGTGGCCGCGCCGGGCGCGGTGCCGGAGTGGGACTGGGTGAAGTGGCTGCCGCACACCCAGCTGCCGGGCCAGATCGACGGGGCCGGTACGAAGCGGCTGTTCGGCGACGACCTGGTCGAGCTGGAGGGGCTGCTGGGCTCCCGGCTGGAGGGGCGGCCCCGGTTCAGCCGGGAGGCGAACCCGGTGATGGACCAGCCCCACGTGGTCCTCGTGCTGGATTCCGGTTCCCGGGGCGGTCTGGTGCCGCCGGACTCGGTGTTCGCGGCGGCCGAGGGGCTGCAGGGCGTCACCGTGGTCGAGGTGGTGGCGGGCGATCTGGACGAGGCGCGCGGCGGCCTGTCGGTCGTGGTGCGGCCGGGCCGGCTGCGCCTGGAGTCGGGCGCGGGCGTGGCCTACGAGGGCGTGCCCGACACCCTGTCGCTGCCGGCGGCCGAGGCGCTGGCCCGCCAGCTGGCGCCGCTGCGCACGGGTGGCGGGGACGACGACGAACCGCTGCTGGCCAATCTGGACTTCACCGACCTGCTGAACCTGGGCGACGCCGCCGCCGTGGACGTGGCCCGGACCTGGCGGCCGCGTTCGGCCGGTGAGCGGTTGCGCGTGCCGATCGGGGTCGGCGAGGACGGCTCCCCGGTGATGCTGGACCTGAAGGAGGCCGCGCAGGAGGGCATGGGCCCGCACGGGCTGTGCGTGGGCGCGACCGGTTCGGGCAAGTCGGAGCTGCTGCGCACGCTGGTGCTGGGGCTGGCGGTCACGCACACCTCGGAGACGCTGAACTTCGTACTCGCCGACTTCAAGGGCGGTGCGACCTTCACCGGGATGGGGCAGATGCCGCACGTCGCGGCGGTCATCACCAACCTGGCGGACGACCTGACGCTCGTGGACCGCATGGGCGACTCGATCCGCGGCGAGCTGCAGCGCCGCCAGGAGCTGCTGCGCTCGGCGGGCAACTACGCCAACATCCACGACTACGAGAAGGCCCGTGCGGCCGGCGCCCCGCTGGAGCCGCTGGCCTCGCTGGTGCTGGTGATCGACGAGTTCTCCGAACTGCTGACGGCCAAGCCCGACTTCATCGACATGTTCATCCAGATCGGCCGCATCGGCCGGTCGCTGGGCGTGCACCTGCTGCTGGCCTCGCAGCGTCTGGAGGAGGGCAAGCTGCGCGGTCTGGACACGTACCTGTCGTACCGGATCGGTCTGCGGACCTTCTCGGCGGCGGAGTCGCGGACCGCGATCGGCGTGCCGGACGCCTATCACCTGCCGTCGGTGCCCGGTTCGGGCTACCTGAAGTTCGGTACGGACGAGATGACGCGCTTCAAGGCCGCGTACGTCTCGGGCACCTACCGGGTGGGCGGGCCCGACCTGTCGGTCGGGATGTTCCCCGTGGAGCGGCGGCCTGTGCTGTTCACGGCGGCTCCGGTGCCGGTCGTGTACGCGGCCCCGGACCCGGCCTACCTGACGGCGCGGGCGGAGGAGGCCGCGCGGGGCGGGCAGGACGACGCGCTGGCGGACACGGTGCTGGACGTGATCGTGGGACGGCTGGAGGGGCAGGGGGTGCCGGCGCACCAGGTGTGGCTGCCGCCGCTCGACCAGGCTCCGCCGCTGGACCAGTTGCTGCCGGCGCTGGCGCCTTCGGCGGAGCGCGGGCTGCACGCGGAGGGGTACACGAGGCCGGGCGGGCTCGTGGTGCCGCTCGGGCTCATCGACAAGCCCTTCGAGCAGCGGCGCGAGGTGCTGTACCGGGACTTCTCGGGTGCGGCGGGCCACATGATGGTGGTGGGCGGCCCGCAGTCGGGCAAGTCCACGCTGATGCGGACGCTGATCACTTCGTTCGCGCTGACGCACACCCCGCGCGAGGTGCAGTTCTACGGGCTGGACTTCGGCGGTGGCGGCCTGTCCTCCCTCTCGGACCTGCCGCACGTGGGCGGGATCGCCTCCCGGCTGGACCCGGAGCGGGTGCGGCGCACCGTCGCGGAGGTCAGCGGCGTGCTGCGGCGGCGCGAGGAGTTCTTCCGCGCGAACGGCATCGACTCGATCGGCACCTACCGGCGCCGGCGGGCGGCCGGCGAGCTGCCCGGCGAGCCCTGGGGCGACGTCTTCCTGGTCGTCGACGGCTGGGGCGGCTTCCGCAACGAGTACGAGGCCCTGGACCAGATCGTCACGGACATCGCGGCCCGGGGCCTGGGCTACGGCATCCACGTCGTGATCACCGTCTCGCGCTACATGGAGGTCCGGGCCGCGCTGAAGGACCAGATGCTCAGCCGGCTGGAGCTGCGCCTCGGTGACGTCATGGACTCGGAATTCGACCGCAAGGTCGCGGCGAACGTCCCGACGGGCATGCCGGGCCGCGGCCAGGTCGCGGAGAAACTGCACTTCCTGAGCGCGCTGCCCCGGATCGACGGTTCGCATTCGGCGGAGGACCTCTCGGAGGCCACCGCCGCCTTCGTGGCGGCCGTCAAGCAGAACTGGGCGGGCCAGGCGGCCCCCGGCGTACGGCTGCTGCCGCGGCTGCTCCACGCCGACCAGCTGCCCAAGGGCGGGGAGTACCCGGAGCGCGGCATCGCGATCGGCATCGACGAGACCGAGCTGGAGCCGGTGTTCGTCGACTTCGAGACCGATCCGTTCCTGCTGGTGTTCGGCGAGAGCGAGTCGGGCAAGACGAACCTGCTGCGGCTCATCGCCCAGCGGATCTCCGAGCGCTACAGCCCGGACCGGGCCCGGCTCGTGGTCGGCGACTACCGGCGCAGCCTGCTCGGGGCGCTGCCGGAGTCTCACATGCTGGAGTACGCGCCGATGGCGAGCTCCCTGCAGATGCACATGGAGGCGCTGGGCGGGGTGTTCGCCCGGCGCCAGCCCCCGCAGGACGTCACCCCGCAGCAGCTGCGCGACCGGAGCTGGTGGACGGGTCCGGACGTGTTCATCGTCATCGACGACTTCGACCTGGTGGCCACGAGCCAGGGCAACCCGCTGGCCCAGCTGGTGGAGTTCCTGCCGTTCGCCCGGGACACGGGCGTCCGCTTCATCATCGCGCGCAGCTCGGCGGGTGCCTCGCGGGCGCTGTACGAGCCGTTCATGCAGCGGATCAAGGAGCTGGGTGCGCAGGGCGTGGTGCTGTCCGGCGATCCCTCCGAGGGCGACCTGGTCGGCAATGCCCGGCCGCGTCCGATGCCGCCGGGCAGGGCCTCGTTCGTCTCGCGCAAGCGCGGGACCTCGCTGATCCAGCTCGGGCGGATGCAGGGGCACTAGTTCAGGGTCGGGGTCCGCGTCGGGTTCCGCAAAGCCTCGCGCGGGCGGCGGGCCTGCACCGATAATCGGCAACGACCGCACCACCGAAGGAGAGGCCGCACATGGGCACTCAGCAGGAGAAGGACGAGCTCTACGCGCTCGACATCAGCGGTGTCGAGTGGGAGGGCCCGCCCGGGACCCATCCGGACGAGGAGCGCGTCGAGATCGCCCGGCTGCCCGAGGGGGCGGTGGCGATGCGGTCCTCGCTGGACCGGGACACCGTGCTGCGCTACACCAAGGCCGAGTGGGAAGCGTTCGTACTCGGCGCCAGGGACGGGGAGTTCGACCTCGACCGGGGCCCGCGCTAGGCCCCGTACGGGTTCCCGGCCCGGGACCCGGACACGAGGAAGGGGCGCGCCCGTTGCGGGCGCGCCCCTTCCTCGTACCACGTACCGCGTGGCGTACCGCCGGGCTCAGTAGGCCTCGGTGAACAGGCGCGAGGCCTTCACGTCGGTGGCGCGGTAGTCGTTCTTGCCGCGCTCGATGAGGTCGGCGACCTGGCGCAGCGTGGCGCGCATGTGGTCGGCCTTGCCGTTGTACTTGCGCTGCAGCTCGATGTACTGGGTGTGCGCCTCGCCGTCCCAGGTGTCGGTGACGACGGTCAGGGCGGCGCCCATCTCGTCGAGGTCCTTCTTGATGTTGTCCGAGACGATGCGGATGCGGTCCGCCATCACCTGGACGCTCTCATACCGGACCTTGGTGTGCCCGTCGTTCGCTGTCATGTTCTTCTCCTTCGCACGGTGCGGGGCAGGTGGCTAGAGGAAACGGGTCAGATTCCGTTGAGGGCGGAGGTGTTGCCACCGCCACCGCTGGCGGCCTTGACCGCCTGGAACGCCGAAACCACGTCGTCGTCCTGCGCGTTGCTCAGGTTCTTGGTCTGCGAGACGGCGTTGTGCAGGACGCCGAGCAGCCGGCGGATCTCGTCGTGGTCCTCGTTGACGACCGTCTGCGCGGAGGTGAACCCCGACGCACCCGTACCGGTCCAGCCGGCGCTGACGGTGGCGAGGATGTCGGCGAGCTCTCGGGACTGCCGGGTGACGCTCTCGGCGGTCTCCGAAATCTTGTTCATCGCTTGCTTGACCGGGTCATCAGCGAGTCCGAAATTATTGGTCATCCGAAGCTCCTCAATTCTCAATTCACCAGACGGAACCGGTGGATCGCGCAGCGGAGCGGCAGCTCGGAGGCGCGGTTTTCAGCCACGCACCCCCGGAGTTCCCCCTCCGCTTCACGCCACATCCCCGATCACAGTCGTGAAGCCTGCGATCACTTTAGTCAGTTCACCGGCCGTACCCAACACCGCTCTTAGGGATCGGTAGCAGAACCGTGACTGTTCACTGCAAACGGCGCCTTCGGTTCCGGGCATCCCGGACGACGGTCGCCGCTCCGGCGATCACCGTGATCAGTACGCCGCCGATCCCCAGAGCGTAAGTGCCGATGCGCTCGTCGCGCTCGCGGGCCGTCTCGCTCGTGGGCATCGCCACCGGTTCCGGGGCCACCGCGGGGGGCGGACCCGCGTCCGGTACGGGCGCCTTGGGCGTCTCGTGGTCCTGGCTCAGCGCGCGGACCGGGTCGACGACGCCCCAGCCCACGTAGTCGTCGTGGCCGTTGACGGAGCGCTCGGCGGTGTTCTGGAGCTGCCAGACCACCTCCTGCGCGGACCACTGCGGGTGCTTGGCGCGCACCAGGGCCGCCACCCCGGCCACGTAGGGCGCGGAGAAACTGGTGCCGTTGTCCACGCACTGGCCGAAGCCGGGGACGGTGGAGACCATGTCCACGCCGGGGGCCGCGATCCCGATGAAGGAGCCGGGCTGGGAGAAGGCGGCCCGCTCGTTGTTGCGGTCCGAGGAGCCCACGGCCAGGACCCCGGGGAAGGCCGCCGGGTAGGTGGGGCGCTTCTGGCCGCTCAGGCCGTCGTTGCCCGCCGAGGCGATGACGACGACGTTCGACTCGATGGCCTTCTTCACCGCCTGGCCGAGGGCGGAGTCCTGGCTGAGCGGTACGTCGGTGTCCTGCGAGATGTTGATGATCTGCGCGCCCTTTTCCACGGCGTGCTTGATGGCGTCGGCCAGGGTCCCCGCGTTCCCGGCGCCCTGCCCGTCGTTCTGCCGCACCGGGATGATCGTGGCCTCGGGGGCGATGCCGACGAAGCCGGTACCGGGCTGCGCGCGGCCCGCGATCAGCCCCGCGACCTTGGTTCCGTGCCCGACGGTATCGGTGGTGCCGTCGCCCTTGGGGTCGAGGAAGTCCCGGCCGGCGCCGATGTCGAGGGCGCCGCTGAGCTGCGGGTTCACCCGGTCGACCCCGGTGTCGATGACGGCGACCCGCACGCTCTTGCCGTCCTTGGTACGGCCCTTGGTGTCCGCCCAGAGCTCGTCGAGCAGCAGCCGCTGGAGCGCCCAGGGGCGGTCCTCGATCTGCCTCTTCATGGGGAAGGTGCACTCGCCGGCACCGTCCAGGCCCAGCGGGTACGGGGCCTCGCGCGCGGCCCCGTACGAGGACTGCGGCGGCGCGGCCGCCAGCGCGAGGGCGGCCGCGGCGAGCAGGGCCGCGACGGCGGGCTTCGGTACGGGCCCGCGCGCGGGCTCCGGTGCGGTGCGGGCGGACTTGCGCGCGGGCTCCGGGGCCCGCTTCGTGGCGCCGCCCATCACGAGCCCTGCGGCTGGCGGGCGGCGTTGCTGTCGAGGCGCGGCCCCTTGGAGAGGAACTCCGACCAGGCGATGGGCACCGTCACCGGGACCACGCCCCCGTAGCCGAGCCGGGCCTGGGCCTGGCTGGGCGCGGGGCGGCCGTCGGAGGTGGTCTGCCCGCCCGTGCCGGGGGCCGCGGAGGCTCCGGGCGACGGGCTCGCTCCGCTCGCTCCGGGCGAGGGCTGGGCGGCGTCGCTGTCGCCGTTGGCCTGGACCGCGTACCGCAGTCCGGTGTCGGTGACCAGGAAGAGCGCGCCGCCCGCGGTGGTCTGGCGGCCCTGCGCCTGGGTGTAGAGCAGGCCCGTGCCCGGGGTGACGTAGGCGCTCGTACCGCTGGCGGTGATGTCCACGGGGAAGCCGGTGCCCGCCCAGGTGCTCACCGTCTGGTTGCCCTGGCCGTCGACCGAGCGCAGGACGCTGCACGCCGTGTCGCGGGCGGTGTCGGGGGCCGTGGCGCCGGCGGCGGGGACCTCGTTGATCCGGTCCGTCTTCTTCTGCGGCCACTTCGCGTCGCCCTTGAAGGGGACGGGATCCGGGTTGATGGACTGGAGGTCCACCTCGTGGGCCTTGCCGTGCATGTCGAGCCCGTCGGTCGCGGGCGAGGAGATCATCAGCCAGGCGACGAAGTCGGAGACGGGGACCACCTTGCCGGGCACCACCAGGTAGTGCTGCGCGCCGGAGCCGGTCACCGCCTTGATCACCATGCCGACCTTGTCGTCGGCGCTGGCCAGGCCCTTGACCCCGGCGGGGGTTCCGGACTTGCCGGCGGGCAGTGCCGGGAAGGACAGGTCGTCGCCGGAGTTGAGGGTGGCCAGCCACTCGTCGGTGACCGGCTGCGGGACGGCGCTGCCTCCGACCAGGGCGTTGGTCATGGTGTTCGCGTCCGCGGTGCCCTCGGGGAACTTGTACTTCGTGCCCGCCGCGTCGACCAGGAAGCGGGCCTTGACCGCTCCGGTGCTCTGGACGTACAGCGCCTGGGTGTCGGAGAGCCGGCGCCCGTCGTCCATCAGCTTCGCCTCGCGGTCGGCCAGGACGAAGGTGGCGGTCTGCACGCCCTTGCCGTTGCCGCCCGGCTGCTGGCACACCGCCCAGCGCTTGGCCTTCGCGGCCTCCGCGGGGGCGGGCAGCCGGTCCGGGGCGTACGGGATGCCGATGATGGGGCCGCGCGGCACCTTGCCCGCGTCCAGCACCTTGTCGTCGACCTGGACGACCTTGGCCTTGTTCGGGTCGAGCAGGAGCCGGGCGGAGGCGAGGTTCAGGACGGGGTGCAGCCGGATCTGGTCCTTGCCGTCGACCTTGGTCGACAGGACGATGTAGCGGGTCGTCGACTGCTTTCCGACGATCACCTGGGCGCCGGGGGCGTCCCAGCCCTTGGGGGCCGTCGGCTTGAACATGCCCCAGGCCCCGAAGGCCGCGAGCACGACCGCCGCCGTCACCACACCGGGCAGGACGGCGCGCAGCGGCCGCGGCGCGCCCTCTTCGGTGCCCGTCGCGGAAGGCTGAAGGAACGCGGCCACCGTGCGTCGCTTCGCAAAGGTGTACGCGTTGAGCTCGTCACGTCGTGATGCCATGGCCGCCTGCTTCTCCCCGCACGGCCCGGTCGGTGGATACGGTCTCCGGGCCTCGATTGTCCGACCGGCCACCTACTATGCCTCTTGACGGAGGGTAGGCAGGGGCCGGGTAGGGTGAGGCAGCCGCTCCACGCCTTCCGCGCCGGGGGAAACAAGGGGTGTTGGGGCGGATTGGGGAGATTCCGGGGTCAAGCGGCCGGCTGTCGCGCAGGACGCCCGGGCTCAGGGGTCCGAGCCCTCGAAAGGGGAGGTGCGCGAGTGATGGCCACTGCTGTGAGGCCGCGGGCCGGGGCGCCCGCACCCGCGCGCGCCGGAGTGACGCCTTATCCGAAGTCCAGCCCGGGCCGGTTCGGGCCGTTCCGATTGCAACAACTCGTACTCCTCCAAGTCGCCGCGGCCGCACTGCTGGTGGCCTGGGTGGTGGAACCGCTGCTGCTCGTTCCCGCCGGCGTACTGGCCCTGGTCCTCGTGGTCCTCGCGGTCGTACGCAGGCACCGGCGCTCGCTGCCCGAGTGGATCGGCGGCGCCCTCGCCCTGCGCACGCGCCGCCGACGGGCCGCCGCGACCGCCGTGCCGGCGGGCACCGAGCCGGGGCTGGCCCCGCTCGTCGAGGCCGATCCGGCGCTGCGCACCCTCACGTTCAGCGAGCGCGAGCGGGACCGCGGCCGGGACCGGCGGCCCGTCGGAATGGTCGGCGACGGCACCTTCCTGACCGCGGTCGTCCAGGTGGACATGGACGCCACCGCGCTGCGGCCCGACCGGGCGGCGCGGCCGCTGCCGCTGGCCCTCGTACGGGACGTTCTCGAAGTGGACGGCATCCGGCTGGAGTCCGCGCAGCTGGTGCAGCACACGCAGCCGGCGCCGGCCCCGCACCTGCCGGCCCAGTCGATGGCCACGCGCAACTACGCCCCGCTCCAGTCCATGACGGGAAGCCCGGCGGTGCGGATCACGTGGATCGCGCTCAAGCTGGATCCGGAGCTGTGCCCCGAGGCGGTCACCGCGCGCGGTGGCGGGCTGATCGGCACCCAGCGGTGTCTGGTGCGGGTCGCGGACCAGTTGGCGAGCCGGCTGGCGGGCGCCGGGTTCACGGCGACCGTACTGACCGAGCAGGAGCTGACGGGCGCGCTGGCCACCTCCTCCTGCGCGAACCCGATGGCGATCACCCAGGCGGGACGGTCGGCGGCCACGGGCCGGCGCACCGAGGAGACCGCGCGGACCTGGCGCTGCGACGACCGCCGCCACACCACCTACTGGATCAGCCGCTGGCCCCAACTGGGCGGCTCCGGCGCGGGGCTGCCGCAGTTCGTGGCCCTGCTGACCTCGCTGCCCGCGCTGGCGACGAACTTCAGCCTGACGATGACCCCCGCCGCGCGGCACGAGATCACGCTGACCGGGCACGTCCGGGTCACCGGGCGCAGTGACGAGGAACTGGTCACCGCCCGGCGCGGATTGGAACAGACGGCCCGGGGCGTCAAGGCCGGGCTGGTGCGGCTGGACCGGGAACAGGTGCCGGGGCTGCTGGCCTCGCTGCCGCTGGGAGGGACACGATGAGCGGCTCCAGGGGCACTACGAGGCGCAGGGCGAGGGGCTCGGCGGAGGGTTCCGCCGGACGTCCGGCCGAGCGCTCGGCCGAACGTCCTGCACGGGCCTCGGCGGAGGTCGCGGCGCGGGTCTCGACCCGGGGCGGCTTCGGCCTGGTGGGCCCGCGCAGGGAGCGGCACGTGGTCGCCGCCGCGGACCTGGACGCACTGGCACTGCCCGTCGGGGACGACGGAGTCGTCATCGGCGTGGACGCCCAGGGCCGGCCGGCGGTGCTCGGCATCAACCGGCCCGCGCCGTACGAGGTGACACTGGTCGGCGGCCTGTGGACGGCGCAGGTCCTGGCCCTGCGGGCGGCGGCCACCGGCGCCCGGGTGGCCGTGGAGACCGGCCGCGGCCAGGTCTGGTCGGGCCTCGCCCAGGCGGCCGGCGGCGGTCAGCAGTGCGTGACCCTGCACGACGTGGGGCGGGTACCGCCCCAGGGCGCGTCGGCGGGCAGCCCGGTCCTGGTGATCCGCGACTGCGGGATGCGCCCGCCGCGCGGACGCGTGGCGGCGGGACCCTGGCAGTCCGTGCTGACCCTGCTGCCGTACCTGAGCCCGACGGCCCCCCGGCTGCTGCGCAACTCCTCCCTGGTGGGCGTCCAGCGGGTCTCCCCCGACGAGGCGGAGCAGATCGGCCGGCTGATGCGGCTGCCTTCCGGGGCGGTGGAATCCCTGCCGACGCTGGGCGACGGGGTGACGCTGTGGTGCAACGCCCTGGACCGGCAGTTCGTGATGACGCAGCCGACGGACACGGAGACGGGACTGCTGGGTCCGGCGCGCCGGATCGACTGAGTCGGTCGCTGTCTCCGTTGGCACCGCCACTGCCCTGGCCGGGCGTGGGACGGGGACGGGGACGGGGCCGGAGCCGTGCTCCTCGGCTTTCCCCGGATTTCCCCGGTGCGGGTGCGGCGGGTCGGCGGAGATTCAGCCTCACGGGGGACGGGGAACCGCGGGTGGGCCGTGAGCGGGTGGAACGGCTCCGGGCTTGCGTGGGGCGGCACATGGGGGCGGCGTACGGGGCGGACGCCCCGTAGGCGGCCGCCGGACCGGCAGGATGGAAGCGGCCCGCTCACCGTGGTTGACCTCGGGTGGCGGACCGACGGGGGCGGATACTGGCTGCGGGGCGCGATTAGGCTGAGCGTCGGCGTGGCGTGGTGGTAGACGCCGAACCAGTGTTCGATAGACCAGGAGGACCAGTGAGCGGCGATCGGCACGAGAGGCGCGGCGGGACGTGGGACGTCCCGACGGACGATCAGTCCGACGCGGAGTCCGAGCTGACGGGCGAGTTCACCATCGACTACACGCCGCCGGCCTGGTACACCCAGGGCGCCGCGGCTCCGGCCGCCACGCCGGTCCCGGGCCTGCCCGAGGGCAGCGGCTTCGAACCCCACCGGCCGTCGGACCCGGTCGCACCGTCGACCATGCGGATCGCTCCGCCGGCTCCCCGCACGCCGTCGGACCCCACGGCCCAACCGGCCCCGACGGGCACCGAGCCCGCGCCGCCGCACCTGAACACCCCTCAGCCCCTCACCCCCGGCTACCCGGCTCCGGCCACGCCCGCTCCGCCGTACGGGGTCCCGGGCACGGGCCAGTCCCCGGCGAACGCGACGCCGTACGCGGGCACGGGCCCCGCCGACGCAGCCTCCCACCCGGGCCAGTCCCCGGCGGCCCCTGCTCCGTACCCGGGCCAGGGCCCGGCGGCCGCGACGCCGTACGCGGGCGCAGCCCCGGCCGACGCAGCACCGTACGCCGGCTCGAGCCCGGCCGACGCAGCGCCGTACGCGGGCGCAACCCCCGCCGGCGCGGGCTCGTACCCGAGCCAGGCACCGGCCGACGCAGCAGCGCACGCGGGCCAGGCCCCTGCCGATGCAGCGCCGCACTCCAGCCAGGCCCCGGCCAACGCCGCGCCGTACCCGGGTGCGACCCCGGCCGATGCCGCCTCGTACCCGAGCCAGGCTCCGGCCGACGCCGCAGCCCACGCGGGCCAGGCCCCGGCGGAAGCAACGCCGTACCCGAGCGCCACACCCGCCGACGCCGGCTCCTACCCGAGCCAGGCAGCCGCCGACGCCGCACCGCACGCGGGCCAGGGCCCGGCGGCCCCTGCTCCGTACGCGGGCCAAGGCCCGGCGGCCGCGACGCCGTACGCGGGCGCAGCCCCTGTGGAAGCAACGCCGTACGCGGGCGCAACCCCGGCCGACGCGGGCTCCTATCCGGGCCAGGCACCGGCCGACGCAGCAGGTGCGGCTGGCGACTCTTCCCATCCGGGCGCGCCTCAGGCCGACGCGGTGCCCGCGTCCTTCCCGGATCCGGCCGCGGCCGGGTCCGTGCCGCAGTACCCGGCTGCGCCTCAGGCCGATGCCGCGCCGGAGGGCCCGGTCCCGGGCGACGCGGCCGCGGCTCCGTACCCGGGCCTGCCTTCGGCCGACGGTGTGGGCCACGGCGGTTCGGCTCCGGCCGCGGCACCGTACCCGGACGGCGCCGCCTCCGGGTCCGTCGACCAGACCTCCGCTCCGGCCGACGCCGCGGCTGCGGTGCCGGTCCCGGCCGACGCGGAACCCGCGTACCAGGACGGGTCCCTGCCCGATGCCACGGCTGCGGCCGGTCCGGCCCCGGGCTCGCCCGAGGACGGGGCTCCGGAGTACCCGGCCCCGCCGTCCTATCCGGCCGGTCCCTCGGGCGATTCCGCATCCGGGGCCTTCGCCGGGCGGGCTCCGGCCGAGGCCGAGGCCGCCGCGTCGCCGTACCCGGGCGCGGCTCCGGCCGACGGTGCGCCCTGGCCCGCGCGGACGCCCACTCCCGCGGCGGGGACGGCCGTTCCGGCCTCGCTGACGGAGAGCCCGCTCGGGGGTTCCGCCCCGGTGCAGGACTCCCCCGCCGCGGTGCTCCCGGAGCCCCAGGACGCGGTGCCCGGCGCCGGACTCCCGGCGCTGCCGCCGGAGTTCCCGTCCTCGGCGGCTCCGCAGCCCGCCGGGTACGGGTTCCCGCCCCCGGCTCAGCAGCAGCCCGCCGGGTACGGGTTCCCCCCGCCCACGCCGCAGCAGCCGTATGCCGCACAGGCGCCGCAGGACGGCTACGGGTTCCCGCCCGCGGCTCAACAGCAGCCCGTCCAGCCGCAGTCGTACGCCCCCCAGCCGCCCCAGGCGGCCCAGGCACCCCAGGCGCCCGGTCCGGCGCACGCGTACCAGCCGCAACCGCAGCCCCAGTCGCAGCCGCCGGAGGCAGCGGCCCCGTACACCGACCCCCGCACCGGCGCCCAGTGGCCGCACGGCCCGCAGGGCCCCGGTCCGCAGGGTCCGGGCCCGCAGGGTCCCCAGGCCGGGCACGACCCCCGCTACGCCTCCGCCCAGCCCTCCGGCGGCGCCCCGCTCGGCTACACGGCCGCCGTGGAGCTGTCCTCCGACCGCCTGCTCCGCGGCAAGCAGAAGCCGAAGAGCGGCAGCCACGCGGCCGGCGGCGGCCTGTTCCGGTTCGGCGGCAAGGCGGCCGAGGCGGAGCGGCAGCGCAAGCTGGAGCTGATCCGGACCCCGGTCATGTCCTGCTACCGCATCGCCGTCATCAGCCTCAAGGGCGGCGTCGGCAAGACCACGACCACCACGGCCCTCGGTGCCACCCTCGCCACCGAGCGCCAGGACAAGATCCTGGCCATCGACGCGAACCCCGACGCCGGAACCCTCGGCCGCCGGGTGCGCCGCGAGACCGGGGCCACGATCCGGGACCTGGTCCAGGCGATCCCGTACCTCAACTCGTACATGGACATCCGGCGGTACACCTCCCAGGCCCCCTCGGGCCTGGAGATCATCGCCAACGACGTCGACCCGGCCGTTTCGACGACCTTCAACGACGAGGACTACCGCCGCGTCATAGAGACGCTGGGCCGCCAGTACCCGATCATCCTCACCGACTCGGGCACCGGCCTGCTCTACTCCGCGATGCGCGGCGTCCTGGACCTGGCCGATCAGCTGATCATCATCTCGACCCCGTCCGTGGACGGTGCGAGCAGCGCCAGCACCACCCTGGACTGGCTCTCCGCGCACGGGTACGCCGATCTCGTCTCGCGCTCCCTCACGGTGATCTCGGGGGTCCGCGAGACCGCAAAGATGATCAAGGTCGAGGACATCGTCCGGCACTTCGAGACCCGCTGCCGCGGTGTCGTGGTGGTCCCCTTCGACGACCACCTCGCGGCCGGCGCGGAGGTCGACCTCGACCTCCTGCGGCCCAAGACGCGCGAGGCGTACTTCAACCTCTCCGCCCTGGTCGCCGAGGACTTCGTCCGCGCGCAGCAGCAGGCGCCCCAGAACCACTGGGCCCAGCAGCCGGGCCAGCCCCAGCCGGGACAACCGCAGCAGCCCCAGTCCGGCGGGCCCTACGCCCAACCCCCGCAGCAGCCGCAGCCGTACGCCCAGCCGCAGCCCTACCCGACCCCCGGCCAGCCCTGGCCCCAGCAGGCCCCGCAGCATCCCGGCCAGCCCGGCCAGCCGGGACAGCCGCAGCAGCCCGGTCAGCCGCCGCGCGACCCCCGCCTCGGCTGACGCGGACCGCGACACCCGACACGCGACAGCACGAAGGGCCCGTACCCTCCCCGGAAGATCCGGAGGAGGTACGGGCCCTCGCGCGTTGCCTGCGCCCCGTCGTCAGCGCTCGGCGTCGTAGGACTCCGTCAGCACCCGGGAGCGCTTCACGTCGTCCGCGATCGCTTCCAGCAGCCCGTCCAGCGAGTCGAATTTCGCCATCCCCCGCACGTAGGCGAGGAAGTCGACGGTCACGTGCAGGCCGTACAGGTCCAGGCCGACCCGGTCGATCGCGTACGCCTCCACGGTCCGCTCGGTGGCATCGAACTGCAGGTTCGTGCCCACCGAGATCGCCGCCGGCATCCGCTCGCCGTCAGCCGTCAGCCAGCCCGCGTAGACCCCGTCCGCCGGGATCGCGGTGTGCGGCTGCGTCTCGACGTTCGCCGTCGGGTAGCCGAGCTCGCGACCGCGCTGCGCTCCGCGCACCACCACGCCCTCGACCCGGTGCGGGCGGCCCAGGATCTCGGCCGCGCCGTCCATGTCGCCCTGGGCGACGAGCTTGCGGGCGAGCGTGGAGGAGAACGGCACTCCACCGCCCGCCTCGCCGCGCTCCACCAGGTCGACCACCTCGACCTCGTAGTCATAGGTGGCGCCCAGTTCGCGCAGGAACTCGACGTTGCCCGCGGCCTTGTGGCCGAAGCGGAAGTTGGGGCCCTCGATGACGGCGCGCGCGTTCAGCTTGTCGACGAGCACCTTCACGATGAAGTCGGCCGGGGACAGCTGCGAGAACTCCGCCGTGAAGGGCAGGATCAGCAGCGCGTCCACGCCCAGCCCGGCCATCAGTTCGGCGCGCCGGTCGTAGGGGGCCAGGATCGGCGGGTGGCTGCCGGGGCGGACGACCTCGCTCGGGTGCGGGCTGAAGGTCACCACGACGGAGGGAACGCCCAGCGCGCGCGCCTTGGCCACGGCCCGTCCGATGATCAGCTGATGACCCCGGTGCACGCCGTCGTAGGAGCCGATGGTGACGACGCTGCGTCCCCAGTCCTGGGGGATGTCCTCCAAGCCACGCCAGCGCTGCACTGTGACCGCTCCTCGCCCGAACCGTGTAGGCCCTGTCCTGGTTGCCGATTGCAGGTCTAAGACTGCCATGCCGGTGGCCGGGGCCCATCATCGGCGTCGGCCTGCCGCGAGGTGCTCTGCGACGTGGTGTGACCGAGCGTCTCCACCGTCCGGCGCGCTCCCGGACCGAGCAGCGCCGCCGCCTCGGCCGGAGCCTCGGCCAGCCAGCGGGCGGCCAGCGCTCCGAAGGCCGGTTCGGCCCGCGCCAGCTCCACCGTGCGCAGCTCGAAGACGGCCGGTCCGCCGGGCGTGCACAGCAGCCGCCGTCCGGTGCGGCGCAGCAGTTCCCGCGTACGGCCCTGCGGGCGTACGGCGGCCCCCGCCGCCAGCGCGCCCAGGAACGCGTCGAGCACCGCCGGATCGCACTCCTCGCGGAGCAGTACGTCGGCCAGCTCGCCCCGGAGCGTGTGCGAGGCCTCCGTGCCCGGCGCGGCCAGTACGGAGGCCAGCGCGGCCCGTACCCCGGGCGGGCCGGTGCGCAGCAGCTCCAGTACGAGCGGGCGGAGCACGGGGGCGGCGGCCAGGCCCTGTTCGAGCCGCCGGTCCACGAACTCGGCGGCGTGCGCGGCGTCCTGCGGGTTCCGGGACAGGTGCTCCCGTACGAGGTCACCCGCGCGGCGCGCCAGGCCTGGCGTCGTCAGCGCGGCCAGCGCGCGCACCACCTCCCCGTCGGCCCGGTCCCGCAGGGCCGCGAACACCGCGTCCGGGTCGGGCAGCACGGGCAGCGCGGCGACCAGCGAGGCGGCGGGCAGCCGCGTACGGCGCTCGGGGTCGCGGAAACAGGCGAGGGCTTCGGGCAGGTGGCGGGCCCGCGCACCGGGGTCGCGGAGCATGATCCCGAGGGCACTGCCGTGCAGGGTGGCGTCGTCGGGGCGGGCGAGCAGCGCCTCGGCGGAGTAGCGCAGCAGCTCGCGGTCGGCGGGGGTGCGCACGTGCGGGGCGGTGAGCAGCCCGTAGGCGGCGGCCGCGACCCGGCGGCCGGGCCGGTCGTCGTGGGCCCAGCGGTCCACGGCCCGGCAGAGCGCGGAGGGCTCGTCCTCGGCGAGCACGGCGAGCAGTTCGTCGGCGCGCGGGTGCGCGGCGACGACGAGCGCCTCGGCGAGGTCGTCGACGGCGAGCTGCCGGTGGGTGTGCAGGAGCGCCTGCGCGGCGGTGGCGACGGTGGCTCCGGGCCGCCCGTGCAGCCGCCGCTCATCGGCGAACCAGCCGCAGAGCAGCGGCTGCACGAGCCGTGGCGCCCGCACGAGCCGCCGGGCGGCGGCGTCGAGGTACCGGTGGTCGCGGGCCGTCAGCCGTCGCAACAGCTCGAACCGGTCCCCTTCGGCCAGCTGGAGCCGGTTCCAGAACCATCCGCCGAAGTCCTCCCCGGGCTCCGCCTGCGCCTCCTCCTGTACCCCCGCCCGCGGCTCGGTCACGTGCTCGGCGAGGGCGTGCAGGAGCGGGAGGTGCCCGGTGGCGTCGGGGGCGTGGAGCAGGATCTCGCGCACCAGCCGGCCCGCCCACCACCGGATCTCGGGATCGGTGGCGCCTTCGAGTACGGCCACGAGCCGCGCGAGCGCCACCCCGGCCTCGTCCCGCGGAAGCCGGAGCAGGGCTTCGAGTACGGGTCCGATGCGGTGGCGGGGGACGCCCCGGCCCAGGGCGTCGAGGGTTTCCAGGGCGGCGGGGAGGTCCAGGTGGCCGGATTGCAGCCAGTCGGAGAGTTCCTCGTGCGCGAAGCGGTAGCCCTCGCCGGCGGGCACCAGCAGCCCCTCGGTGAGCACGGCGGAGGCCCAGCCGGTGCGCCACGGGAACAGCTCTTCGAAGCCGGCCCGGTCCAGCTGCCCCTGTCCCGGGCCCAGGCACCGCCGCGCGGCCTCGTGCACCCGCCCCGCCACGCGCGCGGCCAGCCTCCCCACCCCGGGCCCGTGCACCCCGGTGTCCTGCCCCGCCGCCGGGAGGGCGGCGCAGACGCGGACGGCGATCCGCAGGCACAGCAGGTCCAGGTGGGCCGCGAAGACCTCCTCGCGGGCCGGGCGTCCGGTGGTGACCCCGGCGGCGCGGACGTCCGCGAGCAGGCGCAGCGTGAGCGGGTGGCGGGCGTCGGCTCCGTCGACCGCGTCGGCCGGGATGCCCAGGCGGGTCCGGGCCAGTGCGGCCTCGTCCGGGGTGAGGTCGCCGATCGGGAGCGCGGGCGGCAGCCGCCGGGCCGGCCGGGCCGGGAGGTGCAGCATCTGCGGCGGGTACAGCGCCCCGGCCGACTCCCAGTGCTCGGGCCGCGCGGCGAGGACCAGCCGGACCCCGGCCGCCCGGAGCCAGCCGGCGGTGGCCTCGGTCCAGGGCCCGAGGCCGTGCGCGAGCCGGGGCGGCATCTCCTCGGGCGAATCCAGCACGACGAGCAGCCCCCGCCCGGCAAGGGCCGCCACCGCGGCGACGGCCGATGCCTCCCCCGCGCCGCCTGCCGGGGCCTGGGCGGCCGGCTGTGTGGAGGGCGGGGCCGCCACGGGAACGGCGACGGTGACCGCCTCGGAGGCGTCGGGCGCGGGAGGAGCGGGAGGAGGAGGAGCCACCGAGGGCGCAGTGGGCGACAGCACGGTCCAGACGGCCGAGGGCGCAGCAGGCGACGGCGCGGCCCAGGCCGCCGCGGTGGCCGCCTCCGCCCCTGCCGCGGCCGGGACCCCTGCCGAAGCCGCCGGAGCAGCCGGAGCCGCAGCCGCCGCCGCGGGGAAGCCCCAGGCCGCCCCGGAGGGCCCCGGCACCGACAGGATGCGGCCCGCCTCCGCCAGGGCGCGGGCCACCGCGTCGGCCAGTGAGGTGTCGCCGGTCCGCAGGTCGGCGCCGCGGAGCCAGAGGGTGGGGGCCGGGTGGGGGCCGCGGGTGCGGCGCAGGGCCAGGTCGGACAGGGCCGTGGTGCGGCCGGTGCCGGGGCGGCCGACGAGGGCCAGCACCGGGCGGTCCCCGGTGGCGAAGGTGTCCAGTGCGGCGGCGGTGTCCGGGCGGTCCACCAGTTCCGGTCCCCGCGCTGCGAAGGCCGCGCCGAGGGTGGTTCCGGTGAGCTGGAGGACTCCGGCGAGGTTGAGGTCGGCGCCGTGGCCCGGCACGGTGGCGGCGTTGCGCCGCAGCAGGGCGGCGAGCGGCCCGCCGGGATCCGCGGCCGCGGCAGCCGCGAGCGGCACCGCGAATCCGCCGGAGCGGTGCTCCGTTCGCAGAGCGGTGGCCAGGACCGCGAGCACCGCTCCGGTTCCGGCATCGAGCACGGGGCCGCCGCAGGCCTCCCCGCCGCGCCTCAGCGCGTCCTGCCCATCGGTCCCGATGGCCAGCTCCAGGGCCGCCGGCAGCGTGTGGCAGCCGGTCGCCGCCGCATACCTGGCCTCGGCCCCGCCCAGCACCCGCGCCTGCCGCCAGCCGTGCGCGCAGAGCCGTACGTAGGTCCCGGGAGCGATCTCCGCGCGCAGCGCCACCGGCAGCGGTCGTACCCCGAGCCCGTCACTGCGTACGAGCGCCAGCCCGAGCTCCGGCAGGGCCGTCACGTCCGAAGCCCCCGCCAGCCAGGTCCGCTCCCCCGCGCCGGGGCCCGTACCCGTACCCGTACTCGTACCGGTTCCGCTGAGGAGCAGCCGGGAGAGGCCGTCCACGGCCGCGTGGCTGGTCACCACCGTCCCGCAGTCGTCGGCGACGAAGCCGCTGCCCCGCGGCCGACCGGCGAGATCGCAGATCCTGATCAGCTCAGCCGTCACCGCACCACTCCCCGTCGCGCGCCCCGTAGGGACGACGGTATGCAGGTGAAGATCAGCGGGAAAAGCACGCGAGGCGAAAGCGCCCCCTTACGCTCCCTCCATTCACTCCGAGCGCCTGCTCGGAAGGGTGAATAAAGGGGTCCGGGTGGATAGAGACCTACCCGAGGGGGGTCGTGGAGCGGTGAGCAGCAGTCCATGTGCGCTCACCGCTCCACGTCAACATCAGACGAAGACCGCCAGCGACTTCGCCTTGCCGCCCTTGCTCTCCACGAGTCCGAGCAGCTCGCCGCCCGGCCCGTAGACCGCGATCGCCTTGCCGGACTCGTACTCCTCCGGCATGTCCAGGCGCACGCCGTTCGCGAGCAGCGAAGCCCGTCGGGCGTCCAGGTCCCAGCGCGGGAACGCCGCGGCGGCCGCGTCGCCGATCGGCATGACGGTCAGCTCCTCCTGGAGCTGGTCCAGCGTGCGCGCCCGGTCGATCTTGTACGGGCCCACCCGCGTGCGCCGCAGCGCCGTGAGGTGCCCGCCGACGCCGAGGTCGGCGCCGAGGTCACGGGCGAGCGCGCGGATGTACGTACCGCTGGAGCAGACGACGGAGACGATCAGGTCGACGACCTTGGTGCCGTCCTCGGCCTCGGCCTCGCGCATGTCGTACACCTGGAACGAGGAGACGGTCACCGGACGGGCCGGGATCTCGAAGTCCTCGCCGTCGCGTGCGCGCTTGTAGGAGCGCACGCCCTTGATCTTGATGGCGCTGACCTTGGACGGGACCTGCATGATCTCGCCGGACAGCTTGGCGATGCCCGCGTCCACGGCCTCCCGGGTGACCCCGGTGGCGTCGGCCGAGGAGAGGATCTCGCCTTCGGCGTCGTCCGTCAGGGTGTTCTGGCCCAGCCGGATGGTGCCGAGGTACTCCTTCTCCGTGAGCGCGAGGTGGCCCAGGAGCTTGGTGGCCTTCTCGACGCCCAGGACGAGCACGCCCGTGGCCATCGGGTCCAGCGTGCCGGCGTGGCCCACGCGGCGGGTCTTGGCGATCCCGCGCATCTTGGCGACCACGTCGTGCGAAGTGAAGCCGGACGGCTTGTCGACGATGACCAAGCCGTCCGGAGTCTTCCCTGCGTTGGTGCTCATTCGGCGACTGCGTCCCCGTCTTCTTCGTCCTCTTCGGGCTTCTTGTACGGGTCGGCGTCGCCGGCGTACTTCGCGCCGGAGGACACCTCGCGCACCTGGGCGTCGGAGGTACGCGCCTTCTCGAGGAGTTCCTCGATGCTCTTGGCGGTCTCCGGGAGTGCGTCCGCCACGAAGGTCAGGGTCGGCGTGAACTTGGTCTGTGCCGCCCGGCCGACCGCGGAGCGCAGGACGCCCTTGGCGCTCTCCAGGCCCGCTGCCGCACTGATCCGGGCCTCGTCGTCCCCGTAGACCGTGTAGAAGACCGTGGCCTCCCGCAGATCGCCGGTGACCCGGGTGTCCGTGATGGTCACGTGCGTACCGAGGCGGGGGTCCTTGACACCGCGCTGCAGCTTCTCGGCCACCACCTCCCGGATGAGGTCCGCCAGCTTCTTCGCCCGCGCATTGTCGGCCACTGGTCCGTCTCCTTCTTATGTCTTGCAGTCAGTCTTCATCACCGTGCAGCCGCCGTCGTACCGACAGCAGCTCCACTTCCGGACGTGCCGCGACCAGCCGCTCGCAGCGGTCCAGTACATCCGAGAGGAACCCCGTGTCCCCACTCACCAGAGCGACCCCTATGAGGGCCCTGCGGTGCAGGTCCTGGTCGCCCACTTCGGCCGCGCTCACAGAGAACTTGCGCTGGAGCTCGGCCACGATGGGCCGGACGACGGAGCGTTTCTCCTTCAGCGAGTGAACGTCGCCGAGGAGCAGATCGAAGGACAGAGTCCCCACGTACATGCAGTTCCGGATATCCCGCCGGTGCGGGTTCGGTGGCCTGCCGGCCGTCGCGCGGCAGGGTCACCAGAACCGTACACGCAACGGCCGGGGCCGATCGACGGATATTCCGCCGACCGGCCCCGGTGTTACAGCTACCTACGACACGGTGCGAACCGCCTCGCGCTTACGCGCGGGGCTTCTCGCGCATCTCGTACGTCGCGATGACGTCGTCGATCTTGATGTCGTTGAAGTTACCGAGGTTGATACCACCCTCGAAGCCTTCGCGGATCTCGGTGACGTCGTCCTTGAAGCGGCGCAGACCGGAGATGTTGAGGCTCTCGGCGATGACCTTGCCATCGCGCAGGAGCCGCGCCTTGGTGTTGCGCTTGACCTCGCCGGACCGGATGAGAACACCGGCGATGTTGCCCAGCTTGGACGAGCGGAAGACCTCGCGGACCTCCGCCGTACCGAGCTCGACCTCTTCGTACTCCGGCTTGAGGAGACCCTTCAGGGCCGCCTCGATCTCCTCGATGGCCTGGTAGATCACCGAGTAGTAACGGACGTCGACACCCTCGCGCTCCGCCATCTGCGCGGCACGGCCGGCCGCACGGACGTTGTAGCCGATGACGATGGCGTCGGAGCCCATCGCCAGGTTGATGTCGGACTCGGTGACCGCACCCACACCGCGGTGCAGGACGCGGATGTCGACCTCTTCGCCGACGTCGAGCTGGAGCAGCGAGGACTCGAGGGCCTCGACCGCACCGGACGCGTCGCCCTTGATGATGAGGTTGAGTTCCTGGACCAGACCGGCCTTGAGGACCGAGTCGAGGTCTTCCAGGGACACCCGGCGGACGCGCTTGGCGAAGTTGGCGTTGCGCTCACGCGCAGCACGCTTCTCGGCGATCTGACGGGCGGTGCGGTCCTCGTCGACGACGAGGAAGTTGTCGCCGGCGCCGGGGACGTTGGTGAGACCCAGGACCAGGACGGGGGTCGCGGGACCCGCTTCCTCGACGTTGTTGCCCTTGTCGTCGAGCATGGCGCGCACTCGGCCGTAGGCATCGCCCACGACCATCGTGTCGCCGACGCGGAGGGTACCGCGCTGGACGAGGACGGTGGCAACGGCACCGCGGCCGCGGTCGAGGTGGGACTCGATCGCAATACCCTGAGCGTCCTGCTCCGGATTGGCGCGCAGGTCGAGCGAGGCGTCGGCGGTGAGGACGACGGCCTCGAGCAGGGAGTCGATGTGCAGACCCTGCTTGGCGGAGATGTCGACGAACATCGTGTCGCCGCCGTACTCCTCGGCGACCAGACCGAACTCGGTGAGCTGACCGCGCACCTTGACCGGGTCGGCACCCTCGACGTCGATCTTGTTGACCGCGACGACGATCGGGACGCCGGCGGCCTGGGCGTGGTTGAGCGCCTCGATCGTCTGCGGCATCACGCCGTCGTTGGCCGCGACCACGAGGATCGCGATGTCGGTCGACTTGGCACCACGGGCACGCATGGCGGTGAACGCCTCGTGACCGGGGGTGTCGATGAAGGTGATCTTGCGCTCTTCACCGTTGACCTCGGTACCGACCTGGTACGCACCGATGTGCTGCGTGATGCCACCGGCCTCGCCCGCAACGACGTTCGTCTTGCGGATGGCGTCGAGCAGTCGGGTCTTACCGTGGTCGACGTGACCCATGACGGTCACGACCGGCGGACGCGGCATGAGGAATTCCTCGCCGCCCTCGTCCTCGCCGAACTCGATGTCGAAGCCCTCGAGGAGCTCGCGGTCCTCTTCCTCCGGGCTGACGATCTGAACGACGTAGTTCATCTCGCCGGCCAGCATTTCGAGGGTCTCGTCGGAGACGGACTGCGTGGCAGTGACCATCTCGCCGAGGTTCATCATCACGGCGACGAGCGACGCCGGGTTGGCGTTGATCTTCTCCGCGAAGTCGGTGAGGGACGCACCGCGGGACAGGCGAACGGTCTCGCCGTGACCACGCGGCAGCATGATGCCGCCGACCGACGGGGCCTGCATGGCCTCGTACTCCTGGCGACGCTGGCGCTTGGACTTGCGTCCACGACGCGCGGGACCACCGGGACGGCCGAAGGCACCCTGCGTGCCACCACGGGCATTGGGGCCACCGGGACGCCCGCCGAAGCCGGGACGACCGCCGCCACCGGCACCAGCCGGACCGCCGCCGAAGCCGCCACCACCGGGACGGGGGCCACCGAAGCCGCCACCGCCGCCGGGACGCGAGCCCGGACCGGCCGGACGACCGGCGAAGCCGCCGCCCGCGGGACGACCCGCGCCACCGGCACCGCCGGGACGGGGACCACCGGCACCGGGACCACGGCCACCGGGGCCGCCACCGGGACGGGGACCGGGACCACCGGCAGCGGGACGCTGCGGCATCATGCCCGGGTTGGGACGGTTACCACCGGGGGCACCACCGGGACGCGGGGCGCCGCCCTGCGGACGCGGCATGCCGCCCGGGGTCGGACGACCCGCACCGGCACCCTGCGGACGCGGGGCGCCGCCGGGGCCGCCCTGCGGACGGGGAGCGCCACCCTGGCGGTCACCGGCGCCGGGGGCACCGGGACGGGGAGCGCCGGCCGGACGGGGCGCCTGCGGGCGCGCCATGCCGGTGGAGCCACCAGAGGTGAACGGGTTGTTGCCCGGACGGGGACCGGCCGGACGGGCACCCTGCGGACGCGGGGCCTGAGCGCCACCGGTACCACCGGCGGGACGCTCGGTGCGCGCCGGAGCGGCACCGGCCGGACGCGGGGCGCCGGGACGGGCGCCGGCCTGGCCGCCCTGACCCTGCGCCGGACGCTGCTGCGCCGGACGCGGACCGGGGGTGGCGCCGGGACCGGCGGGACGGTCGGTGCGCGCCGGGGCAGCGGCGGCCGGAGCCGCCGGAGGCGCGGAGAACTCGGTCGCCACGGGAGCCGCCGGAGCGGGCTTCGGGGCGGCCGGAGCCTTGGGACCGGGACGCGGGCCGCCTGCGGCGGGGGCCGGGGTCACCGGGGCGGGCGCTGCGGCGGCCGGGGCCTCCGCGACGACCGGCTTGGGGGCCGGGGCGCCGGGCTTCGGCGCCGCGGGACGTGCAACGGCACCCGGAGTGGGAACTCCGGGCTTCGCGGGGGCGGCCTTGCGGGGCTCGCCCGGCTTCGCAGCGGGCTTGCCGGCGTTGCCGCCGGGCCCCTGCAATGCATCGGTCAACTTGCGCACAACCGGCGCCTCGATCGTCGAGGACGCCGAACGGACGAACTCACCGAGTTCCTGGAGCTTGGCCATGACGACCTTGCTCTCAACTCCGAACTCCTTGGCGAGTTCGTATACCCGGACCTTAGCCACTTCGCTCCTTTTAGGTCCGGGTTACGCCGGACCGTGTCTACTTCATGCTCGTACTCATCGCGTACTCATCGAGGGGTGCTCATCGCAATCTCGACCTACTTCCAACTCGCGAGGTACCTGACCGCACGGTGATCCGTGCCGTACTACGTTCTTCTTACGGTGTCGCCTCGACCTCGACGGCCATGGCATTGCGCAGCCCTGCCGTGTCGAGCGCTCCCGTGGACCTGAAGGCCCGGGGGAATGCTCTGCGGCGGACCGCCTGGTCGAGGCAGACCAGGGCGGGGTGCACGTAGGCACCCCGGCCGGGCAGCGTACCGCGTGGATCGGAGACGCATTCGTCACCGATCGCCACGATGCGCAGCAGATCGCTCTTGGCCGCTCGCTCCCGGCACCCGACACAGGTACGTTCGGGGCATGCGCGGGCTTGCGTCCGGCCAGACACGATTAAGTCTACCTCCCCGTACCGACCTCACCCCTTCGGGCGAAAAATCGAACGGACGTTGTGTTTCTGTCTACCGCCCGGACAGCTCCGGGCGGTACCGGTTTATTCCCCGCGGCGGTCGTCGCGACGGTCGTCCCGGCGGTCTTCCCGCCGGTCACGGTCACCACCGCGGTCGCCGCCGCGGTCACGGTCGCCCTCGGCCGAGGGCTGCTCCGTGTCCGGACGGATGTCGATCCGCCAGCCGGTGAGGCGCGCGGCGAGGCGGGCGTTCTGGCCCTCCTTGCCGATGGCCAGCGACAGCTGGTAGTCGGGCACGGTCACCCGCGCGGAGCGGGTGTCCCAGTCCACGACCTCGACCTCGCTCACCCGGGCGGGTGACAGGGCGTTGGCGACCATCTCCGCCGGGTCGTCCGACCAGTCGACGATGTCGATCTTCTCGCCGTGCAGCTCGGCCATGACGTTGCGCACGCGGCTGCCCATCGGGCCGATGCAGGCGCCCTTCGGGTTGAGGCCGGAGCGGTTGGCCCGGACGGCGATCTTGGTGCGGTGACCGGCCTCACGGGCGATCGCGCAGATCTCGACGCTGCCGTCGGCGATCTCCGGGACCTCCAGGGCGAACAGCTTCTTCACCAGGTTCGGGTGGGTGCGCGACAGGGTCACGGACGGACCGCGGACACCCTTCGCCACCCGCACGACGTACGCCTTGATGCGCAGGCCGTGCGTGTACTCCTCACCGGGCACCTGCTCCTGCACCGGCAGGATGGCTTCCAGCTTGCCGATGTCGATCAGGACGTTCTTGGGGTCCTTGCCCTGCTGGACCACGCCGGTGATGACGTCGCCCTCGCGGCCCAGGAACTCGCCGAAGGTCAGGTCGTCCTCGGCGTCGCGCAGACGCTGGAGGATCACCTGCTTGGCGGTCGTCGCGGCGATGCGGCCGAAGTCCGACGGGGTGTCGTCGAACTCCTTGGCCTCCTGGCCCTCTTCCAGGTCCCTCGGGTCCTCGGTCGCCCACACGATCACGTGACCGTTGGTGCGGTCGAGCACGACGCGTGCGCGCCGGAAGCTTCCCTCGGTGCGGTGGTACGCGATGAGGAGGGCCGACTCGATAGCCTCGACGAGCAGGTCGAAGGAGATCTCCTTCTCCCGGACCAGACCCCGCAGGGCACTCATGTCGATGTCCACGGCTACGCCTCCTCTTCCTTCTTGTCCTTGCGGTTGAACTCGATCTCGACACGCGCCTTGGCGATGTCGGTGAATGCGATGCGCCGGGCGGTCGCCTTGCGGCCCTTCACGCCCGGGACTTCGAGGTCCATGCCCTCGTCGTCCACGTCGAGAATGCGGGCGATCAGTTCCCCGCCGTCCGACGTCTGGAACTTCACGAGACGGCCGGTCGCCCGGATGTAGTGACGGTGCTCGGTCAGCGGGCGGTCAGCGCCCGGCGAGCTCACTTCGAGGACGTACTCGTCCTCACCCATCGCGTCGGTCTCGTCCAGCAGGTCCGAGACCTCGCGGCTCAGCTCGGCACACGCGTCCAGCTCCACGCCTTCGTCGGAATCCACGATGATGCGCAGCATCCGGCGCTTGCCCGCCTTGGACGTCTCGATCTCCTCGAGGTCCAGGCCCTTGGCAGCGACCAGCGGCTCCAGCAATCCGCGCAGCCTGTCGCTCTGGGTGGTGCTCATCCGGGTGACTCCTCGGCCGCGTGTGCTGTTGTGGTTTCCGTCGTGTGTCAGGTCAAAGGGTATCCGGTCGCGGAGGGTGTTGCCGTCCGCCCTGTGGACAGGGCCCCGGGTACCGTGATCACACCCTGCCCCGCCCTCACCCCCAAGGACGTCCCCGTGCCCTCGATCATGCCGTCGCGAAGAAGCCTGCTCGCCGGTGCCGCGGGCATCACCGGCGCCGCGCTGCTCAGCGGTTGCTCCGACGGGGGCCCGCCCGGGGCGGAGCCCGAGATTCCACTCGAACGGCGGATGCGTGAGACGGCCGTACGTGACAGCGCGCGACTGCTGGAACGTTACGACGCCACGAGCGCGGCCCATCCGGCCCTGGCCGAGCGCCTCGCCCCGCTGCGGGCCTCGGTCGCCGCGCACGCCGCGGCCCTCGGCCCTGATCCGGCGGTGTCCCCCTCGCCGTCCCGCTCCCGGAGCTCCTCCCCCTCGCCCTCCGCGTCCGCCGCTGTCTCCGCCCCCGTCTCCCCCGCCCCGGGCGCCGAGCCGGTGCCGGCGAAGCCCGCCGAGGCGCTGACCGAGCTCGCGGACGCCGAGCGGAGCCTGGCCGAGGCCCGGACGATCTCGCTGACCGGGGCGCCCGGGGAGCTGGCCCGGATGCTGGCCTCGGTGGCCGCCTGCGGCCGCGTACACGCGTACCTGCTGACCTCGACCCCGCCGGGAGCCGCATCGTGACCTCCGAACCCACCCCCGCCGGTCAGGTCCTGGAGGCCGCACAGGCCGCGCTCGCCGCCGAGCACGCGGCGGCGTACGGCTACGGGGTCATCGGCGCCCGGGCCGCGGCCGCCCGCGCCGCCGAGGCCCGCGAGGCGTACGGGGGCCACCTCGCGCGCCGCGACGCGCTCGCCCGCACCGTGCGCGAGCTGGGCGGTTCCCCCCGGCCCGCGGAGGCGGCGTACACCCTGCCGTTCGTGGTGCGCACGCCCGACGACGCCGAGCGGCTGGCCGCCGGAATAGAGGACCGGGTGGCCGGCGCGTACTCCGATCTGGTGCGGGCCGCGGAGGGCCCGTTGCGCCGCGAGGCGGCCGACGCGCTGAGCGCCGCGGCCGTGCGCGCGGCACGCTGGCGCGGCGGCGGCGTAGCCTTCCCTGGGCTCACGGAACGCGCTGACGCAGCGCAGAGGTAGCGCGCGAGTACCCGCGACGAGCCCGAGCACAGCTGAAAGGGACCACGCACGCATGGCTTTCGAACCGCCGCAGCAGCTTGTACGGGCGCTCGGCGAGCTGCCGGAATCGGCGCAGACCGCGGACTGGCTGGGGCACCTGCCCCAACTGGCGCAGACCGCTCTGACCCGGCGGGGGGTGGAGGCACAGCGGGTGCAGGCCCCCGGTGGCCGCGGCAGCCTGGTCCTCCTCGTCCGGTACGCCGACGGGACCCCGGCCGCGCTGAAGCTGGCGCCGCCCGCCCTGCGGCCCGACCGGGAACTGGCCGCGCTGGCGCACTGGGGCGGATTCGGGGCCGTACGGGTCCTCGACTCCCGCCACCACGAGGAGGACGGGGCGCTGCTCCTGGAGCGGCTGCACCCCGAGGTGTCCCTGCGCTCGCTCCCGGAGGCCAAGGCCCTGCTGGAGGCCTGCGGCACGCTGCGCAGACTATGGGTGGCCCCGGCGGCCGGGCACGGCTGGGAGACGGTGGCCGAGCGCACGGCCGCGCAGGCCGAGGTCCTGCGCAAGGCTCCCCCGGAGGCGGCGGAGCTGGCCTCGGCGGCGCTGGCGGCCCGCGAGGAGCTGACGGCCGCACCGGCCGAGGAACTGCTGCTGCACGGGAACTTCCGGCAGGGCAAGGTGCTGGCGGGCGAGCGGGCACCGTGGCTGGCGGTGGGCCCGGACCCGATGGTCGGCGAGCGCGCCTACGACCTGGCCCGGCTGGTACGGGACCGGCTGGAGGACCAGGTGGCCTCCTCGGCAGGGGCCGCGGGCGCCCGGCGCCGGGTGAACAAGCTGGCCGACGCGCTGGAGGTGGACCGGGACCGGCTGCGCGGCTGGACCCTCTTCCGGGCGGTCGAGTCGGGCAACCGGGCGCTGGCCGCCGGGCGCCGTCAGGACGCGGAGCTGCTGCTGGAGTTCGCGGGCTGGTTGTAGGGCACGCCCAGGGGCATACCGTAGATACGAAGGTATGTCCGGCAGGAGGCCGTCATGGTCCAGGAACTGCTGACAGCGTGCGCCGTGGCAGGCGTGGGGATCGTGGCTTACATGGGTGCGGCCGCCCGGGTGGTGAAGCAGTACGAGCGGGGCGTGGTCTTCCGCTTCGGCCGGCTGCGGGACGGGATCCGCGGCCCCGGTTTCACGATGGTCGTTCCCGGGGTGGACCGGCTGCGCAAGGTGAACCTGCAGATCGTGACGATGCCCGTGCCGGCCCAGGAGGGCATCACCCGGGACAACGTCACGGTGCGGGTGGACGCGGTGGTCTACTTCAAGGTGGTGGACGCGGCCAACGCGATCATCGCGGTGGAGGACTACCGCTTCGCCGTCTCCCAGATGGCGCAGACCTCCCTGCGGTCGATCATCGGCAAATCGGACCTGGACGACCTCCTGTCCAACCGGGAGATGCTCAACCAGGGCCTGGAACTGATGATCGACAGCCCGGCGGTGGGGTGGGGCGTCCAGATCGACCGGGTCGAGATCAAGGACGTGTCCCTGCCCGAGACCATGAAGCGGTCCATGGCGAGGCAGGCGGAGGCCGACCGCGAGCGGCGGGCCCGGGTGATCAACGCGGACGCGGAGCTCCAGGCCTCGCACAAGCTGGCCGAGGCCGCGGCGGTGATGTCGGACCAGCCGGCCGCGCTTCAGCTCCGCCTGCTCCAGACGGTCGTCGCCGTCGCCGCCGAGAAGAACTCCACGCTGGTCCTCCCGTTCCCGGTGGAACTGCTGCGCTTCCTGGAACGCGCGGCCCCGGCCCCGGGCTCCGCCCCGCCGTCCGCCCCCGCGGCGCCGGAGGCCGACGGCCCGGCTGCGGACTGACCGCTGCGCGGGGCCGAAATCCCCTACCCGCCCTTCGCCCGTTCCCTGGGGCTCCGCCCCGGACCCTGCGCCTCAAACGCCGGCGGGGCTGGATGTATCCAGCCCGTCCGGCGTTTGAGGACCGGGTCCGGGCAGAGCCCGGGGAACGGTGGAAGGGCGGGTCGGGGACAGCCCCGCAGGGCACCCGCGGAGCCATCGGCTAGGTCAGACGGGCCAGGGCCTCGGCGAGCGGGAGCTCCTCGCGGGTGCCGGACGCCCGGTCCTGGAGTTCGACCACGGACTCCGCGGACCGCCGCCCCGCGACCAGGATCCACGGGACGCCGATCAGCTCCGCGTCCGTGAGCTTGACCCCGGGCGAGAGCCCGGCCCGGTCGTCGAGCAGGACCCGGAGTCCCGCCCCGGCCAGGGCTTCGGCCGCGGACTCCGCGAGGGCGAGCGGTACGGCCTTGCCCGCCGCCACGACGTGCACGTCGGCCGGGGCCACCGCCGCCGGCCAGCACAGGCCCCGCTCGTCGGCCGTCTGCTCGGCCAGCGCGGCCACCGCCCGCGAGACGCCGATCCCGTACGAGCCCATCGTGACCCGGACCGGCTTGCCCTCGCGGCCCAGCACGTCGAGGCCGAAGGCGTCCGCGTACTTGCGGCCCAGTTGGAAGATGTGCCCGATCTCGATCGCACGGTCCAGGCGCAGTCCGGCCCCGCAGGAGGGGCAGGGGTCGCCGGGCTCGACGACCACGACGTCCAGGTAGCGGTCCACCTCGAAGTCCCGGCCGCAGACCACGTTGCGGGCGTGCGTGTCGGGCTTGTTGGCCCCCGTGACCCAGGAGGTGCCCGGCGCCACGCGGGGGTCGGCCAGGTAGCGGACCTTGCCCAGGCCCTGCGGGCCCACGTAGCCCCGTACCAGATCGGGCCGGTCGGCGAAGTCCTCCGCCGTCACCAGCTCCACGACGGCCGGGGCCAGGTGCTCGCCGAGCTTGCCGAGGTCGACCTCCCGGTCTCCGGGCACGCCGACGGCGGTGATCTCGCCGTCCACCTTCACGAGGAGGTTCTTGAGCGTGGCCGACGCGGGGACGCCGAGCAGCGCCGCCAGGGACTCGATCGTCGGGGTGTCGGGGGTGTCGAGCTCCTCGACCGGCCCGTGCTCCCCCTCCACGGCCTTGAGCCCGAAGGTGACCGCCTCCGTGTTCGCCGCGTACGCGCACTGCGGGCAGTCCGCGAAGGTGTCCTCGCCGGCCTGCGCGGGGGCCAGGAACTCCTCCGAGGCCGAGCCGCCCATCGCGCCGGACACCGCCGACACGATCCGGTGGTCGAGGCCGAGCCGCTCGAAGATCCGCTGGTAGGCCGCGCGGTGGAGGGCGTAGGACTCCGCCAGGCCCTCGTCGGTCACGTCGAAGGAGTAGGAGTCCTTCATCTGGAACTCGCGGCCGCGCAGGACGCCCGACCGGGGCCGTGCCTCGTCCCGGTACTTGGTCTGGATCTGGTAGAGCATGACCGGCAGGTCCTTGTAGGACGTGCACTGGTCCTTCACCAGGAGGGTGAAGATCTCCTCGTGGGTGGGGCCGAGCAGGTAGTCCGCGCCCTTGCGGTCCTTGAGCCGGAAGAGCAGGTCCCCGTACTCCGACCAGCGGCCGCTGACCTCGTACGGCTCCTTGGGCAGCAGCGCCGGGAGCAGCACCTCCTGGGCGCCGATCGCGTCCATCTCCTCGCGGACGATCCGCGAGACGTTGTCCAGGACCCGCTTGCCGAGCGGCAGCCAGGTCCACACCCCGGCGGAGCTGCGCCGGACGTATCCGGCCCGGACGAGGAGGCGGTGGCTGAGGGTCTCGGCGTCGGCCGGGTCCTCACGGAGGGTCTTGGCCATGAGGCGGGACATGCGCTGCACGTGTTGCGTTGACATGACGGGAGGCTATCGGCCCCTCCACCGGGCCCGGAAACGGTTTCAGCGTCTGCGCAGGGGCAGCGGGGCGCCCATCACGGCGTACGGGAGGCTCGCGCTCGGGAACCGGACGGGGCGGGCGAGGTCCGTGTAGCCGAGCGCCCGGTAGAGGCCCCGGGCGGGGCTTTCGGTGTCGATCGCGGAGAGGATCGAGCGGGGCTCGGCGGCGGTGTCGGTGATCCCGGTGATGAGGGCGCGTCCGACGCCGTGGCCCTGGAAGCCGGGGTGGACGTGCAGTTCGGTGATCACGAAGGATTCGTCGAGCCAGCCTTCTAGGCCGTCGGCACGCAGGTAGGGCTCGACGACCCCGGACCACCAGTGCGAGCGGTCGTTGGGCATGCCGTAGACGAACCCGGCGAGCGCCCCGTCCTCGGCGAACGCGCCGAGCGCGCGGGCCCCGCGGCAGGTCATGTGGCGCTGGACGATGTAGCGCCGGATGCCGACCTCCTCCTCGCTCAGGCCGAAGGCCACGGCCTGCACGCGCAAGGCCTCGTCCACCCGCGCGACGAGGTCGAGGTGCCCGATCCGTAGTCCGGCGGGCCGGTCGGGGGCTTCTCCCCCGGGGGTTGACAGCATGCCGCGACCTTACTGGGCCGCCCCGGCCTGCGGGTATGCCTTCCGCGCGCCCGGACCGGACCGGCCTGGACCGATCCGGCACGCGACGGTCGCAAGACGGCCGGAAGACGGTCGGAAGGCGGTCAGAACAGGACGCTCATGAACGCGCCGACCTCGCGGAAGCCGACGCGGCGGTAGGAGGCGCGGGCGGCGGTGTTGAAGTCGTTGACGTACAGGCTGACCACGGGGGCCACGTCCCGGAGCGCGTAGGCGACCACGGCGGCCATCCCCGTCTCGGAGTGCCCGCGGCCCCGGAACTCCGGGGCCACCCACACGCCCTGGATCTGGCAGGCGCGGGCGGTCGCCGCGCCGATCTCCGCCTTGAAGACGACCTTGCCGTCCTCGACGCGGGCGAAGGAACGCCCGGTGGCCACCAGCTCGGCGACCCTGGCCTGGTAGAGCAGGCCGCCGTCCCCGGCCATCGGGGAGATGCCCACCTCCTCGGTGAACATGGCCACGCAGGCGGGCATGATCAGGTCCATCTCGTCCCGGCGGATCCGGCGGACCAGCGGGTCGGCCGCGACCTCGGTGGACCGCTGCTCGGTGACCATGAGGGGCTGGTGGGAGCGGACGTCGCGGGCCGGGCCCCAGCTGGGCTCCAGCAGCTGCCACAGCAGCCGGGTGGCCTCGGCGGGACCCACGATGGAGGAGCAGCGGCGTCCGGTGCGCCGCGCCCGGTCGGCGAAGGCCCGTACGGCTTCGGGTCCGGCGCAGACGGGGACGAGGTTGGCGCCGGCGTAGCAGAGCGAGCGGAGCTCGCCGTCGGCGTACCAGCCCCACATCTCGCCGCCCAGGCGCCACGGATCCAGCCCCGCCACCTGGACCCGGGAGGTGACGAAGGCGTTCTCGACCGGGTCGCGTCCCAGGATTTCGAGCGCGGCGTCAAGATCACTGGGCTCTAGGACCCGGGTGGTGGTCTGCGTCAACACTGGGGCCTCACCATGCAAGTCTGCTGATCTCCGCACTGTACCCGGCACGGCTGCGTGATGCCGCGCGGCCCCGGGCGGAGCCCCGGACCCGCACAGGCCGACGGGCCCGGGGCCGCCTTTGGCGGCCCCGGGCCCGTCACCTCTCAACCCGTGGAGCGATCCGCGGAGCTACACGCCGATCGCGACCGTCGGCTCGCCCGACATCACGCCGTCCTTCTCCATCTGCTCGGCGATCTTCATCGCCTCTTCGATCAGCGTCTCCACGATCTTCGACTCCGGCACGGTCTTGATGACCTCGCCCTTCACGAAGATCTGGCCCTTGCCGTTGCCGGAGGCGACGCCGAGGTCGGCCTCACGGGCCTCGCCCGGACCGTTCACGACGCAGCCCATGACCGCGACGCGCAGCGGGACCTCCATGCCCTCCAGGCCCGCCGTGACCTCCTCGGCCAGCTTGTACACGTCCACCTGCGCGCGCCCGCAGGACGGGCAGGAGACGATCTCCAGACGGCGCGGCTTGAGGTTCAGCGACTCCAGGATCTGGATGCCGACCTTGATCTCCTCGACCGGCGGGGCCGACAGCGAGACGCGGATGGTGTCGCCGATGCCCTCGGAGAGCAGCGCGCCGAAGGCGACGGCGGACTTGATGGTGCCCTGGAACGCCGGACCGGCCTCGGTGACGCCGAGGTGCAGCGGGTACTCGCACTGGGCGGCCAGCTGGCGGTAGGCGTTGACCATGACGACCGGGTCGTTGTGCTTGACCGAGATCTTGATGTCGCTGAAGCCGTGCTCCTCGAAGAGGGAGGCCTCCCACAGCGCGGATTCGACCAGCGCCTCGGGGGTGGCCTTGCCGTACTTCTTCAGCAGTCGCGCGTCGAGCGAGCCCGCGTTGACACCGATCCGGATCGGGGTGCCCGCGTCCTTGGCGGCCCGCGCGATCTCCTTGACCTTGTCGTCGAACTGCTTGATGTTGCCGGGGTTCACGCGGACGGCGGCGCAGCCGGCGTCGATCGCGGCGAACACGTACTTCGGCTGGAAGTGGATGTCGGCGATGACCGGGATGTTCGACTTCTTCGCGATCACGGCGAGCGCGTCGGCGTCGTCCTGCGTCGGGCAGGCGACGCGGACGATGTCGCAGCCGGAGGCGGTCAGCTCGGCGATCTGCTGGAGCGTCGCGCCGACGTCGGAGGTCCTGGTCGTCGTCATCGACTGCACGGAGATCTGTGCGTCTCCGCCGACGGCCACCGAGCCGACCTGGATCTTGCGGCTGACCCTGCGGTCGGCAAGCTTCGTCGGCACGGCCGGCATTCCGAGAGAGATGGCAGTCATCTGCTGTGCAACCCCAAGGTGTGGATCAAGGTCCCGAGATCGGCGGGCTCCAGCTTCCGAGATTACGCCAACCAGCGCGCGCCCCGCGCATCGGCAGGGGGTGTGCCACCCGAACGTAGGGAGCCGGGCACGATGCGTGCCCGGCTCCCGGTCCGATGGGGTAGAGGACCCGAGGGGCCCGGCCCGGCCGGTCCCGATCAGGTGATCTTGATCGGGTTCACCACGTCGGCGACGAGCACCAGCAGGGTGAAGCAGACGAAGACGGCCGCCACCACGTACGCGGCCGGCATCAGCTTCGCCACGTCGAAGGGGCCCGGGTCCGCGCGCCGGAAGACCCGCGCCAGACCGCGCCGCACCGACTCCCACAGGGCTCCCGCGATGTGCCCGCCGTCCAGCGGCAGCAGGGGCAGCATGTTGAAGAGGAAGAGGGAGAGGTTGAACATGCCGAGGACGCTCAGCATGGCCGCCATCTTCTCGCCGATCGGCATGTCCATGGTCGCGATCTCGCTGTTGATCCGGGCCGCTCCGACGATGCCCATCGGGGAGTCGGGCGCGCGCTCGGCGCCGTTGAAGGCGGCGTTCCACAGCGCCGGGATCTTGCCGGGGAGCTTGGCCAGGGCCTGGACGCTGCCCTCGACGACCTCTCCGACCCGGTCCACGGACTGGCCGAAGGTGAGCGGGATGATCTCTTTCCTGGCACCGAAGCCGAGCCAGCCGGCCGGCACGTACTCGCCCGCGACGTAGCCGCCCTTGCCGTCCGTCTTGGGGACGATGTTCTGCACGAGCTTCGTGTCGAGCTGCAGCTGCTTGCCGTCGCGCTGGACGGTGATGACGGCGGGGCCGATGGTGTCGCGGATCTTGCCCGAGAGGGCATCCCAGTCCTTGACCGGCTTTCCGTCGAAGGCCACGATCTTGTCGCCCGCCTGGAGCCCGGCGGCCTTGGCGGGGGCGACCGGGTCGCCGTCCTTGCAGGTCTTGCGGTTCTCCTTCTGGCTGAGGACGCAGTCGGAGACGGAGTCGACCGTGGTGGTCGTCTGGTTCACCCCGTAGGTCATCCACAGGCCGAAGAAGATCGCCATCGCCAGGACCAGGTTCATGAACGGTCCGGCGAACATCACGATCACGCGCTTCCAGGGCTTGCGCGTGTAGAAGAGCCGCGTCTCGTCGCCGGGCTGCAGTTCCTCGTACGCCGCCGAGCGCGCGTCCTCGATCATCGAGCGGAACGGCGACGTGGAGCGGGCGCTGACCTTGCCGTCGGCGCCGGGCGGGAACATCCCGATCATGCGGATGTAGCCGCCCATCGGGATGGCCTTGATCCCGTACTCGGTGTCGCCCTTCTTGCGCGACCAGATGGTCTTGCCGAAGCCGACCATGTACTGGGGCACGCGGATGCCGAAGAGCTTCGCCGTCGAAAGGTGGCCGAGCTCGTGCCAGGCGATGGAGATGAGCAACCCGATCACGAAGACGAGGGCACCACCCAACATCAGCAATAGGTTCATGCGCGCGCCTCCACTGCGGCCCGTGCCGCCGTCTCCCGTGCCCGGGCCCGGGCCCAGGTCTCCGCTTCAAGGACGTCCGCGACCGTGAGGGAAGTTCCCCTGGCGGGGGTCCCGTGCTCATCGACCACGGCAGAGACGGTATCCATGATTGCTGTGAACGGCAGCCGGCCGGCGAGAAACGCCTCCACGCACTCCTCGTTCGCCGCATTGAACACGGCGGGCGCGGTACCGCCCAGTGCGCCCACGTGGCGGGCCAGGCCCACCGCGGGGAAGGCCTCGGTGTCCAGCGGGAAGAACTCCCAGGTGGAGGCCTTGGTCCAGTCGAAGGCGGGGGCCGCGTCGGGGATCCGCTGGGGCCAGCCGAGGCCGATGGCGATCGGGCCGCGCATATCGGGCGGGGTGGCCTGGGCGAGCGTGGAGCCGTCCGTGAACTCCACCATCGAGTGGACGTAGGACTGCGGATGGACCACGACCTCGATGCGCTCGAACGGGATGTCGTAGAGCAGGTGCGCCTCGATGACTTCCAGGCCCTTGTTGACCAGCGTCGCCGAGTTGATGGTGATCACCGGGCCCATGGCCCAGGTGGGGTGCGCGAGGGCGTCCTCGACGGTGACCCCGGCGAGCTCGGCGCGGGTGCGGCCGCGGAAGGGCCCTCCGGAGGCGGTGACCACGAGCTTGCTCACGTCGGCGCGGGTGCCGGCGGCGAGCGCCTGGAACAGCGCCGCGTGCTCGGAGTCGACCGGGATGATCTGGCCGGGCTTCGCGAGGGCCTTGACCAGCGGGCCGCCGACGATCAGCGACTCCTTGTTGGCGAGGGCCAGGGTCCGGCCGGCCCGCAGCGCGGCGAGGGTGGGCGCGAGGCCGATGGAGCCGGTGATGCCGTTGAGCACGGTGTGGCACGGCGAGGCGGCGAGCTCGGTGGCGGCGTCCGGCCCGGCGAGGATCTCGGGCATCGGCTCGCCGGGGGCGTACTGCGCGTTCAGCGCTTCCTTCAGGGCCGGTACGACGTCTTCGCGCGCGACGGCCACGGTGTTCACGCGCAGCAGCCGGGCCTGCTCGGCCAGCAGCGCGACCTTCCCGCCCGCGGCGGACAGCCCGGTGACCCGGAACCGGTCCGGGTGGCGCAGGGCGAGGTCGATGGCCTGGGTCCCGATGGAACCGGTGGAGCCGAGGATGACGATGTCCCGCCGGCCGGCCGCGGGGTCGAAGAGGAGGTGCGGATCGGCGAGGGGGGCTGGGCGGTCGCTCATGCTCCCATTGTTGCCGCAACTCAGGGGCGGCCGGACACGGAGCCCCCCTCCGTGACCCGCAGGAGAAGGTGCGGGAGCGTTCCGGCGAAGTCCGGGAGCGTGCTCGCGACCCGCCACCAGGCGTCCGGATCGGATCCGATGGCCAGGGCGAAGAGCCGGTCGGCCTCGGCGCGGGCGGCGAGCACGGCCCCGGGCCGGTCGTACCGGTCGGGATGGTCGATGTCGCCCAGCCAGTGGCCCTCGTCCAGCGCCCAGCAGGCGGGCGCCTTGTGCCGGATCACGTCCTCGCCGGTGAGCAGCCCGCGGGCGAGGCAGTCCCGCACCCACCGGATGTCCTCCTCGACGGACTCCATGGGCACCGCGAGGCTCGCCAGTGCCAGTTCCCGGTCGACCCCGCCGGCGGGCGCCACGGGCTCGACGGGCTTCGGGGCCAGGGAGCGCACCGTCCCGGCGAGCGCGGGGACGGGCGGTCCGTCGGCGGGTTCGCCCAGGGTGCCGCGCACGATCCGGGCCACGAGGACCGGCAGGGTCCCGCGGAAGGCCGGGGCGTGGCGGAGCAGCTCCGCCCAGAACCGGGGGTCGTCGCGCAGGGGGCGCAGCGCCCGGGCGACGGCCGTCCGCATCCCCGTCCGCTCGGGCAGGGACCAGCGCAGGCCCCTGGCTCCGGACAGGTCCGTGAGCAGCAGGGTGCGGTGCGCGGGGGCGACGTGGGCGACGAGCTCGTCGCAGGTGAGCAGCCCCATCCGGACGGCCCGGACGGCGGGCCGGTACCACCGGTACCCGGCCGTGTCCTGCGTGCCCTCGTCGAGGAGCGCTCGGCAGACCTCCCGGGGCAGTGTGCCGGTCAGCAGCAGGGCCTCGACCACGCTGGCAGGCAGCGGATCCCTGGCATGCTCCCGCAGCAGCGTCCCGGGGTCGAGGGGGGCGTGCGGCATCCGCAGCAGGGTGATGGGTATCCGGGGCCGGCGGCCGTGCCTGCGCAGCAGCGCGATCAGCTCGTCGGGGGCGAACGGCCCCGGGCCGATCTCCCGCAGCAGTTCGGGCGAGGGCCCGGGGCGGGCCGCGTACCGGGCCTGGCCGGGCAGTCCGGGCAGGGGCCGTCCGACGACGTGGGGGTTGCGGGCGACGTACCCCCGGTCCTCCTCGCTGCCGTGGCGCAGCAGCAGCGTCACGGTGGAGGCCGACAGCCATTCGTCGCGGCACAGGTATTTGCGGGCCGGTGCGTCGAGCCGTCCGATCAGGTCGGTGACGACGTGGTCCGGTGCGTGGCGCAGCACGTGCGCCACGCACCAGGCCAGCCGCCGGCTGGCCCGGTCTTCCTCAGCCGTCGGCATCGTTCTCTCCGTCTTGCTTGCCGTGCTCGTACGGGCCCGCGTACCCGCGCGCGCGGGCCCGTACTCATCCTCGTACATCCGTCCGATGTCCGGCGATGATCGCAGGTCAGCGAAGAGGGCGGTGCACGTTTTTCCGGGTCGACGGCCCCGGCGAGGCGTCGGCGATCCACGGGCCGTCGCCGGAGGGGTCGAGGATCCCCTCTTCGAGCCAGGTGTACGTCCCGGCCAGGACCCCGTCCACGACCCTGCGGTCCAGGTCGTCGGTGTTGGCCCAGAGCCTTCCGAAGAGCTCCTCCACCCGCAGCCGGGACTGCCGGCAGAAGGCGTCGGCCAGCTGGTAGGCCTCGCGTCCGTGGTCGCCGGTGGCCCGCATGTGCTCGGCGCGCACGCAGGCCGCGCTCATCGCGAAGAGCTCGGCCCCGATGTCGACGATGCGGCCGAGGAAGCCCTGTTTGGTCTCCATGCGGCCCTGCCAGCGGGACATGGCGTAGAAGGTGGACCGGGCGAGTTTGCGGGAGCCGCGCTCGACATACCGCAGGTGGGCGGCGAGGTCGGTGTGTCCGGCCGGGTGGAAGGCGCGGTAGGCCCCGGGGACCTGGCCGGCTCCGGTGGCGAGCTGGGGCAGCCAGCGGGCGTAGAACCCGGCGGCGCGGGCGCCCGCCTTGGCCTTGTCGCCCAGCGCCTTCTCGGGGTCGATGAGGTCGCCCGCGACCGACAGGTGGGCGTCCACGGCTTCGCGGGCGATCAGCAGGTGCATGATCTCGGTGGATCCTTCGAAGATCCGGTTGATGCGCAGGTCGCGGAGCATCTGCTCGGCGGGGACGGCCCGCTCGCCGCGCGCGGCCAGCGATTCGGCGGTCTCGAAGCCGCGGCCGCCGCGGATCTGGACCAGTTCGTCGGCCATCAGGCAGGCCATCTCGGAGCCGTAGAGCTTGGCGAGGGCTGCCTCGATGCGGATGTCGTTGCGGTCCTCGTCGGCCATCTGGGAGGCCAGGTCGACCACGGCTTCCAGGGCGAAGGTGGTGGCCGCGATGAAGGAGATCTTCGCGCCGACCGCCTCGTGCTTGGCGACGGGCCTCCCCCACTGTTCGCGCACGCCCGACCATTCCCGGGCGATCTTCAGGCACCACTTCCCGGCACCCACGCACATGGCGGGCAGCGACAGCCGTCCGGTGTTCAGCGTGGTCAGCGCGATCTTCAGGCCGGCTCCCTCGGCACCGATCCGCTGGGCCGCCGGGACGCGCACCTGGTGGAAGCGGGTGACGCCGTTCTCCAGGCCGCGCAGGCCCATGAAGGCGTTGCGGTGCTCCACGGTGATGCCCGGCGAATCGGCCTCGACGACGAAGGCGGTGATCCCGCCCCGGTGGTTCTCGCTCTTCGGCACCCGCGCCATGACGACGAGCAGGTCGGCGACCACCCCGTTGGTGGTCCAGAGCTTCACGCCGTCCAGGACGTACGCGTCCTCCCCGTCCGGGACCGCCGTGGTGGCCAGGCGCGCCGGGTCGGAGCCGACGTCCGGCTCGGTGAGGAGGAAGGCGCTGATGGCGGTGGTCGCACAGCGCGGCAGGTAGGCGTCCTTCTGCTCCTGCGTGCCGAACATCTTCAGCGGCTGGGGTACGCCGATCGACTGGTGGGCGGAGAGCAGTGCCCCGATGGCCGGGCTGACGGAGCCGACGAGGGCGAGCGCCTTGTTGTAGTACACCTGGGTGAGGCCCAGGCCCCCGTACTTCGGGTCGATCTTCATGCCGAGCGCACCGAGCTCTTTCAGCCCGCGCACGGTCTCGTCGGGGATCTTCGCCTCGCGCTCGATGCGGGCCCCGTCGATGGACGTCTCGCAGAAGGCGCGCAGCCGCTCCAGGAAGGCCTCGCCGCGCCGGACGTCCTCGTCGGCGGGGAGCGGGTGGGGGTGGATCAGGTCGAGCCGGAACCGCCCGAGGAACAGCTCCTTGGCGAAGCTGGGGCGCTGCCAGTTCTGTTCCCGGGCCGCTTCCGCGACCTGCCGTGCCTCGCGCTCGGTCACCTTGGGCCGGGTGGACGGTGTGGGCTGGGTGGGCTGGGTGTCGCCGGGCTGTGTTGCGGACATGGAGGAGACTCACCTCGCCGCCGAGAGGGGTGCTTACCGGTGGGTGCTACCAGTGAGTCGTACCCGTTTCGGACGGCGGGGAAGCGGCCGGGGCCCCGAGTGGACGAGGTCCTTCGGTCCCGGGGCAAGGAAAGACGGCCGGAGCCCCCGCACAGTAGGCTCCGGCCGTCGGCTCTGTGGCCGTACGAGTTCGGTCAGATGTCCAGGCTAGTGAGGACCAGGACCCGCTCGTAGGTGTAGTCGTCCATCGCGTAGCGCACGCCCTCGCGGCCCACACCGGACTGCTTGACGCCGCCGTACGGCATCTGGTCGGCGCGGTAGGACGGGACGTCGCCGACGATCACGCCGCCGACCTCCAGCTCGCGGTGGGCGCGGAACGCGGTCTGGATGTTCCGCGTGAAGACGCCCGCCTGCAGACCGAACTTCGAGTCGTTGACGGCGGCGAAGGCCTCGTCGGTGTTCTCGACCCGGCGCAGCGTGAGGACCGGCCCGAAGACCTCCTCGACGGCGAGCGTGACGCCCGCGGGAACCTCGGCGACCACGGTGGGCTCGTACGAGGCACCCTCGCGCTTGCCGCCCGTGAGCAGCTTGGCTCCGGCGGCCACGGCCTCGTCGACCCAGGCCTCGACGCGCTTGGCGGCGTCCTCGGAGACGAGCGGGCCCACGTCGGTGGCGGAGTCGTTCGGGTCGCCGGTGACCTGCTCGCGGACCTTGGCGACGACCTTCTCGACGAGGCGGTCGTAGACCGTCGCGTCGGCGATCACGCGCTGTACGCCGATACAGGACTGGCCGCCCTGGTAGTTCGAGAAGGTCGCGATACGGGTCGCGGCCCAGTCGAGGTCGGCCTCGGAGGACCAGTCGTCCAGGACGACGGCCGCGGCGTTGCCGCCGAGCTCCAGGGTGCAGTGCTTGTGGGGCACGGCCTGCTGGATGGCGTAGCCGACCTTGTCGGAACCGGTGAAGGAGATGACGGGCAGGCGCTCGTCCTTGACCAGCTCGGGCATCTTGTCGTTGGCGACGGTCAGCACGGACCAGGAACCGGCCGGCAGGTCGGTCTCGGCGAGCAGCTCACCGATGATCAGACCGGAGAGCGGGGTGGCCGGGGCCGGCTTCAGGATGATCGGCGCGCCGACGGCGATGGCGGGGGCCACCTTGTGGGCGCACAGATTCAGCGGGAAGTTGAACGGCGCGATGCCGAGGACCGGGCCCTTGACGAAGCGGCGGGTCAGGGCCAGACGGCCGACGCCACCGGCGTCGGTGTCCAGGCGCTGGGCCTCTCCGCCGTTGAAGCGGCGGGCCTCTTCGGCGGCGAAGCGGAACACGGACACCGCGCGGCCGACCTCGCCGCGGGCCCACTTGATGGGCTTGCCGTTCTCGGCGGAGATCAGCTGGGCGATCTCCTCGGTGCGCTCGACGAGCCGCTTGGACACGTGGTCCAGGGCGGCCGCACGCACGTGGGCCGGGGTCGCGGAGAACTCCGCCGCCACCGCGTAGGCGGCGGCCACGGCCTCTTCGACCTGGGCGTCGGTGGGGACGCTGACGGTGCCTACGAGGCGGCCGTCCCACGGGGAGTGGACGTCGAAGCTGTCGTCGCCAGTGGCCTGGCGGCCGGCGAGCCAGAAGGCGTGGGTGGAAGTCATGCGAATCCCGGCCCTTCGGAGTTGTGCGGTGTCCTTGTCCCCTCCACGGTAGGACTCCGTCGCGGTTTCGGCGTTTGTCCGGCGTGGAGTACGCGGTTGGCGAGGCGCGCCGGTTTGTCAGTGTCGCCGGACGCGCAGGCCGTGCGGGCCGTGCATGGCAGGGCTACCGGGCACCCGACCCGGCCCTGCCACCACCCATCAAGCCCTTACCGGGCCCTTACCGAGCCCCTGCCGAGCTCTACGAAGGAGCCGAGGTGGCCTTGAGGGCCAGCCACAGCTCCATGCGGACGTCCGGGTCGTCCAGGGAACGGCCCAGGATCTCCTCGACCCGCCGCATCCGGTAGCGCAGCGTGTGCCGGTGGACGCCCAGGTCGACCGCCGCCGCGTCCCACTGGCCGTGGCGGGAGAGCCACGCCTGGAGCGAGGCCACCAGGTCGCCCCGGCCCTTCTCGTCGTGCTCGCGCAGCGCGCGCAGGGTGCCGTCCGCGAAGGCCCGTACCGCTTCGTCGGCGAGCAGCGGGAGGACCGAGCCCGCCGCCAGCTCCTCGTGCTCGACCATCGGGCGGCCGCGCCGCCGGGCCACGGCAAGGGCCTGGTCGGCCTGTTTGAAGGCCGCCGCCACGCCGGAGGCCACCGCCGGCGCCGACAGGCCGAGCACCAGTTCGTCCGGCTCCGGCTCGCCCGGATCCCGGCCGCGGCGCGATTCCAGCGCCTCCGCGTACTCGGTGCACGCCTGTACCGCCGAGCCCCCGTCCGCCAGCAGCACCACCAGCCGTCCCGGCTCCGGGACCACCAGCAGGGTCTCCCCGGTGCGCGCGGCCGCCGACTCCACCGCGTCGGCCAGCAGGGCCAGGCCCTCGGGCTGCGCGGTGCCGGTCAGGGCCGGTTCCGCCACCAGGATCCGGAACGGCGCGTCCAGCAGCGGCCCGTACAGGTCCCCGGCCACGGCCTGCGCGTGCTCCGCCTGCCCGGCGAGCAGCATGCGCAGCACGGCCGCGCCGAGGCGGGACTCCGCGTCGTGCAGGGACCGGGAGCGTTCGGTGGTGAGGGTGAGCAGGGCCACGGCCGAGTGCACGGCGTACCGCTCGGCGGTGCCCAGCGGAGCCCCGGTTCCGACGGCCAGGGCGCCGCGCGCCCGCCGGCCCGTACCCAGCGACTGCAGTTCGACCCGGTCGTCGGAGCCGCCGACCACGGCGCTGGCCGGCGCCGGCCGCTCCCGCAGCCGCTCCACGTCGGGGGTGAGCCGGGCCGCCCGGCGCGCGGCCCAGTCCGGCGCGGCCGCGACGACGGCTCCGGAGGTGTCGTAGAGCGCGGCCCAGCCGTGCACGTGCGCCGCCAGCTTCGTCAGCAGCTCGGCGGGCCCGTCGGCGGACAGCGCAGCCCGCGTCAGCTCCCGCTGCGCCTCGAAGCCCGCGGTCACGGCCCGGTACTGATCGGCGGCGAGGGCGGCGGAGACGGCCTTGCTGATGGCGAGGAACGGAGTCCGCCGCGGCACCTCCAGCAACGGCAGGTCCTCCGCCCGCGCGGCCTCGACCAGCGCCTCGGGCACGGCGTCGTAGTTGACCCCGATGGCGAAGCCGATCCCGACGACTCCGGCCGCCGCGAGCCTGCGTACGTAGCGGCGCATCTCCTCGGGGTCCTCCGCGTCCAGCTTCATCGCGGTGATGAGGAGCAGCTCCCCGCCCTCCATGTACGGAACGGGATCGGCGAGCTCACTGACGTGGGCCCAGCGCACAGGGGTGTCGAGGCGGCCCTCCCCGGCCCGGACGCTCAGTTTGAGCGCCGAGTGCTGGACGAGTGAGGCGAGGGTGAGCGGCATGGGTACCGGGGCGCCTTAGGGGGAGGAGTGGGTTCGGCGGCGAGATGCCGACGCAGGATTCTCGCCGTGGAACGCCACTGCGGATTTCGCCGTGCCGTATGAAGGGCTCACATAGATTCTGCCATCTCGTACGGGTCGGCTCAGCTCGTCCCGGCGAGCCGGACCAGCAGCGGAGCCGCCCGCTCCCCCCGGACCGAGGTCAGCGACAGCACCGCGCACCCGGGCGGCACGGCGTGCGCCAGTTCGGAGGCGGACCACCGCTCCCGCTCCACCTGCCGCACGGTCACCGCGTCCGTGGTCACGGCCTTGCCGGTGACCAGTTTGCGGAAGGCGTGGATGGCGCGGGTCAGGGGCTGGTCGGCGAACACCGTCCGGTGGGTGACGTCACGGGTCTCCACCCATTCGGTGCCCCAGGTCTCGGCGAACCGCTTGCCGTCCCAGGTGGTGATCCCGGAGAAGGCCATCCGGCAGCCGACGGCACCGAGCAGCGGGGTGCGCAGGGCCTCCGGTACGTCGTCCAGGGTGCGCAGGGTCAACAGGACCCCCGCGTTCGCCGACCGGAGCCGCTGGACCCCGCGCACGGTCTCCGCGGTGAGCGTGTGGGAGGCGTCGTCGAAGGCCAGGAAGGCGAAGAGCGAGCGGTCGGTGCGGGCCGCGGCGGCGGCGTTGAACTGGGCCAGGAGCAGGCGGGCCAGCATGCGGGAGGCGTCGGCGTGCCCGCGCTCGGGAAGGTCCACCCGGACCCTGAGCGGGTGTTCCAGCGCGCGCAGCGAGAACGGGCGTCCGGCGCCGGTGGTGTCGAAGAAGCCGGCGAAGGCCGGCCGGTCCAGCAGCGCCACCCTGTCGGCGAGGGCCGGTCCCGGGTCGGCGGGGGTGCCGTGCTGGCGCGTACGGGCATCGAGTTCGCGGAGCATCGACTCCTGCCCGGCGGCCTCCAGCGCGCCGCGCAGTGACGCGATCGCTCCGGGCATGTGGTCGAGGAGTTCCCGCAGCTCGGGCACGGACGGGAAGCGGCCGTACGCCGCCCGGAACGGCCCCAGGAGCTGGGCGAGCGCCGTCGCGGCGCGGCGCACGTCGACCCCGGGCATGTCCCCCACGAAGCCCTCCGCGAGGAGGATGGCGGCCTCGTCGGGGTCACCGGCTCCGCCGTAGAGGTCCAGGTCGTAGACGGAGTCGGGGACGCCGATCCGGACGACCACGTCATAGGCCTCGTCGGGCCCGAGCTGGGCGCCGGCGGACCCCACCGCCACGACGGCGGCCTGCCCGGCCAGCGCCTGCAGGGCCAGCGACTCGACGACCGGACGGACCAGGCGGGTGGTCTTGCCCGCACCGGAGGGACCGATGGCGAGCAGCGAGGTGCCGAGCACCGCGGGGTCGAGGGCGAGGCCGCTGCCGCGGCGGGCGTACGGGTTGCGCTCGCTGTCCTCGACCGTGCCGAGGAGCAGCTGCCGGGCCAGCAGGTCGTGCCGGGCGGCGCGTACGGGCAGGTCGCGCGCGCCCGACGGGTGGACGCACGCCCCGGCGCCGTGGTCGCGTACGGCGTCGGCGAAGGCGCGCGTGCGCGAGGGGTCGGCCCGCACGGTCTCCCAGGCGCGCCGGATCCGCGTGTAGTCGACGTCACTCATCCGCCCGGCCCCGGCCTCGCCCCCGAGCCGATCGGCCACCTCGACCAGCCCGGCGCGCCGCACTTCGGCCCACTGGACGAGGTCCTCGGGGGAAGGCCCCGCCGTCGGGACGGGAGGTGTGGGGCCCGGCTTCGGCCGGTCCTCCGGCGCGGGCCTGCGGCCCAGGCGGACGAAGAACACGACGACCGGCGCCGAGACCACCACGTACACGAGGACGGCCATCACCTTGATGGTGCCCTCGCTCATGCTTTCGTAGGGCAGGTGGTCGCTGACGAGGCCCAGGACCGTCAGGGTCCTGGTCCAGATGAGCATCATCACGAACATCGCGCCGGCCGCCGCGCCCGCCGCCCTGGCCCGGGGTCCCCGCACGGCGACGAGCCGCTGGAAGGCCAGGTCCCAGGAGCCCAGTCGGCTGAACCAGAGCACCAGCAGGCAGGTCACCAGCAGCATGTAGGCCTGGAGCGCGGCGGTCCCCCGGCCGTCGACAGGCGCACCCCCCAGTTGCCACCAGTCCCGGGGCGTCAACAGCTTGAGGGGCAGGTCGGTGTACGGAATGTAGTTGTTGGTCAGCAGGGACCAGGCCAGCACACACGCCAGGAAGGAGATGACCACACCACTCAGCAGTGCTCCGGCCGTGGCCGGCTGGTCCCCGCCTCCTGCCCGCGGCCGGTGCCCGAACCGCCAGAAGCCCGGTTCCGCCTCCGGCCGAGGGGCGCGCAGCCACTGCTCGAGCGAGGGACCCGTGCTGGGTGCGTAGGCGGGCCTGGGCGGGGCCGAGCCCGGCGGCGGCCCGGCCGGCCTGGGTACGTGGTCCGCACGGACCCTCTGCCCGTTGTGCGTGCCGTCGGTGTCCATGAACCCCTGCCCCCTGCCCGATACCGCACTGTGCTGCGCGCTCAATCTAGTGGTCGGCGCCGCCCTACGGCCCGTACCCCGTCATGATCCACAAGACACGCGCAGTGTCCTTCCTATGGCCGTCACGGACAAGGACACGCGGGCACCACTCCCGAACGGAGCATGCAGGACCCGGCCCCCCGGGCCTAGCCTGCGGACAAAGACACAAGTGCGTCCGAAAACACCCCCCAGGAGCCCCCTATGACCGCTGTCCCGCAGGAGCGCCGCATCGTCACCGCGATCCCCGGCCCCAAGTCGCAGGAGCTGCAGGCCCGCCGCCTTTCGACGGTGGCCGGCGGCGTGGGCTCCGTGCTCCCCGTCTTCACGGCCCGTGCGGGCGGCGGCATCATCGAGGACGTCGACGGCAACCGCCTGATCGACTTCGGCTCCGGCATCGCCGTGACCTCGGTCGGCGCCTCCGCCGAGGCCGTCGTGCGCCGCGCCTCCGCGCAGCTCGCCGACTTCACCCACACCTGTTTCATGGTGACCCCCTACGAGGGCTACGTGGAGGTCTGCGAGGCCCTCGCCGAGCTGACCCCGGGTGACCACGCGAAGAAGTCGGCGCTGTTCAACTCCGGCGCCGAGGCCGTCGAGAACGCCGTCAAGATCGCCCGTTCGTACACCAAGCGCCAGGCCGTCGTCGTCTTCGACCACGGCTACCACGGCCGTACGAACCTCACGATGGCGCTGACCTCGAAGAACATGCCGTACAAGCAGGGCTTCGGTCCGTTCGCCCCCGAGGTCTACCGCGTCCCGGTCGCCTACGGCTACCGCTGGCCGACCGGCGCCGAGAACTGCGGCCCCGAGGCCGCCGCCCAGGCGATCGACCAGATCAGCAAGCAGATCGGCGCCGACAACGTCGCCGCGATCATCATCGAGCCGGTCCTCGGCGAGGGCGGCTTCATCGAGCCGGCCAAGGGCTTCCTCCCGGCGATCGTGAAGTTCGCCAACGACAACGGCATCGTCTTCGTCGCCGACGAGATCCAGTCCGGCTTCTGCCGCACCGGCCAGTGGTTCGCGTGCGAGGACGAGGGCATCGTCCCCGACCTGATCACCACCGCCAAGGGCATCGCGGGCGGCCTGCCGCTCGCCGCCGTCACCGGCCGCGCCGAGATGATGGACTCCGTGCACGGCGGCGGTCTGGGCGGCACCTACGGCGGCAACCCGGTGGCGTGCGCCGGTGCGCTCGGTTCCATCGAGACCATGAAGGAGCTCGACCTCAACGCCAAGGCGAAGAAGATCGAGTCCCTCATGAAGGCCCGTCTGACGGCCATGCAGGAGAAGTACGACATCATCGGCGACATCCGCGGCCGCGGCGCCATGATCGCGATCGAGCTGGTGAAGGACCCGGTCTCCAAGACCCCGTTCCCGGAGGCGGCCGGCGCGCTGGCCAAGGCCTGCCACGCGGAGGGCGTGCTCGTCCTCACCTGTGGCACCTACGGCAACGTGCTCCGCTTCCTCCCGCCGATCGTCATCGGCGAGGACCTGCTGAACGAGGGCCTGGACGTCATCGAGGCCGCGTTCGCGGCTCTCTGATCGAACGTCTGACGGGCGCGGTAGAACGCGCGGGCACAATGCTCGATCACTTCTCGATCACTACCGCGGGTAACGGTCGGGCGCTGTGAAGAAGGTGTGGGGGGCCGATGGCGGGAGCGTTTTCCGGCTGTCGGTCCCCCTTCCGCTGCCGTACGGTTTCTGCAGATGAGTGAGACACCCCGCTCGCGGGAAACCGCGGGCGACACCAGTACCGGGCTTCCCCAGCGCCGCACTGGGCATGCGTTCGCGCACACTCCTCACCGATCGGACAGCCGTACGCCCCAAACCCCCCGGGGCGCACGGCAACCCGGTCCGGGCGGCCGTCCCGGAACCACCCCCCCTGTTCCGGGACGGCCGGCCACTCTCCTGCGCCGGGCCTCCACGGCCCCGGCCCCCCGCGCGCTCGCCGCGCTCTGCGCGCTCTGCTTCGCGCTCTTCGCCCTGATCACCTGGCAGGTCCTCGTGTCGGGCCCCCTGTTGACCCTGGATGCCGGCCTCAGCCGCGTGCTGGTGCGCACCGTCCCGGACGAGGTCACCCAACGTCTCTCGGACCTCGGCAACGTGCCCGTGGCGGTGCCCGTCCTGGTCTTCGCCGTCGTCTACGCCGCCCGGCGCGGCAACCGCCTCGGCGCCGCGGCCGCCGCCCTGGCCATGGCCCTGGTGCCGGCCCTGGTCGTACCGCTCAAGGACTGGACCGGCCGTCCGGGCCCCCTGGAGCCCTGGGCCGCCGGCTACTACCCCTCGGGCCACACGGCGACCGCCTTCGTGGCCTACACGGCCGCGGCCCTCCTCGTGACCCCGTACCTGCGCGTGCGCTGGCCGCTCCCGCTGGCCGCCGCCCTCACCGTGCTGACGGCCACGGGCCTGATCCTGCGCGGCTACCACTGGCCCCTGGACGTCCTGGCCAGCCTTCTGATGTGCACCCCGCTCCTGCTGGTCGTCCACCGGTGCGCCGCACGGCCTGTCGGACCCCCCGCCTAAGATCCTCCCGATCTTGGGATTCTTCTCCACGAAGGGCGGGGGGCGCGCCATGGGTGCCAGTAGCTGGGGCTATGTGACGACGTACGAGGGAGGTGTGCAGGCGTCGCTGGACGCCCTGCACGCGCGGGTGTTCGTCGAGGAGTTCGGCGAGACCGGCGACTACGCGGACCTGGCCGAGCTCTGGGCCGACGGCGAGTTCATGGGGACGGGCGGCACGCACACCGTCCTCGACGTCCCGCGGGCCGCCGCCGGGTCCGGAGCCCCGGAGGAGGGCACGCTGCGACCGCTGTCCTCCGATCGCCTGCTGCACCACTTCGGCACGGGGCGGCCGACGGTCGCCCGGTACGAGGCGGCGCTGGCCGCCGCGAACCGGGCGATGAGCCACCAGGAGTACGAGCAGAGCCTCCTGGGCGAGGAGTTCCCGCGCTGGAGCGGCCTGTACGTCCTCCTGTACGGCGAAGCCGCGGCCGAGGGCGAGGAGCCGACCCACGTCGGGTTCTTCGGCTGCTCGGGCGACTAGCGGCGCGAAAGGCCCGGGCCGGAGCCCCGTGGGGACTCCGGCCCGGGTCGGACGGACGGGCCGGGCCAGACGGACGGGCCGGTCAGCCGCCGAAGTAGGCGTCGAAGTTCTTCGAGAACTCCCAGTTGCCGAAGCGGTCCCAGTTGACCGACCAGGTCATCAGGCCGCGCAGCGCGGGCCAGGTGCCGTGGGTCTGGTAGGTCCCGCAGTTCGCCTTCTTGGTCAGGCAGTCCAGGGCCTTGGTGACCTCCGCCGGGGAGGTGTAACCGTTGCCGGCGTTGGTCGTGGCCGGCAGGCCGATGGCGATCTGGTCCGGGCGCAGCGGCGGGAAGACGCGGGCCGTGTTGCCCGCCACCGGGAAGCCGGTGAGCAGCATGTCGGTCATGGCGATGTGGAAGTCGGCGCCGCCCATGGAGTGGTACTGGTTGTCGAGGCCCATGATCGAGCCCGAGTTGTAGTCCTGGACGTGCAGCAGCGTGAGGTCGTCGCGCAGGGCGTGGATGACCGGGAGGTAGGCGCCCGCGCGCGGGTCCTGGCCGCCCCAGGGGCCGGAGCCGTAGTACTGGTAGCCGAGCTGGACGAAGAAGGTCTCGGGGGCCATGGTCAGGACGAAGTCCGGGCCGTACTTGGCCTTGAGGGTCTTCACGGCGGAGATCAGGTTGACGATCACCGGGGTGGTGGGGGCGCGGAAGTCGGTGTCTCCGGTCGCCAGGGAGAGGGAGTGGCCCTCGAAGTCGATGTCGAGGCCGTTGAGCCCGTACTCGTCGATGATCTTGCTGACGGAGGAGACGAAGGTGTCGCGGGCCGCCGTGGTGGCCAGCTGGACCTGTCCGTTCTGGCCGCCGATCGAGATCAGCACCTTCTTGCCGGCGGCCTGCTTGGCCTTGATGGCCGCCTTGAACTCGGCCGCCGATTCCACGGTCGGGCATTCGCTGACCGGGCAGAGCTGGAAGCGGATGTCGCCCGAGGTGACCGAAGTCGGCTCGCCGAAGGCCAGGTTGATGACGTCCCACGAGGCGGGCACGTCGGCCATCCGGACGTAGCCGGAGCCGTTGGCGAAGCTGGCGTGCAGGTAGCCGACGAGAGCGTGCGCGGGCAGGCCCGGGTTACCGGGGTTGCCGCCGCCGTCGCCCGGGGTGGTCACCGCCGCGGCGGCGCTCTTGAGGGACTCCCCGGCCGCGTTGACCGCGCTGACCTGGAAGGAGTACGTCGTGGCGGCGGTGAGGCCGGTGACCGTCGCCGAAGTGCCGGTGACGGTGGTCGGGTTGGCGCCGTCCCGGTAGACCTTGTACGAGGTGGCGCCGGTCGCGGCGGCCCAGGAGAGGCCGACCGCCGTCGGGGAGGAGGCGGACGCCGTCAGGCCGGTGGGGGCGGCCGGGGGCTGGGGCTGGCCGGGGCCGGAGCCGCCGGGGTCGGGGCCGACGAGGGTGACGTCGTCCGTGAACTGCGGCGGCTGGCCGTACCAGCCCTGCGTGTACACGGTCACGGAGGTGGTGGCCGCGCCGGTACGGAAGCTCGTGCTCAGCTGCTTCCAGGCACCCGGGGTCTGGGTCCAGGTCTGCACGTCCGTGGTCCCGGTGCCGGTGGCGCCGAGGTAGACGTACGCGCCCTGCACCCAGGCGCTGAGGGTGTAGGCGGAGTCGGGCTTGACGGTGACGGTCTGGGAGCAGCGGGCGTTGTCCTGCCCGGCCGGGGTGCCCTTGAGGGCGGAACTCCCGCCGTGGACCGGGGTGCTGACGACAGCTCCGCTGCTGGCGGAGCAGGTCCAGCCGTCGAGTCCGGCTTCGAAGCCGCCGTTGCGGACGAGGTCGGCGTCCGCGGCCGCGGCCGACGGGCCGATGGCGAGGAGTCCGGCCGCCGCGAGGGCGGCGGACGTGAGGAGGGACAGGGCCGTTCTTCCGACGGCGCCTCTTGCTGCGCGCACAACTGCCTCCGGTGCGTGGGGGGATGGAGCCAGGCCACAGGTGATGGAGCGGGCGCGCCCAAGATGGTCCAGACCAATGTTCTTGTCAAGACTTCCGGTCCCCCTGCCCCGCACTCCCCTGCTCGACGCGCCCCTGCCCCACACGCCCCTGCGCCACGACGTGGGCCGCCGCCTCGTGCATCGCGAGCTCCAGCACCACCGGATCGGTGAGCGTGCCCCGCCCGTCCGGGACCACCAGCCAGCGGACCCCGCCCGTGGCCCGGCCGGGGTACGGGACCACGATCCAGCTCCCGAGCCCGGCTCCCCGTACGCCCGTCCCGATCCAGCGGGACGCCGTGCCCGGGGGCACGAAAAAGCCCAGCCTGGTGTCGCCGAAATCGGCGAGCACCGGGCCGGGCCGCTCCAGCAGGAGCTCCAGCACGTCGAGGGTGGCGCGTCCCAGCTCCCCCGGCAGGATCAGCACGTCCCAGCGCCGGCCGGCGGGCAGCAGGGTCACCCCGAGGGGGTTGCGCTCCCACTCCCAGCGACAGGCGTCCGGATCGGGCGCCACCGAGACCAGCCATTCCACTGCCGTCTTGTCCCCCGGGATCGTCATCTCCCGGCCTCCGCTCTCTTTTGGTTGCGGTGAAGGGTTCTCCACCGGAAGAGAGCGGGGCCGGGCGGGACTATGACGCGGGTTTCACCACTCCGTGGTGGTGAAGCGGGTCACAGGGCGAACGGGGGTGCGCGCCCGGGGCGCGCACCCGTCTCTTACCCGATCAGCACACCACCGGGCGGTCCGGACGGCCGGGCCGGCTCAGCTGTCGAAGCCGAGCCCGAAGCGGTCCAGGGTCTTCAGCCACAGGTTCCGGTGGCCGCCCATGCGGTCCGCCCGCGCCAGCGACCACTTGGTCAGCGTGATCCCGGTCCACGCGAAGGGCTCGGGCGGGAACGGCATCGGCTTGGAGCGGACCATCTCCAGCTCCGTGCGCTCGGTCCGCTCCCCCGCCAGGAGGTCCAGCATCACGTCGGCGCCGAAGCGGGTGGCGCCGACGCCGAGCCCGGTGAAGCCGGCCGCGTAGGCCACCTTGCCCGCGTGCGCGGTGCCGAAGAAGGCCGAGAAGCGGGAGCAGGTGTCGATGGCCCCGCCCCAGGCGTGGCTGAATTTCACCCCTTCCAGCTGCGGGAAGCAGGTGAAGAAGTGCTCGGCGAGTTTGAGATAGGTCTCGGGGCGGTGGTCGTACTCCGCGTCGAGCTTGCCGCCGTACGGGTAGATCGCGTCGTAGCCGCCCCACAGGATCCGCCGGTCGGGGGTGATCCGGAAGTAGTGGAACTGGTTGGCGCTGTCGCCGAGCCCCTGCCGGTTCTTCCAGCCGATCGAGGCCAGCTGCTCCTCGGTGAGCTGCTCGGTCATCAGGGCGTAGTCGTAGACCGGGACCGTCAGCGGGCGCACCCGCTTGACCAGCGAGGGGAAGATGTTGGTGCCCAGCGCCACCCGGCGGGCGAAGATCCGCCCGTACGGGGTGCGCACGGCCATCCCGGCCCCCGAGCCGGTCAGGTCCAGGCCGCGCGTGTTCTCGTAGATCCGCACGCCCAGGCCCAGGCAGGCCTCCTTGAGGCCCCAGGCGAGCTTCGCCGGGTTGAGCATGGCGACGCCGTCGCGGTCCCAGATCCCGCCGAGGAAGGTCGGGGAGTCGACCTCGGCCCGTACGGCGTCCTGATCCAGCCACTGCGAGCTGCCGCCGAGGCCGAGCTTCTCGACCTCCTCGTACATCTCGCGCAGTTCCTCGACCTGGTGCGGCTCGGTGGCCACGTCGATCTCGCCGCTGCGCTCGAAGTCGCAGTCGATGCCGTAGCGGGCGACGGCCTCCTCGATGGCGTCGAGGTTGCGGGCGCCGAGCTCCTCCAGCTTGGCCAGCTCGTCCGGCCAGCGGGCCATCCCGTTGGCGAGGCCGTGGGTGAGGGAAGCGGCGCAGAAGCCGCCGTTGCGGCCCGAGGCGGCCCAGCCCGCCTCGTGGCCCTCGATCAGTACGACGTCCCGCGCGGGGTCGCGCTCCTTGGCTAGCAGCGCGGTCCACAGGCCGCTGTATCCACCGCCGATGACGAGCAGGTCGCAGTGCTCGTCCCCGGTGAGGGCGGGCTGTGCGGCGGGCTTGCCGGGATCGTCCAGCCAGTACGAGACCGGCTTCGCTTCGGAAAGTGATCGTGCAGCGGTGCGCATGGCGTCTGGGGCCATGTCTTCCAACTCCCTACAGGTGTTGCTCGTGCTGAACAGGTGTTACTTGGGCTGTGCCTTCTTGCGGCGGTTGCCGATCATCTGACCGGCGAGGACCACCAGCACCGCGATGACGAACATCGCCGTGCCGATGACGTTGATCTGTACAGGCGTACCGCGCTGGGCCGATCCCCACACGAACATGGGGAAGGTGACGGTGTTGCCCGAGTTGAAGTTGGTGATGATGAAGTCGTCGAACGAGAGCGCGAACGAGAGCAGTGCGCCCGCCGCGATGCCCGGGGCCGCGATCGGCAGGGTGACCCGTACGAAGGTCTGCACGGGGCCGGCGTAGAGGTCGCGGGCGGCCTCTTCCAAGCGGGGGTCCATGGACAGGACTCGGGCCTTGACCGCGGCGACGACGAAGCTGAGGCAGAACATGATGTGGGCGATCAGGATCGTCCAGAAGCCCAGCTGGACGCCCATGTTGAGGAAGAGGGCGAGCAGCGAGGCCGCCATCACGATCTCGGGCATGGCCATCGGCAGGAAGATCAGCGAGTTGACCGCGGCGCGCCCCCGGAAGCGGTAGCGGACCATCGCGAAGGCGATCGCGGTGCCCAGCACGGTCGCGCCGATGGTGGCCCACAGGGCGATCTGGAGGGACAGGGACAGGGAGTCGCACATGTCGGCGACTCCGCAGGGGTCCTTCCAGGCGTCGAGCGAGAACTCCTGCCAGGCGTAGTTGAACCGCCCGGTGGGGTTGTTGAAGGAGAAGACCGTGACGACGACGTTCGGCAGGATCAGGTACGCGAGCGTGCCGAGTCCCGCGATCACGACGAGATTGCGGCGGAGCCAGGTGGTGGCGCTCTTCATCAGACCAGGTCCTCCGTTCCCGCTCGGCGGATGTAGACGGTGACCATGATCAGCACGATGGCCATGAGGATGAAGGACAGCGCGGCCGCCGTCGGATAGTCCAGGATGCGCAGGTACTGCGACTGGATGACGTTGCCGATCATCCGGGTGTCCGTGGAGCCGAGCAGCTCGGCGTTGACGTAGTCGCCGCTCGCCGGGATGAAGGTGAGGAGGGTTCCGGAGACCACGCCCGGCATGGAGAGCGGGAAGGTCACCTTGCGGAAGACCGTGGCGGGGCGGGCGTACAGGTCCCCGGCCGCCTCGTGGAGGCGGGTGTCGATGCGCTCCAGCGAGGTGTAGAGCGGCAGGATCATGAAGGGGAGGAAGTTGTACGTCAGACCGCAGACCACCGCGAGGGGCGTGGCCAGGACGCGGTCGCCCTCGGTCATGCCGAGCCAGCTGGTGACGTCCAGGAAGCCGATCTTGTTCAGGACGCCGACCACCGGGCCGCCGTCGGCCAGGATCGTCTTCCAGGCCAGGGTGCGGATCAGGAAGCTGGTGAAGAACGGGGCGATGACCAGCACGAGGAGGAGGTTGCGCCAGCGGCCCGCCTTGAAGGCGATCAGGTAGGCCAGCGGGTACCCGAGCAGCAGGCACAGGGCGGTCGCAGTGCCCGCGTAGAGCAGCGAGCGCAGGAACTGCGGGTAGTACTCGGTGAAGGCGTCCCAGTAGGTCTGAAAGTGCCAGGTGACCTTGAACCCCTCTTCGAGGGAGCCGGTCTGCACCGAGGTGGAGGCCTGGTAGACCATCGGCAGCACGAAGAAGACGACCAGCCACAGGATGCCGGGGAGCAGCAGCCAGTACGGGATCAGGCGCTTCTTCAGGGACGGCTTGTGGACCGGGGGTTCGGCCGCGGCGGGCGCCTGGGGCGGCGCGGCAGTGGCACTCACGCGGACTCCTCGACCGTCTCGATGCCCGCGTCGATGTCCTGGGCGGCGTCGAGGCCGAAGGTGTGCTCCGGGTTCCAGTGCAGGATCACGTCGGCGCCGGGGACCAGGCGGGCGTCGCGCTCGATGTTCTGGACGTACACCTCCAGCTCCGGGCAGACCTGGCTGTCGATGACGTACTGGGTGGAGACGCCGATGAAGGAGGAGTCGGCGATCTTGCCCGCGACCTTGTTGCGGCCGGCGGCGACGGTGTTCTCCTCGTCCGCGTGGACCAGCGAGATCTTCTCCGGGCGCACCCCGACCAGCAGCTTGCCGCCGGCGCGGGGTGTGGTCGAACATCGCGCCGCCGGGACGCGCAGCTTCGTACCCGCCGAGCTCACCATGACGTCGGAGCCGCCGGCTTCCAGGACCTCGGCCTCGATGAGGTTGGAGGTGCCGAGGAAGTTCGCCACGAAGGTCGTCTTCGGGTTCTCGTACAGCTCGGCGGGGGCGCCCAGCTGCTCGACGCGGCCGCCGTTCATCACGGCCACGGTGTCGGCCATGGTCATGGCCTCCTCCTGGTCGTGCGTGACGTGCACGAAGGTGATGCCGACCTCGGTCTGGATCCGCTTGAGCTCCAGCTGCATCTGGCGGCGCAGCTTCAGGTCGAGGGCGCCGAGCGGCTCGTCGAGGAGGAGGACCTGCGGGTGGTTGATGAGCGCGCGGGCGACCGCGACGCGCTGCTGCTGGCCGCCGGAGAGCTGGTGCGGCTTGCGCTGGGCGAACTGGCCGAGCTGGACCAGCTCCAGCATGTCGTCGACCTGCTTCTTGACGGACTTGATGCCGCGGCGGCGCAGCCCGAAGGCGATGTTCTCGGAGACGTCCAGGTGAGGGAAGAGCGCGTAGCTCTGGAAGACCGTGTTGACCGGGCGCTTGTACGGCGGCAGGTTCGTGACCTCGCGGTCGCCGAGGCTGACGGTGCCGGTGGAGGGCTCCTCCAGACCGGCGATCATGCGCAGGGTGGTGGTCTTCCCACAGCCCGAGGCGCCGAGCAGGGCGAAGAAGGAACCCTGGGGGATGGTGAGATCGAGCGGATGCACGGCGGTGAAGGATCCGTAGTGCTTGCTGATCCCGGCGAGGCGGACGTCGCCGCCCGCGGTCTTGTCAGTCATGGGCCTGGGCCTTCGGTGGTGGTGTCGTGGAAGGGGCAGGTGCCGGTACGGGTGCCGGTGCCGGTGGGGGGCGGCAGGACCCGTCAGGCTCCGATGAGCTTGGCGAACTTCTCCTCGTACGCCGTCTCTTCCTCGCCGGTCAGCGAGCGGAAGGCGTGCGACTTGGCGGACATCGCCTTGTCGGGGACGATCAGGACGTTGTCCGCGAGCGCCGGATCGATCTTGGCCAGCTCGTCCTTGACGCCCTCGACGGGGCAGACGTAGCTGATGAACGCGGCCAGCTGGGCGGCCACCGCGGGCTCGTAGTAGTAGTCGATGAGCTTCTCCGCGTTGGCCTTGTGCCGGGCCTTGACGGGGACCAGCAGGTTGTCGCTGGAGGTGAGGTAGCCGGGCGCCGGGATCGCGTACTGGATGTCCGGGTTGCCGGCCTGGAGCTGGATGACGTCGCCGGCCCAGGCCAGGCAGGCTGCGAGGTCGCCCTTGTCGAGGTCCGCGGTGTAGTCGTTGCCGGTGAAGCGGCGGATCTGCTTCTTGTCCACGCCCTTCTGGAGCCGGCCGATCGCCTCGTCGAAGTCGGCGCCGGTGAAGGTCGCCGGGTCCTTGCCCTGGTCGATCAGGGTCATGCCCACGGTGTCGCGCATCTCGGTGAGGAAGCCGACGCGGCCCTTGAGGGAGGGGTCGTCGAGCATCTGGGTGACCGAGTCGACCTTCTTCCCGCCGGTGGCCTTGGTGTTGTAGGCGATGACGGTGTCGATGCCGGTCCAGGGGTAGCTGTGCGCGCGGCCCGGGTCCCAGTCGGGGTTGCGGAACTGCGGGATCAGGTTGGCGTAGGCGTGCGGCAGGTTCGACGGGTCCAGCTTCTGCGCCCAGCCCAGGCGGATGATGCGCGAGGCCAGCCAGTCTGTGACGACGATCAGGTCACGGCCGGTGTCCTGACCGGCCGCGAGCTGCGGCTTGATCTTGCCGAAGAACTCGACGTTGTCGTTGATGTCCTCGGTGTACTTGACCTGGATCCCGGTCCGCTTGGTGAACTCCTCCAGCGTGGGACGCGACTTCTCGTCCTCGCTGGTGTCCATGTACTCGGTCCAGTTGGAGAAGTTGATCTCCTTCTCCTGGGCCGAGTGGTCGTCGGAGGCCACTGCGGCCCCGCCCTCGCGTTTGGCGGGCGGGATCCCGCAGCCGGCGAGGGTGGACAGGCCGCCGAGGGTGAGCGCTCCGACTCCGGAGACGCGCAGCAGCGAACGGCGGGTGAGGGCGCCGCGCCCGCTGGTGAGGCTGCGTCGCATCGCGGCGAGTTGCGCCGCCGAGAGACGGTCGGGCTCGTACTGCTCCATGGGAGGTGCCCTTTCGGGATGGGTGCGATGCCGCTGGTCCGGCGGCTGGTTTTTATCGGTCCCCGAAGATCGTGCGGTGCCAGTCCTTCGCCGCCACCGCGGTGTTGTCAAACATCACGTGCTTGACCTGCGTGTACTCCTCGAAGGAGTACGTGCTCATGTCCTTTCCGAAGCCGCTGGCCTTGTAGCCCCCGTGCGGCATCTCGCTGATGATCGGAATGTGGTCGTTGACCCAGACGCAGCCCGCCTTGAGCTCGCGGGTGGCGCGGTTGGCCCGGTACAGGTCGCGGCTCCAGGCGGAGGCGGCGAGGCCGTAGGGGGTGTCGTTGGCCAGCGCGATGCCCTCGTCGTCGGTGTCGAAGGGCAGCACGACCAGGACCGGCCCGAAGATCTCGGACTGGACCACCTCGCTGTCCTGGGCGGCGCCGGAGATCAGGGTGGGCCGGTAGTACGCGCCGTCGGCCAGCTCTCCCCCGGGGATCTCGCCGCCGGTGACGACCGTGGCGTAGCCGCGGGCGCGCTCGACGAAACCGGCGACCCGGTCGCGCTGGGCGTGCGAGACCAGCGGGCCGAGGTCGGTGGCCGGGTCGAAGGGGTCGCCGACCCGGACGGTGTCCATCAGCTCGGCGACCCGGGCGACGAAGGCGTCGTGGAGCGGGCGCTGCACGTAGGCGCGGGTGGCGGCGGTGCAGTCCTGGCCGGTGTTGATGAGGGAGGCGGCCACCGCGCCGTTCGCGGCGGCCTCCAGGTCGGCGTCGTCGAAGACGAGGAAGGGCGCCTTGCCGCCGAGCTCCAGGTGGAGCCGCTTGACGGTGGCGGTGGCGATCTCGGCGACCCGCTTGCCGATGGCGGTGGAGCCGGTGAAGGAGGTCATGACCACGTCCGGGTGGCCGACCAGGTGCTCACCGGCGTCCCGGCCGGCGCCGGTGACGATGTTGACCACGCCGTCGGGCAGGCCCGCCTCCTTGGCCGCCTGGGCGAACATCAGGGAGGTCAGCGGGGTGAGCTCGGCGGGCTTGAGCACGATGGTGTTGCCCGCGGCGATCGCCGGAAGGATCTTCCATGCGGCCATCTGGAGCGGATAGTTCCAGGGGGCGATGGAGCCCACGACCCCGATCGCCTCGCGGCGCACGTACGAGGTGTGGTCCCCGGAGTACTCCCCGGCGGCCTGCCCCTGGAGGTGGCGCGCGGCCCCCGCGAAGAACGCCGTGTTGTCGATGGTCCCCGGTACGTCGAACTCGGTCGACAGCTTGACCGGCTTGCCGCACTGCAGGGACTCCGCGTACGCGAACTCCTCGGCCCGCTCCGACAGTACGGCGGCCAGCCGGTGCAGCGCGTCGGAGCGCTCGCCGGGGGTGGCGCCGGACCAGCCGGGGAAGGCCCGCTTGGCCGCGGCGACGGCCGCGTCCACGTCCGCCGTGGAGGCCAGCTCGTAGGTGAGCACCTCCTCGCCCGTCGCCGGGTCCACCACCGTGTGTGACCGTCCTGAGGTGCCGGGTCGCAGCTGCCCGTCGATGTACTGCGCGCCTTCTGCGAAGCGGTCCTTGACCTGGACCTTGACCTGGAAGCGGTTGCCCATCACGCTCTCACGCTCTCCGTAGCTACAGTTCGAGCTACAGCTCGAATTGAGTGCCGATCCTGGCAGAGGTGTACCCCTCGGCCAAGTGATTCCGTTGTTGCCTTTTGATTACGCGACGGAATCGGTCGACCATGTGTCGAGGCGCGCCCGAAATCCGGTACGAAGTGTCAGTGGCGGGTGCAAGACTCGCGTGCATGGAGATGATCGACACACTGATCGGGCAGGTCAACCGGGGTGAGCGGGTGAAGTTCCTGCCGTTCTGGGGACACCGTCCGCGGCCCGACGGGACACTCGGCCAGAGCTGCCTGAGCCAGTGGTGGCCGTCCGAGTTCACCGTGGGTGACGTCCGGTACGCCACTGCCGAGCACTGGATGATGGCCGGAAAGGCACGGCTCTTCGGCGACGCCGAGGCCGAGCGGGCGGCGCTGGAGGCCAGGAGTCCGGCGGCTGCGAAGAAGGCCGGAAGGCTCGTGCGCGGCTTCGACGACGCGATATGGGAGCGGGAGCGGTTCGCCCTGGTGGTGGAGGGCAGCGTGCACAAGTTCGGCTCCGACCTGGCGCTGAAGGCGTACCTGCTGGGTACCGGGAAGCGGGTCCTGGTCGAGGCCAGCCCGCTGGACCGGATCTGGGGCATCGGACTGGCCGCCGACGACGACCGCGCGCTGGACCCGGCCCGCTGGCGGGGGCTGAACCTGCTGGGCTTCGCGCTGATGGAGGCCCGCGACCGCCTCCGGGCAGCGGCCGGGGCTGAGACGGGCGCCGGGACAGGGGCCGGGGCGGAGCAGCCGTGACGGACGGAGCCCGGATGCCGGCCGAGGACCGGCGCCGGGTGGCCGCGGTGATCATCCGGGACGGCTGCGTGCTGATGGTCCGGGAGCGCGGCAGGGGGAGCACGGGGCGGCACGACGGGCCGGAGTACTGGACCCTGCCCGGCGGCGGCCTGGAGGACGGGGAACACCCCGAGGACGCCGTCCGGCGCGAGGTCGCGGAGGAGACGGGACTGCGCGCGCTGGACGTGCGCTTCTCCCACGAAGCCCCGTACCCGTCGGGCTGGACCTCCTGCTACCGCGTGGAGGTCGCGGACGGGGAGCCGGTGCTGGGCGTGGACCCCGGCATGGCCTGCGACTGCCCGCGGATGGTGGGGCTGATCTGGGTACCGCTCTCCCGCGGCACCGGCGAGGGCGACGGCGAGGTCGTCATGGTGCCGACCCTGCTGATGCCCACGGCGGTCTGAAGCGGGCTGCGCGAGCTAGACGTTGAGGACCAGGGCGGGGGCGAGGGATACGTTTTCGGCCAGACGGGCGAGGCGGCGGGCTGTCTCGGAGCCGGGGCGGGGGCTGTAGACGACCAGCAGCTGGTCGGGTTCTCCCGGCAGCGCGAGGGTTTCGTAGGGGAGCTCCAGGAAGCCCACCAGCGGATGGTCGATGATCTTGACCCCGTGCGACTTCTGCTTGACCGGGTGGCCCGCCCACAGCTGACGGAACTTCTCGCTGCGCGCCGACAGTTCCTCCGTGAGCTCCTCCAGCACCGGGTCGCCCGGATGCCGCCCCGCGTCCAGCCGCAGATGACCGACCGTCTCCTCGGCGATCTGCGCCCACTGCGGGTACAGCGCGCGCACGGCCGGGTCGAGGAAGACCTGGCGGGCGATGTTGCGGAAGCCTTCGGGCATCGCGGAGTAGCCGGTGACCGCGTCCGCGAGGGCGTTCCAGGCCAGGACGTCCATCCGGCGGCCCAGGACGAAGGCCGGAGCCGACCCGCCGACCGCCTCCAGCAGCAGCCGCACCCCGGCCCGTACCTCCTGGACCGCGCCCGGCACCGCCCCGGGGGCCGGGGCCGCGGGGCGGGCCAAGGCACGCAGGTGCGCCTGCTCCGTGGAGTTCAGCCGGAGCACGCGGGCGATCGCGTCGAGCACGGCGTCCGAGACGCTGGGGCCGCGGCCCTGCTCCAGGCGGATGTAGTAGTCGACGCTGACCCCCGCGAGCTGCGCGACCTCCTCGCGCCGCAGGCCGGGCACGCGGCGGCGGCCGTGATCGGGCAGGCCCACGTCGTGGGGCTGGATGCGGGCGCGGCGCGAGCGCAGGAAGTCTCCGATGTCCCCGGTCATGGATTTCATCTTATCGGCGGGCCGTTCCCGTGCCCGGTGCCCTCGCCGCCCGTGCGCGGTGTCGCCGCTCCCCAGCCTGGTACTGGCAGTCCCAGGAAGAGCGGAGCCCTGGGCAGGCACGGGCCGCGCGCGCAGGCTGGTTCTCACCACCGGACGCCGCCGGGAAGCCCGCGGCAGATGTGAAGGAGCCACAGCCATGCCGTACGAATCCCTCCAGGGCCGCACCGCCGTCATCACCGGAGCCGCCGGCGGCATGGGCGCCGCTACCGCGCTGCTGCTCGCCCGGCACGGCGTCCGGGTGGCCCTCCTCGCCCGCCGCAGGGAGCGGCTGGAGGAGCTGGCCGGCAAGATCCGGGCCGACGGCGGTCAGGCCCTCGTCGCCGGGGCCGATGTCACCTCTCAGGACTCGGTGGACTCGGCGGTCCGGCTCGTCCACGCCGAGTACGGCGCGGTGGACCTCGTGGTCAACGCGGCCGGTGTCATGCTCCCCAACCCCGTCGAGGACGGCCGCGCCGACGAGTGGCAGCGGATGCTGGACACCAACGTGACCGGGGCGCTGCGCGTCATCCGCGCCTTCACCCCGGACCTGCTGGCCCGCGCGGCCGAGGGCGCCACCGCCGACCTGGTGAACGTCTCCTCCATCGGCGCGCACGTCACCTTCCCCAACTACGCCGTCTACGGCGCCACGAAGGCCGCGCTGACCCACCTCTCCCATTCGCTGCGCACCGAACTCGGCCCGCGCCGGGTGCGGGTGACGAACATCGAACCGGGCCTGACCGACACCGAGCTGGGCCAGCACATCGACAACCCGGAACTGTCGCGGCAGCTGTCCGGCATGTTCGAGGCGATCGGCCCGCTCGCGGCCCAGGACGTGGCGGACCTGATCGCGTACACCACGAGCCGCCCCCGGCACGTCAATCTGAGCCAACTGGTCATCCTGCCCACCGCCCAGGCGTAGCCCGCGGGAAAGGGCCGCTAAATGCGTGGCGGGCCTCGAACACCGCCTCATAGGATCAGAAGTGTCCAGGTGCGAAGGCGAGACCTACTTCCACTGTTAATGGGGCGGCCGCGGGTTCGAGTCCCGCCATCGGCTTCGGGCCGGTGTAGCTCAGTTGGTAGAGCACCTTGTGGTTTCGCCGGCTTCGATCTCTGGACACCTACGTCACGCACCTCCCGGTGCGCAGGCAGCGGCTACTTCCTCCACGAACCACGCCGCCGCCCTTCTTGATCTCGGGAGGCACGCGTGTGGAATGCCCGGTGCGCAGGCAGCGGATACTTCGGATCAGGAGGCGGCGGGTTCGAATCCCGCCCGGCCACGGCCGGTAGCTCAGCGGATTGAGCACCTGACTTCTTCCGTCGCCGACCTTGATCTCGGGCATTCCACACGCCAGGCCTTCCCCCAATGCCCAATGAATTCGGGGGAATTCTCATGTCTCGTTTCAACCTGCGCAGGTCCAGGCCGGCGGCGCCCACCGCGCCCGTCTCGCCCGTGCGCTCCACCGGGGTACGGGCCGCCAACCACCACGGCAGCCGCGGCTTCGTCCGCGACCCCCGCTCCGAGCTCTTCCTGCTGGCCGTCTCCAACTTCGTGACGCAGCAGACCTCTTACGAGTCCGGCGAAGCCCGCGACGACCGGTTCGCCGCGCTCGTGCGCACCCTCGCCGTGACGGACCCCGAGTGGACGGCGGGCCTGCTCGGCTGGCTCCGCGGCGACGGCAACATGCGCACCGCCTCCCTCGTCGGCGCCGCCGAGTACGTCAAAGCGCGGCTCGACGCCGGAGCCACCGGCGGACCGTCGAACCGGCAGGTCGTGGACTCCGTACTGCGGCGCCCCGACGAGCCCGGCGAACTGCTCGCCTACTGGACGGCCACCTACGGACGCAACGTGCCCAAGCCCGTCAAGCGCGGGATCGCCGACGCCGTACGCCGCCTCTACTCGGCCGCCGCGCTGCTGAAGTACGACACCGCGTCCAAGGGCTACCGCTTCGGCGACGTCCTCAACCTCGTGCACGCCTCGCCCGACCCGGACAAGCCCTGGCAGGGCGAGCTGTTCCGCCACGCCCTCGACCGCCGGCACCACCCGGAGACCGCCGAGGTCCCTGCGGACAACCGCACGCTCGTCGCGCACCGGACCCTGATGGAGCTGCCGGTGGCGGAGCGCCGGGATGTGGTCACCGCCTCCGACGGAGCCGAGCGGCTCGCCGCGGCGGGCATGACCTGGGAGGCGCTGGCCGGCTGGCTGCAGGGGCCGATGGACGCGGCCGCCTGGGAGGCGGTCATCCCGTCGATGGGTGCGATGGCGCTGCTGCGGAACCTGCGCAACTTCGACCAGGCCGGGGTCTCGGACGCGGTCGCCGAGCAGGTCGCGGCGAAGATCTCCGACCCGCAGACCGTCGCCCGGTCGCGGCAGTTCCCCTTCCGGTACCTGGCGGCCTACCAGCACGCGCCCTCGCTGCGCTGGGCGTACCCGCTGGAGCAGGCTCTGGGGCACTCGCTGGCCAACGTACCGGCTCTGCCCGGGCGGACGCTGATCCTGGTGGACCGGTCCGGGTCGATGTGGTCGCCGCTCTCGGACCGCTCGGAGCTGAACCGGGCCGACGCGGCGGCGGTCTTCGGGACGGCGCTGGCCCTGCGCGCCGAGGAGGCCCGCCTGGTGCAGTTCGGCACCAGCAGCAAGGAGGTCGCGTACAGCCGGGGCGAGTCGGTGCTGAAGGTGCTGGAACGGTTCCAGGATCTCGGCGGCACCTACACGGCGGAGGCCGTGCGTACGCACTACGCGGGGCACGACCGGGTGCTGATCATCACCGACGAGCAGGCCACCTACGCCCACGGCGGGGACCCGACCTCCCTGGTCCCGGACACCGTCCCGGTGTACACGTGGAACCTCGCCGGATACCGGATGGGCCACGCCCCCTCCGGGTCGGCGAACCGGCACACCTTCGGCGGGCTCACCGACGCGGCCTTCCGCATGGTGTCCCTGATCGAGGACGGCCGGGACGCCGCGTGGCCGTGGACGAAGACCGCCTGACGGGGCGGTGACGGTACACGGGTACGGCGACGGGGCCGGACCGGGGCGTGATGCTCCTGGTCCGGCCCCGTCGCCGTACCCGTGTACCCGTGGGCCCGCGGCGGTTCAGCCCCGGTAGACGACCTTGGTGTTCGAGTAGTTCGTCGAGTAGTCCGAGTCGCTGTCGTACCCCGAGTCGCCGTACATGACCCCGAAGACCATGAGCGCGATGACCAGGCAGCTGATCACGATGCCGACGATGCCCGTGATGATGCCTGCCAGCGCCATGCCGTCGTTGTCGGCCTCACCGCGCCTGGCCTTGCCGCGGCCCAGCACGCCGAAGATGACGGCCGGGATCCCGAAGAGGATTCCGGCGTAGCAGCTGATCACGGCGAGGATCCCGAGCACGAGCGCGGTGACTCCGAAGCCGTTGCTCTTGTGCGCGTAGGGCGGATATCCGGGGTAGCCCTGGTATCCGGGGTAGCCCGGCTGGCCCGGGTACGCCCCCTGCGGGGCGACCGGCGGGGCGGGATAGCCGTAGCCCCCGGGATCCGGCTGGGCCGGGTATCCGTAGCCGCCGGACGCGGGCTGGGCCGGGTATCCGTAGGCGGGCGGCGGACCGGGTGCGGGATCCGGCGTCTGCGCGGGCCCGAAGGCGGGCGCGGCCGCCGGCGGCTGTCCGGCCCTCGGCGCGTCCTGCGGTATGCCGGCGCCCGGCATCCCCGCGATGGTCTGCTGGTCGTGGACACCCGACGCACCCGGCGTACCCGGCGCACCCTGCTGTTTGCCCAGCTCGACCGCGGGCCGCTCCGGCGGCGCCCACGGGTCTCGCGACTCGGGGCTCTGATCGGTCATACGGCACCCCCCTCTCGTACAGCCATGCTAAGCGCTGCCTACGACACCCCTGCCCTTCCCTACGATGAAGCCAGTCCGTCCGCACCACTCCCTCCCGGAGGCACCCTCATGCCCGACCTGCACCCCTTCATCGCGGGGCTGCCCAAGGCCGAACTGCACGTCCACCACGTCGGCTCCGCCTCGCCCCGCATCGTGGCCGAACTCGCCTCCCGGCACCCCGACTCGAAGGTCCCCACGGACCCCGAGGCCCTCGCCGACTACTTCACCTTCACCGACTTCGCGCACTTCATCGAGGTCTACCTCTCGGTCGTCGACCTCGTCCGCACCCCCGACGACGTGCGCACCCTCACCTTCGAGGTTGCCCGCGACATGGCCCGGCAGAACATCCGGTACGCCGAACTCACCGTCACCCCGTACTCCTCCACCCGCCGCGGCATCGACGAGAAGGCCTTCATGGCGGCCATCGAGGACGCCCGCAAGGCCGCGGAGGCCGAGCTCGGCGTCATCCTGCGCTGGTGCTTCGACATCCCCGGCGAGGCCGGGCTGGAGGCCGCCGCCGAGACCGCGCGCCTCGCCGTCGACCTGCGCCCCGAGGGGCTGGTCTCCTTCGGCCTCGGCGGCCCCGAGATCGGTGTCCCCCGCCCGCAGTTCAAGCCGTACTTCGACGCCGCCCGGGCCGCGGGGCTCCACAGCGTGCCGCACGCCGGCGAGACCACCGGCCCGGAGACCGTCTGGGACGCCATCCGCGAGCTGGGCGCCGAGCGCATCGGCCACGGCACCACCTCCACCCAGGACCCCGAACTGCTCGCCTACCTCGCCGAGCACCGCATCGCGCTGGAGGTCTGCCCGACCTCCAACATCGCCACCCGCGCCGTGACCGACCTGGACCAGCACCCGGTCAAGGAGATGGTGGCGGCCGGTGTGCTCGTCACCATCAACAGCGACGACCCGCCGATGTTCGGCTCCGACCTCAACAACGAGTACGCCGTGGCCGCCCGGCTGCTGGACCTCGACGAACTCGGTCTCGCGCAGCTCGCGAAGAACGCCGTGGAGGCCTCGTTCCTGGACCCGGCGGGCAAGGCGGCGCTCATCGCCGAGATCGACACGTACACCTCCGCCTGGCTGGCTCCCTGACGGCTGCGCAGAATGGGGTGCATGCGCACCCTGACTGCCGTAGGCCACCGCGGGGATCCCTACCGCGTCCGCGAGAACACCCTCGCCTCGATCCGCTCCGCCTTCACCCGCGGCGCGGACGCGGTGGAGATCGACGTCCGGACGACCCGCGACGGGGTCCCCGTACTGCTCCACGACGAGAGCCTCCAGCGGCTGTGGGGCCATGACGTGCGCCTGGACGCCGTCACGGCCCCACAGCTCAAGGAGCTGACGCAGGGCGGGATTCCGACCCTGCGCGACGCCCTGATGGCCGCCGGCGCGGGCCGGGTCATGATCGACCTGCCGGGCGCGAGCGCCGAGACCGTACGGACCGTCGTGGGCCAGGTCCGCGAATGCGGGGCGCGCGACCGTACGTACTACTGCGCGGGCCCGGCCACCATGCTGGCGGTCCGCGCCGCCGATCCGGGCGCCGAGATCGCACTGACCTGGACCACGCTCTCGCCGCCGCGCCGGGTGCTGATCGACGCGGTGGCCCCGAGCTGGCTCAACTACCGTTTCGGGCTGGTCGGACGGGAGCTGGTGGACGCCCTGCACCGCGACGGCCTGCTGGTGTCGGCCTGGACCCCGGACACCAAGCGGTCGATGCGCGCGCTGATCGCGGCGGGGGCCGACTCGATCACCACGAACCGGGTGGACGTGCTGGCAGCCCTACGGGCCGAGCTCGGCCGGTGATACCCGCTTGGGGGGAGATCGGAGCGCGGGTCCGGGGGGCCGATCCGCGTCTGCAGGACCTGGGACTGACGCTGCTGGTGCTGCTGGCCGTCACCATGCCGTTCGTGGTGCCCCGTTCGGCCGACCTGCCGCGCGCGGACTGGGCCTCGTACGCGATGACCGTGCTCGCCGTGGTTCCGCTGGTCTGGCGGCGGCGGGCTCCGGTGGCGGTGCTGGTCGCGGTCCTGGCCCTCGGCGGCGTCTACAAGCTGGCCGTGGACGGGCCGGGGCAGCCGATCCCGTACGCCGGCCTCATCGCCTTCTACACCGTCGCCCTGCTGAGCACCGCCCGGGTGCGACTGGCCGTGGCGGGGCTCACGGTCGTGGCGGTCGCCCTGTCGGTGGGCTGGAACACGGGGACGGCGCGCGAGCTGCTGTTCACCCTCTTCGTCACCGCCGCGGCCTACGCCCTGGGCCGGCTCCAGTACACGCGCCAGGCGTACACCTCGGCCGTGGAGGACCGGGCGGCGCAGCTGGAGCGAGCCAACCGGATCGAGGCGGAACAGGCGGCCGCCCGCGAACGGGCCCGGATCGCGCGGGAGATGCACGACATCCTCTCGCACGCGGTCAGCATCATGATCGTGCAGGCCGAGGCCGGTCCGGTGGCAGTGCGCAGGGCCCCCGAGCGGGCCGAGGCCGCCTTCGAGGCGATCGCCGAGACGGGCCGGGACGCCATGGCGCAACTGCGCACGATGCTGGGGGTGCTACGACCCGACGGCGGCGCCGCGGCGGCCCCGCGCCGGCCCCAGCCCGGCATCGAGGAGCTGGCGGGGCTGCTGGAGCGGGTCCGGGGCAGCGGGCTGGAGGTGGGCTACGAGCGCACGGGCGCGGTGCGCCCCCTGCCCGCGGCGCTGGAGGCGACGGTGCACCGGGTGGTGCAGGAGTCGCTGACGAACGTGGTGAAACACGCCGGGGCGTCGGGGGTGGCCGTCCGGCTGGAGTACGGCCCGCGGGACCTCGCGGTGACGGTCACGGACGACGGGCGGGGGCCGGGCGGGGGCGTCGGGCCGGGCGCGGGCGGGCACGGCGCGGGCGGGCACGGCCTGATCGGAATCCGCGAGCGGGCGGCGGCCCACGGCGGAACGGCCGAGTCCGGTCCGGGGCCGGACGGACGCGGGTTCCGGGTGCGGGTCACCCTTGTAACGTCGGGTCAGGAGGTGGGGATGTGACGATCCGTGTGGTGGTGGCCGACGATCAGGAGCTGGTGCGCAGCGGCTTCGCGATGATCCTGGACGTCCAGGAGGACATCGAGGTCGTGGCGGAGGTCGGGGACGGTGCGGCGGCGGTGGCCGCGGTGCGGGACCTGGCGCCGGACGTGGCGCTGCTGGACATCCGGATGCCGGTGCTGGACGGCATCGAGGCGTGCCGGACGATCTCGGCGAGCAGCTCCTGCCGGACGGTGATGCTGACGACCTTCGACTCGGACGAGTACGTGTACGAGGCGCTGCACGCGGGGGCCAGCGGGTTCCTGCTCAAGGACGTGCGGCGGGACGATCTGGTGCACGCGGTACGGGTGGTGGCCGCGGGCGATTCCCTGCTGGCGCCTTCGGTGGCCCGGCGCCTGATCGAGGAGTACACGGCGGCCACCGCCCGGCCGGCGGCCGGGGAGGTCCTGTCGGCCGAGCGGCTGGAGGCGCTGACGGCCCGCGAGCGGGAGACGCTGCTGCTCCTGGGGCGGGGGCTGTCGAACGCGGAGATCGCGGGGGCGCTGACCGTGAGCGAGCACACGGTCAAATCGCATGTGGGCAACGTGTTGTCGAAGCTGGGGCTGCGGGACCGGATCCAGGCGGTGATCTGCGCGTACGAGACGGGTTTGATCGCGGCCGGCGGGCCGGCTGGCTCTTGGGTATCTCCCTCTGGGGAGTGAGACGGCGAGGGCCTCCTCCCCCGACACGGTGAGTTGTCGGACCGGTGAAGACCACTCTCGGTGGTGATCCGCAACTGCCCTGCTGACCTGCAGCATTGAGGTCATCGGGGCGGAGGTCGCCCCGGGAGCCGACAGGGGGATCCCACCATGAACGCAACGACCCGCACGCTGATCGCCACCGCCCTGGTCCTGGGCGTGGCGGCCGGACCGGCCGTCGCCCACGCCGCGCCGGCGTCGGGGGCGGCGTCCGGCTCGGTCTCCGCCGCGATCGCCGCGCCCGCCGCACCCACCGTCTCCACACCGCCGAACGCCGCGGCGCTGGAGAAGGCGATCGCCGGCCTCGGTCCGCAGAACAAGGACGCGACGGCCGCCCTGGTCAGGGTGGGCGGTACGAGCGGCTCCTGGCAGGGGAGTTCGGGAGTCGCGGACATCCGTACCGGGCGGGAGGCCGTCGAGCAGGGCCGTTTCCGGGCCGGGTCGGTGACCAAGACCTTCACCTCGTCGGTGGTGCTGCAGCTCGCGGCGGAGGGCCGGGTGGACCTCAACCGGCCGGTCCGCCAGTACCTGCCGGACACCGTTCCCGAGGCCTACGCCACCGTCACCGTCCGGCAACTGCTCAACTACACCAGCGGGATACCGTCGGCAGACGGGCCGGGCGACTCCTTCGAGGCGCAGTGGGAGCACCGCTTCGACGTGACCGACCCGCACGATCAGCTCGCCAACGCCCTCGCGAAGAAGCCGGAGTTCGCGCCGGGCGCCGCCCAGCACTACCTGAACATCGACTACACGCTGCTGGGCGTACTGATCGAGAAGGTGACGGGCACGACGTACGAGGAGGCGGTGGGCCGCCGGATCCTGAAGCCGCTGGGGCTGCACGGAACCTCGTTCCCGGGCCGGACCCAGACGAAGATCCACGGGCCGCACAACCAGGGCTACCAGACGGTGGCGAAGGCGGACGGTTCGAGGGAGCTGCGCGATGTGACGGAGTGGAATTCCTCGGACCGCTGGGCCGCCGGGGACATCATCTCGACGACGGCCGATCTGGAGCGGTTCACGATCGCGCTGTTCAGCGGGAGGATCGTGCCGAAGGCGCAGCTGGAGGAGATGTTCACGGTGCCCGGGGTGAAGGACTTCGCCAGCGGGAAGGACGCGACCCTGACGGCGGGGATGTCCCGGATCGTCCTGCCCGACGGCACGGTCGCCTGGGGCAAGACGGGCGGCCGGCACGGCTACAACACCGCGATAGGCGGGACCCGCGACCTCTCCCGCACCCTGGTCTACTCGGTGAACTCCACGAACGCCAAGGGCGAGGACACGAACCCGGTGGCCTTGGGCATCGTGATGGCGGCCTTCGCCAAGTAGCCGTCAGGCGGGCATCGCTTCCAGCCGCTTGATCATGCGTCGCAGGAGCAGTAGCGGGATCACTCCGAAGACGCCGAACGACATGTCGATGACGCTCCACCAGAAGGGGATGCCGCGGATCGGGCCGCAGATCAGGGCCAGCGGTATCACTCCGAGGCAGGCGATCATGCCGGCCTCGACGATCCAGATGTTGCGGACGGGGTCGCGGTGGACTCCGTAGAAGAAGACCGCGATCACCAGGTGGGCGAAGGCGAGCCAGTCGGTGCCGTAGAGGAGGAAGGGGTAGTCGCGGTCGGCCTGGTCCAGCCCGTCGCCCACGCGGCGCAGCCAGTCGTGGGAGATCAGGGAGTTGGTCCAGTGGAGCTCGTTCACCAGGGGGAAGGCGGTGAGTCCGCTGAGGACGAGGCAGACGACGAACAGGACCAGCCAGACACGGATACGCCGCTCAAGGGCGTTTCTCTCGCTCATGGGTGTCAGCGTACGCAGGTTTCTGAACACGTTCAGTCAAATTACTGAACGCGTTCAGTTCTGTGGCCGGACCGTGATCAACTCCCCTCAGAGTCCGACGATGGCGTTCCACCGCTTGGCGAGGGGTGCGCGCTCGGCCGAGGAGATGTCCCGGGCCAGGACGAGGCGCTTGCGCATGTCGTCGTCGGGGAAGATCAGCGGGTTCTCGGCGAGCTCGGCGGTCTCCTTGTCCTCGGAGGCGGCCAGGACTTCTCGGGCGGCCGGGACCGGGCAGACGTAGTTGACGGCGGCTGCGAGCTTCGCGGCCACCTCGGGGGCGTAGTAGAAGTCGATCAGGGCCTCGGCATTGGCCTTGTGGCGGGCGAGGTTGGGGATGAGCATGCTCTCCGCCCAGAGCTCGGCGCCCTCCTCCGGAACCACGAACTCGATGTCGGGGTTGTCGGCCTGGAGCTGGATCGCGTCGCCGGAGTAGGCCTGGCAGGCCAGGACGTCGCCCTTGCTGAGGTCCGAGGTGTAGTCGTTGCCGGTGAAGCGGCGGATGTGCTTCTTCTTCACCATGCTCTCCACGTGGTCGCACATCCGGTGGAAGTCGGACTCGGTCCACCGGGTGACGTCGACGCCGTTGCCCTGCATCAGCAGGGAGAAGGACTCGTCGAGGCCGGAGAAGAGCGTCACCTTGCCCGCCAGGTCCGGCTGCCAGAGGTCCTTGACCGACTTGATCTCCCGGCCGAGCGCCTTGCGGTTGTAGGCGATGCCGGTGATCCCCGACTGCCAGGGGACGGTGTGCAGCCGGCCCTCGTCGAAGGCCGGGGAGCGCAGCTGCGGGTCGAGGTACTTGGCCACGTTGGGCTGCGCCGAGCGGTCCATGGCCTGGGCCCAGCCCAGGTGGACGAAGCGGGCGGCCATCCAGTCGCTGACCACGACCAGGTCGTGGCCGGTCTCCTGGTGGTTCATCAGGGAGGGGCTGACCTTGCCGAAGAACTCGTCGTTGTCGTTGATCTCCTCGGTGTACCGGACGTCGATGCCGGTCTTCTCCGTGAAGGCGTCCAGCGTCGGCCGCCGGTTCTCGTCCTCGTCGTCCGTGTCGATGTAGAGCGGCCAGTTCGAGAAGGAGACGCTGCGGTCGCGTTCGGAGCGGTCCCGGCCCTCCCGCTGGTACTCGGGGACGAAGGCGGCGGGGACGCCACAGCCGGTGAGGGCGGCCAGCAGGCCCGCGGCACCGAGGCCGCGCATCGCCGCGCGGCGGGAGAAGGCGAGTTCAGGCATGGCCAAAGCCTCGGCGAACGCGAAGAGGCGGGCAATAGACATGTTGTCTACTACCCGCCCCTTCAAGGCTGTGGCTTGATCAATGCGGCGGCCGCCCGGCCGTCGCGCCCGACCTCGCGCCCGACCTCGCGCCCGACCTCGCGCCCGACCTCAGTGAGCCCCGGATCAGCCGTCGAGCGAGGTCATGACGTGCTTGATGCGGGTGTAGTCCTCGAAGCCGTAGGCGGAGAGGTCCTTGCCGTAGCCGGACTTCTTGTATCCGCCGTGGGGCATCTCGGCGACGAGCGGGATGTGGGTGTTGATCCACACGCAGCCGAAGTCGAGGTTCTTGGACATCCGCATCGCGCGGCCGTGGTCCTTGGTCCACACCGAGGAGGCGAGGGCGAACTCGACGTCGTTGGCGTACGCCAGGGCCTGGTCCTCGTCCGTGAAGGACTGGACGGTGATGACGGGGCCGAAGACCTCGTTCTGGATGATCTCGTCGTCCTGCTTGAGGCCCGAGACCACGGTCGGGGCGTAGAAGTAGCCCTTCTCGCCGACCTGGTGGCCGCCCGCCTCGACCTTGGCGTGGGCGGGGAGCCGCTCGATGAAGCCCGCGACCTGCTTCAGCTGGTTCGGGTTGTTCAGCGGACCGTAGAGCACGTCCTCGTCGTCCGGCTGCCCGGTCTTGGTGTCGGCCGCGTTCTTGGCCAGCGCCGCGACGAACTCGTCGTGGATCGACTCGTGGACCAGTACGCGGCAGGCCGCGGTGCAGTCCTGGCCGGCGTTGAAGAAGCCGGCGACCGCGATGTCCTCGGCGGCCTTGGCGATGTCGGCGTCCTCGAAGACCACGACGGGGGCCTTGCCACCGAGCTCCAGGTGGACGCGCTTGACGTCCTTGGAGGCGCTCTCGGCGACCTGCATGCCCGCACGCACGGAGCCGGTGATGGAGGCCATCGCCGGAGTGCGGTGCTCGACCATGGCCTTGCCGGTCTCGCGGTCGCCGCAGACGACGTTGAAGACGCCCTTGGGCAGGATCGAGCCGATGATCTCCGCCATCAGGATGGTGGAGGCCGGGGTGGTGTCCGAGGGCTTGAGGACCACGGTGTTGCCCGCGGCGATGGCCGGGGCGAACTTCCAGACGGCCATCATCATCGGGTAGTTCCAGGGCGCGACCTGGGCACAGACGCCGACCGGCTCGCGGCGGACGATGGAGGTCATGCCCTCCATGTACTCGCCGGCCGAACGGCCCTCGAGCAGGCGGGCGGCGCCCGCGAAGAAACGGATCTGGTCCACCATCGGCGGCAGCTCCTCGCTGGCCGTGAGGCCCAGCGGCTTGCCGGTGTTCTCCGATTCAGTGGCGACGAGCTCGTCCGCGCGCGCCTCGAAGGCGTCCGCGATCTTGAGCAGCGCCTTCTGGCGCTCGGAGGGGGTCGTGTCGCGCCAGGCCGGGAAGGCCGCCGCGGCGGCGGCCATGGCGGCGTCCACGTCCGCCTGGCCGGAGAGGGGAGCGGTCGCGTACGCCTCGCCCGTGGCGGGGTTGACCACCTCGGTGGTCCGCCCGTCGGCGGCGTCCTTGAACTCCCCGCCGATGTAGTTGCGCAGACGACGCAGTTCGGTGGTCACTACAGCCACACTCCTGTGATCACATGTCCAATGGTTGAGACAGCTACTCAGCCTAGCCTCTCGGACGCCGTTTTCGACAGGCCCACGCACCACGAACTACGGAATCAGTGAGATCTGACTCCCGAAACAACGAATTACATCGTTCTCGCCTTGCGGAACAGACGACTCCTCGTGCACAGTGAGGGCGTGGTCAGTCGAAGCGCAGATTCCAGGAACAGACAACCGTCCCCTTCGGTCGATGCTGTGTCCCTGGCGATCATCGAGCAACTGCAGGAGGACGGTCGCCGTCCCTATGCAGCCATCGGCAAGGCCGTGGGCCTGTCCGAAGCCGCGGTGCGCCAGCGAGTACAGAAGCTTCTCGACCAGGGCGTCATGCAGATCGTGGCCGTCACCGACCCGCTCACCGTGGGGCTGCGGCGCCAGGCGATGGTCGGCATCAACGTCGAGGGAGACCTCGACCCCGTGGCAGACGCGCTGACCGCGATGGCCGAGTGCGAGTACGTGGTGATGACCGCGGGCTCGTTCGACCTGATGGTGGAGATCGTCTGCGAGGACGACGACCACCTGCTGGAGACGATCAACAAGAAGATCCGCGCGCTCCCCGGCGTGCGATCAACCGAAAGCTTCGTTTACCTGAAGCTGAAGAAGCAGACCTACATGTGGGGAACGAGATAGCCCGTGAGCCAGGACCTCTCCAAGACCGCGTACGACCACCTGTGGATGCACTTCACCCGCATGTCGTCGTACGAGAACTCGCCCGTACCCACCATCGTGCGGGGTGAAGGCACCTACATCTTCGACGACAAGGGCAAGCGCTACCTGGACGGTCTCGCCGGACTGTTCGTGGTCAACGCCGGTCACGGCCGCAAGGAACTGGCCGAGGTCGCCTACAAGCAGGCCCAGGAACTCGCGTTCTTCCCCATCTGGTCGTACGCGCACCCCAAGGCCGTCGAGCTCGCCGAGCGCCTCGCCCACTACGCCCCGGGCGACCTGAACAAGGTCTTCTTCACCACCGGTGGCGGCGAGGCCGTCGAGACCGCCTGGAAGCTCGCCAAGCAGTACTTCAAGCTTCAGGGCAAGCACACCAAGTACAAGGTCATCTCCCGCGCGGTCGCCTACCACGGCACCCCGCAGGGCGCCCTGTCCATCACGGGCCTGCCGGCCCTCAAGGCCCCCTTCGAGCCGCTGGTTCCCGGCGCGCACAAGGTGGTCAACACCAACATCTACCGCGCCCCGATCTACGGCGACGACCCCGTGGCCTACGGCCGCTGGTGCGCCGACCAGATCGAGCAGGAGATCCTGTTCGAGGGCGCCGACACCGTCGCCGCCGTCTTCCTGGAGCCGGTGCAGAACGCCGGTGGCTGCTTCCCGCCGCCGCCCGGGTACTTCCAGCGGGTCCGCGAGATCTGCGACGAGTACGACGTGCTGCTCGTCTCCGACGAGACGATCTGCGCGTTCGGCCGCCTCGGCACGATGTTCGCCTGTGACAAGTTCGGCTACGTGCCGGACATGATCACCTGCGCCAAGGGCATGACCTCGGGCTACTCCCCGATCGGTGCCTGCATCATCTCGGACAAGCTCGCCGAGCCGTTCTACAAGGGTGACAACACCTTCCTGCACGGCTACACCTTCGGCGGACACCCGGTGTCCTCCGCGGTGGCGCTCGCCAACCTCGACATCTTCGACAAGGAAGGCCTCAACCAGCACGTGCTGGACAACGAGGACGCCTTCCGCTCGACGCTGGAGAAGCTGCACGACCTGCCGATCGTCGGCGACGTCCGCGGCAACGGCTACTTCTACGGCATCGAGCTCGTCAAGGACAAGGTCACCAAGGAGTCCTTCACGGACGAGGAGACCGAGCGCGTGCTCTACGGCTTCCTCTCCAAGGCGCTCTTCGAGAACGGCCTGTACTGCCGCGCCGACGACCGTGGCGACCCGGTCATCCAGCTGGCCCCGCCGCTCACCGCCGACCAGGGCACCTTCGACGAGATCGAAGGCATCCTGCGCCGCGTGCTGACCGAGGCCTGGACCAAGCTCTAACCAGCAGCCGTCCGCGAGCAGCAACACGCAGTAAATAGTCCGACCACACGGCCCGGATCCTCCGTTCGAGTGAGAACGAGAGGGTCCGGGCCGTGTGCTGTCACCATCCAAGACGTTCATCTCTTTACATCTCATTGCGGTGCCAGTGACCTACGCGGCTCCGCTTCGTTCCCCCGGACGGAGGTGTACGCCATGGTGGCTCCACCGGACAAAGCTCCGCCAGACAATGCCCCGCCCCAGGACGATGTGCTCTGGGCACGGTCCCTGCACTACTCCCACAGCGGTTCGCCCGGCCTCATCGGGGTCTCGATCGGCGTCCGCGCGGGCGAGATCCTCGCCGTCACCGGCCCCCGCGGCAGCGGCAAGACCACCCTGCTGCGCTGCCTGTCCGGGCAGCTGCTGCCCGAGCAGGGCGAGGTCTGGTTCAACAGCGTCCCCGTGCACACCATGGGGGCCCTGGCCCGCGAGCGGCTGCGCCGCGACCGGTTCGGCTGGATCGGCCCCGAACCGCAGCTGCTGCCCGAGCTCCGGGTCTGGGAGAACGCCGCCCTGCCGCTGCTGATCGCGGGCGCGAGCCACCGCAGCGCCAAACGGGCCGCCTGCGAATGGCTGGACCGCCTCGACATCGGCGCCTTCGCCCGCAAGCGCCCCGGCGCCCTCAACCGCGCCGAGTCCCAGCGCGTGGCCCTCGCCCGCGCCCTCGCGAGCGAACCCGCCGTGATCTTCGCCGACGAGCCCACGGCCCCGCTGCACCGCGCCGAGTGCGCCCTGCTGCTCCGTACGCTCACCACCGCGGCCCGCTCGCACCGGATCACCGTGGTGCTGGCCACCCACGACGAGGAGACCGCGGCCGTCGCCGACCGGCGGGTCGCCCTGCTCGACGGACGCCCGGCCTCCGCGGCCGCCGCCCACCAGACCGTCTTCCCCCAACCCCCGGAGGACCAGGCCGCGTGCTCGCTCTCCGCCTAGCCCGCGGCTCCCGGCCGCTCGTCCAGCTCCGCCGACTGCTGGTCGCCGCAGCCTCCGCCGGGAGCGGCTTCCTGCTGCTGTACGTGCTCGCGGAGGCCACGGCCCGGCCCGCCGGATCGTTCCCCCAACTGCTGTGGGCCCTGGTGCCGCTCGCCGTCACCGTCCAGTTCGCCGTCGCCGTGGCCCGTACCGACCCGGCGACCGCCCCCCGGGACGGGCTGGACGCGGCCGGGCTGGGACCCGTACGGCTCACTCTGGTCGCGGCGATTTCCACCGCCGTCGCCTGCACCCTCGGCAGCGCCGTGGCCCTGGCCGTCTTCCTCCACCTGCGCGGGGACGTGGCCGGGCTGCCCTTCGACGGAGCGGGGGCCGAACTGCTCCACGCCGATCAGCCGCTGCCCGTGGCCGCAGCCCTCACCCTGCTGGCTCTGCTCCCGCTGGCCGCCTCCGCCGCCACCGCCCTCGCCCTGCGCCCGAGCCCCCGGCCGGCCCCGCAGACCGTGCTGCCCTGGGGCATCGCACTGGCCGCCTGCGGACTCGCTGCCCTGGCCTACGCCGGACCCGGCGGCGCCGGACCGCCGGCCGGCTGGGCCCTGACCGCAGCCGGGCTCGCCCTCGCCGGTCCCGGCCTCGCCTACGCCTGCGGGGCACTGGTCCAGTCGGTGCGTCCGGGCGCGCTGCGGCTGCTGGCCGGCCGGACCCTCCAGGAGGAGGCCCCCCGGCTCGGCGCCCCGCTCGGCGTGCTGTGCGCGGTCGGCGCCGGCGCCCTCAGCGCCGTGGCCCTGCGCGACCGCGGCGGCCTGCAGGTCCCGCTCGGGCCGCTGACCGCACCGGCCGCCGCACTGGTGGTGCTGTGCGCGGCCGCCACCCTGCTGACCTCGGCGGTCGAGGTCCGCCAGGCCCGCGCCGCCACCCGGGCGACCCTGACCGGCATCGGCGCCCCGGCAGGCGTGCTGCGCAGCGCCGCCACCGTACGGACGCTCGCGCTGGCGGCCGGGTGCCTGCCGCTCGTGTGGGGTGTCGCACAGCTGACGTCGCTGGCATTGACCCACTGAGGCGAGCCCTTAGGGTGGGCCGAATGGTCAATCGATACATCGACACCGAGATCGAGACGCTCGCCGAATTCGACCGGGTCGTGGCCCGCGGCTCGCTCAGCGGGTACCGGATCCAGTCGGTGAACCTGCTGGAGCGCACCTTCGCCCTGCTGTCCGCCGACACCTCCGCGGCCGTGTTCCTGGGCTGCGCGATGGAGCCCGACGCCTCGGTGAAGGTGCGCGCGGACGGCGCGCTGGTCTTCCAGCCCGTCCCCGACCTGCCGTTCAACCCGTACCGGGGGCTGCTGTACACGGCGGAGGAGTTGTTCTCGGGCCTCTCCGGCGGCTACGAGGCCACCCCTGACGCCGAGGCCTACGCCTGGTTCCAGGAGACCAAGGCGGACGGGGACGTCTTCTCCTCGATGCTGCGTTCCATCCACGACGACGCCATCTCCGACGCCCTCGACGAGCACCTCGACGGCGCCCGCGTGGTCGGTGTGATGGGCGGCCACGCCATGGCCCGCGGCGGCGCCGAGTACCGGGGCGCGGCCGAGCTCGGCCGGGCGCTGACCCGCTCCGGGCTGACCGTGGCCACCGGCGGCGGTCCGGGCGCGATGGAGGCGGCCAACCTCGGCGCCTACCTCGCCGGAGCCCCCGACGAGGCCCTGCCCGAGGCCCTGGAGGTCCTGGCCAAGGTCCCCTCCTTCGCCCCGTCGGTGTCCGACTGGGCGCGGGCGGCCTTCTCCGTGCGCGAACGCTGGCCGGCCGGACCGGGCGGCGACTCGGTGGGGATCCCGACCTGGTTCTACGGGCACGAGCCGCCGAACGCCTTCGCCGGCCACATCGCCAAGTACTTCGCGAACGCCATCCGGGAGGACGGGCTGCTCGCCCGGTCCAACGCCGGCGTGGTGTTCCTGCCGGGCGCCGCGGGCACCGTCCAGGAGATCTTCGACAGCGCGACGCCGAACTACTACGGATCCCGGGGCAAGCCCACCCCGATGATCCTCGTCGGACGCACCCACTGGACCGAGCACCTCCCGGCCTGGCCGCTGCTCCAGGCCCTGGCGCGCGGCCGCGCGATGGAGTCCCGGATCGCTCTCGTGGACTCCGTGGACGAGGTTCCGGCGGTACTCGCCCAAATGTCCTGACCCCGCCAGGCAACTTCTCGGGCCCTCCACTCGTCTGGCAGAGGTACGCACACCGCAAAACCTGCCAGACGTGAACGGAGCCCCCGGGTGCTCATAGGCCTGCTGACCGCGATCGCGGCATCCATCTGTTACGGCACGGGATCCGTCCTGCAAGCCGTCGGCTCCCGGCGGGCGGCCCGGACGACCCCGGCCGCCGCGGGAGTCACCCAGCATGGCGGCCCGAACCTCTCCTCCACCGCGAAAGCCGCGATGACCTGGGAGTTCATCGTCGGCACCATCCTGGACTTCGTGGGCTTCGGCCTGGGCGCCATGGCGGCCCGCCTGCTGCCGCTGTTCCTCTCGCAGACCGTCATCAGCGCCAACCTGGTGATCACGGCCGTGCTGAGCGTGAAGATGCTCGGGATCCGGCTGACCCGCAAGGAATGGACCTCGATCGGCGTGGTCTGCACCGCGCTGATCCTGCTGGCGACAGCCGCGGGCCACGAGGGCGGGCACCACGCTCCGGCGGCCACGCACTGGTGGCTGCTGGGGGTGACCCTGCTGATCATCATCGGCGGCACGGTGGCGGTGCGTTTCCTCGGCGCCCGCGCCGCGATCCTGGCGGGCCTGCTGTCGGGTCTGGCCTTCGGCGCACTGGGCGTCGGGGTTCGCATCCTCAACGGCATCGAGCCCTTCTCGCTCGCAGCACTGCTCTCCGACCCGGCGCTCTACGCCATCGTCGTGGCGGGGGCCGGCGGCATGTACCTCCACACGGTGGCACTCCAGATCGGCTCGGTGAACGGGGCCACCGCCGCCCTGGTGGTCGGCGAAACCGTCCTGCCGGGTGCGATCGGCGTGCTCTGGCTGGGTGACGCCTCCCGCCCCGGCATGGCCTGGCTGGCGGTACTCGGCTTCGTCCTCGCCGTCACCGGCGCGGTGGCGGTGGCCTGGTACGGGAACCACGGGGAGCCCGAAGCCGCTGCGGAACCGGAGAAATCCAGCCTCGCCGGCGTTTGAGGCGCGGGGGTCCGGGGGCAGAGCCCCCGGTTTCGGGAAGGGGCGGGGTGGGGAACGGCTCCGCGCAGCGGCGCTAAGCCCCCGGCAGCACGACCACCTCGGCCGGGGCGAAGCCCACCGCGACCCGGTCTCCGACCGCAGGCGCTCCCACCAGAGCGCACTCGGCCTCCAGCACCGGCCCCGCCGCCGGCCGCAGCAGCAGCGCGACGTGCGTCCCCCGGAAGGTCCGCGAGATGACCTCGCAGCTCAGGCCGTCCGCTCCCAAAAGAACCCCCGCGGGCCGGATCAGCATCTTCCGCTCCCCCTGCGGGGACCCGGCCGGCACCGGGACCTCCCCCCACGGGGTCGAGGCGACACGACCGGCCACCATCCCCGGAACCACGTTCTCGAAGCCCAGGAACCGCGCCACGAACTCCGAGGCCGGCCGCTCCCAGACCTCCAGCGGAGTCCCCGCCTGCGCGATCCGGCCGTCCCGCATCACGACCACCCGGTCGGCCAGGGCGAACGCCTCCCCCTGATCGTGGGTGACGGCCAGCACGGTGGTCCCCAGGCGGGAGAACAGCCCCTGCAGCTCCACGACCAGGCGCTCGCGCAGCCCGCGGTCCAGCTGGCCCAGGGGCTCGTCCAGCATCAGGAGCCGCGGGGACGGAGCCAGTGCCCGCGCCAGCGCGACGCGCTGCTGTTCGCCGCCGGAGAGCGAGGCCACCGCGCGGCCCTGGGCCCCGGGAAGCCCGACCAGCTCCAGCAACTGGGCGACCTGGCCCTCGTAGGCCGCCTTCGAGGAGCCCCGCATTCGCAGTCCGAACGCGACGTTCCCGCCCACGTCCCGGTGCGGGAACAGCTGGTGGTCCTGGAACATCAGGCCCACCCCCCGCCGGTGCACGGGCACTGCAGCCTGGTCGGCGCCGCCGAGCAGCACCCGGCCGCCCGAGACGCGCTGGAGCCCGGCCACGACCCGCAGCAGGGTGGACTTGCCGCTCCCGCTCGGCCCCAGCACGCACACGGTCTCGTGCTCGGCGACCTCCAGGTCCACGGCGTCCACGACCGCACGTTCACCGAAGCGGACCGACACCCCTTCCAGCTGAAGCAGGGTCATCAGAACTCTCCGGAAGTCTTGTCGGGCCGCAGGCGCTCCAGCAGCAGCAGGGACACCGCGCACACCAGCATCAGGATCGTGCTCAGGGCCATCGCCTGCCCGTAGTTCATCTCCCCTGCCCGGCCCAGCAGCCGCGCCACGGCGACCGGCAGCGTCGGATGGTCGGGCCGTGCGATGAAGACGGTCGCCCCGAACTCCCCGAGGGACACCGCGAAGGCGAAGCCCGCCGCGATCAGCAGGGCCCGGCGCACCATCGGCAGGTCGACCTCGCGCCAGGCCCGCAGCGGCGAGGCCCCGAGCACGGCGGCGGCCTCGCGCAGCCGCCCGTCCACCGCGCGCAGTACGGGCAGCATGGTCCGTACGACGAAGGGCACGCCGACCAGCGCCTGCGCCAGCGGCACCAGGATCCAGGAGGTCCGCAGGTCCAGCGGGGGCTTGTCGAGGGTGATGAGGAAGCCGAAGCCGACCGTCACGGCGGACACCCCGAGCGGCAGCATCAGCAGGGCGTCGAAGCCCCGTACGAAGCGGCCCCCGCGGCGGGTCAGCGCGGCGGCCGCGAGCCCGCCGATGACCAGCGCGATGGCGGTGGCGGCGAGGGCGTACTGGAGGGAGTTCCAGATGGCCTCCAGCGGTGGCACCAGGAACGTTCCGCCGCCGGCGCCCACTTGCTGGAGCGCCCGGTAGAAGCCGAATCCGTAGCCCCCGGGGGCGTCCAGCGAGCGCTCGACCAGCACGGCCAGCGGCGCCACGATCAGCAGCAGCACCGTCAGCAGTACACCGCCGAGCAGGGAGCGCTGCGCCCAGCCGCGCGGCCGGTGCGTGGTGCGCCCCGGATCCACGAGCCGCAGCGCGGTCTCCCGCTTGCGCACGGTCCAGGCGTGCACGCCGAGGATCGCTCCGACGGCAAGGAATTGCACCATCGTCAGCACGGCGGCCGTCGGCAGGTCCAGGAGCTGCGCGGTCTGCCGGTAGACCTCCACCTCCAGGGTGGAGTACGCGGGCCCGCCCAGGATCTGCACGACGCCGAAGGAGGTGAAGGTGAACAGGAACACCATCAGCGAGGCGGCGGCCACCGCCGGGGCGAGCGCGGGCAGCGTCACCCGGCGCCAGGCGGCGAACCGCCCGGCGCCCAGCACCCGGGCGGCCTCCTCCTGGCGCGGGTCCAGCTGCGCCCACAGACCGCCGACCGTGCGGATGACCACGGCGTAGTTGAAGAAGACGTGCGCGAGCAGGATCGCCCAGACCGTCGTGTCGAGGCGGATCCCCCACACCTCGTCGAGCAGGCCGTTGCGGCCCACGAGGGCCAGGAACGCGGTGCCGACCACGACGGTCGGCAGCACGAACGGCACGGTGACGAGCGCCCGCAGCAGTTGTTTGCCGGGGAACTCGAAGCGCGCGAAGACGTACGCGCCGGGGAGTGCGATCAGGAGCGTGAGCGCCGTGGACGCGAGCGCCTGCCAGGTGGTGAACCAGAGCACTTCACCGATGTCGGGCCGGGTCAGCACCTCGCCGATCCGGCCGAACTGCCAGCCGTCGTCGGTCTTGAGCCCGCGCCCGACGATCGCGGCGACGGGATAGGCGAAGAACAGCCCGAAGAAGACGAGCGGCACGGCCATCAGACCGAGCCTGACGGCCGTGGCCCGCCCGCTCTCCTTGGCAGGAGCACTCGCGGGAGCACTCACTCGGCTCACGCGTCCGGCTACTTGACGACGAGCGTGGACCAGGTCTTGACCCACTGGTCACGGTTCTTCGCGATGGCGTCGGGCGCGACCGTCTCCGGCTTCTCGATCACGACGCCGTGCTTGGTGAACAGCTCCGGCAGCTTCGCGTCCTTGGTCACCGGGTTCACGAACATCTGGAGCGGCATGTCCTCCTGGAACTTCTTGGAGATCAGGAAGTCCAGGAGCGCCTTGCCGCCCGCCTCGTTCTTCGCGCCCTTGAGCAGGCCCGCGAACTCGACCTGGCGGAAGCAGGTGCCGGTGGCGACGCCCGTGGGGGCCTCGGCCGGCTGAGGCTCGCCGTAGAGCACCTCGACCGGCGGGCTGGAGGCGTAGGAGACGACCAGCGGGCGGTCGCCCTTGGCCTTCTTGCCGCCCGCCGAGCCGGAGAAGCGCTCGTTGTAGGCCTGCTCCCAGCCGTCGACGACCTCGACGCCGTTGGCCTTGAGCTTGCTCCAGTAGTCCTTCCAGCCGTCGTCTCCGTACTTGCCGACGGAGGCGAGGAGGAAGCCGAGGCCGGGCGAGGAGGTCGCGGCGTTCTCGGTGACCAGCAGGTTCTTGTACTCCGGCTTGATCAGGTCGTCCAGCGTCTGCGGCGGGGCGATCTTCTTGTCGGCGAAGTAGGCCTTGTCGTAGTTGACGCAGATGTCACCGGAGTCGATCGGGGTGACCCGGTGCTCCTTGTCGAGCACGAACTCCGGCTTCACGTCGGCCAGGCCCTTGGCCTCGTACGGCGTGAAGATGCCGTTGTCGAGGGCGCGGGAGAGGAGCGTGTTGTCCACGCCGAAGAAGACGTCGCCGCGCGGGGAGCCCTTGGTGAGGATCTCCTGGTTCAGGGCGGCGCCGGCGTCGCCCGACTTGAGGACCTTGACCTCGTAGCCGCTCTGCTGCTGGAACTCCTTGAGGACCGCGTCGGTCACGTTGAAGGAGTCGTGCGAGACCAGGGTGATCGTCTTGGACTTGGGCGCGTCGCTCGCGCCGGACGCGGACTTGTCCTTGGCGTCGCCGCCACAGGCGCTGAGCGTGGTGACGCCCAGCGCGGCCGCGAGCGCGACGCCCGCGATCTTCTTGGTGGTGCTCACTGGTGATTCCTCCTGGGATGTCCAGGAGAAGACGCGGCCCTGCCCGGCGCTCTGTGGAGCGGACGCCGGGCAGGGCGCAACAGCTTGAGTGGTGACCGAACTTCCTACCCCGAATGACCGGGGCGAGGTTCAGAGGGTCTGCGGTGACGGTTACCGCACTCTCAGCGCTGTGGCGCTCCCCTGTCGGAATATGAAGTTTGTTCGGCCACAGAGTACCCCGCGGCCGATTGCAAACCTTAATTGGCGGAAATCAGCGCTCCGACGCGGCGAGCTGCCCGCACGCGCCGTCGATCTCCTGACCACGGGTGTCGCGTACGGTCACGGGCACACCGTGGCGGGCGATGGCCTCCACGAAGGCCTTCTCGTCCTCGGGGCGCGAGGCGGTCCACTTCGAGCCGGGCGTCGGGTTCAGCGGGATCAGGTTGACGTGTACCCGCTTGCCCTTGAGCAGCTTGCCGAGCAGGTCGCCGCGCCAGGCCTGGTCGTTGATGTCGCGGATCAGGGCGTACTCGATGGAGATCCGGCGGCCGGACTTCTCCGCGTACTCCCAGGCCGCACCGAGCACCTCGCGCACGTTCCAGCGGGTGTTCACGGGGACCAGGGTGTCGCGCAGCTCGTCGTCCGGCGCGTGCAGCGAGACGGCGAGACGGCACTTGAAGCCCTCGTCGGCGAAGCGCAGCATGGCCGGGACCAGGCCGACGGTGGAGACGGTGATCCCGCGCTGGGACAGGCCCAGGCCGTCGGGCTCCGGGTCGGTCAGGCGACGGATGGCGCCGACGACGCGGTTGTAGTTGGCGAGCGGCTCGCCCATGCCCATGAAGACGATGTTCGAGAGCCGGGCCGGGCCGCCGGGCACCTCTCCGTCGCGCAGGGCTCGCATGCCGTCGACGATCTGGTGGACGATCTCGGCGGTGGACAGGTTGCGGTCGAGACCCGCCTGGCCGGTGGCGCAGAACGGACAGTTCATGCCGCAGCCGGCCTGCGAGGAGATGCACATGGTGACCCGGTCGGGGTAGCGCATCAGCACGGACTCGACGAGCGTGCCGTCGTGCAGCTTCCACAGGGTCTTGCGGGTGGTGTCGTCATCGCAGCTGATGTGCCGGATGACGTTCATCAGGTCCGGCAGCAGCTCCTGCTGGAGCTTCTCGCGGGACGCCGCGGGGATGTCGGTCCACTCGGCCGGGTCGTGCGCGTACCGGGCGAAGTAGTGCTGCGAGAGCTGCTTGGCCCGGAACGGCTTCTCACCGATCGCGGCGACGGCCTCCCGGCGCTCCTCGGGCGTGAGGTCGGCGAGGTGCCGGGGCGGCTTCTTCGCTCCACGGGGGGCGACGAAAGTGAGCTCTCCCGGAACAGGGCGGGCCATGGCAGGTACTCCTTGTAAGACGAAAGGCGCGCCGCAGAAGCAGCGCGCCTTCCAAGAGTAACCGCCCGGCCTGTACGGGCGCCTTCTCGCAGGTCAGCCGGTGCCGACGAACGCCGCCAGCAGCAGCCACACCACCGGAGCCGTCGGAAGCAGCGAATCCAGCCGGTCCATGATCCCGCCGTGACCCGGCAGCAGCGTGCCCATGTCCTTGATCCCGAGGTCCCGCTTGATCATCGACTCGCCGAGGTCGCCCAGCGTGGCGCTGACCGCGACCGCGAAGCCCAGTACCAGGCCCTGCCACCAGGAGCCCCCGTCGATCAGGAACTCCATGCACAGCGCGCCGGCCCCCATCGCGAAGGCCACCGCTCCCAGGAGCCCCTCGCGGGTCTTGCCGGGGCTGATGCGCGGGGCGAGCTTGGTCTTGCCGAAGCGCCAGCCGACCGCGTAGGCCCCGGTGTCGCTGACCACGGTCAGGACCAGGAAGGTGACGACCCGCTGCGGTCCGTCGTCGGCGGTGAGCAGCATCGCGACGAAGGTGGCCAGGAAGGGGACGTAGAACGCGGCGAAGACGCCGGCCGTGACGTCCTTGAGATAGTCCTCGGGCGGCTCGGTCATCCGCCAGACCAGGACCGCCAGCGCGGTCAGGGCCATCGCCACCCAGGCACCCTCGGCGCCGCGGACGTACCCGGCGATGACCATCGCCGCGCCGCCGATCGCGAGCGGGACCAGGGGGGCCTTGATGCCCTTCTTCTCCTGGAGCCGGGAGGTGAGCTCCCACAGGCCCACGACGACCGCCACGACGACGACGCCGACGAACACCGCCTTGACGATGAACAGGGAGGCGAAGATCACCGCGCCGAGGCCGACGCCCACCCCTATGGCGGCGCGCAGGTCCCGCCCCGCACGCTTCTTCTGCGGCGGAGAGGAGTCCTGCGGGGCCTGCGAAGGCGGGGGCGGCGGGGGGCTGGGCATGGGCTCCTGCGGCGGCGTTTCGGCGCGGAAGAGGGAGCCGCCGTCAGCGGCGGCCCCCCGATCGCGTGCTTCCCGGTCGTCGAAGTCACGGCCGGCGGCATCGGGCACGATGGGCATGGGCCGAGTGTGCGGGCCCGCCTGCGCATCGTATGCGGGACCCGCCGGAACCGGCTCCGGCTGCCAGGAAGTGTCGTTCATCAGACTTCGAGGAGCTCGGCTTCCTTGTGCTTCAGGAGCTCGTCCACCTGCGCGACGTACTTCGCGGTGGCGTCGTCGAGCTCCTTCTCGGCGCGGCGCACCTCGTCCTCGCCGGCCTCCTTGTCCTTCACCATCTTGTCGAGGGTGTCCTTCGCCTTGCGGCGAACGGCGCGGATGGAGATCTTGGAGTCCTCGGCCTTGGTCTTGGCGACCTTGATGTACTCCTTGCGGCGGTCCTGCGTCAGCTCGGGGAAGGTCACCCGGATGATGCGGCCGTCGTTGCTGGGGTTGACGCCCAGGTCGGAGTCGCGGATGGCCTGCTCGATGTTGCGCAGGGCCGACGCGTCGAAGGGCGTCACGATGGCCATGCGCGGCTCGGGCACCGCGAAGGACGCGAGCTGGTTGATGGGCGTGATGGCGCCGTAGTACTCCGCCACGATCTTGTTGAACATCGCCGGGTGCGCACGGCCGGTGCGGATCGCCGCGAAGTCTTCCTTGGCGACGACGACGGCCTTCTCCATCTTCTCCTCGGCCTCGAGGAGGGTTTCTTCGATCACCACGTGCTCCTGCATATCAGAAATGGATGGTTCAGGCGGGCGGAGCCGGCTCGCGCCCGGCAGGGCGCGAACCGGCAGCGGTGTGCTCGGCCCGGAGTGCTCAGGCCCGGGTGCCCTGGTCGCTCACGAGCGTGCCGATCTTCTCACCCTTGACCGCGCGGGCGATATTGCCCTCGGCGAGCAGCTCGAAGACGAGGATCGGCAGCTTGTTGTCGCGGCACAGCGTGATGGCGGTGGCATCGGCGACCTTGAGGTCGCGCGAGAGCACCTCGCTGTACTCCAGCGCGTCGAACTTCACCGCGTCCGGGTTCTTCTTGGGGTCGGAGTCGTAGACCCCGTCGACGCCGTTCTTGCCCATGAGCAGGGCTTCCGCGTCGATCTCCAGGGCACGCTGGGCGGCCGTGGTGTCGGTGGAGAAGTAGGGCATGCCCATGCCTGCGCCGAAGATCACGACGCGGCCCTTCTCCAGGTGGCGCACGGCGCGCAGCGGGATGTACGGCTCGGCGACCTGGCCCATGGTGATGGCCGTCTGGACGCGGGAGTCGATGCCTTCCTTCTCCAGGAAGTCCTGGAGGGCGAGGCAGTTCATGACGGTACCGAGCATGCCCATGTAGTCGGACCGGGCCCGGTCCATGCCGCGCTGCTGGAGTTCGGCGCCGCGGAAGAAGTTGCCGCCGCCGATCACGACGGCGATCTCCGATCCGTCGCGGACCACCGCGGCGATTTCACGCGCGATGGCATGGACGACGTCGGGGTCGACGCCCAGTCCTCCGCCACCGGAGAAGGCCTCGCCCGACAGCTTCAGCATGAAGCGGCGGCCCTTCTTGTCCTGGTCGCTCTTGTCGTCGGAAGCGGTGTGGGGGTCCACGCCCTGATTCATGGAGATCTCCTCGTGCACATACGAAGAAGGCCATTGCCGGTGGGTCCTCGCGGTTCCCTCTACGGCAATGGCCTCCTCGTCAGATCTGCGGTCGCCCTGCGCGAACGCGGGCGACTGCTTCAGACCCTACCGGGGTCCGGTGTCCGTCGCGTACGGACGGACTCAGATGCCGACCTTGATGCGCGAGAAGCGCACCAGGTTGACACCGGCCTCGTCCAGAATCTTCTGGACGGACTTCTTGGCGTCCAGGGCGTAGGCCTGGCCAAGCAGGGTGTTGTCACGGAAGAAGCCGTTGACGCGACCCTCGACGATCTTCGGCAGGGCAGCCTCGGGCTTGCCCTCCGCGCGGGTGACCTCTTCGGCCACGCGACGCTCGGACTCGACGACCTCGGCCGGCACGTCCTGGGCGGACAGCCACTTCGGCGCGAACGCGGCGATGTGCTGCGCGACGCCGCGGGCGACCTCGGCGTTCTCCTTGTCGAGCTCGACCAGGACGCCGATCTGGAACGGCAGGTCGGGCATCGTGCGGTGCATGTACGCCGAGACGTAACCGCCGGTGAACTGCGCGAAGCGGTCCAGGACGATCTTCTCGCCGAGGTTGGCGTTGGCCTCGTCCACGAACGCCTGCACGGTCTTGCCGGGCTCGATCTCGGACGCCAGGAGCGCCTCGATGTCGGCCGGGGACGTGGCGGCGATGTGCTTGGCCAGCTGCTCGGTGACTGCCTGGAACTTCTCGCCCTTGGCGACGAAGTCCGTCTCGCACTTCAGCTCGACGAGAACACCGGAGGTGTTGTCCTCGGAGATGATCGAGACGACCGCACCGTTCTCGGCAGAACGGCCTTCGCGCTTGGCGACGCCCTTCTGACCCTTGATACGGAGCGCCTCGACGGCCTTGTCGACGTCACCGTCGGACTCGACCAGCGCGTTCTTGCAGTCCAGCATGCCGACGCCGGTGAGCTCGCGGAGCTTCTTGACGTCAGCGGCGGTGTAGTTCGCCATGAGTCTGTGATTCTCTCTCGAAGTCGTAGATCTACGGGTGAACGGCGGAGGAGGCGCGCTCGTGGCGCGGCCCTCCCCCGCCGTCATCGTCCGTGCTGTGAGTGCCCGGCGCGTGAACGCCGGGCGCTCTCAGTGGGTCAGGCCTGCTCGGCGTCGGCGGCCGGAGCCTCGACGACGGCCTCGGCGACAACCTCGGCGGCCGGAGCAGCCTCGGCCTCGACCTCGACGGCGGGGGTCTCGACAGCGGCCTCGGCCGGAGCGGCCTCAGCGTCATCGGCCTTCTTCTCGCCCTCGAGCAGGTCGCGCTCCCACTCGGCGAGCGGCTCGGCAGCGGCCTTCTCGCCCGGCTTCGAGTCGCCAGTGGCGGCACCGGAACGGGCGATGAGGCCCTCGGCGACGGCGTCGGCGATCACGCGGGTGAGCAGGGTGACGGAGCGGATCGCGTCGTCGTTGCCCGGGATCTTGTAGTCGACCTCGTCGGGGTCGCAGTTGGTGTCGAGGATCGCGACGACCGGGATGTGGAGCTTGCGCGCCTCACCGACGGCGATGTGCTCCTTCTTGGTGTCGACGATCCAGACGGCGCTGGGGACCTTCGACATCTCGCGGATACCACCGAGGGTCTTCTCCAGCTTGATCTTCTCGCGAGAGAGGACCAGGAGCTCCTTCTTGGTGAGACCCGAGGCGGCGACGTCCTCGAAGTCGATCGCCTCAAGCTCCTTCAGACGCTGGAGGCGCTTGTAGACGGTGGAGAAGTTGGTGAGCATGCCACCCAGCCAGCGCTGGTTGACGTACGGCATACCAACGCGCGTCGCCTGCTCGGCGATGGCCTCCTGGGCCTGCTTCTTGGTACCGACGAACATGATGGAACCGCCGTGGGCGACGGTCTCCTTCACGAACTCGTAGGCGCGGTCGATGTACGACAGCGACTGGAGCAGGTCGATGATGTAGATGCCGTTGCGCTCCGTGAAGATGAAGCGCTTCATCTTCGGGTTCCAGCGGCGGGTCTGGTGACCGAAGTGGACGCCGCTTTCCAGCAGCTCCCGCATCGTTACGACGGCCATGGCCATCTCCTTGTTTCTCGGTTTGGTTCCTGACGCCCCTGTCGCGCCCTGCCCCCGAAGAAGGGGACCGAGAGACGCTGTCACCCGGCTGCCTGAGCGGCCGGTGCTGGGGCGTGCGAAGTCGACCCGGTGACCCGGATCGCCACAAGAAGTGTACGGGACCCGGCGGTATGCCGGGTGACGTGCTTTTCCACAGCCGCCCGGCTGTCCACAGGCCCGGCGGCGGGCCGCTCGCGGGCGGGACCCTGAGCACCATGACGACGCTCTTCCTCACCCTGCTGCTGACCCTGTCCCTCACCTCCGGGACCCCCTGGAGCCCCGGCGCGCGACCCCTTCCGGCCCCGCTGACGGTGATCCGCTGGTGGGATCCGCCCCCGACCCCGTACGCGGCGGGCCATCGGGGGGTGGACCTGGCGGCGCCGGTGGGCGCGGAGGTACGGGCGGTGGGTCCGGGCCGGGTCCACTACGCCGGCCCGGTGGCCGGGCGCGGAGTCCTCTCCCTCACCCTGCCGGGCGGCCTGCGCACCACGTACGAACCGGTCCGCCCGCTGGTCGTGGAGGGCGAGGAGGTCACGGCGGGCCAGCCGGTCGCCGTCCTTGACGACGGCCGCCACTGCCCGGGGCAGCCCTGCCTCCACTGGGGCCTGCTCCGGGGCGAGACCTACCTCAACCCCTTGACCCTCGTCCCGAGACCCGCTCCCCGGCTGCTCCCGCTATCCGCCGACGCCCCGCAGGGCCATCGCCACGGCCGCATCGGTGATCACGGAGGGATCCTCGCCCGAGGCCGCCTCGATCCGGCGGACGGCGGCGTCGACCACCCCCTGCAGGAGCATCGCCGCCAGTCTCGGTTCCTTCTGGCCCAGCGCCGCCAGGGCTTCCACGATCATCGCGATCAGCCCCCCGTGGGCCGCACGGATCTTCTCCCGCGCCCCGGCGTCCAGCTCACTGGCCGAGATCGCCACCACCGCACGGTGGCGCCGGTCTCCCACCAGCCCCAGCTGGCTCCGTACATAGGCCTCGATCTTCGCCTCCGGCGACGGGGCCTCGGACATCGCCGCCTCGATCTCGGCGGCCCACACGGGAAAGTCCACCGCGCAGAGCTCTTCGACCACGGCCGCGCGGGAGCGGAAGTACTCGTACACCGAAGACCGGGCGAGGCCGGTGCGCTCGGCGAGGGCGGGGAAGGTCAGCGCTTCCGTCCCCCCTTCTGACAGCAGGGAACGCGCGGCGTCCAACAGGGAGCCGCGCTGCATCGACCGGTGCTCGGCCACGGAGGCCGCTCGAATCCTGGGCACGCATCCACTCTACGGACGTACCGCAAGGCCGTCCCACCCTCAGCGGCCGACGTCCGCCAGCTTCGCCCGCAGCTGCAGTACCGACTTGGTGTGGATCTGGCTGACGCGGCTCTCCGTGACGCCGAGGACGTTGCCGATCTCGGCGAGCGTGAGGCCCTCGTAGTAGTAGAGGGTCACCACCGTCTTCTCCCGCTCGGGCAGCGTGTTGATGGCCCGCGCGAGCAGCCGCCGCAGCTCCCGGTCCTCGGCGACCTCGACCGGGTTGTCGGCGGCGGTGTCCTCCAGGGTGTCCATCAGCGAGAGCCGGTCGCCGCCCTCACCGCCGGCGTGCAGCAGCTCTTCCAGGGCGACCACGTTGGCCAGCGACAACTGGCTGAACACCGCGTGGAGTTCCTCCACCGCGATGCCCATCTCCCCGGCGACCTCGTTCTCGGTCGGGGTGCGCCGCAGCTGGGCCTCCAGCGTGGCGTAGGCCCGCTCCACGGCCCGCGCCTTCTGCCGCACCGAGCGGGGGATCCAGTCCAGCGCCCGGAGTTCGTCGATCATCGCGCCCCGGATCCGGGTGATCGCATACGTCTCGAACTTGATGGACCGTTCGATGTCGAACTTCTCGATGGCGTCGATCAGTCCGAAGACCCCGGAGGAGACGAAGTCGGCCTGTTCCACATTGGGCGGCAGGCCGACGCTGACCCGGCCCGCCACGTACTTCACCAGGGGAGAGTAGTGCAGGATCAACTGCTCCCGCAGCCGCTCGTCGGCCGTCTCCTTGTACGAGCGCCAGAGCACCTCCAGGGACGAGGGCGCGGTGGACCGCTCGCCGGCTCGTGCGGCGGGGGGCACCGCAGCGCGGTCAGACCCTGAGGTGTGCTGGGGCATGCTTCGCCTTTGCCGGAGCCGGATTCCTTGGGAGCGTAGCGTGACGGAAGTGTCGCGGTGCGCGAAGGGTACGGGATCGAGCGGGCCCGCAAAGGCGTCCCGACTCGCGCGGGCGGCCCGGGACCGGCGCCTGGCGCACGGTCCCGGCGAGTGCCACCGGGAGGACCGCGTCTCTCATCGGCTTCACTCTTCCACCGGAACGCCCCAGGTCAACGACCGCCTCGCCGGGTGGCTGCGGTTTGTGTGCCTCCTCCCCGCCGCGGCCTGGTCAACTGCCATCCGTCGCCCTGCCGTTCGACGAACCCCAGAGAGTGAAGTTCGTACAGTCTGCCGATGACTTCATCGACGGCGGTGCCCGCGGCGAGGGCCACCTCCTCCGGGTCGGCGAGCCGGCCGGCCGGAAGGGCTTCGAGCACCCGCAGGGTGCCGGGATCCAGCAGGTCCCGGGCGATCACCGGGCCGCGCCGCTCGGGAGCCAGCTCGCCCATCTCGCCGACGAGCTCGATCACCTCCGCGGCGTCCGTGACCAGCACCGCCTCCCCGCGCAGCAGCTCGTGCACCCCGGCCGAGAGCCCGCTCGTCGCCGGGCCCGGGATCCCCATGGTGAACCGCCCCAGCGCCTGGGCCCGCCGGGCGGTGACCAGGGATCCGCTGCGGTGGGCCGCCTCCACCACGACCGTGCCCCGGGTCAACGCGGCGTTCTCTGGGGGTTCAGAGGTCGTGGTGTGACGTTGCGTTAAGCCTCTCGTTGGGTTTTCTGCAACGGTTCTCGGGGGGTGTGGCTCTGCGGCAGATCGTTGCTATCAGCTCGTGGAGTGGGAGTGAAGTGCAGGCATTTCGTGTGGTGCTGCCGTCCGGCACCAAGTACTGGACTGTGGTCGATGAGGACTACGGGGTGGTTCAGGAAGCTGACCGGTTCCTGCGGGAGACCCGGTTGGCGCGGGGGCGGGCGGAGTCGACAACGAAGGCGTACGCCGAGGGTGTCTCCTTGTTTCTGAGGTGGTGCGAGGCCACGGGGAGGGACTGGCGGACTGCGGCCCGTGAGATGGGACTGTTCATGCTCTGGCTGAAGTGGACGCCTGGCCGAGGAGGCAAGAGCGCCTCGGCCGTGGTGCCGGGGCCTGGGTCGAAGCCGGTCCGGCAGGAGATCCGGGTCAACAAGGTCCTCACGGCGGTGCGGATGTTCCTGCTGCACGGCGTGACGGAGAGGACGGTGCCGGGCTGGGTGCTGGAGCAGATCTACGAGGTTGGCGACACGCGTGATCTGCCCGTCGCGGCTCAGGGCGAGAGCGGCGGGATGCGGTTGCGACTGCGGGCCCGGCACCGGGTTTCGGAGCCGGAGACGGACATCGACCGGGCCAGCGACGAGGAGGTCGTGGCGATGTTCAAGGCATGCCGCTCGGCCCGCGACCGGCTGACGGTGTTGCTTCTATCCCGGGTCGGCCTGCGGCCCGGGCAGGTCGCGGGCCTGCACCGCAGCGACCCGCATCTACTGATGGACGCCCGGCCGCTGGGCTGCGACCTGGAGGGCGCCCACGTTCATATCGTCCGGCGGCAGAACGAAAACGGCGCTTGGTCGAAGTCGAAGAAGCCCTGGGCGATGCCTGTTGATTTCCTGGTGGTCCAGGCTTTCGACCAGTACGCGCTGGAGCGGCACGAGCGGCTGCCGTCAGGGGGCAGTGACTTCCTGCTGGTCAACCTGTTCCGCCCGCCCTACGGCGATCCGGTCACGACGGAGGCGATCGGCGAGCTCTGCGAGTCGTTGTCCCGGCGGGCAGGACTGGGTCGTCTGGTCACGCCGCGTATGTGCCGGCACGCGATGGCCAGCAACATCGTGGATGCCGGCGGCACCCTGGACGAGGTCCAGGCCCTCCTCGGCCAGAAGGACCCGAGCTCGCCGCGGCCTTACCTCCACCCCAGTCGGGCACGGCTGCGGGACGCGGTCGAGCGGGTGCCCTCTCCTCGCCTACGGGTCACGGAGGAGGGCCAGTGACTGCCATCCATGCAGCGGTCGCAGCGCTGCCTGACTGCCCCCCTGGTGGCCTGCGGGAGGCCACCAGCCAGGAGTTCTTGGAGCTCATGCGGTGGGATCCGCAGATCCGCCTGCTGCACATCCCACGAGGTCATCCCCAGTTCAGCGCTCCAGATTGCCTAATCGAGGGGTGCGACAAGATGGTCTATTACGCCCACCAGCGAGGGCTCTGCGTGGGCTGCATGCATCGGTGGCAAGGCAGCGGCCAGGGTTTTGAGGAGTTCACGGCGACTGCGAAGCGGCTCTGGCGGGCGATCGGGGAGGTCGACTGCGAGGTTCCTCAGTGCGCCAGGGCAGGCAAGGGCAGAACGACTCCACTCTGCAGCGCACACCTCTACCAGCAGCAGCGGATCTTCAAGGTCTCGCTCGAGGAGTTCGTGCGGCTTCCTTCGACCCGACCCCTGGAGACTTTGGGGCCCTGCTACGTCGTCGCCTGTTACCGGCAGCGGCAGAGCCTTGCTGGTTACTGCAGCGGTCACAAGACGCGCCGGGCGGCTCTAATCCGGGCTGGGAAGTGGGACGGTGAGGAGGACCTCTGGCGGCGGACCACATCGGCGATCTCCCAGTCCGGTGTGATCAGCCTGCGCGGGCTGCCCGACCGAGTGGTTGACGAGATCCTCTACGGGCTGCAGGAACGGGTGCGGGAGGGGGTGATGCAGAAGGACTACATCCTGCGGCCGTTCTGCGACTGGGTTCGTGCCCAGCAGGTAGCTTCCCTAACCGAACTCGAATTGGGGACTGCCCGCAGAGCGCAGGGCGATCTAGCCAGGGGCATCCTCAAACACCTCGGCTGGTTCGGTCTCTCCCCCGAGACCGAGCGACACAAAGACATCTGGGCTGGGGTCGCGTTCGGGACGGATGGCAACATCTACTTCGACAAGATCAGCCAGCCCTGGCTGAGGGAAGCCGCGAAGGTCTGGACTCTAGACGATCTTCCTCAGCGGCGGACAAAGCACGTCCGCAGCATCGTTCAAGCCCACATCAACTCCGTCGTTCAGCTCTCGGTAAGCCTGCGCATCAACCGCCCCGACGGCGGGAACGATGTCCGATCTGTTTTCCGCGACGATGTGGTCCTCTTCCTCCACCGCCTGGTGCTCCTCACCGAGCGGGAGGAGATGAGCCCTTCTGCCCATGTTCGGGTGATTCGGTCGCTTAAGCAGCTGCTGGCACGCATGCGGACGCTGGGCCTGACCCAGCCCGGACAGCCTCTGCACGGTCTCTGCGACTCCTTCGCCTTCCGCCCCGAGGACGTTCCCGACGAGCCTGAGGACAGCGAGGCCGGCCGCGATCTTCCCCCCGAGGTGATGGCCCAGCTCTGCGAGCATCTCGACAGTCTCGGAGCCAAGGGCGCCCCGGAGATCCGCACCACGGTAGAGCTCATCATCGACACAGGCCGACGCCCCGACGAGATCTGCCGCCTTCCCTACGACTGTCTCGAGCGGGACGGCGACGGCAAACCCGTGCTCGTCTATGACAACCACAAGTCCGCCCGCAAAGCCCGCCGTCTGCCGATCAGCGGCGCGACCGCCGCCGTGATCATCGCTCAGCAGGAACGGACCCGGGCCAGGTTCCCGAACACGCCCGTCCACCAGCTCAAGCTGCTGCCGACCACCCTGGCCAATTCGACGGGCACCAAGCCGTTGCGGTCTGAATGGGTCACTACCCGTCACCGGTCCTGGGTGGACTCCCTGCCTGAGTTCCTGGTCCCGACCGTGGTCGAGGTCGATGGCCGCCCAGTCACGAAGATGCTGCCGTTCGACAAGGCGAAGATTTTCCTCTACGCCTACCGACACAGCTACGCCCAGCGTCACGCAGATGCTGGCGTCCTCCCAGACGCCCTGCGGGCCCTCATGGACCACCGCCAGCTCAGTACCACGCAGCAGTACTACCGGGTGAACGAGCAACGGAAGCGGGAGGCGGTCGACCGAGTCACAACCATGCAGTTCGACCGACATGGCAACCGCGTCTGGCGCCAGGCCCAGCTCGTCCTCGACTCCGAGCACGCCCGGCGGGCCATCGGAGAGGTCCAGGTGCCATATGGCCTCTGCACCGAACCGACCAACGTCGCGGCCGGCGGGCACGACTGCCCCGTCCGGTTCCGCTGCGTCGGATGCTCCCACTTCCGCACCGACGTCTCCTACCTCCCCGACCTGGAGGCCTACCTCGCCGACCTCCTGCGCGGTCGGGAACGGCTCGCCGCGTTCGCCGCGGACTCGTGGGCGAAGGCCGAGGCCATGCCCTCCGACGAGGAGATCACCCGGGTCCGTCGGCTGGTCAAACGCGTCCGCGACGATCTCGAAGACCTCACGGACGAGGACAAGATCCAGATCAAGGAGGCCGTAACCGTCGTCCGCCGCACCCGCCGCGTCGTCTCTCTGGGCCTGCCCCGGATCGGGCCGCCCGAGGCCCTCCGCCCCGGAAGGCCCACCGGATGACCAACCCCATGATCGACGGGATGCGGGCCGACTCCGCCCGCCGCCGCGAGCGCGTCCTCAAGGCCATCGACACAGCGGTGAAGGCCGGCGGGGACATCACCGTCTCCGGCCTTGCTCGCGCGGCCCGGGTCGACCGCACATTCCTCTACCGCCATCCCGACCTGCTCGAACGAGTGCACGTCGCCGCCAGCACCCCCGTCGAGGACGGACGGATGGCGGCGGTCAGCCGGACGTCGCTCCAGACCGACCTCGTGAACGCGCTGGAAGCCAACAAGCGCCTCAACACACGGGTCCGACAGCTGGAGAAGCGCCTGTCCTCCCAGCTCGGCGAGAGCGTCTGGGCGGAATCCGGGCTCGGCGCCCCGGTCGACATCGACCAGCTCCAACGGCGGATCGCCCTGCTCGAACAGGAACTTGCTGGGAAGCGGGGCGAGCTCGACGAACGGACGGAGGAGCTGGAGGCCGCCCGAGCCGCCAACCGGGAGCTGACCCGTTCCCTGAACCACCGGCCCTGACCCGCTGACGTCACAGCGCTACTTCCCGGGGGCCTGTCGGCCCCCGGGAAGCAACAACCTCAGACCTAGACCTCGTTGGCGGCGCCGATGAGGTCGATGACCTTGCGCCGACCCCGAAAAGATCATGAAAATTCTTCGGATTCGACTGTCGGGATACAGGGCCTTCTCGCATCTATAGAACATGAGACACCGTCCCAACCCCGTCCGCACCCACACTCGGGCGCGCGACCTCTACCCGCCCGCCCCCGCAGGGGTGAATGGGTGAGCCTGTTCAGGCCTAAGGGCGACCCCATGCCCGAGGCCGACATCGAGAAGCTCATCGACGAGCTCTGGGGCGACCGAGCGTTCATCGGCAAGCTCACCTGGACTGCCGCAATCACCCTGGGTCGCGACGATGCGTTCGTCAACGACATGGTTCAGCTCGCGGCCGCCACACTCGTCGACGAGCTTCGCCTCGGCACCAAGATCGAAAAACCCCGCGCCTGGCTCACCATGGTGGTCCTCAACAACGCGCGCCGCGTGCTTCGCGAGCGCGCGAGCCGCCCCCAGGACCCGATCGAGGGGTTCGACAGGGGCGGGTCATCCCCTGAGGACATCGTCGCGGTTCGCGAGATCCTCCGGGTGATCCGCCACCACCTGCCCGACAAGCCGCGGTCGTGCATCTCTCTGCACATCGTCGGGTTCTCCGACAGAGAGATCGCGGACACGCTCGGGATCCAGAAGGACAGCGTGGTGAGAAACATCGAGCGGGCCAGAGCCCGGATCAAGCGCTACCACGTCGAGCCCGACCTGTTCCCCCTCTACGTCCGGATCGCAGGAGGCGAAAAATGATCAGTTGCAACGGCTGGGTCTTCTTCATCGTGGTGATCATCATGGTCATCGTCTGGGTCGTCCTCTCGGCCGGCCCCTCGCCCACCCTGGGCATTCGCGCCCGGCAGCGCGGGTCCCGCCTCAGGTCTCCTCGGAGCGCAACGGAGGATGCCGCGTGAAGAATCGACGCAACTCCCGGCGGCCGGCCTGGACTGGCGACCTTGACGCACAGCTCGACCTCATCAAGGCCACTGCTCAGCAGCCATCGCCTCCTACCGCCGATGAAAATGCGACGGCGAACATCATGTGGATCGCCGATGGCCTCACGGCGCAGAGGAGGGAGCGCAAGGTCCGGCTGCTCCGCCTGGGCGCAAATCTTCCCCTCTTCGCCGCCATGGTGATCGTGATCCATTGGTCCGTCACCGGCGCCAGCCTCATTGCGACGGTTACCCCTCTGCTCCACATCGCCATCCGCAGCCTGCTGACCAGGCCCTCTAGCGGAGGACCCGAAGAACTGAGCGGGGCCAAGCAGACAGAGCGGCAGGCCTAGCGAAGGCCCGCATCACCTCACCGCAGCATCACTCACTGAAGGGTCCTGGAAGCTTCACCATGTCAACTCGTGCCGGTTTTGCACTAATTGCTGTCGCTTTCATCATTGCGGGTGGTGGGTTCGCCGGCATCGTCACCTACCTCTTCAACCGGGATGCCAGCACATCCGCTGGCGCCACAGGCAACACGGAGGCGGTGAACAAGGGCGTGCTCGCCGCCTCGACGACCGTGCTGATCCTGATCGCCATCTTGACCTTCTTCGTCATGGCAGGCGGCCTCGAAAAAGCCTAAGGGCACCGGCTCGCGGCGAATCTAATTCAGAGATACCAGGTCGTTAAATCATTCAGGCTGAGGGGGTCTTAGCACTGCGGCGTCGTGTAGGCATGGCCGTCGTGTGCGTCCAGCTCGGCCCACGCGGGCTTAACCCGACCCTCTAGCAGCTGGATCATCTCCTCAGTCGAGCGACCGATGACGCGGGAGACATGACAGAGGACGGCACTCGTGTAGTTGGCCAGGATGACGATGAAATCCATCGAGGCTGCGAAACCGTACTTACGGTCAATCTCGAATAGCACCTCAGCCTGAGAAGGCTTCGCATCGGGGGCGAAGAACGGCCGGAGCGTAGCCGGAACGTACGCCCATAGGACATCTCCCGGTTTGAGCGATCCGTCAAAGGCCATCTCAACTGTGTGCTGAGCCGAGAACGCCTGGAGGATCTCGACCTGGTCAAGCATGCTCAGCTCAGACAGCATCGTGGTTGCTTCTCCCGCCGCGCAGGCCAGGTCCATGACCAGCCGCTGCAGTCCAACCACATCGAACCGTTTGATGCAGTCAGCAAGTAGCGCCACCTCAGGCGCCTGTGCCCGCGGACGCCCCTCACGGTTCATACCTGCTTGGATCAGAGGTACGACATACCCGGTGGGATTGCCCAAGACCTCATGCCGTTCCACTGTCGTCCCCTTACCTCTGACTCCAGACAGCGAGACCAACGACAGCAGGCTCCCAACGTTGCTGCGCCACGCATGGCTGTCTCACAGAGAGTCGATGGTTCAGGGTGGAGCGGCCGTGGTTGAGGGGGAAGACGAGGGGCGGCTCGCCCAGATCTCACCGAGGAAGGCTCGGCGAAGCTCCTGAGGCGGATAGATGATTCAGCACATCACGGGCGAAACGCGAGATTCCCAGCGTGTTCCTCCCACCCCAGTCTTTTTCCCAGTGGTCGCCATACATGAGGATGACAGCGCTCTTCGCTCTCGTAAGGCCCACGTAGAAGGCCAACCGGTCTTGCCTAAGCCGGTCCGGCGGCGGCTGCGGGAATGTCTTCGTTTTTCGATCCCAGAATCGGCTCGGCATAATGCCATCCACTAGACCGGGAAGAATCACAACCTGCCACTCTCTACCCTTAGCAGAATGATATGTAGTGAGAGCTACCTTCCCAGTCCTTAGCTCACCCGCCGAAATATCGACCAGAGTCAGGGTGTTATCGATGCAGCATTCCTTGAAATCTCTGATGCTGTCGATATCGAGTCGGCGTGGACTGGCCTGCGCTATTTCAGTCAGCCCTAGATTGCCGACAAGGCCATCAAGCCACTCGAGGGTCTCAGGGACCTCCCCCGCCGAGTTCAGCCGCACAAGGGATGCGATTATCTCAGATACGGATCTGTACGGAATTGCCTCTAGACCGCTGCCCCGTCGAAGTGCGCCATACGTAGAAACTAGCTCACTAACCGTTTGAACAGCGTCTACAGATGACTCCTTGCCGATCGCCGGCTGGTAACCCGATACGACTCTAGCGGCGCACGCGCGAATAAAATCAGCCACCGGGCCGGAGGGGAGAAGTTCATCTCGCTCATGAACATAGTCGACAGATCCGAACGAAAACTCGCTTAGCAGTGCCGTAAGTAGCCGACCCTTACGCGGGTAGAGTACTGCAATCTCGTGAGCTGGCACCCCCGAAGCAGTGAGCTCCAGAATCTTCTGGACCACTATCTGCGAATGCCGCTGCAACCCGCTACGAACCTCAATTGGCTCGATTACTCCGTGGTCCGCACGGTCCTCGCGAGCCCGGTGGTCGCGTTTCTCTCCGAGGACAGCGTGGCTCGCTGCGATAATCGCTCGCCCACTGCGATAGTTCACCTTGAGTGTGACTGGATGGAATCTTTCCGTGAGCTCGTTCAGGTATCGCGGATCGGCACCTGTGAACCCCATGACGGTCTGATCAGGATCACCGAAGGCGGAGATCTGTATGCCAGCCGAGTCATTGAGCAAAGTGACTAGTCCGTGCAGGACTGGCCCAAGGTCCTGATATTCGTCAACCACAATATTCGGATACTTCGCAGCGACAAGCTGAGCTACGCGTGGATTCTCAACAAGCAGCGAGAGAGAGCTTGAGACCATCAGGTCGAAATCGGTAAATCCCCTGCTGCTCATCTCACTCTCAAAAATCCGAACAGCCTCAACCATCGGATCGCCGGGCTCTCCGATATCGCCGACTGCGAGTCGGCGCCGCGCCTTCGTGAAGGCGGGGCGCTCATATTTGGCAATAAGCATTACGCCGGCGCGCTGGAAGGACTCCTCCAGGAGGTTCATCCACTCCTTGGACTTTTCGTCTAGGACGGTCAGCCGATCCGGATGACACCTCCCCACTAGGGTCGAGTAGGGGCGCAAAATGTTTGACAAACACCAAGAGTGGAGGGTTCCGGCCGTCAGTCTGCCACTCGCAGAGATCCCCAGCCTCGCAAGCCGCTCACTGATCTCTCTGGCGGCGTGGTTGGTATAGGTGATTGCAGCCACTCCACGGCCGCTCGACTTTTCAGTATCAAGAAGGAATCCGACCCTGGCCACGAGCGTGCGCGTCTTGCCCGATCCCGGTCCAGCGAGAACTACGAGGTCACCATCATGTGTGGCAGCCTCTTGCTGGTCCTCATTGAGCGCCAGTATCTCGCGGGCCAGAACTGGACGGACTCGTAGGTCTTTTGTCACCGAGCCTCCGGAGTCACAAGCGCCGGGTTTTCCTCGAACAGGCCGTAGTTCCTGACCTGTCGGGACACATGATCCAATGCGCTGATCAGGTATCCATAGGTCGAGTCCGTGAACAACTGCTCGTTAAACCTGCAGGGTTCGCCGGCTGGCAGCCACTCCGAAGGGATCCGTCCACGCATCGCGTCACGGAAGCTAGCCAGCCCATCCTGCTCTACATGGTGAGCCAAGCGCTGCGCAAAGCGACCTTTAGTGATGGAGTCAACACGGAGAAGTAGCTGCTTTTGATGCGAAGCGTCGCCCTTGCTCAGACCTTCGATAGCCGTCTCGAACTTTCCCTTGAGGTTATCCGAAACGTCACTGAACTGGTTATGCGCTTTGACCATGTGCGGACCGAGCAACGGGGCCAAGTCCACTTCCAGAGTCTTCGGTCCCATGAATACGCCAACCTTGGCGGCTTCCAGCCTCAGTTCTAGGGTGGCGGACTCTGGGTCCTTGGCCAAGAAATCTTCCACCCTCTGCGTGAACTCGCCGACGGCAGCACCGTTCATTAGCTTGGCTGCCCGACTCAACCCGTAGTGAAGGTATTCCCCCTTCTTGTTGGTCGGGTCACCGTCCGTAAGGATCACGTGGGGAATGTCCAGCGAGTCTTCACCCAGCAACTGGCGGAAGGGAAAGAAGTCCGTCCCAGCAATATTGGCGACGATAACCCCGTAGGCATCCAAGTTGAACCCTAGGGCCTGCGCAATAGCAGGGACCAGGTAAACCTCAGCGATACCTTCAACCAAGATCGCCGCCGAGCAGAAGAGTACTTCTGCTCTACTGACGTCGAGGTAGCGCTCCAAGTCCTCTTTTTCATCGACCGAGAAATTGGCGCGTGACGTATAGGACGCCCTCGTAGATCCGTCAGCGGCCTTCCGCAGGAGGATCAACGAGTCCAATCGCGACACCGCCGCAATGTGCGGGCTGTGAGTCGTGACCATGAGCGACGCTTCTTCATGAAGCAGGTGACTGAAAACTTGCCGCTGCAAGACCGGGTGCAAGTGCGCCTCTGGCTCCTCGACACCCAGGATCGTGTCAACAATTGTGCCGGACTCCTTGCGGAGCCGGGAACGCTCCAGAAGCAAGGCGAGGTAGAGAATGTTGGCATTCCCGGTCGACGCATCAGAGACACTTCGCGTCCCAGCCCGATCCATGAATAGGCGTAGGGACCTGAGTAGTCGATCCGGATCGCTCGACGCAAATCCGAAGCTCGGAGCGATATCGGTACGCTCACCTGCCATAGACGCGAGTCGATTCGACAATTCTTCGGCAAGCTGGCCAATTTCAGGCTCGCGGACCAGTGTCTCCATAGCCGTCGCGACTTCTTCAGCAGCGTTGGTCAGCGCAGCCTGCTGCGGACGTCGCAATTCGAGTAGGTCCTGCAGAGGCGAGTCTCGCCACCTAGAAAGGTCGCCTACCGCATCGCGCAATGCTTGCAGGACCGTAAAGTTGATGTCGCGGCGAATTCGCTTTCCATCCCGGTCTCCGTCAATCCCTGCCGAGATGTCCCACGTGTAATCGTCCCGAGTTAGCGGCCTTCCGGCAGATTCAGCCACTGAGGCTAGCGGCTCAAAGACGTAGACCAACCGGGCAGTGAGCGGATCAAGGCCGGAAAAGCAGCCGTCAAGCGACGCCTCCGCCGCGAGCTCCCCCGCGAAATCGGTGATGTCGACCTCAATGCGAACTGTGACACCCTCCGAGTAGCTACTTTCAGATGCTTCACACACATCCTCGGGACGAAGGCGCCGCGCCGAGTCAGAGAGATCGGGGTCAAGCACAATACGCAAAGCCCTCAAGAAGTTCGTTTTGCCGACACCGTTCTCGCCCACGATGACCGCCGAGGGCGGAAATGGATCAATCAGGAGCTTCTGAAAGTTCCTGTAATTTTCGATAAGGACCCGACTAATCCGCATGCCTGTACCCGCCCCACCTGCGCGACTGACTGAGGGCCACCCTAAGCCTGAGTAGCACGACAAGTCCCGAAATCTCTCAGATCGCCGGCCGCCCGGCGCCGCACCAACGGAGCTTCAGCGACACCATCGACGCCGCCCTGCCCGCTACATCCCGATTGAGTCGATTCAGTCCAGCGGGTGACCAGCGATGCTCGTTCGCGAAGCCGGCTCGCAGCAGGGCGTCCCCCAACTGGGCGATGGCACCACACCTGTCGTGCTGGTTAGCCTTGCCTCGTAGTGCCCTGAGCTGCAAGGACCCTTAAGACGCAAGCGGCGCGGCCGAGCATCCCCCAGAGAATGTCGGATGACCCGGTTGCGCAGGACGAACCGGCTCGGCGTCGGATGGCTCCCCGGCGGCAGTTCCCCGAGCACGAGCCCCTGGGCGGCGATCCGGCCGAGGAGGCCGGCATGCCCGCGCGGGTAGGGCACGTCCACCCCGCAGGCCAGCACGGCGGCCGTCGCACCGCCCGCGGCCAGGGCGCCCCGATGGGCGGCGCCGTCGATCCCGTACGCCGCCCCCGAGACGACCACCCAGCCGCGCTCGGCCAGCCCGGCGGCGAGGGTCTGGGCCATGTGTGCCCCGTACGGGGTGCAGGCTCGCGCCCCGACCACCGAGACCGAGCGCAGCGCCCAGGTCCGCAGGCTCGGCCGGCCCCGCACCCACAGCCCGACGGGCCGGGCATCACCCAGCTCGTCCAGCTGGGTCGGCCACTCCGCCGACGGCGGGCACACGAACCTCCCGCCCGCCTCGGCGACGGCCGCCAGGTCCCGCCGCGGGTCGGCCAGCGCCGCCCGTCTGCGATAGCCGGCCAGCCGCTCGGCGCCGACCCCGGTCAGCACCCCGGGGTCCGGCTCGGGCCCGGTCAGCAGCCGTATCAGCCCGACCGCCCCGTACGCGCGCAGCCAGCGCCCGCCGTGCTCCTCCCCCGGCTCCAGCACCCGGGTCAGCGCGGCCCTCGCCAGCACCTCCGGCCCCGGCTCCGACTCCGATCCCCTCCCCGGATCCGGCCCCGGCTCGGGGGCTGAGCAGCCGAGGGGGTCCGTGGGGCCGGTCATGAGCCCGGGCCCATCGCCGCCGTCGCTCCGCGGGCGATGCCCGTACGCAGTTCCAGGGCGACGGCCACGTCCAGCGGGTCGGGGCGGTCGTGACCGCGCAGGTCCGCCACCGTCCAGGCGACCCGGAGCACCCGGTCCAGGCCCCGCGCGGTCAGCAGCCCTCGCTCCAGGTCCCGCTCCGCCTGGGCCATCGCACCCGGCCCGGCCTGCCAGCGGGTCCGCAACTCGTACCCGGGCACCTCGGCGTTGAGCCGCCACGGGGTCCCGGCCAGCCGGACCGCGGCCCGGTCCCGGGCTTCCCGGACCCGGTCGGCGACCACCGCCGTGGCTTCGCCCCGGCCGCTGCGGCCCAGCAGATCGGAGCGGGTGACCGGCTCGACCTCCACCCTGAGGTCCACCCGGTCCAGCAGCGGCCCCGACAGCCGGGCCTGGTAGCGCCGGATCACCGAGGCCGGGCATTCGCAGCCGGCCCCGTGCAGGGTGTGGCGGCCGCACGGGCAGGGGTTGGCCGCGAGGACCATCAGGAACCTGGCCGGCAGCCTCACCACCCCGGCGGCCCGCGCGATGACCACGTGCCCGGCTTCGAGGGGCTGTCGCAGCGCGTCCAGGACCTTGGTGCTGAACTCCGCCGCCTCGTCCAGGAAGAGCACTCCCCTGTGGGCCAGCGACACCGCTCCGGGTCTGGGCACCCCCGCCCCGCCCCCGACCAGGGACTGCATGGTCGCCGAGTGGTGCGGAGCGCAGTAGGGAGGCCGGGCGACGAGCGGTTCGCCCGGGGGCAGGAGGCCCGCGACCGAGTGGACGGCCGTGACCTCCAGGGAGTCCTGCCGGGTGAGGGGCGGCAGGATCCAGGGGATCCGCTCGGCGAGCATCGTCTTGCCGGCGCCCGGAGGTCCGCTCAGGAAGATGTGGTGGCCCCCGGAGGCGGCCACTTCCAGGGCCCGGCGGGCGCAGTGCTGTCCGGCGACGTCCGCGAGGTCCGGGAAGTCCCGCCCGTCCTCGCCGCCCCGGGCCACCCCGGTACCGAGCCCGGCGCCGGGGACGACCAGTCCGGCCAGCATCGGGTCGGGCCGTCCGGACGGATCCGGTGGATCCTCCTCGGGCACCACCCCGTCGGTCAGCACCGCGATCAACTGCCGCAGGCTGCGCACCCCGAGCACCGAGACGTCCGGGACCAGCATGGCCTCGGCCGCGCACTGCTGCGGAACCACGACCTGCCGGTATCCGGCCTCGGCCGCGGCGAGCACGGCCGGCAGGATCCCGCGGACGGGTCGCACCCGGCCGTCCAGGCCCAGCTCCCCGATGAGCACGAGATCGGCGATCACGGCGGGGTCGACCACCTCGGCGGCCCCGAGGACCGCCGCCGCGACGGCCAGGTCGAAACCGGCGCCGCTCTTCGGTACCGAGGCCGGGCTGAGGCCGACGGTGAGCTTCTTCTGCGGCCAGGCGGCCCCGGAGTTCACCACGGCCGCCCGGACCCGGTCCCGGCTCTCGGTCAGGGTCTTGTCGGGCAGCCCCACCAGGGTGAAGGCTGCGACCCCCGGCTCCAGGTCGGCCTGCACCTCGACCACCACGCCCTCGACGCCCACCAGGGCGACCGAGCAGGCTCGCGCGAACCCCATCAGGCGGCCCCCCTGATGTGCTCCACCACGGGCGCACCGCGCCGCGGCAGCAGGACTCCGACCAGGTCGATGCGGACCCCGCCCGGGGGTGGTCCGCCGTGATCGGCGAGCCAGCGCCCGGCGAGCCTCCGCAGCCGCTCGGCCTTGCCGGGCCGCAGGGCGGCCATGGGGTGTTCGAACTCCCCCGCCCGCCGGGTCTTGACCTCGCACACGACGAGGGCGTCCCCGTCCCGGGCGACGATGTCGATCTCCCCGCTGCGGCACCGCCAGTTCCGCGCGATGACCGTCATCCCGGCCTCGGCGAGCCGCCGCGTCGCGAGCTCCTCGCCGTACCGTCCCAATGCCTGCTGTGCCACGCCCTTCGCGTTCATCCGGCACCACCTCCGGCACCGACGGTCCCGCGTCCCCGCCCACCTTGTGGATCTTGGTGGACAGTCAGGGCATTGTGGACAACCCCCTCACTCCTGCGGGTGAACCGGGCGGCTCGGGAGCACCCCTCCCCGGGCCGCCGACAAGGGGCCGGCCTAGCTCCCCGGAAGTTCGAGATCGCTCTTGTTGAGCTCCTCGATGTTCACGTCCTTGAAGGTCAGCACCCGTACCTGCTTCACGAACCGGGCGGGCCGGTACATGTCCCAGACCCACGCGTCGGCCATCGAGACCTCGAAAAAGACCTCGCCCTGGACCGAGTGCACCTGCATCTCGTAGTCGTTGGTGAGGTAGAAACGACGTTCCGTCTCGATCACATACTTGAACAGCCCGACGACGTCGCGGTACTCCCGATAGAGCTTCAGCTCCATCTCGGTCTCGTACTTCTCGAGGTCCTCGGCACTCATGGCATGTTCCCCTTCAGCCTGCGTCCCCCTATTGTGCGCCAGGCCCGTGCGCCCCTAAACGATTTCCGGAGCCAGGTTCACGGGCGCACCCGGGGGACCGTCGTCGAGCAGCGTGCGGAGCAGCTCCGCGAGTCTGGTCGGGTACACCGTCTCACGGGCCGCCAGGAGTTCCTCGGAGGTCCACCACCTGGCCCCGGAGACGCTGCGCCGCTCCAGCTCGGTGAGGCCGCCCATCTCGGTCTCCGTGCGTGCGGTCCGGGCCAGGAAGTACCACTCGTCCTGCTCCCAGCGGCGCCCGTCGAAGGGGAACTCGCAGTAGCGGTGCCACAGCACCGGACCCAGCTCCACCTCGGTGATCCCGGTCTCCTCCGCGAGCTCGCGCAGCGCGGCCTCTTCCCGGGTCTCGGCCCCCTCCAGGCCGCCTCCCGGGGTGAACCACCAGTCGTCCGCCGGATCGCCCGGCTCGAAGCCGTGGAGCAGCAGGATCCGGTCCTCGGGGTCCAGCAGCACCACGCGCGAGACCCTGCGCGGCTCCGCGCCTCCCGCACCCGGGCCGGCCTGCGCCGGCTTCGCGTCAGCGGACACCGGCCGGCTCCTTCCTGCGGCCGCGCCCGAGGACCCGTACGACGGGCCCGTACGCGGCTCCGAGCAGGACCAGCACGGCCCCGACCGCCACGGCGGCCACCTGGAGCCGCAGCGGCCCCGCCTTGGAGATCCCGCCGGGCAGGGCCGCGTAGGTCTGCGGCCGCTCCAGCATCGACATGGAGGGCCACACCAGGGCGTCGACCCGGGCCTTCACGACCGACCGGGGCACCGTGCCCTGGCCGGCTTCCTGCAGGTGCGCCCGGGAGTCCAGGGAGGTGCCGCGGCGGTCGCCCAGCAGGAAGAGGCTGCCCTCGGGGACGGTCACCTCGAACGGAGTCCGCGAGGCGGATCCGCCCGGCGCGCCCACCACGTCGAGCTTCTCCTCCGCGATGTACGGCTCGTCGAGCTCCTTGCCGTTCACGGTGAGCCGGCCGCCCTCGCCACAGCATTTGACGGTGTCCCCGCCGATGCCGACGACGCGCTTGACCATGGGCGAAGCGCTCCACTGCTCGTCCTTGAAGACGACCACGTCCCCGCGCCGCACTTCACCGCCGTCGATGCGCTGGGCCAGTACGTGGTCCCCGGGCATCACCGTCGGCATCATCGAGTCGGTCGGCACCGTGTACGGCTGGTACACGACGGCCCCCCACACGAAGCCGCCCAGGAAGAGCGCAAAGCCGATGGCCACGGCGATTCCCGACAACACGTTGCCGAAACCGCCGCGGCCATCGCCGTTACCTGCTCGTATCGCTTGTGTTCCGCCCATTGCAGCGCCCCCACACTCGGAGATCGTCGACCTGGGCGGCACCCTACCTGCCAGTACGCCCCGAGGTCAGCTTCCGTCGGCGCCACAGTACGACCGGCACCGCGCCGGCGAACCCGAGAGCGGCCGGGCCGAGCCCGACCGGTGCCAGTCCGGAGGCCCCGAGACCGAGCGCAGTGGCCTTGGCCTGGTTGCCGATGCCCGGCTGGTCGAAGGTGTCCGGGACCGGCAGGGTGGACCAGCGGGTGAGCGGCCACGCGACCACCACGGCCCGCCCGACGACATCACTGACGGGCACGAAGCCCTGGGTGGAGTCCTGCTGGTGGTAGCGGGAGTCCTGGGAGTTCTGCCGGTGGTCGCCCATCACCCAGATCTTGCCCTTGGGCACCGTGAGCGGCCCGAAGGGGAAGTCGTCGCACGGGGTGTTGCCGGGGAAGATGTACGGCTCGTCGAGGGCCTTGCCGTTGACCATGACCGGGCCGCCCCGCTTGCACTCGACCGTGTCGCCACCGATCGCGATCGTGCGCTTGATCAGGTCCTTCTCCTCCGCGGACGGCATGAGGCCGATCCAGCTGAGGGCCTTCTGCGCGATGTTCGGCTCGGGGGTGGCCTCCCCGCTCAGCCAGTTCGCGGGGTCGTGGAAGACCACGACCTCCCCGCGCTCGGGCTCCGATCCGAACCAGGGCGTCAGCTTGTCGACCAGCACCCGGTCACCCCGCTGAAGGGTGTTCTGCATGGAGTCGGACGGGATCGAGAACGCCTGCACCAGGAAGGTCTTGATCAGCAGAGCGAGCAGCAGGGCGATTCCGACCAGGAGCGGCAGCTCCTTCCAGAACGAGCGGTGCGGGCGTGCCGCCACGCCGTCCGTCTCATCGCTGTCGCGCTGGACGGCATCGTGCTCGTGGGCGTCGTCCGGCTGCTCGCCACCTTCGTCGCGTCCGGACCGTGCGCCTACCGCCACATCCCCCACATCCACTCCTCATTCGGAAATCGACGCCCGGGCCTGATCAGGCACGGGCCCTCCCCTCCCTTAACGACCGGGAGTTCCCGAAGGCGCGGGAGACCCAGGACACACTATGCGAACGACGTGCTCCGACGGCGCCGACGGGGCGCGCGGCGTCCGGCGCGCGCCTGGTCCGGCACCATCCGGAAGGTGGCGGGCTGTTCGAGGCGGCGCCAGTGCCCGAACGGCCAGGCGATCACCACGGCCTGGCCGACCACCTCCTTCTCGTCGACGGTGCCCTGGAAGGCCTCGTCGAGGTGGTAGCGGGAGTCGGCCGAGTTGGCCCGGTGGTCGCCCATGACGAAGATCCGCCCCTCGGGCACGTGGACCTCGAAGCGGATCTCCGAGGGCGCGTTGCCCGGGTTGATGTACGGCTCTTCGAGCGGCGAGCCGTTGACGCTGACCCGGCCGCGGGCGTCGCAGCACTTCACGGTGTCCCCGCCGACCCCGATGACCCGCTTGATCAGGTCCTGTTCGTCGGCCGAGGGCAGCAGGCCGATGAAGGTCAGGGTCTGCTTGACCTGCTTGACCCCCACCGGGTCCGGTTCCGGACGCTCGCTCTCGCCGCCGAGCCAACCGCCGGGGTCCTTGAACACGACGACGTCGCCGCGTTCGACCTTGGCGCCGAACCAGGGCGTCAGCTTGTCCACCAGGACCCGGTCGCCGATCCGGATCGTCTCCTCCATGGAGCCCGACGGGATGAAGAAGGCCTGCACCAGGAAGGTCTTGAGGATCAGGGCGATGCACAGCGCGACCACCACCAGCAGGGGCAGCTCTCCCACCCTGCGGGTACGCCGCCTGCGCCGGACCCGGCGGGCCAGCCGTCGCCGGTCCGCCCGGCCGCCGACCTCGGCGCCACCGGCCTCGGCGCCGCCGGCCGGCACCGGGGCCTCGGCCCGGGTCACGGCCTCGGGCTCGTCCCGCTCGCCTCTCGGGCGCCCCCGGCTACCCACGGCCGCCGCCCGCGGAGGCCACGGAGCCCCAGCGCGAGACCGGCCAGCCGATCCCGTCGGCCCGCCCGATCACCTTCTCCACCGGTACCATCCCCCCGCCCGGTTCCCCCAGGTGATCCCGGGAGTCCCGGGACTGGGAACGATGGTCTCCCATGACCCACAGGGTCCCAAGGGGCACGACGATCCGGAAGGGCACCTTGGAGCCCGTGTCGCCGGGGAACAGGTAGGGCTCGTCCAACGGCACTCCGTTGACCTTGATCCGGCCGTGCTCGTCGCACACCACGTCGTCGCCGCCGACGCCGACGACCCGCTTCACGAAGTCGGTGTCGGAGGGCTCGGCCAGCCCGAGCGCCGAGGCCGCACCGTGCAGGGCGTTCCCGAGGGGGTTCCCGGCCGGGGCCTCGGGCACGAAGGAGCCCGTGCCGTCGAAGACCACGACGTCCCCGCGCTTCGGCTGGTCGCCGAAACGGTACGCCAGCTTGTTGACCAGCACCCGGTCCCCGACCTCGAGCGTGGGCTCCATCGAGCGGCTCGGGATGAGGAAGGGCTGGAGCACGAAATTGCTGAGCAGCAGCAGGAAGACGGTGCAGGCCACGCCCAGCAGCCCGGCCCGCCGCCAGGTCAGCCACCCCGCACCGGAAGCCGAATCCGCCTCGGGAGCGGAAGCCGCGCCCGATGGGGAATCCCCTTCGGGAAACACGAAACGCGACCGCCCCTCCCCCTCGTCGGGGGAAGAGTGGCCGCGCTGCGTGTGAGGTGCTTCGGTGTCCATCGGGGGCGAGCCTATCCGGCCGTCCCCCCAAGACGCAGAGCAGATCAGCGGTCGCGCTTCTCCTTGATCTTCGCGGCCTTGCCGCGGAGCTCACGGAGGAAGTACAGCTTGGCGCGACGCACGTCACCGCGGGTGACGAGCTCGATCTTCTCGAAGATCGGGGAGTGGACCGGGAAGGTACGCTCCACGCCGACGCTGAAGGAGACCTTGCGGACGGTGAAGGTCTCGGAGACGCCAGCGCCCTGGCGACGGATGACTACACCCTTGAACTGCTGGATACGGGAGCGGTTGCCCTCGATCACGCGGACGTGCACGTTGATCGTGTCACCCGGGCGGAAGGCCGGCAGGTCCGAGCGGAGCGTGGCGGCGTTGACGCCATCGAGCAGGTGAGACATGTAATTCGTCTGCTTTCTTCGCATGACGCCACAGGCCGCCGATGCGGGGTTTCCGTAGAGAATTCGGGAGTTGCGGGACTCGGCGGACGACGGTCCCCCTGTGGCAGGGGCGTACGCGAGCACACAACAGCCGCCTATTCTTCCACGGTCTGGGGCCTACGCCAAAATCGGCCGTCAGGGGAAGGCTTCCAGCCCAGGATGGACAGCACCTCGCGGTCCTTCTTGTCGAAGGCGGAGGCCTCGCAGCGCTCGATCAGGTCCGGGCGGTTGCTCGCGGTCCGGCGGAAGGCCTCGTCGCGGCGCCACCGGGCGATCTTGCCGTGGTGCCCGCTGACCAGGACCTCCGGGATGCCGCGGCCGCGCCACTCCGGGGGCTTGGTGTAGACGGGGCCTTCGAGCAGGTTCGCCATGTCGCCGGGTGCGAAGGAGTCGTCGCGGTGCGATTCGGCGTTGCCGAGGACCCCGGGCAGCAGCCGGGCCACGGCCTCGGTGACGACCAGGACGGCCGCCTCGCCGCCGGCCAGGACGTAGTCCCCGATGGAGACCTCGTAGACCGGGATGCGGGTGGCGTACTCGTCCATGACCCGGCGGTCGATGCCCTCGTACCGGGCCGGGGTGAAGATCAGCCAGGGGCGCTCGGAGAGCTCGACCGCCAGCTCCTGGGTGAACGGCCGGCCGCTGGGGGTCGGGACCACCATGACGGGCCCGTGCGCGCCCGCCTCGTAGCCGTCGGCCAGCGCCTCGTCCAGGGCCTCGCCCCACGGGTCGGTCTTCATGACCATCCCGGGGCCGCCCCCGTACGGGGTGTCGTCCACCGTGTTGTGCCGGTCGTACGTCCATTCCCGCAGGTCGTGGACGTGCACGTCGAGCTGCCCGCGGGCCCGGGCCTTGCCGACCAGGGAGACGTTGAGCGGCTCCAGGTACTCGGGGAAGATCGTGACGACGTCCAGCCGCATCAGGCGCCGCCCCCGGCGGCCCCGGCGTTCTCCGAACCGTCGGCCTCGGTCCCGGCCTCGGCGGCGTCGCGCTCGGACGCGATCTCGGCGCGGTCGTCGATCAGCCCCGGCGGCGGGGTGATGACGCAGCGCTGCTCTTCGAGGTCGATCTCGGCGACGATCTCCTCGACGAAGGGGATCATCACCTCGGTGCCGTCCGGCCGCTCGACGATGAACAGGTCCTGCGAGGGCAGGTGCGAGATCTCGGTGATCCGCCCGACCGCGGTGCCGTCCTCGAGGACCACGTCCAGGTCCATCAGCTGGTGGTCGTAGTACTCGTCCTCCTCTTCGGGCAGCTCCGACGGGTCCACCTCGGCGATGAGCAGGATGTTGCGCAGCGCCTCGGCGCCGGTACGGTCCTTGACTCCCGCGAAGCGCAGCATCAGCCGCCCGCTGTGCACCCGGCCCGTCTCCACCGTCAGCGGTCCCGCCGACGCCGGTTCGGTCTGGAGCACGGCACCGGGCCCGAGCCTCAGCTCGGGCTCGTCGGTCCGCACCTCGACGGTGACCTCACCCTTGATCCCGTGGGCGCGGCCGATCCGCGCGACTACCAGCTGCACTGTGCATCTCTCCTGTTCAGACGACGACGGGCCGGGGCGGGCACGTATGCCCTCCCCGGCCCGTGCCGGTGTTTCACTCTTGCAGTGGACGCGGTCTCAGCGGACCTGGTCCACGTCGACGAGGTCGACGCGGATCCCCCGGCCGCCGATGGCGCCCACGACCGTACGCAGAGCACGTGCGGTGCGGCCGTTGCGGCCGATCACCTTGCCGAGGTCGTCGGGGTGGACCCGAACCTCAAGCACCTGCCCGCGACGCAGGTTGCGCGAGGCGACCTGCACTTCGTCGGGGTTGTCCACGATGCCCTTCACGAGGTGCTCAAGAGCCTCCTCGAGCATGCTCAGGCCTCGGTCGACTCGGCGGTCTCGGCCTCAGCCTCGTCCGCCTTCTTGTCGGCCTTCTTAGCCTTCTGCGTGATGGCTTCGCCCTTGCCCTCGCCGATGCCCTCGAGGGCCTTGGCGAACTCGTCGAAGGAGCGACGCTTGTTCTCCTTCGTCGCCGGCTGCAGCAGCGGCGCGGGGGCCGGAAGGCCCTTGTGCGCCTGCCAGTCACCGGTCAGCTTCAGGATGGCGAGCACAGCCTCGGTGGGCTGGGCGCCGACCGACAGCCAGTACTGCGCACGCTCGGCGTTGACCTCGATGCGCGACGGGTTGTACGTCGGGTGGTACAGACCGATCTCTTCGATCGCACGACCATCGCGGCGGGTGCGCGAGTCGGCGACGACGATGCGGTAGTGCGGCTGGCGAATCTTGCCGAGGCGCTTGAGCTTGATCTTGACTGCCACTGGAGTGGTGTCTCCTGAACTTGACGTGGTTGGGCACATGAGATGCCACGTGGGGTTGCGGTACTCGGGTGCCCGATGGACGCGTCAGCCGGAGGAGAGAGGGGTCCTATGCGACTGTCGAGTACAGCTAGCTATTGTGCCACACGCCCGAGGCGCCTCGCCCGCCCGGTCAGGAAGCGGCGGCCGACAGCGCGACCTCGGGAATGCGGAAGGGTTTCATGCAGCCGCCGCACACGATCGGGGCCTGGGCCAGCACCGACGGGACCACCCGGACGTTGCGCCCGCAGTCACAGACGGCCTTGACGCGGACACCACCACCGGAGGAGCCGTGCCGGGCCGCCGGACCGCGGAAGCTGCGCTTGGTGTCGGCGGCCGTCGCCACGGTGTGGGCCTTCAGGGCGCGCTGGAGCCGCTCCATGGTGGGGCGGTAGCGCTTCTTCGCCTCGGGGTTGAGCGTGACCAGCGAGAAGCCACTGCTCGCATGTGGCTCGTCGGCGTGGTCCAGCCCCATCTCCTCGGCGATCGCGAGGAACCTGCGGTTGTGGTAGCGGCCGGCACGCGAAGTGTCACGCACGCCGCGGGCTGCGGCGATGCCGTGGACTGCCTCGTGCAGCAGTCGCTCGAAGGAGAGCTCGGCGCCACAGGCGGACGAGGACTCTCCGATCAGGGACTCGGGCGCGGCAAGGTCAGGCAGCTCGGGGTGGTACCGCTGAATATCGGCCCACGCCTGCGCCAGCTCTGCGGCGAGAACAGGGGGTGTCGTGCTCACGTCGTGACAACGAGCCGGGGTGCCCCGGTGTTCCGATTCCGGGCCATTCCAAATTTTTTGCACGTACCAGTCAGTTCAGTCTCATGCGTCCCGACGAGGACGGGTGCGCAGATCTCCGGAGGAGTCGGTACGTAACGACGACTACACCCCGGCGCGCGGCAGGAGCCGCGCGCCGGGGTGCAGGAGTCACCGGAGGTCCGGCTAGTACGAGCGCGCGACGATCGCGAGGGTACCGGGGGCGTCGTCCGCGTCCGGGACGGACCCGTCCTCGGCGATCAGGCAGCGTACGGAGACCGCCTGCTCGGCGAGCTTCGCCTCGCCCTCGGGGCCGAGGTCGGCCCACGGGATCCGCGCCCAGCCACCGGCGATGGCGGCCTCGGCGGCCTCCTCGATGGTGGTGACGTCGGAGGTACGCGCGATGCGGCGCTCGCGGGACTCGCGCAGCAGCTGCTCCTGGTCCTCCTCGAGCACCTTGGGCAGCAGGGCGGCGAGGTCGGAGATCTGCACGGCCTCCTTGCCGCCCGGGATCCGGCGGGCCAGCATCGCAGTGCCGGCCTCCAGGTCGCGGGGGCCGATCTCGACGCGGACCGGTACGCCCTTGAGCTCCCAGTCCACGGCGCGGCGGCCGAAGGGGGTGTCGACGCGGTCGTCGACGAACACCCGCAGGCCCGCGGCCTTGAGCTGGGCGCCCAGCTCGCGGACCTTGGTGACGGCCTCGTCGCCCTTGATCGCCATGACGACGACCTGGACGTGCGCGAGGCGCGGCGGGACCCGCAGGCCGTTGTCGTCGCCGTGCGACATGATCAGGCCGCCGACCATGCGGGTCGAAACGCCCCACGAGGTCTGCCAGACGAGCTCCTGCTTGCCTTCCTTCGACAGGTACTGCGTGTTGAAGGCCTTGGCGAAGTTGGTGCCGAGCTCGTGGCTCGTGCCCAGCTGCAGGGCCTTGCCGTCGCCCATCATGCCCTCGAGGGTGAGGGTGTTGATGGCGCCTGCGAAGCGCTCCTTGGCGGTCTTGCGGCCGAGCACGACGTCGATGCCGAGCACGTTGGTCATGAAGTCGCCGTAGACGTCCTTGTGGATGCGGGCGGCGTAGTCGCGGGCGTCCTCGTACGACACGTGGGCGGTGTGGCCCTCCTGCCAGAGGAACTCGCTCGTACGGAGGAACACGCGCGGGCGCATCTCCCAGCGGACCACGTTCGCCCACTGGTTGATCAGCAGGGGCAGGTCGCGGTAGCTCTGGACCCACTTGGAGAAGTAGTCGTTGATGATCGTCTCGGAGGTGGGGCGGACCACGATGGGCTCGTCCAGCTCCTTGCCGCCGCCGTGGGTGACGACCGCGAGCTCGGGGGCGAAGCCCTCCACGTGCTCGGCTTCCTTCGTCAGGTACGACTGCGGGATGAACAGCGGGAAGTACGCGTTCTGGGCGCCCGCGTCCTTGATGCGCGCGTCCATCTCCTGCTGCATCCGCTCCCACAGCCCGTAGCCGTACGGTCGGATGACCATGGTGCCGCGTACCGGACCGTTGTCGGCCAGCTCGGCCTTGTTGATCAGATCCTGGTACCAGCGGGGAAAATCCTCCGCCTGGGGGGTGAGAACGGGTGCCTTTGCCATGGCGCGAATGGTACGGCGCCCGGGGCGGCGAGCGTGAATCGGGTGTGAATCGGGTGGCGCGCTCCTCTGGACGCGGGGGCGAATCGGGAGTTCTCTGGCAACGGGGGCATGGGGGCGAAACGGAATCAGGAGCGCTCTTTCGATGACACCGACGCCGACGGCGACGCTTGTCGCCCGGGACTGGGCGGAAATCCAGGAACGGATGCTGGTACCGCTGTACGAAGCGGTCTACGACCGGCTGGAGGTCGGGCCGGGCGACCGGCTGCTCGGCCTGGACTGCGGGGCCGGACTGGCCCTTCTGCTGGCCTGCGGACGGGGAGCCCTGGCCACGGGTGTGGAGAGGGATCCCGCGCGCCGCGCGCTGGCGCGCGAACGGCTGCTGGAGGTGGTGGCGGCCCCGCCCGAGCCCACGGCGCCCTACGACGTGCTGCTGGCCTTCTCCCCCGCCCCGGGGGCCCTGGCCGCGGCGCTGCCGGCGCTGCGGCGGCCGGGCGGGACGGTGGTGCTGGCCGACTGGGGGCCCGCGGAGCGGTGCACGGTGCCCTCGGTGCTGGGCGGCGGGCCGGTCTCCCGGGACCTGGACGCGATGGTGGCGCGGGCCGGGCTGGTGCCGGACGGGTCGGGGCGGGTGTTCTGCCCCTTCGGGTACGCGGACGTGGACAGCGCGGTGCGCGGGCTGCTGTCGACCGGACTGTATGAAGCCGCGGCGGCGGACCCGGTGCAGGTGGAGAAGGAGCTGGCGGAGGCGCTTCACCCGTACGAGCGAGGCGACGGGGCGGTCTGGCTGCCGAACATCTTCCGCTACGTGATCGCCCGTACGGCGTAACCGCCGTTGCGGGGCTGAGGAGATCAGCCCCGCCGGCGGCTACTTGTGGAGGCGGGGGATGCCCGCAGCGGCGTAGGCGGCCGGTTCGTCCAGGGTCTCGTTCGCCATCAGGGCCTGCGCGAGGGCGTCCAGCTTGTCGCGGTTCTCGCGCAGCAGCCGGCAGGCCTCCGCGTAGCACTCGTCCACGATCCGCCGCATCTCGTGGTCCACCGCGTCGAGGGTGGCGGGGGCCGCGGAGAGTCCGTAGGGGCTCTGTCCGTCCGAGGGGATCGCGGTGAGGCGGCCGATGCGCTCGCTCATGCCCCAGCGGCCGACCATGCCCCGGACGATGCTGGTGACCTGTTCGAGGTCGTTCTCCGCGCCCGTGGTGATGACCTCGTAGACGGTCTGCTCGGCCGCCATGCCGCCCAGCGCTCCGATGATGCGGCCGCGGAGGTAGTCCTCCGTGTACGCGTAGCGGTCCGCCTCCGGCGTCGAGAGGGTGACACCGAGCGCACGGCCTCGCGGGACGATGGTGATCTTGCGGACCGGGTCGGCGCCCGGCTGGAGCATGCCCAGCAGGGCGTGACCGCTCTCGTGGTAGGCCGTACGGCGGCGCTCCTCCTCCGGCATCACCAGCGGCCGCTCCGCGCCGAGCTGAACCTTCTCCAGCGCATCCGACAGGTCGGACTGGGTGACCTGCTTCTGCTGGCGTTTGACGGCCAGCAGCGCGGCCTCGTTGGCCAGGTTGGCCAGGTCCGCGCCCGTCATGCCCGGGGTGGTGCGGGCAACCTGCGCCAGGTCGACGCTCTCGGCGAGGGGGATGTCCCGCGTGTGGATCCGCAGGATCGCCTCGCGGCCGCCCTTGTCGGGCGGGGACACGACCACCAGGCGGTCGAAGCGGCCCGGCCGGGTCAGGGCCGGGTCCAGGACGTCGGCCCGGTTGGTCGCGGCCAGGACGACCACGCCCTCCGAGCCGGAGAAGCCGTCCATCTCGGTGAGGATCTGGTTCAGGGTCTGTTCGCGTTCGTCGTGGCCGCCCATGGCCGCGCCGCCGCCGCGGGCCCGCCCGATGGTGTCGATCTCGTCGATGAAGATGATCGCCGGGGCCACCTTGCGCGCCTCGTTGAAGAGTTCGCGCACCCGGGACGCGCCGACGCCGACGATCATCTCGATGAACTCGGAGGCGGAGGCGGAGAAGAACGGCACCCCGGCCTCGCCCGCGACGGCGCGCGCCAGCAGGGTCTTGCCGGTGCCGGGCGGGCCGGAGAGCAGGACGCCGCCGGGCATCCGGGCGCCCATCTTGCGGTACTCGTCCGGGTTCTTGAGGAAGTCCACGACGTCGTTGAGCTCGCCCTCGACCTCGTCGATGCCCGCCACGTCCTCGAAGGTCGTGCGCTTGGCGCCCTCCAGCTCCACCGGCTTCGGCGGCGCCTTGCGGCCGAGTCCGCCCATGCCCGCGCCCATCCGGCGGGCGATGAACACCCACAGGAGGACGAGCAGCAGCATCGGGGCCAGGGAGAGCAGGAGGTTGGCGAGGAAGCTGCGCTGTTCGACGACCGGGGAGGCGGTGACGACCACGTTCTGCTTGGTGAGGTTGGCCCACAGGTCGTCGTCGGCGAAGGCCGGGCGCTGGGAGACGAATTTGGTGTAGTCGCCCTTGTCTCCGTCCGGCTTGGGCTGTCCGGTCTTCAGCTGGCCCTGGATGGCGTCGCCCTTGGAGTAGATCTTCGAGACGTTGCCGTTGGCGACCTGCTTGCTGAACTCGGTGTACGAGATGGTCGCCTCGTCGCCCTCGTTGAAGAAGGAGAGCACCAGGTTGGTGATCAGGTAGACGATCAGGGCGGTGAGGATCAGGCCGCGCCAGCCCCCGGGCATCCTCTTCTTCGGCGGCGGGGTGGGCGGTGCGCCCTCGGAGCGCCAGGGCGTATCGGCCCGGTCGCGGGGCGGTACGGGGGTGGGGCTGGGCACGTGGCCTCCTTCTGCCGTCCTCCCGGCCGACCATAAGCGACAAACCCGCCCATTGCCCCCGCAGAAACGGGAGGGCCCCGTCCACCGGATCCGGTGGACGGGGCCCTCCCGCGGGCGCTCGCGCAGGTACTCGCGCAGATGCTCGCGCCGTTACTTCATGAACTTCTTGAACTCGTCCGGGAGGTCGAAGTCCTGGCCGGGCTGCGCCCCGCCGGCCGGAAGGCCGAAGGGGTTGCCGCCGGCGGCGGGCTCGACCGCCTGCGGACCCTGCTCCTTGCGGAGCGCGGCCGCGGCCTCTTCTTCCTTGCGCTTCATCGGGTTGCCGCTCTTGCGCTTGCCCTTGGCCTGCTTGATCTGCTTCTTCTGCCGGCCGGGGCCGCCACCCATCCCGGGGATGCCCGGCATCCCGGGCATGCCGCCGCCCTGGGCCATGCGGGACATCATCTTGCGGGCCTCGAAGAACCGCTCGACGAGGCCCTTCACTGCGCTGACCTCGGCACCGGAGCCCTTGGCGATACGGGCGCGGCGCGAGCCGTTGATGAGGTGCGGGTCCTGGCGCTCGGCCGGGGTCATCGACTTGATGATCGCGGCCATGCGGTCGACGTCGCGCTCGTCGATGTTGTTGATCTGGTCCTTGATCTGGCCCATGCCCGGGAGCATGCCGAGCAGCTTGGAGATGGAGCCCATCTTGCGGACCTGCTCCATCTGGGCCAGGAAGTCGTCGAGCGTGAACTCCTTCGGCCCCTTCGCCAGCTTGGCCGCCATCTTCTCGGCTTCGGCCTGGCTGAAGGTCTTCTCGGCCTGCTCGATGAGGGTGAGCATGTCACCCATGTCGAGGATCCGGCCCGCCATGCGGTCGGGGTGGAAGGCGTCGAACTCGTCGAGCTTCTCGCCGTTCGAGGCGAACATGATCTGCTTGCCGGTGACGTGCGCGATGGAGAGCGCGGCGCCACCGCGGGCGTCGCCGTCGAGCTTCGACAGCACGACACCGTCGAAGCCGACGCCGTCGCGGAAGGCCTCGGCGGTGTTGACCGCGTCCTGGCCGATCATGGCGTCGACGACGAAGAGGATCTCGTCCGGGCTGACGGCGTCGCGGATGTCCGCGGCCTGCTGCATCAGCTCCTGGTCGATGCCGAGGCGGCCGGCGGTGTCGACGACGACCACGTCGTACTGCTTGGTGCGCGCGTACTCGATGGAGTCCTTGGCGACCTGGACCGGGTCGCCGACGCCGTTGCCGGGGGCGGGCGCGTAGACGGCGACGCCGGCGCGCTCCGCGACGACGGAGAGCTGGTTGACGGCGTTGGGGCGCTGGAGGTCGCACGCGACGAGGAGCGGGGTGTGGCCCTGCCCCTTGAGCCACAGGCCGAGCTTTCCGGCGAGGGTGGTCTTACCGGCACCCTGAAGACCGGCGAGCATGATCACCGTGGGCGCGGTCTTGGCGAAGCGCAGCCGCCGGGTCTCGCCGCCGAGGATCGAGACGAGCTCGTCGTTGACGATCTTGAGGACCTGCTGGCCCGGGTTCAGGGCCTTGGAGACCTCTTCGCCGCGGGCGCGCTCCTTGACGTTCGCGATGAAGGAGCGGACGACCGGGAGCGCGACGTCGGCCTCGAGGAGGGCGATACGGATTTCCCGCGCCGCAGCGTCGATGTCCTGCTCGGAGAGGCGGCCTTTGCCCCGGAGGGACTTGAAGGTCGCGCTGAGGCGGTCGGAAAGCGTATCGAACACGGTGGTCGCGATTCCTCGGGTCGGGGGCGTGTGGTCGTCCCCCAGGGTATCGGGCCGCGCCACCCCTCCGGCCCTGCGGGCGGGTTCCTTACGTCAGGGCCGACTCCACCGCGACGGCCAGGGCGGCCGCGGCCGGGGCGGCGAGGGGTTTGCCGTCGGCGTCGACCACGTACACCGTGTCCACCGCGTTCGCGCCGAGGGTGGAGACGTGTGCGCTGCGGACCCGGACGCCGGCGGATTCCAGTGCCCGCCCGATCCGGTGCAGGAGACCGACCGCGTCGGGCGCCCTGACCTCCAGGACGGTGGCCAGGGAGGAGACCTCCGGGACCACCGTGACCCGGGGCGGCGGCGGGACGACCCCGCGGCGGCGCGGGTACGCCGCCTCGCGGTCCGCCAGCTTCGCCGGGACGTCCAGCGTGCCGTCCAGCGCCCGCACCAGGTCCGTGCGCAGCCGTGCGGCCTGCGGCAGGGAGCCGTACTCCGCGGCCACCCGCCACCGCAGCACGAGCACCTCGCCCAGCTGGTCCGGGAGCTCCATGGAGCGCAGGTCCGCCGCGCGGACGGTGAGGCGGTGCAGGGCCAGTACGCCCGCCACCGCCGGGAGGACCCCCGGCTGGTCGGGGACGGCCACGACCAGTTCCACCCCGACGGCGTCCTCCTCCTGCCGGGCGTGCAGGGACAGGACCGGTTCCCCGGTGCGCAGCGCCTCCACCGCGAGGCGTTCCTGTTCGGTCGTCGGGATCTCCGGCTCCCCCGCTGCCAGGGCGGCCCCCCGCAGGACGGCGGCGACCCGTGCGACCAGGTCGGCCACGAGCGAGCCGCGCCAGGCGCTCCAGGCCGCCGGGCCGGTCGCCAGGGCGTCGGCTTCCGTCAGGGCGTGCAGGATTTCCAGCGTGCTGGAGGTCCCGACCGCCTCGGCGACCGCCTTCACCGTCGCGGGGTCGTCCAGGTCCCGGCGGGTCGCGGTGTCGATGAGCAGCAGGTGGTGGCGTACGAGGGCCCCGAGCACGGCCACATCCTGGGCGTCGAAGCCCACCCGCACCGCCACGTCGCGGGCGATCGTCTCGCCCGCCACCGAGTGGTCGCCGGGCCAGCCCTTGCCGATGTCGTGGAGGAGTGCGGCCATGAGGAGGAGGTCGGGGCGGCCGACCCGGCGGGTGAGTTCCGAGGCCCGCACGGCCGTTTCGACCAGGTGCCGGTCGACGGTCCAGGTGTGCACGGGGTTGCGCTGGGGCCGGCACCGGACCCGTTCCCAGTCGGGCAGCAGCCGGGTGATGATCCCCTCGGCTTCGAGGGCCTCCCATACGGCGACGGTGGGTTCGCCCGCGCCCAGCAGGGTGAGCAGTTGTTCGCGGGCCTCGGCCGGCCACGGCACCGGCAGCGGCTTGGCCTGCGCCGCGAGCCTTCGTACGGCGTGCAGCGAGACGGGCAGTCCGGCCTGCGCGGCGGCCGCGCCGAACCGCAGGGGCAGGACGGGATCGCGGTCGGGGCGGGCGGCCAGGGCCAGGACGGCCTCCCCGTCGGATTCCACGACGCCTTCGGCGAGCGGCGCCCGCTCGGGCACGGCTCCCCGGGTGCCGAGGAAGCCGCGCAGCCGCGGCCTGGCGGCCCGGGCGCGGAGCACGCGCCCGACTTCGCGCCAGGTCACGTCGCCGGCGTACGAGACCACGCGCGCGGCCTCGTACACCTCCCTGAGCAGGGCGTCGGCGTCGAGCAGCCCGAGCTGGGCCGCGACCGCGGTCTGTTCCTGGAGGGAGAGCCGGTCGGTGGCCCGCCCGGTCACCAGGTGGAGGGCGTCGCGCGCGTCGAGCAGGCGGCGCCTGGCGTCGGCGAGGCCTTCGCGCGGGGCGTCGGCGAGCCAGGTCGCGGCGACGGCCCGCAGGACGGTGACGTCGCGGAGCCCGCCGCGGGCTTCCTTGAGGTCGGGTTCGAGGAGGAAGCGCAGTTCCCCCGCGCGCTCCGCCCGTTCCCGGCACAGGGAGTGCAGTTCGGGGAGGCGCTTGGCGGCGTGGTTGCGCCAGTCGGCGAGGACCGAGGTGCGCAGGCCCGCGAGGAGTCCGACGTCGCCGGCGACGGGCCGGGCGTCGAGCAGTCCGAGGTGCACCTTGAGGTCTTCGGCGGCGGTCTTGCGGGCTTCGCCGGGGGTGCGGACGGAGTGGTCGAGGGCGAGCCCCAGGTCCCAGACGGGGTACCAGAGCCGGTCGGCCAGTGCACTGAGCGTGCGGGGTTCGGCTCTGCCGTCGTGGAGCAGGACCAGGTCGAGGTCGCTGCGGGGGGAGAGTTCGGCGCGGCCGTAGCCGCCGACGGCGACGAGGGCGGCGCCCCGGACGCCCGTCTCCTTCACGGCGGTGGCGAACAGTGCCTTCAGCCAGTCGTCGGTCAGCGCTGCCAGGGCGGAACGCCGGGAAGGCCCGGACCGCGACTCCTCCTGGAGGAGTCGCAGCCGGGCCGCGGCGTAACCGCTGGGTCCCGAGTCGGCCGTGTTGCCGTCCGTGGTCTCTTCGACGCTCGTCACCCAGGGGTTCCCATCAGTAAGGACCTGTCCGGTCAGCCGTGCCGGGCCCTAGAGCGCGTCTGCGCCGCGCTCGCCGGTGCGGACCCGGATGACCGAGTCCACGGGGATGCTCCACACCTTGCCGTCGCCGATCTTGCCGGTCCGGGCGGATTCGACGACGATCCGCATCACGTCCTCGGCGGCGTCGTCGTCGACGAGCACCTCTATGCGGATCTTGGGGACGAGGTCCACGGTGTACTCGGCGCCGCGGTAGACCTCGGTGTGGCCGCGCTGGCGGCCGTATCCGCTGGCCTCGGAGACCGTGAGTCCCTGGACGCCGAACTGGTGGAGGGCCTCTTTGATCTCGTCCAGCCGGTGCGGCTTGACGATCGCGGTGATCAGCTTCATGCGTCAACCTTCTTGCTCGCGGCAACGGGGGTGGGTACGGCGGTGCTCCGGGAGGAGGAGCCGCCGCCGGCTCCGCTGAAGTCGTAGGCGGTCTCGGCGTGTTCGACCTGGTCGATGCCGGAGACCTCGTCGTCCTCGGTGACCCGCATCCCCATCGTCCTGTCGAGGAGGAAGGCGAGGACCGCGGATGCCACGAGAGAGTAGAGGAGGACGGAGAAGACGCCGACCGCCTGCTTGCCGAGCTGGGCGAGGCCGCCGCCGTAGAAGAGGCCGGCCGCGTCGGACTGGACCCCGCCGGTGGCGAAGAGGCCGATGAGCAGGGAGCCGAGGACACCGCCGACGAGGTGGACGCCGACGACGTCGAGGGAGTCGTCGTAGCCGAACTTGTACTTCAGGCCGACGGCCATGGCGCACACGACACCGGCGATGGCGCCGATGGCGATCGCGCCGAGCGGGGAGCAGGAGCCGCCGGAGGGGGTGATGGCGACGAGGCCCGCGACCGCGCCGGAGGCGGCGCCGAGGGTGGTGAAGGAGCCGTGGCGCAGCTTCTCGTAGCCGAGCCAGGCGAGCATGGCGGCGGCGGTGGCGACCTGGGTGTTGACGAACATGACGGCGCCGACGCCGTCGTCGTTGCCGAGCCAGGATCCGGCGTTGAAGCCGAACCAGCCGAACCACAGGAGGCCGGCGCCGAGCATCACGAGCGGGAGGCTGTGCGGGCGCATCGGGTCCTTCTTGAACCCGACGCGCTTGCCGATGACCAGGATGACGCCGAGGGCCGCGGCGCCCGCGTTGATGTGGACGGCGGTGCCGCCGGCGAAGTCGATGACGCCGAGCTCGAAGAGCCAGCCGCCCGCGCCCCATACCCAGTGGGCGACGGGGAAGTAGACGATCGTGACCCAGAGGGTGATGAAGAGGGCCCATGCGCTGAACTTGACCCGGTCGGCCAGGGCGCCGCTTATCAGGGCGGGGGTGATGATGGCGAACATCAGCTGGAAGACGGCGAAGACGTACACGGGGATGGTGTAGCCGTCCCACAGTTCGGTGATGCCGATGCCGCTGAGTCCGACGTAGTCGGAGCTCCAGCCGATCACGGACCCGACGTCGGAGCCGAAGGCGAGGCTGAATCCGTAGAGGACCCAGAGGATCGTGACGATCCCGAGGCTGATGAAGCTCATCATCAGCATGTTGAGGCTGCTCTTGACGCGGACCATGCCTCCGTAGAAGAAGGCGAGTCCCGGGGTCATCAGCATGACCAGGGCGGAGCAGATGAGCATGAACCCGGTGTTCGCGGCAGAGAGCGTCGGGGCGTCTGCCGCGAGGGTCGTGATGGCTGATGCCATCGGCGTCTCCTCGTCGTCGGTACGTTCGCGTGCGGGCGACCGTGAAAACCTGAGCGGCGCTGGTTTTTTTCAATCAGGCCTGAGGGCCCGGCCTGAAAGCTGGCCGGTTAATGGCCCTGAGATTCGCGCAGGCCGGTTTCCGGCGGCGCCGCTGGGTGTTTCGCGTCGATGACGAAGAGGTCCTGCGTGTTACGCGTCCATGAACGGGTGGTTCATGGACGCCCGGCTCCAGAGCCCGGCCGTGGCGGATACCCGGGGAACCTGGCTGGGGGAGCCTGATCGGGCTTCACGGGGTGACTGCCACGGCCGGGGGCCTTGGGGTGGACGGCCGCGGGGCCGTCAGACGGCCTCCGCGGCTTCGGGGAGCCGGGAGGCGAGGTGGTCGGTGAGGCGCACCACGTCGGCCACGTCGCCGTACTCACGTGCGGCGGTGTCGACGGTCTTGCGCAGCCGGGTGTTGACCCTTTCGGACCGCACCTTTCCCGCCACGTCGAGGGCGCGGCCGACGAGGACGGCGGCCTGCTCGGGTTCGCGCTGGAGCAGGTGCACCGTGGCCATGCCGATGAGGTTGAGGGCGTACGAGCGCTGGTGCTCCTCGTCCTTCTCGAAGAGCTCGACGGCGCGCTCCATGACGGGCTCGGCGAGGGAGGCGTACATGGGGCTGCGGCCGGCGACGTAGGCCAGGTCGCGGTAGGAGTGGGAGTTCTCGCCGTTGAGCTCGGCCTCGGAGAAGAAGCGGATCCAGTCGGGTTCGCTCTCGCCGCCGAAGCCGACGTCGGAGAAGGTGTCCTCGGCCATCCGCACGGCCCGCTTGCAGCGGCTGGGCTGGCCCATGTTGGCGTAGGCGCGGGCCTCCATCGCATACAGCATGGCCTGGGTACGGGGTCCCGCGCAGTCGCGGCTGCCGTACTGCGCGAGGTGGATGAGCTCCAGGGCGTCCTCGGGACGGCCCAGGTGGATCATCTGGCGGCTCATGCTGGAGAGGATGTACGAGCCCAGCGGCTTGTCCCCGCCCTGCTTGGCGGCGTGCAGCGCGAGGACGAAGTACTTCTGCGCGGTGGGGTGCATGCCGATGTCGTAGCTCATCCAGCCGGCGAGTTCGGCCAGTTCCGCGGCGACCTTGAAGAGCCGCTTCATGACCGGGGCCGGGTGGTGTTCCTGGAGCAGGTCGGTGACCTCGTGGAGCTGGCCGACCACGGCCTTGCGGCGCAGGCCGCCGCCGCACTGGGCGTCCCACTGGCGGAACATCACGGTGGTGGCTTCGAGGAGGTCGAGCTCGGGCTCGGAGAGCCGGGGCGGCCGGTGGCCGCTGAGGGCGCCGCCCGCCGGTCCCACCGCCCGCGTGCCCGGGTCGGCGGGCGGGACCGGGACGAGCCAGCGCTGCATGGGCTCGATGAGGGCGGGGCCCGCGGAGAGCGCGAGGGAGGTCCCGAGGAAGCCGCGGCGGGCCAGCATGAGGTCGCTGCGGGAGAACTCGCCGAGCAGTTCCACGGTCTGCGGGCCGGCCCATGGCAGGTCGACCCCGGAGACGGAGGGGGTCTGGTGGGCGGTGCGCAGTCCGAGGTGCTCGATGGCGACGACGGAGCCGAAGCGTTCGGAGAACAGCTCGGAGAGGATCCGCGGGACGGGTTCGCGGGGCTGCTCGCCGTCGAGCCAGCGGCGGACCCGGGAGGTGTCGGTGCTGATGTGGTGGGCGCCCATCTGGCGGGCGCGGCGGTTGACCTGGCGGGCCAGTTCGCCCTTGGACCAGCCGCTGCGGACGAACCAGGACGTCAGCTGTTCGTTGCGGGCGGTCGCGCCCTGCTCCGGCTCCTCGGCGGACGACCCGTCGGACTCCGCGCTCGTTCCGCTTGCGCCGTTGCCGCTCACTGGAACGCCCCCATCCCTCAGCCTCTTCAAACATGAAGCCCGCCGGCGAAGGGGCGGGGGGACCTTCACAGGTCCTTCACACCTTGCCTCCGGCATACCCGCGGACGAGTCTGCCTTCGCTCTTCATGCACCGAAAGTAATCCTACGATCACCCCTGCGGCGAGGTCGATCCCGGAAACGCCACCATTCGCCACCCCTTCGAATGAACTCGCCACCCGCCAGGCGCGATTCACTTGACACGAAGGCGAAACCGATCGGATGGACTGGGGTGCGCTCGGGGCGTGCGCGGCGAGGAGTGCGCCGGGCCGCGACGGGACGGACCACTGCGGACCGAGCACGATCCGGACTCCGCATCCTGCCCCATCCGGTCCCGCCGACGTCGTAACCACCGGCACGTCCGACCCGTTGGAGGGGGCATGGGCATGGGCTTCACGATCGGCGGCAGCCGCGGCACCAAGGAGTTCCGTTCCGGCGCTCGGCGTCGAGGCCGGACGTCGGAGTGCACGGCGGTGGCGGAGTACACCGGACTGTGGGGCTGGGACGTGGTCCCCGGCGCACGGGCCGCGGCACCCTCCCGCGACTGCTCCTGCGGTCATACGAGTTGCAGCGCGCCGGGGGCGCATCCACTGGCCCTCGCGCCGACGGTCCCGGCCGGAGCCACCCTCGACGAGGTCACCGAGACCTGGAGCGGATACCCGGGGGCCGCGGTGCTGCTCCCCGTCGGCCGCGCCTTCGACATCATCGAGGTGGCCGAGGAAGCCGGCCGGCGGGCGCTGGTCCGCCTCGAGCGGATGGGCCTGCCGCTCGGCCCGGTCACCGCGACCCCGGACGGCCGGGCCCAGTTCTTCGTGGCCCCGGGGGCCGCGGCCGGGCTGCCGCAGCTGCTCTACCGGATGGGCTGGGACGACGCCGGTCTGGATCTGCGCGCGCTGGGCCAGGGCTCCTACGTCACCGCGCCGCCCTCCGACCACGCCGGACTCGGCCCGATGAGCTGGCTGCGCCCCCCGGCACTGGACTCGGCCGGGGATCCGCCCCAGGCCCGGCTGCTGCTGGGCACCCTCGCCTACCTGTGCCACCGGCTGCGCAAGGCCTGACCTCCGCGCAGACCAGTGCCCCCGGGTCCGTGGGACCGCGGGGGCACTGGTCTGCGTAGGGGCTCTCAAGCCTTGTGGGGCCCTCAGTCGCCGATCAGGGCGTCGACGAAGGCCTCCGGCTCGAAGGGGGCCAGGTCGTCCGCGCCCTCACCGAGGCCGACGAGCTTGACCGGGACGCCCAGCTCGCGCTGGACGGCGATGACGATGCCGCCCTTGGCGGTGCCGTCGAGCTTGGTCAGCACGATGCCGGTGATGTCCACGACCTCCGCGAAGACCCGGGCCTGGGTCAGGCCGTTCTGCCCGGTGGTGGCGTCCAGGACCAGCAGGATCTCGTCCAGCGGGCCGTGCTTCTCCACGACGCGCTTGACCTTGCCGAGCTCGTCCATCAGGCCGGTCTTGGTGTGCAGGCGGCCGGCGGTGTCGATGAGCACCACGTCGGCGCCCTGGGCGATGCCCTCCTTGACCGCGTCGTAGGCGATGGAGGCCGGGTCGCCGCCCTCGGGTCCGCGCACGGTGCGCGCGCCGACCCGGTCGCCCCAGGTCTGGAGCTGGTCGGCGGCGGCGGCACGGAAGGTGTCGGCCGCGCCGAGCACGACGCTGCGCCCGTCGGCGACGAGCACGCGGGCGAGCTTGCCGGTGGTGGTGGTCTTACCGGTGCCGTTCACGCCGACGACCATGATGACGGCGGGGGTGTCCACGCCGCTCTCGGTCTTCACGGCGCGGTCGAAGTCGGTGCCGAGGAGGGCGACGAGCTCCTCCTTCAGCAGGGCGCGCAGATCGGCGGGGGTACGGGTGCCGAGCACCTTGACCCGCTCGCGGAGCCGGTCCACCAGCTCCTGGGTCGGCGCGACACCGACGTCGGCGATGAGGAGGGTCTCCTCGATCTCCTCCCAGGTGTCCTCGTCGAGGTGCTCGCGGGAGAGCAGCGTGAGCAGCCCCTTGCCGAGCGAGTTCTGCGACCGGGCGAGGCGCGCGCGCAGCCGGACCAGGCGGCCGGCGGTGGGCTCGGGCACCTCGATCTCGGGGGCGGCGGGCACCTCGGCGACGGGGGCTTCGGGCTCCGCGACCGGGGCCTCGGCCTCGGGGAGCGCGACCTCCTCGATCGTGCGGCGCGGTTCTTCCGCCGTCGGTGCGGCGTCCTCCCCCACCTGCGGTTCGGCGGGCGGGGCAGTGATGGTCGGCGTGCTCGACGGTGCCGTGGGCAGCTGCTTCTTCTTGCGGCTGCTGACCACGAGCCCGCTGATCGCACCGACCGCGACCAGGGCGATGACTACGGCAAGGATGAGGATTTCCATAACGCTCCCCAGTATCGGCCACGCGCGCCCCGGGGCGGGGACCCTGGAGGTTCATACCAGGACGTAAGCCTCTGTTTGTACTTTTTACGGCGAATCTACGATGATGAGCAATCCCCCACGCCCCACCCCGCCGCCCCCACGGAGTACACGTATGCCTGCCGAGACGACCGCCGTCGAGTCACGCGGACTGGAGCCCGTCCCGGACGGCGAGCGGCGCGGCCGGGTCCGCGAGCTCGTGCCGACCTGGGTCGCCGCCAACATCAGCGTGCTGCTGCTGACCATGGGCGCCGGCCTGGTCATCTTCAACAAGCTGAACATCTGGCAGGTGCTCGTCGTCGCGATCGCCGCACCCGTGGTCTCGTACGGGATCGTCGGCCTCATATCCATCGCGGGCAAGCGCGGCGGCTCCCCCGGCATGGCGCTCTCCCGGGCCGTCTTCGGCCAGCGCGGCAACCTCTTCCCCGGCGCCCTGATCTGGGTCGCCCGCTGGGGCTGGGAGACCATCAACGCGGTCAGCGGCGCCTACGCCGTCCTGACCGTGCTCGACCTGGTCTTCGGCATCAAGAAGAACACCGCCCTGATCGTGGTCACCCTGCTCTTCTTCGTCGGCTGCACCTTCCTGGTCTCCGGTCTCGGCATCAACGCGCTGCGCGTCTGCTCCAAGTGGTCCACGTACCTCTTCGGCGCCTTCAGCGTGCTCGTCCTGGGCTACCTGATCGTCGAGACCGACTGGTCGGCCGTCTTCGGCAAGCCCGCGGGCTCCACCGCGATGATGATCGCGGGCATCGGCACCATCGCCGCCGGCGGCATCAGCTGGGTCCCCTCCGGCCCGGACTTCACCCGGTACCTGCCCCGCACCGCCTCCGCCAAGGGCATGGTCGGCGCCACCATCGGCGGCGCGGCCGTCGTCGTCATCCCGATGGTGCTGATGGGCGCGGTGATGGCCGTCGCCACCCCCGACCTGGCCACCGCGCAGGACCCGGTCTCCTTCATCGGGGAGCTGCTGCCGACCTGGATCGCGGTCCCGTACCTGCTGATCGCGCTCGTCGGCATGCTGCTCATCAACTCGATGTCCATGTACTCGGCCGGCTTCACCGCGCAGACCCTCGGCATCAAGGTCCCGCGCGCGGCGGCGGTGAGCGTCAACGCCGTCATCAGCCTGGTCTTCGGCTTCCTGCTGATGGTGGTCGCGACCAGCTTCTTCGGGTCCTTCATCTCCTTCCTGACCCTGCTCGCCGTGGCCTTCTCCGCCTGGATCGGCGTCTTCGGCGTGGACATGCTGCGCCGCACCTCCTACGACAGCGCGGCCCTGCTGGACACCACGCGCAGCAGCGCCTACTGGTACCGGGGCGGTTTCGCCTGGCAGGCCATGACCTCGTGGGGCCTGGCGCTGGTCGTGGGGCTGCTGTTCACGAAGGTCGACTGGTTCAGCGGCCCGCTCGCCACCACCTGGATCGGCGAGAACGGCCTGGGCTGGGCGGCGGGCATCGTCACCTCCGCCGTGCTGTACGCGGTCCTGCCGCGCACCCCGGCAGCGCTGGCCCCGGTCGCGCCGCAGCCTGTGGAGGAGCCGGTGGAGGAGCCGGTCGCCGCCGGATCCCTGTCCAACTGACGCCACGTCAGCTAACGTCCCCCTTCGCCCGCCCACCCACCTCCGGCGAAGGGGGACTTCTCCATGCCCATCACCGTGGCCCGGTTCAATCTCATCGACCCGAACGGCACCCCGGAAACCCTCTCCGCCCGGTACAAGGCCGCGCTGGAGATGGCGAAGTACGCGGACGACCGCGGGATCGACACCATCCAGACCGAAGAGCACCACGGCACCGACAACAACTGGCTGCCCTCGCCCTTCGCCTTCGCGGGCGCGGTCTTCGGCGCCACCCGCCGGATCGCGGTCACCGTCTCGGCGATCATCGGCCCGCTGTACGACCCCCTGAAGGTCGCCGAGGACATCGCGGTCCTCGACCTCCTCAGCGGCGGCCGCCTCGTCACGGTTGCCGGCATCGGCTACCGGCCCGAGGAGTACGAGCAGCACGGCGTCGAATGGGGCCGGCGCGGCAAGCTCCAGGACGAGCTGCTGGAAACCCTGCTGAAGGCGTGGACCGGTGAGCCGTTCGAGTTCCGGGGCCGGACGGTACGGGTCACCCCGCGGCCGTTCACCCAGCCGCACCCGCTGCTCCTGGTCGGCGGCAGCTCGCAGGCGGCGGCCCGCCGCGCGGCCCGGCTGGGGCTGCCGTTCTTCCCCAGTGCGCACCTGCCGGAGCTGGAGGCGTACTACCAGGCGAAGCTCGCGGAGTACGGCACGGAGGGCTTCTGCATGATGCCGGCGGCCCAGACCCCGCTGCTGCACATCGCCGAGGACCCGGACCGGGCGTGGGCCGAGCACGGCGAGCGGTTCCTGCACGAGGCCGGGATGTACGCGTCCTGGCAGTCCAAGGACATCCTCAGCGCCGTCCGCTCGGGCGCGCACACGGTGGCGGAGCTGCGCGCGGAGGGCGTGTACCGGATCCTCACCCCGGACGAGGCGGTCGAGTACGCCCGGGGCGCGGGCGAGGCGGGGAACCTGGTGCTGCACCCGCTGTGCGGCGGGATGCCGATCGACGAGGGCTGGCGGAGCCTGCAGCTGCTGTGCGAACAGGTACTGCCCCGGCTCAAGGGCTGAGCCGGGGGGCGTGGGTGGCGTGGGCGGGGGTGGCCTCGGCCGGGGTGGCCTCGGCGGGGGTGGTCACCCCATCTCCTCCAACGCCTTGCCCTTGGTCTCCGGCACCCACTTGAGGATGAACGGGATCGAGAGCACGGCGAAGACCGCGTAGATGACGTAGGCGCCGGACAGGTTCCAGTCCGACAGGGTCGGGAACGAGACCGTGATGACCCAGTTGGCGATCCACTGGGCGGAGGCGGCGACGCCCAGGGCGGCGGCGCGGATGCGGCCCGGGAACATCTCGCCGAGCAGGACCCACACCACGACGCCCCAGGACAGCGCGAAGAAGAGTACGAAGAAGTTGGCCGCGATGAGGGCCACGAGCCCCTGGGCGTGCGGCAGGGCGATGTCTCCGCCGCTGGTGTCCTTGTAGGAGAAGGCCCACGCGGCGAGCGCGAGGGAGATCGCCATGCCCACGGACCCGATGAGCGCGAGGGGTTTGCGGCCGATGCGGTCCACGAAGACCATCGCGATCACCGTGCCGATGATGTTCACGACGGAGGTCTCGAAGGAGTACAGGAACGAGGAGCTCGGGTCGATGCCGACCGACTGCCACAGCGAGGAGCTGTAGTAGAAGATCACGTTGATGCCGACGAGCTGCTGGAAGACGGAGAGGCCGATGCCGATCCAGACGATGGGCAGGAAGCCCATCCGGCCGCCGAGCAGGTCCTTGAAGGTGGACTTGTGCTCGGAGCGCATGGCGTGCTCGATGTCCCGGACGCGTCCGTCGAGGTCGACGTGCTCCCCCTCGACCTCGGCCAGCACCTTCTTGGCCTCGTCGGTGCGGCCGACGGAGATCAGGAAGCGCGGGGACTCCGGGATGACGAAGGACATCAGCCCGTAGAGCGCGGCCGGGACGACCATGACGCCGAGCATCCACTGCCAGGCTTCCAGGCCGCCGATCCTGCCGCGCTGGTCTCCGTCGGCGAGGTTCAGAATCCCCCAGTTGACGAGCTGGGAGATCGCGATGCCGATGACGATCGCGGCCTGCTGGAAGGAGGCGAGCCGGCCGCGGTACGCGGGCGGGGACACCTCGGCGATGTAGGCCGGGCCGATGACCGAGGCCATGCCGATGCCGAAGCCGCCGACGACCCGCCACAGGGCGAGGTCCCAGAGGGCGAAGGGGAGGGCCGAGCCGACGGCGCTGGCCGTGAAGAGGACGGCGGCGATCTGCATGCAGCGGATGCGGCCGATCCGGTCGGCGATGCGGCCCGCGGTGGCGGCGCCCAGCGCGCAGCCGATCAGCGCGGCGGCGATCACCTGGGCGAGGGTGCCGGCCCCGACGTCGAAGCGGTCCCGGATCGCGACGACGGCGCCGTTGATGACGGAGCTGTCGTAGCCGAAGAGGAATCCGCCCATGGCCGCGGCCGCGGTGATGAAGATGACGTGCCCGAGGTGATCGGGCTGGGACGCGCGGCCGCCGCCCGATGCCGAGGCCTGCGAGGTGCTGCTGCTGGTCAAGGTCTGCTCCTGCGTCCCCGGCTGCGGTGACGGCCGGTGGGGTCGATTCCTACCAGTGGCGCACAGGTCAAGATCGGGCACCACCCGGAGGAGATCGAACGAATGACGGCTGACGCCTGTCAGCGCAGGCGCTGGCTGATGACCTTCGAGACCCCGTCGCCCTGCATCGAGACGCCGTAGAGCGCGTCCGCGACCTCCATGGTCCGCTTCTGGTGCGTGATCACGATCAGCTGCGAGCTCTCCTGCAGCTCCTCCATGATCCGGATCAGCCGCTGGAGATTGGTGTCGTCGAGCGCCGCCTCGACCTCGTCCATCACGTAGAACGGGCTGGGCCTGGCCTTGAAGATGGCCACCAGCAGCGCCACGGCCGTCAGCGAGCGCTCGCCGCCGGAGAGCAGCGACAGCCGCTTGACCTTCTTGCCGGGCGGTCGCGCCTCCACGTCGATGCCGGTGGTCAGCATGTTGCCGGGGTCGGTGAGGATCAGCCGGCCCTCGCCACCGGGGAACAGCCGCGAGAACACCCCCTCGAACTCCCGGGCCGTATCCCGGTACGCCTCCGTGAAGACCTGCTCGACCCTCTCGTCCACCTCCTTCACGACCTGGAGGAGATCGGTCCGCGTCTTGCGCAGGTCTTCCAGCTGCTCGCTGAGGAACTTGTGCCGCTCCTCCAGGGCCGCGAACTCCTCCAGAGCCAGCGGATTGACCTTGCCGAGCTGCTGGTACGCCCGCTCGGCGGCCTTCAGCCGCTTCTCCTGCCGGGCCCGTACGAAGGGCTGCGGCCCGGCGTCGTCCGACTCCTGGGCCTCCCCCTCCGCGGGCAGGCTCGGCGGCACCGGCTGATCGGGACCGTACTCGGCGACGAGCCCCTCGGCCCCGATCCCGAACTCCTCCAGGGCCCGCGCCTCCACCTGCTCGATCCGCATCCGCTTCTCCGCGCCGAGCACCTCGCCCCGGTGCACGGAGTCGGTGAGCTTGTCGAGCTCGTCCTTCAGGCCTCGGCCCCGGCTCCTGGCCTCGTCGAGCTCCCGCTCGCGCAGCCCCTTGGCGTACTCGGCCGAGGTGCGCTCCTCGGCCGCCCGGGTCAGCGACACCTCGATGTGCGCGAGCAGCTGGCGGGCGCCGTCGGCTACGGCCGCGGCCACCCGGGCCTCGTGGCGCAGCCGTTCGCGACGGCGCTCGGCCCTGGCCCGGTCCTCCCGCTCGGCGCGGGCCGCCCGATCGAGTCCGTCCGCCCGGCCGGCCAGCCCCTTGACCCGCTCCTCGTGGGTCCGCAGCTGGAGCCGGGCCTCCATCTCGGTCTGCCGCGCGTTCGCCCCGTCGGCGGCGAGCCGGTCCCTGCCGGAGGTGTCGGGCTCGTCCTCGACCGGCATCTCCTCGGCCACCGCGAGCCGCTCCGCGCACTCCTCCACCTCGGCCAGCGCCTGCTCCAGCGCGTCCTGCGCCTTGGCCGCGGCCGAGGCGGCGCGCTCGGCCTCGCCCGCGGCCCCCTTCGCCTGTCCGGCGAGCCGCCCGAGCTGCTGCGCGACCCCGGCCCGTGCCTGCTCGGCGGCCCGCCTGAGCTCACCGAGCTCCTCGACGCGCGCACCGGCCCCGGTACGCCGCTGCGCCGCGGCCGCCTTCTCCTCCTCCAGCGCGAGGCACCGGGCGTCCAGCCGGCCGCGCTCGGCGTCCGCCTCGTCCACGGCCGCCTGCACCTCGATCAGGCTGGGCACCCCGGCGGACCCGCCGTGCGCGAGATGCGCCCCGAGGACGTCCCCGTCGGCGGTCACCGCCACCAGATCGGGCCGCGCGGCGACCAGGGCCTCGGCCTCGTCGAGCCCACCGACCACCACGTAGTCGCGCAGCACCCAGGCGACGGCCCGCACGAGCGCCGCATCTCCCCGCACGAGCCTCCCGGCGGGGATGCCGGTCCCGGCCCCTTCCCCCTCCTGGGTCCCGGCCTCGGCGACGGCCAGTGCGTCCCGCGCACCGGGCCCGGGGGCGGCCGGAGCGGTGTGTGCCGCGGCTCCCGAAGCAGCCGGAGCGGCCGGAGCGGCGGGGCGCGGGAAGGCTCCCCCTGGGCCGGCGCCCTGGCCCGGGACCGAACCCGCGATCCCGGCAGGGGGGTCTGCCGCAGCCGCCGGGTCCAGGGGCCCGGCCGGGGCCGCCGCCTGGCCGGGGAGGGCCGGGACCGGCCGGTCGCCGGGTGCGTCCGGCGGAGTGATCAGGAACGTGGCCCGGCCCGCGTCCGTGGTGCGCAGGTGCCGGATCGCGCCGGATGCCGAGGCCGGCGAAGCCACGGTCACCGCGTCCGCCGCCGCGCCCAGTGCCGCCGCCACCGCGACCTCGTACCCCGGGGTCAGCGACAGCCGCCGCGCCGCGGGGCCCAGCAGGCCTTCGAGCCGCGCCGCGAGCACCGCTCCGGTGCCGTCCTTGCGGCGCAGCCCCAGCGCCAGGGCCTCGCGACGCGCCGATACGGCTGCGCGGAGCCGTTCCGCCGTCGCCAACGCGTCGCGCGCCGCGCCGAGTCCGGTCTCCGCCGCCGTCAGTTCCGCCCGCGCGGCCTCGTACTCACCCTGCGGGTCCGGCGAGGAGTCGTGCTCGCCGACCTCCTCCGCCAGCGCCTCGTACTCCTCGCTCGCCGCCGCCGCACGGGTCCGGGCCTCGTCCCGCGCCACGACCAGCCGGTCGATCTCGGCCTGCGCCGCGCCCGCGCGGGAGCGGGCCGCGCCCAGTCGGCCCGTCAGCCGCGCCAGGCCCTCGCGCCGGTCGGCGATGGCCCGCGCCGCGTCCCGTAGCCGCCGTTCCTCCTCGGCCAGCGAACGCTCCAGCTCGGCCCGGTGCGAGACGGTGTCCTCCAGCGCCCGGGAGGCCGCCTCGAGCGCGGCCGTCAGTTCCGCTTCCTGCTCGCGGATCCGCGCGGCCTCCCTCTCCATGTCCTCGGGATCCCGGCCCCGTCGCGCTTCCTCGGGCGGCGCCGAGGCCGACTTGACGCGGGCGTCCGCCAGGGAGGCGGTCCCCCGGACCCGTTCGGCCAGTTGCGACAGCTCGTACCAGGTCTGCTGGGCCCGCTGGAGCCGCGGCGCGAGTTCCCGTACGGCTTCCTCCAGTTCGGATTCCCGCCGCACCGCCCCGGCGAGCTGCGCCTGGGCCGCGTCCTTGCGTTCCTTCAGCGCCGCCTCGTCCGCGATCTCCGCGTCGAGCGCGCCCTTGAGCGTCACGAGGTCGTCGGCGAGCAGGCGCAGCCGCGCGTCGCGCAGGTCGGCCTGGATCACGGCCGCCCGCCGGGCCACCGCCGCCTGCCGGCCGAGCGGTTTGAGCTGGCGGCGCAGCTCGTCGTTGAGGTCCTGGACGCGCGCCAGATTGGCCTGCATCGCGTCGAGTTTGCGCAGCGCCTTCTCTTTGCGTTTGCGGTGCTTGAGCACCCCGGCCGCTTCTTCGATGAAGGCGCGGCGGCCCATCGGATCGGCGTGCAGTACGGAGTCCAGCTGGCCCTGTCCGACGATGACGTGCATTTCGCGGCCGATGCCGGAGTCGGAGAGCAGCTCCTGGATGTCCAGGAGGCGGCAGGTGTCGCCGTTGATCTGGTACTCGCTGCTGCCGCCGCGGAACATGATCCGGGTGATGGTGACTTCGGCGTAGTCGATGGGCAGCGCGCCGTCGGAGTTGTCGATGGTCAGCGAGACCTCGGCGCGGCCGAGCGGCGGGCGGCCGGTCGTGCCGGCGAAGATGACGTCTTCCATCTTCCCGCCGCGCAGGGACTTGGCCCCTTGTTCGCCCATGACCCAGGAGAGCGCGTCCACCACATTGGACTTGCCGGAGCCGTTGGGGCCCACGACGCAGGTGATGCCCGGCTCGAAGCGCAGGGTGGTGGCGGAGGCGAAGGATTTGAAGCCACGCAGGGTCAGGGACTTGAGGTGCACGCCGCCGGACTCTACCTTTCACGTTCGGTTTCGCCCATGAAGGTGCAGGGCACATCAGACGTTAAAGGAAAGGCCCTCTCACCTGGCGCAACGGCACCAGGCGACAAGAAAGACAAGAAAGAAGGGACGCCGAAGCGCCCCTTGCAGATCTTGCGGTACTTGTTGGTTGAGCGACGAGGGAGCGCGGATCAGGTGAGCGCAGGCTCCGCCTGGGGTACGTCGAGGTCGATGCTGTCGAGCAGCGAGTCTCCGTGCTGTGCGGCGGCCGCGTTCAGTGCGTCGTTTTCGGACTGGATTCGTCCGAGCTCGGACTCGAGGTCCTGGACGCGCTGCTGAAGCCGTCGCATCTCGGCGAGGAGTCGCGGGTCGGAACCGCCGACGTAACCGAGAAGCGCCTTTGCCATGATGGATGGTCCTCCACACTGAGTGACCGACCGGAAGCGGTGTGGGTCGTGAGGGAATCGCACCCGCGGATGTCCGGCAGCGACTGTCAGTCACTGCACACGTTCTTTGGCTAACTGCCAACACTGCCAAACAGCTCAGGTGCGCGGGGCTTCCAGCGTCTCACCAAAAAGTTTGACGGTCAACACGATCACGCCCTGTATCGGCGGGCAGCCCGGTCCTCGCAAGGGATGTGGAGATCATCCTCGTCTCCGAGCCTTCCACGGATCCCGCGAGTCGGCAACGCGTCACCGGGGAATGCGCAGATCCGACCATGTGCGGACCATCCGGAGATCTGTTCAGTGCATGATCAGTCGATCGCTCACCGGATCGCGAACCCTTCGTAGCCACCGCGCGGTGTGCCCCAGATCTCTGTCACCCCGTCCACCTTCCCGGGCGTGTCGGCGCTGTGGAGCCACGCGAGGAGCCGGTGGCAATTCTCACGTTGACCTTCGGCCACCACCTGCACTCGACCGTCGTCGAGGTTGAGCGCGAAGCCGGCCAGTCCGCCGATCTCCAGGGCATTGGCCCTGGTGAACCAACGGAAGCCCACTCCCTGTACACGACCGCGCACCCAGGCGGTCATGCGGACATCTTCATTCATGCCTGAACGCTAACCGGGCAAACACTTTCGGGTCACATCACCCCCTGGCGCCATGGCGTACAGTCGCGCACCAATGAGCTCACCCATTTGGGTGAGTAAACCTTGATCTTGAACTCCGAGGAAGGCAGGCCGCGATGGGACGGCACCGACTCCAGGCCGCACCCCGTCGCGGCACGAAGCGCCGTACCGCCGTGCGCGGCGGCCTGCTCGGCGCGGCCGTGGCCGTGGTCCTCGGCACGGCGGCGGTGACCACGGGCGTGGTCCCGGTCGGCTCCTCCTTCCCCTACGTGGGCGTCGCGGGCGCGGGCTCCGACTCCAAGACGGAAGCCAAGGCCAAGGCCTCGCCGAGCCCCGAGAGCGCACTGGAGCAGCAGGGCGGCCTCGCCAACCTCTCCGGCCGCGCCTCCGCCGGGCCGGATTCCGCTTCGGGTTCCGCTTCCCCTTCCGGCTCCCCTTCTCCCTCCGCCTCGCCGTCCCCGTCGGCCAGCCCTTCCCCGACGCCCTCGGCGGAGCCCTCGAAGACCCCCCAGCCGACTCCCACCCCGGCCGCGCCCAAGCCGGCCGTCCCGAAGCCGCCCACCCCCGCGGCCCCGCCGACCGCGGCCGGCCACTCCACCGAGGAAGCCGCCGTGCTCGCCCTGGTGAACCAGGAGCGCGCACAGGCCGGCTGCGTCCCGGTCCGGGCGAACCCGCCGCTGGCGGCGCTGGCCGGGGCCTTCAGCAAGGACATGGCCGTCCGGGGCTTCTTCGACCACACCGACCCCGACGGCAACACCCCCTGGGACCGGGCCACCAAGGCCGGGATCTCGGGCATGGGCGGCGAGAACATAGCCCGCGGCCAGGGCGACGCCACGGCCGTGATGAAGGCCTGGATGAACAGCCCCGGCCACAAGGCGAACATCCTCAACTGCGAATTCCGCACCCTCGGCGTAGGCGTGTACAACGCCGCCGGCGGCCCCTGGTGGACCCAGGACTTCGGTTTCTAGGCAATGGCGGAGATCATTCCGCCATGACCTCAACCACGGGCACGACCAAGACCGACACCGCCGGAGCGGCGGCTGCGGGCACCTGGAAACTCGGTGACCTGGAGATCAACCGCCTGGGCTTCGGCACGATGCGCCTTCCGCAGACCGGCGAGGCCCTCATCGCCGATGCCGTTCCGCGCGATCGCGGCCAGGCCATAGCCGTGCTGCGCCGCGCGGTCGAGCTCGGCGTCAACCACCTGGACACGGCCGCGTTCTACTTCTCGCCGCTGCGCTCCGCCAACGAGCTGATCAACACCGCACTGGCCCCCTACCCCGAGGACCTCGTCATCACGACGAAGGTCGGGCCCGGCCGGGACCGGTCGGGAGCCTGGCTCCCCCACGCCACGCCCGGTGAGCTGCGCGGTCAGGTCGAGGAGAATCTGCGCCAGCTCGGCCGCGACCACCTCGACGTGGTCAACCTGCGGGTCCTGGGGACCGGTTCGATCGCCGAACGGTTCGGCGCGCTGGCGGAGCTGCGCGAGGCCGGGCTCATCCGCCATCTGGGCATCTCCAACGTGACGCCCGAGCACCTCGCGGAGGCCCGCGCCATCGCACCCGTCGTCTGTGTGCAGAACCCGTACGGGATCGGGGTCCGGCCCGACCAGGAGGCCTTCGTCCGCAGCTGCGGCGAGCAGGGCGTCGCCTTCGTCCCCTTCTACGCGATCGCCGGCGCGGGCGGCGAGGCGGGTCGGGGCGACGACGCGCACGGCATCGGGGAGTCGGAGGTACGGGAGGTCGCACGCGCCCACGGCGCCAGCCCCGCGCAGGTCCGGCTGGCCTGGACCCTCGGCCAGGGGCCGCACGTCCTGGCCATCCCCGGCACCGGGGACCTCGGCCACCTCGCCGACAACGTGGCCGCGGCGGCCCTGCGGCTCTCCGAGTCGGAACTGGCCCTGCTCGACGCGGCCCACCGCGGCGCGGCCCGACCGGAAACAGCGGCCTGACCAAAAGCAAAAGAGGGGCACGGCCGCGGTGCGGCCGTGCCCCTCTCCTGTGGTGCGTCGGATCCCGTGGTGCGTCAGACCGCTTCGGCGGCCAGGGCGGCGCGGCCCGCGACGAGGACGCGGGTCTGCTCGGCGACGCGGCGGCCGAGGTGCTCGGCGGTGGCGATGTCGGCCTTGTGGACGCCCTCGGGACCCTGGTCGGTGTGGGTCTGAGCGGCGGCGCCGTCGAAGAAGCCGAGACGGTTGATGTCGTTCTCGGAGGCGGTGGTGGCGTTCCAGCCCGGCTTCAGGCCCAGGTTGACCCAGCTCATGCCGTGCTGCGCGGCCAGCGTCTGGAAGAAGCCGAGGGTGTGGCCCTTGTCGCCGCTCTTGGAACCGGAGTTGGTGAAGCCGGCGGCCACCTTGTTCTGCCAGCCGAAGGTGAACCACACCTTGGAGCTGGCTTCGGCGAAGGCGTGGAAGGCGCCCGAGGCGGTGCCCATGTAGGTGGGGGAACCGAAGATGATCGCGTCGGACGCGCCGAGGAGCTCCCACTGGGCGTCGTCGATCTCGTCGACCTTGACCAGGTGCACCGTCGCACCGGCCTCGGCGGCGCCCGCCCGGACGGCCTCGGCGATGACGGCGGTGTGGCCGTAGCCCGAGTGGTAGGCGATCGAAACGACGGGGGCGTGCGTGATACCGGACAAGGCTGATCTCCCTCGAAAGCTCCGTGGTCGGCCGCGGAGCCGTGCTGTTGGTGCGACGAGAAACAGCCAACCACTAACTTTTGGAAAGCGCAAGCAAAATGATCAGCGCTGTGCAGTAGTACGCTGAAAGCATGCAGACTCCAGCCTGTAGCGAAGCCGACGACGCCACCGCTACCGATCCGCCCTTCGATGTCTTCGCCCGCGCGTGTCCGTCCCGGGAGACCCTGGAACACGTCACGGGCCGCTGGGGCAGCCTCACCGTGGGCGCCCTGCGCGAAGGCTCGTGCCGCTTCAACGAGCTGCGCCGCCGCGTCGACGGCGTCAGCGAGAAGATGCTGTCCCAGACCCTGCAGGCCCTGGAACGCGACGGCATCGTCAACCGCGAGGCCCAGCCCACCAACCCGCCCCGCGTCGACTACGAGCTGACCCCCTTCGGCGCGGAGATCGCGGAGCGCCTGGTCGCGCTCATCACCCTGCTGGAGGAGCGCATGCCCGAGGTACTGGGCGCCCGCTCCGCCTACGAGGCTGCGCGCGAGGGCCGCTGACAGCGCGGGCAGAAGTAGCTCGACCGGTTCATCCACGGCCGACGTCGCATGGGCGTGCCGCAGCGGCGGCAGGGCTCGTCCTCGCGCCCGTAGGCATCGAGGGACCGGTCGAAGTAGCCGGACTCGCCGTTGACGTTGACGTACAGGCTGTCGAAGCTGGTGCCGCCGGCGTCGAGGGCCGCGTTCATGACGTCCCGGACATGGCCGAGGAGTTCCGTGCTCCGGGGGCGCGTGAGCGTGGCCGTGGGGCGCTCGTAGTGCAGTTTGGCGCGCCACAGCGCCTCGTCCGCGTAGATGTTGCCGACCCCGCTGATCAGCGACTGGTCGAGCAGCGCCCGCTTGATGGTGCTCCGCTTGGCGCGCAGCGCCAGGTGGTAGGCCGCCTCGTCGAAGAGGGGGTCCAGCGGGTCCCGGGCGATGTGCGCGATGACGTCGGGGAGCCCCTCCTCGTACCCGTCCGTCCCGTCGGCGACGCTCTCGTGCAGGGACATGCCGCCGAAGGTCCGCTGGTCGACGAAGCGCAGCTCGGTGCCGGCGCCGTCACGGAACCGCACCCGGATGCGCAGGTGCTTCTCGTCGGGGGCGTCCTCGGGCTGGACCAGCAGCTGCCCGCTCATCCCGAGGTGCCCGAGCACGGACATCTCCCGCTCCGCCAGCGGCAGCCACAGGTACTTCCCGCGCCGCCGGGCCACCCCGAAGGTCTCCCCCGTCAGCCGCGCCGCGAAATCGGCTCCGCCGCCCGCGTGCCGGCGTACGGCACGCGGATGCAGCACCTCGACCGCGTCCACGGTCCGCCCGGCCACCCAGCGTTCCAGACCGCGCCGCACCACTTCGACTTCGGGCAGCTCGGGCACGGGTTCCTCCGGAGGGGTGCGGTCGTGAACACTCCCGGCGAGCGTACCGGCCGCCCCGGCCGGGGCCGGAAACGGGTCCGCCCGCCCCTGCCGAGGCAGGGGCGGGCGGGGAAATCCCGAAGGAAGCTTCAGGCTCCCGGTGTCGGTTCGGCGGGCGTCGGCGCCCCGCCATCCCCGGCATCGGTACCGGTCGTAACCGGAGCGGCAGCGTTCGGGGTTTGCGCCCCGATCCGCTCGTCCGCCTTGGCGCGGATCCCGCGCCAAGCGGACTCCGCCGCCTGCTGTTCGGCTTCCTTCTTGCTGCGGCCGGTGCCGGTGCCGTACGAGACACCACCGACGCGGGCGGCAGCGGTGAAGGTCTTCTCGTGGTCCGGACCGGTCTCGGTGACCATGTATTCCGGCACACCAAGACCTTCGGCCGCCGTCAGCTCCTGGAGACTGGTCTTCCAGTCCAGGCCGGCACCGAGGTTGGAGGACTTCTCGATGAGCGGGTCGAAGAGCCGGTGAACCAGCTCCGAGGCCGCGTCGAGGCCCTGATCGAGGTAGACCGCGCCGATCACCGCTTCAAGGGTGTCGGCGAGGATGGAGGCCTTGTCCCGGCCACCCGTACCCTCTTCGCCCCGGCCGAGCCGGACGAAGGAGCCGAGTTCTAGGCCGCGCCCGACCTCCGCAAGTGCGCGTGAGTTGACTACCGCGGCCCGCAGTTTGGCCAGTTGGCCTTCCGGCAGATCGGGGTGGGTCGTGTACAGCGTGTCCGTGACCACCAGGCCCAGCACGGAGTCCCCAAGGAACTCCAGCCGCTCGTTGGTGGGCAGACCGCCGTTCTCGTACGCGTACGAACGGTGGGTCAGTGCACGCACCAGAAGGGCGGACTCGAGGTGGTACCCGAGCCGCCCTTCCAGAAGCGTGTGGGACGAGGCCGCGTTCTTACTGTCTGCCTGCTTCTCAGCGTTGGACAGCTCAGACATTGCGCCTCTCACCAGCCGCTCAGACCTCGAGGACCTGGCGCTTGTTGTAGGTGCCGCAGCTCGGGCACGCAATGTGCTGGAGCTTCGGCTCCTGGCAACGCTCACACGAAACCAGGGTGGGGACCGCAGCCTTCCACTGCGACCGGCGGTGGCGCGTGTTGCTGCGCGACATCTTCCGCTTCGGAACAGCCACGGCTACTTCTCCTGCTTCTCGGCGGCGCGCTGAACTCCGTCGGAGGCAGTGCCGCTCATATTGTCCTTCTCGACGCCCTGATCGGTGACGAGTCCCTGCAGTGCCGCCCAACGGATGTCGACGGCGTCATGGTGGTGGTCCGGGTCGTCGTTCAGGCTGAGCCCGCAATCGGGGCACAGTCCGAGACAGTCCTCCCGGCACACCGGCTGCAGCGGCAGTGCGAGCACCACCACGTCGCGCAGCACGGGTTCGAGGTCGAACAAGCCGTCCTCGATAAAGAGCGTGTCCTCGTCGTCCTCGGCGTCGTCGGCCGGCTCCGCCTTCGAGCGGTTCCGGTCGTCGGCGTCAGGGTACGAGAACATCTCCTGGAAGTCCGCCTTGAGCTCGCGCTCGACGGCCTCCAGACACCTTACGCATTCTCCCACGGCCGATCCACGGGCGGTGCCTGTGACAAGCACCCCTTCCATGACCGACTCGAGGCGGAGCTTGAGGTTCAGCCGGCTGCCTTCCGGCACTCCGATGACTCCGGCGAGACCGAGGTCCCCCGGCGCCGCGATTTCACGGGACAGCCTGAGCATGGCACCAGGACGCCGACCCAGCTCGTGCGTGTCGAACACGAGGGGGTTGTGGTGGTCGAGGCGGGTATTCAGGGCTGTTCCTGCTTTCACAAAATCACTGGAGACTGCTGAAGATCAATACTTCCGCCACTCATGGGCAGCATGGATCGCGGTGCATACGCGCGACCGAAGAGCCAGGATACCCGCCGCTTCGCTCTGAGCCCAATCCGCGTGCGGAGCGGAGGTCAGCGGCCCTGCTCGTACTGACGCAGCTGGTCCAGGTTGATCATGCTGGTGTCGAAGAAGCTGGTCTCGTCGAGCGCCGCCTGCTGGTCCTGGGCGCCCTGGTGCTGCTGCTGGGGCTGCTGCTGGTAGCCCGCGTACGGGTCCGGCTGCTGCTGCTCGTAGGAGACCGCGTACGGGTCCGGCTGCTGCTGGACCTGCTGGTAGCCGGAGTAGGGGTCCTGGTAGCCGTAGGCGGCGTCCTGCTGGACCGGCTGCTGGTAGGCGTAGGTGTCGTACGCGGGCTCCGGCTGCGCCTGCATCTGCGCGGGGATCAGCGGGGCCTCCGGCTCGGCCAGCCCGGCCAGGAAGTCGGCGTCGCTCGCCGAGCGGGACTGCTGGAGCCCCGCCGCGTCCTGGGCGGCCATGTGCGCGCCGAGGTCGTCCGTGCCCACCCGGCCGAGGAGCTTCTGGCGGCCCCGGCCGACGGCCTCCAGGGTCTTGGAGAGCACCGCCTCGAAGGTGGCCAGCTTGGTGTCCACGTACGCGTCCGCCTGCTGCCGCTGCGTCTCGGGGTCGTGGCTGCGCTCGGGCGCCTCGGCGTCGGGGTAGCCCTGCTCGTCGAGCCCGGCCCCCCGGCCCAGGAGCTTCTCGCGGCCCCGGTCCACCGAGCCGATGGTCTTGGTCAGGACGACCTCGAAGTTGGCGAGCTTGCTGTCGACGTAGTCGTCGGCCTCGGCCCGGACCTCCTCGGCCTCCCGGCGGGCATCCGCCAGGATCCGGTCCGCCTCGTCCTGGGAGCGCCGGGCGACCTCGGTGTCGGAGATCAGCGAACCGCGCTGGGCGTGCGCCGACTCGATGATCCGGTCCGCCTCCCGGCGGGCCTCCTCGACCATCTGCTCCCGGCCGCCGATGAGCTCCTGCGCCTGGGCGAGCGAGCCCGGCAGGGCGCCCCGCACCTCTTCGAGGAGGGCGAGCAGCTCCGCACGGTTGATCACGCACGAGGCCGACATGGGCATGGACCGGGCGCTGCCGACGGCCGCGACGATCTCGTCGAGCTTCTTCTGCACGTCCATGGGGGCTCGCACTCTCTCGGCCTCGGGCGGTTCCCGAGACGGACGGGAAGACTTTAAGGCCACCGGACCGGGAGCCGACACCGACTGATGCGGCGTCAGGGATTCCGGCGGCCGGACCTCAGCGGTTGGCCAGCCGCTCCATCAGGGCGGCGTGCACGTGGGCGGGCAGCAGGTGGGCCACGTCTCCGCCCCAGGTCGCCACTTCCTTGACCAGTGAGGAGGACAGGAAGCTGTAGGTGGGGTTGGTCGGGACGAAGAGCGTCTCGACGCCCGAGAGCCCCATGTTCATCTGGGCCATCTGGAGCTCGTAGTCGAAGTCGCTCACCGCGCGCAGGCCCTTGACGATGGCCGGGATCTCGCGCTGCTTGCAGAAGTCGACGAGGAGCCCGTGGAAGGACTCGACCTCGATGTTGCCGTAGCCGGCGGTCGCCTCGCGGATCAGCTCGATCCGCTCCTCGACGGTGAAGAGTCCCTGCTTGGACTGGTTGATCATCACGGCGACGTGGACCACGTCGTAGAGCCGGGAGGCCCGGCCGATGATGTCGAGATGTCCGTTGGTGATGGGGTCGAACGACCCGGGACAGACGGCGCGGCGCAACTTGATTCCCTCGCTCCCCGGTACGGGATTCATGACTCTTCGCTGATGGTGGCGGCTCGGCCGTACCAAAGGGTGCCTTCGCCGTACTTCCTGGACCGGAGCGCCTCGAAGCCCTCGGGCCACGGGAACGCGCCACTCCTCGTCCTGCGCTCCACGGTGACGAGCGCATCGCCCGTGAGCCAGCCATTGGACCGGAGTGTGAGCAGGATCTCGCGAAGATCGTCGTGCGCCACCTCGTAGGGCGGGTCCAGGAAGACCACGTCGTACGCGTCCCCGTGCGCGGGAACGGCCGCGATCTGCTCGGCCCTGCCCGACCGGAACTCGGCGCCGGGCAGGCCGACCGAGGTGATGTTGGCCTTGATGGCCTTGGCCGCCTTGGCGTCGGGCTCGACCAGCAGTGCGTGCCCCGCACCGCGGGAGAGCGCCTCCAGACCGACGGCGCCGGAGCCCGCGTAGAGGTCGAGCACCCGGGCCCCCTCGATGCCGTGCAGCGACTCCCACGTGGAGAAGAGGCCTTCGCGCATCCGGTCCGAGGTCGGGCGGGTGCCGGTGCCGGGCGGTACGACGAGGCGTCGCCCGCCTGCGCTTCCGGCGATCACGCGGGTCATCTGGGGTCCTTCGGTGGGGGCGAGCAGAGGAGGTACAGGGCTTCAACGATAGGTCGTGCCGCTCACCCCTTCTCCAGGTACTGCTCCCGTTCGGTGTCCAGGAGGGCGTCCAGGGCGGTCTTCAGGCCCGGCAGTCCCGCGAGCTCCGGATCGGCGGCGACCACGCGGGTGGCCTCCTCGCGGGCCTGGGTGATGACCTCCTCGTCCTCGATGACCGCGAGCATGCGCAGGGAGGAGCGGACCCCGGACTGGGCCTGGCCCAGTACGTCGCCCTCGCGGCGCTGCTCCAGGTCGATGCGGGAGAGCTCGAAGCCGTCGAGGGTGGCGGCGACGGCGGCGAGCCGGGCGCGGGCGGGGCTGGCCTCGTGCATCTCGCTGACCAGCAGGCACAGTCCGGGTGCGGAGCCGCGGCCGACGCGGCCGCGCAGCTGGTGGAGCTGGGAGACGCCGAAGCGGTCCGCGTCCATGATCACCATGACGGTGGAGTTGGGGACGTTGACCCCGACCTCGATGACGGTGGTGGCGACGAGGACCTTGACCTCGCCCGCGGTGAAGCGGCGCATGACGGCGTCCTTGTCGGCGGGATCCATCCGCCCGTGCAGCACCTCCACGGCCAGACCGGCCAGGGGGCCCTTCGCGAGCTGTTCGGCGATCTCCAGGACGGCCAGCGGGGGCCGCTTGTCGGCGTCTTCCGCCGCGGCGGCCTTCTCCGCGGCGGCCTTCTTCTTCGCGGCGGCCTTGACCGCCTTGCCGCCGTTCTCCTCCGGGTCGTCGGAGTCTCCGATGCGCGGGCAGACCACGTACGCCTGGTGCCCGTTCTCGACTTCCTCGCGGACCCGCTCCCAGGCGCGGGCCAGGAAGTGCGGCTTGTCCTTGGCGGGCACCACGTGGGTGGCGATCGGGGAACGTCCGGCCGGCAGCTGGTCCAGGACGGAGGTCTCCAGATCGCCGAAGACGGTCATGGCCACCGTGCGCGGGATCGGAGTCGCGGTCATGACGAGCAGGTGCGGGGGCTGCTTGCCCTTGGAGCGCAGTGCGTCGCGCTGCTCCACGCCGAAGCGGTGCTGCTCGTCGACGACGACCAGGCCGAGGTCGTGGAACTTGACCTTGTCCTCGATGAGGGCGTGGGTGCCGATGACGATCCCGGCCTCGCCGGTGACCAGGTCGAGCAGGGCCCGGCGCCGTGCGGGCACTCCCATCGACCCGGTGAGCAGCACCACCTTGGTCCCCTGGTCGAACCCGCCGAGCATGCCGCCTTCGGCGAGTTCGCCCATCATCTCGGTGATGGACCGGTGGTGCTGCTGTGCGAGCACCTCGGTGGGCGCGAGCATCGCGGCCTGCCCGCCGCTGTCCACGACGGCGAGCATGGCCCGCAGCGCGACCATCGTGTTGTGCGTGACGGTGAAGTTGTCGGTCACATAGGCGTGGCTCGGGTGCTCGATACTGATGCACTGGACTGGCTTGGCCCCGACGTGTTCCACTGCCCGAATACCCCGCCGGAAGGTGTTGTACTTCGGCCTCGGCCGCATTCGCGCCGACTTGCGCGACAGCCTGAACGGCTCGAACTCCTCGGGCAAAGCGACGGAGACGTTGAAGGCCGATTTCGTGGGCAGCACGCGGGCGCGTCCGCCGAGAGAGCGCACAAGCCAGGCCACGTCCTGCGCCAACCGGAGCGAGACAGAGCAGAACGAAATGCTCATTCCGTTCGCTTGAAGCGTCCCGTCCGTGTCCATGAGCCCTTGAAGGACCGCCAGCCGGTCCTTGACCGGTGCGTTCTTGTAGACGTCCGGGACGAACTTGTCGTGCGAGGTCGCACCCCACAGCCCCAGGTCACGAACCGCTTGGATGACGGGATTCCGTCGAGTGCCGCCCCTCGGCCCACTCATCCGGATCGTGTAGTCGAACCGGGATCCGGGAACAGGGGCCATCTCGCAGTCCGGGGCCACCTCGGCCTCGACCGCGGCCAGGATCTCCGCGTCAGCGGTGGACAGCCGCAGGTTGTGCCGGAACGACCCGTCACCGATGAGTACACCCATCAGGTAGGGATCAAGTGGTTGGCCGTGACCGCTCGCGAGGTCCACGGGTACGGCTACCGGCAGGTACCACTTGGAAGATCCATTGGCCTTGTGCAGGTCCGACCGGATCTCCCTCGTGGTCATGACCTTGGGTTCCTGGCCCCGGTGCCATCCACAGCTGGTGCCGACGATCCACAGGTGTTCGTCGTCGCACTCGACCGCGCTTCCGTCCGAGAGCATCACCCGCCACACCTCGCGCTCTCCCTGTGGGAAGACGCCTCCCACGACGGCGATCTCGCCGGTCGGCACAACCACCTCGTCCCCGACCTCGATGTCGCCCATCGGCCGGAAACCCATGGGTGTCAGAACCTGGGCGTCGAGCGGCTGAGCCTTGCCCGAGCCCACCTCTCCCTGGAGGAGCCGGTGCATGGGGTGGTCGGTGGCGAGGTCGTCGAAGATCTCCTTCGAGACGGTCTCCTGGCCTTCGGTGAGGGTGAAGGGGAGCTTGGCGTCGAAGGAGTCGAGGAGGCCGCCGGGGGTGGGGCGGCGCGGGACGGCGGGGAGCTGGGAGTCGGCGTGCCTGCGGCGGGCGAGGGCCACCTGGAGGACGAAGGCCTCGTCCCACTTGAGGCGCGCGCGGGCGTCTTCGATGTCGGCCTTGGTGGCCGGGCGGTGGATCTTGAGCAGGGCTTCGGTGAGCGGGACCAGCCCGCGGCCCTCGCGCAGCACGGGCGGCAGCGGGTCCACGGCCTCCTGGACGCTCGGCAGGACCGCGTCCACGCATTTGGCGATCTTCCAGGACTCCATCTGCTTGCAGGCGGGGTAGATGGGGATCAGCTGGTTGGCGAAGGCGGCCGCCGCATCGGTCTCTCCGGCTTCCGCGCCGAGGGGTTCGTACGCCGGGTGGGAGAGCTGGAGCTTGCGGTTGAACATCCCGACCTTGCCCGCGAACATCGCCCGGCTGCCGGGCAGCAGTTCCTTGTGCGGTTTGTGGACGCCCGAGCCGAAGAAGACGAGCTGGAGCCGGCCGCTGCCGTCGGTGATGGTGACTTCGAGGCGTTTGCCGCCGCCGCGGCTGCCCTGGTAGGTCAGCAGGCGGGCGTCGGCGACCTGCGCGACCACGGTGACGTGCTCGTCGATCTGGTCGGCGAGCTCGGCCAGCGAGGTCAGCTCGCCGCGCTCGGCGTAGCGCCGTGGGTAGTGGTGGAGCAGGTCCAGGGCCGTGTGCAGGCCGAGCTGCTCGGCGAGCACCTTCGCGGTGGCGGGGCCGAGGGTCTTCTTGAGGTCTTCGTCGAGCGCGGGCACGTGTTCCATTGCACACCATGGCTCCGACAACCCGGCTATTCCACCCCGATGAGCAGCGGCGCCGACCCGCGGCCGCCCCGGTAGGTCACGGTGTCGACCGCCAGATGGGACTGCTGGACGTACGCCTCCAGGCGCGCGGCCAGCGTGTCCGGCACTTCGGGTCCCAGGACCAGGGTGACGAGTTCGCCGCCGGAGCCGAGCATCCGGGCCAGGACGGCCTCGGCGGTCTCGGGCAGGTCCGGGCCGATGACGGCCACGTCCCCGTCGATGAGGCCGAGCACGTCGCCGGCCTGGCAGATGCCGGCGGAGGTGAAGGACTGCCGTTCGGCCACGGCGAGTTCGCCGTAGCGGGTGGCGCCGGCGGCCGCGGTCATGGCGACCACGTCCTCGTCGAAGGTGCCCTCGGGGTCGTGGACGGCGAGCGCGGCCAGGCCCTGGACCTCGGAGCGGGTGGGGATCACGGCGACGCGTACGCCGTCGGCGCGGGCCTGTTCGGCGGCCGCGGCGGCGACGGCCCGCAGTTCGGCGGAGTTGGGCAGGAGCACGATCTCGCGGGCGTGCGCCCGGCGGACGGCCGCCACCAGTTCGGCGACGGCCGGGGGTCCGTCGGGCCGTGCGAGCACGGTGGTGGCCCCGGCCTCCCCGCACAGTCCGGCCAGCCCCTCGCCCTGGACCACGGCTACGACGGCCCGCTGGGCGCGCTCGCCGCGGGTCCGGCGCCGCTCGTCGCCGAAGTGCGTGATGCGGATCCGGTAGGGCCGTCCGGCGACCACTCCGGCCTCCACGGCCGCGCCGGGGTCGTCGACGTGGACGTGGACGTTCCACAGCCCGTCGCCGCCGACCACGACGAGGGAGTCGCCGAGTCCGTCGAGCCGGGTGCGCAGCTCCGCGACCCGCGCCTCGGCGGCCTCCAGCAGGTAGAGCACCTCGTACGCGGGTCCGCCCAGGTCCTCCGCGCAGGGTTCCGGCGGCCGCGGTACGGGTACGGCCCGGCCGCGTACCGGCTCGTCGGCCGGCTCCTGCCCGGACAGGGCCTGCCAGAGGGCTCCGAGTACGGCGACCAGTCCGCAGCCCCCGGCGTCGACCACCCCGGCCCGGCCCAGCGCGGCCAGCTGTCCCGGGGTCTCGGCGAGGGCGGCGCGGGCCCCGTCGTAGGCGGCCGCGGCCACGTCGGCGGCGGAACCGGCGGCCGCCTCGGCGACCGCGGCGGCCTTCGCGGCGGCGGTGGCGACGGTGAGCATGGTGCCCTCCACCGGGTGCGCGACGGCCTGGTACGCCTCCTCGGCGGCCCGGGTCAGCGCCTGGGCCAGCAGCCGCGCGGGCCCGCGCCCGGCGGGCTCGTCCGCGAGTACGTCGGCCACTCCGCGCAGCAGCTGCGCGAGGATCGTCCCGGAGTTGCCCCGGGCGCCTATCAGGGCTCCGTGCGCGAAGGCCCGTACGGCTTCGGGCAGGGAGGTTCCCGCTGTGCCGTCCGTCACGCCCGCGAAGACGTCCGCGAGCTCCCGGTCGGCGGATTCGGCGGTCAGGTAGAGGTTGGTCCCGGTGTCCGCGTCGGCGACGGGGTAGACGTTGATCGCGTCGATGTCCTCGCGGGCCCGGCCCAGCGCGGCCAGGGCCAGCGCGCTCCAGGTGCGCACCGCTTCGGCGTCGAGGGCGTCGCGTTCGGCGGCCTCGGCGGGCTCGTCGAGGGGGTGCGGTTGCGGCTCGTGCGCCACCGGGCGTTCCTCCTTGTGCGGGCCAGGGTTCACCGCAGGGTAACGAAGGACGGCTGGGAGGGCGGGACCCCGGGGCTGGGGCGGCGGCGGACATGGTAGTTTTCTTGGACCGAGGCAGTCGTTGTATGCTGCTCCGGTTGCCCGATGAGAGTCGGGCCATCCCCCCGGCAAACCACCTTCAGATCCCTGATACCGGTGCGCCGGGATTCACTGTAAGTGCATCTGAAGTCTTTGGAGTGACCTGTGGCTGCCAACTGCGACGTTTGCGCCAAGGGGCCGAGCTTCGGCAACAGCATTTCCCACTCGCACCGCCGCACCTCGCGTCGCTGGAACCCGAACATCCAGCGTGTCCGTGCCGTGGTCAATGGGACGCCGAAGCGCCTCAACGCCTGCACCTCGTGCATCAAGGCCGGCAAGGTCTCGCGCTGACGCCTTCCGTCGTAGCGCAGCCCTTTCCGGTTGCCCGAGAGGCCGGTCCACCTTGGTGGACCGGCCTCTTGCATTGCCTGAAACGCCTGTAGGGGTCACTTCCCGATCGTGGGAAGTGACCCCTACAGGCGTTTGAGGGTGTTCAGGCCCCGGGCCTTCAGGCGTTCGCGCGCCACCGCCACGCGTGGTCCACCGGTCCGATGCCCGCGCCGAGCGCGAAGCCGGCCGCGATGGCTCCCGTGACGTACTCCTTGGCCGCCGTGACGGCCTCCGGGACGGGCAGGCCCTTGGCCAGGCCCGCCGCGATGGCGCTGGCGAGGGTGCAGCCGGTGCCGTGGGTGTGCCGGTTGTCGTGGCGCGGGGCCCTCAGCCAGCGCTCCTCGGCGCCGTCCGTCAGCAGGTCCACGGCCTCGTTCCCGTGGGCCGCGAGGTGGCCGCCCTTGATCAGCGCCCAGGCGGGCCCGTAGCCGAGGATCGCGTCGGCGGCCCGGCGCATGTCGTCCTCGCTCTCCACGACGACTCCGGTGAGCTGGGTCACCTCGTCCAGGTTCGGGGTGGCGACGGTGGCCCGGGGCAGCAGTTCCTTGCGTACGGCGTCCAGCGCCGTGGCGGCGAGCAGCGCGTCCCCGTGCTTGGAGACGCCGACCGGGTCCACGACGGCCGGGGCGCCGGTTCCCGCGAGCAGTTCGGCCACGGTCTCCACGAGCCCTGCGGACGACAGCATCCCGGTCTTGACGGCCTGGACCCCGATGTCGTCCACCACGGCCCTGTACTGGCCCCTGACGGCCTCCGGGGGCAGTTCCCAGACCCCTTTGACACCGAGCGAGTTCTGCGCGGTCACAGCGGTCACCACGCTCATGCCGTGGACCCCGAGCGCCAGCATCGTCTTGAGGTCGGCCTGGATGCCCGCGCCGCCGCCGGAGTCGGATCCGGCGACGGTCAGGCACAGCGGCGGGTGGGCACTCACAGCGAGTGGTCCTCGACGGCCGGGTCGGCGCCGAAGTGGTCCCAGCCGCCGGTGCTGGTCCAGGGGGCGCCGTCGACGGTCACCTGGGGCAGCGCGGAGCGGTTCTGGACCTCGCCGATCACCTTCCAGCGGGCCGGGAGCTTCACGTCGGGCGGGAAGGTGGCCACGATGGCGTGGTCCTCTCCCCCGGTGAGGACCCACTGGAGCGGGTCCACGCCGACGGCCTGGCCGATGTCGTGCATCTGCGAGGGGATGTCGACGGCCGCCGAGCGCAGGTCGATCCGTACCTTGCTGGCCTCGGCGATGTGCCCGAGGTCGGCGATCAGGCCGTCGCTGACGTCGGTCATGGCGGTGGCGCCGAGTCCGGCGGCCGCGGGGCCCGCGTGGTACGGCGGTTCGGGCCGCCGGTGGGCCTCCACGAAGGCCCGCGGGGAGCGGAAGCCGCGCGAGAGGACCGCGAATCCGGCCGCGGACCAGCCGAGCCAGCCCGTGACGGCCACGACGTCGCCGGGCTGGGCGCCGGAGCGCAGCACGGGCTCGTGGTTGCGCAGGTCGCCGAGTGCGGTGATGGCCACGGTGATCACGTCGCCGCGGACCACGTCGCCGCCGACCACGGCCGCCCCTGCGACCTGGCATTCGTCGCGGATGCCGTCCATCAGCTCGGTGGGCCAGGTGACCGGCAGCTCCGCCGGGACGACCAGGCCGAGCAGCAGCGCGGTCGGCACCGCGCCCATGGCGGCGATGTCGGCGAGGTTCTGCGCGGCGGCCTTGCGGCCGACGTCGTAGGCGGTGGACCAGTCGCGCCTGAAGTGCCGGCCCTCCAGCAGGATGTCCGTGCTCGCCACGACCCGCCGGTCGGGGGCCGACACGACCGCGGCGTCGTCGCCCGGTCCGAGCCGGACCGCCGGGGTGGTGGTGAGCCGTGAGGTGAGCTCTCGAATGAGCCCGAACTCCCCCAGCTCGCCCACAGTGCCCTTCATCGCTGTGCCCCTTCTTGCCCAGTCCGCTTGCGGTCGCGAGCCGTCACAGCTCTGGGTACCGTCAACAGATACGTCAACTTCTGCTCTCCGTACGCCCCGCTCTGCGCGCTGCCTGGCCCCCGGGTCTCCCCGCGGCGCTCGGCGACGCGGTACCGTGGCGTCCCTTCTTCCCCGGGCCCACCCGTCATCCCCGGGCCCACCCGAAGGGTAGGGGAAATGATCCTCGCGGCCGCCCTGGAGGTTTCGTGGTACAGGCGTACATCCTCATCCAGACCGAGGTGGGCAAGGCGTCGTTCGTCGCCGAGTCCATCGCGCAGATCGCGGGGGTGATCCAGGCCGAGGACGTGACGGGCCCGTACGACGTGATCGTGCGCGCCCAGGCCGACACCGTGGACGACCTCGGCCGCATGGTCGTCGCCAAGGTCCAGCAGGTGGAGGGGATCACCCGCACCTTGACCTGCCCGGTGGTCCATCTGTAGCCCCCGTCTACTCTTGGCCGGTGAAGTCCCGACACAGCCGGCGTTCGTCTCTGCTCTGCGCCCTGCCCGCGCTGGCCGCCTCGGCGGCCCTCGCGGGCTGTTCCCCGTCCCCGGGTGGCGCGGAGGCCCGGGTGGATCCGCCGCCCGCACCGCCCGCCGATGTCGCGGGCTTCTGTGCGGCGCTCCACAAGGAACTCCCCGACACGGTGGCCGGTCTGGCCGGGACTCCGGCGGTGCCGGCTTCCGACCTGACCGCCGCGTGGGGCGGCTCGGCGATCGTACTGCGGTGCGGTATCGCCAAACCCACGAAGATGGCGGATCCGGAGCAGGACGGCGTCGAGGTCAACGGTGTCGGCTGGCTTCTGGAGAAGCTGGACGACGGCGGCTTCCGGTTCACCACCGGGCTGCGGCTGGCGTACACGGAGGTCCGGGTCGACAAGGAGCATGCCACGGATGCGGGCATGCTGGTGGGCCTGTCCGCGGCGATCGCCAAGACCGTTCCGGAGGGCATCGCCTCCTACTGAGCCCGCGCCGGGCCCCACGGCCCCGCACGAGGCCCCGTACCCGCTCATGAGGACCGCCCGTCGGCCATCCCTGTCAGGGGGAGCCGGCGGGCGGTCCTCGTGCGTGTACGGGGCTTCGTGCCCGAGTGGCTAGCGCAGCCCGGTGGAGCGGCGCAGGGCGGCCTGGATCAGGCGGTCCACCAGCTCCGGGTACTCGATGCCCGACTCCTGCCACATGCGCGGGTACATGGAGATCGGGGTGAAGCCCGGCATGGTGTTGATCTCGTTGATGACGAAGGTGCCGTCTTCGGTGAGGAAGAAGTCGGCGCGCACCAGGCCCTCGCAGGACGCGGCGTCGAAGGCCTCGATCGCGAGCTTCTGGACTTCGGCGGTCTGCTCCGGGGTGAGCGGGGCGGGCACGAGTCCGGAGGCCGAGTCGATGTACTTGGCCTCGAAGTCGTAGAAGTCGTGGCTGGAGACCGGCGGGATCTCGGCGGGCACGCTCGCGCGCGGACCGTCCTCGAACTCCAGGACTCCGCACTCGATCTCGCGGCCGCGCAGCAGCGCCTCCACGATGATCTTCGGGTCGTGGCGGCGGGCCTCGCGGATCGCCGCGTCCAGCCCGGAGGCGTCGTCGACCTTGGTGATGCCGATCGAGGAGCCGGCGCGGGCGGGCTTGATGAACAGCGGCCAGCCGTGCTCGCCGGCGAACTCCGCGATGCGGCCCAGCGCACCCTCGCGGTCGTTCTCCCACTCGCGGGGGCGGATCGTCACGTACGGGCCGACGCGCAGCCCGAAGGACGTGAAGACCCGCTTCATGTAGTCCTTGTCCTGGCCGACGGCCGAGGCGAGGACGCCCGAGCCGACGTACGGGATGCCGGAGAGTTCCAGGAGGCCCTGGAGGGTGCCGTCCTCGCCGTACGGGCCGTGCAGGACGGGGAAGACCACGTCCACCTCGCCCAGGGCCTTGGGGACGGCGCCCGGCTCGGTGTAGACGACCTCGCGGCTGGCCGGGTCGACGGAGAGCACGACGGTGCCCTCCTCGGATTCGGCGAGCTGCCCCACATCGGGGAGCTTGCCGCCGGAGATGGCCATCCGGGAGGGCTCGTCGGAGGTCAGCGCCCACCGGCCGTCCGTGGTGATGCCGATGGGCAGCACCTCGTACTTGGAACGGTCGATGGAGCGCAGCACGGCGCCCGCGGTGACCACGGAGATGGCGTGTTCCGAGCTGCGGCCGCCGAACACGACGGCCACGCGGGGCTTGCGGCCCTGCTGCTCAGGGGTCTGGGGGAGGTTCTCGCTGCTCATATCGCCACGAGGGTACCCGCTCATGCGTCCGGAAAGCAGTCAGCGCCGTTCCGGTTTGGCGCTGCGGCCCATGAGTTCCTTGAGCGCGACCAGGGTGGGCTTGCCGTGGTGGACGATGTCGACCACCGTGTCGGTGATCGGCATGTCCACTCCGTGGCGGCGGGCCAGATCGGCCACGGACAGGCAGGACTTGACGCCTTCGGCGGTCTGCTTGGTGACCGCGATGGTCTCCTCCAGGGTCATCCCGCGGCCCAGGTTGGTGCCGAAGGTGTGGTTCCGGGAGAGCGGCGAGGAGCAGGTGGCGACGAGGTCGCCGAGGCCCGCGAGGCCGGAGAAGGTCAGCGGGTCGGCGCCCATCGCCAGGCCCAGCCGGGTGGCTTCGGCGAGGCCGCGGGTGATGAGGGAGCCCTTGGTGTTGTCGCCCAGGCCCATGCCGTCCGCGATGCCGACGGCGAGGCCGATGACGTTCTTGACGGCTCCGCCGAGCTCGCAGCCGATGACGTCGGTGCTCGTGTACGGGCGGAAGTACGGGGTGTGGCAGGCGGCCTGGAGGCGCTGGGCGACGGCCTCGTCCACGCAGGCGACCACGGAGGCGGCGGGCTGCCTGGCGGCGATCTCGCGGGCCAGGTTGGGCCCGGTGACGACCGCGACGCGGGAGGCGGGGACCTTGGCCACCTCTTCGATGACCTCGCTCATCCGCTTGGCCGTGCCGAGTTCGACGCCCTTCATCAGGGAGACCAGCACGGTGTCGGGGGCGAGCAGCGGCGCCCAGTCGGCGAGGTTGCCGCGCAGGGTCTGCGAGGGGATGGCGAGGACCGTGAACTCGGCGCCGGCCGCGGCCTCGGCCGGGTCGGTGGTGGCGCGGATGTTCGCGGGGAGTTCGATGTCGGGGAAGTAGTCCGGGTTGGTCCGGCCGCTGTTGATGGCGTCGACGAGCTCCTGGCGGCGGCCCCACAGGACCACCTCGCAGCCGGCGTCGGCGAGCACCATGGCGAAGGCCGTGCCCCAGGAGCCGGTTCCGAATACGGCTGCCTTCACGGGACGTGTCACTTGTTGCCCTCCCCCGCGGCCTTGCGCCGCTGTTCCAACCTGGCCTTGCGATGGTCGTACGGCTGCTCGGGCGCGGTTTCGCCGCGCAGTTCCTCCAGCAGCCCGGTGATGGCCGCCATGATGACCTCGGTGACCTCCTTGAGCACGTCCGGGGTGGGTTCCCGGTCGTAGTACGCGGAGAGGTCCACGGGCGGTCCGGCGAGCACCTGGAGGGTTTTGCGCGGGAACAGGCTGAGCTTGTTCTCCTTGGCGTAGGGCGGCATCGCGAGGTTCGCGCCCCACTGGGCCACCGGAATGACCGGGGCCCTGGTCAGCAGCGCCACCCGGGCGGCGCCGGTCTTGCCGGCCATCGGCCAGATGTCGGGATCGCGGGTGAGGGTGCCTTCCGGGTAAAAGGCCACGCATTCACCGCGCTCGATCGCGTCCACGGCGGCCCGGAATGCGTCCAGGGCGTTGGTGGACTCCCGGTAGACGGGGATCTGGCCGGAGCCTCGCAGGATCGCGCCGACAATCGGCACCTCGAAGAGGGCCGCCTTGCCGAGCAATCGGGGCACCCGGCCGGTGTTGTACTGGAAGTGCGCGTAGGAGAGCGGGTCCAGATACGAGTTGTGATTGACGGCGGTGATAAATCCGCCCTCGGCCGGAATGTGTTCCATTCCCCGCCAGTCCCGCTTGAAGAGCACTACCAGCGGCGGTTTCGCGATGGCCGCCGCAAGGCGGTACCAGAAGCCGATTCTGCGGCGGGACACTCGGACACCTTCCTCTAGGACCGGTGCGCGGCTTGGGCACCTCGGGGCCGGACAAGTGTCGCCCCGGGTCCGGTCTCTGTCGAGAACACCGTACGCCCCGCACACCCCGGGCAGGCCCCGGGCCGTCCGGCATGAGGTGACAATGGGCCCACGCATGACCTGGCCATGACCCGTACATGGTCTACGAAGCTGCGCGAGCGCACCGGAGGAAGGGGTCGGTCACGAACGCCGTCTGGAGTCTGGTGGTCCCGCTGAAGCCCTTGGCCGTGGCCAAGAGCCGCCTCGCGCGGGCGGTGGGGGCGTCCCGGCCGGGGCTGGCCCTGGCGTTCGCGCTGGACACCGTCGCGGGGGCGCTGGCCTGCGCGGCGGTCGCAGATGTGGTGGTCGTCACGGACGATCCGGCGGCCGGGGCGGAACTGGCCCGGCTGGGGGCGCGGATCGTCCGGGACTCCCCGGGCGCGGGGCTCAACGCGGCGCTGGCCCACGGGGCGCGGGAGATACGCACGGGCCGGCCGCGGGCGGCGGTGGCCGCGATGAACGCGGATCTGCCCGCGCTGCGGCCGCCGGAATTGCTACGCGTGCTCGATGCCGCTTCTACATTTCCCCGGGCATTTCTGGCGGATGCGGCGGGAATCGGGACGACCTTGCTTTCTGCTGCGCCGGACGTGGAATTGGCACCCTCGTTCGGCGGTCCGTCGCGGGCCCGCCATTCGGCTTCGGGGGCGGTGGAAATGGCCCTCTCAGGCGTGGACAGCGTGCGCCGGGACGTGGACACCGCGGAGGATCTGCGCACGGCCCTCACCCTCGGCGTGGGCCGCCATACGGCCCGATACAGTGCCCGTATGCAGGCGACCGCGTACACGTACGACTCCCAGACCCGCAGCGGCAGTGTGCTGCTGGACGACGGCACCCCGGTGCCCTTCGAGGCCCCGGCCTTCGACGCGGGCGGCCTGCGGCTGCTGCGCCCCGGGCAGCGGGTCCGGATCGAGACGGACGGCGAGGGCGCGGGCCTGCGGATCACCCTGGTCACGCTGCAGACGTTCTGACCCCGGCCCGGCGGCCCCGGGGGCGCGGGGCGGCCGAAGGCGCCGGGACGCACCGCGGGCCGGCTTCCCCTGACGTGGGGAAGCCGGCCCGTCGTGTGTGACTCGTGCCCTACTTGGTCTTGCGGGCGGTGGTCTTCTTCGCGGTGGCCTTGCGCGTCGCCGTCTTCTTGGCGGGCGCCTTCGTCGCTGCGGTGGCCTTCTTGGCCGCCGGCGCGGTCTTCTTCGCCGTGGCGGTGGCCTTCTTCGCCGTCGCGACGGCCTTCTTGACCGTGGCCTTCTTGGCCGCGGGGGCGGCCTTCTTCGCCACTGCGGTCTTCGCGACCGCCTTCTTGGCGGTGGCCGTGGTCTTCTTCGCGGCGGTCTTCTTCGCGACCGTGGTCTTGGCCGCGGCCGCCGCCTTCTTGGCGGTGGTGGCCTTCTTCGCGGCGGCCTTCTTCACCGTGGCCGAGGCCGCGGAAGAGCCACCCGTGAGGCTGCCCTTGGGCGCCTTCTTCACCGACACCTCGCCGCCCTTGGGGAGCTTCTTGGTGCCGCTGACCAGGTCCTTGAAGCCCTGACCCGCGCGGAAGCGCGGCACCGAGGTCTTCTTGACCCGGACGCGCTCTCCCGTCTGCGGGTTGCGGGCGTAGCGGGCCGGGCGGTCGACCTTCTCGAACGAGCCGAAGCCCGTGACCGAGACCCGGTCGCCCGCGACGGTCGCGCGGACGATGGCGTCCAGTACCGCGTCGACAGCGTCCGCGGCCTGCTGACGGCCGCCCAGCTTGTCGGCAATCGCTTCTACGAGCTGCGCCTTGTTCAACGTCTTCCCCTTCGGAGACTTCGCCAGAACGAATGTGTTCAAGCTTATTTCGCACGTTAGGCGGATATATACCGCAAATCAAACACGAAACGGGCTTATCACCCTAGTGCCGCAACGCTGTAGGCCGTTACGGAGTTCCTTCGCATCAGTCGCCTTCAGGGAATCGACCCTCGTCGAGGTCCTTCATCAACCTGTCCAGGCGCACTGCCGCATCGGCGAGATCGTGCTTCGCCGCGGCAGTGACGACCAACAGCTTCCGGGTCAGCGCCATCCTTACGCCCTCCGGGACTTGCAGTGAGCGCACCCGTGTGTGTGCTTCTTTCAATCGGTCCGCGACAAGTTCGTAGAGCTTAAGTTGACTGTCGCGTTCCATGCACAGATTGTGCCATCTGGGGCGAGTTGTCGCCTCACGGGGCCTCAACACACAGCTGTGCCCCCTGCCTGACGGCAGGGGGCACAGTGTTGCCTATGTGATCACCCGAAGGCGAATAAGCGCTGATCAGGCAGGAATCACGCCTGAATCGTGCGCGGCTTGAAGGTGGGTCGAACGCTTTCGTAGGTGGCGATGTCCGCTTCGTTCTGAAGGGTGAGCGAGATGTCGTCCAGCCCCTCCAGCAGCCTCCATCGGGCGTTGTCGTCGAGTTCGAACTCGGCCACGACGCCTTCGGCTCGGACCTGGCGGTCGACCAGGTCGACCGTGATCTCGGCGGTGGGGTCGGCCTCGGTCAGCTTCCACAGCTGCTCGACGGTCTCCTGCGGCAGGACGACGGTCAGCAGACCGTTCTTCAGCGAGTTGCCGCGGAAGATGTCGGCGAAGCGGGAGGAGATGACCGTCTTGAAGCCGAAGTTCTGCAGGGCCCAGACGGCGTGCTCGCGCGAGGAACCGGTACCGAAGTCGGGGCCGGCGACCAGGACGGTCGCGCCCTCGCGCTCCGGGCGGTTCGTGACGAACTCCGGGTCCTTGCGCCAGGCCTCGAAGAGCCCGTCCTCGAACCCGTCGCGGGTGATCTTCTTCAGCCAGTGGGCGGGGATGATCTGGTCGGTGTCGACGTTGCTGCGGCGCAGCGGGACGGCCCGGCCGGTGTGGGTGGTGAAGGCTTCCATCGTTCTCAGACTCCGGCGGTCGCGGTGGCGTCGGACAGGTCGGCGGGCGAGGCCAGATGGCCCAGCACCGCGGTGGCGGCGGCCACCTGCGGGGACACCAGGTGGGTGCGCCCGCCCTTGCCCTGCCGGCCCTCGAAGTTGCGGTTGGAGGTGGACGCGGAGCGCTCACCGGGCGCCAGTTGGTCGGGGTTCATGCCCAGACACATCGAGCAGCCCGCGTGCCGCCATTCGGCGCCGGCCTCCTTGAAGACCTTGTCCAGGCCCTCGGCCACGGCCTGGAGGGCGACGCGGACCGAGCCGGGGACGACCAGCATCCGTACGCCGTCGGCGACTTTGCGGCCCTCGATGATGCCCGCGACGGCGCGCAGGTCCTCGATGCGGCCGTTGGTGCAGGAACCTACGAAGACGGTGTCGACCTTGATGTCGCGCAGCGGCTGTCCGGCGGTCAACCCCATGTACTCCAGGGCCTTTTCGGCGGCGTGGCGCTCCGAAGCGTCCTCGTACGAAGCCGGGTCGGGGACGTTGGCCGACAGGGGCGCGCCCTGGCCCGGGTTGGTGCCCCAGGTGACGAACGGCGAGAGCGTGGTGCCGTCGATGACGACCTCGGCGTCGAAGACCGCGTCCCCGTCGGTGTGCAGGGTCTTCCAGTACGCGACCGCCGCGTCCCAGTCCTCGCCCGTCGGGGCGTGGTCGCGGCCCTCCAGGTAGTCGAAGGTGGTCTGGTCGGGGGCGATCATGCCCGCGCGGGCGCCGGCCTCGATCGACATGTTGCAGATGGTCATGCGGGCTTCCATCGACAGGTTCTCGATGGCCTCGCCGCGGTATTCCAGGATGTAGCCCTGGCCGCCGCCGGTGCCGATCTTGGCGATGATCGCCAGGATCAGGTCCTTGGCGGTGACGCCATCGGCCAGCGCGCCGGTGACGGTGATCGCCATCGTCTTGGGGCGGGCCAGCGGCAGCGTCTGCGTCGCCAGGACGTGCTCGACCTGGCTGGTGCCGATGCCGAAGGCCAGCGCGCCGAAGGCGCCGTGCGTGGAGGTGTGCGAGTCACCGCAGACCACGGTGGTGCCCGGCTGGGTCAGGCCCAGCTGCGGTCCCACGACGTGGACGACACCCTGCTCGACGTCGCCCAGCGAGTGCAGGCGCACACCGAACTCGGCGCAGTTCGACCGCAGCGTCTCCAGCTGGGCCCGGGAGACCGGGTCCGCGATCGGCTTGTCGATGTCGATCGTGGGGGTGTTGTGGTCCTCGGTCGCGATGGTGAGGTCGAGGCGCCGGACCTTGCGGCCTGCCTGGCGCAGACCCTCGAAGGCCTGCGGGCTGGTCACCTCGTGCAGCAGGTGCAGATCGATGAAGAGGAGATCGGGCTCACCTTCGGCGCGCCTGACGACATGGTCGTCCCAGACCTTCTCCGCGAGTGTCCTACCCATCGCTTTCCCTCCGGCCGGCCGGTTGTGCCGGCGCTTGATAGAGATCTTGTGCGCCTGATCGCCCGTACCCCACGTCCCGGACGACGGCTCGGACCCAGTGGTTCGTGGACCCGCACATACAGACTCGCTGGTTCTTGGAAAAATTGAACTTGCGTTTCACAGTGTGAGACGCGAATATCGTTTCATGGACAACTCTAGCGGCGTCGGCGTTCTCGACAAGGCAGCTCTGGTACTGAGCGCACTGGAGTCCGGTCCGGCCACCCTCGCCGGGCTGGTCGCGGCGACAGGGCTCGCACGACCCACGGCACATCGCCTTGCCGTGGCACTGGAACACCACCGGATGGTGGCGAGGGACATGCAGGGCCGGTTCATCCTCGGACCGCGGCTGGCGGAGCTCGCCGCCGCGGCCGGCGAGGACCGCCTGCTGGCCACGGCCGGACCGGTGCTCACCCACCTCCGGGACGTCACGGGAGAGAGCGCGCAGCTCTACCGGCGTCAGGGCGACATGCGTATTTGCGTGGCGGCGGCCGAGCGGCTGTCGGGTCTTCGGGACACCGTCCCGGTGGGCTCCACGCTCCCGATGAAGGCGGGCTCGGCCGCGCAGATCCTGATGGCCTGGGAGGAGCCCGAGCGGCTCCACCGCGGCCTGCAGGGCGCGCGCTTCACCGCGACGGCGCTCTCGGGCGTACGGCGTCGCGGCTGGGCGCAGTCGATCGGCGAGCGGGAGCCCGGCGTGGCCTCCGTCTCGGCGCCGGTGCGCGGCCCCTCCAACCGCGTGGTGGCCTCCGTATCGGTCTCCGGGCCGATCGAGCGGCTGACCCGGCACCCGGGGCGCATGCACGCCCAGGCCGTCATCGACGCGGCCGCACGCCTCACGGAGGCCCTGCGGCGCTCCAGCTGACCCATCCCGTCTCCCACATCCACCCCCGGGCCCGGGGGCGCGTACGACGCCGCACACGTCCGAACGCGCGCCTCCGGGCCCGTACTTGTGCCCTGGTTGCGTCCGGGAACGCGAAGAGGCCCTCCGCGATGAACGCGGAGGGCCTCTTCGATGCGTACCCCCGACCGGATTCGAACCGGCGCTACCGCCTTGAGAGGGCGGCGTGCTAGGCCGCTACACAACGGGGGCTAGCTGTTACTGCGGTACTGCGCTGGGCTACCAGGACTCGAACCTAGAATAAGAGAACCAGAAACTCTCGTGTTGCCAATTACACTATAGCCCAATGGTCTAGACCAGCTAGACACCGTACCCCCGACCGGATTCGAACCGGCGCTACCGCCTTGAGAGGGCGGCGTGCTAGGCCGCTACACAACGGGGGCCCTAGCGATCCTGCATCAAAACATCCGGGTGCGACCCAAGAAATCTCACGGGAAGGATCTGTACCCCCGACCGGATTCGAACCGGCGCTACCGCCTTGAGAGGGCGGCGTGCTAGGCCGCTACACAACGGGGGCAAGCACTGCGTTACTACTGAACTGCGCTGGGCTACCAGGACTCGAACCTAGAATAAGAGAACCAGAAACTCTCGTGTTGCCAATTACACTATAGCCCACCAAAACGCAAGCCCCTGAGGTGCTTTCGTTCGGTTAGCGCCTCCGGTCCGGCCTTTCGGCCCGCTCGGGCGGCGCAGAAAGAACATTACCGGATGCCTGACCGTGCTCCAAAACGGGTATCCAAGGCCAGCAGCTCGGGGAGCCGTTCGAGTCCGGCGATCCGGTGCACGCCCTCGGGTCCCGGCCCCCGGCCGCCGTCGCGGTCGAGCCATACGGCGGTCAGCCCGGCGTCACGGGCGCCGCGCGCGTCGATCTCCGGCTGGTCCCCCACGTAGACCACCTCGTGCGGCTCCAGCGCGAGCTCCTCGCACGCCGCGAGGAAGGCCCCGGCCTCCGGCTTGCTGACGCCCAGCTCGACGGCGCACACCAGGACCTCGAAGCGGTCGCGCAGGCCGAGGTGGCGCAGCTTGGGGTCCTGGTTGGCCACGGAGGAGTTGGAGAGCACCCCGTGCCGGTACCCCTGCGCGAGGGCGTCCAGTACGGGCACCACGTCGGGGAACAGCTCCCAGGCGGCCTGGTAGTGCCCGACGTACCGCCCGAACCAGTCGTCGGCCCCGGCGTCGCTCATCCCGGGCTCCCCGAGGAACTCCCGCACCCGGTCCCGGCGCTGCCCCTGGAAGGTTCCCTCGCCGGCGGCGAAGCGCTCCCAGTGCCGGTCGGTGATCCGCCGCCACAGGGCGAGCGCCTCGCGCGGGGCCCCGTACCGCTCCGCGATCCCCTCGGCGGCCAGGTGCGCGGCCAGCCCGGCCCGGTCGGCTCCGGTGTAGTCGAACAGGGTGTCGTCGATGTCCCACAGCACGGCACGAATCGGCATACCGCCGACCCTACGCCGGGGCCTCGCCGCGCGTGGGCACGACGAAGAAGTCCGTGAGGAAGCAGGCCACCTCGCCGGCCCCGTCCCTTCCGACCCAGGTCGGATACGCGCCGTCGCCCCAACCCGACGTGAAGGCCGCGAGCGTGTGTCCGTCGAGGCCCGTCGCGAAGAACACGGCGGGGCCGTCCCCCACGGTCTCCATCGCCGCCCAGACCGGCCCTTCCTCGTCCTCCGTGCCGGGGAAGGCCCCGTCGGCGGAAGCGTCGTAGAAGCAGCCGGTGCCCGCGTCCACTCCGTAGCCGAAGAACTCGTCGTCGCCGAGCTCCGAGACATCCTGCCCCTCCTGGAGCGCGAGCTCCCAGGTCACAGTCGGCACGTCCCGGATCACGAGGCGCGCGGCAGCGACCCTCGTGTGCGGACGTGTCGCCCTCGGCTCACCGGGCCGGGTCAGCGTGGCTATGGCTGCCTCCACCCGGTACCGGCCCGGGGGCACCTGCGTGGTGAAGGCCCCGATGTCGCCCGAACCCAGGTACACGAACGGGTCGCAGGCGACGACCCGGCCCGTGGGCAGCGACAGCTCGCCCACCTCGGCCAGGGAGAGGATCCCCGTCTGTCCGCTCTCGTAGGAGAAGGTGTTGCCCGGCGTGAAGTGCCAGGTGTAGTCGGGTGCGGTCATCGGCATGGCTGCGGGCCTTCCATGGAGTGCGTGATCAACTCAGTGCACCCTAGGCTCCGGCACCGACAATGCCGGAGGGGCGGCAGCCGGGTCGGCTGCCGCCCCTCCGGGGGGTACGGGTCAGGCGGCCAGCTTCGCCAGGGTCGCGTCGATGCGGGACAGGGAGCGGTCCTTGCCCAGGATCTCGAGGGACTCGAAGAGCGGCAGGCCGACCGTGCGGCCGGTGACGGCGACGCGGACCGGGGCCTGGGCCTTGCCGAGCTTGAGGCCGTGGGCCTCGCCGGCGGTGAGGACGGCCTGCTTGAGGGACTCGGGGTCCGACCAGTCGGCCGCGGCGAGGTTCTCGCGGGCGGTGGTCAGCAGGGCCGCCGGCTCGCCCTTCATCGCCTTGTCCCACGAGGCCTGGTCCTCGACCGGCTCCTTGAGGAACAGGAAGTCGACGTTGGCCGTGATGTCGGAGAGCACCGTGACGCGGGTCTGGGCGTAGGGCGCGATGCGCTCCCAGGCGGCCGTGTCGAAGTCCTCGGGCGCCCAGTTGGCGTGCGGGGCCTGCAGCCACGGGGCGCAGGCGTCCGCGAAGGCCTTCGGGTCCAGCATCCGGATGTGGTCGCCGTTGATCGACTCGGCCTTCTTGAGGTCGAAGCGCGCCGGGTTCGCGTTGACGTCCGGGATGTCGAACTTCGCGACCATCTCCTCGATCGAGAAGATGTCCTGGTCCTTGGAGAAGGACCAGCCGAGGAGCGAGAGGTAGTTCAGCAGGCCCTCGGGGAGGAAGCCGCGCTCGCGATACAGGTTGAGCGAGGCCTCGGGGTCGCGCTTGGAGAGCTTCTTGTTGCCCTCGCCCATCACGTACGGCAGGTGGCCGAAGGCGGGGGTGGTCTTGGCGACGCCCAGCTCGATCAGCGCCTTGTACAGGGCGATCTGGCGCGGGGTCGAGGAGAGGAGGTCCTCGCCGCGCAGGACGTGGGTGATCTCCATCAGCGCGTCGTCGACCGGGTTCACCAGCGTGTACAGCGGTGCACCGTTGGCCCGGAGGATGCCGAAGTCCGGCACGTTGTCCGGAGTGAAGGTCAGCTCGCCACGGACGAGGTCCGTGAAGGTGATCGGCTCGTCGGGCATCCGGAAGCGGACGATGTGGGGGCGGTGCTCGCCCTCGTACGCCTCGACCTGGACGATGCTCAGCTCGCGGCAGTGGCCGTCGTAGCCGGAGGGCTTGCCGGCCGCGCGGGCGGCGGCGCGGCGCGCGTCGAGCTCCTCCGTGGAGCAGTAGCAGTTGTACGCGTAGCCGCCGTCGATCAGCTTCTTCGCGACGTCCGCGTAGATGTCCATGCGCTCGGACTGGCGGTACGGGGCGTGCGGGCCGCCGACCTCGGGACCCTCGTCCCAGGTGAAGCCGAGCCAGCGCAGCGAGTCGAGCAGCTGGCCGTACGACTCCTCGGAGTCGCGGGCCGCGTCGGTGTCCTCGATGCGGAAGACGAACGTACCGCCGTGGTGGCGGGCGAACGCCCAGTTGAAGAGGGCGGTACGGACCAGGCCCACGTGGGGGTTGCCGGTCGGGGAGGGACAGAAACGTACGCGGGGGGTCGCGTTAGCCACGCTTGATCACCTTGTTGGTGAGAGTGCCGATGCCTTCGATGGTGACGGCGACCTCGTCGCCGACGTTGAGGGGGCCGACTCCGGCCGGGGTCCCCGTGAGGATGACGTCTCCGGGGAGGAGGGTCATGGCCTCGGTGATGTGCACGATCAGGTCTTCGATGGAGCGGACCATGTCGCTGGTGCGGCCGAGCTGGCGCTGTTCGCCGTTGACGGTGCACTGGATGGTCAGGTCGCTCGGGTCGAGCTCGGTCTCGATCCAGGGGCCGAGGGGGCAGGCGCTGTCGAATCCCTTGGCGCGTGCCCACTGCTTCTCGCGCTGCTGGACGTCGCGCGCGGTGACGTCGTTGGCGCAGGTGTAGCCGAGGATGACCTCCTTGGCGCGCTCGCGCGGGACCTCTCGGCACATGCGGCCGATGACCACGGCGAGTTCCGCCTCGTGGTGAAGGTCCTGGGAGAAGGAGGGGTACGCGATCGGGTCGCCCGAGCCGACCACCGAGGTGGAGGGCTTGAAGAAGGTGACGGGCGCGTCCGGGACCTCGTTCCCGAGCTCCCGCGCGTGCTCCGCGTAATTGCGGGCGATGGCCACGATCTTGTTCGGGAGCACGGGCGGCAGCAGCCGTACCTTGCTCAGCGGGACCTTCGTGCCGGAGAGCTCGAAGTCCGCGAACGGGATGCCCTTGATGATGTCGAGGACGAGCTCACCTTCGGCGCCGGGGGCAGTACTGCCCTCGACCGCGCCGAACGCGACATTGCCGTCGATCGAGAACCTGGCGATGCGCACGTGTTGCGTCTGCCCCTCTGTATTTCCGCTGGCTGGAGTCTGCGGGCTCCAGGCTAACGCGGTGGGGGCCGACGCTTCGCGCGGCTTTCTCCGTGGCCCCGCTGGGCGGGTCCTACGGAGCGGGTCCTGCTGGGCGGGTCCTGCTGGGCTGGTCCTACTGGGCTGCGGTGGCGACCGGCGCGTTCATGAGGACCGTGCGGCGCGGGTTGGCGGTCTGGGCCGGCAGCTCGACGGTGTGCTCCGGGGCCGGTACGGCCTGCAGCTCCTCGGCGTCCTTGAGGTGGGCGAGGGTGGTGCGGCGCGGGTTGGCTATGTTGCGGAACAGCATCGTCGTCTTCATCGGAGTCTGGGGCCCTCGGCTCGCTGGTCGGATGGGGACGGCGGCGGCGGATGCCGCCTGCCGTCTTCGGGGTGCCGCTTATCGGACGCGCCAACCCTGTAAAGGTCAAGGCTAAACATCTGAATCCCCCGTCGAACCGGGAAGTAATGGCCACGGCTATGTGAGTTTGCTCACCCGTGACCAGTCATTACGGTCATAACGGACGGTCAATTTCACCTGAAAAAACGGACATTGCGCTACTGAATGCGTCATTCCGCTCCTGATCATCTCGACTGGGACAGCTTGCCAGGCAAGGGGTTTGGATGGTGTAAGTCCGATTCCAGATGAATTCACCTCCACCCCCGGTAGTGCATGTGTCACAAGCCGTGACCGACTCTCCGGGCGGACACTCGCACCTTGTTGGAGATCCGCCTCTGTGCTGGAATTCGCGGGACCGCCGCGGGAATCAGCCGGCGCGCAGGTGGCGCGAGACAGCGCCGAGCGCGGCGGCAACGGAGAGGGAGACGCGCCGGTCACCGACGACCACCATGGGGCGCATTGCCCCACGACTCGACACCGTCCCACCGGTCGCCCGGCGGGACGCCTGGTCCAGAGGTTGCGACGCTAGTGCAGGGACGATTCAAGAGGGATGGCAAGGGGTCTCCCCAGGCCCGCCAGGGCCGAGGGGATGCTGCGGCAGAGCAGGAGCCGCGCTCCGGGACCGACCGTGGCTCCTCGCCCCAGCACGCCCAGAACCGCGGGCCGGCTGTCGAGGGCGCGAGCTCCGATGCCTCCACTTCGGTGAAGGCGAAGGGGCGCGCCAAGCCCAAGGGCACGCCCAGGGGCAACGACGAGTCGGCCGAGCGCGACACGGCGATACCCAAGGCCCCCAGTGGGTCCGGTTCCCGTCTCGCCATGCAGAACTGGCGCATCAGCACGCGACTGGTGTCGCTGCTGACCCTGCCGGTCGTCGCGGCCACCACGCTCGGTGGCTTCCGCATCAACGACTCGCTCACCGACATCGCCCAGCTGGAGCACATGCAGCTGCTGACGACGATGACCCGTCAGGCCACCAACCTGGCCGCCATGCTCCAGACGGAGCGCGACCAGTCCGCCGGTCCGCTCTCCGTGGACAAGTCGGGCAAGGCCAACAGCCTCGTCAAGGGCGCCCGCGACCAGACCGACGCCGCGGCCAAGGCCTTCGCCGCCGCGACCGACAAGGTCGACAACGCGGGCGACAAGGACGAGACCCTCAAGTCGATCCGCAACAACGTCCTGCAGATCGGCCGCGGTCTCACCAAGATCGAGGACATCCGCGCCAAGGCGTACCAGAACGGTGCCCAGCAGACGGTCACCGAGTACAACGCGCTGATCGTCTCGCTGCTCTCGCTCTCCCAGGACATGGCGCAGGCCACCTCGAACCCCGAGATGATCAAGCGCACCCGCGCCCTGGCGGCGTTCTCCTCCGCCAAGGAGTACGCCTCGATCCAGCGCGCGATCATCGCGGCGGCGCTCCCCGCGGACCTCTCGCAGAGCGGCAACCTGCCCGAGAACGACCGGCTGTACGCCCTCGCCGCCCAGCGCGGCGAGGAGCAGGCGAAGACCACCTTCGAGCTCGTCTACCAGGGCAAGCCCGAGGAGCTCCTCGCGGCCCTCGGCGACGGCAACACGGAGATCGGCACCGCCGACCACTACGCCCGCCGCGTGCTCGGCAACAAGGACCAGTTCGCCAAGGAGAAGAACCGCTCCTGGCTGGACTGGTACGACGCCGACGACAACAAGATCACGGCCATGAAGTCCATCGAGCTCACCCTGCTCGAAGACATGGAGCAGAAGGCCCGCGAGCTCAAGAACACCGCCCAGCGCGACGCCATCATCAACGGTGCGCTGATCTTCCTGGTCCTCGGTGTCTCCCTCGTCGGCGCCTTCGTCATGGCCCGCTCGATGATCCGCTCGCTGCGCCGCCTCCAGGACACCGCGACCCGCGTCGCCCAGGACCGGCTGCCCGAGCTCGTCAAGCAGCTGTCGGAGTCCGACCCGCAGGACGTGGACACGACCGTGGAGTCGGTCGGTCTGCACACCCGCGACGAGATCGGCCAGGTGGCCGCGGCATTCGACGACGTGCACCGCGAGGCCGTCCGCCTCGCCGCCGAGCAGGCCCTCCTGCGAGGCAACGTCAACGCGATGTTCACCAACCTCTCGCGCCGTTCGCAGGGCCTCATCCAGCGTCAGCTCTCGCTCATCTCCGAGCTGGAGTCCCGCGAGGCCGACCCGGACCAGCTCTCCTCGCTCTTCAAGCTCGACCACCTCGCGACCCGCATGCGCCGTAACGGCGAAAACCTCCTCGTCCTCGCGGGCGAGGAGCCGGGCCGCCGGTGGACCCGCCCCGTCCCGCTCGTCGACGTGCTCCGCGCCGCCGCGTCCGAGGTGGAGCAGTACGAGCGCATCGAACTCGCCTCGGTGCCCGGCACCGAGGTCGCCGGCCGCGTGGTCAACGACCTCGTGCACCTCCTCGCCGAGCTGCTGGAGAACGCCACCTCGTTCTCCTCCCCGCAGACCAAGGTCAAGGTCACCGGTCACGCGCTGCCCGACGGCCGTGTCCTCGTGGAGATCCACGACACCGGCATCGGCCTCTCCCCCGAGGACCTCGCCGCGATCAACGAGCGACTCGCGTCGCCGCCGACCGTGGACGTCTCCGTCTCCCGCCGCATGGGCCTCTTCGTGGTCGGCCGCCTGTCCCTGCGACACGGCATCCGCATCCAGCTGCGCCCCTCCGACTCGGGCGGTACCACGGCCCTCGTCATGCTTCCGGTGGACGTCGCCCAGGGCGGCAAGAAGCCGGCTCCGATGCCCGGCCAGGGCGGCCAGGGTCTCCCCGGCAACCCCGCAGGCTCCGGAGCCCCCGGTCAGGTCGGTCCCGGTGCGCAGGCGCCGGCCGCCCTGTCCGCCCAGGGTGCCCGTCCCCCCGTGGGCGGCGGTCCCCAGCGCGGCCAGGTCGGTGCCGGCAGCCAGCGCGCGGCCCTGCCCGGCCGCGACGGCGCCCCCGCGGGCCAGCGTCCCCAGGGTCCCGGCCAGCAGGGCGGTCCGCAGGGTCCCCTCGCGGGCCGTCCCCCGCAGCAGCAGGGTGCGCCCGGCGGGCAGACCCAGAGCGCCTTCGGCTCGGGTGCCCCGATGCCGGGCCGCGGTCCGGTCTCCGGTCCCGGCGGCGCCCCCGCGGGCGGCTTCGGCGGCGGCGGTGGCTTCGGCGGTCCGCAGGCCCGTCCGGCCGGCGCCCCCACCGCCTCCGGACCCGGCGCCTTCCCGCAGGGCAACGGCTTCGAGCGTCCGCAGCCTCCTCAGTCTCCGCAGCAGGGCCAGCAGGGCCAGCAGGGCCAGGGCCAGCAGCAGGCCGGTGGCCCCGGGGCTCCGGCTCCCGAAGCCCCGGCCCAGCGCGGCCCGCGGCCGCAGCTGCCGCCGCGCGGTGGCGCGCCCCGTCCGGAGCTCCCGGGCTCGGTCGGTGCTCCCACCGCGATGCCGCAGAGCACCAGTTGGGGTGCCGGGCAGCGCGGGCAGGACGTACCGCGCGGCCACGACGAGCTGTCGGGCCCCGGTTCCACCTCCGAGTTCGCCCGTCCCGACTTCAACGCCCCGGCCCCGCAGGCCGGCGGCAACGTCAGCGGCGGCAACCTCAACCACGGCGGCTACAACGGCGCGGCTCCCGCGGCCGGCGGCTACGCCGACCACAGCGCGACGGGCCAGTTCCCGCGCCCGGACTTCGCCGACCCCTCCGCGACGGGCCAGTTCCCCCGTCCGGAGTTCGCGGACCCGGCCGCCACGGGCCAGTTCCAGCGCCCGGAGTTCCAGGCCCAGCGGCCCGGCGGCCCCGGTGTCGGCGGCTACCCGCAGCCCGGCCAGGCCCAGCAGCCCCAGGGCGGCCACTCCCCCGTGGCGACCCCGCGCGCCGAGGCTCCGCGGCTGCCGCAGGCGCCGCGTCCGGAGGCTCTGCCCCCGGCCGGTCCCAGCGGCGGAGGCCGCAGCCCGATCTTCGACTCGATGGAGTCGAACTGGTTCCGCCAGGAGGGCGTCCAGCCCCCCGCGGAGGGACCGGCCGTACCCCAGCAGCCGCAGCAGTCGCAGCAGCCCGCCCCGGCGGCCCCTGCTCCGCTGCCGGCCGCCCCGCAGCGCCCGCTCCAGCACCAGCTGCCGCAGCGCGCCCAGGAGCAGGCTCCGGCCGAGCCGGCCCAGACCGGTGCCGTGCCGACCGTGAGCTGGCGTTCCTCGCCGAACGACGAACTGATGCGCCAGGCCGAGCGCGTGCGCCAGCCCGCGGCGGGCGGCATCACCACTTCGGGGCTGCCCCGCCGGGTCCCGCGGGCGAACCTCGTGGCCGGCACCGCGCAGCAGCAGGCCGAAGCGCAGGCCGGTCCTCAGGTCTCGCGTTCGCCGGACGATGTCCGCGGCCGTCTGACCAACCTCCGACGCGGTATCCAGCAGGGACGTCAGGCCGGCAACAGCGGCCCGGCTACCGGCAGTTACCAGATCGACCCCACTTACCAGCAGGAGCGATAGTTGAGTTCGATGAGCCAGGCGGCACAGAACCTGAACTGGTTGATCACCAACTTCGTGGACAACACCCCTGGGGTGTCCCACACCGTGGTGGTCTCCGCCGACGGCCTCCTTCTGGCGATGTCCGAAGGCTTCCCCCGCGACCGGGCCGACCAGCTCGCCGCGGTGGCCTCCGGGCTGACCTCCCTGACCGCAGGTGCTTCCCGCATCTTCGAGGGCGGCGCCGTCAACCAGACCGTGGTCGAGATGGACCGGGGGTTCCTCTTCCTCATGTCGGTCTCCGACGGCTCCTCGCTGGCCGTACTGGCGCACCCCGAGTGCGACATCGGCCTCGTGGGCTACGAGATGGCCCTCCTCGTGGACCGCGCCGGCAGCGTCCTCACCCCGGACCTGCGCGCGGAGCTGCAGGGAAGCCTGCTCACCTGACTGCCACTCTCCCGGCCGGACGGTACTTCCGGCCGGGAGACCGGGGCCCGAGCCCCGGAACCCAGTACCACCACCAGGCCGTCATACCGTCCCCCCACCGGCCGCCCCGTCAGACGGCACGCTGACCAATGCTGTCCAGCCCGGAGGATCAATGACCCCGCCCCCCGCCTATCCCGATGCGTACGGAGACTCGTCGTACTCGGACGGCGACCAGCCGCTGGTTCGTCCGTACGCGATGACCGGCGGCCGGACCCGACCGCGCTACCAGCTCGCCATCGAGGCGCTGGTCAGCACCACGGCCGATCCGATGCACCTGTCCGGGCTACTCCCGGAACACCAGCGCATCTGCACCCTCTGCCGTGAGGTCAAGTCGGTCGCGGAGGTCTCCGCACTGCTGAACATGCCGCTCGGCGTGGCCAGGATCCTCGTCGCCGACCTGGCGGAGGCCGGCATGGTGGCCATCCACCAGCCGGGCAATGGAGAGGCCGGCGGCACGCCGGATGTAACGCTGCTCGAGAGGGTTCTCAGTGGACTTCGCAAGCTCTAACGGCGGAGCGGCTCCTCGCTCCACCACCTCCGCGAAGATCGTGGTGGCGGGTGGCTTCGGCGTGGGCAAGACCACGTTCGTGGGCGCCGTCTCCGAGATCAACCCGCTGCGCACCGAGGCCGTGATGACGTCCGCGAGCGCGGGCATCGACGACCTCACCCACACCGGGGACAAGACGACCACCACGGTCGCCATGGACTTCGGCCGCATCACCCTGGACCAGGACCTGATCCTGTACCTCTTCGGTACTCCCGGTCAGGACCGCTTCTGGTTCATGTGGGACGACCTGGTGCGCGGCGCGATCGGGGCGATCGTCCTGGTCGACACGCGGCGCCTGGCCGACTGCTTCCCGGCCGTCGACTACTTCGAGAACAGCGGCCTGCCGTTCGTCGTGGCCCTCAACGGCTTCGAGGGATACCAGCCGTACACCCCGGAGGAAGTCCGCGAGGCCCTGCAGATCGGCCCGGACGCCCCCATCATCACCACCGACGCCCGCCACCGTGCGGACGCCAAGAGCGCGCTCATCACGCTCGTCGAGCACGCCCTGATGGCGCGGCTCAAGTAGGGGCCACGCGCAAGAAGTGTTCCGTCGGCTGTTTTGGGGGGGCGGGCTGTGTCATGGGACACGGCCCGCCCCCTTCGTTCATAACGTTTCGAGAGAGAATTACCGGTAGTTGGCGACACGGTGCGTTCGTCCGGTCTCACTGCGCTCACAACGGGCTCCGTTTTTGCCGCAGGACGCTCTTTATGTCCGATTTATGTGGGGCATAAGGCTCTATGAATGGCCGATTTCAACTGTTTGGAACACGGCCGTTAACCATGCTGGAATTCAACGAACTAGCTAGTAGCACCGCCGAGAGGTTGTTGGTCGAGTGAGGCGAAGCAACTCAAGCCCCGCGGATGAACCCGCGCGCGGCAACTTCACCCCGCCGCCACGCGCGGCCACGTCGTCCATCGGCGTACCCCTGGAGGCTCCCGTCAGCAGCGGCAGCACCAGCAGGTTCTCGCCCCGCAACTGGCGCGTGCCGACCCGTCTGAACGCCATCCTGCTCGTTCCCGTCCTCGTGGGACTGGTCATGGGCGGCTTCCAGGTGAAGGGCTCGATCGACACCTGGAACGAGGCCAAGGACGCCGAGAAGACGGCCCGCATCGTCCAGGCGGCCGCCGAATACGGCCAGGCCCTCCTCAACGAGCGCGACCTGACGGCCGAGCCGCTGCTGCGCAACCAGCGCGAATCCGACCCGGTCATGAAGGCGTACGCGGCCACCGACTCGGCCAAGGCCAAGTTCGCCCAGGCCGTGAAGGACATGCCCAAGGGCCAGGGCATGGAACGCCGTCTGGAGCTCTTCCGCCAGGAGGAGCCCAAGCTGGAGGCGGTCCGCAAGTCGGCCTACGTGGCGCAGCTCGAGACGGCGAAGAAGGACCTCCCCAAGTCGGCGGGCCCCATCCCGACCGAAGAGGGCTACGTGCTGGTCCAGCACTACCTCATGCAGTTCTCCAACGAGCTGGGCCTGGGCACCGGCAACGTGACCTCCTACGGCCGCATGGTCTACGCGATCGAGCTGTCCAAGGCCGCGAACTCGCTGCAGCGCTCCGTCGGCACCCACCTGCTGGTCCGGCCGAACGACAACGAGGACGTCCGCAAGGCACAGCTGGTCGCCTTCTCCTCGTACGCGTACCTCGAAGAGATCGCCATCAGCGAGTACGTGGCCGCCGGCACCGAGGCGGACACGCTCCGCCTCAAGGAGGTCATGGGCAAGCAGTCGCAGCTCGGCGCCACCAAGCTCGCGAACGCGAAGACCGAGGCGGAGCAGGCCGGTACGGTCTTCCGCGCCCCGCCCATGGTCAACGGCTCCGCGCTCACCGGTATGACCGAGGCGATAGCCAGCGGCGCGAAGCCGGCCGCCCTCGCCGCGGGCGGCACCACCCCGCAGGCCTGGCAGGCCGCGGCGACCGCCAAGTTCGAGGGCTACGCCGAGGTCGAGAAGGACCTTCTGGCCAAGGCCGTCCAGGACGCCGTCGCCGTTTCGGACTCGGCCCGCAACGATGCCATCCTGACCGGCTCGATCGTGGTCGTGGCCCTGCTCGCCGCCTTCATCCTGGCCGGCATGATGGCCCGCCAGATGGGCCGCGCGATGCGCCGGCTGCGCGGAGCCGCCTTCGACATCGCCGAGCAGCGCCTGCCGATGCTCGTCGACCAGCTCTCGCGCACCGACCCGGGCAAGGTCGACACCCGCGTGGTGCCGATCCCGATCGACTCCCAGGACGAGATCGGCGAGGTCGCCCGCGCCTTCGACCAGGTCCACCGGGAAGCCGTCCGGCTCGCCGCCGAGCAGGCCCTCCTGCGGGGCAACGTCAACGCGATCTTCACCAACCTCTCCATGCGCAACCAGTCGCTGATCGAGGGCCAGCTGACCCTCATCACCGACCTGGAGAACAACGAGGCCGACCCGGACCAGCTGGAGAACCTCTTCCGCCTGGACCACCTGGCCACCCGTATGCGCCGCAACGGCGAAAACCTCCTCATCCTCGCGGGTGAGAACCCGGGCCGCCGCTGGGACCAGCCGGTCCCCCTCGTCGACGTCCTGCGCGCCGCCTCCTCCGAGGTGGAGCAGTACGAGCGCGTGGAACTCTCGGGCGTCTCCGAGGCCGAGATCCACGGCCAGGCCGTGACCGACCTCGTGCACCTGCTCGCCGAGCTGCTGGAGAACGCCACCACCTTCTCCTCCCCCCAGACCAAGGTCCGGGTCAACGCGACGCGTCTGCCCGACGGCCGCGTGATGGTCGAGATCCACGACAAGGGCATCGGCCTCACCGCCGAGGACTTCGCGGACATCAACCACAAGCTGGCCAACCCGCCGACCGTGGACGCCGCGATCTCGCAGCGCATGGGTCTCTTCGTGGTCGGCCGGCTGGCCGACCGGCACGGCATCCGCGTCCAGCTGCGCCCCTCGGGCGAAGCCGCCGGCACGACCTCGCTGGTCATGCTCCCCGACGTCATCACCCACGGTGGCGGCGGCGAGGTGACCGGAGCGGATTCGGACGACTTCACCGTCTCCTCGATCATCCCGCAGCAGCAGTCGCAGCACGCGGTACCGCTGCGCACCGCGGCCGAGCTCGGGTTCGACGACTCGCGCTACGAGGTCCACCGGGCCGACCAGCCGGGCCCCGACGGCGCCGACCCCGTCGGCCGCTCCCTGGGCCGCGAGGAGCGCCGTGCCGCGCTGGAGGCCCAGGTGGGCTATCCGCAGGCGCAGCCGGAGTACGAGGAGTCCGCCGAGCCGTATGCGGAACCCCAGCCGGAACACGCGTACCAGCCGTACCAGGGCTACGAGCAGCAGCCCGCGCAGGACTACGCCGCCGGCTACGACACCGCGGCGCCCCAGCAGGGATACGAGGCGTACCCGCAGCAGGAGTACGTCTATCCGGAAGCCCAGTACCAGGAGCAGCAGCAGGAGCTCCCGGCGTACGACGGCGGATACGATTCCCTTTCCCCGCAGGCCGAGTGGCCCGAGCAGAACACGTACTCGGGCTCCTACCAGCAGGATTACGGGACCGAATCGGAATCACCGGCCGCTCCCGAACACGCCCCGGAGCGCGTAGGCTTCGACCGTCCGGGCACCGCTGAGGACACCGGTCACCAAGTGACCGGGGCGGGCCTGCCGCGACGCGGCAGCCAGCAGCAGCGGCAGCCGGCGCAGCAGGAAGCGGAGTCCACCGGATCCCTCTTCGAGCAGCGGCCGCAGCGTCAGCAGCAGGCCGCTGAGCCGGAGCGGGCCCCGGAGAACACGGAGGGCGACGCTGCATGGCGCTCGCGCAACGACGAGCGCTGGCAGCAGGCCGGCAAGCTCCGTGAGCCGAAGGCGGGCGGGGTCACCCCGTCCGGTCTCCCTCGGCGAGTGCCCAAGGCCAACCTGGTCGAGGGCGCTGCGGAGACGACCCCGCAGGGAGGCCCCGAGGTCTCCCGGGCCCCGGAGGACATCCGTGGCAGGTTGAGCAACCTGCGACGCGGTGTCCAGCAAGGCCGCAATGCGGGATCCGAGCAGTCAAGTAACAGCTATGACCAGGAGCGTTAGTGTGAGCGCGATGAGCCAGGCGGCGCAGAACCTGAACTGGTTGATCACCAACTTCGTGGACAACACCCCAGGGGTGTCCCACACGGTGGTGGTGTCCGCCGACGGCCTCCTTCTGGCCATGTCGGACGGATTCCCGCGCGACCGCGCCGACCAGCTGGCGGCCGTGGCCTCCGGGCTGACGTCGCTGACCGCCGGGGCCTCCCGCATCTTCGAGGGCGGCGCCGTCAACCAGACCGTGGTCGAGATGGACCGGGGGTTCCTCTTCCTCATGTCCGTGTCCGACGGATCCTCCCTCGCGGTGCTCGCGCACCCCGAGTGCGACATCGGCCTCGTGGGCTACGAGATGGCCCTTCTCGTGGACCGTGCGGGCAGTGTCCTCACTCCGGACCTGCGCGCCGAATTGCAGGGCAGCCTGCTCAACTAGCAGACAGGCAGTGCGTTTCGCGCCATCGCACCATAGGGTGCGGTGGCGCGGTTCCACAGGGAGTACTGCGTTCTTGGAGTCGGAGGAGGAAACGTGACAACACCCGGAGGACATCCCTATGGCGGCGCGCAGCAGCCGCAGGGTGGGCACGACCAGAACCGCTTCAATTTCCCTTCCGCTCCCAGCAACCGGCCCTCGCCGGAGCACAACCCCGCGGGACAGCCCTACCAGCGGCAGCCCTACCAGCAGCCGCAGTACGGTCAGCCCCAGCAGCCCCAACAGCCTTACCGGCCTTCGCAGCAGCCTCCGCGCGCTTCGCGTCCGCAGGCTCCGCAGGCGCACAACCCGCTGGTCCGTCCGTACGCGATGACCGGCGGTCGTACCAGGCCGCGCTACCAGCTCGCCATCGAGGCACTGGTCAGCACCACGGCCGATCCCGCGCGTCTGCAAGGGCAGTTGCCCGAGCACCAGCGCATCTGCCGGCTCTGCATCGAGATCAAGTCGGTCGCCGAGATCTCGGCACTTCTCTCCATTCCTCTTGGTGTCGCCCGGATCCTCGTCGCCGACCTGGCGGAGGCGGGCCTCGTCGCCATCCACCAGCCCGGCGGCGACGAGTCCGCCGGCGGCCAGCCAGACGTGACACTGCTCGAAAGGGTGCTCAGTGGACTTCGCAAGCTCTAACGGCGGAGCGGCTCCTGCTCGCTCCACCACCTCCGCGAAGATCGTGGTGGCGGGCGGCTTCGGCGTGGGCAAGACCACGTTCGTGGGCGCCGTCTCCGAGATCAACCCCCTGCGCACCGAGGCCGTCATGACCAGCGCCTCCGCCGGTATCGACGACCTCACCCACACCGGGGACAAGACGACCACCACGGTCGCCATGGACTTCGGCCGCATCACCCTGGACCAGGACCTGATCCTGTACCTCTTCGGTACCCCCGGTCAGGACCGCTTCTGGTTCATGTGGGACGACCTGGTGCGCGGCGCGATCGGCGCCGTGGTGCTCGTCGACACCCGCCGTCTCGCCGACTGCTTCCCCGCCGTCGACTACTTCGAGAACAGCGGCCTGCCGTTCGTCATCGCCCTCAACGGCTTCGACGGCCACCAGCCGTACACCCCGGAGGAAGTCCGCGAGGCCCTGCAGATCGGCCCGGACGCCCCCATCATCACCACCGACGCCCGCCACCGCGGGGACGCCAAGAGCGCGCTCATCACCCTGGTCGAGCACGCCCTCATGGCCCGCCTGCGGTAGCCGTCCGGCGCCGTACGCGAAAGGCCCCCCGCACTCCGAGGAGTGCGGGGGGCCTTTTGCTTGCTGCCTGCGGTTCCTAGCCCTGCCAGCTGTGCGGGGCGCGGAAGCCGGGGGTGCGCTCCAGGCGGCGCCAGCCGGCCTGGGAACGGCCGGTGGCGGCGGTGGTGTCCTCGGGGGTGGCGGCGGCGCGGGCGAGGAGGATCGCGGTGATCGCGGCCAGTTCCTCGGGCTCGGCGTTGCCCTTTTCGACGCGGAGCAGCGTGTCGGTGCTCATCGGTGGCTTGTCTCCTCTTACTGCGGCGGGTTGCCGTGCTTGCGGGACGGCAGATCGGCGTGCTTGTTGCGGAGCATCGACAGGGCGGCGACGAGGACCTCGCGGGTTTCGGCGGGGTCGATGACGTCGTCGACGAGGCCGCGCTCGGCCGCGTAGTACGGGTGCATCAGCTCGGCCTTGTACTCCTTGACCATCCGCGCGCGCATCGCCTCGGGGTCCTCGGCGTCCGCGATCTGCCTGCGGAAGATGACGTTCGCGGCGCCCTCGGCACCCATCACCGCGATCTCGTTGGTCGGCCAGGCATAGGTGAGGTCCGCACCGATGGACTGCGAGTCCATGACGATGTACGCACCGCCGTACGCCTTGCGCAGGATCAGCGAGATCCGCGGCACCGTCGCGTTGCAGTACGCGTACAGCAGCTTGGCGCCGTGACGGATGATGCCGCCGTGCTCCTGGTCGACACCCGGCAGGAAACCGGGCACGTCCAGGAGGGTGATGATCGGGATGTTGAACGCATCGCAGAGCTGGACGAAGCGCGCCGCCTTCTCGGAGGCGTGGATGTCCAGGACCCCGGCGAGGTGGCCGGGCTGGTTGGCGACGATGCCCACGACCTGCCCGTCCAGGCGGGCCAGGGCGCAGATGATGTTGCGGGCCCAGCGCTCGTGGATCTCCAGGACGTCGCCTTCGTCGACGAGTTCCTCGATGACCTTGAGCATGTCGTACGGGCGGTTGCCGTCGGCGGGCACCAGGTCCAGCAGGACTTCCGAGCGCCGGTCGGCGGGGTCGGTCGTCTCGTGGACCGGGGGGTTCTCGCGGTTGTTGGAGGGGAGCATCGTGATGAGGTAGCGGACCTCGGAGATGCAGGTCTCCTCGTCGTCGTACGCGAAGTGCGCCACGCCCGAGGTCTCCGCGTGCACGTCCGCGCCGCCGAGGCCGTTCTGGGTGATCTCCTCGCCGGTCACCGCACGGACCACGTCCGGGCCGGTGATGAACATCTGCGAGGTCTCACGGACCATGAACACGAAGTCCGTCAACGCCGGCGAATACGCCGCGCCACCCGCACACGGGCCGAGCATCACGCTGATCTGCGGGATGACACCCGAGGCCTTCGTATTGCGCTGGAAGATGCCGCCGTAACCGGCGAGGGCGGAAACACCCTCCTGGATACGGGCGCCGGCACCGTCATTGAGGGAGACCAGCGGGGCACCGGCCGCGATGGCCATGTCCATGATCTTGTGGATCTTCGTGGCATGGGCCTCGCCCAGCGCACCACCGAAGATCCGGAAATCGTGCGCGTAGACGAAGACCGTACGGCCCTCGACCGTGCCCCAGCCGGTGATCACACCGTCCGTGTAGGGCTTCTTGGCCTCCAGGCCGAACCCCGTCGCCCGGTGACGACGCAGCTGCTCGACCTCCTTGAAGGAACCTTCGTCGAGCAGCAGCGCAATGCGCTCACGAGCGGTCAGCTTGCCCTTGGCATGCTGCGCTTCGGTTGCCCGCTCACTCGGGCCGCGCCGCGCCTGCTCACGCAGGGCGTGCAGCTCGGCCACTCGCCCACGGGCGTCGGTCGGCTCGCTCGGAATCTGGTCCACAACGGTCATGTACCGACCTTACGAAGCGGGACCCTCAAAACCCTCCGTCGAATCCGCACAGTGTCGGGTGTCTTCCGCTGTCCGGCCCGGACAGAACCGCGAGGCGATGAGCGAGGACCACTAGTCGGGACCTTCGTCCTTTGTGGGCACCCCACAAAACCCTCCGGCACGCGACCTAGATGTTGAAATTTGAACGGAATGGGTCTAGCGTCCTTCTTGTTGAAACTTCAACGAACACGCACCGCGCTGAACACACTCGGCGCGCCACCGAGGAGGAAGCCATGGGTCTCTTCACCCGCCGCCCCCAGACCACCGCCGCCGCCACGCTCGAGGTGGACCCGGCCCTCGCCGAGCTCACCGGCGACTACGTCATCGACCCCGCCCACACCAGCATCGGCTTCACCGTCCGGCACGCGATGGTCACCAACGTCCGCGGCACCTTCTCCGACCACGAGGGCACCCTGCACCTGGACGGCAGCGACCCGGCCCGCTCCACCGCCGTCATCGACGTGAAGATCGCCTCCGTGGACACCGGCATCGCCGACCGCGACGGCCACCTGCGCTCCGGCGACTTCTTCGACGCCGAGACCTTCCCGCTGATGACCTTCCGCTCCACCTCGGCGGCGCAGACCGGCGGCGACACCTACCGGATCGACGGCGAGCTGACGATCAAGGACGTCACCCGCCCGCTCTCCATCGACCTGGAGTTCAACGGCTCGGCCACCGACGTCTACGGCAACGAGCGCGTCGGCTTCGAGGGCTCCGCCGAGATCCTGCGCTCCGACTGGGGCCTGACCTGGAACGCGGCCCTGGAGACGGGCGGCGTCATGGTCAGCGACAAGGTGAAGCTGACCTTCGACATCTCGGCCATCAAGAAGGCCTGACCCTCAGGGACCGAGGACGGAACCGAGGGCGGAACCGGGGCGGCTCAGAAGTCGCCCCCTCAGAAGTCGCCCCCTCCGAAGCCGCCACCGCCGTCGAAGCCCCCTCCGCCGCCGAAGTCCCCGCCGCCGAAGTCGGACGGGTTGAAGTCGGCTCCGGAGACGTCGCCCCCGCCGAAGCCACCCCCGTCGAATCCGTTGCCGCCGCCGAAGTCGGAGGCGTAGGCCGGACTGGACATCATCGAACCGAGCATCGTGCCCATGAGCAGACCGGGCAGCATGCCGCCGCCGAAGTAGCCGCCGGCCCAGGGACCGTACGCCGGGCCGGCGTCGTAGTAGGGGCGCGGACCGTGCTCGGTGTCGACCGTACGGACCGCCGGGTCCTGACCGTCGCGCAGCCGCACCGCGTCCGCCGCGCAGACCGGGACCGTGCGCGCGGCGCCGCCCGCCGGGGCCCAGGTGGCGTCCTCGGTGCTCGGCCCGTGGCGCGGGTCGAAGAAACAGGGGGCGCGGCGCTCGGGCAGCGGCTTGCCCTGCCGGCGCGCGTCGAGGCGGGCCAGGGCGTAGCGGCCGTCCTCCAGCGCCTGGGTGACCCCCTTGACCTCTTCGGGGTACTGCACCGAAGCCATGATCTGCTTGGCCTTCTCGTACGAGTCCAGGCCCTGCTCGTAGTCCCCGCGCATCGCGTCGTCGGCGCCGGGCTCGCCGGGGTGGAAGTCCAGTCGGTCGAGCTCCTCGCCGAAGGCCGTGATGTCCTCATCCACGACCACGCCGAGCCGGGCGACGGCCTCGCGGCGGATCTCTTCCTTCTTCTTCCGGTTGCGCTTGACCAGCAGGTACGCACCGCCGCCGCCGACCGCGGCCACCGCGCCGAGGCCGATCAGGGCTCCGGCCGGGGACCCGCCGTCGGCGCTCGCGCCGCCCCAGGAGGCCGGGGCCTTGCCCTTGGCCTGGCTCAGGGCCTGGTCCACGAAGTTGTTGAGCTCGGCGTTCGCGTCGACCGGCCCGCCCGCCTTGACGGCGTCGACCAGGTTGCGGACGGCATTGTTCGGCATGACGGCCTTGTCCGCGCCCGCGTTGAACCCCTCGCCGAGCCGGATCGCGTAGAGCCCGGTGATCCCGGTCTCGGTACGGATCGTGCGCAGCACGCTGTCGGCGGGGAACTCCGCGCCGGCCGGCAGCACGGCCACGAAGACCGGCTTCCCGGCGTCCTTGATCTTCTTCGCGAGCGCGTCCGCCTGCGCGGGCGAAAGCTGCGCCTCGGCCCGGGGGTCCACGTAGACCGGGCCCTTCTTCAGGGCCTCGGCCACGGTGGTGGTCCCGTCGGCCGCAGACGCCTGCGGGGCGACCAGCAGAGCGGTCGCGGACAGGGCCAGCAGCAGACCCGCGAGCAGGGGGCCGAAACGTACGGATATAAGCCTGGTCCTCATAGTCACGACGCTACCGGAACGGGCGAATTCCTGTGTGAGCGGGACATAAGGGCCAACGGCCTCCTGCCCCACCGGCCCGAAGTCCCGGTGAGGCAGGTCCGCACTACTCCGCCGGCTCGACGCCCGCGTGCAGGAGGCCGTAGGTGAAGGCGTCTTCCAGGGCCTGCCAGGAGGCTGCGATCACGTTGGGGGCCACCCCGACCGTGTTCCACTCGCGGGAGCCGTCCGTCGTGGTGACCAGCACGCGGGTCGTGGACTCCGTGCCGTGCTTGCCCTCCAGGATGCGGACCTTGTAGTCGATCAGCTCGAACTTCGCCAGCTGGGGGTAGAAGCGTTCGAGGGCGACCCGCAGCGCCCGGTCCAGGGCGTTGACCGGGCCGTTGCCCTCCGCCGTCGCGACGATCCGCTCGCCCTTGGCCCACAGCTTCACCGTGGCCTCGTTGGCGTGCGTGCCGTCGGGGCGGTCCTCGACGATGGCCCGCCAGGACTCGATCCGGAAGTACTTGCGCGCCCGGCCCTCCGCCTCGGCGCGCAGCAGCAGCTCGAAGGAGGCGTCGGCGGCCTCGTAGGTGTAGCCCTGGAGCTCGCGCTCCTTGACCCGCTCCACGACCCGGGAGATCAGCGCGCGGTCCCCGCCGAGGTCGACGCCGAGCTCCTTGCCCTTGAGCTCGATGGAGGCCCGGCCGGCCATGTCGGAGACCAGCATCCGCATGGTGTTGCCGACCCGCTCGGGGTCGATGTGCTGGTACAGGTCCGGGTCGACCTTGATCGCCGAGGCGTGCAGGCCCGCCTTGTGCGCGAAGGCGGAGACGCCGACGTAGGGCTGGTGGGTGGAGGGGGTGAGGTTGACGACCTCCGCGATGGCGTGCGAGATGCGGGTCATCTCCGCCAGGGCGCCGGCCGGGAGGACGGTGCGGCCGTACTTGATCTCCAGCGCGGCGACGACCGGGAAGAGGTTGGCGTTGCCGACCCGCTCGCCGTAGCCGTTCGCGGTGCACTGGACGTGGGTGGCGCCCGCGTCCACGGCGGCCAGGGTGTTGGCGACGGCGCAGCCGGTGTCGTCCTGGGCGTGGATGCCCAGGCGGGCGCCGGTGTCGGCGAGCACGGTCGCGACGGTCGCGGTGATCTGCGCGGGCAGCATGCCGCCGTTGGTGTCGCACAGGACGACGACGTCGGCCCCGGCCTCGTGCGCGGTGCGCACGACGGACTTGGCGTACTCGGCGTTGGCCCGGTAGCCGTCGAAGAAGTGCTCGCAGTCGACGAAGACCCGGCGGCCCTGGGCGACCAGGTGCGAGACGGTGTCGCGGACCATCTCCAGGTTCTCGTCGAGGGTGGTGCGCAGGGCCAGCTCGACGTGCCGGTCGTGGGACTTGGCCACCAGCACGATCACCGGGGCGCCGGACTCCAGCAGGGCGCGGACCTGCGGGTCGGTGGCGGCCGAGCCGCCCGCCCTGCGGGTCGCGCCGAAGGCCACCAGCTGCGCGTGCTTGAAGTCGATCTCCGCGCGGGCGCGGGAGAAGAACTCGGTGTCGCGGGGGTTGGCGCCGGGCCAGCCGCCCTCGATGAAGCCCACCCCGAAGTCGTCCAGGTGCCGGGCGATCGTCAGCTTGTCCGCGACCGTGAGGTTGATGCCCTCACGCTGGGCGCCGTCGCGCAGGGTCGTGTCGAAGACGTGGAAGCCGTCATCGGGGCCGGGACCCGAGCTCGGGGCAGTCGGCTCAGTCGCCTCTGTCGTCGTCATGCTGATCTGACTCCTGTCGGATGAGTGGTTCCGGATGCCCTGGCTCCACTGCCCCCATCATCGCGCGCTGCCCGCTCCCGGCATGTTTGGGCCGGAAAACGAAAAAACCTCTCGCGGGTGCGAGAGGTCTGCGCGCGGGTCTGGGGCACGATGGCCGCTTCCGCGAAGTTCTTCCACGGTTCAGCGGTCACTGCGGACCGGCGCGCTGCTGTCCATAATCATGAGCTGAGCAGGCACGTCCGCAGTGTGGCACAGGCGTCCACGCGAATGGACGGACGTCTCACGATACGAGCGTCTCGTCGAGGAATTCCGAGACGTGGGCCAGGATGTCGCCCCGCCCTATCCCCGGCAGGCCGACGGCGACCTGGATGCTGAACCCGTCGAGCAGAGCCCGCAGCCGGGCTCCGAAGCGGTCCGGGTCCACCGGGCGGAACTCCCCGCGCGAGATGCCCTCGGCGAGCAGCGCCACCAGGTCGCGGTGCCAGGCGCCCTCGATGGCCGCCTGGCGGCCCCGCTCCCCCGGTCCGGCGTTCTGCGAGCGGTTCCAGACCTCCAGCCACAGGGTCCAGTGCGGGTCCCGGGCCTCCCGGGGCACGTACAGGTCCACGTACGCCTGGAGGCGCTCGCGGACCGGGCCGAGACGGGAGAGCAGGGCGCGGCGCTCGGCGCCGAGGGCCGCCTCGCTCCACTCCAGGGTCTGGAGCAGGAGCTCGTCCTTGGTGCGGAAGTAGTAGAGGAGGTGGCCGCTGCTCATGCCGACCTCGCGGCCCAGGCCGGCCATGGTCAGGCCGTCCAGACCGCGTTCGGCGATGGTGGCCATGGCGGCGACCAGTACGTCTTCGCGCGGCGGCGCGTTCTTGCGCGCGGCACGTACTTCACCCGCCACCATGGCCCACTCCTCGTTCGGGTCCGCCGTCCGGTCCGCCGTCCCGTTGCCCGGGACGGGTCAGACCTTCGGCTGCTGCTGGGTGATGCAGTGGATACCGCCACCCCCGGCGAAAATCGTACGTGCGTCGACGAGCGTCACGGTCCGCTCGGGGAAGAGACCGCGGAAGATCTCGGCCGCTTCCTCGTCCCGCGGGTCGTCGAAGGCGCACAGGACCACCCCGCCGTTGCAGAGGTAGTGGTTGATGTAGGAGTAGTCGACCCACTCCCCGTCCTCCTCCAGCACGGTCGGCGCCGGGATCTCCACGACCTCCAGCTGCCGCCCCCGGGCGTCGGTGGACGCGCGCAGGATGGCGGCGATGGTCTTGCCGCGCTCGTGGTCCGGGTGGGCCGGGTCGGGCTGGGAGTGGACCATGACCACGCCGGGGCGGGCGAAGGCCGCGACGATGTCCACGTGGCCCTGGGTGCCGTAGGTGCCGTAGTCGCCGGCCAGGCCGTACGGGAGCCAGATCGCCTTGGTGGTGCCCAGGTGGGCGTGGATCTCGGCCTCCACCTGCTCGCGGGTCCAGTCGGCGTTGCGGCCCTTGCCCAGCTGCACGGTGTCGGTGAGCAGCACGGTGCCCTCGCCGTCCACGTGGATGGCGCCGCCCTCGTTGACCAGGTTGGTGCTGTAGGTACGGGTCCCTACGATCTCCGACACGTGCCGGGCGATCTTCGAGTCGTGGTCCCAGCGGGCCCACTCCTGGGCGCCCCAGCCGTTGAAGGTCCAGTCGACGGCGGCGAGCTCTCCGGCGTCGTTGGTGACGAAGGTGGGGCCGATGTCGCGCATCCAGGCGTCGTCGAGCTCGCGCTCGACCAGCTCCACATCGTCTCCGACGATGGCGCGGGCGCTGTCGGCGTCGCCGGGTGACACGACGAGGGTCACGGGCTCGTAGGTGCGCACCGCGCGGGCGACGGCTCCCCAGGCCTGGCGGGCCTCGGCCAGCTCGGTCTCGTTGGTGAAGGTCGGGTTGGGGCTGGGCCAGGCCATCCAGGTGCGCTCGTGGGGCATCCACTCGGCGGGCATCCGGAAGCCGTCGTTCGCGGGCTTTGCGGGCTGTGCAGTCATGGCAGGGGTCCTAACGGCTTACAAGAAGTACAGGCGGTTGAGGGAGACCGAATCGGCCGCTTCGGAGCGCAGCGGTTCCCCGTCGAGGGAGACGAGGCCGCTGCGCGCGTCCACATCGACCGCGCCCACCCGGGAGTTCAGGAGGAGGTCGCCGGGGCCGATGCCGCGGGTGCCGCGGACGGCTACGCGGCGGCGGCGGGTCGGCATCTCGTCGCTGCCCAGGGCCGCCGCGGCGGCCGAGACAAAGGCGACGGAGATATCGGCGGCGGTGGCCCCGTACGAGCCGAACTGCGGGCCGAGGACCAGCGGTTCACAGGTGTCGGTGGCGGCGTTGGGGTCGCCGGTGACCCCGTAGGCCGGGAAGCCGGACTTGAGGACCAGCTGCGGCTTGGCGCCGAAGAACTGCGGGCGCCACAGCACGATGTCGGCGAGCTTGCCGACCTCGATGGAGCCGATCTCGTGGGCCAGGCCGTGGGCGATGGCCGGGTTGATGGTCAGCTTCGCCATGTAGCGCAGCACGCGGGCGTTGTCGTCGCCCTCGCCGTCGCCGGCCAGCGGGCCCAGCTCGCCCTTCATCTTGGCGGCCATCGCGAAGGTGCGCCGGATGGTCTCGCCGGCGCGACCCATGCCCTGGGCGTCGGAGGAGGTGATCCCGATGGCGCCCAGGTCGTGGAGCACGTCTTCGGCGCCCATCGTGCCGGCGCGGATCCGGTCGCGGGCCATGGCGGCGTCGCCGGGCAGGTCCGGCTTCAGGTCGTGGACCGAGACGATCATCCCGTAGTGCTCGGCGACCGCGTCCCGGCCGAAGGGCAGGGTCGGGTTGGTGGAAGAGCCGATGACGTTCGGGACGCCGGCCATCTTCAGGACGTTGGGGACGTGTCCGCCTCCGCAGCCCTCGATGTGGAAGGCGTGGATGGTGCGGCCGTCCAGGACGCGCAGGGTGTCCTCGACGGAGAGGCACTCGTTGAGGCCGTCGCTGTGCAGGGCGACCTGTACGTCGTACTCCTCGGCCACGCGCAGGGCGGTGTCCAGGGCGCGGGTGTGGGCGCCCATGTCCTCGTGCACCTTGAAGCCGGAGGCGCCGCCCTCGGCGAGGGCCTCGATCAGCGGGGCCGGGTCCGAGGAGGAACCGCGGGCCAGGAAGCCGATGTTGACGGGCCAGGCGTCGAAGGCGTTGAAGGCGTGCTTGAGCGCCCACGGGGAGTTGACGCCCACGCCCCAGACCGGGCCGAACTCCTGGCCGATGATCGTGGTGACGCCCGCGGCGAGCGAGGCCTCCATGATGCGCGGGGAGAGCAGGTGGACGTGGGTGTCGACGGCGCCGGCGGTGGCGATCATGCCCTCGCCGGAGACGATCGACGTGCCCGTGCCGACGACCACGTCCACCCCGTCGAGGGTGTCGGGGTTTCCGGCCCGGCCGATCGCGTGGATGCGGCCTTCGCGGATGCCGATGGAGACCTTGCGGATGCCGAGGACGGCGTCGATGACCAGGACGTTGCTGATCACGACGTCGCAGGTGTCGCGGACGGCGGCGGCCTTGAGGTGCAGGCCGTCGCGGGCGGTCTTGCCGAAGCCGGCCAGGAACTCGTCCCCGGGCTTCTGGGAATCGGACTCCACGCGCACGGTCAGCCCGGAGTCGCCGAGGCGGACCCGGTCCCCGGCGCGGGGGCCGAAGACGGAGGCGTACTCGTGCGGGTCGATGTGCCGGCTGCCAGGTGCGCAGTGGTCGCTGTGCCGGGTCTGCTTGCTCACGCCTGGTCTCCGTCCACGACGTCGGTGATCTCGGTGCCGAGGTAGCCGCAGGCCGCCGCGCGGCGCAGGGCCTCGGCCTTCGCGCCGGGCGCGTCCAGCGGTCCGTCGACCAGCCCCGCGAAGCCGATCGCGATGCGGTCCCCGCCGATGGGGACGAGGCCGACTTCACCCTCGCCGTGCGGGTCGAACCGTACGGAGGAGCCCGCCGGTACGCACAGGCGCATGCCGTACGCCGCCGCGCGGTCGAAGTCGAGGCGCGGGTTGGCCTCGAAGAAGTGGAAGTGGGAGGTGACGCTCACCGGCACGGAGGCGGTGTTGCGCACGTGGAGGTGGACGGTGGGCTCCGGCTGGGGGGCGCCGGGGCCGGGCACGACCGCGCCGGGGGCGTTCTCGCCCAGTCCGAGGGCGCCCCGGATCGGGGAGGAGACCACGGCGAGGCGGGATCCGTCGTCGAAGACGGCCTCCACGTGCACCTCGGTGACCACGTCGCTGACGCCGGGCAGGACGTCATCCGGGCCCAGCACGGAGCGGGCCTCCTCGATGGCCTCCGCCAGCCGCTTGCCGTCGCGCGCGGCCTCGCAGACGGTGTCCGCGATGAGCGCGGTCGCCTCCGGGACGTTGAGTTTGAGTCCGCGGGCCCGTCGGGCCCTGGCCAGTTCCGCAGCGCTGCGGAGCAGCAGCCGGTCGCGCTCCGTAGGGGTCAGCCGCACGCCGATCCACCACCCTTTGAGTCGATGGGTTAGAGCATCACTCTAACTCTTCATTTCTCCGCAATGAAGCATTGACCTGGGACCAGGCCTTAGGTCACATTGAGTGTCGCTCAAACAATGCTTTGCCACCCCCCGCCCTGCCAAGGGAGTCCCCCCATGCCCATCGAACAGCGCGGAGTCGACACCATCCCGGAAGAGGAGCGAACGAGCGGTCCCCGTGACCTGATCTCGATCCTCCTCGGCTCCAATCTCTGCCTCGGTGTGATCGTCTTCGGCTGGCTGCCCCCGTCCTTCGGACTGGGTCTGTGGCCGTCGCTCACCGCCATCGTGACCGGCACCGTCGTCGGAATCGCCGTCACCGCGCCGCTGGCGCTCGTGTCCCTGCGCACGGCGACCAACCTCTCCACCTCCAGCGGAGCCCAGTTCGGCGTACGCGGCCGACTCGTCGGCTCCGTGGTCGGTCTGCTGCTCTCGCTCGGCTACACCGCCCTGACCCTGTGGATCGGCGGCGACGTCATGGTCGGCGCGCTCTCCCGGCTCACGGGGCTGCCGGACACCGGCGTCTCCCGGGCCGTGATGTACGGCGTACTCGCCGCGTGTACCGTCGTCGGAGCCGTCTTCGGCTACCGGCTGCTGCTGCGCATGAGCAAGGTGCTGTCCATCGGCATGGTGATCCTGCTGGCCATCGGCATCTACGCCTACGCCCCGGACTTCACCGCCGCCGCGCCCGTGGACACCTACCTGCTGGGCTCCTTCTGGCCGACCTGGCTGCTCGCCGCCGTCGCCGCCGGACTCAGCGGGCCCGTCGCCTTCATCACCCTGCTCGGCGACTACACCCGCTACATCTCGCCCGCGAAGCACAGCTCCCGCAAGGTGCTCTGGGCCACCGGCTTCGGGCTGCTGATCGGCCTGCTGATCCCGCAGCTCTTCGGCACCTACACCGCGCTGGCCGCCCGCGCCGGCGCCGAGGACTACGCCGGTCCGCTCGTGGCCGCCTCGCCGCTCTGGTACCTGGTCCCGCTGCTCGTCGCCGCCGCGGCCGGGTCGGTGGGCAACGCCGGGCTGATGCTGTACTCCATGGGCCTCGACCTCGACGCGATCGTCCCCAAGGCCACCCGCACCAAGGCCACCGTGATCGCCGCCGCCGTCGCCACCGCCTTCGTGTTCGTCGGCTCCTTCGAGTGGAACGTCCAGTCTGCGATGACCTCCTTCGTGCTGGTGCTGACCGCGATCGGCACCCCGTGGGCCGTGATCACCCTCACCGGCTACGTCCGCTGCCGCGGGCAGTACGACGCCGACGCCCTCCAGGTCTTCAACCGCCGCTCGGTGGGCGGGATCTACTGGTACCGCAACGGCTGGAACCTCAAGGCCACCCTCTCCTGGGCCATCGGCGCGGGCGTCGGCCTGCTCGCCGTGACCACCCCGTTCTACGAGGGCCCGCTGCTGGCCCTGACCGGCGGAGTGGACTGCTCCTTCGTCCTCTCCGGCCTGGCCGGCGGCCTGGTCTACGCGGCCCTGACCGCCGGCGAGAAGGCACCCGTCACCGCCGGGGCCCCCACGGCCTCGGAGGAGCCGGTGGCCGCGTAGCAGCCGGCCACCCCACGGGACCCCTGGCAGGGCTCCCCGTACGCACGAAGGCCCGTACCCCTTTGATCGAGGGGGTACGGGCCTTCGTGCGTACGGGGAGGGCGGCTGCTAGCCGAGCGGGTGCATCCAGCCGTGGGTGTCGGCGGCGTGGCCGGTCTGGAGGTCCAGGAGCGCCTTGCGGAGCTTCATGGTGACCTCGCCGGGCTCACCGTTGCCCTGGGTCCAGTTGGCGCGCTCGGACTTGACCGAGCCGACCGGGGTGATGACGGCGGCGGTGCCGCAGGCGAAGACCTCGGTCAGGGTGCCGTTCTCGTTGTCGCGCTTCCAGTCCTCGGTGGTGATCCGGCCCTCTTCGGCGGTGTAGCCGAGGTCGCGGGCGATGGTGAGGAGGGAGTCGCGGGTGATGCCCGGAAGGAGCGAGCCGGTGAGCTCGGGGGTGACGATGCGCCGGGACCCGTCCTCGTCCGCGTAGACGAAGTACAGGTTCATCCCGCCCATCTCCTCGATCCAGCGGTGCTCGACGGCGTCGAGCCAGACCACCTGGTCGCAGCCGTGCGCGGCGGCCTGGGCCTGCGCGACGAGGGAGGCCGCGTAGTTGCCGCCGGTCTTGGCCGCGCCCGTGCCGCCCTTGGCGGCGCGGACGTACTCCTCGGAGAGCCAGACGGAGACGGGCTTGACCCCGCCGGGGAAGTACGCGCCGGCGGGCGAGGCGATGACGATGAAGAGGAACTCGTTGGCCGGGCGCACGCCCAGGCCGACCTCGCTGGCGAACATGAAGGGCCGCAGGTACAGGGAGGCCTCGCCGGAGTCCGGCACCCAGTCGCGGTCCTGCTTGATGAGGGCGTCGCAGGCGGCGATGAACAGGTCGGCCGGCAGCTCCGGCATCGCCATGCGGCGGGCGGAGGACTGGAACCGCTCGGCGTTCGCCCGCGGACGGAAGGTGGCGACGGTGCCGTCGGGCTGCTTGTACGCCTTGAGGCCCTCGAAGATGGTCTGCGCGTAGTGCAGGGTCATGTTCGCCGGGTCCATCGACAGCGGCGCGTACGGGACCAGCTCGGCGTCGTGCCAGCCGCGGCCCTCGGTCCACTTGACCGTGACCATGTGGTCGGTGAAGTGGCGGCCGAATCCGGGGTTCGCCAGGATCGCTTCGCGCTCCGCGGCGGACAGGGGGTTCGAGGAGGGCTTCAGCTCGATCGTGGGCGTCGTCATGAGTGCTTGTCCTTCACCGGTTGTGTATGGCGGACCGCGCTCACGGCGTACTAGGACGTCCGAGCTTCCCCGTATTCCGCGGCCTCGCGTTCGATTATCGCGCGGGAGGAGGCTTCGGTGAAACGGGGTGAATGCGGCCCAGGGGAGATGGTGGCACCCGGGGCCGCACAGGAAAAGCCGCCGGGTGCGGTGGTCGCGACCCGGCGGCTTCCTTGAGGTGGGGCTACCGGGTCAGCCGGCTACTCGCGCGGCGAGGGCGTCGCCGATCGCGTCGGTGGAGCGGAAGGTGCCGTCGCGCTCGGCGAGGTCGGCGGAGACCGCGTCCTCGATGCGGACGGCCTGGGCCTCGTAGCCCAGGTGGCGCAGGAGGAGGGCGACCGAGAGGATCGTCGCGGTCGGGTCCGCCTTGCCGGTGCCGGCGATGTCCGGGGCCGAGCCGTGGACGGGCTCGAACATGGACGGGAAGGCGCCGGTCGGGTTGATGTTCCCGGAGGCGGCCAGGCCGATTCCGCCGGTCACGGCGGCGGCCAGGTCGGTGAGGATGTCACCGAAGAGGTTGTCCGTGACGATGACGTCGAAGCGCTCGGGCTGCGTGACGAAGAAGATCGTCGCGGCGTCGACGTGCAGGTAGTCGGTGGTGACCTCGGGGTACTCCTGGCCGACCTTGTCGAAGATGTTCTTCCACATGTGGCCCGCGTACACGAGGACGTTGTTCTTGTGGACCAGCGTCAGCTTCTTGCGCGGCCGGTTGTTGGCCCGCTCGTAGGCGTCACGGACCACGCGCTCGACACCGTAGGCCGTGTTGATGCTGACCTCGGTGGCCACCTCGGCCGGGGTGCCGGTGCGCAGGCTGCCGCCGTTGCCGGTGTACGGGCCTTCGGTGCCCTCGCGGACCACGACGAAGTCGATCTCCGGACGGCCGGCGAGCGGGGTGGCCGTGTTCGGGAAGAGCTTCGACGGGCGCAGGTTGATGAAGTGGTCGAAGGCGAAGCGGAGCTTCAGCAGCAGACCGCGCTCGAGGACCCCGGACGGGACCGAGGGGTCGCCGATGGCGCCCAGCAGGATCGCGTCGTGGTGCTTGAGGGCTTCGAGCTCCGCTTCCGGGAGGGTCTCACCGGTGCGGTGCCAGCGCTGGGCGCCGAGGTCGTATTCCTTGGTCTCCAGCTTCACATCCTGGGGCAGGACCGCGGTAAGGACCTTGAGGCCCTGAGCCACGACTTCCTGGCCGATGCCATCACCGGGGATCACTGCGAGATTGATGCTGGTCGACATGGTGGAACCGTACTCCTTGTCCCATCCCTCAGACATATGGCGTCCACGATGTGGACGCGATATGTCCGGGGCCGGGCACGCCCGAGGGCGCGCCCGGGGGTGTGCTCAGTGGCCGGTCGAGCCGCCGTTGTCGCGCCGGTCCAGCGCCCGCTGGAGGGCGGCGGCGGCGTTCTTGCGGTCGGCGTCGGCGGCTGCGGAGCGGCGGACGCGGCGGGCGGCGGTGGTGGGGGTGTGCGTCATGGTGATCGACTCCTTGAGATCACAACGTGGCGGGGCCACGGATGAGGGGTTCCTTCAAGGCGCCGGATGAGGCGGGGAGCGGTGCGCGACAGGGGTTGCCTGCCATGGGGCGCGCGCTCTCGACCGCCATTCGCCTGATCGGCGAGACGTTCGGCTTCTACAAAGCTAGGGCAGCTCCCGCTGTATGTCCCCGCAATTACTCGGACTTCCTAGTATCTGAGACGCCGAACCGCCCGGAAGGCCGCTTCCGGGACCCCCATTTCAGCCGTTCGTGGCACGGAGTTCCCTGATCAGAGCCCTTACGGTGAGGGTGGCGGCGGATTCCGGCGTGGTGACGTACCCCACGCGTCTCACCGGCCCCTCCGGGCCCAAACCGGTGACGTCGACGGCTCCGGTCGCCTCCCGGAGGGACAGCTCGGGCATGATCGCCATGCCGAGCCCCCGGCCGACCATGGTCAGCACCATCGCGTCGTCCTCCGCCTTGACCGTCGCCCGCGGGATCCAGTCCTGCGCCAGCCACCAGGCACGCGTGTAGGACCCGCAGTTCTCGTCCCAGTCCATCAGCGGCAGCGCCTTCGGGTCGGGATGGCCCGCCGGATGCACCAGGGCGTACGCCTCCTCCAGGAGCACCCCGCTCAGCAGGCCGGGCGGTACACCCTGCGCCACGCCCAGGGTGGCGATGCCCAGGTCCGCGCGGCCCGCGGCCACCTCCCCCGCCGCGCCGGCGCCGATCTCGCGGACCACCCGGACCTCCGGGCGGATGCCGGGGTGCAGGGCGGCGAGCCGCCCCAGGACGGGCGGCAGCAGGTGCAGGGCCGCGCTGCGGAAGGCAGCGATGCGCAGCACGCCCTCCACGGCCTCCCGGTGCGGCGCGGCCCGGCCCGCACCGCGCGCCTCCGCGCCCATCACCTCGTAGAGCCGCAGGATCCGGCGGGCGTGGCCGACGGCCCGCTGCCCCGCCGGGGTGGGCGAGGCGCCGGTCCGGCCGCGCTCGAAGAGCACCGCGCCGAGCTTGGCCTCGCTGCCGCGCACCGAGTGCGAGACGGCCGACTGGGTGAGGCCCAGCGAGGCGGCCGCGGCGGAGAAGCCGCCGCTCTCGGCGACGGCGACCAGGACCCGCAGTTCCTGCGGGAGGAGCTCGGCCACGCGGCCCTCACCTCGTTCTATGAGCGTCATTCATGGGTGTGCGGCTTCCATGAGCCAAACCCCCTGCCCGGCCCGGTGATTCCCTCCTAGCGTCGGCCCCATGACCACGAACACCGCTCACGCCGTCCACCAGATCGCCCGACCGACCGGCTTCCCCGCCGCCTCGGACTTCGCCTACGTCCAGAGCTCCGTCCCCGAGCCGCGGCCCGGTACCGCCCTGGTGGAGAACCTGCTGCTCTCGGTGGACCCGTACCACCGCGGGCTGATGGACGGCGGCGAAGGCGGCTTCGAGCTCGGCGCCCCGCTGGAGGGCCGCTCGGTGGGCCGGGTCCTGGCCTCCCGCGACCCCGGACTCGCCGAGGGCGACCTGGTCTTCCACCGCGAGGGCTGGCGCACCCACGCCCTCGTCACCCTGGGCACCGGCGGCACCCGCAAGCTGCGCGGCCACGAGGGCGTCCCGCTGGAGGCGTACCTCTCCATCCTCGGCGGCACCGGCCTGACCGCGTACGCCGCCCTGACCCGCACCGCGGCCCTGCGCGAGGGCGAGGACCTCTTCGTCTCCGCCGCGGCCGGCGGGGTCGGAACGGCCACCGGCCACATCGCCCGGCTCCTCGGCGCCCGCCGGATCATCGGCAGCGCGGGCTCGGCGGCGAAGGTCCGCCACCTCACCGGGACCCTCGGCTTCGACGCGGCCTTCGACTACCACGACGGGCCGGTCGGCGAGCAGCTCGCGAAGGCGGCACCCGACGGCATCGACGTCTACGTCGACAACGTGGGCGGCGACCACCTGGAGGGCGCGATCGACGTGCTGCGCGAGTTCGGCCGGATCGCCTGGGTCGGCGGGATCTCGATGTACAACGGCGACCGCTCCCCCGCCGCGCCCCGCAACCTCTTCGAGGTCGTACACAAGTCGCTGCGCCTGGAAGGGGTATTGGTTCGCAATCACACCAATCTGCAGGAGGAGCTGGAAGACCTCCTAGTCCCGCACCTGCGCAGTGGCCGGATCGGTACCGACACCACCGTTGTACAGGGATTCGATCACACGGTGGACGCCTTCCTGGGCATGTTCCGCGGGGACAATCTGGGCAAGATGCTCGTACGCATCGAAGCCTGATTCCAGCCACCCGGATGTTCACCGAGTTCTTACCGCACGGCTGTAGACCTTTGAGCCGGCTGCCGCCACGCTTGCCGTCAATGTGCCAGCGGGGCACTTGAGTTGGAGGCGAGTAGCCAGTGACACCGATCAGCCGCAGAGGATTCGTGGGAATCGGCGCCGGGCTGATGGCAGGGGCCGCCCTGCCCGCGATCGCGCCGACGTCGGCGGCCGCTGCCGCCGCGTCCGGCACGATCACCGACGTGAAGCACGTGGTGATCCTGATGCAGGAGAACCGCAGCTTCGACCACTACTTCGGCAAGCTGAAGGGTGTCCGCGGCTTCAGTGACCGCGCCGCCGGCAACATCCCGGGCGGCTGGGGCACGTTCAACCAGCCCAACTGGGGCGGCCGCCAGTACCCGTGGAAGCTCAGCGACACCCCGGCCGTGGGCGGGGTGGACGGCGAGACCCTCGCCCAGTGCAACGGCGACCTCCCGCACAGCTGGACCTCGCAGCACGCGGCCTGGAACAAGGGCCGCATGGACAACTTCGTCACCGGTGTCGGCAACACCCGCACCCTGGGCTACCTCGACCGCGGCGACATACCGTTCCACTACGGCCTCGCCGACAACTACACGATCTGCGACGCCTACTTCTGCTCCACCCTGAGCGCGACCGGCCCCAACCGCACCTTCCTGTGGAGCGGCAAGGTCGACTCCGGCAGCAAGGACGGCGGCGACGAGTCCGGGCTGACCTGGGAGACGTACGCCGAGGCCCTCCAGCGCGCCGGGATGAGCTGGAAGGTCTACCAGAACAAGGACGACAACTACGGGGACAACGGGCTCGCCTACTTCAAGAAGTTCACGGACGCCAAGCCCGGCAACCCCCTGTGGGACCGCGGCATGGGCTCCGTCCCCAAGGTCACCGGCTCCACCCCCGACGACATCGCCGCCGCCATCCGCGCGGACGTGGTCGCCGGCACCCTCCCCCAGGTCTCCTGGGTCGTGGCGAACGAGGCCTTCTCCGAGCACCCGTACGCCCCGCCCGGCGACGGCGCCCACTTCGTGGACCTGGTCTACCGCGCCCTGTCGGCGAACCCCGAGGTCTTCGACTCCACCGTCCTCTTCCTCAACTACGACGAGAACGACGGCTTCTTCGACCACGTCCCGCCGCCGGTCGCCCCGCCCGGCACGGCCGGCGAGTACATCGACGGCGTCCCGATCGGGCTCGGCTTCCGCGTCCCGATGATCGTGATGTCTCCGTGGACCCGCGGCGGCTGGGTGAGCTCCGAGGTCTTCGACCACACCTCGGTACTGCGCTTCATGGAGACGTGGACCACCGCCCTGGGCACCCAGGCCCTCTGCCCGAACATCAGCGCCTGGCGCCGCAAGGTCACCGGCGACCTGACGGGCGTCTTCGACTTCGCGCACCCGGTCTACGGGGTCCCCGCGGGCCTCCCGTCCACGGCCAAGGTCATCGGCCAGGCGACCTGCGGCCCGCTCACCAACCCGGCGCCGCAGGACAACGCGCAGCCGGCGCAGGAGGCCGGGACGCGGCCCGCGCGCGCCCTTCCGTACCAGGTGAACGGAAACCTGGACCGCTTCGAGTTCGGGGCCTCCGGCAAGATCCTGGCCTGGTTCTCGATGACGAACGCGGGCGCGGAGGCCAAGGCGGCGGCGCACTTCTCGATCCACCCGCACCAGTACCGGGACACGGCCGCCTGGCAGTACACGGTCGACGTCGGCGCCACGTCCACGGACTACTTCAACATCGGCACCGGCAGCGGCTCCGGCAAGTACGACATCTCGATGTACGGACCGAACCGCTTCCTGCGCCGCTTCATCGGCGACGCCTCGAAGGCCGGCAAGTCGATCGAGGTCGCGTCCCGCTTCGCGGTGGAGCCGAGCACGGGCAAGACCGCCGTCTACTTCAAGATGACCAACAGCTCGGCCTCGCCGGTCACCTTCACCATCCGCCCGAACGCCTACCGCACGGACGGCCCGTGGACGTACACCGTCCCGGCGAACTCCTTCCGCGAGGACTACTTCAACGCGGTCGCCTACAGCAACGGCTGGTACGACTTCACGATCCTGGCCGACTCCGACGGCACCTGGTCGCGCCGCTACACGGGCCACATCGAATCGGGCGCACCGAGCATCTCGGGGTCCTGACTCCCCTACAGCACGTCCCCGTTCCTCCAGTCGAAGCGGAGCGGCCCGGCGGCGGGATCGAGCAGGACCCCGCCGCCGGGCGGCCCCCACACGTACGTCGACCCCTCCTCCTCGGCGAGCCGCTCGGGCCCCCGCGGTCCGAGCACCCCGATCTCCCCGCCCCACACCTCCCACCCCCGACCGGCGTAGAGCCGCGCCCCGGCGGCGGAGGCGCTGAGCGCCCCGAGTTCGTAGGCCCGCGCGACGACGCCCTCAACCCCCTCCATCACCACCCCGCCGAGCCCGCACCGCCGCCGGTCGCCCCGCACGGCCACGGCCTCGACGTACCCGACCCGCAGCGCCCGCCCTGCGTGCAGCACCCGCCGCTGCACGACACTGCCGTGCGCGAGGAGCTCCCCGCCCTCGTACACCAGCGCGTGCATCCCGCCGAGCGCGTGCTCGAAGTCCTCGTCGGAGAAATCCCCTTCGAAGACGGCGTCGAGCAGCTCCCGCACCCGCCCCATCTCCCCCTCGGCGAGCTGCGCGGTGTGCCGCAGGAACACGGCCCGCCCGCCGTTCATCGCGCCCCCTCCAGCCAGGCGGTGTACCAGGAGCGGAAGTCGGGGCCTTCTGGCGCGCAGCTGCCGAAGTCCTGGTCCAGGTGCCAGACCTGGCCGGTCAGAGGTCCGTTGAGGACGAGCCGCGAGTACATTCCGCAGCCGTGGTCGGCGAGTACGAGCGTGCCGAGCGTCAGGCCCTCGTCCGGGTCGAAGGTCCGGCCCTCGTCGAAGGGCCGCGGCTCCAGCAGAGGGCAGGGGGCCGCCATTCGGCCCGGCCGGCGGTCGTCCTCCCACTCCCCCTGCGCGGCCCCGTCCGCATCGGCCCCCGGGTGCGGGGTGGTCAGCGGCATCAGCCCGTACGCGGGACCGGCCGGGCCGTCGCCCACGGTCGCGAGGAACGAGCGGTACTCCGCGGGCAGCCTGCACCCGTGCTCCGCCTCGAAGGCGCGGATCTCCGCCTCGGAGAGCGGCGCGGCCAGCTCGTAGCGGTGGCTCCCGGCCCCGTGGCGGGCGGCCTCCGGATCCTCCGACGCCATCTGCCGCAGCCTGGCCCGTACGGCCCGTGCGTCCCAGTCACCCATGGCGCGATCGTACCGAGCGGGCTCCCCCGCCACTCGGCTCCGCTATGCGGACAGGGAATATCGCCCACCGGCCGGATTCGGCCGACGCGGGTATGGCGGTCTGGACCATTGCCTCGGCAGACTCGGCCCATGTCTCCCGATACCCAGCAGTGGACCCCGATCCACGGCCAGCCGTACCGTCCCGCCCCCTACCGGCCCGAGCGGATGCCGGCGCCCGAATCCCTCGCGCGCGCCGCCGAGTTGCGGGTGCGGATGGACGAGCGCAGGACCGTACGCCACTTCTCCCCCGACCCGGTGCCCGAGCAGGTGGTCCGGGACGCCGTCGCGTGCGCCGCGACCGCGCCTTCGGGGGCGCACCAGCAGCCGTGGACCTTCGTCCTGGTCAAGGACCCGGCCGTGCGGGAGCAGATCCGGGCGGCCGCCGAGCAGGAGGAGCAGCTGTCCTACGACGGCCGCCTCGGCGACGAGTGGCTCGCGGCCCTGCGCCCGATCGGTACGGATGCGGTGAAGACCCACCTCACCGACGCCCCGGCCCTGATCGTGGTCTTCCAGCAGCGCTACTGGCTCGGCGAGGACGGTACGAAGCACAAGCACTACTACGTGGACGAGTCGGTCGGCATCGCGGTCGGCATGCTCCTGTCCGCGCTCCACCTGTCGGGCCTGGCCGCCCTGATCCACACCCCGAGCCCGATGCGCTTCCTCTCCCACGTCCTGGACCGCCCCGAGAACGAGAAGGCCTTCGCGGTCATCCCGGTCGGATATCCGGCAGACGACTGCGAGGTCCCGGACCTGGTCCGCAAGTCGCTGGACCAGGTCCTGGTGGAGGTCTAGGGCGCCGGGCCGCGGGGCGCCGCGCGAAGTTACCGTGGGACCTCGTACAAGATCGACAACGGGAGGTCCCGCGTGCTCCGCATCCGCTACGAGGTCAACGGCGGCCCCGAAGTCCTCTTCGCCGAGGACGCCGCCGTACCCGAGCCGGGACCCGGTGAGGTGCTCCTGCGGACCGAGGCGATCGGGGTGACCCTGCCCACCGTCCGCAAGGTCCGGGAGGGCAGCGAGCCGATGCCGTTCGGCGGCGAGGTGGCCGGGCGCGTGGCCGCCACCGGCGAGGGGGTCACCGCCTTCGCCGTGGGCGACCGCGTCACGGGGCTGTGCTTCGCCGACGCCTACGCCGAGTTCGCCCTCCTGAACACCGCGATGACCTCCCCGATCCCGGACGGCGCGAGCGCCGTCGAGGCGGTCGCCCTGGTCCGCAGCGGGCTGGTGGCGCGCGGCGCGTACGAGGCCGCGGGCGTGCGGCCCGGGGAGTCGGTCCTGGTCACGGCGGCCGCCAGCGCCGTGGGGACGCTCGCCCTGCAGTTCGCCAGGGCCGGCGGGGCGGGCCGCGTCGTCGCCGCCGTGAGCAGCGCCGACAAGGCGGAGTTCGTACGGGGCCTGGGCGCCGACGAGGTCGTCCTGTACGGGGACGCCGACTGGGGAGCCCCGTACGACGTGATCCTCGACGGCGTCGGCGGAGACCTGCTCGGCCCCGCCGTCCGGGCGCTGGCCACCGGCGGCCGGCTTGTGGCCTTCGGCTCGGGCGGCGGCACGGTCGAGGCGTACGAGCTCCTGCTCCGCGGTGCCTCGGTGATCGGCTTCCAGATGCGGGCGATCGCCACCGGCAAGCCCGCGCTGTACGAGCGCTGGCGGCGCGAGCTGTGGGAACTGCGCGACGCGGGCACCCTGCGCACCGCCGTGCACGAGGAGATCCCCCTCGCCGAGGCGGCCCGGGCGCACGCTCTGATCGAGCAGCGCCGCAACCTCGGCAAGGTGGTGCTCGTCCCGTAGGGCCGCGGCCGCCGGGAAATGGAAACCGCCCCCGCTCCGGACTTGGGGGTACCGGAGCGGGGGCGGGGTTCAGCGGGGCTGGGGTCAGCCCATGTGGGGGTAGCCGTACTCGGTCGGCGGGACCAGGGTCTCCTTGATGGAGCGGGTCGAGGTCCAGCGCTGCAGGTTGGTCGCCGCGCCCGCCTTGTCGTTGGTGCCCGAGGCGCGGCCGCCGCCGAAGGGCTGCTGGCCGACGACGGCGCCGGTCGACTTGTCGTTGATGTAGAAGTTGCCCGCCGCGAAGCGGAGCTTCTCCATCGCGTCGGCGGCCGCGTAGCGGTCCTGCGCGATGACGGCGCCGGTCAGGGCGTACGCCGAGACGGACTCCATCTGCTCCAGCATCGCGTCGAACTCGGCGTCCTCGTAGACGTGGATCGCCAGGATCGGGCCGAAGTACTCGGTCGTGAAGACCTCGTTCGACGGGTCGGTGCACGCGATGACGGTCGGGCGGACGAAGTAGCCCTTGGAGTCGTCGTACGTGCCGCCCGCGACGATCTCGCAGGTCGGGTCGGCGATGGCCCGGTCGATGGCGGCCTTGTTCTTCGCGAAGGAGCGCTCGTCGATGACCGCGCCGATGAAGTTCGTCAGGTCGCGGACGTCGCCCATGGTGATGCCGTCGACCTCGGCCGCGAAGGCCTCCTTGAAGCCGTCGTTCCAGATCGAGGCCGGGACGTAGGCGCGCGAGGACGCCGAGCACTTCTGGCCCTGGTACTCGAAGGAACCGCGGGTCAGGGCGGTCTTGAGGATCGCGCGGTCCGCGGACGGGTGCGCGACGACGAAGTCCTTGCCGCCGGTCTCGCCGACGAGGCGCGGGTAGGACTTGTACTTCTCGATGTTGGTGCCGACCGTCTTCCACAGGTACTGGAAGGTCTTGGTCGAACCGGTGAAGTGGATGCCCGCGAGCTCCGGGTGGGTCAGCGCCACGTCGGAGACGGCGATGCCGTCGCCGGTCACCAGGTTGATGACGCCCTTGGGCAGGCCGGCCGCTTCCAGCAGCTCCATGAGGAGGACCGCGGAGTGGGTCTGCGTCGGGGAGGGCTTCCAGACGACCACGTTGCCCATCAGGGCGGGGGCAGTCGGCAGGTTGCCGGCGATGGCCGTGAAGTTGAACGGGGTGATCGCGTAGACGAAGCCCTCGAGCGGGCGGTGGTCGCTGCGGTTCCACACGCCGGCGGAGTTCGCGCCGGGCTGCTCGGCCAGGATCTGGCGGGCGAAGTGGACGTTGAAGCGCCAGAAGTCGACGAGCTCGCACGGGGTGTCGATCTCGGCCTGCTGCGCGGTCTTCGACTGGCCGAGCATGGTGGACGCGGCCAGCTTCTCGCGCCACGGACCGGACAGCAGCTCGGCGGCGCGCAGGATGATCGCGGCGCGGTCGTCGAAGGACATCGCGCGCCAGGCCGGGGCGGCGGCCAGGGCGGCGTCGACGGCTTCCTGGGCGTCGGCCTGGGTGGCGTTCGCGTAGGTGCCGATGACCGACTTGTGGTCGTGCGGCTGCACGACGTCGAAGCGCTCGCCGCCGCCCATCCGCTTGACGCCGTTGATGGTCATCGGGAGGTCGATCGGGTTCTCGGACAGCTGCTTGAGCTGCGTCTCGAGGCGCGCGCGCTCCGGGGTGCCGGGGGCGTACGAGTGGACCGGCTCGTTGACCGGCGCGGGGACCTGGGTCACAGCATCCATGGGGCTGGTAACTCCTTGAGCTGGGGGGGTGAGGAGGGGCCTTGAGCTGGCGGGGTGCCTAGTTCTTGGTGATCATCGAGCGGAGGAAGAAGAGCAGGTTGGCCGGCTTCTCGGCGAGGCGCCGCATGAAGTAGCCGTACCAGTCCGTCCCGTACGCCGTGTAGACGCGCATCCGGTGGCCCTCCGCGGCCAGCCGCAGGTGTTCCTCGCCGCGGATGCCGTACAGCATCTGGAACTCGTACTCGTCGAGCTTGCGCCCCGCCTGGCGGGCGAGCTCCTGGCCGATGGCGATCAGGCGCGGGTCGTGGGACCCGATCATCGGGTAGCCCTCGCCCTCCATCAGGATCTTCATGATGCGGACGTACGCCTTGTCGATCTCGGCCTTGTCCTGGTACGCGACCTCGGCGGGCTCCTTGTAGGCGCCCTTGACGATCCGTACGCGGCTGCCCGCGGCGGCCAGGCGCCGGGCGTCGGCCTCGGTGCGGAAGAGGTACGCCTGGATCACGCAGCCGGTCTGCGGGAACTCGCGGCGCAGCTCCTCGTGGATGGCGAACATCGAGTCGAGGGTGGTGTGGTCCTCGGCGTCCAGGGTGACGGTGGTGCCGATGGCGGCGGCGGCCTCGACGACCGGGCGCACGTTGGCGAGGGCGAGCTCGTGGCCGCCTTCCAGCGCCTGGCCGAACATCGACAGCTTCACGGACATCTCGACGGTCTCGCCGAGGCCCAGGTGGGCGAGCTGCTCGATGAGCTGGAGGTAGGCGTCGCGGGCGGCGTGCGACTGCTCCACGGCGGTGATGTCCTCGCCGACGACGTCGAGGGTCACCTCCAGTCCCTTGCCCGTGAGGTCCTCGACGATCGGGATGACCTGATCGACCGTCTCACCGGGGATGAACCGATTCACCACGGGCTTGGTCACCGGGGCGGCGGAGACGATGCGGCGCATCTTGTCGCTGCGTGAGGCGGCGAGGATCACGGGACCCAGCACGGGTACCTCCAACGGGTGGCGGGCAGAAGCCGACAAAAGGCCGATGCCGGGACGACGGCGGCCATCAGGAAAACGCAAGTAAAACCACCGTGAAACCTAGGGATCTCCACGATCCTCTGCCATCGACAGCTGTCACGCATCCGTGGCCCGGATCTCATACATCTGTCTGAAGACCCGGTCGCGAGGTGGGAGAATATCCGCGTGAAGGGCGATTACCAGGACCTGGTGGACGAGATCTCGGCGCTGCTCGGCGCTCCGGCGACGCTGGAGAACCGGGACTTCCGCCTCATCGCCTTCGGCGCCCACGACAGCGACGACGACTCCGCCATGGACCCGGTACGGACCCGCTCGATCCTCACCCGCCAGTCCACGGCGGCCGTCCGGTCCTGGTTCGAGGGCTTCGGCATCGCCCGCGCCTCCGGCCCCGTCCGGATCCCGGCGGCCCCGGAGGCCGGGGTCTTCCGGGGCCGGATCTGCCTGCCGGTGCGCTACCGCGGCATCGTCCAGGGCTACGTGTGGCTCCTCGACCAGGAGCCCGGCATCGACGCGGGGGCGCTGTCCGCGGCCATGGAGGTGGCCCAGCGGATCGGGATCCTCCTCGCGGAGGAGGCCCGCGCGGGGGCCGACCTGTCCCGGGAGTTCCGCGCGGTGCTCACCGCCGGGCGCGGCTGGCAGCAGGACATGGCGGTGGCGGCGCTACGGGTGGCACTCGGTCCGGGGGCCGACGGACCTCATGCGGCGGTGTGCGTGAGCCCGTGGCCCGGGGAGGCTCCGGCGTCGGTCCCCGGCGCGGCGGCGGTCTGCGTGGCCCCCTGGCGGGGAGTCGCGGAGGAGGAGCCCGGCGCGGACGGCCCGGCCGGTGGCAGCGGCCCGTCCGGGCGTTCGCTGGCGGTGCTGGTCCGGCTCCGCGGCACGGACGCCCTGGCTCCGGCCCTGACGGCCGTCTCCCGCCTGCTGCCCCGCGCGACGGCGGGGCCGGGCGCTGCTGGCGCCGCGGCCGGGGTCACCGCCGGGGTGTCCGACCCCTTGCGGACCCTCGCCGGGCTGCCGACCGCCTGGCAGCAGGCCGCCGCGGCGGCGCGGGCCGCCATCGCGCAGCCGCGGCTGGGACCGGTCGCGCAGTGGTCCGCGATCGGGCCCTACCGGATGCTGGCCTCCGTGACCGCGGAGGCCCTGGACGACCCGGTGGCCCGCACCCTTCTCGGCCCCGCCCACACCGAACTGGCGCGGACCGCCGAGGTGTTCCTGGACTCCGCCGGGCAGGCGGGCCGCGCGGCGGCGGCCCTGGGCATCCACCGCCAGACCCTGTACTACCGCCTCGCCCGAGTGGAACAGCTGACCGGCCTGGACCTGGACGAGGGCGAGGACCGGCTGCTGCTCCACATGTCCCTCAAGGCGGCCAGGCTGCACGGGTAGTTCCGGGGCAGGAGAAGGCCGGCTCAGCCCGCGTCCGGCTCCGCTCAGCCCGCGTCCGGCTCGACTCAGCCCGCGTCCGGCTTCGCCGCGGCCGCCTCGGCCGCCGGCGCCTTCGCCATCGCCTCCGCCGCCCGCCGCATCCCCTCGGTCAGCTCCGCCGGGCTCGCGGCCGACTCCGGGTCGAAGAGCCACTGGAGCATGAACCCGTTGAGCAGGGCCTGGTAGAAGGCGCCGGTCGTCCGCAGCTCGTCCTCGGTCACCTGCTCCTCGGGCACGCCGGTGAACATCGAGACCAGCCCCTTGCGCCCCTCCCCCTGCGAGGCGGCGAGCAGCGCCCGCAGCTCCGGCAGCCGCTCCCGGGTCAGTGCGACCTCCATGCTGGCCGCCCAGATCGGGCCCGACTTCTCGTGCCCGGCGTGCACGCCGTCCCACACGGAACGGAAGCGCTCCAGCGAGCCGCCCTCACCGGTCACACCGGCCGTGAACCGGTCGCCCCACTCCTCGACCAAGGCGATGAACGCCTGCGTCAGGAGCGCGTCCTTGGAGCCGTAGTGATAGCCGATGGAGGCCAGATTCGCGCCCGAGGCCTTGACGATGTCGCGTGCGGTCGTGCGCACGAAACCCTTCTCGACCAGGCACTCCTTGGCGCCTTCCAGCAGATCTTCGCGATGTCCCATGGCTCCACGGTAGCAAGACATCCGTATAAGACAACCGTCCCAGAAATCTATACAGACGTACTAGACAGAGGTTTATGACGCTTGTACATTACTGCTCATGACGAACCCCGCAGCACGTCTCGCCGGTCGCCGGGAATGGATCGCCTTCACCGTTCTCGTGCTCCCCCTGCTCCTGGTCTCGATGGACGTCTCCGTCCTCTACTTCGCCATCCCGGCCATCACCCGGGAGCTCGACCCCAGCTCCACCCAGCAGCTCTGGATCTTCGACAGCTACGCCTTCGCCCTCTCCGGCCTGCTGATCACGATGGGCTCGCTCGGGGACCGGATCGGCCGCCGCAAGCTCCTGCTGATCGGCGCGGCGGCCTTCGGACTCGCCTCCGTCGCCGCGGCCTACGCCTCCAGCGCCGAAATGCTCATCGCGGCCCGCGTCCTGCTCGGCATCGGCGGCGCGACCCTGATGCCCTCCACGCTCGCCCTGGTGCGCAACCTCTTCCAGGACGACAAGCAGCGCGGCAAGGCCATCGCCATCTGGTCCGGCGCCATGACCGGCGGCATCGCGCTGGGCTCGGTGCTGAGCGGCGTGATGCTGAACCACTTCTGGTGGGGCTCCGTCTTCCTGATCAACGTGCCCGCGATGCTGCTCCTGCTCGCCCTGGTCCCGGTCCTGGTCCCCGAGTTCAAGGACCCGGCCCCCGGCCGCTTCGACCTGCTGAGCGTGCCCCTGTCCATGGCCGCCGTACTGCCGGTGGTCTACGGCCTCAAGGAGATCGCCGCCGAGGGCTTCAGCCCGCTCTACGCCGCCTGCATCGCCGCCGGCCTGGCCTTCGGATACGCCTTCCTCCGCCGCCAGCGCACCCGTGACGACGCCATGGTCTCCCGGGCCCTCTTCCGGGTCCGCGGCTTCGGCGCCGGCATCGGCCTGAACACCATCGCCGCCTTCGCCATGATGGGCTCGGCCTACTTCAACACCCAGTACCTGCAGTCGGTGCTCGGCATGGGAACGCTCGAAGCCGCCCTCTGGAGCCTGGCGCCGTCCGTCCTCATCGGCGCCGCCGCCCCGGTCAGCGCCGTGCTCGCCCAGAAGACCGACCGGGCCTACGTCATCGCCGGCGGCTTCGTCCTCGCCGCCGCCGGGTTCGCCCTGATCAGCCTGGTCGGCACGGACTCCCTGTGGCTGCTGCTGACCGGCGCCGGCGTCCTGGCCAGCGGCATCGTCACCGTGATGTCCCTGGTCTCCGACATGGCGCTCGGCGCCGCCCCCGCCGAGAAGGCCAGCTCCGCCGCCTCCCTGCTGGAGACCGGCCAGGAGTTCGGCGGCGCCCTCGGGATGGCCGTCCTGGGCAGCCTCGGCACCGCCGTCTACCGCTCGGACCTCGCGGACTCCGAGCCCGCCGTACGGGAGACCCTGGGCGGAGCCGTCGCCGCGGCGCAGCAGCTCGGCGGCGCACCGGGCGGACAGGTCCTGACCCTGGCCCGCGAGGCCTTCGTCCACGGAATGCAGTACGCGGCCTGGGGCGGTACGGTCCTGCTCCTCGCGGCGGCGGTGCTCGCCACGGTCCTGCTGCGGGGCCGCGGAGCACCCGCCCCGGCCGGGGCGGAGCGGGCGGAGGCGGGCGAAGCGCTCGCGCACTGAGCCCCGTAGGGCAGTAGGCGCCGTACACACGAAAGGGCCCGGGGAAACCCCCGGGCCCTTCGCGTATGCCTACTGGCGCTGGATCAGCCGAGGCTGACCGTGCGTGCCGAGACGGCGCCGATCTCGGTGGCGATGTCCGCGAGCACGTTCGCCGGAGCCTCGGCGTCGACCGTGAGGACCGCGAGGGCCTCGCCGCCCTCCTCGGCGCGGGCGACCTGCATGCCCGCGATGTTCAGGCCGGCCTCACCGAGGATGCGGCCGACAGCGCCGACCACGCCCGGGCGGTCGGTGTAGCGCAGGACGACCATGTGGTCGGCGAGCGCCAGGTCCACGTCGTACTCGCCGATGCCGACGATCTTCTGAAGGTGCTTCGGGCCCACGAGCGTGCCGGAGACCGACACCTCCTGGCCGTCCGACAGGGTGCCGCGGACGGTCACCACGTTGCGGTGGTCCGGGGACTCCGAGGAGGTGGTCAGACGGACCTCGACGCCGCGCTCCTGCGCGAACAGCGGGGCGTTGACGTAGGAGACCGTCTCGTCGACGACGTCCTCGAAAACACCCTTGAGCGCGGAGAGTTCGAGCACCTTGACGTCGTGCTGGGTGATCTCGCCGCAAACCTCGACGTCGAGACGGACCGCGACCTCGCCCGCCAGCGCGGTGAAGATGCGGCCGAGCTTCTCGGCGAGCGGCAGGCCCGGACGGACGTCCTCGGCGATGACGCCGCCCTGGACGTTGACCGCGTCCGGAACGAGCTCGCCGGCGAGCGCGAGGCGCACCGACTTGGCGACCGAGACACCGGCCTTCTCCTGGGCCTCGTCCGTGGACGCGCCGAGGTGCGGGGTGCAGACGACCTGGTCGAGCTCGAACAGCGGGGAGTCCGTGCAGGGCTCCTTCGCGTACACGTCGAGGCCGGCGCCGGCGACGCGGCCCTCCTTGATGGCCGAGTACAGCGCGGCCTCGTCCACGATCCCGCCGCGGGCGGCGTTGACGATGCGCACGGACGGCTTCACCTTGTGCAGGGCCTCGTCCCCGATGAGACCGAGGGTCTCGGGGGTCTTGGGCAGGTGCACGGTGATGAAGTCGGCGACCTCGAGGAGCTCGTCCAGCGTCAGCATCTTGACGCCCATCTGGGCGGCGCGCGCGGGCTGCACGTAGGGGTCGTACGCGACGATCTTCATGCCGAAGGCCGACATGCGCTGGGCGACCAGGACGCCGATGCGGCCGAGGCCGACGACACCGAGGGTCTTCTCGCTGAGCTCGACGCCCGTGTACTTGTTCCGCTTCCACTCGCCGTTCTTCAGCGCGGTGTTGGCCTGCGGAATGTGGCGCGCGGTGGCGACGAGGAGGCCACAGGCCAGCTCGGCGGCGGTGACGATGTTGGAGGTCGGGGCGTTCACGACCATCACGCCGGCCTTGGTGGCGGCGGAGACGTCTACGTTGTCCAGACCGACTCCGGCGCGGGCGACGACCCTCAGCTTCTTCGCGGCGGCGATGGCCTCGGCGTCGACCTTGGTCGCGGAGCGGACCAGGATGGCGTCCACGTCCACGATCGCGGGGAGCAGCTCAGCGCGGTCGGCGCCGTTGCAGTGCCGGATCTCGAAATCCGGGCCGAGCGCCTCGACGGTCGCCGGCGACAGCTCTTCGGCAATGAGTACGACAGGTTTCGAGCTCACGTGGGTCCTCACAAGTCCAGTGCGGACGGCCGTCCCGACGGCCGCAGGCGGTGGAGGGGGTAGCCGCGTGGAAGACGCACGACACTGTGGGCCTGACGCGTTGTGTTGAGCAGTGTAGTGGCGGAATCGGGAAGGATTTCCGCCGCTACGGAAGGATCACCCGTCCGTGATTGGCCGGGGTGGACAAGCGGGCCTCCAGGAGGCCGCATTCCGCGTGCAGGTGGTGCGGTGCGGCGGGGCCGGGACGCACCGTCCCGGCCCCGCCACGCGCGAGATCAGCTCTCGTCGTTGTCGACCCAGCTCATCAGCTTGCGGAGCTTCTTGCCGGTGGTCTCGAGGAGGTGGGCCTCGTCGGCCTTCTTGTACTCGTTGTACTTCGGCAGACCGGCCTTGTACTCGGCCATCCAGGTGTTGGCGAACTCGCCGTTCTGGATCTCCGCGAGGACCTTCTTCATCTCGGCCTTGGTGGCGTCCGTGATGATCCGGGGACCGGTGATGTAGTCGCCCCACTCGGCGGTCTCGGAGACCGACCAGCGCATCTTCTCCAGGCCGCCTTCGTACATCAGGTCCACGATGAGCTTCAGCTCGTGCAGGCACTCGAAGTACGCGATCTCCGGCTGGTAGCCGGCCTCGGTCAGGGTCTCGAAACCGGCCTTGACCAGAGCCGAAGCGCCACCGCAGAGAACGGCCTGCTCACCGAACAGGTCGGTCTCGGTCTCCTCGGTGAAGGTGGTCTTGATGACACCCGCACGGGTACCGCCGATACCGGCCGCGTAGGAGAGCGCGAGCTGGAACGCGGAGCCGGTGAAGTCCTGCTCGACGGCGGCGATGCAGGGCACGCCGCGGCCTTCCTCGTACTGACGGCGGACCAGGTGACCCGGGCCCTTCGGCGCGACGAGGGCCACGTCCACGTTGGCCGGGGGCGCGATGAAGCCGTAACGCACGTTGAAGCCGTGACCGAAGAAGAGCGCGTCGCCCTCGTTCAGGTGCTGCTCGATCGACTCGGTGTAGATCTCGGCCTGGAGCGGGTCCGGCGTCAGGATCATGATGACGTTCGCCCAGGCGGCCGCCTCGGCGACGGGCAGGACCTTCAGACCCTGCTCCTCGGCCTTGGCCTTGGACTTGGAGCCCTCGTGCAGACCGACGACGACGTCGACGCCCGAGTCGCGGAGCGACAGCGCGTGGGCGTGACCCTGGCTGCCGTAACCGATGACCGCGACCTTGCGGTTCTGGATGATGGACAGGTCGGCGTCGTTCTCGTAGAACAGCTCGGCCACTGGGAACTCTCCTTGGTGCGCTGGTGTTGCTCCCACCGTACGGCGGGGAACGGAATAGGTGTTTCTCGGTCTCGCCATCCGAGCGGCGGGCCGGTCCCGGGTGCTGGGGACCGGCGCCGCCCGGTCGGCTCAGGCGCTGCGGTCGAGCGCGCGCAGGCTGCGGTCCGTGATGGACCGGCCGCCGCGCCCTATGGCGATCGTGCCGGACTGGACGAGCTCCTTGATGCCGAAGGGCTCCAGCATCTTGAGCATCGCGCCCAGCTTGTCGGTGCCGCCGGTGGCCTCGATGGTGACGGCCTCCGGGGAGACGTCGACGGTCTTGGCGCGGAACAGCTGGACGATCTCGACGATCTGCGAGCGCGTTTCGTTGTCGGCGCGGACCTTCACCAGAACGAGTTCGCGCTCGATGGCGTTGTGCTGCTCCAGCTCGACGATCTTGAGCACGTTGACCAGCTTGTTGAGCTGCTTGGTCACCTGCTCCAGCGGGAGGTCCTCGACGTTCACGACGATGGTGATGCGCGAGATGTCGGGGTGCTCGGTGACACCGACCGCGAGGGAATCGATGTTGAACCCGCGGCGGGAGAACAGCGCGGCGATCCGGGCGAGGATGCCGGGCGTGTTCTCGACCAGGACGGAGAGCGTGTGCTTGGACATGTGAGTCTTTCTCTCTCTCGGCTCTCTCGGCTCAGTCGTCTTCGTTGTCGCCGAAGTCGGGACGGACGCCCCGGGCGGCCATGACCTCGTCGTTCGAGGTGCCGGCGGCGACCATCGGCCACACCATGGCGTCCTCGTGGACGATGAAGTCGATCACCACCGGGCGGTCGTTGATCGCGTTGGCCTCGGCGATGACCCGGTCCAGGTCGGCCGGGTCCTCGCACCGCAGCGCCACGCAGCCCATGGCCTCGGACAGCTTGACGAAGTCCGGGACGCGGGTGCCCTTGCGGGGGGCGCTGGACTCGCCGAGCTGGGAGCCGACCGCCGTGTCCTGGCCGGTCTCGTCCGCGTGCAGCACGGTGTTGGAGTACCGCTGGTTGTAGAACAGGGTCTGCCACTGGCGGACCATTCCCAGGGCACCGTTGTTGATGATCGCGACCTTGATCGGGATGTTGTTCAGCGCACAGGTGACCAGCTCCTGATTGGTCATCTGGAAACAACCGTCACCATCGATCGCCCAGACCGTACGGTCCGGCATGCCGACCTTGGCACCCATCGCGGCCGGAACCGCGTAACCCATGGTCCCGGCACCGCCTGAGTTCAGCCAGGTGCGGGGCTCCTCGTACTTGACGAAGTGTGAGGCCCACATCTGGTGCTGGCCGACGCCGGCCGCGTAGATGGTGTGCGCGGGGGCCAGCTGGCCGATCCGCTCGATGACCTGCTGCGGGGACAGCATGTCCTCGGAGGGCTTCTCGTAGCCCAGCGGGTACGTGTCGCGCCAGCGGCTGAGGTCCTTCCACCAGGCGGAGTAGTCGCCGGCGTTGCCCTCGGTGTGCTCGGCCTGGACGGCCTGGATCAGGTCGGCGATGACCTCGCGGGCGTCACCGACGATCGGGACGTCCACCGCACGGTTCTTACCGATCTCGGCCGGGTCGATGTCCGCGTGGATGATCTTCGCGAACGGGGCGAAGCTGTCCAGCTTGCCCGTGACGCGGTCGTCGAAGCGGGTGCCCAGCGCGATCAGCAGGTCCGACTTCTGCAGCGCCGTCACCGCGGTCACCGCACCGTGCATGCCCGGCATGCCCACGTGCAGCGGGTGGCTGTCGGGGAAGGAACCCAGCGCCATCAGCGTGGTGGTGACCGGGACCCCGGTCAGCTCGGCCAGGACCTTCAGCTCAGCCGTCGCACCGGACTTCATGACGCCGCCACCGACATACAGGACCGGGCGCTTGGCCTGACAGATCAGCTTCGCGGCCTCACGGATCTGCTTCGCGTGCGGCTTGGTCACCGGACGGTAACCCGGGAGATCCTGCGTGGGCGGCCACGAGAACGTGGTCTTCGCCTGCAGGGCATCCTTCGCGATGTCGACCAGGACCGGACCGGGACGGCCCGTCGAGGCGATGTGGAAAGCCTCCGCGATCGTCCGCGGAATGTCCTCGGCCCTGGTCACCAGGAAGTTGTGCTTCGTGATCGGCATCGTGATGCCCACGATGTCCGCCTCCTGGAACGCGTCCGTACCGATCGCCTTCGAGGAGACCTGCCCGGTGATCGCGACGAGCGGGACGGAGTCCATGTGCGCGTCGGCGATCGGGGTGACCAGGTTGGTGGCACCCGGACCCGACGTGGCCATACACACGCCGACCTTGCCCGTGGCCTGCGCATAACCGGTGGCAGCGTGGCCGGCCCCCTGCTCATGGCGGACCAGGATGTGACGGACCTTCTTGGAGTCCATCATCGGGTCGTACGCCGGGAGGATGGCGCCGCCCGGGATCCCGAAAACGGTGTCGCACCCCACCTCTTCGAGAGAGCGGATGAGGGACTGCGCACCCGTGACGTGCTCAACTGCAGCGGACTGGTGTCCGCCGTTACGGGCCCGCGGCTGCGGATGGTGGGCCCCGGTGGCCTGCTCGGTCATCGGCATTCTCTTCTCGAAGCTGAGGGTTTTACGAGGAGTGTTTAACGAGATTCGACGTTGCCAGTGCAACAAAAAACCCCTCGTGCCGGGAGGCAAGCGAGGGGAGCGCGTCGGGTGCGTTGAGCGGGGACATGCTGGTCCCAGCTTCAGCCGACGCGCTTTCCAAGTACGAGAATTCGGGTGCGCATGGCATTGACCCTCCCTCCGGCGGGAGGGTGATGTCAAGCGGGTGGGACGGGCGTCTCATTATGTGAGCCTCTGTGGATGACCATGGAGCCCCCGGGTGAACCGCCGGCCCATGCGGGTTGGGCCGCACCGCCCGGTACTGGGAACGTACCTCTCACGAGCGCGCGGCGCAGCCTGTACTCGTCCAGAGGGCCCGAGAAGGCCATCCCCTGGCCGTGGGTGCAGCCCATCGCGCGCAGGGCCATGACCTGCTCGGGCAAGTCCACTCCTTCGGCCGCGGACTGCATGCCGAGGTCGTTTGCGATCCGCAACAAACCTGCGGTGATCTTGTGGAGGCGGGGGGACTCCACGACCCCTTCCACCAGGCCGCTGTCCAGCTTGAGCATGTCCACCGGGAGCCGCCGAAGGGCACTGATGGCCGCGTAACCGCTGCCGAAGCCGTCCAGGGCGATCAGCACCCCGAGCCGGCGCAGGGCCGCCAGGCGGCGCTCCAGGTCGTCGAAGGGCACCCTGGGGTCGGAGACCGCGAGTTCCAGGACGAGCGCCCCCGAGGGCAGCCCGTGCCGGGTCAGCAGGGCTTCCACGGAGCCCAGCGGCATCGACCGGTCCAGCAGCCGCTGCGCGGTCATCCGTACGGCCACGGGCACGTCGTGCCCGGCCCGGTGCCGCTCGGCGGCCTGCCCGACGGCCTCCTCCAGCAGCCAGCGGCCCAGCTCGGCGGTGCGCGAGGCGTCCGGCAGGGCGGCGTGCCCCAGCCCGTGCCCCTGCCCCTGCCCGGTGAGCCCGTGCCCGCCGCCTTCGCTGTACTCGGCGACCCGCAGGAACTCGGCCGGAGTGAACAGGATCCCCTGGGCCGAACGCCACCGGGCCTGCGCGGCCACCGCGGCGATCTCGCCGGTGGCCAGGGAGACCACGGGCTGGTGCAGCAGGGCGAACTCTCCGTCGTGCAGCGCGGTGCGCAGCCGCCCCGCCAGCTCGGCCTTGCGGACCACCTCGGCCTGCATCTGGGGCGCGTACATCTCCACCCGGTTCTTGCCGCCCGCCTTGGCCCGGTACATCGCGAGATCCGCGTTGCGCATCAGGTCCGAAGGGGTGATGCCGGGGTCCGCGAAGGCCACGCCGATGCTGGCGGCGACCCGTACCTCGCTGCCCGCGATCCGGTACGGCTGGGAGAGCGTGGTGCGCAGCCGGTCGGCGATCTCGTGGACCTGGTACTCGCGGGCACTGCGGTCGCGGCTGCCGTCGCCCAGGATCAGCGCGGCGAACTCGTCGCCGCCGAGGCGGGCCGCGGTGTCCCCGGCCCGGACCGATTCCTGGAGCCGGCAGGCGGCCTCGATGAGCAGTTCGTCGCCCGCCTGGTGGCCGATGGTGTCGTTGACGGCCTTGAAACCGTCGAGGTCGATGAAGAGCACGGCGGTGCTGTGGTCCCCGGCCCGTCGGCCGGTCAGCGCCTGGCGGACCCGGCGGGTGAACAGGGCCCGGTTGGGGAGGTCGGTGAGCGGGTCGTGTTCGGCGCTGTGCTGGAGCTGCGCCTGGAGCCGGACCCGCTCGGTGACGTCGCGGCTGTTGAGGATGAGCCCGCCCTGGTGGCGGTTGACCGTGGATTCCACGTTGAGCCACTCGCCGCCGCCGGACTTGAAGCGGCACTCGATGCGGGTGGTCGGCTCCTCGGTGGGCGGGGCCGCCAGGAAGCGGCGTACCTCGTGGACCACGCGGCCGAGGTCCTCGGGGTGGATCAGGGTGGCCAGCTCGGTGCCGACCAGCTCCTCCGCCTCGCGGCCGTAGACCCCGGCGGCGGCAGGGCTGACGTAGCGCAGGGTCCCGGTGGGTGCGGCGATCATGATGACGTCGCTGGAGCCCTGGACCAGGGAGCGGAAGTGGTTCTCCTTCTGGGCCAGTTCCTGGGTCAGCGCGATGTTGTCGAGGAGCATGATGCCCTGCCGGACGACCAGCGCGAGCACCACTGTGCAGCCGGTGAAGACGACGACCCGGTCGACCTTCCGGCCGTCCACCACGTTGTAGAGGATGCCGAGGGTGCAGACGGCCGCCGCGAGGTACGGGGTCAGGGCGGGCAGCGAGCCGGTGATGGGACGGCTGTGCGGCCGCTCGGCGCGTACGGGGGCGGGCGGGGGTGCGGGGACCGGGCTTATGCGGCGGGCGCCCCACGGCGCGTACGCGAGGAGCAGGGAGCCCGCGAACCACCCGGCGTCGAGGAGCTGGCCGGACTGGTACCCGTCGCTGAGCAGGGGCGAGGTGAACAGCGCGTCGCTGAGCACGGTCAGCGCGAGGGCCGCGATCGCGGTGTTCACTGCGGAGCGGTTGGCCTCGGAGCGGCGGAAGTGCAGCACCAGGACCATCGAGACGAGCGCGATGTCCAGGAGCGGGTAGGCCAGCGAGAGCGCCGCGCGCGGAACGCTCCCGGGGGCGCCCGACTGCGCGGTGCGCGCCGCGTGCGCGAGGGCAAGGCTCCAGGACAGGGTGAGCAGGGAACCGCCGATGAGCCAGGAGTCGAGCGCGAGGCAGACCCAGCCGGCTCTGGTGACCGGGCGTTTGGCGAGGACGAGCAGGCCCACGATGGCGGGCGGCGCGAAGCACAGGAAGGCGAAGTCTGCGATGGAGGGCTTCGGCACGGCCTCGCCGAGGATCACCTCGTACCAGCCCCAGACGGCGTTGCCGCAGCCGCCCATGAGCGAGGAGAACGCGAACAGCAGCCACGCGGGGCGTTCGCGGCTGTCGATGGCCCGCGCGTACGTGAAGCAGGAGACGGCGGCCAGCAGGCCGGCGGCGCTGAGGCCGAAGTCGCCCATGACCTCGGCGAGTTCCTCGGACCCCCAGCCGAGCGCGGCGCCGACGGCGTACCCGCTGCAGACCACTGCGAGGAGGAGCTGCATCGCCAGGTTCTTGGCGCCGCCGCCGGCGAGGGGCTGACGGGTCAGGAGCGCGACCCCCGGGGCGCTCACCGGTCCCCCTCGCTGGCTGGTTTCGGTGCAGCCCAGTCCCGGCACCGTCGCCTCCGGCGGCTTCGCCGCGTCGGATCCTTCGTCCATTGGCCGTACATCGCCCGTCGCCCCCCAAAGTGTCCGATCACTCCCCAGCGCCAGACGTTCGTGGCGCAGCCCCTTGTTCCGGACGATACACCACTTTCGTCACTCAGGGACATAGCTTCTCTACTCTCCGTCACCACGTGGGGAGTTGTGTCCACTGAGCGCATCCGTCCGACTGCGGAGCGTGCGCACCAGGCGTCACTCCGTGATCAACACCGTGTTCTCCACGGGCTCCCCGGCGGCGAGGCGGCGGAGCTGCCGGGCCAGCAGGCGCTTCGCCCGGGGCTCGAACGCCGAGCTGCTGCCGCCCACATGGGGCGTGATCAGGACACCCGGAGCATGCCAGAGCGGATGGCCTGAAGGCAGTGGTTCCGGATCGGTGACGTCCAGCGCGGCGCGCAGCCGGCCCGACTCCAGCTCCAGGACGAGGGAGTTGGTGTCGACGACGGGACCGCGCGCCACGTTCACCAGCAGCGCCCCGTCCTTCATGCGGCCGAGGAACCCGGCGTCCGCGAGTCCGCGCGTCTCGTCGGTGAGCGGTGTGGAGAGAATCACCACATCGGCCCGGGGCAGGAGTTGGGGCAGATCGGCGAGGGCGTGCACCGGCCCGCGCGCCGTGGTGCGCGCCGTCCGCGCGACCCGCTCGATCCGCTCGCACTCGAAGGGCGCGAGCCGGTCCTCGATGGCCGCGCCGATCGCCCCGTAGCCGATGATCAGTACGGACTTGTCCGCGAGGGCCGCGTAGAACCCGGAACGCCACTCCTCGCGGTCCTGGCCGCGCACCATGCCGGGGATCCCGCGCAGGGAGGCCAGGGTGAGGGTGAGCGCCAGTTCGGCGGTGCTCGCCTCGTGGACGCCCCGGGCGTTGCACAGCCGTACGCCGGGGCGCAGGTCGCCGAGGCCGCCCAGGACGTGATCGATGCCGGCGGTCAGGGTCTGGACGACCCGCAGGCCGGGCATCGCGGCCAGCGGGCGCACGGTGACGGCCGGGGACTTCATGTACGGGGTGACGTAGAAGACGCAGGCGGCCGGGTCCGCCGGGAAGGTCTCCTCACCATCCCATTGGCGGTACCGGAAGGAATCGGGCAGCCCCTCGATCTCCTCGGCGGGGAACGGGAGCCAGACGTCCGGAGTCTCTGTAGTCATGATCACGAGGCTATGCCAGGGGATCCGGACCGAGCCGTTAGTTTGTGTGCGGACCGGGAGGACCAGGGGGGGACGCACGGGTGGAGCGCAGGTCGATCGGGGCGGGGGCGCTGACGGTGGGCGCCGTCGGGCTCGGCTGCATGCCCATGAGCGGGGCGTACGCGCCTTCGCGCAGGCGGCGCGAGGACTCGCTGCACACCGTGCACACGGCCCTGGACCTGGGCGCGAACCTCCTGGACACCGCCGACCTGTACGGCCCCTACACCAATGAACTGCTGCTGGGCCGGGTGCTGTCGCAGCGCCGGACGGACGCCTTCGTGTCCGCCAAGGCGGGGCTGCGGGCCGACGGGCTGCACGTGGTGGCCGACGGGCGGCCGGGGTACCTGCGGCGGGCCTGCGACGCCTCGCTGCGGCGGCTGCGCACCGACGTCATAGACCTGTACCAGCTGCACCGGGTGGACCCGGACGTGCCGGTCGAGGAGACGTGGGGCGCGCTGGCCGATCTGGTGGGCGCGGGGAAGGTGCGGGCGCTGGGCTTCTGCACCCTGGGCGCCGCGACCGGGCCGGGCGCGGGACGGCGCGGGGACCGGGCCTACGAGACGACCCTGCGCCACCTGGAGCGGGCGCAGCAGGTGTTCCCGGTGAGCGCGGTGCAGGCGGAGCTGTCGCTGTGGTCCCCGCAGGCGGCCTGGCAGTTGCTGCCGTGGTGCGCGGCGCGCGGGGTGGGGTTCCTGGCGGCGATGCCGCTGGGGAGCGGGTTCCTGACGGGGACCCTGACCCCGGGCGAGGGGTTCGAGCCGCAGGACGTACGGGCGAGGCATCCGCGGTTCACGGCGTACGCGATGGCGGCGAACCAGGTGCTGGTCGCGGGGCTGCGGCGGGTCGCGCGGCGGCACGGGCCCGAGGTGACGGCGGCGCAGGCGGCGCTGGCGTGGGTGCTGGCGCAGGGGCCGCAGGTGGTGCCGGTTCCGGGGGCCGGGCAGGCGCGGTGGGCGGCGGAGAACGCGCGGGCGGCGGAGGTCAGGCTGACCGCCGAGGACCTGGCGGAACTGTCGGAGCTGCCGGCGCCGATGGGGGCCTGGGACTGAGCCCGGGGCCGGGCGAGGCCGGGCCGGGCCGACCCCACAACCACTCGATCGAGTGTACGAGCGCCGGAACTTCGGGTATGACCGCGGCGGTTGAGACGTGTGAAGGCGTGAGCGACGGACCGAAGGGGTGCAGGACGATGCGAAACGAACGCAACGGCGAACGCAACGGCGACCGGAACGGCGAAGGCAATCAGGGGCGGGCGGCCGCGGCGGAAGGGCGACGGGATCGGATCCGGGTACCGATGCCGTACGTCGCCCCGCGCGCCCGGGTCCGCGGAGTGCTGACGGCGTTCGCCCTGGCCGGATGCGGGGCGCTGCTGGCGGCGGGATGCTCCCCGCCGGGCGGCGCCGGGGCCCGGCCGGGCGCCTCGCCACCGGGCCCGGAGTCCGGCTCGTCGGCGCCGGGCTCCGCGGACGGGGCCTCCGCGTCGGCGTCCGCGCCGGCCACGGCCTCGGGTCCGCCCGCCAAGGGCGGGGTGACGGTGACCGGCGTGGTCGCCAAGGACCTGGAGGCCCCGTGGGGCGTGGCTCCGCTCCCGGACGGGAATCTGCTGGTCGCCTCCCGGGACAAGGGCACGATCAGCCGGGTCGATGTGGCCACGGGCGCGGTGACCGCGGTCGGCAAGGTGCCCGGGGTGGCCCCGGGCGGCGAGGGCGGGCTGCTGGGCCTGGCCCTGTCCCCCTCCTTCGCCTCGGACCGCATGGTCTACGCGTACTTCACGACCGAGTCCGACAACCGCATCGCACGGCTGCGCTACGACGACAAGAGAGCGGCCGGCGACCAGCTGGGCGCACCCGACACGGTGCTCCGCGGCATCCCCAAGGGCCTGATCCACAACGGCGGCCGGATCGCCTTCGGCCCGGACAAGATGCTCTACGCCGGGACGGGCGAGAGCGGTGAGACCGGGCTCGCACAGGACAAGAAGTCGCTGGGCGGCAAGATCCTGCGGATGACCCCGGACGGGCAGCCGGTGCACGGGAATCCCGAGGCCGACTCGGTCGTCTACTCCTACGGGCACCGCAATGTCCAGGGACTCGCCTGGGACAAGGACAAGCGGCTGTGGGCGGCCGAGTTCGGCCAGAACACCTGGGACGAGCTGAATCTGATCGAGCCCGGCGCCAACTACGGCTGGCCCGAGGCGGAGGGGAAGGCGGGCAAACCGGGGCTGCGCGATCCGGTGGCGGTGTGGAAGACCGACGAGGCCTCGCCGAGCGGGATCGCCTGGGCACAGGGCTCGATCTGGATGGCCGGGCTGAAGGGTCAGCGGCTCTGGCGGATCCCCCTGTCCGGGGCGGACCCGGTGGCGGAGCCCGAGGCCTTCCTGGAGGGTCAGTACGGCCGGCTGAGGACCGTGGTGGCCCTCGGCGGGGACAGATTGCTGCTGGTGACGAGCGAGACGGACGGGCGCGGGTCGCCGGAAGCCGGCGACGACAGGATCCTGACACTGACGGTGCGATGACCGGCGGGCCCCGACGGGGGGCCGAAAGGCACGGTGGGCGCGATGTTCAACATGATCGAGGAGCTCTTCAGCCCGGGACGCAAGCACGCGCACGACGAGAAGAAGCGGCTGGAGCTTTCCCGGACCGATGTGAACGACAACGATCCGGGAAAGGGTCCGATAGACCTGGACTCCGGCAGGGTGCTCATACGCCCGCAGGAGGACCCGGGAGAGCCGGCCTAGCGCACCGTCTGGGCCTGCTGGCCCTTCTGGGCCGGGCTCGGGGCGGCCGGTCCGAAGAGCCGTAGCCGGTGGGCCAGGGCGGCCGCTTCGCCCCGGCCCGCGACACCGAGCTTCGCCAGGATGTTCGACACGTGCACGCTGGCCGTCTTCGGGGAGATGAAGAGCTCCTCGGCGATCTGGCGGTTGGTGTGGCCCACCGCGACCAGGCGCAGTACGTCCCGCTCGCGGCTGGTCAGGCCCAGCGCCTCGACCGGGTCGGCGCCCGGCGCGGTCCGGTTCTTGGGGGTCCGGTCGGGGGTGAGCGGGAGCCGGGCCCGCTGCGCGAGCAGGGCCAGGTCCTCGCGGAGCCTGCGGGCTCCGAGCTGCTCGGCGGTCGCGTAGGCCTCGTGGAGCGGCCCGGCAGCGGCCTCGCGGCTGCCGCCGGAGCCGAGCAGGGCCTCCACGAGCCGGTGCCGGGCCCTGGCCAGCAGGTACGGGCGCTCCAGGGGGCGTACGGCCTCCTCCACGCCCGTCCAGTCGGCGACGGTGTCCAGGTCCTCGACGCGCAGCAGCTCCGCCCGGACGTACTCCGAGTGGGCTATCCACACCGGGACGGGGGTGGACAGGGTCCGTGCGGCCTCGCGCAGCGTCCTCAGGGCCGCCGCGCGGCCCGCTTCGGCGGCCGGGAGGCCGCGGGAGTCGGCCTCGGCCGAGGCCGCGGCGAGCAGCAGCGGCCAGGCGTAGCGGTGGTGGCCGAGCGGGAAGCCCTGCTCGATGGCGGCGGCCACCTCGGTGCGGACGTCGGCTATCCGCCCCTCCCCCGCGGCCACTCCGACCGCGAGGCGGAAGAGCGGGAGCCGGTGCTGGGGCTGGGTGTCGTGGACGCCGAAGCAGCTGCGGGCCGCGGCCAGCTGGGTGGCGGCCTCGGTGAACTCGCCGCGGGCCAGGGCCAGGTAGGCCAGCCGTGCGGCGGCGGAGCCGCGCGGGGTGGGGCTGCTGACGAGGGCCAGCGTCCGCCGGGCCTGCGCTTCGGCCTCCTCCCAGCGACCGAGGCTGTACAGGCTCTCCGCCAGGTTGCCCCGGACCCATGCCTCGGCGTCCAGCAGCTGGGACCGCTTGACCAGAGCCGCACCGCATTCGGCCAGTTCCACGGCGTCGCGGGACCGGCCCAGACATTCCAACTGAGAGGTGAGGTTGATATGTGCACGTCCCGCGAGCGCGCCGAGCCCGAGCTCGGCGGCCCGGTCCTTGACCGCGAACATCTCGGCGAGGCCGCGTTCGGGGTCCCCGGCGTCGGTGAGCAGGCTGCCGATGGTGATCCGGGCGTCGAGCTCGGTCTCTTCGGCGCCGACCATCCGCGCGTACTCCACGGCGCGTTCGGCGGCCGCGAGGTTGTCGGGGCCGGGGTTGTGGAGCATTCCCCAGTTCGCGACCCGGACCAGGACGTCGGCGTGCACCTGGGACGGGGGCAGCCCCTGGACGAGTTCCTGCGCCTTGGCGAGCTCCTCCCAGCCGTCTCCGCGGGCGAGGCTGGCGATCAGCCGGGAGCGCTCGGTCAGGAACCAGGCGGCGCGCAGCGGGTCGTGGCCGTCCTCCAGGGAGCGCAGGGCGGTCTTGGTGATCTTCAGGGCCCGTTCGCGTTCGCCGCCGAAGCGGGCCGCGACGGTGGCCTCGGCCAGCAGGTCGAGGCGTTGCAGCGGGGTGGTGGCGGGGTCGCAGCCGCAGGGCGGGTAGACCTCGGTGTAGTCCGCCGGTCGCAGTTCGGCGCGGATCTCCTCCGGGACTCCTTCCCACAGCTCCATGGCCCGTTCCAGCAGGCGCAGTTGCTCGGAGTAGGCGTGCCGGCCACGGGCCGCCACGGAGGCCGCGAGCACGGCGGGCAGGGCCTTGACCGTGTCGTTGGCGTAGTACCAGTAGTTGGCGAGCCGGATGACCCGCTGCTCCTCGGCGCGGATCAGCGAGTCGTCGGCCTCCAGCTCCTCGGCGTAGCGGCGGTTGACGCGGGCGCGCTCGCCGGGCAGCAGGTCGTCGGAGACGGCCTCGCGGACCAGGGAGTGGCGGAAGCGGTAGCCGTCGCCGTCGGGGGTGGCGAGGAGGATGTTGGCGCCGACCGCCGACCGCAGGGCCTCGATCAGCTCGTCCTCGGTGAGCCGGGTGACGGCCCGCAGCAGGTCGTACTCCACCGTGGAGCCGCCCTCGGCGACGATGCGCACGACCCGCTGCGCGGCGTCCGGGAGGACTTCGACGCGCACGAGGAGGAGGTCGCGCAGGGATTCGGTGAGGCCGGTGAGGCAGCCGCTGGAGCGGGAAGCGACGAGTTCCTCGACGAAGAAGGCGTTGCCGTCGGACCGCTCGAAGACCGATTCGACGAAGTCCTCGTCGGGCTGGGAGGCCAGGATGCCGGCGAGCTGGCGGCGCACCTCGGCCCGGTTGAAGCGGGGCAGCTCGATGCGCTGGACGGTGCGCAGCCGGTCCAGTTCGGCGAGGAGGGGGCGCAGCGGGTGGCGGCGGTGGACGTCGTCGGCGCGGTAGGTGGCGACCAGGACGAGCCGTCCGCTGCCGAGTGCGCGGAAGAGGTACGAGAGCAGGTGCCGGGTGGAGGTGTCCGCCCAGTGCAGGTCTTCCAGGACGAGGACGACGGTGCGCTCCGCGGCCAGCCGCTCCAGCATCCGGGCCGTCAGCTCGAAGAGCCGGGCGGTGCTCTCCTCGTCGTGCGGGCCGCGCGGGGTCTCACCGAGTTCGGGGAGGATGCGGGCGAGCTCGTCCTCCTGGCCGGCGGCCGCGGCGGCCAGCTCGCCCGGGAGCAGGCGGTGCAGGATGCGCAGAGCCGTCGAAAACGGGGCGAAGGGAAGTCCCTCCGCCCCGATCTCCACACAGCCTCCGACGGCCACGACCGCGCCGCGGCGGTCGGCCTCGCAGAGGAACTCCTCGGTGAGGCGGGTCTTGCCGACCCCTGCCTCACCGCCTATGAGCAGTGCCTGCGGCTCCTGGCCGGCGGCACGCGTCAGGGCGTCGGTGAGTATGGACAGTTCGTCGGCTCGGCCGACGAACACCGGGCTGACAGATCTGGTCTCCACGCCGCCGAGCATCGCACAGAGGTCCTGCTCATCGGCACTGGATATCGGTGCGCTTCTCATCACGTGTCGATCCACGCGGTCCCCTGCGCGGCTTACGCGGCGCGGGTGAAGCGAGCCCGGTGCCCCCTCACCGACCCTTCGGGGTTCTGGCTTCGAGAGAAGACGCGGCGGGCCTTCTTGGCCTCCTCGGCCAGGCGGTACGCGTCGGCCTCGCGGATGAGGTCTGCGCGGCGGGCGGTGGCGATCTCGTACTCGAACATCTCGTACTCCCTGGTTGCGTTTCCCGGACACCTCGTTCGGTGTGATCCAAGAATCGCGTCCCAGGGGGTACCGGCACATCGGGAGCATGCCGCATCTGTGCGGGCCGGGGGGCCTTAGGCCGGGGACTTACGTCACCGAGGTGGGCTAAGGCGGTGCCTAGGCGGGCAGCCGGGCGGCATCGAAGGGCTTAGACGGCGGGGGCCGTCGGGAGGGGGTAGAAGTACATGACGCCGAAGGCGATCACACCGAGGGCCGCGATGGCGACGGCGGCCCAGGACACGGCGCGGACCCAGGTGGGGAGCGTACGGCCGGGAGCGCCGAAGGCGGGGCGGGCCAGGACGAAGACGGCGAGGAGCAGCGCCAGCGTCGACAGGACACCGTTGAACAGGGCGGTCATGTGCCAGGCGTTGCCGTACAGCGCCTCGATCTTCGCCTCGGTGGTGGTGGCGTTGGCCGAACCGATCTGGCCGATGAGCGTCTCGCGCTCTCCGACGACGCGGGAGACCCAGCTGCCGCTGAGGGCGACCAGGCCGAGACCGGCGGCGACGATCGCGGAGGCGCCGGCGCCGACACCGCTGGACTCCGCGGCGGGCTCCTCCAGCTCCTCGTCGAGGCCCTCGACGTCCTCGGCGTCCTCGTTGAGGACCGCTTCGGTGGTGGCGTCCGTGACGTCCGTGTCCGCGGCGGCCGTGGCGGCGCTCTCGGCGGTGGCGTCGGCCTTCTTCAGGTCGGCCGGGGAGTCCGCCTCGGGAGCGGTCGGGGCGGGGGTCTTGGTGGTGTCCATGCGGGGCACGGTAGGCGCCTTGTCTGAGAGGTTTCTGAGAATCCGGCGGAAAGGCCGCCCGCGCCCGGCCGCCGGTGCACGGGGCGCACCGGGACCGGATGGCCGGGGCGCCCCGGCCCCGGGTGCACGGGGTGCCCCGGCGCGGGTGCGGGCCGGGGCGTCGGACCGGTTACGCGGGCGTGGCCGGCGGCCACTCGTGGGCGAGGACCGACCAGACCTCGGTGTCCTGGCGCAGGCCCCGGTAGAGGTCGTTCTCCCGCAGGACGCCCTCACGGGTCATGCCGAGGCGCTCGGCGACCGCGATGCTCTTCTTGTTGGCAGGGGCGACGTGCCACTCGACGCGGTGCATGCCGCGGTCCTGGAACGCCCAGTCGATGATGGTCCGGCAGGCCTTGGTGACCAGGCCGCGGCCGGCGGCCGTGGGCTCCAGCCAGCAGCCGGCCTCGCACGTGCCGCTGCCGGTGTCGAAGGTCCGGAACAGGACCCCGCCGACGAGGACCCCGTCCACGCGGATGCCGTAGAGCCGCCCGGTGTCGGTGGCCGCCCGCTGCGCGTAGGTCCCCAGGTAGGACCGCGCTCCGTCGAGGTCGGCGACCACGTCCGGCAGCCCGACGTACTGGCCGATCCAGGCGCGGCCTCGGTTCATGTGCGCCAGGAACTCCTCGGCGTGGCGGACCTCCAGCGGGAACAGCTGGGCGCCTTCAGCGAGGTCTATCGAGAACATGCGGGCTTGTCCTTGGGTCTCAGGCGGCGGTTGGCCGGGTCACCGGGATGCTGTGGCGGGCTCGGTGCCGTCCTCGCTCGTGGCTTCGCCGGTACCGGTCCGCTGTGCCGGAAGTCTCGCACGCGACCGGCATTCCGGGGGCTCGATGCTGATGCGGGGCAGCCGCCGGTCCAGCCAGGCCGGCAGCCACCAGTTCGCGCCGCCGAGCATGTGCATCAGGGCCGGGACCAGCAGGGTGCGCAGGACGAACGCGTCGAGGGCGACGGCCGCGGCGAGCGCGATGCCGAACATCGCGATGAGCCGGTCGCCGCTGAGCACGAAGGCCAGGAAGACGGAGATCATGATGACGGCCGCCGAGTTGATCACGCGGCTGGTCTCGGCGAGCCCGACGCGGACAGCCCTCTTGTTGTCCCCGGTCTCCAGCCACTCCTCGTACATCCGGCTGACGAGGAAGACCTGGTAGTCCATCGAGAGCCCGAAGAGCACCGAGACCATGATCACCGGCAGGAAGGGCTCGATCGGGCCGGCGCTGCCCAGGCCCATCAGTTCGCTGCCCCAGCCCCACTGGAAGATCGCGACGACCACGCCGAAGGAGGAGGCGACGGCGGCCACGTTCATCGCGGCGGCCTTGACCGGGATGCCGATGGAACGGAAGGCCAGCAGCAGGAGCGCGCAGCCGAGGGCGATGACCACTCCCACGAAGAGCGGCAGCTTGCCGATGATGACCTCGGCGAAGTCGTCGTAGCCGGCGGTCACGCCGCCCACGTGGACCTGCATGGAGCTGCCGTGCCCGGCGCGCGGGATGACGTCCGCGCGGAGCGTGTCGACGAGGTCGCTCGTGGCCCGGGACTGCGGCGAGGAGGCTGGTACGACGGTGACGACGGCGGTGTCGCCGCTCCGGTTGAGGACGGCGGGTCCGGCGGAGGCGACGCCGGGCGTCGTGCGGAGCGCGTCCGCGAGGCGGTCCACGGCCACCCGGTCGCCGGCGCCTTCGAGGCGGGCGACGACGGTCAGCGGACCGTTCATCCCCGGCCCGAAGCCCTCCGCGAGCAGGTCGTAGGCCTTGCGGGTGGTGGACGCGGCCGGGTTGTTGCCCTGGTCGGACGTGCCGAGGTGGAGGAAGAGCGTGGGCAGCGCCAGCACGACCATGACCGCCGTGGCGAGGAGGCCGAGCAGCTTCGGACGGCGTTCGACGAAGGCCGACCAGCGGGCGGCGAAGCCGGTGGGCGACTCGGCCCGCGGGCCCTCGGCGGCCAGCTTGCGGCGCTCGCGGCGGGAGAGGGCCCGCATGCCGATGTAGGAGAGGAGGGCGGGCAGCAGCGTCACCGAGGCGGCGACCGTCAGGACCACGGTGAGGGAGGCGGCTATCGCGACACCGTTGAGGAAGTTCAGCCGGAGCACCAGCATGCCGAGCAGCGCGATGCAGACGGTGGCTCCGGCGAAGACCACGGCCCTGCCGGTGGTGGCGACGGCGTTCTCGGCCGCCTCCTCGACCGGGAGGCCGCGCTGGAGGCCCTTGCGGTGGCGGGTGACGATGAAGAGCGCGTAGTCGATGCCCACCCCGAGTCCTACGAGGGTGCCGAGCATCGGGGCGAAATCGGCCACCGGCATCGCGTGCCCGAGGAGGGTGATGCCGAAATAGGCGGTGCCCACGCTGACCAGGGCGGTCGCGATGGGCAGCAGGCTCGCGGCGAGCGAGCCGAAGGCCAGGAAGAGCACGAGGGCCGCGATGGCCACGCCGATCACCTCGGCGAGGTGCGCGCTGGGTGCCTCGGTGAGGCCGATGGCCCGTCCGCCGAGTTCGACCTGGAGGCCGTCCGCCTCGGTGGTGGGGTTCTTCGAGGCGTCGACGACGGCCTTCGCCTGGGCCTTGGGGACCGAGTCCGCCTGCTGGTCGAAGGTGACCACGGCGTAGGCGGTGCGGCCGTCGGGGCTGATCTTGGCGGCGCTCTCGGGTTCGGCGCCGTAGGGGCCCGCCACCGAGCCGACGCCGGGCAGGGCGGCTATCGAGTCCAGCGCCCGCGCCATGCGTTCCTCGACGGCCGGGGTACGCGCGCTCTGATGGTCCGGGGCCCGCCACACGATGGTGTTGGTGTCGCCGCCCTGGCCGGGGAAGCCCTCACGGAGCAGGGCGTGCGCCTTGCTGGACTCCGTGCCGGGGACCTCGTAGTCGTTGGAGAACGCCGCTCCGGCGCCGACCGCCGCCGCGGCGGTCCCGCCGAACGCGAGGATCCAGAGCAGGACGGCGACGAGGCGGTGCCGCATGCACCACCGTGCGATTGCTGCCAACGGACGAGCTCCCTGGTGGTTCGGATCTTCACCGGGGAACGGCCCGCCGCAAAGAACACTTGAACGCTGAACGCTGAACGTCTCAAGACTTATGACTTGTGGTCTACACCTTCACGATCGCAGCGTCGCGTGATCGTTGGCGGCCATCGTGGGCAGCGTCACAGGCCGCCGGACAGGTGCGGGACCATGGTCACACGGGGTTCGGAGCGGAGGTCCGGCCGGACTGGTCTTCGGGCCGACCGAGGGACCGGCTGTCGGACCGGCTGTCCGACTGATCGAGGGACTGACTGCCGGACTGGCTGTCGGACTGGTCGTCGGTCCGGTAACCCGGCAGCGAGGGCCAGCGGACGGTGAGCACCACCGAGTCCTCCTCCGCGTACCAGGAGTGGTCCACGCCGCGCCCCCACACGACGTAGTCCCCCTGTTCGGCCAGTACGACGCTGCGGCCGGGGAACTCCAGCCGGAACCGGCCGCTGATGAGCACCTGCAGTGCCGTGCGCGACTCGCCGCGCACCCACTGCGCCCGCTCGTCGCCCTTGGGGTGGACACCCCACTTGATCTCCACGTCCTCGCTGTGGCGGGGATCGCCCGGCTCCTTGAAGTGACCGAGCAGCCAGCCCCGGTCCACGGCCGCGTCCGGGGTGGCCTTGCCCGTGTAGATCGCGGGGGTGGGGTGTGCGTTCACCGGGGTGAGGTTAATGCAGTTGTGGGGGTGGGTGACGGCTGGTGAGCTGGCCGGATGACGATGAATGCTGATGAGCTGATCGGCGTGCGCGCCGAGTTCGACGCCGAGATGCGCCGCGACGCCCAACCGGACACCGCCGACGCGCGGGTGGAGCGGGTGGGCGGGGCCGATGGCGTCGGCGGTGCCGGCGGTGTCGTACGGCAGATCGTGCCCGGGGCGGGCGGGAACTCCGTGCTCTGGTCCGACCTGGACGAGCGGACGGCGGACGCGGCGATCGCGGAGCAGGTGGCCTTCTTCACGGAGCTCGCCGCCCGGGGCGAGGTCGCGGACGCGGAGTTCGAATGGAAGCTCTACGACTACGACCGCCCGGCCGACCTCGGGGACCGGCTGCGCGCGGCCGGCTTCGTCGCCGAGCCGGCGGAGACCCTGCTGATCGGCAGGGCCTCGGAGCTCGCGAGGATCCCGGTGGAGCCGCCCGCGGGGATCACGCTGCGGGTGGTGACCGACGAGGAGGGCGTCGAGCTGATGATGGAGGCCCACCGAGGCGCCTTCGGCACGGACCGCCCGCGCATCAGGGAGCTGATGCTGAACCTGCTGCGGGAAGAGCCCGACACGATCGAAGCCGTCGTCGCGATGGCCGGCGACACCCCGGTGTCGGCGGCCCGGATGGAAATGCGCCCGGGAACCTCCTTCGCCGGCCTGTGGGGCGGCGGCACGCTCCCGCAGTGGCGCGGCCGCGGCATCTACCGCCTCCTGGTCGCCCACCGCGCCCGCGTGGCGGCGGAGCGGGGCATCCGCTACCTCCAGGTCGACGCCTCCGAGGACAGCCGACCGATCCTGGAACGGCTGGGCTTCCAGGTGCTGGGGGTCACGGTGCCGTGGATGTGGGAGGGGTAGGAGCGGATGCCGCGGGCCGGCGGTGCCGCGAACGCCGTGCGCGGGGCGGGCGCCGCACGCAGAGGAGGCGCCACACGGGCCCTTGCATCCGAGGCGCGCGCCGCGCCGAGCGTTGTACCCGAGGCGGGCGCCGTAGCGACTGACTCGTCGCGAAGGGTCGCAGGCCCCGGCGAGTCGCACAGGACGCGGGTCGCGGCGAGTCGGGGGTCGCGGGTCGCGGGTCGCGGGTCGCGGGTCGCGGGTCGCGGGTCGCGGGTCGCGGGTCGCGGGTCGCGGGTCGCGGGTCGCGGGTCGCGGGTCGCGGCAAGTCTCGGGCGCGGGGCGCGTCGCAGGGGCGGGGCGCTGCCGGTCACGGGTGCGGGACACGTCACAGCCGCCGGACGCCGCGAGTCACGGACACGGCGGGTCCCGCCGGGCGGCTTCGGCCCACCGCCCCTCCGGGGCAAGATCGCAGCCGAGGCGGCGACAGGACCCGCCCACCGCGTCGGGCCGCCCCTCACCGGGGCGAGCGCGAGACGCTTCGCACCTCGACTTCCGCCGGGCCACTCTCGCCTGGAAGTGCAAGGGCCTCACCGGCGAGGAGCTACGTCTCCGGGCGTCCCCGCCCTCCACCACATCGGCCGCACCCTGAGCCAGCGCGTCGGAGATCAGCCGCCCTGTCCCAGCTGGGCCTGGTCCGGCACATGGCCGAGGTCTAGGTCTAGGTCGAGCGGCGGTGGTTCCGCCGGACGATGGGTGGGGCGGACGTCCCCCGCCTTTGGTCGGAGACGCACGGCTTCCAGGCCGCCTACGACGCCTCCGGCGCGACCCGCGCCCAGGCCTTCGCGGGCTGGGAGGCGGACGTCGGGCGCTCCCGCGCGGTGGAGACGGCCGCCGAGCCCCTCGACGTGACGGCGTACGTGGCGACGCGGAAGGAGGACGCCTCGCTCCGCACACTCATGCTGCGCGTGATCCACGACTACGCCCGCCAGAACGGCCCCGCGGACTTCCTCCGCGACGCCGTCGACGGCACCACGGGCACATGACCCCGGCCGACCCGGCGGCGTCGCGGGCGGCCGCCCCGGGGACGTCACCGGCAGCCGACCCAGAGGCTTCGCCCACAGCCGACCCGAAGGCGTCACCGACGGCCGCCCCGAAGGCCTCGCCGACGGCCGACCCAGAGGCTTCGCCCACAGCCGACCCGGAGGCGTCGCCGGCGGCCGCTCCGCCCACCCGGAAGGCCGGGGCCGGATGGGCGGAGGACCCCGGAGCCTCCGCTCAAGGCCGCCAGTAGCCCAGGGCGTTGACGCGGTGCTTCGGGATCGCGAGGTCCTTGCGGAGCCAGCTGGTCAGGGTGCGGGTGGTGGCCGTGTCGCAGGCCAGCCAGACGTACGCCGACGCGGCCTCGCCGAGGAGGGACGGGAGTTCGGCGCGGACCCGGTCGGTCAGGGCCTTGCCTCCGCCCGCGCCCCGCTCGACCCGGCGTACGTCGTGGCGGTCCGCGTGCACCCGTAGAGGCAGTTCGGCGTCGCTCGTGTGCTGCGTCTCGAACCAGACCGTGGCCGGGGTGTCCGGGTGGGCGTCCAGCAGGGAGTTGATCGCGGGCAGCGAAGCCGGGTCGCCGATGACCAGGAGCCGGGCGGGCGCCGGGTCGGGGGCGGTGAAGCCGGTGCCCTGGACGGTGGCCTCGATGGTATCGCCCGGCGCCGCGCGCCGCGCCCAGTGGCTCGCGACCCCGTCGTGCAGGGCGAATTCGAGCGAGAAGGTGCCGGTGGCCGGGTCCGGGTCGACCAGGGTGTAGGCCCGCTGGTGCGGTTTGCCGTCGGCGGCCGCGAACCAGAGCCGGACCCACATGGTCGGGTGCAGCGACTGCCCTGCCGCCGAGAGCAGCCCGCCGTCCTCCAGCCGTACCCGCCGGAAGTGTTCGGTGACCTGCTCGGCCCCTGTCACCGTGAACCGGAAGTCCTTGGCCCGCATCAGTCTGAGGACCACGCCCTCCCAGCCCTTGGCCGTCCCCGCCGTCCTTGCCATCCTTGCCTTCCCGGCCGTCTTCTCCGACCCGCTCGCGACGCTCATCGCACTCCCACCTTCCCCCTATAGTTAGGGCAGCCTAACCTAAATGCACTTGGGGAAGAGTGTGAGCCGCGTGAGCAGCACAGACGAGAGCAGCACCGACGACCCGTACACGGACACCGGCACGGACGGCGCGGACGACACCGACGCGCACGGCGAGAACTACGAGCTCTACCGGGACCCGTGGGGCATCCCACACCTCCGCGCCCCGGATCCGCTCCGCCTGTCCTACGCCCAGGGCCGCACCACCGCCCTCGACCGCGCCTGGCAGCTGGCGATCGAGCGGCTGCGCGCCGAGGGTGCGAGCGCCTCCCTCCTCGGCCCCGAGTCCGTCCCCTGGGACCGCTTCGCCCGCCAGAGCCGCCTCGCCGACACCGCGCGCCAGTGCTACGCGGCCCTCGACCCGGAAACCGCCGACTGGGTCCGGGCCTACGTCGCCGGGGTCAACGACGGGCTGGCCTCCGGGGCCGCCCGCGACCCCCGCTTCGCGCAGGCCCCCGAGCCGTGGGAGCCCTGGGTTCCGCTCGCCATCTGGATCTCCACCCACATCCTCTTCGCCGGCTTCGCCACGAAGCTGTGGCGCGAGCGCGCGGCCCGCGCCCTCGGCGACGAGGCCGCCACCCTCTTCGCCACCGACGGCCCCGGGACCGCCGGAAGCAACGGCTGGCTGGTGCCGGGCGACCGGACCGCCACGGGTGCGGCGATCATCGCGGGCGACCCGCACCGGTTCATCGAGGACCCGGGCGTGTACCAGCAGATACGTATCTCCTGCCCCGAGTACGACGTCCTCGGCCTCGCCGTCCCCGGCGTCCCCGGCCTCGCCCACTTCGGGCACACCGGCGGCGTCGCCTGGGCCATCACCAACGCCATGGCCGACTACCAGGACCTGTACGAGGAGCAGTTGCGGGGATCAGGCGACGGCCGGATCGAGGCGCTCGGGGCCGACGGGGTGTGGGAGCCGGTCGACCGCCACACCGAGACCATCTCCGTGGCCGGAGCCGAGCCCGTCGAGGTGGAGGTGCTGGAGACCGCCCGCGGGCCGGTCATCGTGCGGCCGGAAGGGGAGCGAAGCGGCCAGACCCTCTCGCTGCGCTATCCGCCCCGCGTCCGCCGCGACCTCGGCTTCGCCGCGCTGCCCGCCCTGCTGCGCGCCCGTACCGTCGCCGATGTCGACGCCGCCCTGGACAGCTGGGCCGAGCCCGTCAACGTGGTCCACGCCGCCGACTCCCAGGGCGGGCTGCTGCACCGCGTCGCCGGGGCCGTCCCGCTGCGCGACCCCGCGAACCGGCTGCGCCCCGTCCCCGCCTCGGACCCCCGCCACACCTGGCAGGGCTGGGCGAAGACCCCCGCCGAGCCGGTCCAGGGCTTCGCCGTCATGGCGAACGCGCGCGGGATCGCCTCCCCGCTGGGCGTGGAGTTCGCACCCCCGCACCGCGCCAACCGCATCCGCGAGCTGCTCTCCGGCTCGGCGGACTGGTCCGCGAAGGCGATGGCCGGCGTACACGCGGACACGCATCTCGCCTCCGCCGCGCCGCTGCTCGCCCTGCTGCCCGGGTTCGAAGGGCTCTCCCCCGCCGCCGGAGCCCTGCGCGCCCGACTGCTCGGCTGGGACCGGCACATGGACGCGGACAGCACCGACGCCACCGTCTTCTCGGCCTTCCGGGCGGCGACCGTACGCCGCTTCGCCGCCGACCCGGTCTTCGCCGGCCTCGCGGACGCCCCGGCCGGCCCGGAGGTGTTCCACCCCTGGCTGTACCTGCTCCCGCGCATCGGCTACGCCCTGGAGGGGCTGCTCACCACCACCCTCCTGCCCGCGCTGGACCGGGCCGGGCACGTCCGCGCAGCACTGGAGGAGACGGCGGCCGCGGGCGCGCCCGACACCCCCTGGTCCGAGGTCCACCGCCTCGCCCCCTGGTCCGCGCTGCCCGATCCGGACGCCGAGTGGCCGGGGCTCGGCGGCGACCACGACTGCGTGAACGCCACCTCCACCGTCCCCGGTTTCACCGACCTCACCGCCCGCGCATCGGCGGCCCGTTACGTCTGGGACCTGGCCCGCCGCGAGGACAGCCTCTGGGCGGTCCCGCTGGGCGCGGACGGAGTCACCGGCAGCCCCCACCACCGCGACCAGCTCCCGCTCTGGGCGCGCTGCGAACTCGTCCCGGTCGTCACCGACTGGGCCCGCCTCACCAAGGAATCCGCATGACCACCTCCCCCGCCACCCGGCCCGCCGTCCACACCCAGACCGTCGAGGGCTTCGGCACCGTCACCCTGGCCCCCGTCGACCCCGCCGCCGACTCCGCACTGATCCACGGCTGGGTCAACGAGGAGCGGGCCGCCTTCTGGGGCATGGGGGGCGCCAGCCGCGAGCTGGTCGAGGAGATCTACGCGGACGTGGACCGCCGCACCACCCACCACGCGTACCTCGCCCGGCGCGACGGGGAGCCGGTCGCGCTGTTCCAGACGTACGACTGCGCGGAGGACCGGGTGAGCGAGTGCTACGAGGTCCAGCCCGGGGACGTCGGCGCGCACCTGCTGATCGGCCCCGACCACGGCGCCGCGGAGGCCGGTTTCACTGCGTCCCTGATGGCCGTCTTCATGACGTACGTCCTGTCCGACCCCGGCACCCGCCGCGTCATAGCCGAGCCGGACGCCCGCAACGTCAAGGCCATCGTCCGCCTGCAGCGCACCGGTTTCGTGCTCGGCCCGGAGGTGGAGCTCCCGGAGATCGACCTGCCCGAGGTCCACCTCCCGGCCAAGCGGGCCCGGCTGCTCATCCTCGACGTGTCGGGAGCTCTGCCAGAAATCCGCTGACCAGCGCCGCCCACTCCTGCGGGAGCTCGGCGAACGGCAGGTGTCCGGTGGGCAGTTCCGCCCACCGGGCGCCGGGCAGCGCGTCGGCCACCTCCCGCTGGAGCTCCAGCGGTACGAGGCGGTCGGCGGTGGTCGCGATGACGAGCGCGGGTACGTCGATCCGCGCGAGTTCGGCGCTCAGGTCCGCCCCCTTGACCAGCGCGGCGTGGTCCCCGCCGCCGGGCGGGAAGGACGCGGCGGTGGCGCGCACGGCCGCCGCCACCTGCTCCTCGGTCAGCCCCTCCAGCGCCTGCGGGCTGAGGGTGAGCGGTACGAGGAGCTGCGCGAGCAGCTCGTCCTCCCCGCGCCGGGACAGCTCCGACCAGAGGTCGGTGATGAGCCCGAGCCACTGCCCGGCGCGGGCGAAGGTGGCGGTGAGCACGAGCCCGGTGACCCGCTCGGGATACCGGGCGGCGATGCGCACGGCGACGTTCCCGCCGAGGGAGTACCCGAGCACGGCGAACCGCTCCAGCCCCTCGGCGTCGGCGGCGGCCACCAATTCGTCGGCGAGCACGTCCAGTTCCAGCGGCCCGGTGGCCCGCGGGGTCCCTCCCGTACCCGGATAGTCGACGCCCACGACGCTGTGGCCTTCGGCCAGGACATCGAGGATCGGACCGAAGTTCGACTCCACCGAACCGCCTCCCCCGTGCGCGAGCAGGAGGCCGGGCCCGCCGCTCTCCTTGCGGACGGTACGGGCGTAGGTGCTGGTCAGTGCGGTGCCCATGAGGTTCCCCCTAGTTTCCGTAGCGGTCGCTACAGAAAGAACCGTACACGCTTTAACTATCGACCGCTACAGAATCCTGTGTTGGGTACGGGTGCCGACAGACCGCTTACATGCGGGGAGGGGGCGGCGGGCCCGGCTGCCCGCCCGACACTCCGAGGTCGGCGCGCATGGCTGCCCGCATCTCCCGGAGCGGGCCCCAGACGCCCTGTTGGGCCTCCGACGCCGACTCCATCGACTCCCCCGGGTCCGGCGCACCCCGCTCCAGGCGCTTCACCTGCCCGTAGACGCCCGACAGGGCGTGATTGACCACTGTGGCGGGTGCGAGGACGGGGTCGGGGGCGATCATCTGGGCTTCGGAGTAGCGATCGCGGAAGGCATCCTTCGCGACGTCCAGCGCGGCCCGGTCGGCGTCCTCCACTCCGCGCTCCCGCATCGCGTGCAGATGCCGGTTGAGGGCGGTGGCGAACTGCCGTGCGTCCCGGTTGAGGTCCGCGTAGCAGGTGCGCCGCAGCAGCAGGTTCTCGCGCAACGCGTCGTGCCTGCGCACGAGTTCGATCTCACGGGCCTTCGCGCGCGCCGCACCCCGCTGGGACAGCAGCGCGCCCCCCAGCGTGCCCGCGACACCCGTCACGGCGATGACCATCGCACCGATCTCCACCCGTCCCCCTCCCCAGTCCGCTTTCCCGCGCACAGTCTGCCAAGCCCCTGCCCCCGGAAGCCCGATGGGGGTGCGGGGGCCGATTCCCATTGACCCCGCCAACCACCGCACGGGAAGCTGTCAATCCATCAATAACTTGGCGCTGGGGGGAAATTGACCAGCCAGAATCTGCACATCGGGCCGGACGCGGCAGCAGACCGCTACCGCTTGCTCCGTTCCATCGGACGCGGCGGGGAAGCCGTGCTCTATCTCGCGGAGATCGAGCTCGCCGGAGGGTCCGAGCCCGTCGTGGTGAAGGTGCTCGATTCCAAGACCACGATCACCCCGGACGTCTTCGACCGCATCAGCCAGAAGTGGAACGAGCAGGCAGAACTGCTGCGCTTCGTCCACCGGCCGGGCGTCGTGGGCGTACGGGAGCACTTCGAGGGGCCGCCGATCCACCGGCCCGGCGAGTCCGGGACGCTGACCGGGCGGGCCCTCGTGCTCGTCATGAACCACGTGGACGGGCTGGACCTGCGCGACTGGCGGGCCGAGCGGACGCTCGCCACCGCCGCCGAACGCCGCGAGGTGATGCGCACGCTGGAACAGCTGGCCGACGTACTGGACTGGCTGCACTCGGGGAAGGCCACCCCGTCGGGGCGCCAGGTCATCCACGGTGACCTCTCCCCCGGCAACGTCATGGTCGACGCCCACGGGCAGGCCACCCTGGTGGACTTCGGCCTCAGCAAGCTGACCGCCGATCACCAGACCGCGGAGGTCTGGTTCACCCCGGGCTACGCGGCTCCCGAGGTCTTCGACGGGAAGCGGACCCCGGGCGCGGACCGGTACGCCTTCGGGGCCATCGCGTACTTCCTGCTGAGCGGGGAATCCCCGCCCGCGACCCCGGATCTGCTGGCGCAGGCCCTCGTACGGCTGCCGCAGTTCGCGGTGCTGGACGCGGAGCAGCGGGCCCGGATCGCCTCCATCTACGCCTCCGACCCGCTGAAGCGGCCGGTGAACCTGGCCGGCTGGATGAAGGACATCCGGCATGCCGTGGTGTCCACGACCACGTCCACCTCGCAGCGGGTGGTCCGGGACGTGCCGCCGGTCCCGGCCGCGCCCCCGGCACAGGCCGCGGCTCCGCCGAGGCCCGTGGCCCCGCCCCCGCCGGCGTACACGCCTCCGCCGGCCCAGCCGGCGTACACGCCTCCGCCGGCCCAGCCGGCGTACACGCCTCCGCCCGCCCAGCCGGTCTACGTCCAGCCGCCTGCCGAGCCCGTGTACACCCCGCCGCCCACCGAGCCGGCGTACAGCCCGCCGCCGGTGCAGGCGAGCGTGCCGCAGGGGTACGGTCCCGCGCCCGTGGCCGAGTCCCGTACGGAACCGGCACCCGGACCGCCCCCGCGCAAGAAGCGGCGGACCGGGCTGGTGCTCGGGGCGGTGCTCGCGGTGCTGGTGGTGGCGGGCGGCGCGGTGGTCGGCGTGAAGCTGATCGGGGACAAGGAGGAGGCGAAGAGCGGGAACACTGCGAACGGCGGGGACAAGGCCGCCTCGTCCTCCGTATCCCCCTCGGCCTCCACGAACCCGACACCCGCGCCGTCGGCGTCGGCGTCGGCATCCGAGTCCGGCACTCCTACGGCCCAGCCCACCGCCACGGGCTCCCAGCCCCCGTCGGGGATCGCACCGGACATCAAGGCCGCCGACCTGACGGTCATGGGGCCGGTCAAGGACCTGGGCGGGTTCGACGTCGGGCCCGCCAAGATCAACACCAAGCAGTACGGGGCCGCCTTCATCCAGACGCCCAGCTGCAACTTCGACGCCCAGGCGGAGTTCGACCTCAACCGCGAGTGGAAGACGCTGGAGTTCACCGCGGGGATCGACGACGGCTCGACGAACAAGAAGGGGCGCGTCACCATCTCGCTCGACGGCCAGCCCGCCGCCTTCTCCGAGCTCGTGGAACTGGGCAAGCCGATCACCCACACCGTGGACGTGAGCGGCGCCCTGCGGCTGAGCATCAAGGTGGACAAGGGCTGCGAGAACGGCACGACCGTCATCGCCGCCCCCCAGCTCAAGCGGTAGCCCCCGCAGGCCCGTACGACGGCGGCCCCGCACCGGAGAACCGGTGCGGGGCCGCCGTCTGCGTACGGTGCGAACTACTCCAACTACTCGGAGACGCCCAGGCGCTCCAGGATGAGCTCCTTGACGCGCGCCGCGTCGGCCTGGCCGCGGGTGGTCTTCATGACCGCTCCGACCAGCGCGCCGACGGCGGCGATCTTCCCGCCGCGGATCTTGTCGGCGATGCCCGCGTTGCCCGCGATGGCCTCGTCCACGGCCGCGCCGAGCGCGCCCTCGTCCGAGACGACCTTCAGACCGCGCTTCTCGACGACCTCGTCCGGGGTGCCCTCGCCGGCGAGGACGCCTTCGAGGACCTGGCGGGCCAGCTTGTCGTTGAGCTCACCGGCCGCGACCAGGGCCGCGACGCGCGCGACCTGGACGGGGGTGATGGGCAGCTCGTCGACGACGACGCCCTGCTCGTTGGCGTTGCGGGCCAGCTCGCCCATCCACCACTTGCGGGCGGCGGTCGAGTCGGCGCCGGCCTCGATGGTGGCGACGATGGAGTCCACCGCGCCCGCGTTGAGGATCGACTGCATGTCGTGCTCGGTGACGCCCCACTCCTGGAGGAGGCGGTTGCGGCGCACGCGCGGCATCTCGGGCAGGCCCGAGCGCAGCTCCTCGACCCAGGTGCGGGCCGGGGCGATCGGGACCAGGTCGGGCTCCGGGAAGTACCGGTAGTCCTCGGCGTTGTCCTTGATGCGGCCGGCCGTGGTGGAGCCGTCCTCCTCGTGGAAGTGCCGGGTCTCCTGCACGATCGAGCCGCCGGAGGAGAGCACCGCCGCGTGGCGCTGGATCTCGAAGCGGGCGGCGCGCTCGACGGAGCGCAGCGAGTTGACGTTCTTCGTCTCGCTGCGGGTGCCCATGGGCACCTCGGGGCTGGTGCGCAGCGACAGGTTGACGTCGCAGCGCATCTGGCCCTTGTCCATGCGGGCCTCGGAGACGCCGAGCGCCTTGATGACCTCGCGCAGCTCGGCGACGTACGCCTTGGCTACCTCGGGGGCTCGCTCGCCGGCGCCCTCGATCGGCTTGGTGACGATCTCGATGAGGGGGATGCCGGCGCGGTTGTAGTCCAGCAGGGAGTGGGACGCGCCGTGGATACGGCCGGTGGCGCCGCCGACGTGCAGCGACTTGCCGGTGTCCTCCTCCATGTGGGCGCGCTCGATCTCCACGCGGAAGATCTCGCCGTCCTCCAGCTGGACGTCCAGGAAGCCGTTGAAGGCGATGGGCTCGTCGTACTGGGAGGTCTGGAAGTTCTTCGGCATGTCCGGATAGAAGTAGTTCTTCCGGGCGAAGCGGCACCACTCGGCGATCTCGCAGTTCAGCGCGAGACCGATCTTGATGGCGGACTCGATGCCGATCTCGTTCACGACCGGCAGCGCGCCGGGCAGACCGAGGCAGACCGGGCAGGTCTGCGAGTTGGGCTCGGCGCCCAGCTCGGTCGAGCAGCCGCAGAACATCTTGGTCTTCGTGCCGAGCTCGACGTGGACCTCGAGGCCCATGACGGGGTCGTACGACGCGAGGGCGTCCTCGTACGACAGCAGTTCGATGGCAGTCACAGTGGAAATTCCCTCTCAGCCCAGCAGGATGTCGTCGTCGCCGAGACGCTTCAGTTCGCGGTACAGGATCGCGAGGCCGGTGACGATGGCCGCGGCGGACACGACGGCGTCGATCAGCTTCAGCGTGTCGTGCTCGGTGCGGGCCTTCTTGGCCTGCTTGAGCACGCTGAAGGCGCCGAAAGCGGTGGTGCCGATCGACAGGTACGTACCGGACTTGGACTTCTTGAAGCCCTTGGCCTTGGACAGCGCACTCGAACTCACAGCGACGGAGCCTCCTCAAGCAGCGGGTGACCCCAGCGTGCGACGAAGGCAGCCTCGACGGCGGCGCCGACCTTGTACAGCCGGTCGTCCTTCATCGCCGGGGCGATGATCTGCAGCCCGACCGGGAGACCGTCCTCCGGGGCCAGGCCGCAGGGCAGCGACATGGCGGAGTTGCCGGCCAGGTTGGTCGGGATGGTGCACAGGTCCGCGAGGTACATCGCCAGCGGGTCGTCGGTGCGTTCACCGATCGGGAAGGCGGTGGTCGGCGTGGTCGGGGAGACGATCACGTCGACCTGCTCGAAGGACTTCTCGAAGTCCTGCGTGATGAGCGTGCGGACCTTCTGGGCGGAACCGTAGTACGCGTCGTAGTAGCCGGAGCTGAGCGCGTACGTACCGAGGATGATGCGGCGCTTGACCTCGTCGCCGAAACCGGCTTCGCGGGTCAGGGCGGTGACGTCCTCGGCGGACTTGGTGCCGTCGTCGCCGACGCGCAGCCCGTAGCGCATGGCGTCGAAACGGGCCAGGTTGGAAGAGCACTCGGACGGCGCGATCAGGTAGTACGCGGCCATCGCGAGGTCGAAGGACGGGCAGTCCAGCTCCACGATCTCGGCGCCCAGCTCCTTGAGGAGCTCGACCGACTCGTTGAAGCGCTGGACGACGCCCGCCTGGTAGCCCTCACCGGCGAACTGCTTGACGACACCGACGCGCATGCCGGCGACGGAGCCGTTGCGCGCAGCCTCGACGACCGGCGGGACCGGGGCGTCGATGGAGGTGGAGTCCAGCGGGTCGTGGCCGGCGATGACCTCGTGCAGCAGCGCCGTGTCCAGGACGGTGCGGCCGCAGGGGCCACCCTGGTCGAGGCTGGAGGAGAAGGCGACCATGCCGTAGCGGGAGACCGCGCCGTAGGTGGGCTTCACGCCGACGGTGCCGGTGACGGCGGCGGGCTGACGGATCGAACCGCCGGTGTCCGTGCCGATCGCCAGGGGCGCCTGGAAGGCGGCCAGCGCGGCCGCGGAGCCGCCGCCGGAGCCGCCGGGGATCCGGGTGAGGTCCCAGGGGTTGCCGGTGGGCCCGTAAGCGCTGTTCTCCGTCGACGACCCCATGGCGAATTCGTCCATGTTGGTCTTGCCGAGGATGACGACGTCGGCTTCCTTCAGCCGGCGCGTCAGGGTGGCGTCGTAGGGCGGGATCCAGCCTTCGAGGATCTTCGAACCCACGGTGGTCGGAACCCCGACGGTGGTGAAGATGTCCTTGAGCGCGAGCGGGACGCCGGCCAGCGGGCCCAGCTTCTCGCCGTTGGCGCGCTTGGCGTCCACGGCGGCGGCCTGGGCGAGGGCGCCCTCGCGGTCGACGTGCAGGAAGGCGTGGACCTTCTCGTCGGTCGCCTCGATGCGGGCCAGGTGGGCCTCGGTGACCTCGACGGCCGTGAGCTCGCCGGAGGCGATCTTCTCGGCGGTCGCGGCGGCCGTCAGCCGGATGATGCTGTGCGTGTCGGTCATGTTCTTAGTCCTCACCAAGGATCTGCGGCACCTTGAAACGCTGCTGCTCCTGGGCGGGGGCGCCGGAGAGCGCCTGCTCGGGGGTGAGCGAAGGACGGACCTCGTCCGCGCGCATGACGTTCGTCAGCGGCAGCGGGTGGGAGGTCGGCGGAACGTCTTGGTCGGCGACCTCGGAAACGCGGGCGACCGCGCCGATGATGTCGTCGAGCTGTCCAGCGAAGTGGTCGAGCTCTTCGCTCTTCAGCTCCAGACGTGCCAGCCGAGCGAGGTGGGCGACCTCCTCGCGCGTGATGCCAGGCATGCAGCGATCCTCTGGGGGTGGTGAGTGTGTAGGTTTCGGGCCCAATCCTATGGGGCCCGGCCCCTGGTCGACGCCCCGGTTTCCTCCGGGGCGGTACGGAGCCACTTGCTCGGGCCCGATTCCACCGTGCGAAGCCCGGCCCGGCTGCGGGTGTGCCGCTGCGCGGGGCGGAGTCCCCTACCCGCCCTTCCACCGTTCCCCGGGCTCTGCCCGGACCCGGTCCTCAAACGCCGGACGGGCTGGAAATGCCGCTGCGCGGCATCATCCAGCCCCGCCGGGCAATTCCAGCCTCGCCGGCGTTTGAGGCGCGGGGTCTGGGGCGGAGCCCCAGGGAACGGTGGAAGGGCGGGTCGGGGACAAGCCCCGCAGGGCCCGCCTCAGCCGAGGGCGGTCAGCTGGGCTCGGGCCGCGGCCACGGCTTCCGGCAGGGTCCGGTGGACCGGGAGGCCCGGCCGGGCAAGGGCCAGCTGCGCCACGACGTCCGCGCGGCGCGGGTACCCCGGGTCGGCGCCGACGACCAGCCGCCGGCCCGGCACGGCCGCGGCCGCCCCGAGCTCGTACAGCGTGATCGGCTGCACCGTCAGCGCGGCGTCACACACCGGGAACCAGAACAGCGTCACGTCGGCCAGCATCAGGTGCCGGTGCTCCCACGCGATCTGGACGTCCGTCTGCGAGGGGTCGGACACGTCGAAGTCCGCCCGGCGCGGGTTGAGGACGACGAAGTCGGCAAGGGCGGCCGCCGCCACCGGCTGCCACGGCGGGCAGTGCGTGATCCCGCCGGCCAGGAACACCGAAGGCGGATCCCCGGCCGCAGGCAGGTGCACCGCCGGTGCCTCGAAGTACCTCACTGCGTCTGCGCGGCCGCGGCCTCCGCCGCAAGCTCTGCCGTGATGTCCGCCGGGCGGCGCCAGCCCCGCTCGCCGCGGGCCAGCAGCCAGGCCGTGGCCTCCTGCGGAGGCATCGCGGCGGCGACGAGCCAGCCCTGGACGGCGTCGCAGCCGAGGTCGCGCAGGCGCTCCCAGGTCTCGTCGTCCTCGACTCCCTCGGCGACGACCAGCAGGCCGAGCGAGTGGGCCAGGTCCACCGTGCAGCGGACGATCTCCGCGTCCTGCGCGTCCACCGCCAGCCGGGCCACGAAGGAGCGGTCGATCTTCAGCTCGCTGACCGGCAGCCGCCGCAGGTGGACGAGGGAGGAGTAGCCCGTGCCGAAGTCGTCCAGCGACATCTTCACGCCGTGGCCCGTCAGGCCCGCCATCGTGTCGGCGGCCCGCTGCGGGTCCTCCAGCAGCACGTGTTCCGTTATTTCCAGCTGGAGACCGCTCGCCGGGACCCCGTGCCGGGCGAGGCGCGCGGCCACGGCGCCCGCGAAGCCGGGGGTGTGGACGTCGCGCGGCGAGACGTTGACGGCGACCGGGACCTTGAGGCCCTGGGCCCGCCACCGGGCGACCTGCGCGAGCGCGGTCTCCAGTACGTACTCGGTCAGGTGCGGCATCAGCCCGGAGGTCTCGGCGATGGCGATGAACTCGTCCGGGGAGACCCGTCCGCGCTCCGGGTGGACCCAGCGGACCAGCGCTTCGAGTCCCGCGACCTGTCCGTCGAAGCGGACCTTGGGCTGGTAGTGGAGCTCCACCTCGCCCGCGTCGAGCGCGCGCCGCAGGTCGCCCAGCAGGCCGAGCCGGTCGGGGGTGTTGCTGTCGCGCTTGGACTCGTAGACCTCGACGCCCGTACGGTCCCGCTTCGCCTGGTACATGGCGACGTCGGCGCGGCGCAGCAGCCCTTCGGCGTCGAGGGCGTGGTCGGGGAAGACGGCGAGGCCGGCGCTGGCTTCCAGCACCAGGGTCAGGCCGTCGAGGTCGAGCGGGGAGCTGAGCTCCGCGACCAGGTGGCGGGCGACCCGCTGGGCGCTGGTGGTGGAGTCGGCGAGCGGGAGCAGGACGGCGAACTCGTCGCCGCCGAGGCGGGCGGCCTCGGCGTCCGGGGGCAGGGCCTGGCGCAGCCGGTCCGCTATCTGCAGGAGCAGCCGGTCGCCGGCGAGGTGGCCGAGGGTGTCGTTGACCGCGCGGAAGCGGTCCAGGTCGATCAGGACGAGCGCCGAGCGGGTGCCCAAACGTTCAGCCTGGTCGAGGGCGCTCCAGGCGCGCTCCAGCAGCCACTGCCGGTTCGGCAGTCCGGTCAGCGGGTCGCGCAGCTGTTCCTCGGCGCGGGCGCGGGCGATCCACAGGGTGGAGTCGAGGGCGATCAGCGGTACGGCGAACAGCGGCAGCAGTACCGGCTGGGCTTCGGCGACCACACAGATCAGCGGGGCGATGCCGAGCAGGGCGACGGCCACCAGGGCCTGGCGCACCAGTGCGGTACGGGCGACGGTGGGCAGTCCCCCACCGCTCGGCGCGAGGGCGAGCCAGAGCAGGATGCGGGTGACGAGCAGGTAGGCGAGGGCCACCAGGATGACTTCGGGGATCGCCTCGATCCCCCAGCTGGTGGGCAGCCACGGATGCTCGACGGTGGGGTCCTGGCCGAAGGCGGCGAGTACGAGGGCGCCCGCGCCGATTCCGAGGATGTCGGTGGAGCCGTGCAGCAGGCCCTGGCGCCAGCGGTGGCGGCGGGCCGCGCCGACGAGGGTGACCACGGCGAGGGAGACCAGGCCGGCGGGGACCCATCCGTAGAGGATGAGGACGCCGAGGGTCAGGGCGGCGCCCGAACCGGTGCCGCCCCACCAGCGGTCGCGGCCCAGCGCGACGAGGTGGCCGACGATGATGCCGGTGAGCAGGGCGAGCGCCCAGCCGACCGCGCCCCCGGGGAACAGGGCGTGACTGCTCGTCAGCGCGGTGATGATGCCGACGGCGAGCACCACGGCGGCGACGCCCACGACGGCGAAGGGCAGCGCGGCGTGCCGCAGCCCCGATCCGCCCGCGCCCGGTCCGGTGCCGGTGCCGAGCGGCCGGGAATCAGGTGTCCTGGAACCCAGGACACCGAGTCGGCCCGCCCGCACCGGCGGGAGTTCCCCGCCGAAATCTGGTGACGGGTCGGCGCTTTCGGTGGGTTTCATGCCCGTCCCTCTCACAGCCGGCAATGCCGATGCCACGCAATGGCCCCGATGTCATGCCATCACGACTGGATACGCATCAAGCAGCCGTGCACGACGGGCGCACCCCTCAACAGTAGGACGCGAGAGGCACCCAGGGGCAGCGGTCGGCGGCGGTTGCCCGAATACGACCCAGCCATCCTCATCAGTACGGTATCCGCCGAACGGGTGAGTTTGAACCAGGACCCCCCAGTCACCCGTCTGATGATCCGACAGCCAACCACGCCTCGACCAGCCTTGTACCGGCCTTGCCGCCGCCGTGTACCAGCCGTTGGCCTCCAAGTGCCACCGCCCCGAGCGCCTGGCGTGCGCCCGCTCCCACGGCCGCACGCCACGCATCTGTTCGCCTTCGCTACTCCGCTTCGGTGGCGCCTTCCACCGGAAGCGCGGCCGCGCGGGCCGCGTCCGGGCCCTCTTCGAGGAGGACGGCGAACCCGGCGTCGTCGAGGACGGAGAGCTTCAACTGCATTGCCTTGTCGTACTTGGAGCCCGGATTGTCACCGACCACGACGAACGAGGTCTTCTTCGACACCGACCCGGTCACCTTGGCGCCGAGGCTCTGCAGGGCTTCCTTCGCGCCGTCCCGCGTGTGGCTCTGCAAAGTGCCGGTGACGACCACGGTCAGCCCTTCCAGCGGACGCGGGCCCTCTTCCTCGCCGGAACCTTCCTCCTCCATCCGGACACCGGCTTCCCGCCACTTGCGCAGGATTTCCTGGTGCCAGTCGACGGAGAACCATTCCTTGAGGGAGGCCGCGATGATCGCGCCGACCCCGTCGGTGGCGGCCAGTTCCTCTTCGGTGGCCTGTTCGATGCGCTCGATGGACCGGAACTCGCGGGCGAGCGCCTCGGCGGCGACCGGTCCGACGTGACGGATCGACAGGCCGTTGATGATGCGGGCGAGCGGGCGGTCCTTGGCGGCCGCGATGTTCTCCAGCATCGACAGGGCGTTCTTCTTCGGCTCGCCCTTCTGGTTGGCGAAGACCAGGACGATCTTCTCCTCGCCCGTCTTCGGGTCCCGCTTGGGCAGCCCGCTGTCCGGGTCGAGGACGTACGCCTTGATGGGCAGCAGCTGCTCGATGGTCAGGTCGAAGAGGTCGCCCTCGTCGCGCAGCGGCGGGTCGGCCGGCTCCAGCGGGCGGGTGAGCGCGGCCGCGGCCACCGAGCCGAAGTTCTCGATGTCCAGGCACTGGCGGCCGCCGAGGTAGAAGAGCCGCTCGCGCAACTGGGCGGGACAGGTCTGCCCGTTGGGGCAGCGCAGGTCGATGTCGCCCTCCTTCATCGGCCGCAGCGGCGTCCCGCACTCGGGGCACTCGGCCGGCATGACGAACTCCCGCTCGCTGCCGTCCCGCAGGTCCGTGACCGGCCCGAGGATCTCGGGGATGACGTCGCCCGCCTTGCGCAGTACGACGGTGTCCCCGATGAGCACGCCCTTGGCCTTGACGACCTCCTGGTTGTGCAGGGTCGCGAACTCCACCTCCGAGCCCGCCACCGTCACCGGCTCCACCTGCGCGTACGGGGTCACGCGCCCGGTGCGGCCCACGCCGACCTTGATGTCGATCAGCTTGGTGTTGACCTCTTCGGGGGCGTACTTCCAGGCGATGGCCCAGCGCGGGGCGCGCGCGGTGGAGCCGAGGCGGCCCTGGAGCGGGATCTCGTCCAGCTTGACGACGACCCCGTCGATCTCGTGCTCGACGGAGTGCCGGTTCTCGCCGAAGTACGCGATGAACTCCCGGACCTCGGCGAGCGAGGAGAGCGCCTTGTTGTGCTTGGCGGTGGGCAGGCCCCACTCGTGCAGCAGCTCGTAGGCGTGGGAGAGCTTGTCGATCTCGAAGCCCTCGCGGGCGCCGAGGCCGTGGACCACCATGTGCAGCGGGCGGGTGGCGGTGACCTTGGGGTCCTTCTGGCGCAGCGAACCGGCCGCCGCGTTGCGCGGGTTGGCGAAGGGCTTGTCCCCGGCCTCGACGAGGCGGGCGTTGAGCTCCTCGAACTTCTCCATCGGGAAGAAGACCTCGCCGCGGATCTCGACCAGGGCCGGGATCCGGTCGCCCTTGAGGCGGTCCGGGATCTCGGCGATGGTGCGGACGTTGGGCGTGATGTCCTCGCCCGTGCGGCCGTCGCCGCGGGTGGCGGCGCGGGTCAGGCGGCCGTTCTCGTAGGTGAGGTTGACGGCGAGGCCGTCCACCTTCAGCTCGCACAGGTAGTGGTAGTCGGAGGTGTTGGCGTCCCGGGCCACGCGCTCGGCCCAGGCCGCCAGTTCCTCGTCGTCGAAGGCGTTGTCGAGGGAGAGCATCCGCTCGCGGTGCTCGACGGAGGCGAAGCCCGTCTCGTACGCCCCGGCCACCTTCTGGGTGGGCGAATCGGGCGTGCGCAGCTCCGGGTACTCCCCCTCCAGCGCCTCCAGGGAGCGCAGCAGCTTGTCGAACTCGGCGTCGCTGACGACCGGCTGGTCGTTCACGTAGTACCGGAAGCGGTGCTCCTCGACCTGCTCGGCGAGCAGCGCGTGCTGTTCGCGCACCGCCGCCGGTACGGCCGTCTCGCTGCCCTGCTTCTGTTCGGCTGCCATGCCGTGTCCTCCCGTGGCCCGTCTCAATCCATCACTCAGGGTTGTCGGCGAGCGACCTCGCCGCCCTGACGCAGTGCGCCTGAACCGCCCGCGCGTAGGCGGGCGAAGCGCCCGCCAGACCGCACGACGGGGTGACCACGACGGACTCCGCCAGAGTCCCCGGGGCCAGCCCCAGCCTGCGCCAGAGCTTCCTGACACCCATGACGCTACCGCCCGGGTCCGACAACGGGCCGTCGGTGCCGGGCACCACTCCGGCGAAGAGTTTCATGCCGTCCTCGACGGCTTCCCCGATGACGTCATCCTCGCGCTCGGTGAGCAGGGAGAAATCGAACGACACGCCCGAGACGCCCGCGCGTCGCAGCAGCGCGAAGGGAACCTCGGGCGCGCAGGAGTGCACGATCACCTCCCCGTCGTGGACGGCGAACAGCTCGCGCAGCGTCCCCTCGACGACCTGCCGGTCGACGGCCCGGTACGTGCGGTAGCCGCTGGCGGAGCGCACCCGTCCGAGCAGGACGGAGGTGAGCGAGGGCTCGTCGTACTGGAGCACGATCTCGGCGCCGGGGATGCGCTTCTTCACGTCCGCCAGGTGCTCGCGCACGCCTTCGGCGAGGGAGCCGGCCAGGTCCCGGCAGGCGCCCGGATCCTGGAGCATGGCCTCGCCGCCGTGCGTCTCCAGCGCGGCGGCCAGCGTCCACGGCCCGACGGCCTGGATCTTGAGCTTCCCCTGGTAGCCCTGGGTGAACTCCTCGAGGGCGTCGAGGTCTTCCCCGAGCCAGGAGCGGGCCCGCTTGCTGTCGCGGCCGGGCCGGTCGCTGATCCGCCAGCCGCTGGGCTCCACGTGCGCGTACATGTCCACGAGCAGCCCCAGCGACCGGCCGATCATGTCCGCGCCGGGCCCGCGGGCGGGCAGCTCGGCGAGGTACGGGAACTCCTCGAAGGAGCCCGTGACCGTCTTGGCGGCCTCTCGGGCGTCCCCGCCGGGCAGCGAGCCGACCCCCGTCGCCGAGGCGGTCACCGGCCGGGCCGCACGGAGAGGTCGGACACCACGGCGTCGCGGGGCAGGTCCACGGCCATCACGATGGTCGTCGCGACGGACTCGGCGTCGATCCAGTCGGCGGCGTCGTAGGACTCGCCCTCCTGGGAGCGGACCTTCGCCTGCATGGGGGTGGCGGTGCGGCCCGGGTAGACGGAGGTGACGCGGATGCCGTTCGCCTTCTCCTCCTCGCGGAGCGAATCGGCGAGGGCCTTGAGCCCGTGCTTGGAGGCGGCGTACGCGCTCCACTCGGCGTGGGCGGCGAGGCCGGCGCCGGAGTTCACGAAGACGATGGTGGCGTGCGAGGCCCGCAGGGTGGGGAGCAGCAGGCGGGTCACCTCGGCGGGGGCGATGAGGTTGACGTTGAGCTGCTGGTGCCAGGTCTTGGGGCGCAGCTCGCCGACGGGTCCGAGGTCGACGATCCCTGCGATGTGGAGGAGCGAGTCGATCCGCTCGGGGATGGCCTGCTTGGAGAAGGCCCAGGAGAGCCGGTCGGGGTCGGCGAGGTCCCCGACCAGGGCGGTGGATCCGGGGTACCGGCTGGTGAGCTGCTTGGCGCGGGCGGCGTCGCGGGCGAGCAGGACGAGGTCGTCGCCACGGGCGTGCAGTCGGTCCGCGACGGCGGCGCCGATGCCGGACCCGGCACCGGTGATCAGGTGAGTAGCCATACCGCCCATGCTCGCACCCTGGCGGCGGTGGCCTTGCGGCCGTGTGCCGCTGCTGCGCCGTTTCCGTCTGCGGCGGCGTTCCCTGGGGAACGGTGGAAGGGCGGGTAGGGGACCGAGCCCCGCGCAGCGGCAGCGGCCCCGGGCCCTTTCAGAGGCCGGCGGCTTCGCGGAGGCGGTCGGCCGTCGCCGAAGCGTCGTAGTCGGGGGCGACGCCCTCGACCAGGACGACCTCGCCCGCTATGTGGCGGGTGCGCTCCGGGAGGATCGCCTGGTAGGCGTCGGAGGCGTACCAGGCGCGGGCGCTCTCGATGTCCGGGAAGGCGATCACGACGACCGAGCCGGGGAAGGGGCCCTCCATGACCTCGACCTGCTTGCCGTGCACGAGGAACCGGCCTTCGAAGGGGTCCATCGTCGACTGGACCACGCCCATGTAGTGCAGGATCTCTTCGTTCATGGTCTCGGGGCGCAGGTGTCCGATGGCGTACGCGGTCATGTTCGTCTCCCGGTCCGGGGACCCGGTGTTCCGGGCCGTTGGAACGAGCCTGTCAGCCGGCCGCCGCGCGGTCGATTACCTCCGGGGTCATGCGGAAGGTGCGGCGGTAGCCGATCGGGGAGATGCCGAGGGCGGAACGCATGTGCTGGCGCAGGGAGTTGGCGGAGCCGAAGCCGGAGCGGTGGGCGACCAGGTCGACGGGGAGGTCGCTGGACTCCAGCAAGTTGCGGGCGATTTCGAGGCGTTGGGCGGTGAGCCACTGCACCGGGGTCATGCCCACCTCGTCGCGGAAGCGCCGGGTGAAGGTGCGCAGGCTCATCCGGGCGTGGGCGGCCAGCTCGGCCAGGGCGATCGGCTCGGCGAGGCGCTCCAGGGCCCAGGCACGGGTGGCGGTGGTCGTGGCGACGGTGGGTTCGGGGACCGGGCGGTCGATGTACTGGGCCTGGCCGCCGTCCCGCCAGGGCGGTACGACGCACATGCGGGCGGCCCGGTTGGTGACGGCGACGCCGTGGTCGCGGCGGATCAGGTGCAGGCACAGGTCGACCCCGGCCGAGACCCCGGCGGAGGTCAGGACGTCGCCGTCGTCGACGAAGAGGACGTCCTCGTCGACGCGGACCCGGGGGTAGGCCCGGCGGAACTCGGGGGCGAGGTTCCAGTGCGTGGTCGCGGGGCGGCCGTCGAGGAGCCCGGCGGCGGCGAGCACGTAGGAGCCGGTGCAGATCGAGACCAGGCGGGCGCCGGGGCGGATGCCGGCGATGGCGGCCGCGACCTCGGGCGGCAGCGGACCGCCGAGGACCAGCTCGGGCATGGCGTGGGTGGGCGGGACGATCACCGTGTCGGCGGCGGCGAGGGCCTCGGGCCCGGCGGCAGGCTGGAGGACGAAGCCGGAGTCGCTGGGCACGGGGCCGCCGTCGGCGGTGCAGACGACGACCTCGTACAGGGCCTCGCCGGACTCGTCCACGGCGCTGCCGAAGACCCGGGAGGGGATTCCCAGCTCGAACGGCGGGAATCCGGGCAGGGCGAGCACCGCGACCAGGTGCCTGCCGCCCTCGCCGCTCCCCCGGGGCGCCCCGGCCGGTGGCGTCCGTTCCGCTCGCAGCTCACTCATGGCCAAATCCTGTCACATAGTGGCCAGACGGCCAACACCGATGGGGGCCACGGTGACCGAATCTGGGACACGTCACCGGAGAACACTCCGGTTTCGGAGCAGTCGGACGGATTGAGGAGAACAACATGCGCGCCATGGTCGTGAGCGAGTGGGGCGGCCCCGAAACCCTGGTCGAGCGGGAGATCGAGCGGCCCGAGCCGGGCCTGAGCGAGATCCTGGTGCGCGTCCACGCGGCCGGAGTGAACCCGGTCGACTGGAAGACCCGGGCCAGCGGCGCCCTGATCGCCTGGGACGAGGTCCCGATCGTGGGCTGGGACGTCTCCGGCACCGTCGAGGCGGTCGGCCCCGGCGTGACCCTGTACAGCCCGGGCGACGAGGTGTACGGGATGCCGAGCTTCCCCCGCCAGGCGGGCGGCTACGCCGAGTACGTGGTGGGACCGGCCCGGCACTTCGCCCGCAAGCCCGCCTCGCTCGACCACGTACAGGCGGCCGCCCTGCCCCTGGCGGCGCTGACCGCCTGGCAGGCGCTGGTGGACACGGCCGCGATCACCCCCGGCCAGCGGGTGCTGGTCCACGCGGCGGCGGGCGGCGTCGGCCACTTCGCGGTGCAGATCGCCAAGGCGCGCGGCGCGTACGTCATCGGCACGGCGAGCGCGGCCAAGCACGGCCTGCTGCGCGAGCTGGGCGCCGACGAGCTGATCGACTACCGCTCGACCGACTTCACCGAGGTGGTGTCGGACGTGGACGTGGTGATCGACGCGCTCGGCGGCGAGACCGGCGAGCGCTCGCTGAAGGTCCTCAAGCCCGGCGGGCACCTGGTGACCCTGCCCACCCCGGACGACGTCCCGGCGGACGCGGCGGGCGTCCACACCGGCTGGACCCTGGTCGAGCCGGACTTCCGGGGCCTGGTGGAGATCGCGGCCCTGGTGGAGGAGGGCAAGCTGCGCCCGTTCATCGACGCGGTGCTCCCGCTGGCCGACGCCGCGAAGGCCCACGAGATCGGCGAGCGGGGCCGCACCACCGGCAAGATCGTCCTGACGGTGGTCTGACCCCCGCCTCAGACCGCGGCGGCCGTTGCCCGGGTGGTCGTCGCGATGGTCGCGGAGCCGACCACGCGCGTGCCGTCGTAGAGGACGATCGCCTGGCCGGGGGCCACGCCGCGCACCGGCTCCGTGAAGGAGACCCGCAGTTCGCCGTCGACCATTTCGGCGAAGACCTCGGTCTCGCCGCCGTGGGCGCGCAGCTGCGCGGTGTACGTGCCCGGGGCGGCGGCCGTGGAGCCGCACCAGCGCGGGCGGATCGCCGTGAGGGCCGTGACGTCGAGGGCCTCTACGGGGCCCACGGTGACGGTGTTGTTCACCGGGGAGATGTCGAGGACGTAGCGCGGCTTGCCGTCGGGGGCCGGGTGGCCGATCCGCAGGCCCTTGCGCTGGCCGATGGTGAACCCGAAGGCGCCCTCGTGGGTGCCGACCTTCTCGCCGGTGGCCTCGTCGACGATGTCGCCCTCGGCCTTGCCGAGGCGGCCGGCGAGGAAGCCCTGGGTGTCGCCGTCGGCGATGAAGCAGATGTCGTGGCTGTCGGGCTTCTTCGCGACGGCCAGGCCCCGCGCCTCGGCCTCGGCGCGGATCTCTTCCTTGGTGGTGAGGGTGTCGCCGAGCGGGAAGAGCGCGTGGGCGAGCTGCTTCTCGTCGAGGACGCCGAGGACGTACGACTGGTCCTTGGCCATGTCGGAGGCGCGGTGCAGCTCGCGCGCACCGTCCTCGGTCAGGACGACGGTGGCGTAGTGGCCGGTGCAGACGGCGTCGAAGCCGAGGGCCAGGGCCTTGTCGAGCAGCGCCGCGAACTTGATCTTCTCGTTGCAGCGCAGGCACGGGTTCGGGGTGCGACCGGCCTCGTACTCGGCGATGAAGTCCTCGACGACGTCCTCGCGGAAGCGCTCGGCGAGGTCCCAGACGTAGAAGGGGATGCCGATGACGTCGGCGGCGCGGCGGGCGTCGCGGGAGTCCTCGATCGTGCAACAGCCGCGGGCCCCGGTCCGGAAGGACTGCGGGTTCGCGGAGAGCGCGAGGTGGACACCGGTCACGTCGTGCCCGGCTTCGACCGCGCGGGCGGCGGCGACGGCGGAGTCCACGCCGCCGGACATGGCGGCCAGGACGCGAAGGGGGCGGGTGCTGCTCGGCAGGTTCTCAGTCATAGCACCGTCCAGGGTACGGGGAACCGCGCCGGGTCACAGCGCGTTATCGGCTCTGGGGGGTGGATCACCATGGGGAACAAGGGCAACAAGGCAGGCAAGGGGACCGCAGGGGGCTCGGGGAAGGCGGGGAGCTCGGCCAAAACGGGGAGCGAACGGCCCGGGCGTTCGCGCAGGGCGGTGCTCTTCGGCGGGCTGGGGATCTTCGCGGTGGCGGCGGTCGCCGGGCGCGAGGAGATCGGGCGGGCCTGGTGGCTGGTGCCGGGGGTGTCCAAGCCGCGCCAGGAAGGCGCGCTGGATCACGCGGGAGCCTCCTGGACGGCGGCCTCGCCGGCGAACTGGCGGCTCGCGGACCGGCCCGCCGACTACCGGGTGGACCGGATCGTCGTGCATGTCACACAGGGCAGCTTCGGGTCCTCGGTGGACGCCTTCAAGAATCCGTTCCACAAGGCGTCGGCCCACTACATAGTCGGCCAGGACGGCCACATAGAGCAGATGGTGCGCGAGCTCGATGTCGCCTTCCACTCCGGCAACCGCTCCATGAACGAGCGCAGCATCGGCATCGAGCACGTCGGCTTCGTCGACCGGCCGCAGGACTTCACCGACGCGATGTACGAGGCTTCGGCGCGACTGGCAGCCGACATCTGCCGGAGGTACGACATACCGGCCGACCGCAAACACTTCCTGGGCCACTCCCAGGTCCCGGGCACCGACCACACGGATCCGGGCCCCCACTGGGACTGGAACCGCTACATCCGCCTCGTCGGGGCCGCCCTGGCCTCGTGACCGGCCGGGCCGGGCCGGGTCAGGCCTGGGCCTGACCTGGGTCCGGCCTGCGTCGGCCTGCCCGCCGCTAGCTCAGTCCCGCCGTGCGGGCTCGGGCCACGGCCGGGCCGATGGCGGCGGCGACCGCGTCGACGTCGGCCCGGGTGGAGGTGTGGCCGAGGGAGAAGCGCAGGGTGCCGCGGGCCAGCTGCGGGTCCGTGCCGGTGGCCAGCAGGACGTGGCTGGGCTGCGCCACGCCCGCCGTGCAGGCGGAGCCGGTGGAGCACTCGATGCCCTGGGCGTCGAGGAGGAGGAGCAGGGAGTCGCCCTCGCAGCCGGGGAAGCTGAAGTGGGCGTTGGCGGGGAGCCGGCCGGCCGGGTCGCCTCCGAGGACCGCGTCGGGGACCTCCCGGAGCACGGCGGCGACGAGTCCGTCGCGCAGCGCGCCGATCTCGGCGGCGAAGCGCTCGCGCCGCTCGGCGGCGAGTACGGCGGCCACCGCGAAGGCGGCGACGGCCGGCACGTCGAGGGTGCCGGAGCGGACGTGCCGCTCCTGGCCGCCGCCGTGCAGGACGGGTACGGGGCTCTGGTCGCGGCCCAGGAGCAGCGCGCCGATCCCGTAGGGTCCGCCGACCTTGTGGCCGCTGACGGTCATGGCGGCGAGCCCGGACTCGCCGAAGCGGACGTCGAGCTGGCCGAAGGCCTGGACGGCGTCGGAGTGCAGCGGGATGCCGGATTCGCGGGCGATGGCGGCGAGTTCGGCGACCGGCATGACGGTGCCGATCTCGTTGTTGGCCCACATGACGGTGGCGAGGGCCACGTCGTCGGGGTTGCGTTCGACGGCCTCGCGGAAGGCCTCGGGGTGCACGCGGCCGTAGCGGTCGACGGGGAGGTACTCGACCCGGGCCCCTTCGTGCTCCGCGAGCCAGTGCACGGCGTCGAGGACGGCGTGGTGCTCCACGGGGCTGGCGAGGATCCGGGTCCGGGCGGGGTCGGCGTCGCGGCGGGCCCAGTAGAGGCCCTTGACGGCGAGGTTGTCGGCCTCGGTACCGCCCGCGGTGAACACCACCTCGCTCGGGCGGGCCCCGAGGGCCTCGGCGAGGGCCTCGCGGGCCTCCTCGACGGTGCGGCGGGCGCGGCGGCCGGCGGCGTGCAGGGAGGACGCGTTGCCGGTGACGCCGAACTGCGCGGTCATCGCCGCAGCGGCCTCCGGGAGCATCGGAGTGGTGGCGGCGTGGTCGAGGTAGGCCATGATCCCCCGATTCTACGAGGCCCCGTGCCGCGGATTGCCCCGCCGGGACCTTACGGGATGCCTACGGATTCCCGGGAGCTCCCAGCGGGTCCCCCGGGGAGCCGTGGCCGGGCCGTCCGGTGTCAGGAGCGCGGAGCGACCCTCGGGGCGCGGGCCAGCTGGCGGGACTGGGCCACCAGGCGGTTCGACGAGTCCCAGACCTCCGCGTCCTCTTCGAGGAAGCCGCCCGCGAGGTTGCGGGTGGTGATGGCCACGCGGATCGGGCCGGGGGCCGGGCGGGCGCGGACGTGGGCGGTGAGTTCCACCGTGGGGGTCCAGCCGAGGAGTCCCAGGTCGAAGGAGGTGGGCGGGAGCGCGTCCACCGCGAGGAGCAGGGAGATCGGGTCCGCGTCCCGTCCGTCGGCGAGCTCGAACCAGGCCCGCATCTCGCCCTTGCCCGAGGGCTGTCCGAGGGCCCAGCCGGCCGTCGCGGGGTCCAGCCGCAGCCGGAGCCGGTCGACGATGGCGGAGCTGCCGGGGATCGGGGCCGGGCCGGCCTCGGGACCGAGGCAGTCCTCGTAGCCGGGCATGGCGGGCGGGAGGGCGGTGGTGTGCACGGCGTCCGGGAGCTCGGAGAGGTCCCCGTACGAGGCCACCACGCGCAGGCGCTCGATCTCGGCGCCGCTCTCGTCGTACTGGAAGAGGGAGGCCTGGCCGGTGGAGAGCGAGTTGCCCAGGCGTACGACCTCGGTGCGGATCACGGCGGGGCCGGGCACCGACGAGGTCAGGTAGTGCGCGGAGACCGTGAACGGGTCCGGGTGCGGCAGGGCCGCCGACAGGGCGCGGCCGACGAGGGCCAGGAGGTAGCCGCCGTTGACGGCCGTGATGATCGTCCATCCGGCGGAGAGGTCCGCGTCGTACACCCCGTCGTCGCCCGCGCGGGCGGTGACGGCCGTGTCGCGGTCGAACTCGCTGTCTCCGATGGAGGCCTTGGCAGCTGCGTGTGACATGGAACGACGGTACAACGGGCCTAATACTAAGCGGTAGCTTTTCTGCGTTGCGGCCCTGTCACGGCCGGACACCGGGCGCGGCAGGATCCGAAAGAGACGGCCTACGGCTCCTCCGCCACCGCCGAGCGGCGGTTCCAGGCGAGCGGGGCGCGCCAGTGGTAGCGGATCGCCAGCAGCCGCAGCACGAAGGTGGTGACGATCGCCAGGCCCGTGGTGACGGCGTTCAGGGCGTCGAAGCTGATGAAGAGGGCCACCATCGAGGCACCGATGATGGCCGGGACGGCGTACATCTCGCGGTCGCGCAGCAGCGAAGGCACCTCGTTGACCAGTACGTCACGCAGGACGCCCCCGCCGACGGCCGTCGCCAGACCGAGCGCGGCGGACGCGGTGAGGCCGAGGCCGTACTCGTACGCCTTCGTCGTGCCCGTCACGCAGAACAGCCCGAGGCCGGCCGCGTCGAAGACGTTGATGGCGCGGTTGATGCGCTGGACCTCGGGATGCAGGAAGAACACGATCGCGGCGGCGATCAGCGGGGTGACGAAGAAGCCGAGGTCACCGAAGGCGGCGGCGGGGGTGGCGCCGATGACGATGTCGCGGAAGAGACCGCCACCGAGGGCGGTGACGAGCGCGAGGACGACGATGCCGAAGACGTCGAAGTTCTTGCGTACGGCGAGCAGGGCGCCGGCCGTCGCGAAGACGAAGATGCCCGCGAGGTCCAGGCCGTGCTGGATTCCGGGCGGGAAGAGATCGTGGAGCACGGGCCCATTCTGCCGGTCGCCTGGCGGCGTGCCTGAACGGGTGGGGTTGCCCCCGGACCCGGGGGTGGCTCCGGGACCCGGCCCGGGCCGGTCACACCCCTGCGGGGTGGTGCATCGCGGCCGGGTGCGGCCCCGTTGCGGGGGCTCTGCCCCCGAGCCCCCGCGCCTCAAACGCCGGCGGGGCTGGATGTACCCGGCGGGGCCGCGAACAGCCCCGCCGGGTCGGCCTCACTCCGAGACCGTGACGACCGCCTCGGCCGCGCCCGGCAGGGCCGGGTCGCCCGGGGCCTGGTCGGGGGCGTTCTCCGGGTGGTGGCAGGCGACCTGGTGGCCGGTCTTGAGGGCGACCAGCGGGGGTTCCTGCGTCGTGCAGATCTGGGTCGCCTTCCAGCAGCGCGTGTGGAAGCGGCAGCCGGCCGGCGGGGAGATCGGGGACGGCACGTCGCCCTTGAGCAGGATGCGGCCGCTCTTGGCCCCGCGCCGCCTCGGGTCCGGCACCGGCACGGCCGACATCAGCGCGGTCGTGTACGGGTGCATGGGCGCCTCGTACAGGGACTTGCGGTCGGCGAGCTCGACGATCTTGCCCAGGTACATGACCGCGATGCGGTCGGAGACGTGCCGGATGACCGACAGGTCGTGCGCGATGATCACGTACGTGAGGCCGAGCTCCTGCTGGAGGTCGTCCAGCAGGTTGACCACCTGGGCCTGGATCGACACGTCCAGCGCCGACACCGGCTCGTCCGCGACGACCAGCTTCGGCTTCAGGGCCAGCGCGCGGGCGATGCCGATGCGCTGACGCTGGCCGCCGGAGAACTCGTGCGGGTAGCGGTTGTAGTGCTCCGGGTTGAGGCCCACCAGCGAGAGGAGGCGCTGCACCTCCGCCTTGAGGCCGCCCTCGGGCTGGACGCCCTGGAGCTTGAACGGGGCTCCGACGATGGTGCCCACCGTGTGGCGCGGGTTCAGCGAGCCGTACGGGTCCTGGAAGATCATCTGCACGTCGCGGCGCAGCGGGCGCATCCCGCCGACGCTCAGGTGCGTGATGTCCTTGCCCTCGAACTCGACCTTGCCGCCGGTCGGTTCGAGCAGCCGGGTGATCAGCCGGCCCATGGTGGACTTGCCGCAGCCGGACTCGCCGACGATGCCGAGGGTTTCGCCGGGGTAGACCTCGAAGTCGATCCCGTCGACGGCCTTCACGGCCCCGACCTGGCGGCGCAGCAGCCCCTTGGTGATCGGGAAGTGCTTGACCAGGCCGGTCACCCTCAGCAGCGGTTCGGGGGAATCCGCCGCCTGTGCGGGCAGCGTTCCGGCGGCCGCGCCCGTCTCGCCCGTCTTCTTCTTATCGGTCACAGCTTCGGCGCAATCTCTTCGGTCCAGATCCGGTTCCGCTGCTCCGGGGAGAGGTGGCAGGCGGCCCAGTGCCGGCCGTCGCCCTCCGCGGATCCGTCGACCAGGGCCAGCTCGGGCCGCTGGGTACGGGTGATGCCGCCCTTGGGAAGGTCGGCGTAGGGGCAGCGCGGGTGGAAGGCACAGCCGCTGGGGATGTTGATGAGGCTGGGCGGCGAACCCTTGACCGGGATGAGGCGTTCGGTCTGGTCGCGGTCGATGCGCGGCATCGAGCCGAGCAGGCCCCAGGTGTAGGGGTGCCGGGGCTCGTAGAAGATCTTCTCGGCGCTGCCGCGCTCGACGCACCGGCCGCCGTACATCACGAGGATGTCGTCGGCCATCTCGGCGACCACGCCGAGGTCGTGCGTGATCATGATGACCGCGGAGCCGAACTCCCGCTGCAGGTCCCGGATCAGGTCCAGGATCTGCGCCTGGACGGTGACGTCCAGGGCGGTGGTCGGCTCGTCGGCGATGAGCAGTTCGGGGTTGTTGACCAGCGACATCGCGATCATCGCGCGCTGGCGCATGCCGCCGGAGAACTCGTGGGGGTACGAGTCCACGCGCTGGTGCGGCTCCGGGATGCCCACGCGGTCGAGCATCTCGATGGCCCGCTTGCGCGCGGTCTTCTTGTCCACGTCCTGGTGGGTCCGGTAGGCCTCGATGATCTGCTTGCCGACCGAGTAGTACGGGTGCATCGCGGACAGCGGGTCCTGGAAGACCATCGCCATCTTGCGCCCGCGCAGGGTGCGTACGTGGTCCGCGTCGGCCTGGACGAGGTCCTCGCCGTCGAGGACGACCTCGCCCGAGATCTGCGGGCGGTTGCGGACGTGCCCGGTGCGGTGCAGGCCCATGATGGCGAGCGAGGTGACCGACTTGCCGGAGCCGGACTCGCCGACGATGCCGAGGGTCTTGCCGCGCTCCAGGTCGAAGGAGAGCCCGTCCACGGACTTGACCAGGCCGTCGTCGGTCGGGAAGTGCACCTTGAGGTCGCGCACCGAGAGGAAGGCCCGGTCCCGCACCCCGCCCTGCTCGGGCACGAAGGCGGGGCCGGCGGCAGGGGCGGTCGCGGATACCGCGTCGGCTTCGGTGGTGGTGTGGTTCTCGGTCACGTCAGCCTCACGCGCGGGTCGATGACGGCGTACAGCAGGTCCACGATCAGGTTGGCCATCACCACGAAGAGCGCGGCGAGCAGGGTGACACCCATGATGACCGGGAGGTCGCCCGCGCCGATGGCGGCGACGGCGGCCGTCCCCAGACCCTGGAAGTTGAAGGTCGTCTCGGTGAGCACCGCGCCGCCGAGGAGTCCGCCGAGGTCGAGGCCGAACATCGTGACGACCGGGGTGAGGGTGGAGCGCAGGGCGTGCTTGCGGATGACCACGCCCTCCTTGAGGCCCTTGGCGCGGGCGGTGCGGATGTAGTCCTCGCCGAGCACTTCCAGCATCGTGGCGCGGGTGATGCGGGCGTAGGTGGCGGCGAAGAGGAAGGCCAGGGTCACCCAGGGCAGGATCAGTGAGTTGAGCCAGGCCACCGGATCCTCGGTGAGCGGTTTGTAGTTGGAGACGTCCAGCCAGCCGAGGCTGTAGACGAAGATCGCGGGGGCCACCATGCCGGTGAAGAAGATCGGCAGGGAGACGCCGGCGAGCGCGCCGACCATCACGGTGCGGTCGACGGCGGTCCGGCGTCTGAGCGCGGAGATCACGCCGGTGGCCACACCCGCGATCACCCAGATCACGGCCGCCCCGAGGGCGAGCGAGAGGGTGACCGGCATGCGGTCGACCATGGTGTCCCAGACCGGGACCTCGGTCTTGAAGGAGTATCCGAAGCACGGCGCCGGGCAGTGTGTGATCTCTACGCCGGCGTCGTAGTCGCGGCCGGTGAAGATGCCCTTGATGAAGATCAGGTACTGCTCGGAGATGGGCTTGTCGAAGCCCATCTTGACCCGGATGCCCGCCAGGGCGGTCGCGTTGGTCTCGCGTCCGGCATACATGAGCGCCGGGTCGCTGCCGGTCAGCTTCGGGACCGCGAAGAAGATGCCGAAAGTGACCGCGGAGACCACCAGCAGCGTTGCGACGACGTTGAAAAGTCGCCGTATGAGGTAGACGAGCACTGCAGTCGGCCGCTCGGGCTGACGGCCGCCGCCCCTTGTGGGGACGACAGCCGCCGCCTGCGGCCTTCACCTGCCCTTCGGACTAGCGCATGTGCGGTGAAGGCGTAACCAGCTGTGTCTGACGAGCCGGGGGTCCGGGCCGCCCGAGTGATCGGGCGGCCCGGACCTTGCGGCGGCTCCGACTACTTCATGACGCCGATGGTGGCAAGGTCGATCTTGCCCATCGAGTCGTTGAAGTAGACGTTGGTCAGGCGCGGGTTGTGGTAGACGAAGGCCTTGTCGAAGTTGATCGGCAGGTAGAGGGCCTTCTCCATGATCTTCTGGTTGATCTGGGTGTAGAACGGCGCAGCGGCTTCCGGGGTGGCAGCGGCAGCGGCGGTCTTGAACAGCCCGTTGATCTCAGGGTCGTTGATCATGGTGTAGTTGTTGTTGCCGTTCGGCAGGATGAACGACCCGTCGACCAGCGGCTGCAGGAAGCCGGAGCCGGAGTTGTAGTCGGCACCCCAGCCCATCACGATGATGCCGTAGCCCTTGGTCTTCACGTTCTCCGGCGAACCGATGACGGAAGAGGAGAGCTTGCCGTCGTACTGGTCGATCGTGGCCTTGATGCCGACCTTGTCGAGGGCCGCCTGCAGGGACTCGGCGGTCTTGACCTCGGGGGCGCGGTTGTTGCGGACCGCGATGGTGGTGGTGAAGCCGTCGGGCTTGTTACAGGCCTTGAGGGCTTCCTTGGCCTTGTCGAGCTGCGGCTCGCCCTTGGTCAGGTTGTACGGGTCGTACTTCTTGTCCGCGCCGGGGATGCCGGGCGGCAGCATGTTCGCACCGAGGTCACCGCTGGTCGGGCCGCCTCGGGCCGTCTGCAGGGACTTGGGGTCGGCCGCGTAGATGACGGCCTTGCGGCACTCGATGTTGTCGAACGGGGCGACGGTCGTCGGGAAGGCGAAGTAGCGGATGTAGCCCGTGAACGGGTTGTCCGCGTTGGCCTTCAGCGCCTCGTCCTTGAGCGCCTTGTTCTTGCCGGCCGCCTGCATGCCCGTGCCGTCGACCGCGAGGTCGATGTCACCGGAGAGCAGACGCGCGTCCATGTCGTCCGGGTTGGTGGTCACCGTGAAGGAGACCGAGTCCGGCAGGCCCGTACGGATCGTGTCCGTCTTCGGGTCCCAGTTCTCGTTGCGGACGAAGGTCGCGCCCTTGCTCGCCGTGAACTCCGACACCTTGTAAGGACCGGTGGAGACCGGCTTGTTGGTGTAGGTGGCGCCCGTGTCCTTGCCGGCCGGGACCGGGGAGGAGGAGGGCATGGCCAGCAGGTACTTGAAGTCGGAGTTGGCGCTCGCCAGGTTGAAGACGATCGTCTTGTCGTCCGGCGTCTCGACGGACTTCAGACCCATCTTGTTGGGGTCGGTGTCCTTGTACGGGCCGGGGTACTTCTGGCCCTGGTCGAGGATGTCGATCAGGTACGTGGGACCACCGGACAGCACGTCCTGCGCGAAGACGCGCTCGATGCCGTACTTGAAGTCCTTCGAGGTGATCGGCGTGCCGTCCTCGAACTTCACGCCGTCCTTGATCTTGACGGTGTAGGTCTTGCCGTCGTTGCTCAGGACCGGGTCGGCCGCGGCGAGGTCCGGGACCAGCTTGGTGCCCGCCGCGCCAGGCTTGCTGTCGTACGCGAACAGCTGGCGTATGTAGAGGCGCTGCAGGTTCCAGACGAAGCCGTAGTAGGCGCGCGCCGGGTCGAGGTAGTCGACGTCCTGCGGGGACCAGAGCTTGAGCTCTCCGCCCTTGGTGGTCGACGGGTTGACGACCGCCGTGGTCGCGGCGTTGAAGCCGCTCGCGGCCGGCGCCTTGTCAGTGGGCTTCTTGTCGTCGGCCTTGGTGCACGCCACGGCCGACACCGACAGGGCAGCGACCACGGCGGTGATCGCGAGTGCCTGCTTTCTGCGGATCACGTTGTCCAACCTCCATAGGTGGGTGAATCGTTGAAGCGGTTCAGCTGCCCTTGGGGTCGAGTGCGTCACGCAGCCCGTCCCCAAAGAGGTTGAACGCCAGGACGGTGATGAAGATCGTCATACCGGGGACCACCATGTACATGGGGTCGTCCTGGTAGATGGGGACGGCGTCGGACAGCATCTTTCCCCAGGAGGCCGTGGGCGGCTTGACGCCGGCACCGAGGAAGCTGAGGGCCGCCTCCGTCAGGATGTTGGTCGGGATGATCAGCGTCGTGTAGACGAGGATCGGTGCGACCAGGTTCGGCAGCAGCTCCTTGATCAGGATGTAGCCGCGGCCGGCCCCGAGGCTGCGTGCCGCCTCGACGTACTCGCGTTCGCGCAGCGAGATCGTCTGGCCTCGGACGATGCGGCCGATGTACGGCCACCCGAAGAAGCCGATGACGACGACCAGCACGCCCATCCGGACGCCGGAACCGGTGAAGCCCCAGAGGGAGTTGGGGACCACGGAGACCAGCGAGATGGTGAAGAGCAGCTGCGGGAAGGCCAGCAGCAGGTCCATCGTGCGGCTGATGATGCCGTCGACCCAGCCGCCGAGGAAACCGGCCAGGGCGCCCAGCAGGCTGCCGAGGACGACCGAGACGAAGGCCGCGAGGAAGGCGACGACCAGGGAGATGCGCGCGCCGAAGACGATCCGGCTGAACACGTCGCGCCCGTTGGTCGGCTCGACGCCCAGCAGGTAGTCGGGGCTGATGCCGCCGAACGAACCCAGCGGGGTGCCGAATTCCGGGTCGAGCAGATCTTCGTGGAACTCGTTGGGCGGGTGGCCCAGCAGGCTCACGATCAGCGGGGCGAAGACCGCCACCAGGATCAGGAAGATCACGATCACGCCGCCCGTCAGCGCGACCTTGTCGCGCTTGAGCCGCATCCATGCGATGCGGCCGGGCGAGCGGCCTTCGATGGCCTTGGCTGGGACGTCGGCTACGGACACGGGTGCGGGTGTCTCCGCGCTCGTGTCATGCAGTGGTGCCGTCATCGTGGTGGGGACCCCTCTCGGCCGACGGGTGGGCCGGCCCATGCCCGCCGCTGTAGCGGCGTTGGTGCGGAGTGGCGCTCGGAGTGCGGTGTGCGGTGTGCGGTGTGCCCAGCAGCGCGGCACTGGCAGTACAGGCGTTGCTGGTGGTGCACGTGGTGCTGTGCGAAACGACAAAGGAATTTCACGTGGCGAACCAGCCGTTGGAGGACTGACCCGCTCTTGGGTGGGGAGTCTTCATCGGGCGCTCGATCAGCCGCCAGACCCGCAGGTGAATGGATGCGCAACCGTGATGTGAGGGTCGAGTTCCCGTTATCCGGACTTCGCTGCCACCTCAGCGGAGCAAGACAGTCTGTTCGGTACGGAATCGGACATGGCGCCCAACTCGGCGTACTACCATGCCTATTGGGCGTACATCAGGGTCGAAATCAGGACAACGCAAAGGCCGCGCGGAACGACTGTTCCGTGCGGCCTCAGGTGGCTTGATACCGATGTCTCAGTAGGCGGGCGCCTGGCCCTCGCGATCGTAGAACGGCCGGGTGCGGGCGCGCAGCCACATCGCGACGGGGTCGTGCTCGTCGGCGAGCGCGACCGTGCACACGGGCACGCCCTCGGGGACCACGCCGACCGACTGGCGCATCATTTCCCGTACGGACTCCAGCGCGTGCGCGGAGGCGTCGTACAGGTCGAGCCCCACGGCGAGGTACGGGGACCCGAGCGCGGGCTGCACCCAGGCGCGGCGCAGCGAGCGCACGGCGGGCGTGCGGTGCGCGTGCTGCGTGAGCAGCCCGTAGAACTGCGGGAGCTCGATGGCGGGCTCGGACAGCCGCAGCGGCCCGGCGGGCATCCGCTCCAGGCCGGTGGCGATCCGCCGCAGGTCGGCCCAGGGAATGCCGACGCCGCCGCCCTGGGCGTGCGGGTTGAGCCACAGCCCCCAGCGGTCCGGGTAGAGGGCGCGGGCGATGTCCCGGCCGGTGACCACCTCGTAGCCGCGGTTCCAGCCGCTGGCGACCAGCTCCTGCGGGGAGGTCACGCAGGGCGCGTACCCGAGGTTCTCGACCTCCATGCCGCCGTACTGGGCGTCCGGGGAGCCGGGCTGCCCTTGCCAGAGCAGCATCCACAGCCGGCCCTCGGCGAGGGCGTGCAGGAGTGACTCGTAGCTCTCATAGCGCCCGGGAGTCACCTGGCGCAGCATGTGCTCGACCTGCCCGACCGCGGCCGTGCCTGACGCACTCACCCGGTACCCCTCTTCGTCTCTTCGTCCGCCCGTCGCCCACGCGTGTCCGTCACCAGCTTAAGCGTGCCTACAGCAGGTGGAAGGGGCGTACGCGCGTAACGATGAAGTCGACGACCGGGTCTTCGACGCCGTCCAGGAGGATCAACTGCACAGGCCAGGGGGCCGGTACCCGGGCCAGCGCGCGCCCCAGGGCTTCCATCGGGGCATCCCGCATGGCGGGATCCCATCCCACCAGTCGGACACCGATGTACAGCTGCGGGGCCCCGCCCTCGACGCTGGCGAGGCAGCGGTGGGCGGCCGCGACGGCTCCGGTCGCCCGGAACTCCTCCGCGGCGGCGGCCAGGAACTCCACCGGGTCCTCCTGCCAGTCGGGCTCGAAGAGCCGGACCCGGCCGCCGGTGGCGGGGCCGTCGAGCGGGCTGCGGCCCATCCGGCAGAGCTCCGCGACGGCGGGCGGGGGCAGCGGGGCGCCGACGGCCCCCTCGGGGTTGAGCGCGATGCCCAGCTGCGGGGGCAGGCCCCGGGCGAAGTCCACGGCGGGGGCGACGGCGAAGTCCATGCCGGGGCCGGCGCAGGCACGGAACTGCTCCTCGGAGGTGTAGACGGGCACGTACGCGGCGCCGTTGATCTCCATGGTCGGCAGGTCCAGGCTCTGCACGCCCCCGGGCAGCGGGATCCACACCTGGCTGCGCCCGAGCACTTCGAGGATCCGCCCGCCGGCCTCCGCCTGCCCCAGCGCCGCCCCGAGCACCTGCTCCAGCTCGTTACCCGGCCACATGTACGCCTCCGCTTGCTTGCCCTTGTTCCGCCCCGAGGTTAACGGGCGGAACCGGGCCGTCCGCCGGGGCGGGAGCCGTAGTGGCGCGGCTCACTGAAGGGCCGGTCCGGCCGGCGGCACGCTCTGGGGGTGTCTGGCGGATCGAGGCCGGGCCCGGGTCGGCTGGCACCCCCTAGCCGCACGGCCGGTGGAAGCCGATCGCCGTCAGGCGGGAGGCCGCCGGGCGGTCCAGGAGGATCACCGAGGCGCAGCCGGCCGGCGGACGGCCCGACTCCGCCTCGCGCAGCAGCCGGGCCACCGCGCCCCGGTGCCGGGCGAAGGCGTACGCCGACACGCCCCGGCCCCGCGCGGCCTGCCCGGCCCGGGCCTCCTCGGGGGTGGTGTCCAGGAGCACCAGGTGCAGGGCGCGGCCCCGGCGCCGGGCGGCCCGGGCGAGGAGGCTGCGCACCCAGCTCTGCGTACCGCAGTCGTGGACCACGGCCGAGGCGCCGGAGCGGAGCACCCGCCACAGTCCCCAGTAGTGGGCTATCCGGACCGCGGGCCGGTAGACGGCGTAGGGCAGCGCGGCCGGCATCCGGCGCTCCCACCGCTCGCGCGTGTCCTGGGAGTCGATGCCGCCGCCTTCGGCGGCCCGCTTGAGCAGGGTGGTCTTGCCGCCGCCGGGCAGTCCGGAGACGACCACGATGTCCCCCTCGGCGAAGCGCAGCCGCCCGGGGGCCGCCGAGCCGGTCGCGGTCCGGGCGGCGCGCAGGTCCCGTACCCTGCCCGGCGCGCCGGCCCGTACGACGCTCCGCTGCGTCGGCACCCCGGGGGCCGCGGCCTCGCCGGCGCCCGTCCCCCTGCCCGCACCCCTGCCCGCGCCCGTCTCCGTACTCGCCGCCGCCAGTGCTCCGAATCTCCGCACAGTGATCGCCTCCCCCGCATCGGGTCACGAGGACCCTTCCCCCTGAATGTAAAGAGACGGTAATCCGGGGCCACCGGTTCCGCTCCGCTTCCGGACCCCCTCCCCCATTCGGCCGCACGCCGTGCAATGATGTGCGCCATCTGGACACCAACTGCATACCGGCCGCTTGAATCCACGCGGGAGAGTTCCGACCGGCCGAAAGGCCGTGGCGGACGCCGAAGGAGCAAGTACCTCCCTTGAATCTCTCAGGCCCCGTACCGCGTGGATGAGGCAGATCTGAAAAGCGAGCCGCGCCACCGCCCGTGAGGGCACCGGCGTCGGCTCCACCCAAGGTGCAAGTCGAAGACCTTCCCCTGGAAGCGGGGAACTCTCGGCGAACCTCTCAGGTTCCGATGACAGATGGGGAGGAACTCCTCCTCGTCATGTCATGCCCTGGGACCCGGGAGCCACACCCATGAGCACTGCCCCCCGCCTGACCGCCCTCGATGCGCTGCACCGTGAGCTCGGTGCGACCATGACCGACTTCGCGGGCTGGGACATGCCCCTGCGGTACGCCAGCGAGCGCGACGAGCACAACGCCGTCCGCACCAAGGCCGGTCTGTTCGACCTCTCCCACATGGGCGAGATCACCCTGACCGGCCCCGAGGCCGTCAAGGTCCTGGACTACGCGCTGGTCGGCAACATCTCCACCGTCGGCGTCGGCCGCGCCCGCTACACGCACATCTGCCAGGAAGACGGCGGCATCCTCGACGACCTGATCGTCTACCGCCTGGGCGAGACCGAGTACATGGTCGTCGCCAACGCCTCCAACGCCCAGGTCGTCCTCGACGCGATCACCGAGCGCGCCGCCGGCTTCGACGCCGAGGTCCGTGACGACCGTGACGCGTACGCGCTGCTCGCGGTCCAGGGCCCCGAGTCCCCCGGCATCCTCGCCTCCCTCACCGACGCCGACCTGGACGGGCTGAAGTACTACGCCGGCCTGCCGGGCACGGTCGCCGGGGTGCCCGCGCTGATCGCGCGTACGGGCTACACCGGCGAGGACGGCTTCGAGCTGTTCGTCGCCCCCCAGCACGCCGTGGAGCTGTGGCAGGCGCTGACCAAGGCGGGCGAGGGCGTCGGCCTGGTCCCGGCCGGTCTGTCCTGCCGCGACACGCTGCGCCTGGAGGCGGGCATGCCGCTGTACGGGCACGAGCTGACCACCTCCCTCACCCCGTTCGACGCGGGGCTGGGCCGGGTCGTGAAGTTCGAGAAGGAGGGCGAGTTCGTCGGCCGCGCCGCCCTGGAGGCCGCCGCCGAGCGGGCCGCCTCCAACCCGCCGCGCAAGCTGGTCGGCCTGATCGCCGAGGGCCGCCGCGTCCCGCGCGCCGGCTTCTCCGTCACCTTCGACGGCCAGGTCGTCGGCGAGGTCACCTCGGGCGCCCCGTCCCCGACGCTGGGCAAGCCGATCGCGATGGCCTACGTGGACGCGGCGCACGCCGCGCCCGGCACCTCCGGCGTCGGCGTGGACATTCGCGGTACGCATGAGGCGTACGAGGTCGTGGCCCTGCCGTTCTACAAGCGGCAGAAGTAACCCTTCGACGGACTCCGGCCGTACGGGTCGCCCGCGCGGCTTCCCGTAGGGGCGCACGCCCGCGTACGCACGCCCGCGCACCGTCCCGGTCCGTCCCCGGCCCGTTCCGGTCCGTCTCGGTCCGTCTCGGCACGCAAGACCACTGTTCGATCCACTCCCCCGCATCCAGGAGAATCAGGTCATGAGCAACCCCCAGCAGCTGCGTTACAGCAAGGAGCACGAGTGGCTGTCGGGCGCCGAGGACGGCGTCTCGACGGTCGGCATCACGGAGTTCGCGGCCAACGCGCTCGGTGACGTCGTCTACGCCCAGCTTCCCGAGGTCGGCGACACGGTGACCGCAGGCGAGACCTGTGGCGAGCTGGAGTCGACCAAGTCGGTCAGCGACCTGTACTCCCCCGTCACCGGTGAGGTCGTCGAGGCCAACCAGGACGTCGTCGAAGACCCGGCGCTCGTCAACACCGCCGCCTTCGAGGGTGGCTGGCTGTTCAAGGTGCGCATCACGGAGGAGCCGGCCGACCTGCTCTCCGCCGAGGAGTACGCCGCGCTCACCCACTCCGACAACTGACCTCAGGGGATCTTGATGTCCGTACTGAACACCCCTCTCCATGAGCTCGACCCCGACGTCGCCGCCGCCGTCGACGCCGAGCTCGTGCGCCAGCAGTCGACCCTGGAAATGATCGCGTCGGAGAACTTCGCTCCGGTCGCCGTCATGGAGGCCCAGGGCTCGGTCCTGACCAACAAGTACGCCGAGGGCTACCCGGGCCGCCGCTACTACGGCGGCTGCGAGCACGTGGACGTCGTCGAGCAGATCGCGATCGACCGCATCAAGGCGCTGTTCGGTGCCGAGGCCGCGAACGTGCAGCCCCACTCGGGCGCCCAGGCCAACGCGGCGGCGATGTTCGCGCTGATCAAGCCGGGCGACACGATCATGGGCCTGAACCTGGCCCACGGCGGTCACCTGACCCACGGCATGAAGATCAACTTCTCGGGCAAGCTCTACAACGTGGTCCCGTACCACGTCGACGAGACCGGCGAGGTCGACATGGCCGAGGTCGAGCGCCTCGCCAAGGAGTCCAAGCCGCAGCTGATCGTCGCGGGCTGGTCCGCCTACCCGCGCCAGCTGGACTTCGCCGCCTTCCGCCGCATCGCGGACGAGGTCGGCGCGTACCTGATGGTCGACATGGCGCACTTCGCCGGCCTGGTCGCCGCGGGTCTGCACCCGAACCCGGTGCCGCACGCCCACGTCGTCACCACCACCACGCACAAGACCCTCGGCGGTCCGCGCGGCGGTGTCATCCTGTCGACGCAGGAGCTGGCCAAGAAGATCAACTCCGCGGTCTTCCCCGGCCAGCAGGGCGGCCCGCTGGAGCACGTGATCGCGGCCAAGGCCGTCTCCTTCCTCGTGGCGGCCTCGCCCGAGTTCAAGGAGCGCCAGGAGCGCACCCTGGAGGGCGCGAAGATCCTCGCCGCCCGTCTGGTCCAGGACGACGTCAAGGCCGTGGGCGTGGACGTCCTCACCGGCGGCACCGACGTGCACCTGGTCCTGGTCGACCTGCGCAACTCCGAGCTGGACGGTCAGCAGGCCGAGGACCGCCTCCACGAGGTCGGCATCACGGTCAACCGCAACGCCATCCCGAACGACCCGCGGCCGCCGATGGTCACCTCGGGTCTGCGGATCGGTACGCCGGCGCTGGCCACCCGCGGTTTCGACGCCGAGGCCTTCACCGAGGTCGCCGAGATCATCGCGCAGGCGCTCAAGCCCGCCTACGACGCTGACGACCTGAAGGCGCGCGTCTCGGCGCTCGCCGCGAAGTTCCCGCTGTACCCGACGCTCTAGGCGCCGGCTCGAGGGGGCCCGGTCTTGTTTTGCACAGGGCCGGGCCCTTCTCATGACCAAAGCCCCAGGCGGATGCGGCCCATTGCCACTGAATCGGCCAAAAAATGGCAAATAGGCTCTGGATAAAGGCATGACCCGCACCCCTGGCAGGACGGACACCACACCTCATGGACATGAGCGCGGCCAATAAGAAGGGACTCAGTCTCTTCGCCCTGATCATGATCGGGCTCGGCTCGATCTTCGGCTCGGGCTGGCTCTTCGGAGCGGGCCAGGCGGCCGCGGTCGCCGGTCCGGCGGCCATCATCGCCTGGGTCATCGGCGCCGTCTTCATCGGCATGATCGCCATGTCGTACGCGGAGGTGGGCGCGGCCTACCCGCTGCCCGGCTCGATGGCCCGCTTCGGCACCATCTCGCACGGGCCGGTGCTGGGCTTCATCACCGGCTGGGCGGTCTGGATCGCCATCGCCGCGCTGATCCCGATCGAGTCGATCGCCGGTACGCAGTACATGTCCTCCTGGAACTTCGGCTGGGCCAAGGGCCTGGTGGAGAACGGCGGCCTGACCACCTCCGGCATGGCCATGGCCCTCTTCCTGACCGTGGCGCTGTGGCTGGCCTGCTACTGGTCGGTGGCCCTGCTCGCCAAGGCGAACAACCTGCTCACCCTGGTCAAGTTCGCCATCCCGGTGCTCGCCGTCATCGCCCTGATCGCCTCCGGCTTCCACACCGGCAACTTCACCGACCACGGCGGCTTCGCGCCCAACGGCTGGTCCGCGGTCATGACCGCCGTCACCACCTCCGGCGTGGTCTTCGCCTTCAACGGCTTCCAGGCCGTCGTCAACCTCGGCGGCGCCGCCAAGAACCCCGGCCGCGCCATTCCGCTGGCCCTGGTCGGCGCGCTCTCGCTCGGCCTGGTCATCTACCTGGCCCTGCAGATCGCCTTCATCGGCGGTGTCCCGCCGGAGAAGCTGGCCGAGGCCGGCGGCTGGAGCGGGATCAACTTCTCCTCGCCGTTCGCCGACCTGGCCAAGATGCTGATGCTGCACTGGGTCGTCACGATGCTCCAGTTCGGCGCCTTCATCTCCCCGTCCGGAGCCAACATCGGCAATGTCGCCTCGGCCTCGTACATGGCCCAGAACCTCGCCGACACCGGCTTCTTCCCGAAGAAGATCCGCGAGGTGCACCCCAAGTACGGCACCGCCCGTCCCGCGATGTGGCTCAACCTCGGCTTCTCGATCCTGCTCCTGGTCACCGTCGGTCACAGCTGGGAGGCCCTGGCCAGCGTGGTCTCCGCCGCGATGGTGGTCTCGTACCTGATCGGCCCGATCGCGGTCGGCGTCTTCCGCAGGACCAAGCCCGAGCTGCCGCGCCCCTTCCGGCTCCCGGCGGCCAAGATCCTCTGCCCGATCACCTTCGCCTTCGCCGCCTGCGCCCTGTACTGGTCCAAGTGGCCCGACACCGGCAAGGTCGTGCTGCTCACCCTGGTCGCCGCCCCGATCGCGGCCGTGGTGCTCAAGCGCAAGGGCGAGAAGAACCTGGCCAAGCAGTTCGCCCCGGCCTGGTGGATGATCGCCTTCCTGCTGTGGCTGGGCACGCTGTCGGCGCTCGGCAGCAAGGAATTCGGCGGCCACGGGGTCATCCCCGGCGGCGTGGACATCGCCATCGTGGGCCTCTCGGCCCTGGGCTTCTACTTCTGGGCCGTACGGTCCGGCGTCAAGGCCCACTACGCGGGCCTGCCGGGCCCCGACCCGGTCCTGGACGCCGCCGACGCCCCCGCCGGGGAGTCCGACACGGCCGACGCACCGGAGCGCGAGCTGACCCACGCCTGAGCATCCCCCTCCCGACCCGTCCGGCGGCCGAGCTGTTCATCTCACCGCGTTAAGCTCGGCTGCCGGACAAAATCCGCAGATCGCCCCGATCAACCCCTCTCCACCCCGTTCCACCCTCCTGCCCCGCTTCCCACCCACGAGCAGACATAGGAGTCCGCAACCGTGGCCATCTCCGTCTTCGATCTCTTCTCGATCGGCATCGGTCCCTCCTCCTCCCACACCGTCGGCCCGATGCGTGCCGCACGCATGTTCGTGACCCGGCTCAAGAAGGATGGTTTCCTCGCCCAGACCGCCTCCGTGCGCGCCGAGCTCTTCGGCTCGCTGGGTGCCACCGGCCACGGCCACGGCACCCCCAAGGCGGTCATGCTGGGCCTGGAAGGCCACTCCCCCCGCACCGTGAACGTGGAGACCGCCGACGACGAGGTCGAGCGCATCCGCAAGACGGGCCGCCTGCGGCTGCTGGGCACGGAAATAGGCGATGTGCACGAGATCGCCTTCGACGAGCCGAACCAGCTGATCCTGCACCGGCGCAGGTCCCTCCCGTACCACGCGAACGGCATGACCCTCTTCGCGTACGACGCCACGGGCAACCCGCTCCTCGAGAAGACCTACTACTCGGTGGGCGGCGGGTTCGTCGTGGACGAGGACGCGGTCGGCGAGGACCGGATCAAGCTCGACGACACCCCGCTGAAGTACCCCTTCCGCAGCGGCGACGAGATGCTCCGCCTCGCGAACGAGACCGGCCTGTCGATCTCCTCGATGATGCTGGAGAACGAGAAGGCCTGGCGCACCGAGGACGAGATCCGCGAGGGCCTCCTGGAGATCTGGCGCGTCATGCAGGCCTGTGTCGCGCGCGGCATGTCCCGCGAGGGCATCCTGCCAGGCGGTCTGCGGGTCAAGCGGCGCGCCGCGGGCACCGCCCGCCAGCTGCGCGCCGAGGGCGACCCGCAGGCGCACGCCATGGAGTGGGCGACGCTGTACGCGATGGCCGTCAACGAGGAGAACGCGGCGGGCGGCCGGGTCGTCACCGCCCCCACCAACGGCGCCGCGGGCATCATCCCGGCGGTCCTGCACTACTACATGAACTTCGTGCCGGGCGCGGACGAGGACGGCGTGGTCCGCTTCCTCCTCTCGGCGGGCGCCATCGGCATGCTGTTCAAGGAGAACGCCTCGATCTCCGGCGCCGAGGTCGGCTGCCAGGGCGAGGTCGGCTCGGCCTGCTCGATGGCGGCCGGAGCCCTCGCCGAGGTCCTGGGCGGCACCCCGGAGCAGGTCGAGAACGCGGCCGAGATCGGCATGGAGCACAACCTCGGCCTCACCTGCGACCCGGTCGGCGGCCTCGTCCAGATCCCCTGCATCGAACGCAACGGCATGGCGGCGGTCAAGGCCGTCACGGCGGCCAAGATGGCCATGCGCGGCGACGGCACCCACAAGGTCTCCCTCGACAAGGTCATCAAGACCATGAAGGAGACCGGCGCCGACATGAAGGTCAAGTACAAGGAAACCGCCCGCGGCGGCCTGGCGGTCAACGTCATCGAATGCTGACGCTCGCCGCACACTCCCGCTGAACCCCGATGGGGCGTGACTCCTCGAGTCACGCCCCATCGGGCTGTCCGCGTTCGGCGACGTTCACTCGGGCTTACGCAGGAGGATGACCCGCCCCGGATCGGGCGGCGCGAGGGGAGCGTAAATGGTGGGTGAGACGGAAACGGCAGGGTTGGGCGGCGCGAAGCCAGGAACCACCACCACGCTCTCGAAGCAGGAGTACGCCCAGTCGTCACGACTCTCCGGGAGTGCCACCTCCCCGCTCACCACCCCCCTCAGCAGCCACCCCGGACCGTCGCATCCGAGGAACCGGATCGTCATCGAATCCCGCCCCTGGGCATTGCTCACGACGGGCACCACCGCTCTGAGCTCGACGCCGGCCCGCCCGGACCACTGCTCGACCTCACCACCGCGGCCCCGTATGTCCGCCTCGAGCCGGGTACGGACCTGCTCCCACTCCGGCTCACCGGACGTGCGGAACGCCTGAAGCTGCACGCTTGCGGTCCTGTCACGGACGAGGACCGCTTCGACGTACACGGCACCGGATGGCAGAGCGTTGAGCTCGAACCTCGTCACGGCCCTGCGCGGGACCCTCAACCCGCCGAGATCCAGCAGATCAAGGGCTTGCCATCCCTCCTCACTCACGTCCCACGGCCCGACGTCGACCCCGCGGTACGGCGGCCGCAGCCAGTCCCCGGTCCGCAGCGTTTCCTCGTTCATCGACAACGCCAACTCCATGAGTTCCGCCACTTCTTCGTCCGTCAGCGCCTCCTCGGCAATGACGCAAGCCAGTAGGGCGAGCACTCGCTCGAAGGTCAACGTTCCGTTCTCCCGGGCGATGCGGGCCGCCGAGAGATTGCCGCGCAGCACTTCCAGCAGGCCGGCGACCTCATCACGGGACAGCCCGGAGGCCGCCCCGGACAACGGCTGCGGATCCGTGCGGCCGTCCTCCCAGCGAAGGGCGACCAAAGCCTTGAGGCCGAGGAGGAGAACCCATGCCGGAGTGGCCTGCCCCCAATCCCCCCACCCGGCACGCTCCAACGAGCCCGGCGACAGCCGGCCGTCACGGGTGAACTCTCCCAAGACGGCACGAGCTTCACGGTCCACGCCCATACAGCCCCCCCCTCGGCAACTGCAAGGTTCGCCACCCGATCACGCCGACCGCGGCAGCCGCTTCCATGATGCCCACGTGTCGGCCTGCTGCTGGCCCGTTGGGCGGGTTACGCAAGTAACTGCGTTCGAAATTGAGGGGGATATGAGGTTTGGGCGGGAGTTGATCACGCTTGAGGGGGAACAAGGCGGTCTGGGCTGGTTTCTTGATGATCAACTGCGCAAGGGTGGGGGTGCGACGTCGCGTCCATACCCCCGGCGGTTCGGCCAACCGTCTTGGACCACAGCCCTTTTGCTTAACTGGAGGACTTCAATCATGGCAACCACCCGCAGCATCCGCGTGATGGCGGCTGTCGCATCGCTCCCCTTCGCCTTCGCGCTGCTTTCCGGCGTCGCGCAGGCCGACAACGGGGCCGGTGCGGCCGGGACCGCGTCGAACGCGGCTCTCGCCGGCATCCTCGGCAGCGGCGTAGGCGGCAGCAACCTCGGCAACTCCTCCACCGCTCAGCAGGTCGCCTCCGGCTTCGGTGCGTCCAACCAGAACAACGGCGCCCAGTCCAACGGTTCGGGCTTCACCGCGATCGGGCAGTCCAACTCGCACGAGTCCTTCATCTACAACCCCCTGCCGTAGGGCGTAGTGGTGCGTAGTCGTGCGTAGCGCCTGTCGGGCGTGACGGAGCCCGCCCCCTTCCCCGGGGGCGGGCTTCGTCGCGTTCTTGTCACGTTCGGGAGAAAAAAGGCCGAGGGGCCCTCCCGGATGGGACCTTTGCCCCGCGGAGGGGGCCCGGGGGTGGACTAACTTGCCCGAGTGGGTGTGTTTTCCCCACCCCTGAGAGAGAGGCGGCCCCCATGACCGGCACAGAACACCGTGTCCTCCCGCTCCAGCTGGAGGCCTCCCCCTCTCCGATTCCGATGCGGGGCGTCTTCGTGTACCGCTCCGACCGGCCCTACGAGGTCTCCCTCGACTTCGAGGGCGCCGGGCTCCACCTCGCGCACTGGGTGTTCTCGCGGGAGCTGCTCCTCGACGGCCAGGTCTGCGCCACCGGGGAGGGCGACATCCAGGTGTGGCCGCGTTGGCAGGGCACCGAGCCGCGGGTCTACCTCGCCTTCAGCAACGGCAGCCAGGGCTGTGTGGTGTCCGCCCGCTCGAAGGACCTGCGCGAGCTGTGCCGGCGGATGACCTTGATGGTCCCGCGCGGCCAGGAGCACCGCCACTACGACCTCGACGCCGAGCTGGACGCCCTGCTCCCCCGGTGAGGTGACGGAGCCGGGGAACCGGGGAGCCGGGGAACCAGGGAGCCGGAGAGCCGGGGATCAGCGGTGCTCGGGGTTGGGGAAGTCGAAGCGGCAGCCGGCGTCCCACTGCGATCGCTGGTTGCCGTGGGCGGGGATCCCGCCGTTGCGCTTGAGCAGGGCCGCCAGGTGCATGAGGTTCCAGCTCATGAAGGCCGTGTTCCGGTTGGTGAAGTCGTTTTCCGGGCCGCCGGAGCCGGGGTCCAGGTACGAGGGTCCGGGCCCGGCCTCCCCGATCCATCCGGCGTCGGCCTGCGGCGGGATCGCGTAGCCGAGGTGCTGGAGGCTGTAGAGGATGTTCATGGCGCAGTGTTTGACGCCGTCCTCGTTGCCGGTGATCAGTGCCCCGCCGACGCGCCCGTAGTAGGCGTACTGGCCCTGTTCGTTCAGGATCGAGGAGCAGGCGTAGAGCCGCTCGATGACCTGCTTCATCACCGAGCTGTTGTCCCCGAGCCAGATCGGGCCGCACAGCACGAGGATGTCGGCGTCCATGATCTGGCTGTAGAGCACCGGCCACTGGTCCTCCTCCCAGCCGTGCTCGGTCATGTCCGGCCAGACGCCCGTGGCGATGTCGTGGTCGACGGCCCGGATGAGCGAGGTGCGGGCGCCGGCCGCCTCCATCACGGCGCGGCTCCTGGCGATCAGGCCCTCGGTGTTACTGGGCTCGGGTGACCGCTTGAGCGTGCAGTTCACGTACACGGCGGTGAGGTCGGAGTAGTCCACTCCCCCACCCTCGGCGGCGCCGGACGCGGCCGCCACCGGGCCTCGCCCGTACGGGTTCCGGTTTGTTACCGGTCCGCGCGGCCGACTAGGGTCAATGGGCCTTGGTGTTCGGGAAACCGGTGAGAAACCGGTGCGGCCCTCGCCACTGTGATCGGGAAGTCCGGCTCCACTCCTGCGGGAAAGCCACTGGGCTGCGCGGGAGGTTCCGCGCTGCCCGGGAAGGCGGGGCCAGGACGTCAACCCGTGAGCCAGGAGACCGGCCGGGGCGCGTTGTCCATCCACGAGGTGCTGGAGAGGTCTCCCCACTCATGCATATAGCCGAGGGCTTTCTGCCCCCCTTGCACGCGGCCGCCTGGGGCGCCGCGTCCGCTCCCTTCGTCGTCCACGGCGTCCGCTCGCTGACCCGCGAGGTGAAGGCCAACCCGGAGAGCACCCTGCTGCTCGGCGCGGCCGGAGCGTTCACCTTCGTCCTGTCCGCCCTGAAGATCCCCTCGGTCACGGGAAGTTGCTCGCACCCCACCGGAACGGGGCTCGGGGCGATCCTGTTCCGGCCGCCGATCATGGCGGTGCTCGGCACCATCACCCTGCTCTTCCAGGCCCTGCTGCTGGCCCACGGCGGCCTCACCACCCTCGGCGCCAACGTCTTCTCGATGGCCATCGCCGGACCGTGGGCGGGCTACGCCGTCTACCGGCTGCTGCGCGGCTTCGGCCTCCCGCTGATGGTGACCGTCTTCTTCGGTGCCTTCTTCGCGGACCTGGTCACCTACTGCGTGACCAGCGTGCAGCTCGCCCTGGCCTTCCCCGACCCGGCCTCCGGTTTCCTGGGCGCGCTCGCGAAGTTCGGCGGGATCTTCGCCGTCACGCAGGTGCCGCTGGCCGTGAGCGAGGGGCTGCTGACCGTCCTCGTGATGCGGCTGCTGATGGCGTCGAGCAAGTCGGACCTGGTCCGGCTCGGTGTCGCCAAACTGACCTCCGGACGTACCGAGAAGCAGGAGGCGGCAGCCTGATGAGCAGGAACGCGAAGATCAACACCCTGCTGCTGCTCCTGGTGGCCGCGCTCGCCGTGCTCCCGATCGCGCTCGGCCTCGGCGAGGGCAAGGAGGAGCCCTTCACGGGCGCCGACGCGCAGGCCGAGGCGGCCATCACCGAGCTCGAGCCGGGCTACGAGCCGTGGTTCTCCCCGCTGTACGAACCCCCGTCCGGGGAGGTGGAGTCGGCGCTGTTCGCCCTGCAGGCGGCGCTGGGCGCGGGCGTGCTCGCGTACTACTTCGGCGTCCGCAAGGGCCGCCGCCAGGGCCTCGCCCAGGCCGCCGCCGGTGCCACCGCCGGTACCGCCACCCCGGAGTCGTAGCCGGTGCTGCCGATCGACGTGGCCGCGCACGGCAGCCGCTGGCGCGGCCGACACCCGCTGGAGAAGGCCCTGCTCGGGCTCGGGCTGACGGTCACCGCCGTCTGCCTGCCGCCCTGGCCCGGCGGTCCGCTGGTGGCCGCCGCCACGCTCGCCGTGCTGCTCGGCCCGGCGGGCGTGGCCGGGCGCCAGCTGTGGCGGGCCTTCCGGATCCCGCTCGGCTTCTGCTTCACGGGGGCGCTGCCCCTGCTGTTCGCCGTGGGCGGCCCGCAGGGCCTGGTCGCCATGGCCCCGGACGGCCCGCGGCACGCCGCCGAGCTGCTCCTGCGCACCTCGGCGGCCTCGCTCGGGCTGCTGCTGTTCGCCTTCACCACCCCGGTCTCCGACGTGCTCCCCCGGCTGGTCCGGGCCGGGGTGCCGGCGCCCGTGGTGGACGTGGCCCTGGTCATGTACCGGATCACCTTCCTGCTCCTGGACTCGCTGGCCCAGGTCCGCCGTGCCCAGGCGGCCCGCCTCGGGCACACCGGACGGGCGGCGGTGTGGCGTTCCCTGGCCGGGCTCGCCGCGACCTCCTTCGTACGGGCCTTCGACCGCGCGGCCAAGCTCCAGGCCGGGCTGGCCGGACGCGGCTACGACGGCGCGCTGCGGGTCCTGGTCCCGGAGGCGGCCCTGTCGTGGCGGTTCCTGGCGGCCACGGCCGGGCTGCTGGCGGCGCTGATCACCCTGACCCTCGTACTGAAGGGGCTCCACCCATGAACCCATCGGCGACCCCCCTGGTGGAACTGGCCGGCGCGGGCTATGCCTACGAGGACGGCCCGGCCGTCCTGACCGGCGTCGACTTCGCCATCCCGGCGGGCCGGGCGCTGGCCCTGCTGGGCCGCAACGGCAGCGGCAAGACCACGCTGATGCGGCTGCTGAGCGGCGGCCTGCGGCCCGGTACGGGCGCACTGCGGCTCGACGGCACGCAGGTCGCGTACGACCGCGCCGGCCTGACCCGGCTGCGGACCTCCGTCCAACTGGTGGTGCAGGACCCCGACGACCAGCTCTTCGCGGCCTCCGTCGAACAGGACGTGTCCTTCGGCCCGATGAACCTGGGCCTGCCGCCGGCCGAGGTCCGCGCCCGGGTGGACTCGGCGCTCACCGCACTGGACATCACCGCGCTCCGGGACCGCCCCACCCACCTCCTGTCCTACGGCCAGCGCAAGCGCGCGGCGATCGCGGGTGCGGTGGCGATGGCTCCGCGCGTGCTGATCCTGGACGAGCCGACGGCCGGGCTCGACCCGGACGGCCAGGAACGGCTCCTGGCCGTCCTGTCGGGACTCCAGGCCTCCGGCACCACGGTGGTCATGGCCACCCACGACGTGGACCTGGCGGTCCGCTGGGCCGACGACGCGGCGGTCCTGACCCCGTCCGGCATCCGCGTGGGCCCGGCGGATTCCCTCCTCTCGGACCCGCCCCTCCTCGCAGCGTCGGGCCTGCGCACGGCGTGGTCCCCGGCGGTGACGGCCTTCCTGCGGGCGCGGGGCCTGCTCGGCCCCGGTGCCCCCGGCCCGAGAACCCCGGACGCGCTGGCCGCCTGGGCGTAGGGACAGCGAGGTCGGCTCGGTCCGCCGGCCCGACGGAACCCGCCTGGCGGTGGCCGTGAAGAACGGGATCGCGGTCCTCGACCTCCCGCAAACCTAGGATGGCCGCATGTCGCTCCCGCACGCCATCCTCACCGCCCTGCTCGAGAAGCCCTCGTCCGGGCTGGAGCTGACGCGGCGGTTCGACAAGTCGATCGGGTACTTCTGGTCCGCCACGCACCAGCAGATCTACCGGGAGCTCGGCCGGCTGGAGGAGGCCGGGCTGATCCGGGCGTTGCCCAGCGCGGTGCCCGTGCGGGGGCAGAAGAAGGAGTACGAGGTGCTGCCCGCCGGAAGCGCGGAGCTGGCCCGGTGGGTCGGGGACAGCCAGGACCCGAAGCCGATGCGCGACCCCCTGCTGCTGCGGATCCGCGCGGCGGGCGTGGTCGGGCCGCAGGGGCTCGGGGGCGAGCTGCGGCGCCATCTGGAGTTGCACCGGGGGCAGTTGGCGGAGTACGAGGCCATCGAGGCGAAGGACTTCCCCGCGGGCCGGGACGCCGTCGAGGACCGGTTGCGCCGGCTCGTCCTGCACGGCGGGATCGCCCTGGAGAGCTTCTGGCTGGCCTGGCTGGAGGAGGCGCTCGCCGAGGTCCAGGACATGGAGGAAGAGGCGGGGGGCACGGCCTGACCCGTCCCCCGCCCTGCCCCGGCAGGGGGGCGGGCGGGGGCGGCGCGGGGCCTGCCCGCGGGGCTTACTTGTTCAGGGAGGCCCAGAACTCGTCGAAGCTCAGCAGGCCGTCGCCGTTGGTGTCCTTGGCGGCGATCACGGCGTCCGCGACCGCGCCGGTGACGTACGCGTCACCCATCGCCTTCATGGCAGCGCTGTACTCGTCGGCCGTGACGAAGCCGTCGCCGTCCGCGTCGAACTTGCCGAACGTCGCCCGTGCGCTCTCGATGTCCGCCACTGGGTCCACCCCTTCTTGGTGCTTGTTGACCGGCTCAGGGTAGCCGTCCCCGCCAGACCCCTCCCGCCCCGGGTCCCGTTCGGGCGGCAGATAGAAATTCAATTACCTTTCCGTAGAGTGGAAGTTATATTTATCGCCAACAATTTCGACTTCCACTTGTCACGCTCCGGGGCCACGGCATAACGTACCGGCATTGCCGCCACACCAGGAGCGCAGGGCTCCCAGGGACTAGTGGCAACAAGGGCGATCACACAGATGACGATCCATGTCGACGCATCATTCGAAGTTCTGCCCTTCACCCGCACCTGCCGCCATATCTGGGAAGACGGCGACCATGTGCTCATCGGAGTGAGTCCCGGAAACAGCTACTTCAGCTCCGACCGCATCACCAGCCTTGCCCGGTGGGCCACGACCCGGTTCGCCCAGGTGGACTTCGTCTACGCGGACCTCCACGTGGACCGGATGTTCGCCGCCTTCGGCTACACCGAGGAGCACGCGGGGAAGCGTGCGGCGAAGGAAATAAAGGCGGTCCGCCGGAGGATCCTCAAGGGGGTCGAGGAATCGGGGAACCCCGGCGCGGAGATCCGCGTGCGGGCACTTTCGGAGTTCCTGTCGAATCCCGTCTACCAGCTCCTCCACCGGCGTGTTCTGCATTTTCTGGAGACCGACGACGAGTTCCGCAAGGGCTGCGAGGAAATGGCCTTGCACTTTGCCGGTTCGAAGTTGCCGGAAGGTGAATCCATTACGGACTCGCAGTTGCAGGTCTGTTTCGACTACATGGCAGCAGAGCTGCCCTTCTTCATCGACACTCCCAGCATTCTCGACGTGCCGTCCTCGGTGGCGGCCTACCACGTCAAGATGCCGCTGACGGATGTCCTCTTCGCGCGCGGCGGAGGACTGCGCGCGACCAGGAATCAGGCTTATGCCGTCGTAAGGCCTGATACGGAAGAAATGGTTCAGAAAGACCCGAACCAGCCGAACCCCACCAGCCGAAGGGACCGCCGATGACCGTCGAGCAGCTTGAGGGCGCCGGGCAGACCGGGGAGCCCCTCCTCGACTTCCCGCTCTCCCGGCGCGGTGACGTGCTCCCCGAGGAGTGCGGCTGGCTGCGCGAGAAGGCTCCGGTCGCGAAGGTCCGTACCCTGACCGGGGATCCGGCCTGGCTGGTGAGCAGCTACGCGCTGGCCAGGCAGGTGCTGGAGGACGAGCGCTTCAGCCTCCGGGACACGGCGAACGCCGGCGTACCGCGCCAGTACGCGCTGACGATCCCGCCCGAGGTCGTCAACAACATGGGCAACATCAACAGTGCCGGACTGCGCGACGCGGTCATGAAGGCGCTCAGCCCGCGCCAGAAGGGGCTGCGGGACCGGCTGCGCGCCGCGGCCGGGGAGCTCCTCGACGGGATCGTGGCCGAGGGGGGTCCCGCCGATCTGCGGGCCGCCTTCGCCGATCCGTTCTCGGCGGCCCTGCACTGCATGGTGCTGGGGGTGCCGTTCGAGGACTGGCGGCGGCTGATGTCGGGGCTGGACGTGGCGTTCATGACGGCGCGCGAGCCCTTCGCCGACTCGGCGCTCAACTGGTACAAGGACGTCGGCTACTTCGCCGAGCGGCTCCGGGTCCAGCTCGCGCTGCCCGCCGAGGAGCGTACGGGGCTCCTCGGCACGTTCGCCGGACTGAAGGAGGCCGATCCGGAGTCGGCGCACCTGACCGACGACATGTTCGCGACGGTCGCCGTCTCCCTCTTCGGCGCGGGCGCGGTCTCCACCTCCGCGTTCCTGACCCTCGCGATCCTCGCGCTGCTGCAGAAGCCCGAGCTCATCGGGTACCTGCGCGAGCATCCGGAGCGCATGGGCGCGGCCGTGGAGGAGCTGCTCCGCTGGAACCTGTCCGTGGGCGACGGCCTGCCGCGCATCGCCATGGCGGACGTCCAGGTCGGCGAGGTACTGGTCCGGGAGGGTGAGCTCGTACTCGTCCTGCTGGAGGGCGCCAACTTCGACCCGGCGGCCTTCGAGCGCCCGGACGTACTGGACCTGGAGCGCGAGAGCCCGGCCGCCCACCTCGCCTTCGGCGCCGGCCGGCACTTCTGTCCGGCGACCGCCCTCGCCCGGACGCACGCCGAGATCGCGCTGGAGGTGCTGGTCGAGCGGCTGCCCGGACTGCGGCTCGCGGTGCCGGCGGAGAACCTGGTGTGGCGCACCGGCTTCATCAAGCGCCTCCCGGAGCGGCTCCCCGTCGCCTGGTGACGGGGAGCCGCGCGCGGGAAGGGGCGCCGCACGCATGAGGGTGCCCCGGGAGCCGTACGCACGAGCTCCCGGGGCACCTGCGCGCCTACCGGAAGATGCCGGTGTGGCCGAGCGAGTAGCGGCCGGGCTGCGGGTACACGGCGAGGCCGTGGGGGCCGCCGCCCACCGGGATCTTGGCGAGCTCCTTGCCGGTGACGGTGTCGATCGCGTAGACCTCGGAGTTGTAGCGGCCCGACAGCCACAGCACCTTGCCGTCGGCGGAGACCCCGCCCATGTCGGGGCTGCCGCCGTCGGGCAGCTCCCACTTCTTCGTCAGCTTGTTCTGGGTGAAGTCGAAGACGGAGATGGACCCTTCGCCGCGGTTGGAGACGTACATCTCCTTGGAGTCGCGGCTGACGTACAGCCCGTGGCAGCCCTTGCCGGTGGGCAGCAGCTTGGGGGTATCGAACTTGTCCCCGCTGAGCACCCACATGCCGTGCGCCATCATGTCCGCGACGTAGAAGGTCTTTCCGTCCGGGGAGACCTTGACGTCCTGCGGCATCGCGCCTTCGAAGGGCAGCTTCTGCTGGCCGATGACCTCCATCTTCTCGGTGTCGACCTTGAGGAGCTCGCCGGAGAACTCGCAGCTGACGATGAAGTAGCGGCCGTCGGCGGAGAAGTCGGCGTGGTTGACGCCGAAGCAGCTGACCGGGACGGTCTTGACCCGGTCCATGGTGTGCGGGTCGCGGAAGACCAGTTCCTTGTCCATCGAGGCCATGACGATCGCGTACTTGCCGTTGGGCGTGAAGTACAGGTTGTACGGGTCGTGCACCTCTACGGGCGCGCCGGCCTCGCCGGTGGCCGGGTTGATCGGGGTGAGCGTGTGGCCCCGGTTGTTGTTGACCCAGAGGGTCTTCATGTCCCAGGAGGGGACGACGTGCTGCGGCTGGACGCCGACCGGGATGGTGTCGATGACCTTGTACGTCACCGGGTCGATGACCGACACCGTGTTGGAGGTGGTGTTCGGCACGTACACGCGGGACGGGAAGTCCTTGACCACCGGGGAGAGCTTGTTCGGCCGGTCGGCGGCGTACACGTCGTGCGGATCGAGGAGCGGCGGCATCCCGGCCAGGCCCGGCGGCACGGCCGGTACGGCCTTGGCGGGTACGGCCGGCCCCTTCGAGCCGAGGGCCTCGGCGGGGCCCTTGTCGGCTGATCCGCAGCCGGCCAGGGCGGCGAGGACCAGACCGGCCAGCAGCGCGGTGGCCTTGCGGGGAAGGCGGGTGGTCGTCATGGGGTCAGCAGCTCCGTGGTGGTCACCGCGCGCAGTTTGCGGCGCGCGAGTTCTTCGAGGAGGGGTGGCATCGCGTCGACCGTGTCCGCGTAGCCGAAGTGCAGGCTCACCACCGATCCGCCTTGGATCGTGCCGATGACGGTGCGGATGACGGCCGCGGCACCGGGCGAGGTGAAGTCGAGGGAGTCGACGTCGTACGAGAGGACGTGCGGGTAGCCCGCCCGCTGGGCCAGCTTGCGCACCAGCGGGGTGGCGTACTGGGTCTGCGACGGCCGGAACCAGGTGCCGATGGACCCGGTGAGCCGCTTGAGCCGGTCGCCGCAGCCGGTGATCTCGGCGTACGCCTCCGCCTCGGGCATGGTGTTGATCGCGAGGTGGCGCTGGGTGTGGTTGCCGAGCTCGTGGCCGCCGTCGAGGACCCGGCGGGCCATCTCCGGGTGGGTGTCGAGCCAGGCGCCGATGGCCAGTACGGTGACCCGCGCTCCCGCGCGCTCCGCCTCGGCGAGCACCGCCTTGGCGATGGCGGGGTCGCCGTTGCCGTGGAAGGTCAGCGCGACCTCCGGGCGGCCGCGGGGACCGTGTCCGATCTCCACGGGCTGTCCGGCGAACCGGCGGGGAGCGGGGGCCGCCTTGGCGGGGGCCTGTTTGTCCGGGGCCGGTTTGTCCGGGGCTGCCTTGGCGGGGGGCGGCGGTGTCACCGGACGGCTGCCCGTGCCGCAGGCGGCGGTGAGGGCACCGGCGGCGACCGCCGCGCCGGCGAGGAGAGCGGATCGGCGGTCCGGGTAGCAGAGCACCTGCCTATTTAAGGGGCGGATGCCCCTGTACGTAATGATTGACCCCATTCGGGACCTTGGACCGATCCGGCCCCACAGGGGATCCGTCCGCTATGTGATCAACGATTTACTCATAGCGATCGATACTTATTCATTGATTACGAGGCCAGTGGCCCATCTCACCTAAGATTTAGGTAGAAACTCTTACGATTTGCACACTTATGTCCAACTTGGGACTTTTGGCATTTGGTCCCTCGTCTGCCATAGTCGGAATCACGGCTTCCCGTTGACCCGAGCGAAGTCCCTGCCGAGGATCACACCCCCTTCGATCCTCGGCACCCTCATGAAACCCCCGCGGCGCCCCACAACGGCGACAGGGGGTTTCTGCGTTTCGGGGGGAGAAGGGTCAGCGGTCCGCCACCCGCATCTCGAACCAGGTGATCTTGCCGCGCGGCAGCAGGTCCGCGCCCCAGCGGTCCGAGAGCTTGTCGACGAGGAAGAGCCCCCGGCCGGTGGCGTCCATCTCGTGGACCGGCATCAGACAGGGCAGCCCGCGCGAGGGATCGCCCACCTCCACGCGGATCCAGCCGCGGCGCCTGAGCATGCGTAAACCGAAGGACCGGGCTCCGGTGTGCCGGACGGCATTGCCGACGAGCTCCGAGACCAATAAGACGGTGTGCTCGGCGATCTGCGGCGAGAGGCCCCACAGCCGCACCACCACGCACTGGGTGAGCCGGCGGGCCGTACCCGCCGACTCGGGCCTGGACGGCAGCATCACTTGGGTCTCGGCCGGGTTCCCGTACAACTCCAGCAGCTTGAGGCCCTGTTCGTCCTCCAGGGCCGCCGTGAGCCGCACGGCGGGAGCGCTACTGCGCTGCCGCGGCTGTTCCACACCCTCCAGACCCGCCATGCACCCATCATGGACGGCCGGTAGGGCCGTTCGGGCCGTTCCGCAGGAAAACACCCCCCGGAATCATGGATTCCGAAGAGGTGCTCCGGCATATGCGTTCGGCAATCAGGATGCCGCCGCGCCCACCCCGACCTGCGGTAACGCATCGCACATCGGTGATCACGCTGAGTGGATCAGCTTTTCTCCTTAAGGTTCCCTTAAGGCCTGGCTAATCCACCCACAGGGAGGAAGAGCGGCCGTCAGGAGGGCCGCGCCTAGAGGAACTTGGCCTTGCCGGGCCCCTCTTCCACGAAGCTGCGCATCCCGCGCTCGCGGTCCTCCGTGGCGAACAGGCCCGCGAACCAGCCCCGTTCGATCGTCAGCCCGGTGTCGATGTCGGCCTCCAGGCCCGCGTCCACGCACTCCTTCGCCGCGCGCAGCGCCAGGGCCGGGCCCTGCGCCAGCTTCGCGGCCCACGCGTGCGCCTGCTCGTACACCTCGGCGGCCGGCACGACCCGGTCCACGAGGCCCAGCGCGAGCGCCTCTTCGGCCTTGACCATGCGGCCCGTGAAGATGAGGTCCTTGGCCTTGGAGGGGCCGATCAGCCGGGACAGCCGCTGGGTGCCGCCGGCGCCCGGGATCAGGCCGAGGAGGATCTCGGGCTGGCCGAGCTTCGCGTTGTCGCCCGCGATCCGGTAGTCGGCGCACAGCGCCAGTTCGCAACCGCCGCCCAGGGCGTAGCCGGTGACGGCCGCGACCACGGGCTTGGGGATCCGGGCCACGGCGGTGAAGGCGTCCTGCAGACCGCGGGACCGGGCGACCATGCCCGCGTGGTCCATCGTCTGCATCTCCTTGATGTCCGCGCCGGCCGCGAACACCTTCTCGCCGCCGTAGAGGACGACCGTACGGACGTCGGTCCGGTCGGTGGCCTCCACCGCGAGCTCGCGCAGCCGGTCCTGGGTGGCGATGTCCAGGGCGTTCATGGGCGGCCGGTCCAGGCGGATCGTGCCGACGCCTTCGGAGACTTCGAGAGAGATGGTCATACGGGGAAGGTTAGCGCCGGTTAACGACGGGTGGCCCGGTGCTGTAGGTCACAGCACCGGGCCACCTGTACTACGCGTCGGACGGGACTACTTGATCCACTCCGCCCAGTCCATGTTCCAGCCGTTGAGGCCGTTGTCGGGGGCCACCGTCTTGTCCTTGGAGTTCTTCACGACGACCACGTCGCCGATCAGCGACTCGTTGAAGAACCACGCGGCCGGCTGGTCGCCGTCGCCCGCGCCGCGCACGTCCTTCAGGCCCACGCAGCCGTGGCTGACGTTCTCGCTGCCGAACGTGCTGGACGAGGCCCAGTAGTTGCCGTGGACGAAGGTGCCCGAGTTGGTCAGGCGCATCGCGTGCGGGACGTCGGAGATGTCGTACTCGCCGCCGAAGCCGACCGTGGCGCCGTTCATCCGGGTCACCTTGTACTTCTCGCTGATGACCATCTGCCCGTTGTACGTGGTGTTCGCGGGGGCGCCGGCGGTGATCGGGATGTTCTTGAGCACCTGGCCGTCGCGGACGACCTGCATCTCGTGCTCCGCGGCGTCGACCGTGGTGACCTGGGAGCGGCCGATGGTGAAGGTGACCGTACGGGTCTGCTTGCCGTAGACCCCCGGGCGGCCTTCGACCCCGTCGAGCGCGAGCTTCAGGGTGACCTTGGTGCCGGCCGCCCAGTACTTCTCGGGGCGGAAGTCGAGGCGGTCGTTGCCGAACCAGTGGCCCTCGACGGGTACGGCGGGCTCGGCCGTCACCGAGATGGCCTTCTCGACGGCTTCGGGGTTGGTGATGCCGCGGGAGAAGTTGATCGAGACCGGCATGCCCACGCCGACGGTCGCGCCGTCCTCGGGCGTGTACTGGCCTATGAACGTGTTGGCCGGGGTGAGGGTCGTGAAGGTGGTGTCCTTCGCGGACTCCCGGCCGGCCTCGTCCTTGGCCACCGCGTGGACCTTGTACTCGGTGGCGGAGGCGAGGTTGCGGGAGGGCTCCCAGCTCGCGCCGTCATCGGCGAGCTTGCCCTCCACCGCGTTGCCCTTGGTGTCGGCGACGGTGACCGTACTGAGCTTGCCGCCGGTGCTCGATATCTTGAGGATGCCACTGGTGGCGACTTCCTTGGCCCCGTCGTCCGGCTTGATGCTCACGACGGCCTTCGACGCCTCGGTGCCGGTCGTACCGGTACCCCCGGTGCCGCCACCGCTCCCGCCGGCGCCACCACCGTTGCCGCCACCGCCACTGCAGGCGGTGGCGAACAGCAGGGCCGCGCCCAGCAGGAGGGCCGGCAGGCCGGTGCGGGCGCGGCGGCCGCGTATCGGCTGCAGGTTCACTCTTGTTCTCCCCATGTCCCCCGCGCACGGACAGTCGCGCGCTTCTCGCCAGGAAATCACAGGCGGGGATGACGGGATGGCACGAACGTGTCACCATTCCGTCCCAAGAGTCAGGGTTTTCGGCGTGTCACCCCTCCGTGCCGGGCTTGGTGCCCCATACGTAGACGGCATCGCCCTCGGTGAGCAGGTCCCACAGCCGTGCCGCGTCGGGGACGGAGAGGTTGACGCAGCCGGCGGAGCCGCCGTGGGCGTAGAGGTTCCCGGGGCGCCCGTGGAGCGCCTGGCCCTCGTCGAAGAACTGGGCGTAGGGCATGGGGGCGTCGTCGTAGAGCGTGGACTTGTGGTCCTTGCTGCGCCAGTAGACCTCGTGCCAGCCGGTGCGGGTCTCCTGGTCGTCACGGCCGGTGCGGACGGGCACGGGAGCGAAGACGACCTTGCTGTCGCGCTGGACCCAGAGCAACTGCCGCTCCAGGTCCACGCAGGTCACCCGGTGCGGGCGGACGGGACAGGCGCGGGCCGCGTTGGGGTTGGAGCGGGCGGCCACGGCGATCATGTTCCGGTAGGTGGCCAGTCCGGCGTACCCGTCCGCGGGCCGGATCCCGTTCCCCTGCTGGAACCGCCGGATCGCCGCGCAGTCCCCCTCGTCCTGCACCCCGTCGGCCTTCCGCCGCAGGTACCCCTCCATCTCCCGCTGGTAGGGCCCGGTCCCGGCGGTGCAGGCCGCCTCGGCCTCGGCCTCGGTTTCCGCGGAGGCGACGGCGGCGGAGTCGGGATCGGGGTCGGGCCCGACCGCTGCGGCCGGGGGCAGCGGGCCGAGGGCCGCCGCCGCGAGGATCGCGGCCGTGAGGGCCGCCCTGCCTATCGCGTTCGGCGCGCCACCTGTGCTCATACGGGCCTCCTCGCGCCCGCCGGCCGGGCCGCTGGACCCGAGCCAACCGGACCGGGGCCGACCCGGCCCGCCGGGTGCGCCGGTAGGGTCACCGGCCCACCCGGGCGGCCCATCGGGGCGGGCCGTCGGGGCGGGGAGCCCGCCCTGACGGCCCGGCGGGGATCAGCCGGCGCCGAAGACCCGCCTGGGGCCCTTGCCGTGCTCGTCGCGCTTGTTCTCGAGGGTGACCACCAGGCGCCTGCCCGGGGTCTGCCCGTCCAGGTGCAGGGGGCCGGTGACGCGGTTCCGCGGCAGGACGTAGCCCTCGGGGACGTCCGTCTCGAGCACGTAGTACCAGCCGTCCTCCAGCCCGCGGAACTCGCAGACGCCCGCCCGGTCGGTGGCGCAGCCCGAGGCGACCTTGCGGTCGGCGTTGATCCCGCGGGTCTGGAGGCCCTTGGTGTTGTTGGTCTCCTTCCAGACCTCGAACACCGCGCCACGCAGCGCCTTCTTCGTCTTCGCGTCCTTCTTCAGGACCTTGATCGTCCCGTCGTGGTCGGGCTTCTTCGGCTTCTGGTTCTGGACGTTGACCACGCGGCCGGTCCGTACGTCGCCCTCGTCGAGGTCGAAGGCGATGACCGGGTCCTCGAGCAGGTCGTAGCCGGCCGGTGCCTGCGTCTCCCGCCAGTAGTACCGCTCGCCGACGGGCAGCTGGACCGTGCAACTGCCCCGTGCGTCGGTGGTGCAGGAGCCTTCGAGCTTCTCGTCCGGGTCCCCTCCGCCGGTCTGCAGGCCCGCGACGTCGTTGGTCTCGCGCCACAGCTCGAACCGGGCGCCGGGCAGGAGCGCCCCGCTGTCCTTGTCCGACTTGCGCAGCACCACCTCGGCGCCGGCCGGGAGCTTGGCGTTGCTCATGCGGCTGCTCGCGCCCGCGGAGGCGTTCTGCTGGTTCAGGGTCAGTTCGGCGACGGAGTTCTCCGCGAGCTCGTACCCGTCCGGCGCCTTGGTCTCGCGCCAGTAGTACGTGCCGAGCGGGACGGTGCGGGAGCAGGTGCCGTTCGCCGGGGTGACGCAGTCGGCGACCTTGGTGTCACCGCCGGAGGCCGTGAACTGGGCTCCGGGGACTCCGTTGGTCTCGTGCCACAGCTCGTAGGTGGCTCCGGCCAGCGGCCTGTCGGCGGAGTCCTGCTTGATGACGGAGACCCGGCCCGTGGTGGGGACCTGCTCCCCACAGGCGGGCAGGTCGCCGTTGAAGGGGTAGGCGTGCAGCTCCTGGCCGCCGCCCCGCAGGCTGGTGTGGACGAGCTCGCCGGTGGTGAAGAAGCGGCCGTTGGTGCCGGGCAGGGTGAGCACGGTGCGCGAGGTCTGCTCGCCGACGAGGACGCTGCCCTGGAACTGCCCGCTGCCGGTCAGCTCGACCGCGGTGGCGTCCGGGAAGTTCCACAGCAGCCGGGTGCGGTAGCCGTTCCACGCGTCGGCGGACGGCCCGCTGTCGTTGATGCTGCCGCTGAAGGTGCTCACCGTACGGCGGGTGCCCAGGACGTTGACGAGGATGGTGGCGCCGGCCGGGATCCGGTCGAAGCGGATGCCGATGGCTCCGCCGGTCGCGCCCACCATGTCGAAGTCCACGTTGAAGACCTGGAGCCGGGAGGTGTTGTCCCCGGTGAAGACGGTGAAGCCGTTCTGGTTGACGGCGGTGCCCGTGGCGGGTCGGGTGCGGCCGTCGACCCGGGCGTAGCAGTGGCTCGCGGAGGTGAGCTGGTCGCGCAGGCCGGCGTACGGGGTGACGGCGGCCGGGTCGGCCCGCAGGGTGCCGGTGACGGTGCCGGGGCCGGGTGCGGTGCCCGCGTGGCGGACGACGCCGCCGTCGGAGATCAGCCGCTGGTTGGCGGCGATGTTGACGTTGCGGCCGGTGGTGAGGAAGTCCGATCCCGCCGGGGGCCGCACCAGCGAGCCCGCGCCGACGACGCCGATGTTGTAACCCCCGCCTGCCTCCGCCAGGTTCTTGTTCTGGTCGAAGCTGCCGAGGACCACGACCTTGCCCTCGGCCTCGGCGGCGCGCTCGCGGACCAGGAAGTCGGCGCCGACGAAGATATTGATGCCCTCGTCGTAGCCGTTGGGGTCGGTGCCGACCTCGATGGGCGGGAACGGATCGGGGCAGCGGGGGCCGAGGCAGGGGCCGAGCCCGCCCGGCAGCGGGGCCCGGCGGGCCGCGGCCTCCCGGGCCGGCGCCGGCGGCTGCCCACCGGGACCCGGCGCGGCCGGCGCAGCGAGGGCCACCGGGGCCCCTGCGGCCAGTACGGCCGTGAGGGCGAGCCCCAGGGGGCCGAGGGTCCATTTCCTTGCTGACATGACGCTCCGTCCGTTGCCTGCCGCCGCGTGCGGGTGGGCCCGTACAGGCTGGCGGCGGGCACCGGCGCGCCGGGCGGACCGACACTCGTCCGCTACGGCATTCCGGTACGACAATCACCCGACTGGGGCGTATGCCGCGGCAGCGGCGGGCGGGCGGGCGGACGGTCGGCCGCCGGGGCGTCAGCCGATGGCGGAGCCGGCGACCCAGGCCGTCCACGCCATGTTCCAGCCGCCCAGCCCGTTGTCGGCGGCCACCGTCTTGTCCTGGGAGTTCACGACCTCCACCACGTCGCCGACCATGCTGCGGTCGAAGAACCAGCCGGCCGGAGTGTCCGAGCCGCCGCCCTTGTTGTCGCGCAGTCCGATGCAGCCGTGGCTGGCGTTGGTGGAGCCGAAGGTGTCCGGGCTGGCCCAGTAGTTGCCGTGCAGGAAGGTCCCGGAGCGGGTGAGGCGCATGGCGTGCGGGACGTCGGGGATGTCGTACTCCCCGCCGAAGCCCACCGTCTGCCCGTTCATCCGGGTGACGTCGAAGAGCTCCATCACCACCATCTTGCCGTTGTAGGTGGTGTTCTTGGGCGCTCCGGCGGTGATCGGCACGGTGGACAGCAGCTCGCCGTCGCGCCGGACCTCCATGGTGTGGGCGGCGGCGTCCACCTTGGAGATCTGGGAGCGGCCCACGGTGAAGCGGATGGTCTTGTCCTGGATTCCGTACGAGCCGGACGCGCCCTCCACGTCGCGCAGCTTCATCCGCACCGTGACCTCGGTGCCGGGCTTCCAGTACTGCTTGGGCCGGAAGTCGAGCCGCTCGTCACCGAACCAGTGGCCCGCCACCTCCACGGCCGGGTCGGAGGTGATGGTGATGGCGCGCTCCACGTCGGCGCGCCGCTCGATGGACCGGTTGAATCCGAAGGAGATGATCATGCCGGTACCGACGGTCGAGCGGTTCTCCGGCTTGAAGTACCCGATGAACCTCTCCTCGGGAACGTAGGTGGTGAAAGTGGTGTGCCGGGCCTGGCGCCGGTTGTGCCCGTCGAGGGCGACCGCGTCCACCGTGTACTTGGCCGCGAGCGCGAGCCGTCCGGACCCCGCGGCGGGGCTCCAGCTGAGCCCGTCGTCGGCGATGGCGCCGGGCACCTTGTCCTCCTGGGCGTCCTCCACCTTGGTGACCACGACGCGCTCGAGGCGGCCCTCGGGCACGGTCACCGTCAGCGGACCCTCGGCCGGGACCCCCTTGGCGTTGTCGTCCGGGGTGATCCGGATCGCCTCCTCCGGTGACCGGGGTTTGCCGGGCAGCTGGATCTCGATCGGGGAGCCGCCGTTCTCCGTGCATCCGGCCAGGCCTCCGAGGAGGCCCGCCCACACCGCCACGGCGGCCAATCCCGCCCCTGCCCGCCTCTTCAGATGAGTCACGCTCCTCCAACGACCGGGGCCCTGTGGGGGAAACGTGGGCGCGGCCCACGTTCGGGGCAGAACAGTCCGGGCAGAACAGTGGGAAGGACCAGACGGGGGCGGGCCCTGGCCGGGACGCCGGGGCCGCACTTCCCCTGCCCCCGCCGGTACCGAGAGCCGTGGAGGCGGGCAGTGTCGAGCGCAGCCGAGCAAGAGGCGGTGGAAGCCGTCGCGGGTGAGGTACGGAGCGGCGGGACGGCCGCGCCCGTTCCGCCCGCCGACGGGCAGGAGTTGCACCCGGAGGGACCCCCCGGGGCACACGGAAACGGAAACGGACACGGTGGCGAGAACGGCAACGGCATCGGAAGCGGCAACGGGAACCGCCAGCTGAGCGCCCTGCTCAGGGGCCGTCCGGCACGGCCCCGGACCCGCCCGGGACCGCCGGCGTGGCCCGGGTCCTCGCATCCGCTGGGGGCCCGGTTCCACCGCGGCCCGGACGGCGCCGCCGGGACCAACTTCGCCCTGTGGGCCCAGGGCGCGGAGGCGGTGGAGGTGTGCCTGTTCGAGGAGGACGGGACCGAGACCCGGTGCGCCCTGACGGAGCTCACGCACGAGATCTGGCACGGCTTCCTGCCGGGCGTGCGCCCCGGGCAGCGGTACGGGTTCCGGGTCCACGGCCGCTGGGACCCGTGGACGGGGGCCCGCCACAATCCGGCGAAGCTGCTCCTGGACCCGTACGCACGCGCCGTGGACGGGGACTTCACCTTGCCGCCGGAGGTGTACGGACACGTCCGCGACTGGCCGCAGCAGTACATCGCGGACACCGTGCGCGACGACCGGGACTCGGCCCCGCACGTCCCCAAGGGGGTCGTGGTCCACGATGACGACGACTGGGCGGACGACGTCCGGCCCAAGACCCCCTGGGCCGATTCGGTCATCTACGAACTCCACGTGCGCGGGTTCACGATGCGCCATCCCGGCATCCCCGAGCACCTTCGCGGCACCTACGCGGGCCTCGCGCATCCGGCGGCGATCGAGCACCTCACCGGGCTCGGGGTGACGGCGGTGGAGCTGCTGCCGGTCCACCAGTTCGCGCACGAGGACCACCTGCTGCGCCGCGGGCTGCGCAACTACTGGGGCTACAACTCGATCGGCTACTTCGCCCCGCACGCCGGCTACTCCTCCAGCGGTACCGCCGGGCAGCAGGTCGGCGAGTTCAAACGGATGGTCAGGGCCCTGCACGCGGCCGGGATCGAAGTCATCCTCGACGTGGTCTACAACCACACGGCGGAGGCCGGAGAGCTGGGCCCGACGCTGTCGCTGCGCGGGATCGACAACCGCGCGTACTACCGGCTCCAGTCGGACCAGCGCCGCTACGCCGACTACACGGGCTGCGGGAACACCCTGCACGCCGGGCGCCCGCACGTGCTGCGGCTGATCACCGACTCGCTGCGGTACTGGGTGACGGAGATGGGGGTGGACGGCTTCCGGTTCGACCTGGCGGCGGCGCTGGCCCGCTCGATGCACGACGTGGACATGCTGTCGCCCTTCCTCGCGGTGATCGCCCAGGATCCGGTGCTGCGGCGGGTGAAGCTGATCGCCGAGCCGTGGGACGTGGGCTCGGGCGGCTACCAGGTGGGGGCGTTCCCGCCGCTGTGGACGGAGTGGAACGACCGCTACCGGGACGCCGTACGGGACTTCTGGCGGGGCTCGCTGCCCGACGTACGGGATCTGGGGTACCGGCTGTCGGGGTCCAGCGACCTGTACGCGTGGGGCGGGCGGCGGCCGTACGCCTCGGTCAACTTCATCACCGCGCACGACGGTTTCACCCTGCGCGACCTGGTGAGCTACGAGTCCAAGCACAACGAGGCCAACGGGGAGGACGGCCGGGACGGGACCAACGACAACCGGTCGTGGAACTGCGGGGCCGAGGGGGAGACGGACGACGCGCGGATCGGGGCGCTGCGCCGCCGCCAGCTGCGCAACCTCCTCACCACCCTGCTCCTGTCGACCGGGGTGCCGATGCTGGTGGCGGGCGACGAGTTCGGCCGGACCCAGGGCGGCAACAACAACGCCTACTGCCAGGACAACGGGACGAGCTGGGTGGACTGGTCACTGCTCTCGGACCCCTCCTGGCAGGGGCTGCTGTCGCTGACCCGGCGGCTGCTGGAGCTGCGCCGGGCCCATCCGGTACTGCGGAGGCGGGCGTTCTTCTCCGGGAACCCGCAGGGCGCGGACGGGCTGCGGGACCTGGCCTGGTTCACCCCGGCGGGGGCGGAGATGACCGAGCGGGACTGGTACGCCCCGGCCGCCGCGGTGGGGATGTACCTGTCGGGGCGGGACATCCCGGGCCGCGACGAGCGGGGCCGGCAGGTGACGGACGACAGTTTCCTGGCGCTGCTGCACGCCGGGGACCGGCCGGTGGCGTGGGTGCTGCCGGGGGCTCCGTGGGCCGCGTCGTACGAACTGGTCCTGGACACCGCCAGGGAGGACCAGACGGTCGCCCCCGCCACCCGCCACCGCGGGGGCGAGACCCTGACGGTCCCGGCCCGCGCGGTGCTGCTGCTGAAGGTGGTGGACTGACCCGGCCGGGGCCGATCCGGCCGGGGGCCGCGCCGCGGCTCAGCTCGGGTCGGAGCCGAAGCCCGCTTCCAGGAGGGCGAACAGGGCGCGCATGGCTCCCTGCGGGTCGGCCTGGCCGCGGATCAGGCTCGTGGTGTCCAGGGCGAAGCGGGCCAGGGCCGCGGACCTGAGGTCGCCCTCCGGCGCGCCCGAGGCCTCGGCGATGGCCGCGGCCAGGGCGAACTCGTGGCGCCGCCACATCCGGTCCCAGTACTCCTGGAGTTCCGGGGTCTCGCGGACCAGGGTGATGTGCGCGATGACCGCGGGGTCGTCCATCTGCCGGGTCGCGCGCGTGGTCACGAGGTGGTCGCGCAGGGAGTGCAGGACGGACTGCCCCGGCGCGCGGTCCCGTACGGCCGCGACGAGCGCGGCCTCGACGTCCTCGTCCTCGTCGAAGACCAGCGCTTCCTTGCTCGGGAAGTGCTTGAACAGCGTGGTCACGGAGACGTCGGCCGCCTCCGCCACCTCACGGACGCCGACCTTGTCGTACCCGCGTTCCTGGAACAGGCGCAGGGCCGCGTCGGCCAGCGCCTTGCGGGTCTGGGCCTTCTTGCGTTCACGGCGTCCCACTGTCTCGGTCATGGCACCACTCTAACGGTGCGGTGTATCCGATGTAAAAGTTGAGTAGATACACTTATTCATCCGTTGTGTTTTCCTGAAGTCAGGAAGAGGGGATCCAGGCGTAGCAGCCGCTGGAGACGAACTCCGCCGTGCCCGCCGGGATCGTGGCGGTGATCCTGTCGCCCGCCTTCGGCGGGGTCTGCGGACCCGAGGAGAGGACGGCGCCCTCCTTGCCCCTGGCTTCCCAGCCGCATGTGGTGCTCCGGGTCAGCGCGCGGTACGTGCCCGCCGACGGGGAGCGCTTCGTGCCGTCCGGGAAGCCCTGCCCGGCCGCCGCGAGGACCGGCAGCTGGTCCGGGCAGAGGAAGGCGATCGCGTCCTTCGCGCCCGGGACCTCCCCGGCCACGAGGGAGCCGACCGCCGCGTCCCGGTCGTGCTCCGCGGTGCGCCGCACCCGCTGGCAGGACTCCTGGCCACCCTGGAGGACGGCCGCCGGATCCGCCTTCTCGGGAACCCGCCCGCTCAGGTACTGCTTCTCCACCGCGGTGAAGCTGCCCGTCTTCGGGGTGAGCCTGGCGTCCGGCAGGACGGGGCCCGTCGGCTTGGAGTCCGCCGCGGGCGCCGCCGGGGCGTCCGCGGGGTCGGCGACCGGGGACGCGGCCGGCGGCTTGGGCTTCGAGGCCGAGGCCTCGGCCCTGCCCTCCCCGTCCGAACCGCAGGCGGTCAGCGTCAGGGCGGCGGCCAGCAGGACGGCGGCCGCCGCGGAGCGTCGGTACATCAGGTGGCTCCCGTCACTTCGCGCCGAAGGTGAGGACCAGCTGCGGCATCGCGTCCGCGGCCGTCGCCTCCGAGGACCAGATCCACAGCGGGTCGGTTCCCGTGCTCGTCAGGCCCAGGCTGTAGCTGGTGCCCAGCACCGTGGAGAGCGCTGCCGTGTCCAGCTGCGCGGTCCGCACCCCCGAGCCGTCCGGCACGCCCGCGAAGGAGCCGAGCGGGGCGGTGCCGAGGGTCGGCTTCGTCTTGAAGCTGGTGCCCGCACCGCTCCAGGTGCCGGTGACCGGGACCACGGAGACGGTGTCGCCCGTACCGGCGCCCGCCGCCGTCGTGGTCTTGACCTGCAGCACGGCGGACTTCAGCACCTGGCCGGCCGGGGCCGCCGGGGTGTCGAAGCGCAGGTACGTCTCGTAGGCCGAGGTACCGCGCACCGCGAGCGAGGTGGAGGCTCCGTAGGGGGTGGTGGGTGCGCCCTGGTCGATGTAGGTGTCCTCGGTCGCGTTGACCTTGGAGACCGTGTCGGTGGGCGCCTTGGCCAGGTCGAAGTGGTTCTTGGCCTGGGCCTGGGTCAGCACCTTCGGGTAGACGGCCGTCTCGTCGATCTGTCCGGCGAAGAAGTCGCCGGCCGGCCTGGACGGCCAGCTGCCGAGGGTGTCTCCGCCGACGTGCCAGAAGCCCTCGATCGGCCGGGAGCCCGTGACGCCCAGTGTGCCCTTGGCCTGGCCGTCCACGTACAGCGTCATGCCGGAGGGGCCCTGCGTGGCGACGACGTGGTGCCATTTGCTGTCGTTGAAGGCTTCGGTGGGACCGGTGGAGACGGTCTTCGGCCCGCCGGAGTCGACGCCGAAGAAGATCCGGCCGGTGTCGGTCAGGTAGATCTGCTTGTCGCCTTCGCTGCTGTTGCGGTCGGTGTTGTTGCCGAAGCCGACCAGCTTGCCGCCGCGCGTGGAGTTCGCCCTGAACCAGGTCTCGATGGAGTACGAGCTGCCGACCGTCTGGCGGTGGTCGCTGTACACCTGCTGGCTGGTGCCGTTGAAGCCCATGGCCGTGCTGGCTCCGGTGACGGCGCCGGGGGTCTGGCGCAGCGCCGGGGCGCCCAGCTGGATGCCGCCGGTGTTGCCGCCGTCCGAGGAGTCGGCGACGTAGGGGCTGACGGTGTCGTCGTAGCGCCAGTACAGGCCGGCGCCGTCCGCGCGGATCTGCTTGGGGTACGCGACCACCGCGTGCGGCACCGTCACCGAGACGCCCGCCGACAGGGCGCTGGTGTTGCCCGCGGCGTCGGTCGCGGTCACCTGGTAGCTGTAGGACACGCCCGCCTTGACCGTGGTGTCGGTCCAGGAGACCTGCCGGCGCTGCCATTCCAGGGAGTCCGCGCCGACGGTGGCGACCGGGGTCGTCGAACCGTTGCGGTAGATCCGGTAGGTCAGCCTGCTGTCGTCCGGGTCGTAGCCGGCGCGCCAGCGGACCTGGACCTCTCCGGGCTCGACGCTGGAGACGCTGGCGACCGGGGTGGTCGGGGCGCCGACGTCGCCGGTGGAGGCGAAGCGGGTCAGGGCCCGCTGGGGCCTCCCGTTGACCTGGGTGAAATCACCGCCCACCCACATGTACTTGGTGCCGTTCCGCTCCGCGATGGCCATCGCGCGCGCTCCGACGCCCTCGCCGGGACCCCCGTCGGCGGTGGGGTGCCAGCCCAGCTTCGCGGGGCTGCGCACGAAGCCGCCCACGGGCGCGGGTGCGGCGCCCGCGTGGTCGGTCAGCTGCGCGAGCAGGGAGCTGCTCCTGCCGTCGGGGAACTGGCCCTCGAGCGAGCAGTCGTGCGCGCGCGAGGAGCTGTAGAGGACCCCGTCGTACGGCAGGACGAACTGTGTCGCGCCGAGGCAGCGGTCGCGCCACTTCTCGCCGAAGTCGGTGCCGAGGCCGATGCGGCCGCCGAAGGCACCGCCGCCGGTGCCCTCGTTGGCGGTGTAGTAGCCGGTGGCGTCGGCCGCGATGTGCGTGACGACCGAGTCCGCCGGGATGCTGCCGTAGGTCTTGGCGACGGCGCCGGTGGTGGCGTTCACGACCGCCAGCGCGTGGCTCTTGGCTCCGTTGACGGTGAAGAAGTCACCGCCCAGCAGGACGTTCTTGCCATCGTTGTCGACTTCGATGGCGCGGCCGGGCTCGTCGGCATCGGCGACGAAGGGCCGGAGCGCACCGGAGGCGGCGTCGACCGCGGCGAACCGCCCGCGGGGCGCGCCTTCGACGGTGCTGAAGTCCCCGGCCGCGTACAGGGTGTCGTCGGAGACGGCGAGCGCGCGCACGGTGGCGGGGAACCTGGGGTGGAACGAGGCCTTGGGGGTGCAGGTCTTGATGTTGATGGCGGCGAGGCTGGAGACCGGGGTGCCGTTGACGGCGCCGAAGTAGCCGGCCGCGTACAGGGTCTTGTCGTCCTTCGAGACGGTCAGCGCGCGCACGGTCGCGCCGCCTTCGTCGGCGGTGAAGGAGAGCTTGCAGGAGCTCGGGGCTCCGGTCGCCGCGTCGAGGGCGACGAAGTTCACGGCTTCCTGCTCGGCTCCGCCCGCGCCGTCCGGCGGGCGGACGGCCGAGAAGGTGCCACCGGCGAAGACCGTGCCGTTGGCCTGGGCCATGGCGAAGACGGTGCCGTTCGGCTGCCACGTCGGCAGGTTGTCGGCGGTGAAGGCCACGGGCTGTGTGATGGCCGACGCCTGCGGTATCAGCACGATGCCTATGCCGGTGCCGGCTCCGGCCAGCGTCAGGGCGAGGGCGGCAGCAAGCCCTCTGGATCTACGCATGAGCCCCCCAGGGCAACGGCCCGGTTTTCAACGGCTGGAACTACCCGAACAGCCATATGTGCCGGCGCAGACCAGGGCTCGCGTGAGGGCGGAGGGTGCACTACGGGCATATGGCAGGTTTGGTCCGGCCACACCCGCACACAGCTGCGCGAATGACCGGGACACGGCAAATCGTAGGTGCAATATATGGCCTCGGAGTTCCATGCGGACGCCTGCCCCCGCCCGTTGGTCCCCGACCTGCCGAATGCCCGAGTCGACCGTGGTCCCGGTGAATTCGGACACCGGGACGCGACCCGTCCGGCCTGGCCCCGCTGGGGCGGGTCGGGCCGGGCCGGGGGCAACGGCCCTCAGTAGGCTCCGCGTCCGTCGACCACGGCTCGGAGCGTGCGGCCCATGACGTCGACGTCACTGGTGAAGGACCAGTTGTCCACGTACTGCAGGTCGAGTTGGATCGTCTCGTCCCAGGACAGGTCGGACCGGCCGCTGATCTGCCACAGCCCGGTCATCCCCGGCCGCACGGTGAGCCGGCGCAGCTCGACCTCGTCGTACTTCGCCACCTCCTCGGGCAGCGGCGGCCGCGGGCCGACCAGCGACATGTTCCCCGCCATCACATTGATCAGCTGCGGCAGTTCATCCATGGAGGTGCGGCGCAGCAGCCGGCCGATCCGGGTCACCCGGGGGTCGCGGCGCATCTTGAACATCAGGCCGTCGTTCTCGTTCGAGCCGGATAACTCGGCCTTCAGCGCGTCCGCGTCCACGACCATGGTGCGGAATTTCCACATGACGAACGGGACCCCGTCCCGCCCGATGCGCCGCTGCCGGTAGAAGGCCGGTCCGCGCGAGCCGAGCCGGATCGCGAGGACCGTTCCGAGGAACGCCGGCGAGAGCAGCACCAGCCCGACCGTCGCGGCCACCCGGTCCAGTACGGACTTCAGCACGCCCTGCACGCCCCCGCTCACCGGCGGCGCCACCCGCAGCACGGCCAGACCGCCCGCGGACAGGGTCTCCAGCCGCTTGACGGAGACCTCCACCAGCCCGGGGAAGACCGCCAGTTCGAGCCCGGCGTCGTGCAGGGCCCAGGCGATCCGGCGCAGCCGGTCCCCCCCGAGCCGGGCCCCCGGGGCGACGAGCACCAGGTCGGCGTGGTGGGCGGCGACGGCTCCGAGCACGGCGCCGGAGTCCCCGTGCGGGGTCGGCGCCATCGCCGGGCCGAGCCGGGCCGCGACGGGCACCCCGCTGGCCATCTCGCCGGGCCCGACCGGGACCACGCCGACGACCACGTAGGGGTGGTCGGTGCGCGCGGCGAGGTGCCCGATGACGGACTCGGCGGCGTCGGGCTCGCCGACGACGAGCACCCGGCTCACCGCCTGGGCCTCGCGCCGGGCGGCGGAGAGGTGGCGGTAGGTCAGTTTGTGGCAGGCGACGGTCACGAACAGAGCGGGCAACAGGGCGCCCAGCGCGGACAGTCGGGGGGTGTTCTCATCGGTGATCACGCGGGCCACGGCGAGTACGCCGATCAGAATCAGCCAGTCGTGTACGACCGGAAGGACACCCCGGGATTCCCCCAGCAGGCGGGCCGCGTACCGCCTCCGAAGCGCCTGCACGCCGGCCCAGGCGACGGCAGCGCCGAGGGCGCAGTAACCGGGTCTGGCCTGCTGCGCAGCCTCAAAGACCAGGCCAACGGGCACGCCCGCGCCGATAAGATCGGCAGTGACGGCGGCGGGCAGGTACCATCGCGCTTTGTCTCCGAGCTTCCGGGCCGACACAACAGCCTCTTTGGCCGTTCTGGCCACTCTTTGCACAGGAATATGGACATGCCTCATGGGCCCCCCCTGGCACGTGGTTTATGACAGTGACGCGAGTCCGCTGCTTCCCCGGGCAGTGAACATCTGACGCACCGGGAAACAGTACGACAAACACCCGTACGGTAATTGGCGTTTCCGCGAACCGGACGTCTTGCTGCCACCGCGCTGGAGTTCGGTACCGCACATTCCGGATACTGAGCACTTCCGTCCCACGCCAAAGTGAATGTTCCGGATACCGGATACGTCACTTCGGACAACGGACCGTTTCCAGCCAACCTTTTGACGCGCCCCTGACATTGCGCCTCCCAAGTGGCACTCTTCGACCGTTCTTCGCACCAGCCCGGTCTGCCCGGAGGCCCACCCAGCCATCCGGAACCCCCCTTGCAGAAGGAGTCTGCGTTGAGTCCCACCCCCCAGCGGCGTGCCACCACGGCCGGCGCGCTTGTTGCCGCGGCCGCTCTCCTCGCCGTAGGCATCCAGACAGGAACCGCCACCGCCGACGCCACCGCGTCGAAGTCCGGTTCGGTCGCCCAGCCCAACCCTGGCGCGGCCAACCGCGCCCTCAGCGCTTCGGAGCGTGCGACGCTCCTGAGCGCGGCGAACTCCACGACCGTGCAGGCGGCCAAGGCCCTCGGCCTCGCCGACTCGGAGAAGCTCATCGTCCGCGACGTGGTCAAGGACGCTGACGGCACCACGCACACCACGTACGAGCGCACCTACAACGGGATACCCGTGCTCGGCGGTGACCTGACCGTCCACGCCAAGGACGGCGTCACCAAGAGCGTCACCAAGGCCACCAACGCGGACGTCAAGGTCGCGGACACCACCGCCACCGTCACCCCGGCCACGGCCGAGGGTGCGGCGATCTCCTCCGCCAACTCGGCGGGTGCCAAGGAGGCCAAGGCCGACAAGGGCGCCCGCAAGGTGATCTGGGCCGCCACCGGCGCCCCGGTCCTCGCCTACGAGACCGTCGTCGGCGGGCTCCAGCACGACGGCACCCCGAGCGCGCTGCACGTGGTCACCAACGCCAAGACCGGCGAGAAGATCACCGAGTGGCAGGCCATCGAGACCGGCATCGGCAACACGATGTACAGCGGTCAGGTGACGCTGGGCACCTCGCAGTCGGGCAGCAACTTCACGCTGACCGACGCCGCGCGCGGCAGCCACAAGACGTACGACCTGAACGGGGGCACGGGCACCGGCACCGGCACCCTCTTCAGCTCCACGTCCGACACCTGGGGCACCGGCGCCGCCTCCAACCGGGCCACCGCCGCCGCCGACGCGCACTACGGCGCCGCGCTGACGTGGGACTACTACAAGAACGTGCACGGCCGCAACGGCCTGCGCAACGACGGCGTGGCCCCGTACAGCCGGGTCCACTACGGCAACGCGTACGTCAACGCGTTCTGGGACGACTCCTGCTTCTGCATGACGTACGGCGACGGCATCAGCAACACGCACCCGCTGACGTCCATCGACGTGGCCGCGCACGAGATGACCCACGGTCTGACCTCGGTCACCGGCAACATGACCTACTCGGGCGAGCCCGGCGGCCTGAACGAGGCGACCTCCGACATCATGGCTGCGGCCGTCGAGTTCAACGCCAACAACCCCACCGACGTGGGTGACTACCTCGTCGGCGAGAAGATCGACATCAACGGCGACGGCACGCCGCTGCGCTACATGGACAAGCCGAGCAAGGACGGCGGCTCCAAGGACGCCTGGTACTCGGGCATCGGCGGCATCGACGTCCACTACTCCTCGGGCCCGGCCAACCACGTCTTCTACCTGATGTCCGAGGGCTCCGGCGCCAAGGTCATCAACGGCGTGAGCTACAACTCGCCCACCTCGGACAACCTGCCGGTCACCGCGATCGGCCGCGACGCCGCCGCGAAGATCTGGTTCCGCGCGCTGACGGTCGGCTACTTCAAGTCGAACACCAACTACGCGGACGCCCGCATCCAGACGCTGAAGGCCGCGGGCGACCTGTACGGAGTGGGCTCGACCACGTACAACAACGTGGCCAACGCCTGGGCCGGCATCAACGTCGGTCCCCGCATCGTCGCCGGTGTCTCGGTCACCAACCCCGGTAACCAGAACACCGTCACGGGCAGCGCCGTCAGCCTCCAGGTCCAGGCCAGCAGCACCAACGCCGGTGCCCTGACCTACTCGGCGACCGGTCTGCCGACCGGGCTGTCGATCAACTCCTCGAACGGCCTGATCTCCGGGACCGCTTCCACCGCCGGCACGTACAACACCACGATCACGGTGACGGACTCGGCGAACCAGACCGGTACGGCCTCCCTCGTCTGGACGGTCGGCACCACGCAGCAGTCGGTCTTCGAGAACACGACCGACTTCGCGATCGCGGACAACTCCACGGTGGAGTCCCCGATCACCGTGAGCCGCACGGGCAACGCCCCGAGCACCCTCAAGGTGGACGTGAACATCCTCCACACCTACGTCGGTGACCTGAAGGTCGACCTCGTCGCCCCGGACGGCTCCGTCTACAACCTGCGCAACCGCACCGGCGGCAGCGCGGACAACATCGTCCAGAGCTTCACGGTCAACGCCTCCTCCGAGGTCGCGGCCGGAACCTGGAAGCTCCGGGTGGCCGACCTGGCCAGCCTGGACACCGGCAAGATCGACAGCTGGAAGCTCACCTTCTGATCCCCACGAGGGAGCGGGACGTGAACCAGAGCTGAACCGCTGGACCACGGGGCCGCCCGGGAGCACACTCCCCGGGCGGCCCTGTTCCATTGGCCCCCGCCGGGCAGGGTCCAGTTCCCCCCAGGGCCGGGACCTTCGGCGCCCTTCGGCGGGCCGCGCCAGGGTCATAGTGGAAATCAGCGAACCTACGGAACCGTAGGTTCGGGTGATTCCGAGGACGTGACCCATGCCCCAGCCCCCCACGACCACCCCCGCCGCGCAGCACCCCTGGCTGATCCAGGGCGGCATGGGCGTCGGCGTCTCCGGCTGGCGGCTGGCCAGGGCCGTGTCCGGCGAAGGTCAGCTGGGCGTGGTCTCGGGAACGGCCCTGGACGTCGTACTGGCCCGCGTGCTCCAGACCGGCGACCCCGGCGGCCACGCCCGCCGGGCCCTGGCCGCCTTCCCGCTCCCGGAGCTCGCCCAGAGCGCGCTCGACCTCTACTTCCGCGAGGAGGGCCTCGCGGAGGGCGCGGCGATGCGCACCACCCCGCGCCTGCGGGCGACGGGCGGGGCCCAGGCCGAAATCCTCACCGTCCTCGGCAACTTCGCCGAGGTCTGGCTCGCCAAGGAGGGACATGACGGTGTCATCGGAATCAACTACCTGGAGAAGATCCAGCTCGCCACAGCCCCCGCGATGTTCGGCGCGATCCTGGCAGGCGTCGACTACGTGCTCGTGGGCGCGGGAGTCCCCGGTCAGATCCCTGCCCTCGCCTCGCGGCTGGCGCGCTACGAACGCTGTGTGAGCAAGATCCACGTGGAGGGCGACGAGGAGCCGCTGGAGCACCTCTTCGACCCGTGCGCCCTGCTCGCCGGGCACCTGCCCGGCCCGCTGCGCCGTCCCCACGTGCTGGCCATCGTCTCGCTCCCGGTCCTGGCCACCTACCTGGCCCGGGACGAGGTCACCCGACCCGACGGCTTCGTGATCGAGACCAGCCAGGCGGGCGGGCACAGCGCCCCGCCGCGCGGTCCGATGAAGCTCGACGAGACCGGCGAGCCCGTCTACGGCCCGCGCGACAACCCGGATCTCGCCAAGATGACGGCCCTGGGGCTGCCGTTCTGGCTCGCCGGCGGCCAGGCCGGCCCCGGGGCGGTGGCCGCGGCCCTCGCCGCGGGGGCCACCGGAGTCCAGGTCGGCAGCGCGTTCGCGCTGTGCGAGGAGTCCGGGATGGTCCGCCACCTGCGCGAGGAGCTGCTGGGCCGGGCCCACACGGGCACCCTGTCGGTGCGCAACGACCCCGAGGCCTCGCCGACCTCGTTCCCCTTCAAGGTGGCGGACCTGCCGGGGACCGTCTCCGAGCCGGAGGTGGCCGCGGCCCGGCGCCGGGTCTGCGACCTCGGGTTCCTGCGCACGCCGGTACGGAGTCCTCGGGGCCTGGTCTACCGCTGTGCGGCCGAGCCGGTCGCCGCGTACGTCCGCAAGGGCGGCGAGGAGGCCGACACCAAGGGCCGCCAGTGCCTGTGCAACGGCCTGCTGGCCACCATCGGGCTGGCGCAGCGTCGGCCGCACGGCCGTGTGGAGCCTCCGCTGGTGACCATCGGCAAGGACCTGTCGTTCCTTCCGGAGCTGGCCCCGAACGCCGAGCCGTACACGGCGGCGGACGTGGTGCGCTGGCTGTCGGACGGCGCGACCGCCGCCCCCGCAGCCCCGACCACGCCCGCGCCCGCGGCCGCCGCCGGCTGAGCCGCGCCCGTACGCGGGAGGGCCCGGTACCCCTCGGGGTGCCGGGCCCTCCCGCTGTTCGGCGCAGGTCAGCCGATGGTGCGGAAGACAGAGCGGAAGAAGTCCGGGGCCGACTGGGCCCGCCCCTGGGCGGCGCGGGGGCCGTGGCTGCGGTCGTCGTCGTCGCGACCGTCGTGGCGGCCCCAGTCGTCGCGGTCGTCACCGCGGCCGTCGTGACGCCCGTCGTGGCGTCCCTCGTGGCGGTCGTCGTTGTCCGTCGGCTTGAAGAGGGCGGAGCGCACCTCCGTGTCGTGCAGCACCTCGCCCGGCTCCAGTTCCGCCTCCGCCGTCCCGCCGCAGTTGCGGTCCTGGAAGAGCACGGCGAGGGACTCGGTGTCGTTCTCCACCCTGGTGGCCGGCCGGTTCCAGGTGGTGTTCGTCAGCCGGTAGCAGGTGTCGTTGTCCGCCGGGTGGATCCGCCCGTCACGCCGGTCGCCGTCATCGTCCACGAAGCGGTAGTGCAGCGTGCCGAGGTGTTCGCGGTCGTCGTGGTCGTTCGCGTACGACAGCCCGGCGGTCGGCAGGACGAGCGCGAGAGCTCCGACGAGTGCGGTGGCGGTGGTGCGAAGGCGCATGGGGAGTCCGTTCCTCGGGTTCCTCGGGTGCCCGGTCCGGTGGGCATCCGCGGGCAGCGTAGGAGCGGACGGCCCCGCTGAAACGATTTGGCACGGAGGCGCGTTCGAAGGTTCACCCTCCCGGTCCCCCGCCCCTCCCGAACGCCCGGGCGCCCCGGATCCGCGCGGGATCCGGGGCGTACGGGGCTGCGTGCGCGGCCAAGACCACTCAGACGGCGGCGCGTTCGCCCGCCGGAACCTCGCCGCTCCGAGGGCCCTTCAGGCCGGTCGGACCCTGCGGCGCCTGGGGACCCTGCGGGGCCGCGGCGGGCCGGCGGACCAGCGCCACCAGGATCACCGCACCCGCCAGGCCCATCGCCCCGGAGACCCAGAAGGTGTCCCGCAGCCCGCTCGCGAAGGCCGTCTCCACCCACTGGCCGGCCCCCGGAACCGCGTGCAGCAGCCGGGCCGCGCCGCCCGAAGCCAGCGCCTCGGCCGTGCCGTGCGGCTGGCCGGAGCCGGCCAGCCCGTCCTCCAGACCGGACTGGAAGACCGCGCCGAGCACCGCGATGCCCAGCGCCATGCCCAGCTGGCGCGCGGTGTTCAGGGCGCCGCCCGCCATCCCGGCGCGGGCCGGGGGAACGGCCCCCATCGCGGCGGCCGCGAGGGCCGGGGAGATCATGCCGACGCCCACTCCGGTGACGGCCAGACCGGCCACCAGCGCCGTCCAGCCGTCCCCGGCGTCGAGCATCCAGCCCTGGAGCAGGGCGCCCGCGCCGATCAGGAACAGCCCGCCGCCGATGGTGAGCCGGGCCGGGGCCCCGTGCATCAGCTTGCCGGTCACGGCGGCGACCACGAAGGCGGCCAGGCTCATCGGCAGCATCGTCAGGCCGGCCGCGACCGGGCCCATGCCCTCGGCGCTCTGCAGCCACAGGGAGACGTACATCAGGTACCCGAAGGCGGCGCCGGACATCAGGAGCGCCGCGGCCATGACGGCCACGAAGGTCGGACTGCGGAACAGCGAGAGGTCCAGCATCGGGCGGGAGCTGCGCAGTTCGACGAGGACGAAGAGCGCGAAGGCGGCGGCGCTCAGCGCGAACAGGGCCAGGGTGGTCGCGGAAGTCCAGCCGTTCTCGCCGACCCGGATCAGGGCGTAGGTGACGGCGGCGGCGCCGGTGGTGAAGGTGACCATGCCGGGCAGGTCCAGGCCCTTGGCGTGCGGGTCGCGGGACTCGGTGACGGCCTTGAGGGTGACGTAGACGGCGAGGGCGCAGACGGGCAGGTTGATGAAGAAGATCCAGCGCCAGCCGAACTGCTCGGTGAGCAGTCCGCCGATGATGGGGCCGGCCGCGGCCGCGGCTCCGTTGACCGCGCCCCAGACGCCGAAGGCGACGCCCCGGTCGCGGCCCTGGTAGGCGGAGCTGAGCAGGGCCATGGTGGTGGCGAACATCGCGGCGCCGCCGATGCCCTGGACGGCGCGGAAGGCGATCAGCGCGGCCGGCCCGCTCGCCAGACCGCAGGCGAGCGAGGCGGCGGCGAAGAGCCCGAGCCCGCCGAGGTAGACGCGGCGGCGGCCGATCCGGTCGGCGAGCGATCCGGCTCCCAGGAGCAGGGCGGCCAGGGCGAGGGCGTAGACGTCCATCACCCACTGGAGGCCCGAGAACCCGGTCTTCATGTCGGCGGCCATGTCGGGCAGGGCGACGGTCACGATCGTGACGTCGACCAGGAGCATGAAGGCCCCGAGGCACACCGCCGTCAGGGGCAGCCATTTACGCATGGGGATTCTCCTCGGAGCACGGAGGGGCAGGGGTCCAGGGGCGGATCCCCGGTGACGCCAAGGTCTCAGCGACCCGCCCCGATCCCCCACCCGGAAGCTCCCTCATGCCGGATTTCCGTCATCGGAGACTCTGCGATGATGGAAACCGTGAACGACACCGAGCTGGACGCGCTCGACCGGTCCCTGGTCCAGGCCCTCACGATCGACGGCCGGGCCCCCTTCAGCCGGCTCGCCGAGGTGCTGGAGGTCTCCGACCAGACCGTCGTACGCCGCTACCGGCGCCTGCGGACCACCGGCCTGATCCGGGTCGTCGGACTGCCGCTGGGCAGCCGCGTCGGGCTCTTCGAGTCCTGGCTGCGGGTGCAGTGCGCCCCCGACGCGGCCCTCCCGGTGGCCGAGGCGCTGGCCCGCCGCCCGGACATCGCGTGGGTGAACCTGAACTCGGGCGGTACCGAGATCCACTGCATGACGAGGGCCCGGACCCGCAAGGACCGGGACACCCTGCTCCTGGAGAAGCTGCCGCGCACCCGCCGGGTGACCGGCATCAGCGCCCACACCATCCTGCGGAAGTTCTTCGGCGGGCCCGACTCCTGGGCCGGCATGGACCTGATGCGCCCCGACCAGATCGCCGCCATGCAGCGGCCCCCCGCCGAGCCGGGGCCGGACCGGTACGTGCTGGACGAGCCGGAGCTCAGGCTGCTCTCGGTGCTGGGCAGCGACGGCCGCGCCGGATATCCGGAACTGGCGCGCGCCAGCGGCCTGTCCGAGTCCACCGCCCGGCGTCGGCTGGAGCGGCTGCGCGATCTCGGGGCGCTCTTCTTCGACGTGGAGTTCGCCCCCGCGCTCCTGGGCTACGAGGCGGAGGCGACGCTGGTGCTGACCGTTCCACCGGCCCGCCTCGCGCAGGTGGGAGCCGCCCTGGCGAGCCACCGCGAGGTGGCGTTCGCGGCGGCCGTGACCGGGGCGGCCTCCTTGATGGCGGTGGTGCTGTGCCGGGACACCGAGGAGCTCTACACCTATCTGACCGAGCGGATCGGCGCGGTGGAGGGGGTGGGCCAGGTGGAGGTGATCCCGACCCTGCGCAGCGTCAAGCGGGCCGGGATGCTGGTGGAGGACGGGCGGCTGGTGGACCCGCCGCCCGCCCCCTGAGGTCCCGTCTTCGAGGCCCCCGCTACCGCAGGAGTACGCCGCCTCCCGCGTCCGTGTCGGTGCTCGCCACGGGGCCCGCGACCAGGCCCAGTTCGGCCGGGGTCGCCAGCAGCGGGTGCGCCGGCAGGATCCGTACGGTGTACCCGAAGGGCCCCGTACGGTCGAGGGCGAGCGGGCCCTCGTACAGCCAGCGGCCCTCCAGGTCCGGTCCGCCGGCGGGCTTGAGCGGGAAGGTCCGCCCGCCCTGGATCACGTCCTGGGCGTCGACCCGGCCCGCGACGGCCTGCACCTCCACGTCCTCGGGCGCGAGCGCGTCGAGCGAGACCTGCACGCGCAGGGTGAGGGTGGCCCCGAGTTCGGCGGTGCCGCCGACCGGGCCCGCCGCCGCGGCCTCCACGTGCTCGACGGTGAGCTGCGGCCAGGCCGCCCGGACCCGCCCCTTCCACCAGGCGAGGTCCCGGGCCGCTTCCGGGGTCAGGGCGCGGTGGGAGAGCGCGGCCGGCGCGTAGAGCCGTTCCACGTACTCCCGCACCATGCGTCCCGCCAGCACCTTGGGTCCCAGTGAGACGAGGGTGCGCCGGACCATCTCGATCCACCGCACCGGAAGTCCGCCGCGTCCGGCCCGGTCGTAGAAGCGGGGTGCGACCCGGCCCTCGATCAGGTCGTAGAGGGCGTTCGCCTCCAGGTCGTCGCGCCGGTCCTCGTCCGTGCCGAGGCCGTCGGCGGTCGGGATGGCCCAGCCGAAGTCCGGCTCGAACCATTCGTCCCACCACCCGTCCAGGACGGACAGGTTGAGGCAGCCGTTCAGCGCGGCCTTCATCCCGCTCGTCCCGCAGGCCTCCAGCGGACGCAGCGGGTTGTTGAGCCAGACGTCGCAGCCCGGGTAGAGCTTCTGCGCCATGGCCATGCCGTAGTCGGGCAGGAACACGATCCGGTGGCGCACGCGCGGGTCGTCGGAGAACCGCACCAGCTCCTGCACGAGCCGCTTCCCGCCGTCGTCGGCCGGGTGCGCCTTGCCCGCGACCACGATCTGCACGGGCCGGTCCGGGTCGAGCAGCAGCCTGCGCAGCCGCTCGGGGTCGCGCAGCATCAGCGTGAGCCGCTTGTAGGACGGGACCCGGCGGGCGAAGCCGATGGTCAGCACGTCCGGGTCGAGTACGGAGTCCACCCAGCCCAGCTCGGCGGCGGCGGCCCCGCGCTGGCGCCAGGAGGCGCGCAGGCGGTCCCGTACCTCTTGCACGAGCTGCTCCCTGAGCACCCGGCGCAGGTCCCAGACGTCCTGGTCGGGGATGTCGGCGACGGCGTCCCAGCGCTGGGAGCCGCCTACGGACAGCGCGTCCTCGGTGCGCCCGGCGCCGATCTGGCGGGCTCCGAGCCGGACCACCTCCGGAGCCACCCAGGTGGGCGCGTGCACGCCGTTGGTGACGGAGGTGATGGGCACGTCGGCGGGGTCGAAGCCCGGCCAGAGCCCGGCGAACATCTCCCGGCTGACGGCTCCGTGCAGGGTGGAGACCCCGTTCGCCCGCTGGGCGAGGCGCAGCCCCATGACGGCCATGTTGAACACCCCGGGGTCGCCGCCGGGGTAGGTCTCGGCGCCGAGCTCCAGGATCCGGTCGACGGGTACGCCGGCCAGCTCGCCGCTCTCGCCGAAGTGGCGGGCCACCAGGGTCCGGTCGAAGCGGTCGATGCCGGCGGGCACCGGGGTGTGCGTCGTGAAGACGGTCCCGGCGCGCACGGCTTCGACGGCGGCGTCGAAGCCGAGTCCCTGCTGCCCTTCCAGTTCCCTTATGCGCTCGAGTCCCAGGAACCCCGCGTGCCCCTCGTTGGTGTGGAACACCTCGGGGTCGGGATGCCCGGTGATCCGGCAGTAGGTCCGTACGGCCCTCACCCCGCCGATCCCGAGCAGCATCTCCTGCAGCAGCCGGTGGTCGCTGCCTCCCCCGTACAGCCGGTCGGTCACCTCGCGGGCCGCGGCGTCGTTGTCCTCGACGTCCGAGTCCAGGAGCAGCAACGGCACCCGGCCGACGCGGGCCTGCCAGATGTGCGCGTGCAGGGCCCGCCCGCCGGGCAGGCTCAGCGAGACCCGGGCCGGAGCCCCGTCCTCCTCCCGCACGAGTGCGACGGGCAGTTCGTTGGGGTCGAGCACCGGATAGTGCTCCTGCTGCCAGCCGTCCCGGGAGAGGGACTGGCGGAAGTACCCGTGCCGGTAGAGCAGTCCGACGCCGATGAGGGGTACGCCGAGGTCGCTGGCGGCCTTGAGGTGGTCCCCGGCGAGGATCCCGAGCCCGCCCGAGTACTGGGGCAGGGCGGCGGTGATCCCGAACTCGGGAGAGAAGTAGGCGATGGCGGCGGGCAGCTCCTCGGCCGCCTCGTGGCCTTGGTACCACCTCCCGCCGTGGACGTAGTCATCGAGATCGGCGGCGGCGACGGCGAGCCGCCGCAGGAACCGCCGGTCCCCGGCGAGTTCGGCGATCCGCCCGGCGGACACGGCGCCGAGCAGCCGGACGGGATCCCCGCCGGCTGCCTGCCAGCCCTCGGGATCGACGGATTGGAAGAGCTCCCTGGTCTCCGCATGCCAGGACCAGCGCAGATTGCGCGCGAGATCGGCGAGCGGGGAAAGGGGCTCGGGGAGGACGGGGCGCACGGTGAATCGACGGATAGCCTTCACGCGTTCCACCTTCGCAGGGGATTACGGATCGAAGCGGCCGCACCACGCTGTGCACCGCGAGCGTCACCCTCGGAAGGCTAGCGCCGCGACCCCGGCCCGGCCATGGCGCCTCAGCGGGGCCCCTGTTCCGGCGGGTCGTCCGGGTGCTCCCGCAGTCCGGGATCGGGCGAGCGGAGCCGCTGTGCGTACCCGCGCGGGCCCGGGGCGGCGTCCAGGACGTCGAGGTAGGCCAGGTCCCGCGCGCCGGGGCCGGACAGCGTGAGGCGGGCCGTCATGCCGTGGGACAGGTAGTCGACCTCCCTCCGGGCGAACTCGATGCGCTCCAGCACCACCCGCGCACCGAGGGGCGTACGGAGCGCGAGCCCGCGGTGCGGGGCTCCGCCGAGGGTGCGCACGATGACCCGCGTCGCGTCCGCGAACGGCTCCGGCGGCTCGCAGACCTGCAGCCGCGCCGCCCGCGCCACCAGCCGGGCCAGCGCGGGCGACTCCGAGCGCCGGAAGACGAGCCGGTCCAGTTCCCGGTCGCCCAGAGCCGGTTCGACGCAGGACAGGGCGTCGACCTGCGCGGCCAGGGCCTGCGCGTCCTCCTCCCGTACGACTGCCGCGGCCAGCGCGGAGGCCAGCTCCCGCTCCGCCTCCGGCGCCCACACCACCGCCGCCACCGCCCGCGCGGCCGCCTCCCGCACCCGGGGGTCGGGCGAGCGGAGCCGGGAGGAGAGCGACTCGTGCCGGTCCTCGGTGTGCATGTGCCGTGCTCCTCTCCCCGCCACTCGGGGGTGACGGGCCATTGCCTCTCGCGCGCCCTGCACCCGCGGCGTGGACATCCGTTAGTCCTGTCCGAGTTGACGGAGCATCGATGGATGTCGAGCCGGGGCTTGGGGATACCCGTGCGAGTACGTACGAGTAGTTAACCAAGGACGCGGAATGGTCCGGGCTGGAGTGGGAAGGGCTCCCGGGTACGCGCACGGCGCACCCTCCCCCGAACCTCTCCCGCCACCCGAGTGAACGCGGACAGGAGCGGCCATGCCCGCAGCCCAGCCGTCTTCCGAGCAGCTAGAAACAGAGCGAACAGAGCGTGCACTACCAGCCGCCATGCCGGCTGGCCTGTTGTCACCGAGCCCTGCGAACTGCCCCCAGGTGATCCCATCATGATCGGTCGCATTCCCGTGCTGGACGTCCGCCCTGCCGTCGACTGCGGCGTCAGACCCGCCAAGGCGGTCGTGGACGAGGTATTCGAGATTTCCGCCACCGTGTTCCGCGAGGGGCACGACGCCGTGGCGGCCCATGTCGTGCTGCGCGATCCGAGCGGGCGGCTGCGGCCTCCCGTGCCGCTGTCCGAGCTCGCTCCCGGCACCGACCGGTGGGGGGCCCGGGTGTCCGCCGAGGTCGAGGGGAGGTGGACGTACACCGTCGAGGCGTGGAGCGACCCGGTGGCCACCTGGCGGGCCCACGCGGCGATCAAGATCCCCGCCGGGATCGACGCGGGGCTCACCCTGCTCGAAGGCGCGGAGCTCTACGAGCGGGCCGCCGCGAAGATTCCCAAGCGGGACGGGCGCGAGACGGTGCTCGCCGCCGCCGACGCGATGCGCGACGAGGACCGCGAGGTCGCCGTACGGTACGCGGCCGCCGTCGATCCTCGGGTCGCGCAGACCCTGGCGAAGCGCCCGTACCGGGAGCTGGTCACCGCCTCCAAGCCGCTGCCGCTGCTGATCGAGCGCAAGCGGGCCCTCTTCGGCTCCTGGTACGAGATGTTCCCCCGGTCGGAGGGGGCGGTGCTGGAACCGGGCGCCGAGCCCGTCAGCGGGACCTTCCGGACGGCCGCCGAGCGGCTTCCCGCCGTCGCCGCCATGGGCTTCGACGTGGTCTACCTGCCGCCCATCCACCCCATCGGCAGCACCTTCAGAAAGGGGCCCAACAACACCCTCTCCGCCGGGAGTTGGGATCCGGGCGTGCCCTGGGCCATCGGTTCCACCGAGGGCGGCCACGATGCCGTCCACCCGGACCTGGGCACCCTCGAGGACTTCGACGCCTTCGTGGCGAAGGCGCGCGAGCTGCGCATCGAGGTGGCGCTGGACTTCGCCCTGCAGTGCTCCCCGGACCACCCGTGGGTGGAGAAGCACCCGGAGTGGTTCCGCCACCGCGCCGACGGGACGATCGCGTACGCGGAGAACCCGCCGAAGAAGTACCAGGACATCTTCCCGATCCACTTCGACGCCGACATGCCCGGCATCGTCGAGGAGACGGTACGGGTCCTGCGGCACTGGATGGAGCACGGCGTCCGCATCTTCCGGGTGGACAATCCGCACACCAAGCCGGTGGTCTTCTGGCAGAAGGTGATCGCGGAGATCAACAAGTCCGACCCGGACGTGATCTTCCTGGCCGAGGCCTTCACCCGGCCCGCGATGATGCGGACCCTCGCCGCCATCGGCTTCCAGCAGTCCTACACGTACTTCACCTGGCGCAACACCAAGGCCGAGCTCACCGAGTACCTGACCGAGCTCGCGGACACCCGCTCGGCCTCCGTCATGCGGCCGAATTTCTTCGTCAACACCCCCGACATCCTGCACGCCTACCTTCAGCAGGGCGGCCGTCCCGCCTTCGAGATCCGCGCGGTCCTCGCCGCCACCCTCTCCCCGACCTGGGGGGTCTACGCCGGCTACGAGCTCTGCGAGAACTCCCCGGTCAAGGAGGACAGCGAGGAGTACCTGAACTCGGAGAAGTACGAGCTGCGCCCGCGCGACTGGGCCGCCGCCGACCGCGAGGGCCGCACCATCGCCCCGCTGATCACCGCCCTGAACCGGATGCGCCGCCGCAACCCCGCGCTCCAGCAGCTGCGCGACATCCATTTCCACCCGACCGACAACGAACAGGTGATCGCCTATTCGAAGCACTCGGGAGCAAATTCCGTACTGGTGGTCGTCAACCTCGATCCGCACCACACCCAGGAGGCGACGGTCTCGTTGGACATGCCGGTACTCGGCCTCGATTGGCACGCGTCCCTCGCGGTGCGCGACGAGCTCACAGGCGAGACCTATCACTGGGGCAGGGCGAACTACGTACGTCTGGAGCCGGGCCGCACGCCCGCGCACGTACTGGCCGCCCTGCGACCGTCCCCGCCCACCGGAGGGTCACCCACCTCATGATGATCAACGATCCCGTCCACGACACCTTCGAGGACACCCCCGTCAAGGACCGCGACCCCGACTGGTTCAAGCGGGCGGTCTTCTACGAGGTCCTCGTCCGCTCCTTCCACGACAGCAACGGCGACGGCGTGGGTGACCTCAAGGGGCTCACCGCCAAGCTGGACTACCTCCAGTGGCTCGGCGTCGACTGCCTCTGGCTCCCGCCGTTCTTCGCCTCGCCCCTGCGCGACGGGGGCTACGACGTCTCCGACTACACCTCCGTGCTGCCCGAGTTCGGCGACCTCGCCGACTTCGTGGAGTTCGTGGACGCCGCCCACACCCGGGGCATGCGGGTGATCATCGACTTCGTGATGAACCACACGAGCGATCAGCACGAGTGGTTCCAGCAGTCCCGCAAGGACCCGGACGGGCCCTACGGCGACTACTACATGTGGGCCGACAACGACAAGCAGTACCAGGACGCCCGCATCATCTTCGTCGACACCGAGACCTCGAACTGGACGTACGACCCGGTCCGCAAGCAGTACTACTGGCACCGGTTCTTCTCCCACCAGCCGGACCTCAACTACGAGAACCCGGCCGTCGTGGAGGAGATCATCTCCTCGCTCCGGTTCTGGCTCGACCTCGGCATCGACGGGTTCCGCCTCGACGCCGTGCCCTACCTGTACGCGGAGGAGGGCACCAACTGCGAGAACCTGCCGCGCACCCACACCCTCCTCAAGCGGGTCCGAGCCGAGATCGACGCGCACTACCCGGACACCGTGCTGCTCGCCGAGGCCAACCAGTGGCCCGAGGACGTCGTCGACTACTTCGGCGACTTCGCCAAGGGCGGGGACGAATGCCACATGGCCTTCCACTTCCCCGTCATGCCGCGCATCTTCATGGCCGTGCGAAGAGAGTCCCGCTACCCGGTCTCGGAAATCCTGGCCAAGACCCCGGCCATCCCGCAGAGCTGCCAGTGGGGCATCTTCCTGCGCAACCACGACGAGCTCACCCTCGAAATGGTCACGGACGAAGAGCGCGACTACATGTACGCCGAGTACGCCAAGGACCCGCGCATGCGGGCCAACATCGGCATCCGGCGCCGGCTCGCCCCGCTGCTCGACAACGACCGCAACCAGATGGAGCTCTTCACCGCCCTGCTGCTGTCACTGCCCGGTTCGCCGGTGCTGTACTACGGCGACGAGATCGGCATGGGCGACAACATCTGGCTCGGCGACCGCGACGGGGTGCGCACCCCGATGCAGTGGACCCCGGACCGCAACGCCGGTTTCTCCTCGTGTGATCCGGGCAGGCTGAACCTGCCGGTCATCATGGACCCGGTCCACGGGTACCAGGTCACCAATGTCGAGGCGGCCATGGCGTCGCCCTCGTCCTTGCTGCACTGGACCCGCCGGCTGATCGAAGTCCGCAAGGCGAACCCCGCCTTCGGTCTCGGCTCGTACACCGAACTGCCTTCGTCGAACCCGGCGGTGCTCGCTTTCCTCCGCGAGTACGGAGACGACCTGGTGCTGTGCGTGCACAACTTCTCGCGCTTCGCGCAGCCCACCGAACTGGATCTGCGGTCGTTCCACGGACGGGTCCCGGTGGAACTCACCGGCGACGTCCGCTTCCCGCCGATCGGCGAGTGGCCGTACCTGCTGACCCTGGCGGGCCACGGCTTCTACTGGTTCCGCCTGCGCACGGAGTAGGCACCGGACCCGGGGCGGGCGCGGCGAATGGGTCAACCGCCCGCCCCTGTACGGACCATCCTGACCCGACACTCGCACACACCGGAGAAGCAACTACCGCGATCCGGGACACAATGCGCATTCTTTGACGGCCCGGGGAAAGGACGCGACGCCATGTCGGAGGCTGCATCCGCCCGGGAATGGCTCACGGCCGACCGGGCCGCCGGGCTCGGCCCGCTGGAGCCGATGCTCAGGGCCTGGCTGCCCGCGCAGCGCTGGTTCGCGGGCAAGGGCCGCACCATCGGAAGGCTCCGGAGCATCTCGGCCGCCGAACTGCTGCCGCCGGGCTCCTCGCCCGGACTCCTGCACCTGCTGCTGGACGTGGACGGGGACTGCTACCAGCTGCTGCTCGGCATCCGCCCGAGCCCGCTGCCGCCCGCGCTCGCACCCGCGCTGATCGGCCGCGCGGAGCAGGGCCCCTACGCCGGCCAGTCGGTCTACGAGGGCCTCGGCGATCCCCGGATCGCCTCGCTGCTGCTGGAGCGGCTGCGCTCCCCCGGAACCTTCGGCCCGCTCCGCTTCGACCGGGACCCGGCCGCCGTGATCCCCGAGGCCCCCACCCCCCGGCCTCTGTCCGGGGAGCAGACCAACTCCTCCCTGATCTACGGGGATTCGTACATCCTCAAGGTGTTCAGACGGGTCGGCCCCGGGGTCAATCCCGATCTGGAGCTCCCCCGCGCCCTGGCAGCCGCCGGCTGCGCGAGGGTGCCCGCGCCGGTCGCCTGGTACGAGGCCGAGCTGCCCGGCTCCGAACCCCTGACCCTGGGCGTGCTCCAGCCGTACCTGCGCGGCTCCGACGACGGCTGGCAGCTCGCGCTGCACCGGCTGCGCGCCGGGGCCGACTTCACCGCCGAGGCGCACGCGCTGGGCCGGGCCACCGCCGAGGTGCACAACGCGCTGGCCGGAGCCCTGCCGACCGTCGCGCTCGGACCGGAGCAGACGGCCCGGCTGGCCGCCGGGATGACCGCACGGCTCGCCGCCACCGCCCGCGAGGTGCCCGCGCTGCGGCCCTACGAAGCGGGGCTGCGCGGGGCCTTCGACGCACTGGCCGCCTCCCGCGGGGCCGGGGTGCCCGCCCAGCGGATCCACGGGGACCTGCACCTGGGGCAGACCCTGCGCACCGCCGACGGCAGCTGGGCGCTGATCGACTTCGAGGGCGAACCGGCCCGGCCGCTGGCCGACCGGCGCCGCCCGGAGCCCGCGGTGCGGGACATCGCCGGGATACTGCGCTCCTTCGACTACGCCGCCCGCTCGCACCGGCCGTTCGCCCCCGCCTGGGCGGACGCCTGCCGGGCCGCCTTCTGCGAGGGCTACGCCCGCACCACCGGACGCGACCCGCGCGAGGACCCCGTACTCCTGCGCGCGTACGAGACCGACAAGGCGGTGTACGAGGCCCGGTACGAGTCCCGGCACCGACCCGACTGGCTGCACGTGCCGATGGCGGCGATCCGCCGGCTGTCCGAGCCGCAGCGTCCCCCCTCCCACCGCACTCATCCCCCCGCCCCCGGCGGAGCCACCCCCCACCCGAAGCCCCCGAGGAGGCCGCTCGCGTGAGCGCCGCACGACAGCCGTCACCGACCGTCCGCGACGAAACCGCTGTCGCCGTCACCACCCCCGCCGCCCCCGCAGCCGCCACCCTTGAAGCAGGTGGTGCGAAGAAGGCCCGGCCCCCGCGGGCCCGCCGGGCCGCCCCGCCGCACGGGGTCCGGCCGGCGCCCGCGCTGGGAGCGGAGGAACGGGCCCGGCTCCTGGAGGGCCGCCACCACGACCCCCACGGGGTGCTGGGTGCCCGCGTGCAGCGCAGCGGGGTGTCCTTCCGGGTGCTGCGCCCGTACGCGAAGGCCGTGACCATCCTCGCGAAGGGGCTGCGGGCCGAGCTCTTCGACGACGGGGACGGGCTGTTCTCCGGTCTGCTGCCCCTGAACGGGGTACCGGACTACCGGCTGCTGGTGGCGTACGACAGCGACGAGGTGGAGGTCCACGACCCCTACCGCTTCCTGCCCGCGCTCGGTGAGCTCGACCTGCACCTGATCGGCGAGGGCCGCCACGAGGAACTGTGGACGGCGCTCGGCGCGGAGCCGATGGAGCACCAGGGCACGGCCGGCACCCGGTTCACGGTGTGGGCGCCCAATGCCCAGGGGGTGCGGGTCACCGGGGACTTCTCGCACTGGGACTCCGTCGCCTATCCGATGCGCTCGCTCGGCGCGACCGGCGTGTGGGAGCTGTTCCTGCCCGGGGTCGGCGAGGGCGCGCTGTACAAGTACGACATCACCCGCCCGGACGGCTCGCACACCCTGCGGGCCGACCCGATGGCCAAGCACGCGGAGGTCCCGCCGGCCAACGCCTCCGTGGTCACCGCCTCCCGCTACGTGTGGCAGGACGCCGAGTGGATGGCCGCGCGCGGCGACCGCCCGCCGCACCAGGCCCCCTTCTCCGTGTACGAGCTGCACCTGGCGTCCTGGCGGCCGGGGCTCTCGTACCGGCAGCTGGCCGAGCAGCTGCCCGCGTACGTCACGGAGCTCGGCTTCACGCACGTGGAGCTGATGCCGGTCGCCGAGCACCCCTTCGGCGGCTCGTGGGGCTACCAGGTCACCGGCTTCTACGCGCCGACCTCCCGGATGGGCACCCCCGACGACTTCCGCTTCCTGGTGGACGCCCTGCACCGGGCCGGGATCGGGGTGATCGTCGACTGGGTGCCCGCGCACTTCCCGCGCGACGACTGGGCGCTCGCCGAGTTCGACGGGCGGCCGCTGTACGAGCACCACGACCCGCAGCGGGCCGCGCACCCGGACTGGGGGACGCTGGAGTTCGACTACGGCCGCCGCGAGGTGCGCAACTTCCTCGTCGCCAACGCCGTGTACTGGTGCCAGGAGTTCCACGTGGACGGGCTGCGCGTGGACGCGGTGGCCTCGATGCTCTACCTCGACTACTCGCGCTCCGAGGGCGAGTGGACCCCCAACGAGCACGGCGGCCGGGAGAACCTGGACGCGGTGGCCCTGCTCCAGGAGATGAACGCGACCGTCTACCGGCGCTGCCCCGGCGTGGTGACGATCGCCGAGGAGTCCACCGCGTGGCCGGGCGTCACCCGTCCCACCGACGGGGGCGGGCTGGGCTTCGGCCTGAAGTGGAACATGGGCTGGATGCACGACACCCTGCGCTACGCGTCGAAGGAGTCGGTGCACCGCAAGTACCACCACCACGACATGACCTTCGGGATGGTCTACGCGTTCAGCGAGAACTACGTCCTGCCGATCTCGCACGACGAGGTGGTGCACGGCAAACGCTCGCTGGTCTCGAAGATGCCCGGCGACTGGTGGCAGCAGCGGGCCGCGCACCGGGCGTACCTGGGCTTCATGTGGGCCCACCCGGGCAAGCAACTGCTCTTCATGGGGCAGGAGTTCGCACAGGGCTCGGAGTGGTCCGAGACGTACGGGCCGGACTGGTGGCTGCTGGACTCCTCCTACGCGGCGGCCGGCGACCACCGGGGCGTACGCAGCCTCGTGGGCGACCTGAACCGCACCTACCGGGCGGCGCCCGCCCTGTGGGAGCGGGACACCGTGCCGGAGGGCTTCGCCTGGGTGGAGGCGGACGCCGCGGAGGACAACGTCTTCGCATTCCTGCGGTTCGCGCAGGACGGCTCACCGCTGCTGTGCGTCTCGAACTTCTCCCCGGTGGTCCGCCACGCGTACCGGATCGGCGTCCCGGAGGAGGTGCCGCTGTGGCGGGAGGTGCTCAACACCGACCTCGAGCCCTACGGCGGCAGCGGCGTCCACCACACGCAGCCGCTGCGGCCGGAGCCGGTGCCGTCCCAGGGGCGGGCGGCGAGCCTGCGCCTGACCCTCCCGCCGCTGGCCACGGTCTGGCTCAGGCCGATGCCGTAGCGGCGGCCGGGGCCGCCGCCCGCGCCATGTGCTCCTCCAGCTCCTGGAGGAGCTTGCGCTTGGCGCGGGCCCCGACCATCTGCTGGACGGGCTCGCCGTCGCGGAAGACGAGCAGGGTCGGCATGGACAGCACCCCGTACCGCACGAGGGTGGCGGGGTTGCTGTCCGCGTCGATCTGGACGACCTTGAGCCGCTCGGCCTCCTCGGCGGCGATCGCGGACAGGACGGGCGCGAGCTGGCGGCACGGGCCGCACCAGTCCGCGGTGAACTCCACGAGAACGGGCCGGCCGCGCTCGCCGAGCACCTCCGCCTCGAAGTCGGCGTCGGTCACTTCTGCCACACCGTGAGCCTTCATCGTCTTTCCCCTCTTCCTGAGTCTTCTGGTCATGCGGTCATGCGGTCATGCGGGCTTGCGGGCTTCTGGTTCTGCGGGCTTCCGGTCCTGCGGCCTCAGCCGGTCAGTTCGCATCTGGGCCGCGCCGCCGCTTCGGCCTCGGCTTCGGCCAGCTGGCCCGCCACCTGGTCGCGCACCTGCGTGAGCCGGCCGAGCAGGGCGTCCAGCTCGTCGAGTTTGCGGCGGTAGACGACGAGCGAGGCCGGGCAGGAGTCGCCCGCCGGATGCCCGGCCCGCAGGCATTCCACGAACGGGCGGGTCTCCTCCAGCTCGAAGCCGAAGTCCTGGAGCGTGCGGATCTCGCGAAGCAGCCGCAGGTCGTCCTCGTCGTAGGTGCGGTAGCCGTTGCCGTCACGCCGCGCGGGCAGCAGCCCCCGTGACTCGTAGTACCGGAGCGTCCGGGTGCTGATGCCCGCCCGCTCGGCCAGTTCGCCGATTCGCATGGCCCGACCGTAATCCTTGACGTCGGCGTCAAGGCAAGGAGCGAATTCCGGGAGGCCCTCGCCACCCCCGTGAGCGAGGGCCTCCGCCCGGGAGTACGTACCGGCCGGATGGCCGGTTCATGACGTTCCCGGGCTTGTGACGGAGGTCATGCACGGGGCTATCGCTTCGAGCGGCTGAAAACGTACGCTAGGAAGTGGATCACCGATCGACCCGATTACCGGACAGTCGCTGGGAAAACCGACCAAAGCCCTTTACTCCATAGGACGTTCCTACGAGGTATGGGCTTGTTTGTTTGGTCTGTAGTCGCCGCACCTCGGCCACTCCTACGGTGTGGCGTGTGCACTCCAGCCCACCTTTCAATGCCCCCGCCGCGCGTCGTCTCCGCGCGGCCCTGGGCATGGCGCCCGGCCATGTCGCTTATGGCCTGCGCGCGCAGTACGGACTGATCGTCACGCCCGAGACCGTGATGGGGTGGGAGCGTGGCGAGATATCGCCGACCTCCGCCGAAGTCACGGCCCTCGCCGGCGTGCTCTGGTGCGCCCCCGGCGAACTGCTCGCCGAGCCGGTCACCCTGCGGGAGCACCGGATCTCCAGGGGTCTGGCCGCGGACGATCTGGCCCGGCGCATCGGCCTGGACACGAACTCGTACCAGAAGATGGAGGACACCGGCCGCTGGAAGGGCAACGAGCGGCAGTCCGCCGCCCTGGCGACGGTGCTCGGACTGAGCCTTGCCCAGTTCGTGACGGCGACCGGCAAGGACGAGGAACTGGCCGACATGCTGCGCAGCGCGGCGACCACCCGCTGGCAGGCGTACGCGAAGCCGCTGTCCAAGCTGCTGCCGGTGCCCAAGGCCCACCTGGAGCGGGTACTGGAGCAGCTGCACGGCGAATACCAGTCGAAGATGGTGGCCACCCTGAGCTGGGGCGGCGGGGAGGGCCAGGCCGGCAGCGGTGACGCGGGGCGCCAGTTCCTCGCCGACATCGTGGACCGCTTCTGGTCCGTCGCAGGCGGTGCGTCGTAGGACACACCGCGCACAGGAGTTCACTACGGCAAACGGCCCCGGCGCGTCCAGACGAGGACTGCGCCGGGGCCGTTCGGCCGCCGAAGTCAGGGCGGAGGTCCTCCCGGAGGGGGCCTTGGGACCCGCCCGGGGGACCGGTTTCCCGGGATTCACGGGAATCCCTGGGTTAGAAGACCGACTCGGCCTCGTACATGCGGTCCTCGGGCACGGTCTTCAGCTCGGTGACGGCGTCGGCCAGCGGGGCCATGACGATGTCGGTGCCGCGCAGGGCGGTCATGTTGCCGAAGTCCGCGCGGTGGACGGCCTCGACGGCGTGCCAGCCGAAGCGGGTCGCGAGCACGCGGTCGTAGGCGGTCGGGGTGCCGCCGCGCTGGACGTGGCCGAGGATGACGGGGCGGGCTTCCTTGCCCAGGCGCCGCTCCAGTTCGACGGCGAGGCGGTTGCCGATGCCGGCGAAGCGCTCGTGGCCGTACTGGTCGATCGCGCCCTTCTCGTACGGCATGGACCCCTCACCCGGATGCGCGCCTTCGGCCACGCAGATGACGGCGAACTTCTTACCGCGGGCGAAACGTTCCTCCACCATCTTGACCAGGGCGTCCACCTCGAAGGGGCGCTCCGGCAGACAGATCCCGTGGGCACCGCCGGCCATGCCGGACTCCAGGGCGATCCAGCCCGCGTGGCGGCCCATGACCTCGACGACCATGACCCGCTGGTGCGACTCGGCGGTGGTCTTGAGGCGGTCGATGGCCTCGGTGGCGACCATGACGGCGGTGTCGAAGCCGAAGGTGCGGTCGGTGGAGGAGATGTCGTTGTCGATGGTCTTCGGCACGCCGACGACGGGCATGCCGGCGTCCGACAGCATCCGGGCGGCCGTCAGGGTGCCCTCGCCGCCGATCGGGATCAGGGCGTCGATGCCGTAGGTCTTCGCCAATTCGGTGGCGTTCTCGGCTGCTTCGTGGAGGCGCGCGCGCTCCATCCGGGCTGAACCGAGAATGGTGCCGCCCCGGGCGAGGATGCCACTGACGGCGTTGATGTCGAGGGGGCGGTAGTTGCCGTCGAGGAGGCCCTTGAAGCCGTCCTCGAAGCCGATGACCTCGTCCCCGTGCCCGACCACGGCACGGTGTACGACCGACCGGATGACAGCATTCAGGCCCGGACAGTCGCCGCCTGCGGTGAGAACTCCGATACGCATCGTGCTGTGTCTCCTGCTCCTGGTCGTACCTGACCGTTCGCGTGCGGGCGGACGGCCGTACATATGAAGGGCTGTGTGAAGGGCGTATTGATGAAGCGTGTCCGATTGTTCCACGGGCAGGGGGTGGAGCGCGCTCTGTGGTGCTCCTCTCGCGGGGCGCCGGGAAGGCCTTTGGACCTGCCCGGACAGGCCCTTTTCCCGGCGGGCGTCCTGTCGATCCGCGGGGGTATCGTCAAGAGGTCAAGCCCACACCAACCGGGACATCCGACTCGTAGATCCGCCCCGCAGCGGCGAAGATCATGGTGAGGCTGTACCGACATTCACACGATTGGGACGGAGAGCACGCGTGACGCGCAGCGTGTACGTGACCGGTATCGAGCGGGGGGACGGCCGGCAGGTCGTCGAGCTGGGGATCATGGAGCTCCTGACCCGTCAGACGGGCCGGGTGGGCGTGTACCGCCCCTTGCTGCACGACGGGCCCGACCGGCTCTTCGACCTCCTCAAGGGCCGCTACCGGATCGAGCAGGACGCCTCGACCGCCTTCGGCATGGAGTACCACGAGGCCTCCGCCATCCTGGCCGAGCACGGGACCGACGAGCTGGTCTCGCGGCTCGTCGACCGCTACCACGAGGTGGCCCGGGACTACGAGGTCATGCTCGTCCTCGGCACCGACTACGCCGACACCAACCTCCCCGACGAGCTGGCCCTCAACGCCCGCCTCGCCAACGAGCTGGGCGCGCTGGTCATCCCCGTCGTGGGCGGCACCAAGCACCCCGCCGAGGCCGTGCGCGCCGAGGCCCGCAACGCGTACCGGGCGTACGAGGCCCTGGGCTGCCACGTGGGCGCGATGGTCGTCAACCGGGTGGCCGCCGAGGACCGCGAGGTGATAGCGGAGCGGCTGGCCGCGCGGCTCCCCGTGCCCTGCTACGTGCTCCCGGACGACAAGCACCTGTCGGCCCCGACCGTCGCCCAGATCACCCGGGCGCTCGGCGGCGAGGTGCTCCTCGGCGACGAGGCCGGTCTGGCCCGCGACGCCCTGGACTTCGTCTTCGGCGGCGCCATGCTGCCGAACTTCCTCAACGCCCTGACCCCCGGCTGCCTGGTCGTCACCCCCGGGGACCGCTCCGACCTGGTCATCGGCGCGCTGGCCGCGCACACCTCCGGCACCCCGCCGATCGCCGGTGTGCTGCTCACGCTGAACGAGCGTCCCGGCCAGGACATCCTGACGCTGGCCTCGAAGCTGGCGCCCGGCACCCCGGTGATCTCGGTGGCCGGCAACAGCTTCCCGACGGCCGCCGAACTCTTCTCCCTGCAGAGCCGGTTGAACTCCGCGACCCCGCGCAAGCTGGAGACCGCGCTCGGCCTGTTCGAGCGTCACGTGGACACCGCCGAACTGCGCGGCGTGCTGTCCGTGGCCCGCTCCGAGCGGGTCACGCCGATGATGTTCGAGCACACCCTGCTGGAGCAGGCCCGCGCGGAGCGCCGCCGGGTGGTGCTCCCCGAGGGCACCGAGGAGCGCGTGCTGCGCGCCGCGGACGTGGTGCTGCGCCGCGGGGTCTGCGACCTGACCCTGCTGGGCGAGGAGCAGGCGATCCTGAAGAAGGCCGCCGACCTGGGGATCGACATCTCCTCCGCGCAGCTCATCGACCCGGCGACCTCCCCGCTGCGGGAACGTTTCGCCGAGTACTACGCCAAGGCCCGTGCCCACAAGGGCATGACGGTCGAGCTGGCCGCCGACGTGGTCACCGACGTCAACTACTTCGGCACCCTGATGGTCCAGGAGGGCCTCGCCGACGGCATGGTCTCCGGCTCGGTGCACTCCACCGCCGCCACCATCCGCCCGGCCTTCGAGATCATCAAGACCAAGCCCGACGCGTCCATCGTCTCCTCGGTCTTCTTCATGTGCCTGGCCGACAAGGTCCTCGCCTACGGGGACTGCGCCGTCAACCCGGACCCCAACGCCGAGCAGCTCGCCGACATCGCCGTCCAGTCGGCGACCACCGCGGCCGCCTTCGGCCTGGAGCCGCGGATCGCGATGCTCTCGTACTCGACCGGCACCTCCGGTTCGGGCGCCGACGTGGACAAGGTCCGCAAGGCCACCGAGATCGTCCGCGCGCTCCGCCCCGACCTGCTGATCGAGGGCCCGATCCAGTACGACGCCGCCGTGGAGCCCTCGGTCGCGCTGACCAAGCTGCCCGGGTCCGAGGTGGCCGGCCGCGCGACGGTGCTGATCTTCCCGGACCTCAACACCGGCAACAACACGTACAAGGCCGTGCAGCGCTCCGCCGGCGCCGTCGCGGTCGGCCCGGTCCTGCAGGGTCTGCGCAAGCCGGTCAACGACCTCTCGCGCGGCGCCCTGGTCCAGGACATCGTCACCACCATCGCCATCACGGCGATCCAGGCGCAGTCCAGGCCCGTGGCCGGCTGACGCTCCCCCACCGAGCCCTCCACCCAGAAGGAATGACCCTCATCGTGACCGCATCGCGCGTACTCGTCCTCAACTCCGGCTCCTCGTCGGTGAAGTACCAGCTGCTCGACATGGCGGACGCCTCCCGCCTGGCGGTCGGTCTGGTGGAGCGCATCGGCGAGGCGACCTCCAGGCTCACGCACGAGCCGCTGACCGGACCGGGCGCCGCCGGAGGCAAGCGCGTGCACGAAGGACCGATCGCGGACCACGCGGCCGCGCTGCGGGCGGTCGCGGCGGAGCTGGGCGCCGACGGGCTGGGCCTGGACTCCCCCGAACTGGCGGCCGTGGGTCACCGGGTGGTGCACGGCGGGACCAAGTTCACGCACCCGACGCTGATCGACGACGCGGTGCTGGCCGAGATCCGCGCGCTGATCCCGCTCGCGCCGCTGCACAACCCGGCGAACGTGACGGGCATCGAGGTGGCGCGCGAGCTCCGCCCGGACCTGCCCCAGGTGGCGGTCTTCGACACGGCCTTCCACTCGACGATGCCGGAGCACGTGGCCCGGTACGCGATCGACGCGGCCACGGCGGACAAGTACTCCATCCGGCGGTACGGGTTCCACGGCACCTCCCACGCCTACGTGGCCCGCGCGACGGCCAGGCTCCTGGGCAAGGCCGAGGAGGACGTGAACGTGATCGTGCTGCACCTGGGCAACGGGGCTTCGGCCTCGGCCGTGCACGGCGGCGTCTGCGTGGAGACCTCGATGGGCCTGACCCCGCTGGAGGGGCTGGTCATGGGGACCCGTTCGGGCGATCTGGACCCGGCGGTCGTCTTCCACCTGGCCCGGGTGGGCGGCATGTCGATCGACGAGATCGACTCGCTGCTGAACAAGAAGAGCGGTCTGCTGGGTCTGTGCGGCGACAACGACATGCGCGAGGTGCAGCGGCGGGCGGAGGAGGGCGACGCCTCGGCGCGCCTGGCGCTGGCCTCGTACATCCACCGCCTGAAGAAGTACATCGGTGCCTACTCGGCGGTCCTGGGCCGGGTGGACGCGGTCGCCTTCACGGCGGGCGTGGGCGAGAACTCCTCGTCGATCCGGGAAATGGCCCTGGCGGGTCTGGCCGAGCTGGGTCTGGCGCTCGACCTCGAAGCCAACTCGGTACGGTCCCCCGAGCCGCGTCTGGTCTCCGCGGAGTACGCCCGGGTGGCCGTGGCCGTGGTCCCCACGGACGAGGAACTGGAGATCGCCAGCCAGACGTACGCGCTGGTTACCGGTTAGTCACTTTGGACTTTCCGCCAGACGGAATATTCCGCTACGAAACAAACCGATAGGATCCGCTCCATGCGCCGTTCCAAAATCGTCTGCACGCTGGGCCCCGCCGTCGACTCTTACGAGCAGCTGAAAGCGCTCGTAGAGGCCGGTATGAACGTGGCCCGATTCAACTTCAGCCACGGATCCCAGGCAGAACACCAGGAGCGGTACGACCGCGTCCGGAAGGTCTCCGAGGACACCGGGCGTGCCGTCGGCGTCCTCGCCGACCTCCAGGGCCCGAAGATCCGTCTGGAAACCTTCGCCGAGGGTCCCGTCGAGCTCGTCCGCGGTGACGAGTTCACCATCACCATCGAGGACGTCCCGGGCGACAAGTCCATCTGCGGCACCACCTACAAGGGTCTGCCGGGCGACGTCTCCAAGGGCGACCCGATCCTGATCAACGACGGCAACGTCGAGCTCCGCGTGACCTCGGTCGAGGGCCCCCTGGTCAAGACCATCGTCATCGAAGGCGGTGTCATCTCGGACCACAAGGGCATCAACCTGCCGGGTGCCGCCGTCAACGTCCCCGCCCTGTCGGAAAAGGACATCGACGACCTCCGCTTCGCCCTGCGGATGGGCTGCGACATGGTCGCCCTGTCCTTCGTGCGTGACGCCAACGACGTCAAGGACGTCCACAAGGTCATGGACGAGGTCGGCCGCCGGGTCCCCGTCATCGCCAAGGTCGAGAAGCCGCAGGCCGTCGCCAACATGGAAGGCGTCGTAGCCGCCTTCGACGCGGTCATGGTGGCCCGTGGCGACCTGGCCGTCGAGTACCCGCTCGAGAAGGTCCCGATGGTGCAGAAGCGCCTCGTGGAGCTCTGCCGCCGCAACGCCAAGCCGGTGATCGTCGCGACCCAGATGATGGAGTCGATGATCACCAACTCCCGCCCGACGCGCGCGGAGGCCTCCGACGTGGCCAACGCGATCCTCGACGGCGCGGACGCGGTCATGCTGTCCGCGGAGTCCTCGGTCGGCGCCTACCCGATCGAGACCGTCAAGACGATGTCGAAGATCGTCGAGGCGGCCGAGGAGGAGCTCCTGTCCAAGGGCCTCCAGCCGCTGGTCCCGGGCAAGAAGCCCCGTACCCAGGGCGGCGCCGTCGCCCGTGCGGCCTGCGAGATCGCGGACTTCCTCGACGGCAAGGCCCTGGTCGCCTTCACCCACTCCGGTGACACCGCCCGCCGGCTGTCGCGCTACCGCGCCTCCCAGCCGATCCTGGCCTTCACCACCGACGAGGGCACCCGCAACCAGCTCACCCTGAGCTGGGGCGTCGAGTCCTACGTGGTCCCCCACGTGGACAACACCGACGCGATGGTCGACCTCGTGGATGCCGAGCTGCTCAAGCTCAAGCGCTACAACAAGGGCGACACCATGATCATCACGGCCGGCTCGCCCCCCGGCGTCCCGGGCACGACCAACATGGTCCGCGTCCACCACCTGGGCGGCGGCGCCCGCGACTGACGTCGCTCCGCCGTTCGAACTCTGCCGCACAGAGACCGAGGGCGGCACCCCCGATCCGATGAGGATCCGGGGTGCCGCCCTCGGTGCGTACGGCCGCGCGAGGCCGTACGGTCCTACTCCGCCGGGCCGATGTAGTTCTTGAGGCCCGGAACGGTCAGGGTGCCGCCGAACTGGCCGGCCTGGACGACCTTGACGTTCGTGAAGAACGCGAAGGGGACGTTCAGGGGCGGCGGGCTGTTCGGGGTGAACTCGATCGGGATCAGGCCGAAGAGGTTGCCCTTGAGGCTCTCGGTGTACATCGTCACCTGTTCCCCGCGGATCTTCGACGTCGAACCCGGACGGGACTTCAGGTGGGCGACGTTCTGCCCGGTGCCGACCGTCTGGTACAGGTCCTTGATGTCCAGCGAGTCCGCCGTGAACTTCAGGACCTTCTTGGTCTTGCCGCCCGCCGTCTTCACCTCGACGATGCCCGCGTAGTCCAGGCCGTAGAGGGTCAGCAGCGAGCTGTTGAGGTACCAGGGCTCGTCCGGGAGCAGCGGGATGCCCTGCTCCACTTCCGCGTCGGCCAGGGCCTTGGCGTCGTAGGTCGGGCACGGGAAGGGTTCCTTCCCGTCCGCGTCCTTCGTCTCCTCCGGCTTGGCCTTGGTCTCGTCCCCGTCGGCCGGCTCGGTGGCGCCGGTCTCGTCCTTCGGGGTGGTCGCGGTGTCCTTGACGTCCTCGGAGAGCTCCGTGACCGTGGCGCCCGCCTTGTCCGCGGCGGCGCGGATCGCGTCCGCGGCCGGGTCCGGGGCGGGGGCGGGCTTGTCCGCCGGCTTGGGAGCCGCCGGAGAGGGCGTCGTGGCGGGCGTCGTGGCGGGCGTCGTGGCCGGAGCGGACGCTGCCTTCAGGGGCTTGCCGAGCTCGTCGAAGAGGCCCTTGAGCGCGTCGCCCACGCCCAGCGGGTCCAGCGGGTTCGAGGACTTGGCCACCGGAGCGGGGGCCGCCTGCTTCTCGGCGGGCGTCGTGGGCTTCTCGGCCGGCTTTTCCGCCGGCTTGGATGCCGAAGGGCTCGCGCTCGGCGAGGGCACCGCGGTGGGCGACTTGCCCGGCGCGGGCTCCGTCGTCTTCGACGGGGCCTTCGAAGCGGTGTCGGAGGGAGTCTTCGAGGGGGACGAGGACGGCGACGGGGAAGCCGACTCCGCGGGCTCGTCGGACCGCGTCACGCACGGTCCGGGCGCGAAGGGGATCTCCTCGTCGGCCACGGCCAGCTTCGGCGCCATGCTCATGCCGACGAAGACCGCCGTGGGCATGGCCGCCAGCGCCATCGTCTTACCGACGGGTATTTGGATCTTGGTCAGCAGCGACTTCCTGGGCGCCGCGTGACGCGGGCCCTTTCTTTCACGGGACTCCGCATCTGGGGTCACACCCCGCTGCGTTTGGTCACCCCGCACTGTTCCTCCCGCCATCGGCGTGGGCAGTCGTCTCGCTCGCGTATGCCGTTTCCGTCTCGCGCGGGCCGGGTACGGCATGGAAGCCGCCCTCCATCGCGTCCGCCTTGCCCAGGTCCACGGCCTGCGCCGCGCCCCGGTCCTCCGGTGCGCCAGCCTCGTCCGTCACCGGACGGGCCGGCACCCAGGACAGTGCGAGACAGCCGCCGATCAGGGCCAGGATGAAGCCCATGCCGAAACCGCCGAGGTTGGACACCGGCAGGGACACCAGTGCCAGCAGGATCGAGGCGACTCCGGCGAAGATGCGTACGCCCTGCTGGAACCAGAGCGTCAGGCCCAGCGTGATCAGCAGGACACCGATGATCAGCGACCCCGAACCGGCCGTCGTCGCCATCGCGATGGTGACGTTGCCGAGCCGCAGGTCCGCGTACGGGAAGTACGCGATCGGGAGGCCTGCGAGGAGCGTGAACACTCCCGCCCAGAAGGGGCGACGGCCGCTCCAGGCATGGAAGCGGTAGTACACCGCGGTGAGCCAGGCGTCGTCTTCGGCGCGCACGTAAACCGGGGCCTGGGGGTTCATGGACAACAGCTCCCTGGAAACGGGTGGTACTGAACTAAGTGGAGCCCGGACGGCCGGGCCGGCGGCGACGGGTACCGCCACCGCCGGCCCGGTCGCCCGGTCAGGCACCGGAACCGATACGCCGGTCAGGCGATCAGTTGACTGCCGAGTCCTGGTAGCACGGCTGGTCGCCACCGAGCAGGCGCAGCTTGAGGTCAGGCAGCTTGAAGGTGCCGGCCGTGGTGGCCCAGGCCTTCTGCTTGACGTTCGTCAGTACGGCCTTCTCGGCGCGCTGCGCGAACGCGTACGGGCTCGCGACCGTACCCGCCTGCGGCTTCGTCGGGTTCGACGGGTCGCCGACCGCGACACCGATGTCGAGCTTGGTGAACTCGGCGTCGGCGTCGAGCTCGGCAACATCCAGGTAAAGGTTGTCGGCAACCGCCGGCTTGCCGGCCTTGGTGCCCGTCTGCAGCTTCATCGTGATGTTGCCGAGCGGAGTCGGCGTCACCAGCGACTGGCACATGTTGGTGATTTCGGCGTGGCTGAACCCGGAGATGGTGACCGGGTGGTGAGCCTCGGCACCCGTCTTCAGGTCGTGCCCGTTGGCGACACTGCCGTACTGGATCAGGTTGGTGCCGTCCAGCTTGTCGGTCGTGACCTTGAAGTCCTGGCCCGACACGGCGAACGAGGCCGCGAGGGCACCCTGCGCCAGACCGACACCGACCACGGCCGTGGCCGCGATGCTCGGCACCATGACGAGCGCGAAGCGCTTCCATCTGGTCCCGCCACGAATCTGAGAACTCATTTCGTTCCTCCTTCTCGGACGTACATCTCCGGTCCGGGCCGTACCCGTCCTGGGATGGGAGAAGTGCTACGTCCTCGGGAAGGAGCGCAGGCGGCCGAGCCGCGGCACTGCCGCGTCCGGAACACCGGCGTTCACCCCCGAGCGACAACCACTTGGCCACGCGTTCGCGCAACCTGGAGGACAGGCACCGCCGTGCGACGGAGACCCCCCTGTCCCACGGCCGGTGCCACTGCCACCGGCCGGCCCGGTGGGGACCCTCCACCGCGGCTCCGGATGAGCGGCTCTGCGGGAAGGACCGAGCGTCGCCGATCGTGGTCCATTCACGGCCGGGGCACAAGGGGGTTCGTTACTGGCGGGTAACGGCCAGATAACCTACGGAAGACCTGCCGCTGTCGGGCCGCAACGCTGAGTGTCACCCAGGGCCACGACAGATCGGAGGAAGAGTGAACACACCGGACAGTTCACGGGGTTCGATTTACTGCGAGTAACAGCGGCCGCGATTGCCAAGTTTTGGCAAAGTGCGGCCGCTGTTTGCCTGCGTGTCAACAAATCGCCGGCGCCGGGCCGAGCCTTCGACCGGGCACCGGACCGGGTCCGGACCGGGTCTTAGAAGAGCACCCGGGCGAGCGCCGTACGCGCCGAGGTCACGAGCGGGTTGTCCGCGCCGACGGCTTCGAACATCTCCAGCAGCCTCACCCGGACCGCGTCCCGCTCGTCACCGAACGTCACCCGCACCGTGTCGACGAGGCGCCCGAAGGCGTCCGCCACGTGTCCGCCCGCCAGGTCCAGGTCGGCCGCGGCGATCTGCGCCGCCGGGTCGCGCGGGTTCTCGGCCGCCGCGGTGCGCACGGCCTGCGGGTCCATGTCCTTGACGCGGAGCAGGAGTTCGGCCTGCGCGAGGCCCAGCTTGGCCTCCGCGTTGGCCGGGTCGGAGAGCAGGACGTTCTTGTACGCCTGCACCGCGCCGCCCAGGTCGTTCGCGTCCAGCGCCTCGACCGCCGCGTCCAGCAGGGCGTCGTAGGGGCCGGCCGGCTCCTCGGCGGGCTCCGCGGCCCCGCCCGGGGCCTCGCCCTCGCCGGCGGGGGTCACTGGGACGCCGAGGACACCGAAGCGCTCCTCGGCGATCTGGACCACCTGGGCCAGGATCGCGCGGACCTCGTCCTCGGGGGCGAAGTCCTGGAAGAGCGGCATCGCCTGGCCGGCGACCAGCGCGAAGACCGCCGGAAGGGCCTGGATGCGGAACTCGCGGATCAGGTTCTGGCTGGCCGCGACATCGAGCGCGGCAAGAGCCAGGCGGCCGTTCGCCTCGACCGTGAGCCGCTCCAGCAGCAGGCTCAGCTCGCGGCCCTGCTCGAAGCCCTCGGCGCGGAAGTCGAGGATGACCGGGACCTCGTTCGAGAGCGGGACCACGTGGCTCTCGAAGCGGGTCTCGTCGGTGTCGAAGACGAGCGCGGACGACGGGACGGCCCCGGCGGACGCGGGCGCACCGCCCTCGGCGGCCTTCCGGGACGCCTCGGCGCGGGCCTGCTCGGCCTTCGCCTTGGCCTCGCCGGCCGCCTTCACCGCGGCGAGGTCGACGACGCCGCTCATGGACATGTTTCTGGGCTGCATGCGTACATCCTCCCCCGTGTGCGCGCGCCGACGAAAAAGATCGGCCGAAACGAACCGATCGCGGTACTCGTTGTACGTACTGCCGTGCTGTGGCGCCGGGTCCCCACCCGGCACCGGTAGCTCTTCGCGTGGTTGTCGCTCTTACGCTACGAGCCGTAGCGTAACTCCCTCCGCCCGCCCGCGCCCCGTGATCTGAACCACACCGCGAAGGGCCGCGATGCCGGTGCTACATGAACGGCGTGCTACCGACGGGTATGGTCTCGGCCATGCGCAACCCCAGTTCAGGCCCCTCCCCCGCCCCGGCCGGCCGCACCGGCCGCCCGCGCAGTGCCGCGGCGGACGCCGCGATCCTCGCCGCGACCCGGGACGCGCTGGTGGAGCTGGGCTGGTCGAAGCTGACGATGGGGGACGTCTCGGCGCGGGCGGGGGTCGCCAAGACCACCCTCTACCGGCGCTGGGCGGGCAAGAACGAGCTGGTCGTGGACGCCGTCGCGGAGCTCTTCGACTCCCTCGAACTTCCCGACCGGGGCTCCCTCGAAGCCGACATCGAGTACGTGGTGCTGCGGTTCGCGGAGCTGCTGCGGCGCCCGGAGGCCCGTACCGCCCTGATGGCGGTCGTCGCCGAGTCCACCCGGGACGAGGCCCTGCGGGACCGGATCCGGTCGGCCATCGTGGACCGGCAGAAACGTCTCGTCGTACTGGGCCGCGAGCGGGCGCAGGCCCGCGGCGAGCTGCCCTACGAGGAGGACGCGGACCTCGCCGGCCACACCACGGACCTGATCTTCGACGTGATCGCGGGCACCGTGGTGCACCGTGCGCTGGTCAGCTCCGAGCCGGTGGACGAGATGTGGGTGGCCACCTTCACCGCCCTGCTGATGCACGGCCTCCTGGGCGCTTCCGGCCTCCCGGCCGCCCCCGCATCGCCGGCGTGACCACCGCGGGCCGTCCGTCCGAGAGGGGCAGGAACTCCGGGCACCAGGCCGGGGCCGCCATGAGCAGGGCCTCCGAGCGCGGGTTGTGGCCCGGCCAGGGCCGCCCGCGGCCCGGCCACTGGGCCCAGCGCAGGCTGTCCGCCTCCTCGGGCGGCAGCAGTCCGGAGGCGACCAGGGCCGCGCGGCCCGCTTCCAGCCCGGCGAGCCGGTAGCCGTACTCCGAGGAGTCCGCCGGGTGGAACCCCGCGTCGGTGAGCAGCACCGCGGCCGCCACCCCCTCCAGCCCGCGCTCGATCCCGAGCCGCACGCAGGACACGTACTCCTCGGGCAGCAGGGAGGCCCCTACGGCGCTCAGGATCTCCGTCCGGCCTTCGGGGCCGGGCGGTTCGAAGTCGGCGGCGATGTACGCGTACGGCCCGCGGTTGGCCTGCATGGCCACGCGGACGCTCACTCCGCGCACGGAAACGGGAAGGTGGCGGCCGTTCATGGCCGCCACCCTAGGGCTTGCGTCGCCCGATGCCCCGTCAGGCAGGCTTCGACGTCCCGGTACTAGAAGCCGGGCGGCTCCGTATACGTGCCCCACTCCTCGCGCAGCACGTTGCAGATCTCGCCCATCGTCGCCTCGGCGCGCACCGCGTCGAGCATGGCCGGAATCATGTTGGACCCGTCCCGGGCGGCGGCCAGCATCTCCGCCAGGGCCCCCTTCACCTTCGCGTCGTCCCGGGCGGCCTTGCGCTCCGCGAGCTCCCGCACCTGTACGGTCTCCACCTCGTGGCTGACCCGGAGGATCTCCAGGTCGCCGGTGACCGAGCCGTGGTGGACGTTCACGCCGACGACCCGCTTGTCGCCCTTCTCCACCGAACGCTGGTACTGGAAGGCCGACTCGGCGATCTCCCCGGTGAACCAGCCGTCCTCGATGCCGCGCAGGATGCCCGAGGTGATCGGTCCGATCGGGTGCTGCCCGTTCGGGTGGGCGCGCAGGCCGCGCTCCTTGATCTGCTCGAAGATCTTCTCCGCGTCGGCCTCGATGCGGTCGGTGAGCTGCTCGACGTACCAGGAGCCGCCCAGCGGGTCGGCCACGTTGGCCACGCCGGTCTCCTCCATCAGCACCTGCTGCGTGCGCAGGGCGATCTCGGCGGCCTGCTCGCTGGGCAGTGCGAGGGTCTCGTCGAGGGCGTTGGTGTGGAGCGAGTTGGTGCCGCCGAGGACGGCCGCGAGGGCCTCCACGGCAGTGCGCACGACGTTGTTGTACGGCTGCTGCGCGGTGAGGGAGACACCGGCGGTCTGGGTGTGGAAGCGCAGCCACATCGTCTTCTCGGACTTCGCCCCGTACACCTCCTTCATCCAGCGGGCCCAGATCCGGCGGGCGGCGCGGAACTTGGCGATCTCCTCGAAGAAGTCGAGGTGCGCGTCGAAGAAGAAGGAGAGGCCGGACGCGAAGTGGTCCACGTCCAGGCCGCGCGAGAGGCCCAGCTCCACGTATCCGAAACCGTCGGCCAGGGTGTACGCGAGCTCCTGCGCGGCCGTGGCCCCGGCCTCGCGGATGTGGTAGCCGGAGACGGAGAGCGGCTTGTAGGCGGGGATGCCGTTGGCGCAGTACTCCATGAGGTCGCCGATGAGGCGCAGGTGCGGCTCGGGTTCGAAGAGCCACTCCTTCTGGGCGATGTACTCCTTGAAGATGTCCGTCTGGAGCGTCCCGTTGAGGACGGCCGGGTCCACGCCCTGGCGCTCGGCGGCGACGAGGTACATGCAGAAGGCGGGGACGGCGGGCCCGCTGATGGTCATGGAGGTGGTCACGTCGCCGAGCGGGATGTCCTTGAAGAGGACCTCCATGTCGGCGGCGGAGTCGATGGCGACCCCGCAGTGCCCGACCTCGCCCAGCGCGCGGGGGTCGTCGGAGTCCCGGCCCATCAGGGTCGGCATGTCGAAGGCGACGGAGAGCCCGCCGCCGCCGGCGGCCAGGATCATCTTGTAGCGCTCGTTGGTCTGCTCGGCGTTGCCGAACCCGGCGAACTGCCGGATGGTCCAGGTCCGCCCCCGGTAGCCGGTGGCGTGCAGGCCGCGGGTGTACGGGTACTCCCCCGGCCAGCCGATGCGCTCGAAGCCCTCGTACGCGTCCCCGGGCCGGGGCCCGTAGACGGGGTCGACGTCATCTCCGGAGAGCGTCGTGAAATCGGCCTCGCGCTTGCGGGCCTTGTCATACCGGGCCTGCCAGCGACGGCGGCCTTCCTCGATGGCGTCAGCGTCCATACCCATGAATTTACTAGGACGTCCTAGTAAATGTCGATGGCCAACCCCCGGGGAGTCGTCCCGGGGGCGGGGAAGTCGAGCGGGACGCGAGTCCTCAGGCCTTGGCGGTGGCCAGGGAGTCGGTCACCAGGGGCTCGACCTCGGCGCGGACCTTGCGCTCGACGAAGAAGGCCGCGAGCGGGATGGTGCCGGAGACCAGGACCCAGAGCAGCTTGCCGAACGGCCACTTGGCCTTGGAGCCCAGGTCGAAGGCGAACACCAGGTAGATCATGAACAGCACACCGTGCGCCTGCGAGACCGCGAAGGTCAGGTCGGCACCGGTGTCGAAGCCGTACTTCGCCACCATGCAGGAGCAGAGGATCAGGAGCATGACCGCGGTCACGTAGGCCATGACGCGGTAGCGGGTCAGCACGCTTCGTTTCATGCCGTCGAGCCTAGCCGTCCGGTTTGCACGATCTTGACGGGGGCCGGATTCCCGGGCCCGACGCGGACTAGTGCTGTGGCCGGAAAGGTTTGCCGGGTCGCGGCGTCCGGTGCGGTGCATCGCAAGGCGGAGGACCGCGGCTCGTACTGGACGTACCGCCGTGGTCCGACAACGCGGCGAGGTGCCGTGCCGGGCGCCGCGACCCGGTGGACCTTTCCGGTCACAGCACTAGCTCTCCTCGAAGTCCGCCGCGGCCACCCGCAGCGGGCGGAGCAGGGCGAAGATCTCCCCGCACTCCTCGGCGTCGTAGGCGCCCAGTCCGAAGTCGATCTCCATCAGCGCCTTCGTCGCCGCCTCGACCACTTCCCGGCCCTTGTCCGTGATCGACGCGAGCGTGCCGCGGCCGTCGTTCGGGTTGGGGCGCTTGGCGACGAGACCTGACCTCACCAGCCGGTCCACCGTGTTCGTGACCGAGGTCGGGTGGACCATCAGCCGCTCGCCGATCTTCGACATGGTCAGCTCGCCGGCCTTGGAGAAGGTCAGCAGCACCAGCGCCTCGTACCGCGCGAAGGTCAGCCCGTAGGGCTTGACGACCGCGTCGACCTCGCCGAGCAGGATCTGGTGCGCCCGCATGATCGAGGTGATCGCGGCCATCGAGGGCACCGGACCCCAGCGCTGCTGCCACAGTTCGTCGGCGCGGGCGATGGGGTCGAAGGGAAGGCTGAGCGGCTTGGGCACGCATCAGACCCTACCGGGCGGTCATTTGACGGTGGGACCCGTCTCACGCTTCGGCCGACCGCCCCGCGACCCCTCCCGGCGACCGCTCGGCCCTGCCGTCCACCGACCGCCGCCGTCCGCGCCGCCGTCCGTCGCGCGCACCTCGGCCAGCAGCAGCAGAACGACCCCGGTCCCGAGCACGGCGGCGCCCGTGACCACCACGTGCACCGCGAAGAACTCCGCGGCGACCCCGGCCAGCGCCATGCCGACCCCTTGCAGGGTCATCAGACCGGTGCTGAGCAGGGTCATCGCCCGCCCGCGCAGCTCCTCGGGGACGGCGTCCACGTACCAGCGGTCGAGTCCGAGGGTGTAGGCGTGGGCGAGCCCGGCCAGGACGAGCGCGGCCAGCAGCACCAGGACCCCGGGCCGGACGGCGTACACGAGCAGCGGCAGCATCCCGACGGCGGCGAGCGGGGCCACGATCCGCGAACGCGTTCGGGCGGTGAGCGCGGAGCCCGCCCACAGCTCCCCCGCGATGGTGCCGACCGGCAGCGCGCACATCAACAGCCCGAGCACGGCGGTGGAGGCGCCGATCCCGGCGGCGTACGGGGTGAGCAGCGCCTCGGGGACGACGGTGAAGAGCGGCGGCAGCCAGCACAGCAGGGTGAGCGCGCGCAGCCGGCGGTGGCCCAGGACGGCGCGCAGCCCCGCGAGCGGGGAGGTGCGCGCGGCGCCCTGCCCGGTACGGGCGGGCCGGGCCCGGGTGCCGAAGCGCAGGAGCAGCGCGGAGGCGAGGAACCCGGCGGCCGTGAGGGTGATGGCCCCGCGCGGGGCCAGGACCGTGAGCAGCAGTCCGCCGAGGCCGAAGCCGATGAGCTGGGCGCTCTGGGCCACCATCCGCAGCAGCGAGCGGCCCAGGACGTAGGCCTCGCCGGAGCCGAGGACGTCGACGAGGGAGGCGGCGCGGGCGCCCTGGAACAGCGGGGCCACGAAGGCCATGGCGCAGCGCAGTACGAGGAGCAGCGCGACCGGGGTCCCCGGCAGGGCCATGGCCGCCGCGCAGGCCGCGCAGACGAGGTCGCAGCCGACGAGCACCCGGCGGGCGGGGAGGCGGTCGGCGATCGGGGCGAGCAGGGTGCCACCGAGGGCGTAGGGAAGGAAGCCGAGGGCGAAGGTGAGGGCGCTCATCAGGGGCGAGCCGGTGGCCCGGAAGACGAGGACGGTCAGGGAGATCTCGGCGATGACGACGCCGAGCACGGACAGCAGGTGGGCGGCGAAGACGGGCCGGAACTCGCGGACGCGGAAGACGGGGCGGTAGCCGGCCCCGGTCCCCGCATCGGCATCGGCATCGGCCTGGCGTGCGGTGGTCATACGGGTCACCCTGGCGGCGCCTAGGCTGGCGGGACAGAGATTCGAGCCCAGCCGAATCAGTCGGCGGAATCAGTCGACCGAATCCGTCGGCCGAATCAGTCGACCGAATCAGCCAGGAGGCCCGGCCATCACCTTCCACTTCCGCTTCGGACCGGCCGACCTGCTGCGCTGCCGGTTCTCGATCTCCCCGCGCTGGGAGACCCAGGAGGCGGTACGCGTCCTGCTGCGCCCGCAGCGGCAGGCCTACCACCTGCCCTGGCTCCGCCGGATCCGCGCGGCCGCGGACGGGCTGGACCTGCGGCCGCTGTGGCTGCTGATGCCGCTGGCCGGGCACAATCCGGATTTCCTCAGCCCGCCGCCGACGGGCCCGTCGGTCACCTTCGAGGAGGAGCTGGCGCGGGTCCGGTCCGCCGATCCGGGGGCCGCCCGGGAGGACCTCCGGCGCTCCCTGGTGTGCACCCCGGGGGCGCTGGAGAGCGAGGCCGGGCAGCGGATGCTGGCCGATCCGGAGCGGGCGGTCCAGGAGCTGGCCGATCTGTACGAGGCGGCCTGGCAGTCGCTGGTCGCCCCGCACTGGCCCCGGCTGCGGGCCCTGCTGGAGGCGGACATCCTGTTCCACTCGCGGCGGCTGGCGGCGGGCGGGCTGGAAGCCCTCTTCGACGGGCTCCACCCGGATCTGCGGTGGTCGGGGAACACCCTCACCATCGACAGGCGCAACCACCACGACCGCTCGCTCGACGGCCAGGGCCTCCTGCTGATGCCGAGCGCCTTCGTCTGGCCGGAGGTGGTCGGCGGCTACGACCCGCCGTGGCAGCCGACGCTGGTGTACCCGGCCCGGGGCATCGGCGCCCTGTGGACGGCCTCGGCCGGCCCGACCCCCGAGGCCCTGGCCCGCCTGCTGGGGCGGGCCCGCGCCGATGTCCTGTGCGCCCTCACCGACCCGGCCTCGACCACGGCCCTGGCCCACCGCCTGTCACTGGCCCCCTCCACGGTCTCCTCCCACCTGAAGGCCCTGGCGGGAGCGGGCCTCCTGATGCCGTCCCGCCACGGCCACCAGATCCTCTACGAACGCACTCCCCTGGCGATCGCCCTGGCGGAGGGCACGAGCGGCTACTAGGCCGCCGCCGGGCGGTGGCCACGCCCACCCGGCCGCACGCGGCGGTGTCGCAGCTCGCCCCGCCTGACCGTTATGTCACGATATCCCGGCCCGCTGCCCGCCCCTTCGTCCCGAGGAAGCCGCCGGATGCCAGGCCCTCTCAGAGCCCTCGCGGCCGCGCTCGCGCTCGCCGCCGCCGTCACGGCGACCGCCTGCACCCCCGTCCCGACCGTGCAGCCGGAGTCCGCGCCCCCCAACCACCCCGCCTCGGTCGGCCTGGTCGACGAGTCCCCGTTCTGGGTGGACCCGCAGAGCGACGCCGCCCGGCAGGTCGCCGCCTGGGAGGCGCAGGGCCGCAACAGCGACGCGCAGGTGCTGCGCCGGATCTCCGACCGGCCGATGGCCCTGTGGGGTCCGGGGGACGATCCCGGGCCGGAGATCCGCCGGGCCCGGGAGAGCGCCAAGGCCGCCGGGCGCACCCTCGTGCTCACCGCGTACAACATCCCCTACCGGGACTGCGGCCAACACTCCGCCGGCGGCGCGGGCGACGCCACCGCCTACCGCAGCTGGATCGGCGCCTTCGCCGACAACATCGCCGACGCCAAGGCCCTGGTCGTCCTGGAGCCGGACGCCGTCCCGCACATCGTCGACGGCTGCACCCAGGCCGGGCACCACGAGGAGCGGCTGCGGCTGCTCTCCGAGGCCATCGACCGGCTCAAGCGCAACAAGAACACCAAGGTCTACCTGGACGCCGGCAACCCGGCGTGGATCCCGGACCCGATGAAGCTGGTCGAGCCCCTCTACAAGGCCGGGCTGGAGCGCGCCGACGGGTTCTCCCTCAACGTCTCCAACTTCCAGCCCAGCACGGCCGGCCGGGAGTACGGGGCCGTCATCTCCAAGGCCGCCAAGGGCAAGCACTTCGTCATCGACACCAGCCGCAACGGCGACGGCCCGCTCCGGGGCGACCGCTCGCAGGCCTGGTGCAACCCGCCGGGCCGGGCCCTGGGCACCCCGCCGACCGTAGAGACGGGGGACCCGCTCGTGGACGCGTACCTCTGGATCAAACGGCCCGGCGAGTCCGACGGCACCTGCCGCGGCGGCCCGCCGGCCGGCAAGTGGTGGCCGGACTACGCCCTGGGCCTGGCCCGCCGCTCGACGGACTAGGTCGTCTCTCCGAAGGGGGGCTCGACCGGGGGCGGAAGGTGGCTGTACACCGCGCGCCGGGCGTTGAACTGCGCGAGGTGGAAGACGTGTCCGCGGACCTCCAGCTCCATCGGAGGCGGATTGCTCACCGGCGGGTGCTGGAGCCCGTACCCGTACTTCTCGTAGTCGCGGATCCCCTTGAACGTCACTTCCACCGGGCCCGCGTTGAGGGCGTCGGCCATCTCCTGGGCCCGCTCCCGCGTACTCCACAGGGGGTACGTGCGGGCGTACGGCCCCGTGGTGCGGGTCCCCTCCAGGGCGGTGAGCAGGGCGGGGCCGTAGACGCCCTTCACGCGGAAGTTCTCGAGGTGGCGGGTGTGCACCACGACCGACAGGTACTGCCACCGGTCCTTGCGGCGCCGGCCCGTCACCCGCATCCGCTCCCCGCCGTCGCCCCACATCGGCGGGGTCACCCAGACCAGCGCGCCGGGCGAGAAGTGCCGCAGCCCGTCCCGGATCTCCAGGCCGCCGTCGCCGTGGGCCGTCTCCCGGGCGACGTTGGCCACCAGGCACCAGGCCAACGGCTCTGCACCTTCTGCCGCTTCGTCCCCCGATGTCGTCACGGAGGCCATTGTGGCCGGGGCCGCCGAGCCGCGCGAGGGCGTTTTCCGGTCGCGGCACTAGCTCATCCAGCCGTCCCGGGACTCCCGTGGTGCGGCCTTGGGGGCCTCCCGTACCCGTACCCATTTCGCCACCGACGGCGTCCCGTCCGCGTCCGTCACGAAGAGCATGTACCAGCCGGGCGGCACCAGCGTCGGGTCCGCCGGGACGGTGACCGTCACCGAGCCGGCCGTCTTCTTCAGCCCGAGCTCCACCGAGCGCTGCTCCACGTCCGTGGTGTGCGTGACCGCGCTCGGCCGCATCAGCCGGGCCCGCTGGATGCGTTCCGCCCGCACCGCCCCGAAGGTGGCCCGGCCGCCGAGCACGATCTCCTCGGGCCCCTCCCCCAGGGCCGGCCGCAGCGCGGCGTCCCGGTACAGGTAGGGCGGGGTGTACACCTCCAGCCGGTGTTCGAACTTGCCCAGCTTGGTGTTGTCCTTGTCCGCGAAGAGCGGGTCGGAGCCGAAGGTGGCCACCCGGCCGTCGGGCAGCAGCAGCGCCTCCGAGTGGTAGTTGCGACCGACGGTCGGGGATGCGGCGCTCACGAAGGTGTCGGTGCGCGGGTAGTAGAACTGCGCCTTGTGGATGTCGCTGGCGCCCCGGCCGCGGTAGTCGGCGGAACCTCCCGTGGTGAAGACGGAGTCGTCGGGGAGCAGCACGCTGCTCAGGTAGCGCACCCCTTGCGGCAGCCGGGCGGTCGAGCGGAAGACCGGGTTGTCCTCCTTGAGGTCGACGACCGCCGTCCGGGCGGTGGCGAGCCGGGATTCGCCGACCCCGCCGCCGCCGAGGACCATCACCTTCTGGTCCTGGGCCGGGGGGAGCAGTACGGAGGAGGAGGTCTCCAGCTGGTCGGGGTCGGCCAGTCCGGCGAGCTTGTGGAACCGGTTGGTCTTCAGGTCCCACAGGCCCGGCTCGCGGCCCTTGTCCTTGGGCCCGTAGCCCGCGTTGGAGCCGGTGTAGAGCAGTTTGCCGCCCTGGGTGAGGAAGAGGGCGGGGTAGGTGGGGAAGTAGTGGAAGGGCCCCTTGGCCCACTTCTTGGTCCGCGGGTCGTAGTACTCGTTGTCGCCGGGTACGACGTCGCCCACGTCGTTGAGTCCGGACACCGCCAGCACCCGGCCGTCGGCCAGCCCGACCAGGGTCGGGTACCAGCGGGCGTCGCGCATCGGGTCGACCGGTACGTACTTCTCCGCCTTGGGGTCGAACTCGTAGGCGGACTTGATGCCCTGGAAGTCCTGCTTGTCGGCGCTGAGCCGCTCCGCGAGCCCGTATACGTTGCGCGCGTCCTTGCCGGTGAGGCCGACCACCTCGTACTGGGCGGCCTGGGTGGTCAGTCCGCCGGCGCCTTCCTCGGCCGCTTCCACGAAGACCCTCGCCTCGGCGGCCACCACCTTGGTCTTCCACGGCATCATCTGACCGCCGCGCCCGTAGGTGACCTCGAACTGCCGGGTCGCTTTGGGCACGGTGACGTCGAACTTCGAGACGTACTCCACCCCGGAAGGGGACCGGAAGACGGTCCCCTTGGGCAGCTTGACCGCCTGGTCGGGGCTCTCGTTCTTGACCCGCATGCCGCCGCCCGCGCGGGTGACCTTGCCGTCGAGCACCTCGTAGCGCGCGGTGCCGCCGGCCACCAGCAGCGTACCGTCGGGGAGTTGGCTGTGGCCGGAGCAGAAGAAGTCCTCCGGGGTCGGGATCTTCTTGAAGGTGTCGTCCTTCGGGTCCCACAGGATGGTGGAGAAGGTGCCCTTGTCGAAGTTCTGCTGGTTGTTGCCGGATCCGGCGATCAGCAGCACCTTGCCGGTGTGCAGCAGCGCCGCGTGCATGGCGTTGATCCGGTACTCCTCGGGGAGGCCGATCAGCCCCCAGGAGCCGTACTGGATGCGGTAGCTGGACTGCCCGATCTTGTACGAGTGGTACCTGCCCTCGGCGAAGGAGAGCACGGCCGGCGCGTTGAGGGCGACCAGCAGGACGGCGGCGCCGGCGCCCAGGAGGGTCTTCTTGAACTGCTTGGACGGGCGGTACCCCATGGCTCACTCGCCTCCGGTCGTCGCGAACGCCGGCTCCGGCTCCTCGCCCGGCTCCCCGCCGGGCTCGCGGTCTCCCCGGCGGCCCCGAACGGCCGTGGTCCCCCACACGGCCAGCGGGGCGAGGGCCACGGCCAGGGCGAGCACCGCCCAGATCCGCATGGCCGCGTGCGTGTGCCCGTAACGCACGGAGGCCGCCAGCGAGGCGGCGAGGACGGCGGCCCAGAAGAGGTGGATGCGGAAGGTGGCCAGCCGGTCGGGGCTGGCGTCGCCGCCCTTGGGGGTGACGACGAAGCGGCCCCTGGTGCGCAGGACGGCCGAGCCGAGGGACTTGAGGTAGACGGGGGCGCAGATCGCGGACATCGCCATGCCGGCCAGGCCGCCGGAGCCGGCGGGTTCGTGGGGCGAGACGTTGTGGCGGCGGTTCCACAGGTACAGGCCGACCTGGAGGGCGGCGGCGTCGGTGTAGAGCATCAGCCAGACCTCGGAGGAGACCTGGGTGCCGGAGGCGCCGAACCACAGGAAGATGACGCAGCTGAGGATGCCGAGCATCCAGTTGACGGCCGTCATCGGGTAGTAGACGAGCATCAGCGTGTAGTTGAGCCAGCGGCCCGGGGGCATTCGGAAGCAGCCGCGCCAGTACTGCCGCAGGAGGGTCTCGTAGGTGCCCCGCGACCAGCGCAGCTGCTGGGTGAAGAAGTCGGTCCAGGAGGTCGGGCCCTCCCCCACGGCCAGGACGTCCGGGGTGTACACGGAACGCCAGAACCGCCCGGTGGCGGGGTTGCGGCGGCGGTGCAGTTCGAAGCCGGTGGCCATGTCCTCGGTGATGGAGTCGTAGAGCCCGCCGACCTGTCGCAGGGCGCTGATCCGTACGGCGTTGTTGGTGCCGACGAACATGGGGGCGCCGTAGCGGTTGCCGGCGCGCTGGATCAGGGCGTGGAAGAGGTACTGCTGGGATTCGGCGGCCTTGGTGACGGAGGCGGTGTAGTTCCCGTAGACCTGCGGGCCGACGACGAAGGCGGTGTCGGGGTCCCGGAAGTAGCCGAGCATCCGCTCCAGGTAGTTCGGGAGCGGTACGTGGTCGGTGTCCACGGAGGCGAAGTACTCGTAGTCCTCGCCGTGCCGGGCCAGCCAGGCGTTGTAGTTGCCGTGCTTGGTCCTCGCCCGGTGGGCCCCCTTCGCGGTGTTCCACTCGGCCACGCCCTTGCGGGTGAAGTGGCGTACGCCGAGCTCCGTGCACAGGGCCCTGGCCCCGGGATCGTCGCCCTCGTCGAGGAGCCAGACGTCGAGCGGTCCCCCGTGGCGGATGCGCACGGCCCCGCGCAGGGTGGCCGCCGCCATCGCCAGGGGTTCCTTGCCGGGCACGTAGGTGGTGAGGAAGGCGACCCGGGTGCCGGGTTCGGCGGGGACCGGTACGGGGTCGCGGGCGACCATCGTGGCGTGGGCGATCGAGACCACGTTGACCAGCATGAAGAGCATGATCAGGGCGATGGAGCCGAGCATCACGGAGTCGAGGTGCACCAGCCAGCGCTCGCCGCCCTCGCGGACGGTCCAGTGCGTGGGCCAGACGAGGTAGAGGAGCAGGCCGGCGGCGGCGAGGGGGGCGAGCGTCATGAGGGCGACGGCCCGTATTCGGGTCCGCAGCTCCTCGCGCGAGAGCAGCGAGCGGTAGGCGACGCGGTAGGCGGCGGTGGGATCCGGCTCCTCGAACGGGCCGGCGAGACGGCTGTGGGTCTCGTAGTCGAAGCCTTCCTGCCGCACGGTTCCTCCAGTGCTCGAAACCGAGGTCGATATCCCAACGAAACGGGACATCCCTTGGCGTGTCGAACTGGATTCGGCCGAGCGGGCGGTTCTGAGACCCGGGGCGCGCGCAGGGCCGTACGGGTACCCGCGCGGCCGTCGGACCCCGACTGCCCCCACCGCCGTACGGGTACCGGTGCCCCCGGAGCCGTCAGCGGCGGGCGCCCTTGCGCAGCCCGTGGCGCACGGCCCGCTGACTCAGCGGCCCCAGCTCCTCCAGGGTCTGCGCCAGTCCGGCGAGCTGCTCCAGCGAGTCCAGGGCCCGCCCGGCCCCCGCCGGGTCGACCCCCTCGTAGAGCTCGATGCCGACGAAGGAGGCGGCCGCGGCGCGCGCCAGCCCGGCCGGGTCGGCGAACCCGGCGAGCGGGGAGGCCGCCAGCAGCCGGGTGAGCACCGACTCCAGCTCCGCGACCCACAGCCCGAGCCCGGCGGCGGTGGCGGCAGCGAGGGCGGGCTGGGCCTGCCCGGCGGCCAGCAGCTGCCCGAGGACCGCCACGTGGCCGCTGCCCCGCTCCTCGGTGTGCATCTGCCGGGCGAAGGCGAGCAGCTCGGCGAGGGAGCCGAGCTCCGCGAACCGCTCGCGGTAGCGGGCGACCCGCTGCTCGGCGCCGAAGACGCAGGCGGCGCAGAGGAGTTCCTCGACGGAGCCGAAGTGGTAGAAGATCAGCCCCTGGTTGACCCCGGCGGTGGCGGCGATGGTGCGCGCCGAGGTCTTGCCGATGCCCTGCTCGATCAGGGTGCGCAGGGCCCCGTCGAGGAGCTTGTGCCGGGTGGCTTCGCTGGCGGCGCTCACGCGCGGACCTCCTCGCGGACGGGGCGCAGGTCCGGCCGCAGCTCGTGGCCGCGGACGTCCACGTACTCGGCGGCGAAGGAGCCCTCGTACCCGAAGAGCGGGCCGAAGCGGCGGTTGACCACCCGCACCCGGATCCGGAAGCGGCCGGTGGCCTCGTCGAAGGACTCGCGGACCTCGGCGTCGCCGCCGATGAAGTCGGGGACGCGGACGTCGACGGGGCCCTCGCGGAAGCGGTGCTCGCCGGAGCGGATGAGCAGGGAGCCGTCGGGCTCGGCGCTCAGGTGCAGGTCGGTGGCGAGGTGCTGGTGGGTGCCCAGGTAGTCGAGGATGCTGCCGCGCTCGGGGCTGTGGACCATCGTGGCGTCGAACCGGTGGGGCCCGCCGGGCAGCTGGAAGGTCCGCACGAAGGTGACGGTCTCGCGGCCGAAGGAGTCGAGGTAGGGGAAGTTCTCCATGACGAAGGGCACGTCCCTGCCCTCGCGCGGAACCAGGATGTTGCGCATCCCGCCGAGCCGCAGGAACGGCTTGACGTGCGCTCCGCCGTGCCAGATCCGGTCCATCGTGCCGCGCCCGATGCAGGCCTCCCCGCTGTCCAGGCCGACGGAGAAGCGGCGCTGGATCTGCGGGTGCAGGCGGTCGAAGGCGGCGCCCATGTGGGCGCGGAACATCGAGGTCATGACGGCTCCTGAAGGTTCGGGGTGCTCAGGGTGGCGAGGAGGCGGGGCTCGGCGGCGGGGACCCGGCCGGGCGGGGTGCGCAGACAGCGGCGGGCGGCGGGGGTGCCGGGGAGCGGCGGGAGCAGCAGGGCGAGGAGGCCGACGGCGAGGGCGGCCGCGAGGGGCGCGTACGCGAGGGCGGCGGCGGTGGCCAGGAGCCGGACGGCGCTCTCGGCGAGGGCCCGGGCGAGGGCGCGGCCCGGGGTGGTTCCGCGCTCGCACCACAGCCGCAGCCGGTCGAAGGACCATGCGGTGGCCCAGCCCATGAGCGGCCGGAAGACCATCCGGTCGGCGAGGGCGCCGAAGCGGCCCCAGCGGGGCCGGTAGTCGTAGCCGGTCAGGAAGCGGATGCCGGGGCCGCCGTCCGGGTCGGGGACGTAGCGCCAGTAGCCGCTGCCCTCGGCGAGCAGCGAGAGCGGGTGGCGCGAGGAGAAGCGCAGGGCGGAGACCCGGGTGCCGTCGGCGCGCCGGCGTTCCCCGGCGGAGATCCCGGTGCCGTGGACGGAGAGGAAGGGCAGCAGGCGCGTCGCGTAGCGGAAGCGCTGCGGCTCGTCCTCGGCTGCCCGCGGCAGGTAGGTGATGGAGGTGAACCGCAGGTCCCAGCGCTGGTGCTGGTCGGGCTCCTGACTCCGGTCCCAGAGCCGGGCCATCTCGGTGCGGATGACCGTCTCGACGTACAGACCCAAGGCCGGCACCCCCCCTTTTTCGCAGTTTGAGCGATCGCTCAAACCGAAAGGTAGCCGAGTTTGAGCGACCGCTCAACACCTCCGGGGCGAGAGTTTGAGCGGCCGCTCAAACCCGGGAAACGACGAGCGCCCCCGGCCGCTGGGCCGGGGGCGCTGTCGCGAAGAGGGGGGCGGAATCAGCCCTGGGCGAGGTGCCGCTCGATGGTCTCCATCTTGGAGGTCATCCCGTCGGTCACACCGGGGCGGATGTCGGCCTTGAGGATGAAGGAGACCCGGGGCGCGCGCGCCTCCACGGCCTCCACCGCACGCTTCACCACGTCCATCACCTCGTCCCACTCGCCCTCGATGGTGGTGAACATGGCGTCCGTGCGGTTCGGCAGCCCGGACTCCCGTACGACGCGGACGGCGTCGGCCACGTACTCGCCGACCTCTTCGCCGACGCCCAGCGGGGTCACCGAGAAGGCGATCATCATGCGCGGGCCGCCTCACGGGCGCGGGCCGCGAGCACGCCGGCCGTCTCTTCGCGCTTGAGCAACCGGTCGCCGTAGAGCCCGCCGAAGGGCAGCAGCGCCAGCAGGAAGAACAGTGCGACCTTCTTCAGCGGCCACTTCGCCGTGATCCAGACGTCCAGCAGGAACACCGCGTAGATGACGAACAGGATCCCGTGGAGGATGCCGAGCGGCATCATCAGGTAGTCGATGTCCGAGATCCGGCTCAGCACCGAGCCGAAGATCAGCAGGGCCGGGAACGACAGCGCTTCGGGTACGGAGATGAGGCGCAGCCGGTGCAGGGCGGTGGCGGTCTTGATGTCCACGTGGAACCTTCGGGGTGGAGGCCGGGGGTCCGTCCCAGTGTCTCAGCCACCCGGGGCGATCTTGCCCCGGGGGCCGATCCCGGCGGAACCGACCATTCCCGGCCGATATCGGCCAACGGGCCCTGTTCCGCCCCGCCCGCTGCCGATAACGTCTTCCCCGTGGCTCAGTTCAGACTCCAAGGCAGCAAGGTGCTCGCCGTCGACCTGACCGGGGACGCCGTCAAAGCAAAGAACGGCGCCATGGTCGCGTACGACGGCCAGATGGCCTTCAAGAAGATGACAGGCGGCGGCGAAGGCCTCCGCGGCATGGTGACCCGGCGGCTCACCGGCGAACAGATGACCGTGATGGAGGTACAGGGTCACGGCACCTGCTTCTTCGCCGACCGGGCGAGTGAGATCAATCTGGTCAATCTGCGCGGAGAGAAGCTCTACGTCGAGTCCAGCAACCTGCTGTGCACCGACGCCGGCCTGCGCACCGGCACCACCTTCACCGGCCTGCGCGGTGCTACGACGGGCAACGGCCTGTTCACCACGACCGTCGAGGGCAACGGGCAGGCGGCGATCACCTCCGACGGCCCCGCGGTGGTGCTGCGCGTCAGCGCGCAGTACCCGCTCTCCGTCGACCCGGGGGCGTACGTGGCGCACACCGGGAACCTCCAGCAGTCCTTCCAGTCGGGGATCAACTTCCGCACCCTGATCGGCGAGGGCTCGGGCGAGGCCTTCCAGATCCGTTTCGAGGGCGAGGGCCTGGTCTACGTGCAGCCCAGCGAGCGCAACACCATCGGGGGCGACATCTGATGCCGTTCCGCGAGATCAACTCCAAAGTGGTCGAGGCCCAGGTCGTACCGGGGCAGAAGATGTACAGCCAGCGCGGCGCGATGCTCGCCTACCGCGGCGAGGTCTCCTTCACCCCGAGCCTGACCGGCGGCCAGGGCGGCGTGATGGGCATGATCGGGCGGCGCGTGGCGAACGAGCAGACCCCGCTGATGAGCGTCGAGGGCAGCGGCACCGTGATGTTCGGCCACGGCGGCCACCACGTCCAGGTGATCAACCTGACCGGCGAGACCCTCTACGTGGAGGCGGACCGGCTCCTGGCCTTCGACGGCACCCTCCAGCAGGGCACGATGTTCATGGGCTCGCAGGGCGGGGTCATGGGCATGGTGCGCGGCCAGGTGACGGGCCAGGGCCTGTTCACCACCACCCTCAAGGGCCACGGCTCGGTGGCCGTGATGGCCCACGGCGGGGTCATCGAACTCCCGATCACCCCGCAGCGGCCGATCCACGTGGACCCGCAGGCCTACGTCGCCCACCACGGCGACGTCCGCAACAAGCTCTCCACGGCGCTGGGCTGGCGGGACATGGTCGGGCGCGGCTCGGGCGAGGCGTTCCAGCTGGAGCTGTCCGGCCAGGGCGCGGTGTACGTACAGGCCTCGGAGGAAAAACTGTGAATTTCGGACCTGTGACCGGCGGCCCCGGTGGCCCGACGGTCTACGACCCGCACACCCTGCCGTCCGACGACAACGTCAACGCCTACACCTTCTGCGTGGAGCTCAAGGGGAGCCAGTGGTTCCTGCAGAAGGGCAAGATGATCTCGTACTACGGGCGCATCGAGTTCAACGGCATCGGCCACGGCCGCTTCGACCGGCTGCTGCGCACCAGCTTCCACTCGCCGCTGCACGCCAGTGACTGGGTGGTGGCCGAGGGGCAGGGCAAGATGCTGCTCGCCGACCGGGCCTTCGACGTGAACTCGTACGACCTGGACAACGGAAACCTGACCATCCGGTCGGGCAACCTGCTCGCCTACCAGCCCACTCTCGCGCTGAAGCAGTCGATCGTCCCGGGTTTTCTCACCCTGATCGGAACCGGGAAGTTCGTGGCGGCGTCCAACGGACCGGTGGTGTTCATGGAACCGCCGCTGCGCGTGGACCCGCAGGCGCTGGTGGGGTGGGCGGACTGTCCCTCCCCCTGCCACCACTACGACCACGGGTACATGTCGGGCGTGATCGGCGGCCTGCGCTCGCTGACGGGCATCGGGGGCTCCTCGGGCGAGGAGCACCAGTTCGAGTTCGTCGGTGCCGGGACGGTGCTCATGCAGTCCTCGGAGCTGCTGATGGCCGAGCAGGCGATCGGCGCCGTGGGCGCCGGGGCGGCCTCGGGCAACCAACAGGGGGTACCGGGAGCCGGCCAGGGTCCGCTCGGGCAGCTGGGCGTGCCCCGGATGCCGGGACAGCTGGGCGATCTCCAGCGGCGTCTCGGCCTGTGACCCCACCCGCACCCCTCGTCATTTTTGTACGCAATTCAACTTCTTAGGTAGAGTTCTTTCATGGAGACCATCGAGACCGGGACGGCCACGCAGTGGCTGAACGATGCCGAGCAGTGCGCCTGGCGCACCCACCTGGACGTCAACAAGCTGCTGATGCACCAGCTGGAAAAGGATCTCCAGCCCTTCGGACTCACCAACAACGACTACGAGATCCTCGTGAACCTCTCGGAATCCGAAGACCACCGGATGCGGATGAGCGACCTCGCGACGTCGACCCTCCAGTCCAAGAGCAGGCTCTCCCACCAGATCACCCGCATGGAATCGGCGGGCCTGGTCCGCCGCATGAACTGCGAGTCCGACCGCCGCGGGCTCTACGCCGTCCTCACCCCGGAGGGCATGGAGACCATGCGCAAGGTCGCCCCGCACCACGTGGCGTCCGTCCGCCGGCACTTCATCGACCTGCTCCCGCCGGACGCGCTCGCGGCTCTACGCGCGTCCCTGGGGCCGGTCGCCGAGCACCTGCGGGCCGATCGCGGCAAGGCCTGACCGGGCTGACCTGGCGAACGCGCGGTCCTCGGCGGCCGCCCGGAGAATGGGTGGTAACGCTCGCTCGCCGGCCGCTCGCCGAGCAACCGTAAGCGCTCTGGCCGGCCTGAGGAGGTCCAAGCCATGAAGCGCACGCACAACCGCACGCTGTACGTCTCGTCGGCCGCGGCCGTGGTCCTGCTGGTCGGGGGCCCGGTGGCGGCCGCCGCCGCATCCACCGCCGACGCGGCAAGAACCGCCCCCGCCGTCTCCTCCGCGCTCCAGCGCGCCGGGGTCGACGCCGGCGGGGCCGCCTCGGCGGCCCTGCAGAAGTACCCCGGAACCGTGGAGTCCCTCGACAAGGACGGCTCCATCTGGCACGTGAACGTCATCGGCAAGAACGGCGGCTACGCCGAGGTGATCGTCGACGGGGCCACCGGCTCGGCCACGGTCGGGAACACCGAGCAGAACAACGACAACGGCGACGAGTACACCACCCTGCTCGCCGCGAAGTACAACGCCCAGCAAGCCATGAAGGCGGCCCTCGTCGCCCATCCGGGGACGGTCTGGTCCGTGAGCTGGGACGACAACGACAACGGGAACGGCAACAGCCGCTACTGGGACGTGGAGATCAAGAACGACGGTCGCACCACGAACGTGCACGTCGACCCCACGTCGGGCAAGGTCACCACGTCCAACTCCGACTCGAACGACAACTACGGCAATAACGGCGACAACGGCGACAACGGCGACGAGAACAACTAGAGCGGCCCAGGGCGGCAGAGCCCCCGGCAGGACATGCCGACGCCGCACCCCGTGGACGGGGTGCGGCGTCGGCATGTGGTCAGTTCTCCAGCGGGACGGTCAGGCGTTGGGACGCTTGCCGTGGTTCGCCTTCTTCTTCTTGCGGGCTCGCTTCTTGTTGCCGCGCTTCGCCATGAAACCTCCCTGCGTTGGGGCATTCCGGGCGTTCGCCAGTCTATGACCGGCCCGTCGGCTCCGCATCCGGTTCCGTCAAGGAAGCCAGCAGCGCGTCCGCCGCCGCGTACGGGTCCAGGGCGCCCGCGGCCACCCGCGCCGCCAGGTCGTCGAGCCGGGCGTTGCCGTGCAGATCGGCCAGGCGCGCCCGTAGCGCGGTGATCGCGATGGTCTCGACCTCGCGCGCCGCCCGCGCCGTACGCCGCTCCGCCAGCACCCCGCGCTCGTCCATCCAGGCCCGGTGCTTCTCCAGGGACTCGACCAGCTCGTCGATGCCCGTGCCCCGGGCTGCGACCGTCTTGACGATCGGCGGCCGCCAGTCGCCCTTGGCCCGGGACTCCCCCAGGCCCAGCATGTGGTTCAGCTCCCGGGCGGTGGCGTCCGCTCCGTCCCGGTCGGCCTTGTTCACCACGTAGACGTCGCCGATCTCCAGGATCCCCGCCTTCGCGGCCTGGATCCCGTCGCCCATCCCGGGGGCCAGCAGCACCACCGAGGTGTCGGCCTGTGCCGCGATCTCCACCTCCGACTGCCCGACCCCGACCGTCTCGACCAGGATCACCTCGCAGCCGGCCGCGTCCAGCACCCGGATCGCCTGCGGGGCCGCCCAGGCCAGACCGCCCAGGTGACCCCGGGTGGCCATGGACCGGATGTAGACCCCCGGGTCGGAGGCGTGGTCCGACATCCGCACCCGGTCGCCGAGCAGCGCACCGCCGGAGAACGGCGAGGACGGGTCGACGGCGAGGACGCCGACCCGCTTGCCGGCCTGGCGGTACGCTGAGACCAGCGCCGAGGTGGTCGTGGACTTGCCGACGCCCGGGGAGCCCGTCAGCCCGACCACGTACGCGTTGCCGGTGAGCGGCGCCAGCGCCGCCATCACCTCCCGCAGCTGCGGGGACGCCCCTTCGACCAGCGAGATCAGCCGGGCCACGGCTCTGGGCCGGCCCTCACGTGCCTGGGCCACCAGCTGGGGGACGTCCGCCGCCGTCATGGGTGCTGCGCTCCTCGGTTCTCGTACGGGTACGGGTGCTGCGGTTCCAGCCGCGACTACGGCCTCGGCTACGGGGCGACGCGGACGATCAGGGCGTCGCCCTGCCCGCCGCCACCGCACAGCGCGGCCGCGCCGACCCCGCCGCCGCGGCGCTTGAGCTCCAGCGCCAGGTGCAGCACCACGCGGGCGCCGGACATGCCGATCGGGTGTCCCAGGGCGATGGCGCCGCCGTTGACGTTCACCTTTTCCGGGGTCACGCCGAGGTCCTTCATTGACTGCACGGCGACCGCCGCGAAGGCCTCGTTGATCTCGATGAGGTCCAGGTCCTCGACGCCCAGGCCCTCCTTCTTCAGGGCGTGCAGGATCGCGTTGGACGGCTGCGACTGGAGCGAGTTGTCCGGACCGGCCACGTTGCCGTGGGCGCCGATCTCGGCGAGCCACTCCAGGCCCAGCTCCTCGGCCTTGGCCTTGCTCATCACGACCACGGCGGCGGCGCCGTCGCTGATCTGCGAGGAGGTGCCGGCGGTGATGGTGCCGTCCTTGGTGAAGGCCGGGCGCAGCTTGCCGAGGGACTCCACGGTGGTCTCGGGGCGGATGCCCTCGTCCACCGAGAAGACGACCGGGTCGCCCTTGCGCTGCGGGATCTCGACCGGGGTGATCTCGGCCTCGAAGACGCCGTTCTTCTGCGCGGCGGCGGCCCGCTGGTGGGAGGCGGCCGCGAACTCGTCCTGCGGGGCGCGCTCGATGCCCAGGCGGGTGTTGTGCGTTTCGGTGGACAGGCCCATCGGAATGCCCTCGAAGGCGTCGGTGAGGCCGTCGTAGGCCATCGCGTCGAGCATCTCGATGGCGCCGTACTTGAAGCCCTCGCGGGACTTCGGCAGCAGGTGCGGGGCGTTGGTCATGGACTCCTGGCCGCCCGCGACCACGATGTCGAACTCACCGGCGCGGATGAGCTGGTCGGCCAGGGCGATGGCGTCGAGGCCCGAGAGGCACACCTTGTTGATGGTGAGCGCGGGCACGTTCATCGGGATTCCGGCCTTGACGGCCGCCTGCCGGGCGGGGATCTGGCCCGCTCCGGCCTGGAGCACCTGGCCCATGATCACGTACTGGACCTGGTCGCCGGAGATCCCGGCCCGCTCCAGCGCGGACTTGATGGCGAAGCCGCCGAGGTCGGCACCCGAGAAGGACTTCAGCGAACCGAGCAGCCGTCCCATGGGCGTGCGGGCCCCGGCGACGATCACTGACGTGGTGTTGTTCGTTCCGGACATGGAGCACAGCCCCTTGAAGATGAGGAGTGAACGAGGGTTTACCCGAATGTACTGAGCGGTACCCGTGGCGTCATCGGCCCGTCAGTGTGATCGCGCGCACGTTGCGTAACCACCGCTCGGAGCGCTGCACTGTCTCCATGCTGACAAGAATCGACCACATCGGGATCGCCTGCTTCGACCTGGACAAGACGGTTGAGTTCTACCGTGCCACCTACGGGTTCGAGGTGTTCCACTCCGAGATCAACGAGGAGCAGGGCGTCCGCGAGGCCATGCTCAAGATCAACGCCACGGACGACGGCGGAGCCTCGTACATCCAGCTCCTGGAACCCACCCGCGAGGACTCCGCGGTCGGCAAGTGGCTCGCCAAGAACGGCGAGGGCGTCCACCACATCGCCTTCGGCACCGCGGACGTCCTGGGCGACTCCGAAGCCATCCGCGGCAAGGGCGTCCGCGTCCTCTACGACCAGCCCCGCACGGGCTCGATGGGCTCCCAGATCACCTTCCTCCACCCCAAGGACTGCCACGGCGTCCTGACCGAACTGGTCACCAGCAGCACAGAGCACTGATGTCCCGTTTCCCCGGCCGGTAGAGTGGCGTTTGGCTCGGCCGGGGTTCGGTGCGGACGGGGTCGGGGCCTGTAGTGCCTGACCCGGTATCTGACACCATTCCCCGGGGGCGTCGTTCAGCGGGCGGACGATGCTCATTTGGGAGTGAGCTTGCGACCAGGGGACGGATGGGACCGCGCTGTGCGGGGCTACGAAAGCCAGGAGAGCCATCAGGCCGAGGCCGACCATCTCTCGCGCTTCGAAGCCGAGATGGAGCGGCTGAAGAAGGAGCGCGGGAAGGCCTTCCAGCACGCCGAGGACCTGGGCTACCAGGTCGAGGTGCTGCGCGCCAAGCTCCATGAGGTACGCCGGAATCTGGCGTCCCGCCCCGCGTACGACGGCGCGGACATGGGCTATCAGGCGGAGCAGCTGCTCCGTAATGCCCAGATCCAGGCCGACCAGATGCGCTCCGACGCCGAGCGCGAACTGCGCGACGTACGGGCGCAGACCCAGCGCATCCTGCAGGAGCACGCCGAGCACCAGGCGCGCCTCCAGGCCGAGCTGCACGCCGAGGCCGTCAACCGCCGCCAGCGCCTGGACCAGGAGCTGGGCGAGCGCCGCCAGACCGTGGAAGCCCACGTCAACGAGAACGTGGCCTGGGCCGAGCAGTTGCGCGCCCGGACCGAGTCGCAGGCCCGCCGGCTCATGGACGAGTCCCGCGCCGAGGCCGAGCAGACCCTGGCCGCCGCGCGCGCCGAGGCCGCCCGGGTCGCCTCCGAGGCCACCCGTCGGCTCGCCGCCGACAACGAAGCCTCGCGCGCCGAGGCCGAGTCGACGCTGCTGCGCGCCCGCAAGGAGGCCGAGCGGCTGCTGACCGCCGCCTCCTCGCAGGCCCAGGAGGCCACCGAGCACGCGGAGCGGCTGCGCTCGACCACCACCGCCGAGGCCGAGCAGACCCGCCAGCAGACGATGGACCTGGGCCGGGTCGCCGAACAGCGCGCCCAGGAGGCCGACGGGGCCCTGCGGGAGGCACGCGCCGCCGCGGAGAAGCTGCTGGCCGATGCCAAGGAGAGCGCCGCCCGCCAGCTGGCCTCCGCGGAATCCGTCAACGAGCAGCGCACCCGTACGGCCAAGGAGCAGGTGGCCCGCCTGGTCGGCGAGGCCAACAAGGAGGCCGAGACCCTCAAGGCCGAGGCCGAGCAGGCGCTCGCCGACGCCCGCGCGGAGACCGACCGGCTGCGTGCGGAGGCCGGCGAGCAGGCCCGTACCGCCGCGGCCGAGGACGCGGCGGCCCAGCTGGCGAAGGCGGCCCGCACCGCCGAGGAGGTCCTGAACAAGGCCTCGGAGGACGCCCGCGCCACCACCCGGGCGGCGTCCGAGGAGGCCGAGCGGATCCGCGGCGAGGCCGAGGCGGAGGCCGAGCGGCTGCGCACCCAGGCCGCCACCACGGCCGACGAGCTCAAGGGCGCGGCCAAGGACGACACCGAGGAGTACCGGGCCCGTACGGTCGAGCTCCAGGAGGAGGCCCGCCGGCTGCGCGGCGAGGCCGAGCAGCTGCGCGCGGAGGCCGTCGCCGAGGGCGAGCGGATCCGCGGCGAGGCCCGCCGCGAGGCGATCCAGCAGATCGAGGAGGCGGCCCGCACCGCCGAGGAACTGCTGGGCAAGTCCCGGGCGGACGCCGACGAGGTGCGCGCGAGCGCGAACGCGGAGAGCGAGCGGGTCCGCGGCGAGGCCGTGGAGCGGGCCACCACCCTGCGCAAGCAGGCCGAGGAGACCCTGGACCGCACCCGCGCCGAGGCCGAGCGGCTGCGCGCGGAGGCCGAGGAGCAGGCGGAGTCGGTACGGGCCGAGGCGGATGCCGCGGCTGCCGTGCGGCGCGAGGAGACCGAGCAGGCGCTGTCCGCGAAGCGGGCGGAGGCCGATGAGGAGCTCGTACGGCTCCACACGGACGCCGAGGGGCGGCTCTCGACGGCCGAGCAGACCCTGCGCGACGCCCGCGCGGCCGCGGAGAACATCCGCAAGGAGACCACCGAGGAGAGCGACCGGCTGCGCGCGGAGGCCGCCGAGCGGATCCGCACCCTGCAGACGCAGTCGGAGGCGGAGGCCGACCAGCTGCGCACCGATGCGGCGGACGACGCCGGCCGGGTCCGCGCCGAGGCCGAGCAGGCCGCGGTGCGGCTGACCGGCGAGGCCGAGGCCGAGGCGGAGCGGCTGCGCTCCGAGGCGCAGGAGACCGCCGACCGGCTGCGCGCGGAGGCCAAGGCCGCCGCCGAGCGGGTCGCGCAGGAGGCCGCCGAGGCACTTTCAGCCGCCCAGGAGGAGGCCGCACGGCGTCGCCGGGAGTCCGAGGAGACCCTGGCTTCGGCGCGCACCGACGCCGAGAGCGAGCGGGCGCAGGCCCGGGAGGAGAGCGAGGAGCTCCTCGCCCAGGCCCGCAAGCGTTCCGAGGAGGCCCAGGCCGAGGCGGTCTGGCTCACCGAGGAGGCCGAGCGGCGCGCGTCGGAGGTGGTCGCGGCGGCCGAGGCCACCGCGCAGCAGGTGCGCGACTCCGTGGCCGGGCTGCACGAGCAGGCCGAGGAGGAGATCGCGGGGCTGCGCAGCGCGGCCGAGCACGCGGCAGAGCGTACGAGGACGGAGGCCGGCGAGGAGGCCGACCGGGTCCGCGGCGACGCGTACGCCGAGCGGGAGCGGGCCACCGAGGACGCGAACCGGATCCGCAGCGAGGCGCGGACCGAGACGGACGCGGCGAAGGCGCTGGCCGAGCGGACCGTGGGCGACGCGATCGCCGAGGCCGAGCAGCTGCGCACGGACACCGCCGAGTACGCCCAGCGGGTGCGTACGGAGGCCACGGACGCGCTGGCCGCGTCCGAGCGCGATGCCGCCCGTACCAAGGCGGACGCCCGGGACGACGCGAACCGGATCCGCGGCGAGGCCGCGGAGTCCCTGGAGTCCTCGCGCGCCGAGGGCGGCCGGATCGTCGCCGAGGCGACGGCGGAGGCCGAGCGGCTGACGGCCGAGACGGCGGCTGCCAACGCGGTCACGGTCGGCGAGGCGCAGGCCGAGGCCGACCGGCTCACCGAGGCGGCGCTCTCGGCGGCGGAGGACACCCGCGCCGAGGCCGCGGGCACCCTGGACGAGGCCCGCGCCGAGGCCAACCGGCTGCGTACCGAGGCCGCCGAGCAGGCGGACCGGCTCATCACCGAGGCCTCTTCGGAGGCCGAGAAGCTCACCCAGGAGACCCGCGCGGCGAACGCGGCCACGGTCTCCGAGGCCGAGGCCGCCGCCAAGGCCCTGCGCGCCGAGGCCTCGGACGCCCTGGACGGGGCCCGCGCCGAAGCGGGCCGGCTCACGGACCAGGCGGCGCAGACCCTGGCCAGCGCCGAGCGGGACGCGGCCCGGGTACTGGTCGACGCCCGCACCGAGGGCGACCGGCTGGTCGACGAGACGCGCGTGGCGAACGAGGCCACGGTCGGCGAGGCGCGGGCCGAGGCCGACCGGCTGCTGGCCGAGGCGGCGCGCACCCTGGACGACGCCCGTGCGGACGGCGGCCGGATCATCGGCGAGGCCACCGCGGAGGCGGACCGCGTCACGGTCGCGGCGAACGAGACCCTGGCGGGCGCCGAGCGGGAGTCCGAGCAGACCCTCGACGAGGCGCGTGCCGAGGCGGGCAGGCTCCGTACCGAGGCCGCCGAGCAGGCCGACCACCTGGTCGCCGAGGCGGTCGCGGAGGCGGACCGGCTCACCGAGCAGACCCGCAAGGACAACGAGCGCACGGTCGGCGAGGCCTCGAACGAGGCGGAGCGGCTGCGCGCGGAGGCTTCGGAGTCGCTGTCTTCGGCGCAGGAGCACGCGACCCGTACCCGGTCCGAGGCGGAGCGGGTCAAGGCGGAGGCCGCGACCGACGCCGAGCGGGTGCGCGCCGAGGCGCGTTCGGAGTCGGAGCGGCTGCTGGACGAGGCCCGCGAGGAGGCCAACAAGCGCCGCAGCGAGGCTGCGACGCAGGTGGACCGGCTGATCACGGAGGCCTCTTCGGAGGCCGAGAAGCTGACCGGGGACGCGCAGAAGCAGGCCCTGGCCGCCACGACGGCGGCCGAGGAGCAGGCCGACGCGATGGTCGACGCGGCGCGCAAGGAGGCCGCGCGGATCACCTCCGAGGCGACGGTGGAGGGCAACTCCCTGGTGGAGAAGGCCCGTACGGATGCCGACGAGCTGCTGGTCGGGGCGCGCACGGACGCGTCGGCCATAAGGGAGCGGGCGGAGGAGCTGCGGGGCCGCGTCGAGGGCGAGGTCGAGGAGCTGCACGAGCGGGCCCGCCGGGAGTCGGCCGAGCAGATGAAGTCGGCCGGCGAGCGCGTGGACAAGCTGGTGCGGGCGGCGACCGAGCAGAGCGTCGAGGCCGAGTCGAAGGCCAAGGCGCTGGTGTCGGACGCGAGCAGCGAGGCGGGCAAGGTCCGCATCGCCGCGGTGCGCAAGGCGGAGGCGCTGCTCAAGGAGGCCGAGCAGAAGAAGGCGGAGCTGGTGCGGGAGGCCGAGGGCCGGCTCGCGGAGGCGAAGGCGGAGGCCGAGCGGCTCGTCGAGGAGGGCCGGCGCGAGCTGGAGGTCCTGGTGCGCAGGCGCGAGGACATTCAGGCGGAGATCTCCCGTGTCCAGGACGTTCTTGAGGCGTTGGAATCATTCGAGGCGCCTTCGGTGGGCGCGAAGCCCGGGGTCGGCGGCCAGGGCGCGGGGGGCGTGAAGGCCGGCGCGGCAGCGGGTTCCACTCGTTCGGGTGGCAAGACGTCAGACGGCTAGTCAGTGCACGTGAATGCGTGCTCCTGATAGAAGTTCAGGCGAACGAGTGACAAGCATTCTGTCGCCTTGCCACTCAAAAGGGGTGTCATTGTCCAGATCAAACGCGGATTGACTCGATGACACGCCGTCTTGGCGCCTAGGATTCCCCTTAACATCCATCTCCTCACGTAGCACCTCATCGTCTCATTCGACAGGAACCCCATGAGCGACACTTCCTCCCCCTTCGGCTTCGAGCTCGTGCGGCGTGGTTACGATCGCGGTCAGGTGGACGACCGCATCACCAAGCTGGTCTCCGACCGTGACAGCGCCCTTGGACGTATCAACTCTCTGGAAAAGCGGATCGAGGAGCTGCACCTCGAGACGCAGAACGCCCAGGCCCAGGTGAACGACGCCGAGCCGTCGTACGCCGGCCTCGGTGCCCGGGTCGAGAAGATCCTGCGCCTGGCCGAGGAGGAGGCGAAGGACCTGCGTGAGGAGGCCCGTCGCGCCGCCGAGCAGCACCGTGAGCTGGCCGAGTCGGCCGCCCAGCAGGTGCGCAACGACGCCGAGTCGTTCGCAGCCGACCGGAAGTCGACGGCCGAGGACGAGGGCGTCCGGATCGTCGAGAAGGCCAAGGGCGACGCCTCCACCCTGCGCGCCGAGGCCCAGAAGGACGCGGCCTCCAAGCGCGAGGAGGCCGACGCGCTCTTCGAGGAGACCCGCGCCAAGGCCGCCCAGGCCGCCGCGGACTTCGAGACCAACCTGGCCAAGCGCCGCGAGCAGTCGGAGCGCGACCTGGCCGGCCGTCAGGCCAAGGCCGAGAAGCGCCTCGCGGAGATCGAGCACCGCGCGGAGCAGCTGCGCCTGGAGGCCGAGAAGCTCCGTACGGACGCCGAGCGCCGCGCCCGCCAGACCGTGGAGACCGCGCAGCGCCAGGCCGAGGACATCGTGGCCGACGCCAACGCCAAGGCCGACCGGATCCGCAGCGAGTCCGAGCGCGAGCTGGCGGCGCTCACCAACCGCCGCGACTCGATCAACGCTCAGCTCACCAACGTCCGCGAGATGCTGGCGACGCTGACGGGTGCCGCCGTCGCGGCCGCCGCTTCCCCGATCGACGACGAGCCGGTCACCCGCGGCGTCCCGGCGCAGCAGAGCCGCTAGTCGTCTCAAGTTCGACTCGTGCCCGAGGGCCCTGCGACACCTCCAAGAGGTGGCGTGGGGCCCTTCGGCGTTCTAGCGTGGCCCAATGATCGAGCTTGAGGGCCTTACCAAACGATTCGGCGCGAAGACCGCCGTGGACCACCTCAGCTTCCAGGTCAGACCGGGGGTGGTGACCGGCTTCCTCGGCCCCAACGGGGCGGGGAAGTCCACGACCATGCGCATGATGCTCGACCTCGACAACCCGACCAGCGGTACGGTCCGGATCGACGGGAAGCACTACCGGGACCTGCCGGAGCCACTGAAGTACATCGGGGCGCTGCTGGACGCGAAGGCGATGAACGGCGGCCGCAGCGCGTACAACAACCTGCTCTGCCTCGCCCAGTCGAACCGGATCCCGCGCAGCCGGGTGTCCGAGGTGCTGGACCTCGTCGGCCTGACGGCCGTGGCGAAGAAGAAGTCGAAAGGATTTTCGCTGGGGATGGGCCAGCGACTCGGGATCGCCTCCGCACTGCTCGGAGACCCGGAGATCCTGATGTTCGACGAACCCGTCAATGGTCTGGACCCGGAGGGAATTCTCTGGATCCGCAATCTTATGAAGGGGCTCGCGGCCGAGGGAAGGACGATCTTCGTTTCCTCGCATCTGATGAGCGAAATGGCTCTGACCGCGGAGCATTTGGTCGTCATCGGACAGGGAAAGCTGCTCGCCGACCTGTCGATGGCCGATTTCATCCAGCAGAACTCCCGCAGTTACGTCCGCATGCGCTCTCCCCAGCAGGAACGGCTGAAGGACGTGCTGCACGAGGCCGGGATCGACGCCATCAGCGTCCCGGCCACCGGCACGCTGGAGATCGACGGCGTGGGGGCCGAGCGGCTCGGCGAGCTGGCGGCCCAGCACCAGATCGTGCTCCACGAACTCAGCCCGCAGCGGGCTTCACTGGAAGAAGCGTTCATGCGGATGACGGCGGACTCCGTCGAGTACCACGCCCACGCACCGGGGACCCCGGGGTACGGGACCCAGACAGCGCCGCCGCCCGGCATGGCCGCCGACAACCCGGCCCGGCCGGCCGACGTACCCGCGTGGGGCGCCGGCTTCGAGGCGACGCGCAAGGACGGTAAGTGATCATGTCCTCCTTCTCCGCCGTCCTTCAGTCCGAGTGGACCAAGATCCGCTCGGTCGCCTCCACCCTGTGGACCCTGGCCGCCGCGTTCGTCGTCACGGTCGGCATCAGCGCCGCACTGTGCGCGCTGATCAACAACTCCTTCAAGAACATGCCCCCGCAGGAGCAGGCCACCTTCGACCCGACGCTCAGCAGCTTCATGGGCATGACCCTCGGCCAGCTCGCCCTGATCGTCTTCGGCGTGCTCGTCGTGGGCACCGAGTACAGCTCGGGCATGATCCGCACCTCGCTGGCCGCCGTACCGCGGCGCGGCAGCTTCCTCTTCGGCAAGCTACTGGTCGCCACCGGGCTCGCGCTGATCGTGGGCCTGGTCACCAGCTTCGTCTCCTTCTTCCTGGGACAGGCCATCCTGGGCGACCGCAGCATCGGGATCGGGGAGCCGAACGTGCTGCGCGCGGTGATCGGCGCCGGGCTCTACATGGCGATGATCGCGCTGTTCTCCATGGGCGTGGCCACCATGCTGCGCAGCTCGATGCTCTCGCTCGGCATCCTGATGCCGTTCTTCTTCCTGATCTCGAACATCCTCGGGGCGGTGTCGGCGACCCGGAAGGTGGCCCAGTACTTCCCCGACCAGGCCGGTTCGAAGATCATGCAGGTGGTTCCGGGCGCGATGGGCAGCGACCCGGTGCCCTACAGCGCCTGGGGCGGCTTCGGCATCATGGCCCTGTGGGTGCTCGCCGCCGTACTCGGCGGCTACCTCGTCCTCAAGAACAGGGACGCCTGAGGCACTCCGGGAGATACCCGGGTCGGTCTCAGGGGCAGGTCAGGGTCGGGGACGGGGTGGAACCGTAGGAGACTGGATATCCTCTTAACCCTTACAGGGCGAACTTCGTCCCCGCCTGGCAAGGGGCAGAGCAATGATCGAGGCTGTCGGCCTGACCAAGCGCTTCGGCGCGAAGACCGCCGTCGACGACCTGTCCTTCCAGGTCAGGCCCGGTCACGTGACGGGATTCCTGGGGCCCAACGGCTCCGGGAAGTCCACCACCATGCGCATGGTGCTGGGCCTGGACCGCCCCACCTCCGGCCGGGTCACGATCCACGGCGTGCCCTTCCGCGACCTTCCCAACGCCCAGCGGCACGTCGGCGCCCTCCTCGACGCCAAGGCCATGCACGGCGGCCGCCGGGCCCGCACCCACCTGCTGGCCACCGCGCAGCTCTCCGGGATCCCCGAGAAGCGGGTCGACGAGGTCCTGGGCGTCGTGGGCCTCCAGGACGTCGCCCGCCAGCGCACGAAGGGCTTCTCGCTCGGCATGGGCCAGCGGCTCGGCATCGCGACCGCCCTGCTCGGCGATCCGGAGGTGCTGCTCTTCGACGAGCCGGTCAACGGCCTCGACCCCGAGGGCATCCTCTGGGTCCGCAATCTGATGCGCCGGCTCGCCGCCGAGGGCCGCACCGTCTTCGTCTCCTCGCACCTGATGAGCGAGATGGCGCTGACCGCCGACCACCTGATCGTGATCGGCCGGGGCCGGCTGCTCGCCGACATGAGCACCCAGGATTTCATCACGCACAACTCGGCCGGATTCGCACGGGTCCGCACCGCCGACACCGACCCGCGCGGCTGGGACACCCTGGGCTCCGTCCTGACCAAGGCGGGCGGCCGGGTGCTCAAGGAGCCCGACGGGGCGCTGCGGGTGACCGGGCTGGAACTGCCCCGGATCTCGGATCTCGCGCACGAGTCGGGCGTACGGCTGTGGGAGCTGTCCCCGCACCGGGCCTCGCTGGAGGAGGCGTACATGCGGATGACCCAGTCCTCCGTCGAGTACACCTCCACCGAGGACCCCCGCGCCGAGCTGTGGGAGCCCGAGCCGCTCAGCGTCCCCGAGTGGGAGGAGGACGCCGCCGGGGCCCTCGCGGTCCCGCAGGCGGGCTTCTTCGCGCCGCCGCCGCCCGGGGCGGACGGCAGGCCGTTCCTGATGCCCGGCACCCCGGGCGAGCTGGCCGGAGCCGGAGCCGCGCCCGAACCCGTAGCCTCCCCGCCGCACACGCCCGTACACACCCCCGAGGACTCCCGATGACAGCCCCGACGACCACGGCCCAGGGGGACCCGCAGCAGCCGGAGGCATACAGCTCGCCGCTGCCGAACCCCCAGCCGCACCTGGGGCACGCGCTGGCCTCGGAGTGGACGAAGCTGACCTCGGTGCGCTCCACGGTGTGGACGCTCGGGTCCCTGGTGCTGCTCGTGGTGGGCATCGGCGCCGCGGTCATCCTGCAGACCACGGCCACGGACTACGAGCGGATGCCGTTCCCGACGCCCGCCGTCTTCGGCCTGCTGGTCGGCCAGCTGCCGGTGATGGTGCTCGGGGTGCTCACGGTCACCTCCGAATACGGCACGGGCCTGATCCGCACCACCTTCACGGCGGCCCCCGACCGGTACCGGGTGCTCACCGCCAAGTACCTGGTCTTCGGCATCACCGCGTTCCTCACCATCGCCGGATCGGTCTCGCTGGTCGGGCTGGCGGCGTCGATGCTGCGCGGCGGTCCCGGTTCCGGGGTGCACTCGGGCACCGAGTGGGTCTCCATGCTGCTGGGCAGTTTCTACGTCACCCTGCTCGGCGTGCTGGCCCTGTCGGTCGGGACGCTCGTGCGGCATTCCGCGGGGGCGATCGCCGTGATGCTCGGCCTCGTCACGCTGCCGCCGGTGATAGGGGCCGTGCTGGGCATCTGGGACGCCCTGGCCCCGATCGGCCGGGCCCTCCTGGAGTACAACGTGCCCACGGCGCTGATCGAGCTGTTCGGCCTGCCGAACAGCGGTGGCAGTCCCGCCTTCGGCGGCTCGCCGCTCCCGGGCAGTGCGGGTCACATGGCGCTGATCCTGGTGCTGACGGGCTGCACCGTCGCCGGCTCTTACGTGGTGGTGGGCCGCCGGGACGTGTAGGGGGCCCCGGGTCTCAGTACTTCGGCGCGTTGCGGGACCGCTGCACCTTGGAGGTGCGGCGGTCCTTCGCGTTCCAGCAGGCCTTGTGCCAGTGCCGGCGGTCGTCGACCCCGCCGTACTCCGGCCAGGCCACCAGGTGCGGGGTGCCGGAGGGGATCTCCTGGTCGCAGCCGGGGCAGCGGTAGCGCTTGCCCGCCGCGCTCGCGCCCGCGACGTGCCGGACCTTCCACTCCTCGCCCTGGTACTCCTCCGTGCGCTCCAGTCCGTACCGGTCCAGATTCCCCGGGCCCGAGCCCTGGTCCGAACGATCGGCTGGATTCTCGCCGCCCCTGGGGCGGTTGTGGCGCGGTGACACGTATACCTCACGGATGGGCGGACGGCAGTGACTTTCTCTCAGACTACGCGCAGCGAGCCCCGGTGCCCGCAGGGTGGCTGAAGGACGACCATCCGGCCGACCATCCGAAAAGCGCGTGACTGGCCTGACAATCCCAATAACTTTGCCTCCAGGCCGTGCCTTTGGCACGTGTCAGACGTTGTTGCCGGTAAGACGTTGATACCGAGTGAGGAACCGGTCCGCCTGGGGAGGCCGCGTCAGCCGCGAGGAGGCTAAAGGCGATGCGCGTAGGAGCGTTTGTACTGGCAGCCCAGTTCCCGGGCCAGGGACAGGGAGAGGTTCTGCACCGGTCGGTGCGGACCGCGGAGGTGGCCGAGGAGGCCGGGCTCGACTCGGTCTGGGTCGCCGAGCACCACTTCGTGCCGTACGGGGTCTGCCCGTCGGCGGTGACCCTCGCGGCCCTGATGCTGGGCCGCACCCGGCGGCTGCGGGTGGGCACCGCGGTGAGCGTGCTGCCGAGCACGCACCCCGTGGCCCTGGGCGAGCAGGCGGCCCTGCTGCACCTGACCTCGGACGGGCGGTTCACCCTGGGGGTGGGCCGCGGCGGTCCCTGGGTGGACCTGGAGGTGTTCGGCGGCGGGCTCGACGCGTACGAGAACCACTTCCCGCAGGACCTGGACCTGCTGCGCCGCTGGCTGACGGAACCGCGCGTGGGAACGGCCGGGCCGGCCGGACCGGGAGCGGCCGGCGAGCGGTACGGGTTCCGCGAGGTGGCCGTCGTACCGCGTCCCTCGGAGGCGCTGGACGGGGACGGGACGGGGCCGGAAGTGATCGTCGCCTGCACCTCCCCCGCGTCCGTCCGGCTCGCCGCCGAGCGCGGGCTGCCGATGCTGCTCGGCATGCACTGCGGTGACGAGGACAAGGCGGAGATGGTGGCGCTGTGGCGGCGCACGGCGCGGGCCGCGGGCCACTCGCCGGAGGCGGGCCACGTATCGGCCGGGGTGTGCCAGCTGGCGGACCGGACGGCGGACGCCCGGGAGACGCTGCTGAAGGCGATGCCGGGCTGGTTCAAGCAGGGCCTGGACGCCCACGTGACGGTGGACGGGCGCAAGCGCGCGATGCGGGACCCGGTGACGTACACGGAGCTCCTGTGCGACCTGCACCCCGTGGGCACCCCGGAGCTGGCGGCGGACCGGCTGGCGGCCACGTCGGAGCGTACGGGCATCACACGGTTCGCCCTGCTGACGGAAGGGTCGGGGGACCTCGCCGCGACCGAGGAGAACCTCCGCCGGATCGGCGCCGAGGTCGTGCCCAGGCTCGGCTGAGACGACCGGCCTCGGCTGAGACGACCGGCGGGGCCGGGAAGCCGGGGAGCCCGGGGGGACCAGGAAGCCGTGGGACCAGGGCTGCCGCTCCGTTGGCACCGGAGCGGCAGCGGGATACCGGTCACACGGCGGTGTGGTCCTGCTAACAGTCGCGCAGCTCCGGCGACTGGTTGAGCAGCTGACCTCGGATCGAAGTGAACTTGGCCAGCCGGTCGTCCACCGAGGGGTCCAGCGGGAACACTGCTACCCGGTGGCAGTTCTGGAATGCCAGGCGCACTCCGAAGTGGCGCTGCAGCGCACCTCGTATCGCGTCACTCGCGAGAGCGCGCAGCAGCTGACCACGCGCCTGCTCGTCGGGCGGCGGCGTCTGGTTGTCGGCGAACTGTCCGCCGTCCACCTTGAGCTGGGCCACCAACGAGCTGATCATCTCCCATGCGTAGGGCAGGGAGGTCCGGACGCAGTCGACGAAAGCGGCTTCGTCGACCTCGCCTCGCTCGGCCTGTTCGAGTAGGGCCGGTGAGACGTCGAGCGACATGGGTTCTCCTCTCGCGACTCCGGCCGATTGGGTTGCCGGAGCCTTACGGGCAGGGAAGGAGATCGCGACGCAGCGTGCACGCTTCGCAACCTCCCGCTCACCACGGTAGGCGCCCGGTGGGGACCGCACCAGGAGAATGCGCATACAACGCGCCATCCGCGAACGGGGCTTTCGGGGGCGAATCGCGTGCAGGGCTTGTCGTCGAGTAGCGTTGCCGACCATGCGTCTCGTCATTGCCCGCTGCTCCGTCGACTACGCGGGCCGGCTCACCGCCCATCTGCCCTCGGCACCCCGTCTGATCCTCGTGAAGGCCGACGGCAGTGTCTCGATCCATGCGGACGACCGGGCGTACAAACCGCTCAACTGGATGTCGCCGCCCTGCACCCTCAAGGAGGGGAGCGGTGACGACGCCGGCGTCTGGACGGTCGTCAACAAGGCGGGCGAGAAGCTCATCATCACCATGGAGGAAGTCCTCCACGACTCCTCCCACGAGCTGGGCACCGACCCGGGCCTGATCAAGGACGGTGTCGAGGCCCACCTGCAGGAGCTCCTGGCCGACCGGATCGAAACCCTCGGCGAGGGCTACACCCTGATCCGCCGCGAGTACATGACGGCGATCGGCCCCGTGGACATCCTGTGCCGGGACGCCTCCGGCGGGACGGTGGCGGTGGAGATCAAGCGGCGCGGCGAGATCGACGGAGTCGAGCAGCTCACCCGCTACCTGGAACTCCTCAACCGCGACCCGCACCTGGCCCCCGTGAAGGGCATCTTCGCCGCCCAGGAGATCAAGCCCCAGGCCCGCGTCCTGGCGAACGACCGCGGCATGGACTGCGTGGTCCTGGACTACAACGCCATGCGCGGCATCGAGGACGACAAGCTCCGCCTGTTCTGACCCGCTCGCACGGGGCTGACCCTTCAGCCCCGCCGGCGTTTGAGGCGCGGGTCCGGGCAGAGCCCGGGGAACGGTGGAAGGGCGGGTAGGGGACGAGCCCCGCAGGGCCCGCCCCCCAGGGGGACGGGCGCGGGCTAGCTCGGTCCCGTACCCGTCGTGACCGTCGCCGACGGAGACGGGGTCTCGGACGGAGACGGGCTCGGGCTCGAAGAGCTCGGCGGCGGACTCGCCGGAGAAGACGCCGGCGGATCCACCGGCGCCGAAGACCGCGGCGTAGCCGAAGGCTTCCGCGAAGGCGACTTCCGCGCGGACGGCGTCGCCCCGGGCTCCTCCGAGACGGCAACGGCGGGCGCGGAGGAAGAGGCCCCCGGATCCGGCGAAGGATCGTTCCCGCTCGTCCCCGGACCGCTCGGCGAACTCTGCGCCGGCCCCGTGGTCGGAGCCGTGGAGAACCCCGGCCCCTGAGCCGGCGGCGCGGCCTCGTCGCCCGCGGACATCGCCAGCGCGACCACCGTGCCGAGCGCCACGACCGTCAGCGCCCCGGCCACGGCCAGCAGGACCTTCTTACGGCTGGATTCAGGCTTCGGGCCGGGCTCGGGGAGCACCGGTTCCGGCTCGGGGGCGAGCGGGAACGCGTCCTCGAACACCTCCGCCAGCGTCGAGGCAGCGACCGAACCCGCCGGAGCGAGCGCCGGTACGACCGTGGTCACCGCCTCCGCGGCCGCGGGATCCGCCGCGACCGGCAGCACGACGGTGCTCAGCGGAGTCACTCCGGAAACGGCGGAAACAGGTGCCCCCTTGACCCCCGAGGACCCCGAGGACCCGGACGCCCGAAGCACCCCGGTCGACCCAACAGCCCCGGACGCCCCCGGCCCCGACGAACCACCACCGAAAGCCGACCCGGCAGCCGCAGCCGCAGCCGCAGCCGCCCCGGCCCCGGACACCGCCGCCGGCGGAGCCAACCGCAGCGGCGGCGACACCTCGACCCCCGCCGTCTCCCGGTCGGTGACCAGCGCCAGCGCCCGCCGCCCGGCCACGGTGCCCCGCTTGTCGGCGAGGGCCCCGCGCAGCCCGATCGAGGTCTCCAGCTCCGCGCGGGCCCGGTCGAGCCGGCCCTCGCACAGGGCCAGTACCCCGAGCTCGTGGTGGAAGTACGCCTGTTCGGCGACCTCCCCCGCCTTGCGCGCGGCTTCCGCGCCCGAGCGCAGCACCCGTTCCCAGGCCTCCCAGTGCAGCGAGGCGGCGAACGCCGGGGCCGCCGTCCGTGCCAGCAGCACCGCGGCCACCACATCGGCTCCGGCCAGCGCCGCGAGGACCGCGTCGGCCTCCGCCGCGACCCGCTCCGGGGTCACGGAGGTGTGTCCGGTCCACCAGGCGTAGTGCCGGGCGGCCGTACGGGCCTCCTCGGCCGCGGTGTCCCCGTACCCGGCCTCCTCGAGCTGGCGCGCGACCCCGGCGGCCAGCCGGTAGCGCGTGCCGACCGGGCTCAGGAGCCCGCAGGCGAGCAGTTCACCCACCGCCGTGTCGGCGTGGGTGTCCCCGACGAGCGCCGGCAGGTGCGCGTGGTGCGGCAGTTCCCCGCCCAGCGCGCAGGCGATGCGCAGGGCGGCCCGCGCCGATTCGCTGACCCGCGAGGCCAGGAGTTCGGCCGGGGCGGCGCCTTCGGCGAGCGTGGGCAGGGGGACGAAGGAGGCTTCGCGCGGCCGTTCCTCGAAGACTCCGGGCTCCTCGTGCTCGTCCTCGGAGTCGGACCGGTTCAGCTCGTCGCGCCGGCGCAGCAGTGCGGCGGCCTGGACGAAGCGCAGCGGCAGTCCCTCGGAGGCGAAGCGCAGGTCGGCCGCCCAGGCCGTCTCCGCTTCCGTCAGGGTCCGTCCGGTGCCCGCTTCGAGCAGGGCGACGCATTCGGCGTGGGCGAGCCCGCCGAGGAAGACCTCTTCGAGGTGGGAGTCGTCGGAGGGGGCGCGGGTGTCGGGGGTGGCGGCGAGGAGGTACGCGCACTCCGGGGTGGCCCGCAGCAGTTCGTCGAGGGCGGGGCCGCCCATGTCGAGGTCGTCGAGGAGGACGACGGCGCCGATCCCGCGGACGCGGGCGAGGAGTTCGGCCCGTTCCGGTCGGTCGGCCGAAGCCTCGTAGACGGTGGCGTACAGGGCGTGGAGGAGCTCGCCGGGCTGCTGGTGGCCGTGCGCGCTGAGCCGTACGACCCCGTCGGGGGCGAGGTCCGCGCAGGCCTCGGCAACGGCGTCCAGCAGCGCCGTGCGCCCGGATCCGGAGGGTCCGGTCAGCCGTACGGAGCGGCCGCGCCCGAGGAGGCGTACGAGGCGCTCGCGCTCCTCCTCGCGGCCGAGCAGCGGTCGGGCGCCGGCTGGGGCGCCCGGCGGTACGGGGGGCCGTGCGGCGGCCGCCCTGGAGGCGCGGGCGGCGGAGGCCCGCTTGGCCGGTATGCGGGCGGGTTCGCGGCCGGGGCGGTGGGTGGGTTCGATCTCGCTGCCGTCGACGGGGTTCACCGTGAGGGTGAAGTCCCCGGCGGTGAGCGTCACCACCCGTGCGGGTCGTTCCACCGGATCGGTCTGCCCCTGCGTACTGCTGCGGTCCATGACCAAGTCCCCCGATCGCGCCGTGCGCCGTTGTCGCCGTCTACCGCCCGGCCTTCGCACACGCCGCTGTCGCTACTGGTCCGGTTTCGCCCGAACCCTAGACCGTGCCCGGCCGCGCCGGAACCGCAGGGGTGCCTTCACCACCGGACCGTTACGTTTTTGCAGTCGGTGTACACCTCACGTCCGCATCAGACCCGCGGCAGGGATTCCGCTTCCAGGCCGCCCTCGATCGCGAGGATCCGGTGGAGCCGGGTGGCGACGAGCAGCCGCTGCATCTGCGGGGGCACCCCGCGCAGGACGAGCCGCCGGCCGCTGCGGCCGGCCCGCCGGTGGGCGCCCATGATGACGCCGAGGCCGGTGGCGTCCCAGGAGTCGAGCCCGGTGAGGTCCAGCACGAGGTCGCCGTGACCGTCGTCCAGCGCGGTGTGCAGGACCGTACGGGCGTCCGCCGCGCTGCGCACGTCGAGGCGACCCCCGACAGCGAGTTCGGCGTGGTCGCCCCTGATGTGCATGTGTGCTCCCGGCAGTGCGCTACTGCGTACGTATGATCCGACTGATCGACTGGCCTGTGGTCGGCAACTCTCACTGCAACTGACTGCCTCGGGGGCGGGGAAGTTGCCGACCGTGAGCGAACCGATACCTAATTCACTCCGTGGGGTGAAGGACGTGTTCGAACGAGCCGTCCCGGCCCGTGGTTTGGGCCGGCCCGTCTCAGTGCTTGTAGAAGCCCTGGCCGCTCTTGCGGCCGATGTCGCCCGCGTCCACCATGCGGCGCATCAGCTCCGGCGGCGCGAACTTCTCGTCCTGCGACTCGGTGTAGATGTTGCTGGTGGCGTGCAGCAGGATGTCCACGCCGGTGAGGTCGGCGGTGGCCAGCGGGCCCATCGCGTGGCCGAAGCCGAGCTTGCAGGCGATGTCGATGTCCTCGGCGGAGGCGACGCCCGATTCGTACAGCTTCGCGGCTTCGACGACGAGGGCGGAAATCAGGCGGGTCGTCACGAAACCGGCGACGTCGCGGTTGACGACGATGCAGGTCTTGCCGACGGACTCGGCGAACGCCCGGGTGGTGGCGAGGGTTTCGTCGCTCGTCTTGTAGCCGCGTACGAGCTCGCACAGCTGCATCATCGGGACCGGCGAGAAGAAGTGCGCGCCGACGACCCGCTCCGGACGCTCCGTCACGGCGGCGATCTTGGTGATCGGGATGGCCGAGGTGTTGGAGGCGAGGATCGCGTCCTCGCGCACGAGCTTGTCGAGCGCGCGGAAGATCTCGTGCTTGACCTCGAGCTTCTCGAAGACGGCCTCGACGACGATGTCGGCGTCGGCGACCGCGTCGAGGTCGGTGCTCGTGGTGATGCGGGCGAGCGCGGCCTCGGCGTCCTCGGCGGTCAGCTTGCCCTTGGCGACGAACCGGTCGTACGAGGCCTTGATCCCGTCCGTCCCACGGGTCAGCGCGGCGTCGGTGACATCGCGCAGCACGACGTCCCAACCCGCTTGGGCGGAGACCTGCGCGATTCCGGAACCCATCAGTCCGGCACCGATGACGGCGAGCTTCCCAGCCACTGCACACCCCACGCTCTTGGAAACGGCACGGCGCCTTGGACACGGCGCAGCCTCGGAAATCGGCACGGACTCGTACCTTCTCCGGCGGAGACTAGCGTCCGTGAGGGGTCGTGTGACCGCGAAGTAACACGCGTCACGTCTCAGATGACGGACATCACACCGGGACGGCCCAGCAGTCCCGCAGGGGGCCCCAGTTGGCCCGCACTACGCTGAGGACATGGTGAACCTCACGCGTATCTACACCCGTACCGGCGACAAGGGCACGACCGCGCTCGGCGACATGAGCCGCACCGCCAAGACCGATCTGCGGATCTCGGCGTACGCCGACGCCAACGAGGCCAACGCGGCCATCGGGACGGCGATCGCGCTCGGCTCGCTGCCGGCCGATGTCGCGAAGGTCCTGGTCCGGGTGCAGAACGACCTGTTCGACGTGGGCGCGGACCTTTGCACCCCGGTGGTCGAGAAGCCCGAATATCCTCCGCTGCGCGTCGAGCAGTTCTACATCGACAAGCTGGAGGCGGACTGCGACCTCTTCAACGAGCAGCTGGAGAAGCTCCGCAGCTTCATCCTCCCCGGCGGCACCCCCGGCGCGGCCCTCCTGCACCAGGCCTGCACGGTGGTCCGCCGCGCCGAACGCTCCACGTGGGCGGCGCTGGAGGTGCACGGCGAGGCGATGAACCCGCTGACGGCCACCTACCTCAACCGCCTCTCCGACCTCCTCTTCATCCTGGCCCGCACGGCCAACAAGGAGGTCGGGGACGTCCTCTGGGTCCCGGGCGGCGACCGCTAGGCGGTCTCCTTCAGCCCCGGATCCCCGCCTTCGCGGGAGCGCGCTTCGGCCACACCGTGTACGTGGCTGCGATCAGGGCGTGGATGCCGGTCACCCGCAGCGCCGTGAACTGCCACGCGCGCAGCGGGGCGGTGTCGCCCGAACCGCCGACGTACCAGATCGCGGCCTGGAGCAGCGCGATGGCGACGGCCGCCGCGAGGACGGTCCGGGCGACCAGCTTCCACTCGTGCACGGCCCGCGCCTTCCCGTATCCGGCGCCGGCCGGCTTCGGGCCCCCGCCCAGGCGGTACGCCGCGTGGCCGTCGAGCCACTTCACCGTGTAATGCCCGTAGGCGGCGGTGAAGCCGATGTACAGCGCGGCCAGCCCGTGCTTCCCGTCCGGCTCGGCGCCCGCGCGCAGGTCCAGGGCGGTGACCACGAACAGGACCAGCTCCAGCAGCGGCTCGCACAGCAGGACGGCCGCGCCGAGCCGCGGCTTCTTCGCCAGGTAGCGCAGGGCCAGGCCGCCGGTCAGCAGCACCCAGAAGCCGGCCTCGCAGACGATGATCAGGGTGACGAGCACGGGACTCTCCGTTCCGGCGGGGTGGGGGACCTCTCCAGACTCCCGCCCGCCCGGCCCCGTTTCCTCGTCCCCGATGAGGAAGCCGGGAGGGGCGCACTGCATCCTTCGATGGAGTGCCGCTCGGCCGCGGTGGCGACGCCCGCTGCCCGCCGCACCCTGTTGGATGGGACCCATGCCCCGGAAGATCGCTCCCCCGCACCGCGACGACATCCTCCTCGCCGTGATCAGCGTGGCCGCCGGCCTGCTCCTGTGGGCGCTCGGGGTCTACAGCTCCCCCTCGCGGAACCTGCTCCCCGACTGGGCGGCGCTGGTCCCCCTCGTGGCCCTCGGGGCGATGGAGCCGCTGCGGCGCAGCGCCCCGAACCTGACCCTGGCCGTCGGCACCGCCGGGGTGATCGCCGACCAGTTCACGGTGGGGAACCTGGGCACCGTGCTGATCTTCACGGACCTGATGTACGCGGCCGTCGTCTACGGCAAACCCGCCATGGCCCGCCGGCTCCCGGTCACCACCGGCCTGATCACCGTGGCCGTCAGCATCGCCGCCGTGGCCTGGCTGCGCACCCCGCAGGCCCTGATGATCGGCGTGATCACCGGCATCGTGAGCTTCGGCCCGGCCCTGACCGGCGCCACCCTGCGCAACCACCGCGAGGCCGCGGTGGCCGCCCGGCTGCGCGCCGAGCAGACCACCCTGCTGGCCGAGATGGACCGGACGCAGGCGGTGGTCGCCGAGCGGGCCCGGATGGCCCGCGAGCTCCACGACATGGTGGCCAACCACCTCTCCGCGATCGCCATCCATTCCACCGCCGCGCTCTCCATCGACTCCCCCGCCACCAGCCGCGAGGCGCTCGGGGTGATCCGGGAGAACAGCGTGCAGGGACTGGCCGAGATGCGCCGGCTGATCGGGCTGCTGCGGGACTCGGGCGCGGGCGCCGGGGAAGAGGCGGTCGCCATGCCCTCGCTCGGCGCGCTGGACGCGCTGCTGGAACAGGCCCGGACGAACGGAGCCGCGAGCGGGCTGGGCTTCGTACTCCTCGACGGCCTCGACCGCCGGGAGGGCCGGGAGGGCGGCGGGGGCTCGGAGCCGCTGCCGGCCCCCGTGGAGCTGGCGGCGTACCGGATCGTCCAGGAGTCGTTGACCAATGCCCTCAAGCACGCCGTCCCCGGCACGGTCACCGTCCGCCTCGCCCTCGCCGGCGGGCTGCTGAGCGTCACGGTCGACTCGCCCTACGGGGACCGGCCCGGCCCGCGCGCCCCCGGCTCCGGGGCCGGGCTGATCGGCATGCGGGAGCGGGCGGAACTGCTCGGCGGCCGGTTCGGGTCGGGGCGCGAGGGAGCGGTGTGGCGGGTGTGGGCTCAGCTGCCCGCGGAGGAGAAGGCGGTACGGGCATGACGATCAGGGTCGTGGTGGCGGAGGACCAGAGCGCGGTACGGGCGGGGCTGGTGCTGATCCTGCGCAGCGCGGGCGACATCGAGGTGGCGGGCGAGGCCGCGGACGGGGAGGAGGCGGTGCGCCTGGCCCGGGAGCTGCGGCCGGACCTGGTGCTGATGGACGTGCAGATGCCGCGCCTGGACGGGGTCTCGGCCACCCGGCAGGTGGTCGAGGAGGGGCTGGCGGACGTGCTGGTGCTGACCACCTTCGACCTGGACGAGTACGTCTTCGGGGCACTGCGCGCGGGGGCTTCGGGCTTCCTGCTGAAGAACGCGGAGGCGGCGGAGCTGATCGGGGCGGTACGGACCGTCGCGCGCGGGGAGGGCCTGATCGCCCCGGCGGTGACCCGGCGGCTGATCGCGGAGTTCGCGGCTCCGAAGCCCGTACGGGCCTCCGTGCCGGCGGCGGTGGATTCGCTGACCCCGCGGGAGCGGGAGGTGCTGGGCGCGCTGGGCGCGGGCCTGTCGAACGCGGAGATCGCGGTGCGCCTGGAGATGGCGGAGGCCACGGTGAAATCGCACGTCAGCAGGTTGCTGGGGAAGCTGGGGCTGCGCAGTCGACTCCAAGCGGCGGTGCTGGCGCAGGAGTTGGGGATCCAGTAGGCCTCGGCTCGGGAGCCGCTGGGGTGACGTCACAAGGAGGTCTGGACCTCTTGACGCTTGGTCCAGACCTTTCTAATCTCCGAGGCAACTGTGGTGAGCGTGCCATGACAAGAACCGTGTCGGGCGCGCTCACGGGCGGCGCAGGTCCCACCCCATGCCGCGGCCGGCCCCACGGCCGCGACGGACCTCGGAGGAGCACCCTTGAGCACAGCACCCCCACGACGCGCATCGTTTTTCCGAAGAGTGGCGGCCGCCCTGGCCGTCCTCACCCTGCCCGTCGCCGGGCTGGTGGCCCTCGCGGGCCCTGCCGAGGCCGCCGCCTCGGCGACCGCGACGTACACCAAGGTCTCCGACTGGGGCTCCGGCTTCGAGGGCAAGTGGACGGTGAAGAACACCGGCACGACCACCCTCAGCAGCTGGACCGTGGAGTGGGACTACCCCGCGGGCACCTCCGTCACCTCCGCCTGGGACGCCGACGTCACCAGCTCCGGAACCCACTGGACCGGTAAGAACAAGAGCTACAACGGCACCCTCGCCCCCGGCGCCACCATCAGCTTCGGCTTCAACGGAGCGGGCCCCGGCGCCCCCAGCGGCTGCAAGGTCAACGGAGGCACCTGCGACGGCGGCACCACCCCGCCCGCCGACTCCCCGCCCACGGCTCCCGGCACCCCCACGGCCAGCGGAGTCACGGACACCGGGCTGACCCTCGGCTGGTCGGCGGCCACCGACGACAAGGGCGTCAAGAACTACGACGTCTACCGCGGCGGCGCCAAGATCGCCACCGTCACGACCCCCTCGTACACCGACTCCGGTCTGACCAAGGGCACGACGTACAGCTACACCGTCACCGCCCGCGACACGATCGACCAGACCGGCCCCTCCTCGGGCGCCCTGTCGGTGACCACCACCGGCGGCACCACTCCCCCCGACCCCGGCGACCCCGGCACCCCGGGCTCCACGGTCAAGCTCGGCTACTTCACCGACTGGGGCGTCTACCAGCGCAACTACCACGTGAAGAACCTGGTCACCTCGGGCACCGCCTCGAAGATCACGCACATCAACTACGCCTTCGGCAACGTCCAGGGCGGCAAGTGCACCATCGGTGACGCGTACGCCGACTACCAGAAGACCTACGACGCCTCCTCCAGCGTCTCCGGCGTCGCCGACACCTGGGACCAGCCGGTCGCTGGCAACTTCAACCAGCTGCGCGAGCTGAAGAAGAAGTACCCGAACATCAAGGTCCTGTACTCCTTCGGCGGCTGGACCTGGTCCGGCGGCTTCGGCCAGGCGGCCGCGAACCCGGCGGCCTTCGCCCAGTCCTGCTACGACCTGGTCGAGGACCCGCGCTGGGCCGACGTCTTCGACGGCATCGACATCGACTGGGAGTACCCCAACGCCTGCGGCCTGTCCTGCGACACCAGCGGGGCCGCCTCCCTGAAGAACGTGCTCTCCGCCCTGCGCGCCAAGTTCGGCAGCAGCAACCTGGTCACCGCCGCCATCTCGGCGGACGGCTCCAACGGCGGCAAGCTCGACCTCGCCGACTACGCGGGCGCCGCCCAGTACGTCGACTTCTACAACGTCATGACCTACGACTTCTTCGGCGCGTGGGACGCCAAGGGCCCGACGGCCCCGCACTCCCCGCTCACCTCGTACACCGGCATCCCGATCGCCGGCTTCAACTCCGAGGCCGCGATCACCAAGCTCAAGGGCAAGGGCATCGCCGGATCCAAGCTCAACCTCGGCATCGGCTTCTACGGCCGCGGCTGGACCGGCGTCACCCAGGCCACCCCCGGCGGCACCGCCACCGGACCGGCCCCGGGCACCTACGAGCAGGGCATCGAGGACTACAAGGTCCTCAAGAGCAGCTGCCCCTCCACCGGCACCATCGCCGGCACGGCGTACGCCAAGTGCGGCAGCAACTGGTGGAGCTACGACACCCCCGCCACCATCGCCGGAAAGATGACCTGGGTGAAGCAGCAGGGCCTGCGGGGAGCCTTCTCCTGGGAGTTCAGCGGTGACACCACGAACGGCGAGCTCGCGAGCGCCATCTCCACCGGGCTGTCCTAGCCCCCACGCACCGGCCCGGTGAAAAACCGAAGCCGGGGAGACGGGTCCGCCCCCGTCTCCCCGGCTTCTTCAGGTCCTGTACTCAGGCCACGTTCACCCGCTGGCCGGGAGGCGCCGCCTCCAGCCAGGCCAGGAAACCGGTGAGCGCGTCATCGCTCATCGCCAGCTCCAGACGGGTCCCCCGGTGCACGCAGCCGAGTACGACCGCGTCGGACAGCAGGGCCAGCTCTTCCTCGCCCTCGGGGGCGCGGCGGGCGATGACCTCGATGGAGGCACGCTCCAGCAGCCGGCGCGGCCGGGGGGAGTAACTGAAGACGCGGAACCAGTCGATGCGGTCACCGCTGTAGCGCGCGACCCCGTACACCCAGCCCTTGCCGGAGATGTCGGGTTCCTCGGCCACGTCCCAGCGCATGCTGCAGTCGAAGGTGCCGCCGGACCGCTGGATCAGTCTGCGGCGCAGTCCGAAGACGAACAGCCCGATCGCCAACAGGGCTACTACGACCAGAGCGCTCACAAGCAGAGCGAGGAGCATCTTTCACCGACCTCCTCGCTCATCGAATACCGCAACCGAAAAACGGACCTGCATCGCCTCAGCCGCGACCCGCTCCGGAAAATTCCGGAACGGACCGCGGCTGAGGTTTCAAACTCTTACCGGTACCGGGACTCAGCGTCCCGAAACCGCGCGCAGCCGGACATCGGCGCGTCGTTCGGAGACCGCGTCGGTCTCCGCCTTCGCGCGCTCCAGTGCCCGCTCCGCCCGCTCGACATCGATCTCGTCGGCAAGCTCGGCGATCTCGGCCAGCAGGGACAACTTGTTGTCCGCGAACGAGATGAATCCGCCGTGCACCGCGGCGACAACAGTGTTGCCGTCCGTGGTGCGGATGGTCACCGGGCCCGATTCCAGCACACCGAGAAGCGGCTGGTGACCGGGCATGACGCCGATGTCGCCGGACGTGGTGCGGGCGACAACCAGGGTGGCCTCGCCGGACCAGACACTCCGGTCCGCCGCGACCAGCTCGACGTGCAGCTCAGCAGCCAAGGTGGCTCCTCGGGTCACCACCCGGCGGGAAAGCCGGGTGTTGGGTCAAATTCTAATGGGCGTGGGGAGAGAGGCGGGACATACCCGCCCCTCTCCGTCAATCAGCTGTGCTCAGGAACGAGCCCGGCTTCAGGAGACGCCCAGCTCCTTGGCGTTGGCCTTGAGGTCCTCGATGCCACCGCACAGGAAGAACGCCTGCTCGGGGAAGTGGTCGTAGTCGCCGTCGCAGATCGCGTTGAAGGCGACGATCGACTCGTCGAGCGGAACGTCCGAACCGTCCACGCCGGTGAACTGCTTGGCGACGTGGGTGTTCTGCGACAGGAAGCGCTCGACACGACGGGCACGGTGGACAACGAGCTTGTCCTCCTCGCCCAGCTCGTCGATACCGAGGATCGCGATGATGTCCTGGAGGTCCTTGTACTTCTGCAGGATCCCCTTGACGCGCATCGCCGTGGCGTAGTGGTCCGCCGCGATGTACCGCGGGTCGAGGATGCGGGACGTCGAGTCCAGCGGGTCCACGGCCGGGTAGATGCCCTTCTCGGAGATCGGACGGGAAAGAACCGTCGTCGCGTCGAGGTGGGCGAAGGTGGTCGCCGGCGCCGGGTCGGTCAGGTCGTCCGCGGGGACGTAGATCGCCTGCATCGAGGTGATCGAGTGACCGCGGGTCGACGTGATGCGCTCCTGCAGCAGACCCATCTCGTCAGCCAGGTTCGGCTGGTAACCCACGGCGGACGGCATGCGACCGAGAAGGGTCGACACCTCCGAACCGGCCTGGGTGTAACGGAAGATGTTGTCGATGAAGAAGAGCACGTCCTGCTTCTGCACATCGCGGAAGTACTCCGCCATGGTCAGACCGGCAAGGGCGACGCGCAGACGGGTGCCCGGGGGCTCGTCCATCTGGCCGAAGACAAGCGCCGTCTTGTCGATGACGCCGGACTCGGCCATCTCCTCGATGAGGTCGTTGCCCTCACGGGTACGCTCACCGACGCCCGCGAAGACCGACACACCGTCGTGGTTGTTGGCGACGCGGTAGATCATTTCCTGGATCAGAACGGTCTTGCCGACACCGGCACCACCGAACAGACCGATCTTTCCACCCTTGACGTACGGGGTGAGAAGGTCGATGACCTTGACGCCGGTCTCGAACATCTCGGTCTTCGACTCGAGCTCGTCGAAGCGGGGCGCCTTGCGGTGGATGGGCCAGCGCTCGGTCACCTCGGAGTTGGTCTCCGGGTAGTTCAGCACCTCGCCCAGGGTGTTGAACACCTTGCCCTTGGTGAAGTCACCGACGGGGACGGTGATGCCCTCGCCCGTGTCGGTCACCGCGGCCTGGCGGACCAGACCGTCGGTGGGCTGCATGGAGATGGTGCGGACCAGGCCGTCACCCAGGTGCTGGGCGACTTCCAGGGTCAGCGTCTTCAGCTTGCCGTCCTCGGCCGGGTCAGCGACCTGGACCTTGAGGGCGTTGTAGATCTCGGGCATCGCGTCGACGGGGAACTCCACGTCGACGACCGGGCCGATGACCCGGGCGACGCGGCCCGTGGCGGCGGCCGTCTCAACAGTGGTCGTCATTACTTGTCACTCCCCGCGGTCGCGTCTGCCATGGCGCTGGCGCCACCGACGATCTCGCTGATTTCCTGGGTGATTTCGGCCTGGCGGGCCGCGTTGGCAAGCCGGGAGAGGCTCTTGATGAGATCCCCGGCGTTGTCGGTCGCCGACTTCATCGCGCGGCGGCGGGCGGCGTGCTCGGAAGCGGCCGACTGCAGCAGTGCGTTGTAGATGCGGCTCTCGACGTAGCGCGGCAGAAGGGCGTCGAGGACGTCCTCCGCCGACGGCTCGAAGTCGAACAGCGGAAGGATCTCGCCCTTCCCACCGGTCTCCTCCACAGCCTGGTCGAGGCTGAGCGGCAGCATCCGGCCGTCCACCGCGTTCTGCGTCATCATCGACACGAATTCCGTGTAGACGATGTGCAGCTCGTCGACGCCGCCCTCGGCCGTCTCCGTCTGGATGGCCTCGATCAGCGGCGCCGCGATGCGCTTGGCATCGGCGTAGGCCGGGCTGTCGGTGAAGCCCGTCCACGACTCCGCGACCTTGCGCTCGCGGAAGGCGTAGTAGGCGACACCCTTACGGCCGACGATGTACGTGTCGACCTCCTTGCCCTCGCCGCGCAGCCGCTCGGAGAGCCGCTCCGCCTGCTTGATGGCGTTCGAGGAGTAGCCGCCGGCCAGACCGCGGTCGCTCGTGATGAGCACGACCGCGGCGCGGGTCGGCGCCTCGACCTCGGTGGTCAGGGCGTGCTTGGTGTTCGAACCGGTCGCCACCGCAGTCACCGCACGGGTGAGCTCGGTCGCGTACGGCATCGATGCCGCCACCTTGCGCTGCGCCTTGACGATGCGCGAGGCGGCGATCATTTCCATCGCCTTGGTGATCTTCTTGGTCGCCGTGACGGCACGGATGCGACGCTTGTAGACCCGGAGCTGCGCTCCCATGAGTCAGCTTCCTTCCGTCGTCACTTGGAGACGTTGACGGCCGGCGCGTCCTCGCCGAGGAGCTTGCCGTCCGAGGTCTCGAACCCACGCTTGAAGTCAGCGATGGCGTCGGCAATGGCCGTGAGGGTGTCGTCCGACATCTTGCCGCCGTCGGAGATGGAGGTGAGGAGGTCCTTGCGCGAGACGCGCAGGTGCTCCAGCAGCTCCGACTCGAAGCGACGGATGTCGACGACCGGGACCTCGTCCATCTTGCCGGTGGTACCGGCCCAGACGGAGATGACCTGCTCCTCGACCGGCATCGGCTGGTACTGGCCCTGCTTGAGGAGCTCGACCAGGCGCTTGCCGCGCTCCAGCGAGTTCTTCGAAGCGGCGTCCAGGTCGGAACCGAAGGCGGCGAACGCCTCCAGCTCACGGTACTGGGCGAGGTCCAGGCGCAGACGGCCGGAAACCTGCTTCATGGCCTTGTGCTGGGCCGAGCCACCGACGCGGGAGACCGAGATACCGACGTTCAGCGCCGGGCGCTGGCCCGCGTTGAACAGGTCGGACTCCAGGAAGCACTGGCCGTCGGTGATGGAGATGACGTTGGTCGGGATGAACGCCGACACGTCGTTCGCCTTGGTCTCGACGATCGGAAGACCGGTCATCGAACCGGCACCCATGTCGTCGGAGAGCTTGGCGCAGCGCTCCAGCAGACGGGAGTGCAGGTAGAAGACGTCGCCCGGGTAGGCCTCGCGGCCCGGCGGACGGCGCAGCAGCAGCGACACGGCGCGGTAGGCGTCGGCCTGCTTCGACAGGTCGTCGAAGATGATCAGGACGTGCTTGCCGGCGTACATCCAGTGCTGGCCGATGGCCGAACCGGTGTAGGGCGCCAGGTACTTGAAGCCGGCCGGGTCGGACGCCGGGGCGGCGACGATCGTCGTGTACTCGAGCGCACCGGCGTCTTCCAGGGCGCCGCGAACGGACGCGATGGTCGAGCCCTTCTGGCCGATGGCGACGTAGATGCAGCGAACCTGCTTGTTCACGTCGCCGGAGCGCCAGTTGTCGCGCTGGTTGATGATCGTGTCGACGGCCAGAGCGGTCTTGCCGGTCTGACGGTCGCCGATGATCAGCTGACGCTGGCCACGGCCGATCGGCACCATCGCGTCGATGGCCTTGTAGCCGGTCTGCATCGGCTCGTGGACCGACTTGCGGACCATGACGCCGGGGGCCTGCAGCTCGAGGGCGCGGCGGCCCTCGGTCGCGATCTCGCCGAGGCCGTCGATCGGGTTGCCGAGCGGGTCGACAACGCGGCCGAGGTAGCCCTCGCCGACGCCGACGGAGAGCACCTCACCGGTGCGCTGCACCGGCTGGCCCTCCTCGATACCGCTGAACTCGCCGAGGACGACGGCGCCGATTTCGCGCTCGTCGAGGTTCAGGGCGAGACCGAGGGTCCCGTCCTCGAACTTCAGCAGCTCGTTCGCCATGGCGGAGGGCAGGCCCTCCACCTTCGCGATGCCGTCGCCGGCAACGCTGACCGTACCGACCTCCTCGCGCGAGGCCGCGTCCGGCTGGTACGACTGGACAAAGTTCTCCAGTGCGTCCCGGATCTCCTCCGGCCGGATCGTGAGCTCCGCCATCTGGGTTCCCTGCTCTCCTTGTTGGGCCTGAAGCTTCTTAGGGGTCTGGGGGCGACCCCCAGGAATCTTCTGCAAGTTCTGCACGGCCCAACCGGGCCGCTAGGAATGCTTTGTTCTACGTTGTGGCTGGTCAGCCGGCCATGCGGCGCGACGCCTCGGCGATGCGGTCCGCGATGGTGCCGTCGATGACCTCGTCGCCGACCCGCACCTGGATCCCACCGAGGACCGTGGGGTCCACGTCGAGGTTCAGGTGCATCTGGCGGCCGTACAGCTTGGCCAGCACCGCGCCGAGACGCTGCTTCTGCACGTCGCTGAGCGGAACCGCGGTGGTCACCGTGGCGACCATGCGGTTGCGGCGCTTGGCGGCGAGCGTGGAAAGGGACTCGAGGCCCGCTTCCAGGCTACGTCCACGCGGGTGCGTGACGAGACGCGTGACGAGACGCTCGGTGACGGCGTCCGCCTTGCCTCCGAGCAGGCTGTGGAGCAGCTTGCTCTTGGCGGCGACGGTCGCGGCCCGGTCGGTCAGCGCCGAGCGCAGCTCGGTGCTCGAGGAGACGATCCGGCCGAACCGGAACAGCTCGTCCTCGACGTTGTCGAGCGCGCCCGAGGTCTGGGCCGCGGTGAAGTCGGCGGTGTCCGCCAGCTCCTCCAGCGCATCCACCAGGTCACGGGAGCGCGACCAGCGGGACCGGACCATTCCGGACACCAGGTCGAGGGTTTCCCCGCTGACCTGGCCGCCCAGCAGGCGGTTTGCCAGCTCGGCCTTGGCCTCGCCGGACTGCGCCGGGTCCGTGATGACCCGACGCAGCGAGACCTCACGGTCGAGCAGCGCGGTGACGGACGCCAGCTCGCCGGCGAGCTTCGCCGCGTCGACGGACGTGTTGTCCGTCAGCGCGTCGAGACGCTCGCGGGCGGTGGCCAGCGCGTCGCGGCTCGCTCCGTTCATCGGGCCGCCTCGGCCTTCTCCTCAAGCTCGCTGAGGAAGCGGTCGATCGTGCGGCTCTGCCGGGCGTGGTCCTCGAGGGACTCGCCGACGAGCTTTCCGGCCAGGTCGGTGGCGAGCTTGCCAACGTCCTGACGCAGCGCCTGAGAAGCGGCCTTGCGGTCGGCCTCGATCTGGGCGTGACCGGCAGCGATGATCTCCTCACGCTGCCGCTGGCCCTCTGCGCGGAGGTCTTCCTTGAGCGCAGTGCCCTGCTCCAGGGCGTCCTGGCGCAGGCGAGCGGCCTCGTGCCGGGCTTCGGCGAGCTGGGCCTTGTACTGCTCCAGCACGCTCTGAGCCTCGGTCTGAGCGGCCTCAGCCTTTTCGATACCGCCTTCGATGGCCTCGCGGCGCTCGTCCAGAACCTTGTTGATGTTCGGGAGGAGCTTCTTCGCGAGGAAACCGAAGACGATGACGAAGGCGATCAGACCGATGACGAGCTCGGGGATCGGCGGGATGAGGGGGTTTTCCGTCTCAGCCGCGAGAACCAGGAGGTTCACATCAGTGCCTTTCGTCGGTTCGGACTAGTCGTTGAGTTCGTCTTAGTAGACGAACGGCATGACCAGGCCGATGAGGGCGAGCGCCTCACAGAAGGCGAAGCCGAGGATCTGGTTGGCGCGGATCAGACCGGCAGCCTCGGGCTGACGGGCAAGAGCCTGCGTGCCGTTACCGAAGATGATGCCGACGCCGACACCCGGGCCGATGGCCGCGAGACCGTAACCAACGGAGCTGAGGGAACCGGTGACGCCTTCGGCGGCAGCGAGGATCTGGGACATGCCAGTTCTTCCTTCTCTTTCACGGACCGGTGGGGGTTGGCCACCGGACGACAAGGGGTATGTGGGGGGCGGGCCGGACTCAGTGGTGCTCGGCGAGCGCGCCCTGGATGAAGCTGCAGGCCAGGAGGACGAAGACGTACGCCTGGACGGCCTGGATGAAGAGCTCGAAGGCGGTCATCACGATGACCATCACGAACGAGACACCCGCGTAGGCGATGCCGATGCCGTTCAGCAGGTACCAGCTGGCGATCGTGAAGAGCAGCAGCAGGGTGTGACCCGCGAACATGTTCGCGAAGAGTCGGACCGCGTGCGTGAACGGGCGCACCAGGACGTTCGAGAAGAACTCGATGACCATGACCAGCGGGAGAACCGGGCCGAGCGACTTGTCGTAGCCCGTCAGGTTCTTGAAGCCGCCGACGAAGCCGTGACGCTTGAAGGTCACCGACATCCAGGTGAAGTACACCAGGGCCGCCAGGATCGCCGGGTAGGCGATGATCGCCGTCGCGGGGAACTGAGCCACCGGGATGATCGACCAGAGGTTCAGGATCCAGACGAAGAAGAACAGCGAGACCATGAAGGGGACGTACTTCTCGCCCTCCTTCTTGCCGAGCGTCTCGTAGACGATGCCGCGGCGCACGAAGTCGTAGCCCGCCTCGGCGACCATCTGGAGCTTGCCCGGGACGACCTTCGGCTTGCGGAAGGCGGCCCAGAAGAAAGCGACGATGACGACGGTGCCCAGGAGCGCCAGCAGCATCGGCTTGTTGAAGTACGCGCTGGTCTGGCCGGCCGTGCCCCACATCGGCTCGAAGAGGAACGAGTGCAGGCCCGGACCGGGGAAGCCACATCCGTCGAAGATGTGACAGTCGGTCTCGAAAGCGAGCACCTGCGTCGGGTCAGCACTCACCGCGGGCTCCTTCAGCGTGGCGCATAGGTACGGCAACCTCGTTGTGTCGGCGCGGCGGACAGCCGCTGTTCGGCACTGGACTGGTGTAACGGATGTGGGGGCGGCGGTCGGGTATCGAGCCTCGCGATGAAACAGGCGTCAGCTCAGATGCCCGCGCCCGCATTGCCACAGTTGAAACCGGACGATAGCAGCATCCCGAACGCGCATTTATTCCGCCCCTACCCCTCACGACTTCTGGCCCGAATTTCCGGGCTTGTCGCCCTTCATCGAGTCAGGTTCGACGTAGAGGATCTTGGCCTTCATATGAGCACGCGCCTGCGCGGCGATCCACACGAGGGTGGTGGCGACGAGCGTGATCGCGAAGGCCTTGGGGTGGAACAGCGTCGTGTTCTTGAACACGGCGAGGAAGACGAAGAGCAGCAGGATCTGGGCCGTGTAGAGCATGAGCCCCATGGCCTGGAACAGGTGCGGCAGGGATTTCGCCGTGCGCTGCAGTACGAGGAACCCGATGCCCATGAACAGCATCACCAACACCGTCGCTACGACGGCGCCCACGGCCCCCTTGCCACCGACGACGATCCCACTGATGACGGCGGCGAGAGCGCCGGCGGCAGCGGTGGGTACGGCGGATTGCAGGAGGGTTCGGACGTCATCTGACCGCATGGCGGTTTGCTCCGCGTGGTGGTGGGGGCACAGGGACTCGTACAGGACGAGCGTAAGCCCGGTCCGAGAGGGAACCTCGGGCCAATGGACCGTCGCACTACGGTCCTTCGGCTCTGTCGCCGGGTTTAGTGAACGGTATCACAAAGTATTTGATGAGAGCTTTACCCGTGGAGTGTGCCGACTGTCACACATGAGAGTGACCCTGCGCGTGTGTGCGCGACAGCCAAGTGGGTTGTCTGGTAAAGGGCGTTCATGTCCGACATGCGCTCACCGCGTCAGCGCGAGGACTCCGCCTTACGCCGGTCGGGGAAGCGCGAACGGGGGCCTACGGCGGTCGCCCCGTTGACGCCTGACACACCCGCCGCGATCGGCCGCACCGGCTCCGGCTCGACGGCGGAGGCGTCCTGGAGGGCCGCCTCGGCGGCGCGTTCCGCGTGCCGGTAGCGCGGCGGGACCAGCCGCTCGGCCCACCTCGGGGCCCTCGGGGTGAAGCGCGGCAGCAGGAGCAGGAGCAGGCCCAGGGCGCTCAGGGCGGCGATCGCCAGCACGATCCACATCGAGGTGGAATGCACCGAATACGCCACCGCGCCGAAGGCGATCAACCCTGACCAGAAGTACATGATGAGCACCGCGCGGCTGTGCGAATGCCCGAGCTCCAGGAGCCGGTGGTGGAGGTGTCCGCGGTCCGCCGCGAACGGCGACTGGCCCTTCCAGGTGCGCCGCACGATGGCCAGGACCAGGTCCGTCATCGGGATCGCGATGATCGTCAGCGGCAGGATCAGCGGGATGAAGACCGGCAGCATCGCGTGCGTCGCGTTGCGCTCGCCGCCCACGAAGAGGGCCATCGCGTCCGGGTCCACCTGTCCGGTGATGGAGATGGCGGCGGCGGCCAGCACCAGCCCGATGAGCATCGAGCCGGAGTCGCCCATGAAGATCCGGGCGGGGTGCATGTTGTGCGGCAGGAAGCCGAGGCACATGCCCATCAGGATCGCGGCGAAGAGGGTCGCGGGCGCGGCCGCCTCGATCCCGTAGCCGAACCAGATCCGGTACGCGTAGAGGAAGAACGCGCAGGTCGCGATGCAGACCATGCCGGCGGCGAGGCCGTCGAGGCCGTCCACGAAGTTCACCGCGTTGATGGTGATCACCACGAGGGCCACGGTGAGCAGGTTGCCCTGCCAGGGGGTGAGCGAGACCGAGCCGATCCCCGGGACCGGGATCCACAGGATGGTCAGGCCCTGCATGCACATCACGCCGGCGGAGATCATCTGCGCGCCGAGCTTGATCAGGGCGTCGAGCTCGAACTTGTCGTCGAGCACTCCGACCAGCCAGATCAGGGCCGCACCGGAGAGCAGGGCCCGCGGCTCGTTCGACAGCTCGAAGACCCCGTTGAGGTTCTGCAGGTGGTCGGCGACCAGCAGGCCGGCGCACAGTCCGCCGAACATCGCGATGCCGCCGAGCCGCGGTGTGGGCTCCCGGTGCACGTCGCGGGCGCGGATCTCCGGCATGGCACCGACCGCGATCGCGAACTTCCGCACGGGCCCGGTGAGTAGATAAGTCACCGCGACCGTGACGCAAAGCGTCAGCAGATATTCACGCACGGGCTGCCCCAGATGTATCGCCGGCCATCTCAGCCCCACACACTAGCTGCGATGTACTCGCTGTCGGGGACGCACGGGGGCGGTATCCCGGTTGCGCTACCTCCCCCTTGTCCCGGTTTAGGCCCCATACGGTGGAAAACCGACCACCATTTCGTTGACGTCCCTACGGATCTTCGCGGGCTCCCCGCCCGCCAGCGCGGCCGTGAACAGCGCGGCGATCGCGCCCATCTCCCGCTCCCCCATCCCCTGCGTGGTCACCGCCGCGGTACCGAGGCGGATCCCGCGCCGGTCCCCGTACGGCAGGGCGCAGGTGTCCAGCACGATCCCGGCGGCGGCGAGCCTGCCCCGGGCCGTCGGACCGTCGATGCCCAGCGGCGCGGGGTCAGCCGTGATCAGGTGGGTGTCGGTGCCGCCGGTGGTGATCTCGAACCCGCGGGCGGCGAGCGCGTCGGCCAGGGCCCGCGCATTGGCGACCACCCGGTGGGCGTACGAGGTGAACGCGGGCCCGGCGGCCTCGCCGAAGGCCACCGCCTTGGCGGCGATGGTGTGCATCTGGGCGCCGCCCTGGGTGAAGGGGAACACCGCCCGGTCGATCCGCTCGGCGAACTCCTGGCCGCACAGGATCATCCCGCCGCGGGGGCCCCGGAGCACCTTGTGGGTGGTGGCGCACACGATGTCCGCGTAGGGCACGGGACTGGGCGCGGCCCCGCCGGCGACCAGCCCGATGGGGTGGGCGGCGTCGGCGATGAAGTAGGCCCCCACCTCGTCGGCGATCTGCCGGAAGACGGAGTACTCCGGGTGGCGGGGGTAGGAGATGGACCCGCACACGATGGCCTTGGGCCGGTGGGTGTGCGCGAGCTCCTGCAGCTGCCCGTAGTCGATGAGCCCGGTCTCGGAGTCCACCCCGTAGGCGACGAAGTCGAACCAGCGTCCGGAGAAGTTGGCGGGCGACCCGTGCGTGAGGTGTCCCCCGGAGGGCAGTCCCATGGCCAGCACGGTGTCCCCGGGCCGCAGCAGCGCCGCGTACGCGGCCAGCATCGCGGCGGATCCGGAGTGCGGCTGCACGTTGGCGTGCTCGGCCCCGAACAGGGCGCAGGCCCGTTCCACGGCGATCCGCTCGGCGAGGTCGGCGTACTCGCAGCCGCCGTGGTGGCGGGCGCCGGGGTAGCCCTCGGCGTACTTGTTGGCGAGCACCGACCCGAGCGCCGTGAGCACGGCGGGAGAGGTGAAGTTCTCGGCGGCGATCAGCTGCAGGGAGCCCGCCTGCCGCTGCGCCTCGCCGGCGAGCACGTCGGCCAACTGGGGATCCTGCTGGCGCAGCAGGTCCAACGGCTCGGTGATGACGCTCATGGCGCGACTCCAGGGGGTACCGCGTACCGGGTACCAGCCACTGTAGGCCGCAGCCGCGGATCGCGCCTCGCGACGGTCCGGCCTCGCCGGCCCCACCCCGCGAGCCGGGGTCAGCGCGAAGCGGTGACGCCCGTCAGGGCCGTGACCACGGGGTCCAGCGCCTGGCTGATCTCGTCGCCGATCGACCGGAAGAAGGTGATCGGCGCCCCGTACGGGTCGTACACCTCGTCCGCGTCCGGGGACGGCGCCAGGAGCCACCCGCGCAGCGCGGCGGCGGCCCGGACCAGCGCCCGCGCCCGCTCCGCCATGCCGTCTTCCAGCGGCGGCAGCGTCGCCGGGTCTATCGCCCGGACCAGCCGGGTGAACTCCTTCAGCGTGAAGGTCCGCAGCCCCGCCGAGTGGCCCATGGAGATGACCTGCGCCCGGTGGTCCCGGGTAGCGGTCAGCACCAGGTCCGCCCGTATGACGTGCTCGTCCAGCAGCTCCCGCCCGGTGAAACCGGACGCGTCCGCTCCGAAGTCCGCCAGCACGGCGGCGGCGTTGGCCTCCATCGGCGCACCCTCGTGCCCCCACGTGCCGGCGCTCTCGACGATGAGGTCCCCGGTGACGAGGCCGCCCAGCCGGTGCGACAGCGCATGCCGCGTCAGCCGCTCGGTGATGGGCGAGCGGCACACATTGCCCGTGCTGACGTGGAGTATGCGGAAGGTGCTGCTGCTCGCTATGCCACGCCCCTCAGGGCTCACGGGGCCACCTCTAGGTCGGGTACGACCTCCCGCAGCTGCTCGGCGGTCAGCGCCCCCTCGCGCAGCAGGACGGGAACCTTCCCGGTGACATCGACGATCGACGACGGCTGCATGCCCGGAGTCGGTCCGCCGTCCAGGTACACGGACACGGAGTCGCCGAGCATCTCGCGCGCCGCGTCGCAGTCCTCGGGCGCCGGGTGCCCGGTCAGGTTCGCCGAGGACACCGCCATCGGGCCGACCTCGGTCAGCAGCTCGATCGCGACGGGGTGCAGGGGCATGCGTACGGCCACGGTCCCGCCGGTCTCCCCCAGGTCCCAGGCCAGCGAGGGCTGGTGCTTGGCGACGAGGGTCAGCGCGCCCGGCCAGAAGGCGTCGACGAGCTCCCACGCCTGCTCGGAGAAGTCCGTGACCAGCCCGTGGAGGGTGTTCGGGGAGCCGATGAGCACGGGGGTGGGCATGTTGCGGCCGCGCCCCTTGGCGGCGAGCAGGTCACCGACGGCCTCGGCACTGAAGGCGTCCGCACCGATCCCGTACAGGGTGTCGGTGGGCAGCACGACGAGCTCGCCGCGGCGCACTGCGGATGCGGCTTCGCGCAGCCCCGTCTTGCGGTCCGTCGCGTCGTTGCAGTCGTATCGCCGGGCCATCAGCGGGCCTCCTCGTGCAGCAGGGTGGTGTCGGGCGTCCTCGCGGCCGTGCCGGTCACGGCATGGCCTTGCGAGCGGTCGCGAAGCGCGGCCGGTTGTTGAGGTCGGGGTGGTCGGCGGCGTCGGCCCAGCCCCGCTCCTCGGCGAAGATCCACGGGACCTGGCCGCCCTGGGTGTCGGCGTGCTCGATGACCACGATGCCGCCGGGCCGCAGCAGGCGGTGGGCGGTGCGTTCGATGCCGCGGATGGTGTCGAGGCCGTCCTCGCCGGAGAAGAGCGCCATCTCGGGGTCGTGGTCCCGGGCCTCGGGGGCCACGTACTCCCACTCGGTGAGCGGGATGTACGGCGGATTCGAGATGACCAGGTCGACCTGTCCGTCCAGCTCGGGCAGCGCGCTGAGCGCGTTGCCCTGGTGGACGGTGACCCGCGAGCCCTCGGCGTTCTTGCGGGTCCACAGCAGGGCGTCCTCGGACAGCTCCACGGCGTGAACGCGCGAGCGCGGCACCTCCTGCGCCATGGCGAGCGCGATGGCGCCCGATCCGGTGCACAGGTCCACGATCAGCGGCTCGACGACGTCCATCGCCCGGACGGCCTGTATGGCCCAGTCCACGACCGACTCGGTCTCGGGCCGGGGCACGAAGACCCCGGGCCCGACCTGGAGCTCCAGGTACCGGAAGAAGGCGCGGCCGGTGATGTGCTGGAGCGGCTCTCGCGCCTCGCGGCGGGCGACGGCCTCCCAGTAGCGGGCGTCGAAGTCCGCGTCCTTGACGTGGTGCAGTTCCCCCCGCTTGACGCCGTGCACGAAGGCCGCGAGCTCCTCCGCGTCGAAGCGCGGTGAGGGCACGCCGGCGGCGGCCAGCCGCTGGGTGGCCTGGGCCACCTCGGCAAGCAGCAAGTTCACGCTGGTCCTCCGGGCTGCTGTCGTACGGGGTTCGGTGCGGGGGGGTCCTGCAGGGGTACTGCGCTGGTCGGGCAGGTCAGGCCGGCTCGCGCACGGGTCAGTGCGCGGACGCCAGCTTGGCGGCGGAATCCGTGTCGACACAGGCCTGGATGACCGAGTCGAGGTCCCCGTCGAGCACCTGGTCCAAGTTGTACGCCTTGAAGCCCGTCCGGTGGTCCGAGATCCGGTTTTCCGGGTAGTTGTACGTACGGATCTTCTCGGAGCGGTCCACGGAGCGCACCTGGCTGCGGCGCACGTCGGAGGCCTCCTGCTCGGCGGCTTCCTGCGCGGCGGCCAGCAGGCGCGAGCGCAGGATGCGCATCGCCTGCTCCTTGTTCTGGAGCTGGCTCTTCTCGTTCTGGCAGGAGGCGACCACACCGGTCGGCAGGTGCGTGATGCGCACCGCGGAGTCGGTGGTGTTGACGGACTGGCCGCCGGGGCCCGAGGAGCGGTACACGTCGATGCGGAGGTCGTTCATGTTGACCTCGACCTCGACCTCCTCGGCTTCCGGGGTGACGAGCACGCCGGCGGCGGAGGTGTGGATGCGGCCCTGGGACTCGGTGGCCGGAACGCGCTGGACGCGGTGCACGCCGCCCTCGTACTTCAGGCGGGCCCAGACGCCCTGGCCGGGCTCGGTGGCACCGTTGCCGCCCTTGGTGCGGACGGAGACCTGGACGTCCTTGTAGCCGCCGAGCTCGGACTCGGTGGCGTCGATGATCTCGGTCTTCCAGCCCACGCGCTCGGCGTAGCGCAGGTACATGCGCAGCAGGTCGCCGGCGAACAGGGCCGACTCGTCGCCGCCCGCGCCCGCCTTGACCTCGAGGAGCACGTCCTTGTCGTCGCTGGGGTCGCGCGGTACGAGCAGCAGGCGGAGCTTCTCGGTGAGCTCCTCGCGCTGTGCGCTCAGTACCTTGACCTCGGCCGCGAAGTCCGGGTCGTCGGCCGCGAACTCCTTCGCCGTCTCGATGTCCTCGGCGGACTGCTTCCAGGCACGGAAGGTCGCGACGATCGGGGTCAGCTCCGCGTAGCGCTTGTTGAGCTTGCGCGCGTTGGCCTGATCCGAGTGGACCGAAGGGTCGGCGAGCTTCTTTTCAAGATCGGCGTGCTCGCCGATCAGTTCCTCGACCGCCTCGAACATCGGGGGCTCCTGATGGTGAAAGTGAAGAAAAGGGCTGCGGGACGAGAAAGGCGCCGGTCCGGCTGCCCCCGTAGCAACAGGGTGCAGCCGGAAACCGGCGCCGGAGGCTCGCTACTTCTGTGCAGCCTTGCCGAAGCGGGCCTCGAAGCGGGCCACGCGGCCACCGGTGTCGAGGATCTTCTGCTTGCCCGTGTAGAACGGGTGGCACTCGGAGCAGACCTCGGCACGGATGGTGCCTTCGGTCAGGGTGCTACGGGTGGTGAACGACGCGCCACAGGTGCAGCTGACCTGGGTCTCGACGTACTGGGGGTGAACATCGCGCTTCAAGGTGTCTCCTAGATTCGGGAGGGCGCCGGGTCGCAGGAGCCGAATTGCGCGCTGCGTGAACCGGGGCCGACAGACCAGTCTGCCAGGACCGGGCTGCCTGTCAAAATTCTGAGGACGCCTCCCTCAACGGCAGGGGTCCGTGAACTATTCCGCGCCCGGGCGGAACCCTTGTGACCAGGCGTTTCGCCGGTCCGTGCGGTCCTACTGGACGATCGAGCCGATCGCGCCCTTGTCGCCGGCCGAGTTCGCGGTGGCCTCGGCGGGGACCGGCTGGTCGGCCAGCAGGGCGTCCCAGACCAGCTTGGACTCCTTGGTGAGCGGGACCACGCGGTTGGGGTCGCGCAGGTCCCCGGTCACCGGGAGGGTGATCATCTGCATGTTGTCGGGGCCGATGCCCTGGAGGCCCTGGGCGAAGCCCATGAGGGACTTCACGTCGCCGAGCGCCTTGTCGGTGGTGAGCGCCTTGGTCGCGGAGTCGGCGATGTCGAGGAGCTTCTTCGGGTTGTCGAAGACGCCGATGGACTTGACCTGCTTGATCAGGGCCTTGATGAAGGCCTGCTGGAGCTGTATTCGACCGAGGTCGCCGCCGTCGCCGACTCCGTGGCGGGTCCGGACGAGGCCGAGGGCCTGCTCTCCGTTCAGCCGGTTGGTGCCGGCCGGCAGGTCGAGGTGGCTGAAGTCGTCCTTGATCGGCTTGCTGGTCGTCACCTCGACGCCGCCGAGGGTGTCGATGATCTTCTTGAAGCCCGTGAAGTCGACCTCGAGGTAGTGGTCCATGCGGATCCCCGACATCTTCTCCACCGTCGCGACCGCACAGGCCGCCCCGCCGACGGTGAAGGACTCGTTGAACATCCGGCGCGTGCCGCCCGGGTCGGTCTTGCCGTTCGAGGTCTTGCAGGCGGGCCGGGTCACCAGGGTGTCGCGCGGTATCGATACGACGCTGGCCCGGCTGTGGCCCTCGTTCAGGTGGACGATCATCGCGGTGTCGGAGCGGGCGGAGCCGCCGTCGTCCTGGCCGTACTCGCCGTTGGCGCCGCCGCGCGAGTCGGAGCCGAGGACGAGGATGTCCATGGAGCCGTTGTCCACGTTCTGCGGACGGTCCTTGCCGAGGGCCGCGTTGATGTCGACCGTCTTCAGGTTCCCGTTGAGCTTGAAGTAGAAGTAGCCGAGCCCCGCCCCACCCAGGACGACCACTCCGGCAGCGGTCCACGCGACGATGGCGACGGCCCGGCGCCGCCTGGCCGGTTTCCGTCGTCGTCGGCCCGCGCCGGCCCTGCGGCCGCCGCCCCTGTTGTCCTGGCTCATGCTTCTTCCTGCCTGCCTGTCTCTGCTCGGTTCCGCTCCCCATTCCCCCTGACACAGACGGACGGACGCCTTCAAGGGTTCCACGCCCGCCGCGGCGCCCGAACCGGGACGGGGAACCGGACGGATCTGAACAAACACCGCGTAATCCCGCCCCTACCTGCGGTTTCCTTCCCGGGCGCGGAGTGACTCCGGGGGCCCGGGCGGGTACGGAGTGTGGCAAAGGTCGCACCCGCGCACGCGGCCCCGTACGGCCTGAGCCCGTACGGCCTGAGCCCGTACGGCCTGACCGGGGCCGCGGGCCGCGGCCCCCGGAAAGCCCGACCGCCCCCGTCGCGGGTGCGGCGGGGGCGGTCGGGTTCAGGCAGGTGCTACGGGGAGACCTCAGTCGTCGTTCTTGCCGGCCGGGGTCGTCTTCGCGATCTGCATGAGGAACTCGGCGTTCGACTTCGTCTGCTTCATCTTGTCGAGGAGCAGCTCGATGGCCTGCTGCGAGTCGAGCGCGTGCAGCACCCGGCGGAGCTTCCAGACGATGGCGAGCTCCTCGCTGTTGAGGAGGATCTCCTCCTTGCGGGTGCCCGAGGGGTCCACGTCCACGGCCGGGAAGATGCGCTTGTCGGCGAGCTTCCGGTCGAGCTTGAGCTCCATGTTGCCGGTGCCCTTGAACTCCTCGAAGATCACCTCGTCCATGCGCGAGCCGGTGTCGACCAGCGCGGTGGCCAGGATGGTCAGCGAGCCGCCGTCCTCGATGTTGCGCGCGGCACCGAAGAAGCGCTTCGGCGGGTACAGCGCGGTCGAGTCGACACCACCGGACAGGATGCGGCCGGAGGCGGGGGCCGCGAGGTTGTACGCGCGGCCCAGGCGGGTGATGGAGTCCAGCAGGACGACCACGTCGTGACCCAGCTCGACGAGGCGCTTGGCGCGCTCGATGGCCAGCTCGGCGACGGTGGTGTGGTCCTCGGCCGGACGGTCGAAGGTCGAGGAGATGACCTCGCCCTTCACCGACCGCTGCATGTCGGTGACCTCTTCCGGACGCTCGTCGACCAGGACGACCATCAGGTGGCACTCGGGGTTGTTGACCGTGATCGCGTTGGCGATCGCCTGCATGATCATGGTCTTACCGGTCTTCGGCGGAGCCACGATCAGACCGCGCTGGCCCTTACCGATCGGCGACACGAGGTCGATGATGCGGGTGGTCAGCACGCCCGGGTCGGTCTCCAGGCGGAGCCGGTCCTGCGGGTAGAGCGGGGTCAGCTTCTGGAACTCCGGGCGGCCGCGGCCGGATTCGGGCGCCATGCCGTTGACGGAGTCCAGGCGCACGAGCGCGTTGAACTTCTCGCGGCGCTCGCCGTCCTTGGGCTGGCGGACCGCGCCGGTGGTGTGGTCGCCCTTGCGGAGCCCGGCCTTGCGGACCTGGGCGAGGGAGACGTACACGTCGTTCGGGCCGGGCAGGTAGCCCGAGGTCCGGATGAACGCGTAGTTGTCGAGGATGTCCAGGATGCCCGCGACGGGGATCAGGACGTCGTCGTCGGCGACCGGGGTCTCGACCGGGGCGAACTCGTCGCGCCCGCGACGGCCACGGCGGTCGCGGTAGCGGCCGCGACGGCCGCGACGGCCGTCCTCGTCGAAGTCGTCCTGGGGGCCGTTGTCCTGACGGTCCCGGTCCTGACGGCCGCCGCCCTGCTGACCCTGACCCTGGCCCTGGCCCCGGCCGCCCTGCTGCTGGCGGTCCTGACGGTCGGTCCGGTCCTGCCGGCCGCCGCCCTGGCCCTGACCGGCCTGGCCGGACTGACCCGCCTGGGCCTGACCCTGACCCTGGCCGGCCTGGCCCTGGTCGTCGGCCTTGGCACCGCGGTCGCGGCGCTCGCGGCGCTCGCCACGGTCGTTGCCGCGCTCACGGCGCTCGCGCCGGCCGCGGCCTTCGCCTTCCTGGGCCTGCGCCGGGGCCTGGCCGGAGACGGCGGTGGCCGCCTCGGCCTTGACCTCGACCTGGGCGACCTGGGCGGCCGGAGCGGCCTCGGTCTTCTGCTCGACCTGTACGACGGCGGCGGGGGCCGAGCCCTCGGGGCTGCCGGAGGGGGCGGTCGCACGACGGCGGCGGCGCTCGCCGACCGGGGCGTCCTCACTGGCCGGCTGGCCCGGGATGTCGATCTGCGCCTGCGCGGCGGTCTTCTCGGCGGGGGCCTCGGCGGCCTCGCCCGTACGGGCCTTGCTGGTGGCACGGCGCTTCGGCTTGGCCTCGGCGGCGGTGTCGGCGGGCGCGGAGGCCGCTGCCTTGGGGGCGCTGCTGCCCGCCTGCGCCTCCTTGATGACCTCGATCAGCTGGCCCTTGCGCATCCGCGCGGTGCCCCTGATGCCGAGGCCCGACGCGACCTGCTGCAGCTCGGCCAGGACCATGCCATCGAGGCCGGTGCCGGAGCGGCGACGCTTGGTCGCGGCGCCCGCGGCGGGGGCACTGGTGTCGACATTGGTGTCGGCAGCGCCCATCAGATCGGTGGTGTCGCTCACGAAGGGTCCTTCCCTGGAGCGGACGTCGGCCTGTCTGGCTCGGCGACCGGTTGTGCTGTCCGACGGCGGTCCGTGACCTGATGGGTCGTGGACTGCAGCCGGGGCGGTGGTCCGCCCGTATAGATACGGCGGAGAGAAACGTGCATGTGCATGGGTGGTTCCGGCGAGAAGCCCCCGAGCTGGAAGCGTGGGAATGTCACGCCGATTCCGGAGCGTGCTCGAAACTGCTGGCAGCGATCAAAGCAGTCGGGGAGGCTCCCGGAAGAAAGGTGGTCCCTGATAGGGACACTGTGCACCAAGCCATGGCGGCTTCGGATGCGCACTTGAGACTAACACTACCGGATCCAACAGATATTCCCCCTCTCAATCACCGGCAATCGCGCCCTTCCGCGCGGGTGGACTGCCCGGTCCACCCGCCTCTGGGAGCCGGCGGTGGGTTTCCCTGTCCCACCGCCTACGGCAATTCTCAGCCGCCCTGCGTTCCCAGCGGAAGTACGCTCGCGCCCGCGGCGTCGAGTGCGAGGCGGTTGGCCGCCCACCCCTCGCCCGCGAGCTGCGCGACCTTGTCGGCCGCGCCGTTGTCGACCAGCGCGAGGACCGTGGGGCCCGCGCCGGAGATGACCGCGGGGATGCCGTCCGCCCGCAGTCGGGCCACGAGCGCCACGCTCTCGGGCATCGCCGGGGACCGGTACTCCTGGTGGAGTCGGTCCTCGGTGGCCGGCAGCAGGAACTCGGGACGCCTGGTCAGAGCCTCGACGAGCAGGGCCGCACGGCCCGCGTTGACGGCTGCGTCCACGTGCGGGACGGTGCGCGGCAGCAGGCCGCGCGCGGTCTCCGTCAGGACCGGCTTGGAGGGGACGAAGACCACCGGAACGATGGAATCGGCGGGCTCCATGCGGATCGCCTTGGCGCTGCCGCCGTCCATCCACGCGAGGGTGAAACCGCCGAGCAGACAGGCGGCGACGTTGTCGGGGTGGCCCTCGATCTCGGTGGCGAGCTCCAGCAGCGCCGCGTCGTCGAGCTTGGCCTCTCCGCCTATGGTCACGGCGCGGGCGGCGACGATGCCGGCACAGATGGCGGCGGAGGAGGATCCCAGGCCGCGGCCGTGCGGGATCCGGTTGGCGCAGACGACCTCGAGGCCGCGCGGCTGGCCGCCCAGCAGGTCGAAGGCGGTACGCATGGAACGTACGAGGAGGTGGCTCTCGTCCCGCGGGAGGGTGTCGGCACCCTCGCCCGCGATGTCGATGTCGAGGCCGGAATCGGCCACGCGGACGACGACATCGTCGTAGAGCCCCAGGGCCAGGCCCAGGGCGTCGAAGCCCGGGCCGAGATTGGCACTGCTGGCGGGGACGCGCACCCGTACGGCGGCGGCGCGGAACGCTGGACCGGCCATCGTCCGATGACACTCCTTGTGACTGTGCGAGACGAGATATTCGCTGGCTCGCTGTGAATGTACTGGAGAACGTACGACACCCGAAGGCCCTGTGGGCAGCACCGCGGACATATGCGCGGCGGCGGATGTAAGGACAGCCTATCGAAGGAAGGTTCTTCTCCGACATAGGGCGCACGGCAGGCGCACGGTGCGTGTCGCGCACGCCCGTCGGCCGGGCCGGGCTTCCTGCGGGGTTATCGGTGCCGTACGGCCCGAGTTGCCGGATTCCTCAGCCTTCGAAAGACTTCCGGAATCCGGCAACTCGACTACTGCCGTACTTCTGGGCCGCGGCAGCGGCTGAGAAGACTCAGAGGAGTCCGAGGCGCACGGCGGCGGCCTCGGCGTCGACCGGGATGGTGATCGGCTGCGGAGCGCCGGCGACCGCCCAGTCGGGGTCCTTCAGGCCGTTGCCGGTGACCGTGCAGACGATCTTCTGGCCGGGGTCGACCAGTCCAAGCTCGGCCGCCTTGAGCAGGCCGGCGACCGAAGCGGCCGAGGCGGGCTCGACGAAGACGCCCTCCTGAGCGGCCAACAGGCGGTAGGCGGACAGGATCTGGCGGTCCGTCACCTCGTCGATGAAGCCGCCCGACTCGTCCCGGGCCGCCAGGGCGTAGTCCCAGGAAGCCGGGTTGCCGATCCGGATCGCGGTGGCGATGGTGTGCGGCTCCTTGACGACCTCGCCACGCACGATCGGCGCGGACCCGGAGGCCTGGAAACCCCACACGCGGGGCGTACGGGAGGCCAGGCCATCGGCCTTGTACTCCTTGAAGCCCTTCCAGTACGCGGTGATGTTGCCGGCGTTGCCCACGGGCAGCACGTGGATGTCGGGGGCGTCGCCGAGCGCGTCCACGATCTCGAACGCGGCCGTCTTCTGGCCCTCGATGCGCACCGGGTTGACCGAATTGACCAGCGCCACCGGGTAGTTGTCGGACAGCGCGCGGGCGAGGTCGAGGCAGTCGTCGAAGTTGCCGTCGACCTGCAGGATCTTCGCGCCGTGGATCAGGGCCTGGCCCATCTTGCCCAGCGCGATCTTGCCGCGGGGCACGAGGACGGCGCAGACCATCCCGGCGCGCACCGCGTAGGCGGCGGCGGACGCCGAAGTGTTGCCCGTGGAGGCGCAGATGACGGCCTTGGCGCCGTCCTCCTTGGCCTTGGTGATCGCCATGGTCATGCCGCGGTCCTTGAAGGACCCCGTGGGGTTCGCGCCCTCGACCTTGAGGTGTACCTCGCAGCCGGTGCGCTCGGAGAGCACCTGTGCGGGGACGAGGGGAGTGCCGCCCTCGCGGAGCGTGACCACGGGAGTCGCGTCCGTCACCGGCAGGCGGTCCCGGTACTCCTCGATGATGCCGCGCCACTGGTGGGTGCGATTGCTGGTCATGGGTCCTTACTCCCCTTCAACACGCATGATGCTGGCCACACCGCGGACGGTGTCCAGCTTCCGCAGCGCCTCGACGGTCCCGGTGAGGGCGGCGTCGGGTGCGCGGTGGGTGACGACGACGAGGGAGGCCTCGCCGTCCTTGCCCTTCTGCCGGACGGTGTCGATGGAGACACCGTGCTCCGCGAAGCAGGTCGCCACCTGGGCGAGGACGCCCGGCTTGTCCGCCACATCGAGGCTGATGTGGTAGCGGGTGACGACATCCCCCATGGGGCTGACCGGCAGCTGGGTGTACGCGGACTCGCCCGGCCCCGTTGCCTGGGCGAGCTTGTTGCGGCAGACGGCGACCAGGTCGCCGAGGACCGCCGACGCGGTCGGCGAACCGCCCGCGCCGGGCCCGTAGAACATGAGCCGCCCGGCGGCCTCCGCCTCGACGAAGACGGCGTTGTACGCCTCGCGGACGGAGGCGAGCGGGTGGGTCAGCGGAATCATCGCCGGGTGCACGCGGGCGGTCACGGACTCGCCGTCGGCGGCGCGCTCCAGGATGGCGAGGAGCTTGATCGTGCAGCCCATCCGCTTCGCGGAGGCGAAATCGGCGGCGCTGACCTCGGTCATGCCCTCGCGGTAGACGTCGTCGAGGCGGACCCGGGTGTGGAAGGCGATGCCGGCCAGGATCGCGGCCTTGGCGGCGGCGTCGTAGCCCTCCACGTCGGCGGTCGGGTCGGCCTCGGCGTACCCGAGGGCGGTGGCCTCGTCGAGGGCCTCCTGGTAGCCCGCGCCGGTGGAGTCCATCTTGTCGAGGATGAAGTTCGTCGTGCCGTTGACGATGCCCATCACACGGTTGATCTTGTCGCCCGCGAGGGACTCGCGCATCGGGCGGACCAGCGGGATGGCGCCGGCGACGGCGGCCTCGTAGTACAGGTCCAGCCCGTGCTGCTCGGCCGCGGCGTGCAGCGCGGCGCCGTCCTGGGCGAGCAGCGCCTTGTTCGCCGAGACGACGGAGATGCCGTGCTCGAAGGCGGTGGTGATCAGGGTGCGGGCCGGCTCGATGCCGCCGATGACCTCGATGGCCACGTCGATGTCGCCGCGTTTGAGCAGTGCGGTCGCATCGGTGGTGATCAGGGCCGGGTCGATGCCCTCACGGACCTTGGAGGGACGGCGCACGGCCACGCCCGCGATCTCTACGGGCGCGCCGATCCTGGCCGTCAGATCGTCGGCGTGCGTCGTCATGATGCGGGCCACCTCTGAGCCGACCACTCCACAGCCCAGCAGCGCCACCTTCAGCGGACGCGTACGCATCATTCGACCTACGCCTTTCGATCTTCACATCAGTACCCGGGGAACGGCTTGCACCCCAGGTGTGAACCAGTCTCACTCAATGGACAGCAGTTTCCACCCTCGGTCCATTGAGTGAGACACCAATTTCATTTATCCGAGATCGAGACGCAGGAGATCTTCCTCCGTCTCCCTGCGGACGATGACACGGGCCTGCCCGTCGCGCACGGCGACCACCGGCGGACGCAGCGCGTGGTTGTAGTTGCTGGCCATCGAACGGCAGTACGCACCGGTCGCGGGCACCGCCAGCAGGTCCCCCGGGGCCAGGTCCGCGGGCAGGAAGGCGTCCTTCACCACGATGTCACCGCTCTCGCAGTGCTTGCCGACGACACGGACGAGCATGGGCTCGGCGTCGGAGGTGCGGGAGACCAGCGTGACCGCGTACTCGGCGTCGTAGAGGGCGGTGCGGATGTTGTCGGACATGCCGCCGTCGACGGAGACGTACGTACGCAGTCCCTCCAGCGGCTTGATCGTCCCGACCTCGTAGAGGGTGAAGGCGGTCGGCCCGACGATGGCCCGTCCGGGTTCCACCGAGATCCGCGGTGCGCGCAGTCCGGCGCTCTCGCACTCACGGGCGACGATCTCGTGCAGGGCCTTGGCGATCTCGTGCGGCTCGCGCGGGTCGTCCGCGGAGGTGTAGGCGATGCCGAGCCCGCCGCCGAGGTCGATCTCGGGCAGCTCGACCCCGTGCTCGTCGCGCACGGCGGCCAGCAGCCGCACCACGCGCTTCGCGGAGACCTCGAATCCGGCCATGTCGAAGATCTGCGAGCCGATGTGCGAGTGGACGCCGAGCAGCTCCAGGCTGTCGTGGCCCAGCGCGCGCCGTACGGCCTCGGCGGCGGACCCGTCGGCGACGGCGATCCCGAACTTCTGGTCCTCGTGCGCGGTGGCGATGAACTCGTGCGTGTGCGCCTCGACGCCCACCGTCACGCGGATCTGCACGGGCTGGCGCACGCCGAGCTCGCGGGCGATGTGCGCGACGCGGGCGATCTCCTGGAAGGAGTCGAGCACGATCCGCCCGACGCCGGCCTCGATCGCCCGGGTGATCTCGGCGGCCGACTTGTTGTTCCCGTGGAAGGCGATCTGCTTGGCGGGCATCCCGGCGGCGAGCGCGGTGGCGAGCTCCCCGCCGGAGCACACGTCCACGTTGAGCCCTTCCTCCCGCAGCCACTTCACGACGGCCTTGGAGAGGAAGGCCTTCCCGGCGTAGAAGACGTCGGCGCCGGGCCCGAAGGCGTGCGCCCAGGCGCGGCAGCGCGCGCGGAAGTCCTCTTCGTCCATGAAGTACGCGGGCGTCCCGAACTCCTCGGCGAGCTTGGTGACTTCGATCCCGCCGACGGTCACGACGCCCTCGTCGTTGCGCCGGACGGTCCGGGCCCAGACCTTCTCGTCCAGCGCGTTGAGGTCGGCGGCCGGCGGGGAGTAGTGCCCCTCGGGCAGGACATCGGCGTGGCGGGGCCCGGCGGGGTGTGCGGAACGGCTCATCTCGGCAATCTCTCTTCGCAAATCATCCGGAACGCAGGCGACTCGCATCGCGGGCGCATCACATCGCACCGCTCGCGCATCGCAGGCATCACAGGCATCACAGGTGGTCGGGTGCGTCTATACCGAGCAGGGCCAGGCCGCCGGCCAGCACCGTCCCGGCGGCTTCGGCAAGGGCCAGCCGGGCGCGGTGGGCGGCCGAGGGTTTCTCGTCCCCCTTGGGCAGGACGTGGTACTGGAAGTCGAGCAGGGCGTCCGCCAGCACGACGAGGTGCCGCACGAGCCGCTCGGGCGCACGGTGGTGCGCGGCGGCTTCGAGGACGAGGGGGTAGTCGACGAGCGCACCGAGCAGCGCGTCGGCACTGCCGTCGACGTCTCCGGGGTCCGGGCGGAATCCCAACTGGCCGGCATTGCGGATCAGCGCCCGGGCGCGGCCGTGGGCGTACCGAACCCGGAAGAACTCACTGGACTCGTCCTGCACCAGCAGCCACGCGGGAAACACCGGGGTCTCGTGCGCGGGCACGCAGAGCATCGCCCAGGCGGCGGCGTCGGCGCCGTAGCGGGCGACCACGTCGCCGTCCCGCTTGGCGACGGGGGCGACGGGGGCGGGCCCGCCCCCCACCGGCCGGCCCTGACTGCGGTCGGCCTGACTCCGCTCGATCCGCAGCACGGCATCGCGTACGACCCGCGCGCGCGGCTCCCCGTCGGGGGCGAACCCGTACCGCGGGCCCCGGGCGCGTACGTCCCGTACGACCTCGGCGACGGAACTCCCCGCGAGCACGAAGTTCAGGAACCCGGCGCCGGTGATCTCCACGCGCTCGATCCCGGGAAGGGCCGCCAGCCGCGGGGCCAGCACCTCGGCCACCCCACGGGGCGCGACCCCGGCACCCCTCCCGACCCCGAAGGCGACGGGCGAGGCGTAGTCCCCCACTCCCCCGGGCCGGGTCCGCTCGACGACGACCCGCTCGGGCACGACCACTCCGGCGGGCAGCTCCCCGTCCTCGACGGCGCAGCGCACGGCGCGCACGACGGAACGGGAGAGGTCAGCGGGGGTCACGTGACCAGCCTAGGGGAGAAGCCCCGAGGTCACGCGAAGGGTTTCGCCATGTGAACAGAGCACAGGGCGATGCGAACGGAACAGAGAGGACTCCGAACCGAAGAAGGCGGCACCCGACCAGAAGCATCCGGCCTCACCCCGGCGCCGACACGGGCGCGGATGGTCCTCCTCCATCCCCTCCCTCTATCTATCCCCTGCCCCTCCCGGCGGGAGCGCCTTTCCGCTCCCGCCGGTCGCGCCGCTCGATGAGCCGCCGCACGACCCGTACCAGCTCGGTGGGCTCGAAGGGCTTGGCGAGGAAGGCGTCGACCCCGGCGGCGATCCCGGCCTCGACCTCCTGCTGCGTACAGGCGCTCACGATCGCGACGGGCAGATGCCGCGTCCGGGGATCGGCCCGCAACTGCGCGGCCGCCCCGAAGCCGTCCAGGCGAGGCATGACCACATCAAGGGTGATCACGTCGGGCATCACGTGGTGCACGACATCCAGACACTCGGCACCATCGTTCGCGGTCACGACCTCGAAGCCCTCCAGCTCGAGATTGACCTTGATCAGCTGCCGGATGACCTTGTTGTCGTCGACAACAAGCACCCGGCCCGAGGTGCCTGACACAACTCGAGAGTAGGTCGACCCCGGCCCCCGCGTCCGGGTTTTCGCCACTTCCACCCCCTCCGGGCGACCCACCCCTCCTCCGCCCACAAACGGGTTCCTGATCACTCACCGGAAGCTGGTAGTGTTCAACCCGTCGCAGCAACACCAGCGACAGCGCCCCCGTAGCTCAGGGGATAGAGCAACGGCCTCCGGAGCCGTGTGCGCAGGTTCGAATCCTGCCGGGGGCACTTCGCAGGAAGTGCCCAAAGACCCCGCCATCAGCGGTAACGCTGAGAGTGGGGTCTTCGCGTATGCGCAGCCAACTGCGGCCCTGTGCACCCGTATGTCAGACCCTGTGGACTATTCGTGGACAGGATCTTGGTCCATCGGCGCAGGTCAGCGGCAGAAACACGGAAGGCCCCCGGACAGGTCCAGGGGCCTCGCAGCGTATCGCCAGTCACTCGCGATCACTCGTACTCGCTGAGCAGATCTTCAATCCTCCGGTTGGCCACCTCCTGCCGACCATCGAGGCACTTCGCGTACCGACTGAGCAGCACTTCCACGCTGTTGCCCGCCCGCTCGGCGACCTCGGTGGGGTCGACGCCGGGCGTTGAGCCACGTGGACAGCCGATCATGCTCGACCGCCGCCGAAGACCTCGCGCAGGACGTCTCGCACGGCGGCGGCCGGGAGCCACCGCGGTCAGTCGGTGTACCGGCGCGCCACGTTCTGGTCGGCCGGCGAAGCGGGTCGGGTACCCCTGCTCCGGCGGTAGGGGCGTGCTGGCGTTGGGGACGAGAGCCCGCGGTCTACTAGATACGGAGGCACAGGTCCCGGTGGTACTCGACGTACTCCGGATCCACCCGGTGCCCGGGAATGAGCGTGAGGGTTCCGATCTGCTCACCGCTTCTGGTGTGCCGGACCGCCCAGTCCACATCGATGTAGATGCCGAAGTGGTCGAACTGCTTGTGGTGGTTGGGGCAGAGGCAGAGCAGGTTCTCCAGTACGTCAGGCCCCAGGTGCGGGCTGGAAACACCCTGGATGTGCGCAGCCTCGCTGTAGTGGCTGTCCCGTGTCTCCAACTGCTGGCCGCACACCTGACACCGGTCTTCGTGCAGGATCTTGACCTCGTCGGGCAGACTGCGGTCGCGGTCGGGCCGGGTGCCGGTTGCCGGGCGGCGAGCTACGGGGCCGGGCACCGCCGGGGTGGCCGTACGCCGTCCACTGGCACTGCTGTACCCGTCGAGGCCCACCCGGTCGAGGAGTACGTCCTCGTCTATGCCTGACTCGGCGAAGTACGTGGAGTGCAAGCGGCGAACTGCCTGGGCGCGGGTAAGAGCGCGCTTGAGACGCTTCGCCGCGTCGCTGCTGAAGCCCGCTCGGGCCTTGGCCGCGCGCAGGGCCGCTGGTGTGGGCTTGAACCCGCCCTCGTCGATGCCCTGAACCTCCCACAGTCCGCTACTGCGCAGGTGCCAGAACGGGTACTCGGGCGTCTTGCGGTCATGTTCCCCGCCGAACTCCTCCAGCAGAGAGCCAACTTCCGCCTCGAACTCCTCCCAAGGCGCGAGCCTCTCCAACCCTGCCGTCAGTCGGCCGATCGCCCAGAGCAGGGCCAGTGGCTTGTGGCGGGCCGGGCTGCCGTCCGGCTGGGGGTAGGTCTTCAAGTCGCCGAGGATGCGCAGCAGATCCTCGCTCCCGAGCCGGGGTGCGCGCTGTTCCTGTCGCGGAATCATCGGCTCTTCGGTCAGCGGCAGTGCCGGGTCCGGATCATCCAGCAACGGGCGGAGGCGGAGCACATTTGCGGCCGCCACCTGGATCATGGACTGGACGTGGCCGGCCTTGTAGTCCAGCCCCGCCAAAATCCGCCGGGCCGGGACGCTCATCTCGACGACGTCGTCGAGGGCGACCATGTACTCCCAGGGGTTGCCGTCCTTGTCCCGGTCCCAGATCTTCTCGGCCAGGGCCCGGTTCCTGAAGGCGGCCACGACCTTGGCCCGAGCGATGAACGACCCCTTGGCGTAGAACAGCACCTCGTCGCCCGGACGGGTACTGTCGATCGCTTTGTTCTTGGCGTGGCCGTCCTTTTTGGCCCGCACCGACCCCCAGAACCGAGCGCGTCCCTCGGGGAAGAGCGTCTCGAGTTCATCCGCCTGGTCACCGAGCTCGGCCGCGTAGTCGGCGAGCTCCACTCCCTTCCGGACGGAGTGCTCGAAGTGCTGGGGGCCGCGCTGGGCGGCCTGCCCGATCGGCTGCAGCAGCCACTTGATGTCCGTACCCTCGGCGGGCGCCTGTGTCATGTGTTCCCCTCCCACGGCGACCACACTAGTAATACGGTCCGACAGTGAAGGCGGGAGAGATCAAGATCATCCAAGTCGGAGCCATCCGACTCGTCGCCCTCTAGCCTGCCTCGTTGAGCGTCGCAGCTGGAGTGCGGGCGCTCGCCGGGACACCGCGGACCGGTCCAGGACGCGCTGTAAGCCGCGTGCGCGTTCGTTGGGCGGGTGGGACCGGCAGCCAGCGGGAGATCCCGTTCCTCGAGCAGGGCGGTCGGCTGTCGTTCCGGAAGCTGGTTGAGTCACTTCTCCAGGGGGGTGCTCGAGTTCACCCCGTCAGTGCAGTGCGCAGGGCACCACGGCAGGCGGGCTTCCCGAAGTCCCCTTCCTACGGTTCCGGTGGTCCGTACGAAGGATGTGGGGGTGGGTCTGTGGGTTTTGGGGGGTGGGGGGCGGGGGTGGGGGTGCGTAGGTTGGAGTTGAGGCCACTTTGGGTCGCTGACCTGGTGCTTTGTGGCGTGCTCTGACGGTGAGGATGGGGCGGCGCGAAATGCGTGACTTGGTGGAGACGGCGCGGCGGTGGGTGGCCGAGGGGCGGGCCGGGTTCCTGGCCCGGCCCGTGACCGAGCAGGGGTTCGGGCCGCGGGATCCGGCCGGGGCGGTGCTCGTGGATGCGCGCGGGGAGTGCGTGGGGGCCCTGTACCGGGGGGTGTTCGACGCCGAACTGGTCGCGGAGGCCGCGGCGATGGGGGCCGGGGAGAGCGCACGGGTGTGCGAGGTGTCCGTCGGGATCGGCGAGGCCGTGGAGGCGAAGCTGACGTGTGGCGGGCAGGCCGAGGTGCTGCTGCAGCCGCTGGGCGCGATTCCCAGTGAGTGGTGGGAGCTGCTGGGGCAGGGGGTCGGGGTCGCGCTCGTGACCCAGCTCAACGAGCGGGCGGACAGGGCCGTCAGTGTGGTGGTGCGCGGGGCGGACGCGCCCTCCAGCGACGCCGAGCGGCGGGCCGGGGAACTGCTGGGGACCCGGCGGCCGGGCCGGGACGCGCTGTACGGGGGCTCCGGGCTGGTGCTCGTGGAGGCGTACCCGTCGGCCCCCTACGTGGTCATCGGCGGGTCCGGGGAGCTCGCCGAGGTCATCGAGGCGCAGGCCCGGCTGCTCGGGTGGGACGTCAGTACGGTCGTCTCCGTGGGCGAGGCGGAGAAGCTGCTCGAGGTGCGCAGGGACGCCGCCTGTCTGGCGATGCTCAGCCATGATCCGGAGTTCGACGTGCCGACGCTGCGGACCGCGCTCGCGCTCGGGATCCCGTACGTCGGCGCGCTCGGCTCCCGCAAGACCACCACGCGGCGGCGCGAAGCGCTCCTCGCGGCCGGGGTGAGCGAGGCGCGCATCGCGACGGTGCACGGGCCGATCGGGCTGGATCTCGGCGGCAAGACCCCGGCGGAGACGGCACTGGCCATCTGCGCCGAGATCCTGGCGGTGCTCGGGGGCCGGGAAGTGCGCGGAGTACGGGATTCCGACGGTCCGCTGAAGGGGTAGGCCCTACGACCCGCTTTCCGCCCGGAGGACAGCGGGTCGCCGCCGACTGGGTGGAATTTGGCGCAATGCGGGAAAATGGGAAGTATGAACACGACCCTGACCTACATCGCGATGGACAGGACACTGACCAACATCGCGTGGTTCCTGGTCGTCGGGCTCATCGTGGTCGGATTCCTGCTCGGCGGCTTCATGCTGGGCAAGCGGGTCCGGGCACAGGAGCCCGCACCCCCCACTCCGGAGAGCCAGCCCCACCTGCCCGACGGCGGTGCGGTCTACGAGGTCTCCGAGGAGCGGGAGTACGTCGAATTCCCCGAGCGCGGACTGCGCCCGCACGAGATGCAGGGGTACGGGAACTTCGGCTCCCGGACCTCCAGCCATCAGGAGGAAGCGCGGGCCGAGCGGGAATCCGGGTACGAGCATCCCAATCCGAGGCCGCGGAAACCCCCGACCATGCCGCCGCTGGGCGGCATGAAACCCGCCTGAGACCGTCCCGTCCGGCACTTCCGGATACATCCGACCAGGCCCTGTGGCCCGCGGCCGGCCGCCGCGGGTCACAGCTCCGTCCGGGTCACAGCTCCGTCCGGGTCACATGTCCGTCCGCAGTCGCAGCACCTCCGGCGGCGGGTGGCGGGTGGAGGTGTGGCGGACCTCGGCCGTCAGCGGCGGGTCCAGCGGGCGGAAGGGGACCTCGCCGACCCCGATGGCCGTGACGGTGGCGCCCCGGGCCCCGGCCTGCCCTCCGGCCGCTCCCCCGGCCCGGATGGCCACCGCCGCCGCCACCTCGACCCGTAGCGCCGCCGTCAGCGGGCTCGACACCAGCGGGGTCTCGTCCCCGACCGGCAGGACCAGGACCAGGGCGAGGGGGCGGCGCGCGGTGCCCGTGTACCCGACGACCGCCGCGTCGCGGACGTTCGTGTGGCGGAGCTTGCGCCAGTCGCGCCGGCCCGCCGGGTAGGCCTGGTCCATCCGCTTGACGACCAGGCCCTCGATGCCGCTGGCGGGCAGGGTCTCGTACCAGGTCTCCGCCAGCTCCGGGTCGGTGGTCATCGGCACCGGCTGGAGCGGCGGCCCCAGCGGCAGCAGCAGGTCGACGAGGAGCGCGCGCCTGCGTTCGTACGGACGGGCGCGCAGGTCCAGCCCGGCGAGTTCCAGGACGTCGAAAGCCGCGTACGAGGCCGGCAGCGCGTGTGCCAGTACGGCGGCACGTGCGGCCGAGGCGGCCGCCGCGCGGCGCTGCACGAGCGCGAAGTCGGTGCGGCCGGCGTGCCAGACCACCACCTCCCCGTCGAGCACGGTCCCCGCGGGCAGCTGCCGGGCCGCGGCGGCGAGGTCGGGGAAGGCGTCGGTGACGATGCGGCCGGAGCGGGCCTGGAGGGAGACGCCTTCCAGGGTGCGCAGGACGACGAGGCGGTGGCCGTCGAACTTCGGCTCGTAGGCGAGCCCCGGCCCGCGCGGCAGGCTCCGTACGGCGGCGGCCAGCGCGACGGTGATCACGGCAGTCGCCCGGCCCGGTCGGGGAGGAGCAGGGGGCCGAAGAGGTCGCCGTCCCGGGCCAGCCGGGGCGGGATGTCGTCGGCGAGGAAGAGCAGGTCGGAGGGGGTGCGGCAGGCCTCCACCTCGGCCCAGGCGAGCGGCGTGGAGACGGTGGGCAGCGCGCGGGCGCGCAGGGTGTACGGGGCCGCGGTCGTCTTGGCGGCGGCGTTCTGGCTGTGGTCGACGAAGACCTTCCCGGCGCGCAGCGCCTTGGTCATCCGGTGCACCACGAGCTCGGGGAGCGCGCGCTCGGCCTCCTGGGCGAGGGTCTTCGCGTACGCCGACACCTGCTCCGAGGGGGTCGGCTCGAGCGGGACCGCCAGGTGCAGGCCCTTGGACCCGGAGGTCTTGGCGTAGGCGTGCAGCCCGTCGGCGGCGAGACGCTCGCGCAGCCAGAGGGCGGCCGCGCAGCATTCGACGGCCGCGGCGGGCGGGCCGGGGTCGAGGTCGAGGATCAGACGGTCGGCGAGGGCGGGGGCGCCGGCCGGCCACTGGGGGGTGTGGAACTCGACGACGAGGTTGGCGGCCCACATCAAGGTGGCCATGTCCGCGACGACCACCTGCTCGGCCCGCAGGTCCTCGGAGCGGGGAACCGGGGTGGTTTTCACCCAGTCGGGGGTACCGGGCGGCGGGTTCTTCGTGAAGAAGAGCTGGCCGTCCGGGCCGTCGGGATAGCGCAGGAACGACACCGGCCGGTCGTGGACGTGGGCCAGCAGCGAGGGCGCGACGGTGGCGTAGTAGTGCAGCACCTCGCCCTTGGTGAAGCCGGTCTCCGGGTACAGGACCTTGTCGAGATTGCTGAGCGCGATGCGACGCCCCTCCACCATCGTGATCGGCGTCATACGATGAGATTGCCACGAATCAGGAGGAACCGTGCGATCCATATGGAACGGGGCGATCTCCTTTGGCTTGGTCAGCATCCCGATCAAGCTCGTCAACGCCACCGAGAGCCACTCGATCTCCTTCCGCCAGATCCACGTCAGCGACGGCGGCCGCGTCCGCTACCGCAAGGTGTGCGAGCTGGACGGGGAGGAGGTGTCGACCGCCGAGATCGGCAAGGGGTACGAGGAAGCCGACGGATCCCTCATCCCGATCACGGACGAGGACCTGGCACAGCTGCCGATCGCAACGGCGAGGACGATCGAGATCGTCTCCTTCGTACCGGCCGACGAGATCGATCCCTTGCAGATGGACGCGGCGTACTACCTCGCGGCGAACGGGGCGACGGCCTCGAAGCCGTACACCCTGCTGCGGGAGGCCCTGAAGCGCAGCCACAAGGTGGCCATCGCGAAGTACGCACTGCGGGGCCGGGAACGGCTGGGCATGCTGCGGGTCGTCGGAGACGTGATCGCGATGCACGGGCTGCTGTGGCCCGACGAGATCCGGGTACCGGAGGGCGTCGCCCCCGAGGGGACGGTGTCGGTACGGGAAGCCGAACTGGATCTGGCGGACGCACTGATGGCGACGCTGGGCGAGGTGGAAATGGCCTCGCTGCGCGACGACTACCGCGAGGCGGTGGAGGCGATGATCGCGGCGAAGTCGGGTGACGGCTTCGCGCCGGCGGAGGCCGTGGTGGAGCCTGCCGGAGGCCAAGTGATCGACCTGATGGCGGCGTTGGAGAACAGCGTACGGGCGGCGAAGGCGTCCCGGGCGGGGGCCGGGGCCGGCCGGGTGGAGGAGGTCGCGGAGGTGACCCCGATCCGCCGGGGGCCTTCGGCCCGGGGCAAGGGGTCGGGTGGGGGTACGGCTACAGGTGCGGCTGCGGCTGCGCCGAAGGCGGCCGGCGGGAAGAAGTCGACTGCGTCGACTGCTGCCGCGAAGAAGAAGCCGGCGGCGGCCGCCGCGAAGAAGACCACGTCCACGAAGTCGGCGGCGGCCGGAGCGGCTTCCGCTACCGCGAAGAAGGCAACGCCCCCGCGCAAGCGGACCTCCGCCTGAGCCCGTCCCTGCGGGGCCAGTCCCCGACCCACCCTTCCACCGTTCCCCGGGCTCTGCCCGGACCCGGCCCTCAAACGCCGGACGGGCTGGGGTGCACTCCCGGGCGCTGCCCGGACCCGGCCCTCAAACGCCGGACCGGCTGGCGTGCACCCCGGGCCCTGCCCGGACCCGGCTCTCAAACGCCGGACTGGCTGGGGCGCCCCAGGGCGCTGCCCATACCTGGTCCTCAAACGCCGGACCGGCTGGGGGCGGGACCCCCGGGCTGCGCCGCGCCCGGTCCTCAAACGCCGGACGGGCCGAAGGCGGGACCCGGGCTGCGCCGGGCCCCTGGGGCTCCGCCCCAGACCCCGCGCCTCAAACGCCGGCGGGGCTGGGTAGGCCGGTCGGGGTTGGATGGACCGGGCGGGGTTGGCATGCCCGACGGCGGGCGGGGTTGGGCATGCCGGACGGCCGGGCGCCGGACTGGACGTGCCGACGGCCGGGCGGGGTTGGACGTGCCGGACGGGCCGGGCCCGGGACAGGACGTGCCGACGACTGGGCGGGGTTGGATGGGCCGGACGGGCCGGGCCCGGGACAGGACGTGCCGACGACTGGGCGGGGTTGGACGTGCCCGACGGGCCGGATTCCGGTCGGGCCGGGTGATGTCGGCGGAGTCGGCCGGTCAGGACGATCCGTGGTCGTCCGTGCTGCACCCGCCGGGGCATGGCCGACGGGGTTCGAAGAAGTGCCCGGTGGGTCGGGGGTGCTGCGGTTGTGAGTCGAGGCCGAGCGGGCACCACCGCTTCCAACTGTCCGACCCTGAAAGGCTCCGCGAGCCGAGACGAACATCCGCAGCGGCCCCGGCCCACCAACGAAGCCAGGTCAGCCCCGCCGGCGTTGTGAGGCGCGGGGGCCCGGGGGCAGCGCCCCCGGCAACGAACCCGCAGACGGCCACGGCGCGCCAGCGGCACAGGCACGGCCCGCGCCAGAGCAACGGCGGCGCGCCAGTGGCTCAGACGGGCGGGACCAGCACCGGAGCGGCGGCGTGCCAGTGGCTCAGACGGGGCCCGCACCGGAACAACGGCGTGGCACCAAATCAAGCCCCGCCGGCGATTGAGGCGCGGCCGCGGCGCCGCAGACGGAGACGGCGCGGCACCAGCGCAGGGCCTCAAGGCCACCGCGCCGCAGCCGAAAACGACGCGACCACGGCACAGGGCCGCAAGGCCACCGCCAGCTACAACCACGTGGTCCAGTCCCGCGCGGCCGCGAACAGCGCCTCCACGTCCGGGGGTTTGAGCGTCGTGGGAGCAGCGGTCAGGAAAGGGGTCAGCGTCGGCGGAGTCAGGACGCGGACGTCGCGGAGGGTGGGGGCCACCTCCACCCGGGACGCGTCGGCCACCGCCAGGACGGGGGTCACCGTGGCCGACAGGGCCCGGGTCGCGTACGCCGCCGCCCGGCGGCATGCACGCGGGTCCGGGCGGGGTTCGGCGCGGCCGACCGTGAGGAGGAGCTCCCCGACCACCGCGCGCTGCCGGCGCCCCGGCACCGCGCGGATGCAGAAGACGCCCGGCGGGCCGATCACCAGGTGGTCCGTGATCCCGCCGAGGGAGTGCAGGACCCGCCACTCCTCGGACTCCGACAGCCCGTCCAGCACCTCGCCGATCCGCTCCCGCGCGGCGAGTTCCTGGCGGAGCCGGTGCCGGGCGCGGGTGCCGGCGGAGCCGTGGGTGAGCTCGCCCAGCAGGTCCTCCCCGGGCCGGTTCGGGGCCAGGTCGTCGTCGGGCCGCAGGGCCAGGCGGCGCAGGTCCGCAGCCGTGGGGACGGGCGGCGGACCGATCGCGACGGTTCCGGTCAGGTACGGGCGCAACGCCGTGAGGATCTCCTCCCTGCGCTCGTCCGCCAGCACGCTGATCCGGTTGGCCTTCCGGTCGTACCAGGCCACCGCCCGGCCGTCGGGCAGATTGACGTACAACCGCCCCCGGCCGGGCCGGCCGCTCGGCGCCACTGCGAGTCCCCGCTTGGCCATCGCCCTCACCCCCGCCGTCCATGGGAGCAGCACTGGCGCCCGGCGGCAATCCCCCGGTCATGGATAGGGGATGGGGAAACAAGTACGGATACGAGTACGGAGACGGGTACGCGTACAGAGACGCCGACGGGAGCCAGGACGCGTACGCGCACGCGCACCGCAGCAGCCAGGGCCGAAGGTCCGCTCCCGGCCGGGCCCCGTCCCGGCTTCGCGCCGTGTAACGACTCCGTCGGCTCGCTGCCGTACGGCTGTTACAAATGCGCGGCGAAACCGCAACGGCCGGTGCATACGTTTATCCCACCTGGACACACAGCTGGATGCATCCGGACGCACCTGGACGCACCAGGGCCGGACCCGTACCGAAGGACGCCCCGTGAACACCGTGAGCCGCAGCCGCCGCACTCTCGTTCGCGTCGCCGCCGTGGCCGCGTGCGCCGGCCCGCTGCTGGCGTTCCCGGCGGCCGCCGCGCTCGCGGACGGGCTCCCGTCCGCGACCTCCGCGCACGCCGGTGCCGCCCCGCGGACCCTGGTCCAGACCCTCTCCCTCGCGGACGGCGTCTCCAAGGCGAAGGTCTACCGCGTAGCCAAGGGCGCCTTCCAGGCCGACGTGCTCACCGCCGACGGGACCAAGACCGCCACCCTGACCAGCAGCGACGGCATCGCGGGCTTCGGTGACGCCGGAGAGCTGCACCTCGCGCTGCAGGCCGACGGGCGGCTCAGCTCCTGGGTCGGGGACGACGTGCCCACCGTCGAGCACGCGGTCGCCGGGGCCGGGCACAAGACCGCGAGCCGGGACGGGGTGGTGGTACCCGCCTCCGACGTGACCGCCCGCGCGGGCGCCTCCCGTCCCGCCGAGGCCCTGCGCCTGCACACCCTGGCCGACGGCCCCGGAGACGGCGTGCTGCTGCTCGCCGCGGGCGGCGGCATCGCGGCGATCGGCGCCGCGGGGCTCGGCTTCGCGATGCTGCGCCGGGGGCGCACGGAAGAGGCGTAAGCCCCGCTCCCGGACGCAGCCCGGCGCAGCCCGCCGCACGGGCAGAAACGATGCTCCTCTGCATACTGTGGACACCCACACGGCCACGGGAGAGGAGGGCGCACCCGTCGTGAGCCCGAACCCGAGCCCGAACCCGAGCCCGACCCCGCGCGCGAACCCGAGCGCGAACCCGAATCCGAGCGCGAACCTGAGCCCGAGCCCCACCCCCTCCCGCCGCCGCAGCCGCGGCCGTCTCGCCCTCTTCCTGCTGGCTCCGCTCCTGCTGCCGCTGGCCACCGGCTGCGGTGACCCCGGCGGCCTGGCCGGGGCCGGGGCGACGCCGACCGCGAGCGGGCCCGTACATCTGTGGCCGGGGCGCAAGGGTGCCGTCGTACCGCCCGCCGATCCGGGGGGCGCGCCGCCCGAGTACGTACCCGGCATCGCGCCCGTCCAGGACCAGAACGTGCACGCCATCGACCCGGTGACCCTCGTCCAGGCCGAGGTACGGGCCCACTCGGCCACCGTGACCGGCCCCGACGGGATGCCCAAGGAGACCGTCGTCGCGATCAGGGCGTGCGGGGAGCCCGGCTCCGATCCCGCCAAGTGCCCGGTGCTGACGCCGTACTACCAGGACCTCACCGGCAACGGGAAGGACGAGCTGATCGTCGGCATCCAGCTCCCCGACCAGATGATGTCCGTACGGGTCTACACGGCGGACGACGCGGGCCGCCTCAACCGGATCATGGCGACCACCGACACCGTGATCAGCGTCGAACTCGCCAACGAGGACGTGATCCTGCACGTCCCGAGCGCCAACCCGGGCTACGAGGTGAACACCACCTGGTCCTGGGACGCGAAGCAGCGCTCGATGCTGCCGACGCACGAGCAGATCGTCCGAGTGAACCCCCCGAACCCACCGAACGCCCCGAATCCCCCGAACTCCACGACCGGTCCGAGCACCGGCCCGAGCACCGGCCCCGGCACGGGTCCGGGCACGGGTCCCGGCACCGGCCGGGGCAACGGCACCGGCTCTGGCACCGGCACCGGCCCCACCCCCGCGAGAACCTCACCGTGAGGCTCCGGCTGCCCTCCTGGACGGCCACGCTGACCTGGAAGTCGGCGTGCTTCATCGCGGTGATGTGCTGCTCGCTCGCGGCGGTGCTGGGCGCGCTGGTGCACGTGGAGGTGACCCGGCAGACCGTGGCGGCCTCCCGGGAGAAGGCGCTGGGCAAGCTGACCGACGCCGTAAGCGCCTACGAGGCCGGCGAAACCCTGCCCCCCGAGTCGGGGCTGGATCCGGCCGGGCTCCCGGCGGAGCTGCGGGCGCTGGCCCTGTCCGGGCAGCGCGGGACCCTCGTGGCCGATCACGACGGCCGGCCGACGATGTGGGCGGCGGCCCCCGCCGACGGGCAGGCGCTGGCCACCGCGGTCGACTACGGGCAGAGCACGCGGGCCATCAGCGGACTGGACAACGCGATCATCGGGTCCTCGGTGCTGGCGATCGGCGGCACCCTGCTGGTGGGCGCCTTCGCCGTGACCCGGGTGACGCGCCGGCTGCACCAGACGGCGACGGTGGCCCGGCGGATCACCCAGGGCGACCTGGACGCACGGGTCGGCGACCCGCGCACGAAGGACCCGGCGCGCCACCAGGACGAGGTGGCGATCGTGGCCGGGGCCCTGGACACGATGGCGGGGAGCCTGCAGGCGA